>CAVOHL010000024.1:662500-663893 GCA_963695665.1 uncultured Alphaproteobacteria bacterium
GAGCGCAAATTTCCCTCGGTGTTCGAGCCGGTGCACGGCTCGGCGCCGGACATCGCCGGCCAGGGCATCGCCAATCCGATCGGCCAGATCTGGTCGGGCGCGATGATGCTCGAGCATCTCGGCGAGACCGAAGCGGCCGCGGCGATCGTCAAGGCCATCGAGGCGTGCTGGCCGAGCCGAAGCTGCGCACCCGCGATCTCGGCGGCCCGGCGAACACCGCCGCCTGCGGCAAGGCGGTCGCCGATGCGCTGGCTTAGTCGCTGGCTTTTGCTAGCTTGCTGCTCGCGGCCCCGCGCCTACCGCCCATGCTCCCACAGCGTTTCCAGCCGCCGGCGGAACGCTTTCGGCTTTTCCGCGAACAGGCGCAGCGCGATGCGCGCGGCGCGTTGCGCGAGCTCGGTCGTGCGCTCGGCGCAAGCCGGGGTGAGCCGCGAGCGCCAACGCGCCAGCGGCTGATGCGGCGCGGTCAGCTGCTTGAGGATCTCGAGGTCCTGGCAGCGGCCGAGCCGGTCGCGCAGTCTTTCGGCTTCGTCGGTCCACATCCGGCCCTGCCGCGGCCATAGCGGCTCGACCAGGTCCATCTGATAACGGTGGTCGACGACGCGCTGGCGCAGCTGATGCAGATCCTCGGCGCTCGCCTGCGACCAGTCGGCCGGAATGCGCTGACGCGCTTCGCGGTAACCGGCGGCGAGCCGCGCGGCGATCGAGCTGAAATCGAACGGATCGAGCGGCCACAATTCGATCTCCGCCGCGGTGGCGTCGAGCCAGGCGACGATGGCGTCGCGCAATTCCGGCGTAAGCCCGGAGCGCTCCTCGCTCGCCCGCAGCGCTTCGATCCGCTCGCGGATCGTCGCCGTCGTGCGCTCCGAGAGCACGACGCCCTTTTTCACCAGATCGTCGAACGCGTTGAGCGCCGATTGGCCGTCGCGCGCCAAGGCGAGCGAGCGGGCGTGCTCGCGCGCCTCGCGGCGCAAGCCGGTGGCGTTGGGAATAAACGGCTCGAGCAGGCGCATGAGCGCGCGCCATTGCTTGATGGCGCGGCGGAAATCGTGCACCGCATCCCCGCTCGGGCGCTCGGGATCGACGACAGCCGCGCGCGCGCCGGCAAGGATGTTGCGCGCGATAGCACGCACCGCCGGCCCGATGGCAGCTTTGGGCTGCAAGGCGGGTTTGTCGCCCATTTCCGCTTCTAGAAAGGCGTGCATGACGTATCGATGGATTAGTGATGACAGTATGACGAAAAATCGGGCGCGGTGCACTTCCCTTGTGGGGGGGTACTTGCTACATGATTTTCACGCCGCCGCCCCGCGAAACTGCAGGGCCGGACATCGCTTTTGCGCGGGGTGGAGCAGCCCGGTAGCTCGTCAGGCTCATAACCTGAAGGTCGTAGGTT
>CAVOHL010000025.1:0-8444 GCA_963695665.1 uncultured Alphaproteobacteria bacterium
CGAGCGACTCCCGCAGCTCGCTCAAGAGGCGCGCGTTTTCGATGGCGATCACCGCTTGCGCGGCGAAATTCTGCACGACTTCGATCTGCTTGTCGGTGAACGGCTGCACCTCCTGGCGGTAGATGGCGATGCATCCGATCACTTCGTCGTCTCTGAGCAACGGAACGCCGATCAGGCTGCGGGCGCCCGAGAGTTTGATCGTTGCTTCGCGCAATTTGTCCCGATAGGTCGGCGCGGCCGTGACGTCGGACACCTGATAGGTTTGCTTCGTTGCAAGGACTTGACCGAGCCCGACCCTGGGATCGGCACGGAATGCACGCTCGCGCTGTAGAAAATCGGCCCACGCGGCCGGGGCGCCGTGGGTTGCCCCGATGCGGAAGAGATCGCCGTCACGTAGCCACAGATTGCCGAACTTGGCGCCGCAGATGCGGACCGCGTTCTCCAGCGTGGTGGCAAATACCGGCTCAAGATCGCCCGGTGACGCGCTGATGACTTGAAGCACCTCGGACGTCGCCGTCTGTTGCTCCAGCGATTCGGTGAGGTCGGTGGTGCGCTGGCGCAGCTCGGTCAAGAGCCGCGTGTTCTCGATGGCGATGACCGCTTGGGCGGCGAAATTCTTGACCAGTTCGATTTGCTTGTCGGCGAACGGGCGCACCTCCGTACGGTAGACGGCGATGGCGCCGATTGCTTCGGCGTCCTTGAGCATCGGCACCAAGAGCAGCGTGCGCACTCCGGTCGTATCGGCAAATCCAACGACCGTAGGATCGCGCGTCTTGTAGGCTGCGTCCTCGGTCAAATCGGCAATTTGGAGCAGCTGTTTCGTTGCAACCATGCGCGACAGCGGGGTCAGCGCACCGGACCGAAATGCCGGCTCGCGCCGCCTAAGCTCGGCAAACTCCGGGGGAGCGTTGTGCATGGCGACGGCGCGGAACGCGTCGCCACCCTCATGCAGCACCAAAACGCCGAATTTGGCTTCGCACAGCCGCGCGGCATTCTCCAACATGCTTTTGAACACCGGATCCAGGCTGCCGGGAGAACTTGAAATGACGCCCAGCACCTCAGCGGTCGCCGTCTGCTGCGCCAGCGATTCGCGTAGCTCACTGAGCAGCCGCGCGTTTTCGATGGCGATGACCGCCTGGGCGGCGAAACTCTTGACCAGATCGATCTGCTTATCGGTAAAGGGGCGAACTTCGCGACGGAAGATGCTCAATGCGCCGATCGCTTCCCCTTCCTTGAGCATCGGGACGAGCAAAAGGCTGCGCGCCCCGCCGCCATCGACCAAGGCGACCACGGGAGGATCGCCCTCCCTATAGGCCGGGTCCTCTCGCAGGTCGACGACATGCACGAAATCCTTGGTGGATGCGGCGCGCGATGCCGGAGCCAGCGGGCCGGCGCGGAAGACCGGTTCGCGCTCGAAGCGCTCGGCAAAGGCCGCCGGGATGTTGTACATCGCGGCGATGCGGATCGCTTCGCCCTCATAGAGCAGCAAGTTGCCGAACTGGGCCTCGCAGAGGCGGGCGGCATTACCGAGCATGGCGTCGAACACCGGCTTCAAATCGCCCGGTGAACTCGAGATGACGCTGAGCACGTCGGCGGTCGCGGTCTGCCGCGCCAGCGACTCGCGCAGCTCGCTGAGGAGCCTTGTATTCTCGATAGCGATCACCGCCTGGTTGGCGAAGCTCGCAACCAGCGCGACCTGCTTGTCGGTGAATGGGCGGACTTCTTGACGGTAAAGCGAGAACGAACCGATCAGCTCGTTCTCCTTGAGCATCGGTACGGCGATGCAGGTGCGCACGCCGCCGAGTTCGACCGCGGTAATTGCCGCCGGATCGCGCCGCGTGGTGTAGCCGGGATGGGCCGCCGTATCGACCACTTGATAGACGGCTTTGGTGGCCACCATCGGACCGATAAGCCCGTTATCTTCTATCGTCAGCGGCACGTTTTTGCGGGCGGCGGCAAGCGCGGGCGGCGTGTTGTGCGCGGCGAGAAGGTGCAGGGCTGTGCCGTCCCAGCTGTAGATGTTGCCGAATTTGGCGTCGCAGATGCGCACCGCATTCTCCAGCATGCTGGCAAACACCGGCGCGAGATCGCCCGGGGAGCTGCTGATGACCTTGAGCACCTCCGAGGTGGCGGTCTGCTGCTCCAGCAATTCGGTGAGCTCGCTCGTGCGCTGCTGCTCGGCCTCGAACAGCCGCACGTTTTCGATCGCGATCACCGCCTGATCGGCGAACGTCGTCACCAGCTCGATTTCGCGCTCCGAAAACGGTTCGACCCGGTGGCGCGCCAGCCCGATGACGCCGATCGGCTCGCCGTCGCGCATGAGCGGCACGCCGATCATCGAGCGAACCGCTCCGATCTTGGCGTCGTCCTTCTTTTCGTAAAGCGGATCGATCCAGGCGTCGTCGATTCGCGCGACTTGCCGGCTCATGGCGGCCCGGCCGACGACCGTTTCCGGGCCCGGCGCAATCGGATTTTGCCGCTCGATTTCCAGATAAGCCGGATCGAGGCTGTAGCCGGCGGCGAAGCGGTAGACGCCGCCCTCCAGTCGGAAGATCGCGGCCGCGTCGGCGCGGCAGAGCCGCGCGGCGGTGTCAGCGACGCTCTGCAGGATGGGTAGCAGTTCGAACTTGGACCGGCTGATGACGCCAAGGACCTCCGATGTCGCGGTCTGCCGCTCGAGCAACTCGGTCAGCTCCCCCGTGCGCTGCTGCTCGGCTTCGAACAGCCGCGCGTTCTCGATCGCGATCACCGCCTGGTCGGCAAAGGTCGTCACCAGCTCGATTTGCTTCTCGGTAAACGGGTCGACCTCGTCGCGAACCAGCGCGAACACGCCGATCGTGGTGCCGTCGCGCAGCAACGGCACGCCGAGGTTCGTTCTGTAGCCGAACGCCTGCTGATATTCGGGCGAGTGGTATTCGGGATCGGCGAGCACGTCGTGGACGTGAACGGCCTTGCCCTCCAATGCCACACGCCCGGTCACGCTGCTTCGATCCGGCCGCAGCGGACGGTCGTCGTACTGCGCCGTGTCGCCCGAAAATCCGTAGGTCGTCGCCAAGCGATAGACCTCGCCGTCGCGCTGAAACAGAGCGGCTTTGTCGGCGGCGCAAAGCCGGGCCGCCGAATTCCACCAGCGTGGACAGCACTTTCTTCAGATCGAAGGTCGAGCGGCTGATGACCTTGAGCACGTCGGCGGTCGCCGTCTGCTGGGCCAGCAACTCACGCAACTCGCTGAGCAGCCGGGTATTCTCGATGGCGATGACCGCCTGGGCGGCGAAATTCTTGACCAGATCGATCTGGCGCTCGGTGAACGGCTCCACCCGCTGGCGCGAAAGCCCAAATGCGCCAATTGCCTCGCCCCGCCGGAGCAGCGGTACTCCCAGGATCGTCCTTATGAAGCCTTCACGTGCGGCTTGCTGGCCGACATGTTCATCGTCAGCGCCAATGTCGGATATCTGAACCGGGCGGCGTTCCGCCAGCGCTCGGCCGATGGCCGTCCCGCGGCCGGGTGCATATGATATTGACTGGATCAGCCTCGTCATCTCGGGTGACATCGCAGAGACGGCGACGCTTCGATAATCGTCACCAACGGGAAGTGCGAGATGTCCTGCGTCGGCGTCACACAATCGCCACGCCTTTTCCACCATCGCCTGGAACACGGGCTGGAGATCGCCGCGGGACGCGTTGATCACGCTCAGCACGTCGGCGGTCGCCGTCTGCTGCGCCAGCAATTCGCTCAGCTCGTGCGTGCGCAGGTCGACTTTTTTCTCCAGGTCGGTGTAGGATTCCTGCAGCCGGCCGGCCATGTCGTTGAACTGATCGGCGAGGCTCTCGATTTCGTCGCCGGTCTTGATGGCGATGCGCTGGCTCAGGTCGCCCGAGCCGATGCGCGCCGCTCCGGAGCGCAGCGCCTGGATCGGCACCACCATGCGCCGCACCAGGAACATGCCGGCGGCGAAGGCAAGCGCCAGCGCACCGAGAAGGATGAAACCGGTCCGCTCGATCGACGCATAAAGCGGCGCGTAGGCCTCGTTGACCGGCGTTTCGACGAAAACGTGCCAGCCGAGCGGCGCAACCGGCGCCGAGGCGGTCAGCACCTTGTGGCCCTCGATGTCCTCGGCTTCACGGACCTGTTCGCGCTCGTCGCCGGCGCGGCGGCACGGGCGGCGCGCACCTGCGCCAGCTTCGACATATCGGTATTGCGCAGCACCAGGCTGATGTCGGGATGCGCGATCAGCCGGCCGGCGGCGTCGACCACATAGGCGCGCCCGTGCCCGGTGAATTTGATCTTCGACAGCACGTCCCAGATCAGTTTCAGATTGACCTGGGCGATGCTCACGCCGGTATCGCGCCGCGTGCCGGCGAGCGACAGCGTCATGTACGGTTCGGATTCGCGGCGGAAATAGACCGGGCCGAAATAGACCTTGTGCGCCACCGCCTCGGCGAAGCTCGGGTCCTTGGAAACATCGTTGCCGCTGCCGACCACCTCCATGGCGAGCCGCGACACCCGCAATTGCTCGTGGCCGCTGGAATCGATCTCGGCAAGCTCGGTGATCGCCGGCACCTGGCGCAGGAGCCGCAGCGCGTCGAAGCGCCGCTGCTCGAGCGTGCCGGACGACCACGGCAGCTGCGTGGTCCAGCCGACCTGGCTTTCGATCTCGCTGATGAATTGGCCGATCTTGCCGGCGGCGGATTCGGCCTGCTCGCGTTGAATGCGCACCAGCGCACTCTTCTGTTCCTGATAGGAGAAATAGACGTCGAAGGCGCCGTTGGCGGCGAGCGCAAGCCCGACCACGCCGACAAACAGGGTGACGTATTTGATGAACAGCCGGCTGCGCACGATCGAGGCGCCGGACGCCGGAGCAAGAGCGCTCAGGCGGTCGAGCAACATCCGCAGGCGTCCCTTGCGATGATCAGGCAGCGCTCTCATGCGGTCATCTGACGGCTTTCGCGTTCCGCTGCAATGGAGGTGAAAATCCGGCCTAAGCCGTACCTGCTCATTCTATCACTTCGTCGGCCAGCGCAAGCAGCGTCGGCGGCACGTCGAGGCCGAGCGCCTTGGCGGTCTTTAGGTTAATCGCGAATTCGAACTTTATCGCCGCTTGTGCCGGCAGATCGGCCGGTTTCTCGCCCTTGAGGATACGGTCGACGTAGGCCGCGGACCGGTGGAAGATGTCGACACTGTCGGGCGCGTATGACATCAGGCCCCCGTCCACCACAGCCTCGCGATAGGAATGGATGGCGGGGACGCCATGCCGCGCCACCGACGCAATGATCGCCTGGCGATGGACCAGCGTGAGCGTGTCAGCGGCGACGATCAGCCCGCCGCCCGGCTGCGCGGCGAGTTTGGCGACCTCGCCTTCGATTTCGGCTTCAGAGCCGACGGCGGCCCGCGTGAGCACCGTCGGGAGGATCTGTTTATCTGCGGCGAGCGACTGCAAATAGTTGTCGTAGTACGGGTGGTCAGCCGCTCTGAACATGAGGCCGACGCGGGTCACTTTGGGCGCGATTTGCCGCAGCAGTTCGAGCGACTTTCCGAACAGCGGGAAGTCGACGAATGAAAAACCGGTGACGTTGCCACCCGGATGCGCCAGGTTGGCAATGAAGCCTTGCTCCGCCGGATCGCTGACGACGACGAAGACGATCGGTATAGAACGCGTCGCATGCTCCATCGCGCCAGTCGCCGGGCTCCCATTAGTGACGATGACATCCGGCGCAAGCCTCAGCAGCTCGGCGGTGTAATCCTTGAGGCGGCTGGCGTCGCCTGCGGACCACCGCACGTCGATCTGCAGATTGCCGCCTTCTCGCCAGCCCAGCTCCTGCAATCCTGAGCGCAATGCGCCGAAGCGCTGCTGCCCGAGCGGGTCGCTTTCGGCGGTCACCATCAGCACGCCGAGCCGCCGCGGCCGCTGGGTCTTTTGCGCGCGCGCCGCGAGCGGCCATGCGACCGGTGACGCTGCGGCACCGGCTAACATCGCAATGACCTCGCGCCGTCTCATTCGATCACCTCGTCGGCGGTGGCAAGCAGGGATTGCGGGACGGTCAATCCGAGCGCCTTCGCGACCTTCAGATTGATCACCAGCTCGAACTTGGTCGGCAGCTGCACCGGAAGCTCGTTCGGCTTGGCGCCGTGGAGGATGCGGTCGACATAAGTTGCCGCGCCGCGAAGCAGGTCGGTGAAATCAACTCCATAGGACAACAAGCCGCCGGCGGCGATAAAGAAGCTGGTCGGGTAAATTGTCGGCAGCCGGTAGCGTTCGGCGAGCAAGGCGACCGCGGGGCCATAATCCGTCATGGCGGATTCGGGCATGACGATCACTCCGGCGCCACGCTCGCGCCCGAGCTTGGTAACAACGGCTTTAGCTTCCTCCGTGCTGTGCACCGGAGCCTCGATCGGCTCGATCGCGAGCGCCGACGCCGCCGATCGGAACGTCTCCAAATAATAGTGGGCGAAAGGGGCGGTCTGCGGATTGAACAAGAAGGCGACGCGCGTGACGGAAGGCGCGATCGCATGCATCAGCTCCAGCCACTTGCCGCTCAGCGAGCCCTCGATGTCGATAAAGCCGGTGATGTTGCCGCCCGGCCTCGCCAGACTGGCGACGAGGCCGCTGCCGACCGGATCGGACACGGCCGCAAACACGATCGGGATCGCGCGGGTCTGCGCCTGCAGCGCCTCGGCCGCAGGCGTGGTGATGGCGACAAGCGCATCGGGATTGAGTTCAACCAGTTCCTTGGCGAACATGCGAACGCGATCGACGCTGCCGGCGCCCCAACGGTGGTCGATCTGGATGTTGCGGCCGTCGACCCACCCCAGCTCGTCGAGCCGCTTGCGAAAAGCGGCATCCCAGGCCTGCGCCTGCAAGTCGGTCTCGGCCAGCGAACTCAGGACGCCGACGCGCCGCATCTCGCCGGGCTGTTGAGCGCGCGCGACGAGCGGCCGGGCAGCCGCGCCGCCGCCAAGTAGTGCGCCAAGTAGTGCAAGGAAATCGCGCCAATTCATCTCTACGCCCAAAAGGGCCAACGAGACTGCATCGTAGGCTAGAAGCCGGCGTGCTGGAAAGCGGCGAAGGTTAACGGCGGCATTAACACTCTTGGAAGTCTGACGCTCGCTCAGTGGTGAGAAAGCGCGGCGGACGTGGCGCGAAGGCCGGTGTGCCTCAAGGGCTCAACGCGGCGTGGTGGTTTTCACCGCAACGACGTCCGAGGGCGGCGCCATCAGACCGAGTGACAGCTTGGTGGCGACCACAAGCAGCGTGACGGCGAGCACAAGGCGAAGTGCGCGATCCGGGACGCGAACGGCGGCATAGCTGCCGAGCAGGATTCCGGGCACCGATCCCACGATCAGCGAGGTGAAAACCGGAAAATCGATCGATCCCAGGAACCAGTGGCCGATGCCGGCGACGAGCGTGAGCGGTACGGCGTGCGCGATATCCGAGCCGACAATGCGTGCCGCCGGAAGCTTCGGGTAGAGCAGCACAAGCGCGGTGACGCCGATGGCGCCGGCGCCGACCGAGGAGATCGACACGATCGTTCCGATCACCGCGCCGACGGCGACGGTGATGGCGGCGATCTTGTTGTCGGCGAGAGCGCCAAACTGGGGCGAGTAGCGGGCGACGAACCGGTTGCGGAACACCAGCAACACGGCGGTGATGACCAGAGCGAGGGCCAACACCGCATTGATGAGGTCGCGCGCCATCGACCCGTTGATGTCGATGGCGCTCAACGCGGCAATGGTGACGACCGTCATGGGAATGCTGCCGGCGGCGAGCCGCCGCACGATGCGCCACTCGATCGTTCGGTTGCGGCCATGCACAAAGCTGCCGGCGGTCTTGGTCACGGCGGAGTGGAGAAGGTCGGTTCCAACCGCGGTCGCCGGATGAATGCCGAACAACAGGATGAGAATGGGCGTCATCAGCGAGCCGCCGCCGACGCCGGTCAGCCCGACCAGAACGCCGACCGCGAACGCGGCCATGGAGTAGGCCGGCTCGATCGCGTGGAACGCGCTCATGCCGTGGTTCCGCAGTCTTGCGCGTCAGCCATAACGATAGAATCCCCCTCGCTGCACGTAGCAATATATTAGGGGCTTAAGAGCGGCAGCGCACTGACGACTTGAAAATTAAAATTCGCCACGTGCGCTAGGGCACTGGCTTGAAATGTTTTTCCTCCCCGATCCGCGTGTACGAGCAGAATTGCCTTGCGTTGCAGCACACGGCGTTTTGCCGCACCCGATAACACTAACGCGTGATCCGCATTGCATGGAAGGCACGCGAGCATAACTCTCGCGTATTAGGCCGACCGGACGGCTCCCCCATCCCCCGACACCCGCCGTCCGGCCTAATAAGCCTAAGTTTGAGGCAACACCTAGAACCCCAAGCGCGTACTCTGCTTGGGGTTCTTTTTTTGTGACCAAACGGGGACGAGCCGTTCCCCCGTTGCGTGCTGCACTT
>CAVOHL010000026.1:0-7546 GCA_963695665.1 uncultured Alphaproteobacteria bacterium
GCCCAATACTGATTCATGAATACGCGCACCTCATCGCGCTGCGCCTTGACCGCGGCCTGCTCCTTGCCGAGCTGCTGCGTTGAGAATTCGGAGCGCGGCGAGCTGATCTTCCACCTGCTGGAAGGCGGTGAGCACCGTCTGCCGATAATTAGCGACGCTCTGCCAATAGACGGCGCGCGCGGCATCGACCTGTGCCGCAGCGCAGACCGCCGTCGAACAGGGTCTCCGTGCCGGCGGCGCCGAGCGACCACACCTCATTGGCGGCGTTGAACGGAAGCGGGATGGCGCCGACCCACTGGCAGCATCGCCGGACAAGCGTGATATCCGGGAAAAAGGCGGCGACCGCGACGCCGATCAGCGCGTTTTGCTCCTGCATCGTGCGTTCCGCCGCGGCAATGTCGGGACGCCGTTCGAGCAACGTCGAGGGGACGGCGACCGGAATTCTCGGAACGTTGCTGCCGAGCAAGATGCGTGGCGATGGTCAGCTCCGCCGGCGGCCTGCCGGTCAGTATGGCGATCGCGTGTTCGAATTGCGCGCGCTGGACGCCGACATTGATCGCTTGGGCTTCGGCGTTGAGCACCAGGGCCTGGGCCGAGCGAAGCTCCGCCTCCGAGACGCAATTGCTGCCGCCGGGCGAGGGGCAAAAGCCGGCGTTGAATTTGTCCTGCGTGATTCGCAGGGTCTCCTTGTCTTCTTTGACCGTGCGCTCGAGCAGGTCGCGGAGCGAGTCGGCGGCGCGCAGATTGAAATAGGCGAGGGCAAGCTGCCCCTGCGCCGAAAGCTTGGCGTTGTCGAGATCGGCAGCGCTCACCTGGGCTGCCGAGGTGTTGCTCTCGATCTGCCGGCGCACCTTGCCCCAGACGTCGAGGTCCCAGGTGCTGGCGAGCTGCGGTGTGAAGACCGTCAAGTTGCCGCCACCGCCGCCGCCCGCCCCGCCGAAGCCGCCGGCGTTCGATCCCGTGTGCGTGCGCGTGGCGGTGTAACTTGCCGTTGCGATCGGAAACAGCGCCGCCTGCGCCTCTCTGACCAGCGCGCGCGCTTGCTCGTAGGATGCGGCCGCGGCGGCGACGGTCTGGTTGGAAATCTCGACCTGCTTGAGCAGGACGGCGAGCTTGGGATCGTGATAAAAACGCCACCAATCGCCGCGATCGGCTCCGTCGCGCGGCGTCGCGGCTTTCCAGCCTTTGAGCTCCTTGTATTGCGTCGGCACCGGCGCGGCGTTGGGGGAATAATCGGGGCCGACGGCACAGCCGGCAAGCGACAGTGCGAAGGTCAATGCCGCGACGGAGCGGGAGGCCTGCGTGCCTGAAAGCGCGCCGCGTCGCACCCAACCGCCTCGGCCACAACTCGCATGGGCCAACGCAACCACCGCTGCAAACCCGTCGTTTGCCACCCCAGAATGGACGATTACGCCAACTCACGCCGCGTCACGCCAACACTCGCCGCGGCGGGCGCCGCGGCGTTACCGATGACTTTGCTCTTCTTCGCGGCGACCCCCGTCCCCAGCGATCGCGCCAACCCGCAACCATGCCCCACGCCGGAGCGGGTTTCAACACCGCGCCGGAATTGTCGGGGGAAAGCGCGCTTTTATTGGCGGCTGTGTTGTTCGGGCGACACGCCGCGCCGGCGAGCAGATTACATGCGCCGCCGCCTTGCGTAGGCGCACGCGCTAGTGCAGCGGCAAGCGGAAAGGAGCGGATCTAATGCTCAGCGAAACCAGGACGGGCCGCCGCCATTATACTGGGATTCCGTCCGCCGTTGCGCGCCCGCGGGAGCGTATCGCCGCGAGGTTTGCTGCTGCTGCTGCGGCTGTGGGGCGTTGAAGCCGCCACCAAACAGCCGCGAGAAGAAATTGTCGCCGTAATAGCCGCCGGGCATCGCCAGCGCTTCGCGGCGCACGGTGTTTTCCGGACGCGAGATCGCAATATCGGCGACCTTGCGTTCGTCGCCCTTGAGAATCGCCAGCAAGGCTTTGTCGCGGCCGTAGATGTCCTCGCGGAATTCGAGCTTGCCGTCGTCGTCCACGAACGCGGTCTGATAGGTCAGATGGACCGGGAGGAATTTCGGGAACTGGATGTCCTGTTCGCCGCTGCCGAACATCCTGCGGATGCGGTCCTCGGTATAGCCGTCGCCGCGGGCGCACGATCGAGAGCAGAACCTCGGCGTATTTCGCCGGATCCTGCACGCGCATGCAGCCATGGCTGAACGCGCGGCGGTCCAGGGCGAACAGGTTCTTGTCCGGCGTGTCGTGCTGATAGACCAGGAACTTGTTGGGGAAGTTGAAGCGCAGCCGGCCGAGCGCGTTCCGGTCGCCGGGCGGCTGGGAAATGTGGATAGTGCCGTCGGGATTGTGGCTGACCTGCAGTCCCATCCGTTCCAGCACCGTCGGGTCCTGCGCCAGCGCCGGCAGATATTCCTTGGCGACGATCGAAGGCGGCACGTTCCAGGTCGGATTGACGGTGATGTACTTCATCTCCGCGGTCATGATTGGCGTCGGCATCGCCGGCTTGCCGTCGACGATCCGCGTCATCCACACCTGCTTGCCGTCGTGAAAGACGCGCAGCGTGAAGTCGGGAAGATTGACCATCACGTAGCTCTTGCCGAGATCGTGCGGCATCCAGCGCCAGCGTTCCAGATTGGCGATGATGGTGTCGATCGGACGATCCGGCTGGCGGCCGTTGAGCGCGTCGACGGTCGCGGCGGTGAGCGTGCCGGTCGGCTTGAGCTCGCGCTCCTGCTGGAATTTCTTCACTGCCGCGGCAAGCGTCTTGTCGTAGGTGGTGTCGCTGTCCGCCGGCAGGCCGAGCCGCTCGCGCAGCTGCGGCACCCGATCGTCCTGCGCGCCGATCTTCGGTGTGGGTCCGGTCGGAATCTGCGCATGCGCCGCGCTGTCTTTGCCGGCGCGCAGTTCGGCGAGCTTGGCCTTGAGCGCGAGATAGCCCGGCGCGTGCGGTTCGTAGCCGTCGAGCACCTGGGCGATGTCCTTGGCGTCGACTATGGCGGCGAGAATGTCGGCCGGCTCCGGCGCCTTCTGGTCGTAGAAAATGTCGCCGCTCACGCCGCGTCCAGTGCACGCGGCCGATCTGCGCGTGATGCGCGTAGGTGATGATCGAGGTCGTGAGCCGCATCTCGGCCTCGGCGAGGGCGGCGGGATCGGTCAGCGAGGCGAAATCCGGGACCGGGTAGTCGGCGGGATCGAGACCGTCGGCGTCGACCTGGCCGAGATAGGCGATTGCCGCCTTCGTCTTGGCGTTGGGCTTGCCGTCGGAGAGCCAGAGCGGCGCGTAGTCGCGTCCCGAATAGAACGCGTCGATGGTCGCCCGGTCTTTCTTGCCGCCGATGATGCGATCGAACTTGCCGCCGGCGAGACCGCGCAGTTGTTCGGCGATCGGCGTGTTGCCGTCGGCGACGGGAGCGGGCGCCGCCGCGGCCGGCGCGATGGTCGCCGTCGTCGGAGCGCCGTTCTCGCCGGCCGCGCCCGCCGGTTGCTGGCTCGGAATCGCCGCCGCTCCTGGGGCCGCCGGCTTCTCTGCCGCCTGATCCTGATTCGACGCCGGCGCCGGGGAGGGTGTCGCCACGGTCGTCGCCGGAACGGCCGGCTGGTCGGTCGCTTGTTCGGGCTTTGCCGGTGTCGCCGGTGCGGCCGCCGTGGATGCGGGCTGGCCGGTCGCCTGATCAGCCTTCGCCGGCGGCGCCGCAGCAGCGGCCGCGGGTTGTTCGCCCGATTGATGAGGCTTGGCCGCGGTATCCGATTGATTGGGCTTGGCGGATGCGTCCGGCGCGGGAGCCTCGTCGGCCGGACCCTCGCGTTTGGCGGCTGCTTGCCCGGAATTGCCCTCGGTCGCCGGCGCCGCTGTCATAGCGGGTGCGCCCGTATCGCCCCCGCCCATCGGGTCCGCAACCCCGCCGCCGGCCGTGGCCGAAAGCAGAACGACGATGGCCGTCGAGGCAAGGAACCGATCGAGACGGACGCCCGGCATTGCAAATTCTCCCGTTGCAGCCCGGCGATCAGGCGATCGCAAGACCTTCGCGGATGGGATGATCATCCCCAACCACGTCATTTTTGCGGACCAGAGTCCTGCTTCGACTTACATTACGTGAGGTCGGCTGATTTGTCGCTGCGGGCAACCGCAATATTGGACGCAATCAAGCGATTTTTAGCGGCTGTCGCTCCGCGGCCACGGCTTACCCAACGTCGGCCGCTTCCTCCGTGCGCTCGCCCTCAAGGCCGAGCGCGTCGAGCTTGCGGTAGAGCGTGGAGCGGCCGATCTGCAGCCGTCTAGCGACTTCCGACATCTGCCCCCGGTAGTGGGTAATGGCGTACCGGATAATGTCGGCCTCCAATGCCTCAAGCGGTCTGATGTCGCCCTCGATATCGAACAAAGGCAGCACGTCGAGGGTAGCGGGCGTGGACGCCGCCGGCGAGGACGGCGCGAAATCCGGCAGAAGCGCCGCGTCAGGCTCGGGCTCATGCACCGCACCGAGGGATTGCGCCGCCACGTCCGCGGACGGTTCCTGAGCAGGGCTCGCCGCCGGCGCCGCAATCTGCGCTGTGATCTGCGGAAACTCTTCGATGCCGACAGCGTCGCCTTCGGTGAGGACCACGGCGCGGAACACGGCATTTTCCAACTGGCGGATATTGCCCGGCCAGCGGAAAGCGGCGAGGAGCCGCAGCGCGTCCGGCGCGACCGTGGCGACGCGTTTGCCTTCCTCGGCGGCAAAGCGCGCCAGGAAGTGCCGGGTCAGCGCCGGGATGTCGGCCGGCCGCTCGCGCAGCGGCGGCACGGTGATCGGGAAGACGTGCAGCCGGTAGAACAGGTCCTCGCGGAAGCGGCCCTGCTTCACGTCGGCGATCAAGTCGCGATTGGTGGCCGACACGATGCGCACGTCGACCTTGACCGGCTTGCGCCCGCCGACCGGCTCGACCTCGCCTTCCTGGATGGCGCGTAGGAGTTTGACCTGCGCGGCTGGCGGCAGTTCGCCGACTTCGTCGAGAAACAGCGTGCCGGACGACGCCTCGACGAACTTGCCGACATGCCGTTCGGTCGCGCCGGTGAACGAGCCCTTCTCGTGGCCGAACAGGATCGACTCGACGAGGTTTTCCGGCATGGCGCCGCAATTGACCGCGACGAACGGTTTGGCGCGCCGCTCGCCGGAGCCATGGATCGCGCGTGCGATCAACTCCTTGCCGACGCCCGACTCGCCGGCGACGAGCACCGGGATGCTCGAGGCTGCGGCCTTCTCCGCCATGCGCAGCACCGCGTGCATCGACGGGCTCTTGGTGATGATGTCCTTGAAAGCCGAGCGTGCCGGAGCGGCTGTGCTTGATGCGGTTGAGCTCGCCTTCGAGCGCGCTGGTGGTGAGCGCGTTGCGCAGGCTGACATGCAGCCGCTCGGCGCCGACCGGCTTGACCACGAAATCGACCGCGCCCGCGCGCATCGCCGAGACGACATTGTCGATGCCGCCATGCGCGGTCTGCACGATCACCGGCACGGTGATCGGCGTTTTGCCGCAAACGCGCCAGGACGCCGAGACCGTCGAGGTCCGGCATCACCAGGTCGAGGATCACGCAGTCGATCGAGGCGCCGTCCGGCCCGGTGAGCAACGCTGCGCCGGCGTCGCCGCCTTCGGCGATCACGACCTCATAGCCGAATTTCTGCAGCATGCCCTCGAGGAGCCGGCACTGCACCGGATCGTCATCGACAATGAGAATGGCCAATCGGTCCCCCTGGCGGCTTTCTTGGCAAGCACGCTGTGCCGTTTCGGGGCACTCTGGCCCGCAGCTGCTTAAGGGGATGTTAAGCCGGGAGGAACCCGGCCTTGCCGCGCACGTTTCCCCGCTGCGGGGCCACGAAATTCCTCTGGCCGTTGCTATTGCCATGCATACCGCGGCAGATCATCCCCGTTCCCGGCTGCACTCCGCGGCTGCGCAGTATCGCGAGGCGCGGCACTCGCTGCACATGCCGGCGTCGGCGCAAAGCCGGCGCGGCCTCGACTGGATGAATTTCTTCATCGCCGACGTGCAGACCGGCTTCGGCACCTTCGTGGCCTTCTATCTGGCGGAGTTGGGCTGGTCGCAGGCAAGTGTCGGCGTGGCGCTGGCGGCAGGCGGAATTGCCGGCGTGGTCAGCCAAATTCCCGGCGGCGCGCTTGCCGACGCGGTCACCTGGAAACGGGGCTTGGCGGCGCTCGGCATTCTGATGACCGCCGCGGCCGCGCTGCTCCTCGCCCTGAAGCCGAATTTCGTCTCGGTGTTTCTCGCGCAAATTTTGCAGGGTGCGACGGCCGGCATCATCACCCCGGCGATCGGCGCCATCAGTCTCGGCCTGGTCGGCCGCGCGCGCCATGTCGGTGCGCACCGGCCGCAACTACCGCTATGCGGCCGGCGGCCATGCCTTGACCGCCGGGCTGATGGGCGTCGCCGGCGCCTATTACGCGAACAGCGCGATCTTCATCGCCGCGGCGCTGTTGTGCGTGCCTGCGCTGATCGCGCTCAGCTTCATCCGCAGCGAGGAGATCGACTACGACAGAGCGCGCAATGCCGCGCGCGGCAAACACGCGGCCGACGTGGCGCGCGTCGTCGACCTCGTGCAAAAATCGCGAGCTCCTCCTGTTCACGGGCGCGACGGTGTTGTTCCAATTGGCCGATGCTTCGATGCTGCCATTGATCGGGGAAAATCTCGCCATTTCGGTTCACGCACCGCCCGGCGATCTGGATGTCGGGGCTGATCATCGCGCCGCAGATCGTGGTGGCGCTGCTGGCGCCGTGGGTCGGCTTCCATTCGGAGAAACGCGGACGCCGTCCGCTCCTGCTGATCGGCTTTGCGCTCGAGCCGGTCCGGGCGCTCCTGCTCGCCTTGACCGCGGGCTATGGGTTTCTGATCGTCGGGCAGATCTTGAGCGGGATCACCGGCGCGATCATCGGCGTCCTCACCGTGATGGTGATCACCGATCTCACCGCCGGGACCGGCCGCTTCAATCTCGCCGTCGGCACCGTCGGCGCGCTGAGCGGCATCGCCGCCGCGATCAGCACCAGCGGCACCGGATTTCTGTTTCAGGCGTTCGGTCCCACGATCGGCTATCTGCCGCTCGCCGCCATCGCCGTCGCGGCCACCGCGCTGCTGTGGGTGTTCCTGTCGGAGACGAAACCGCAAAAGTATGAGGACTAGGTAGCGGCCGGCGACGTCTCATCCGCCGCATTTCGTTAGCAGCTCCGCAAACGCCCGCGCAAAACTGTGCGCGTCGCCCGGCCAGCGTGCCGATACATAATTGCCGTCGCGCACCACGAACGCCGGGCGATCATCGTCGAAGGTGTCGCGTGCCATGCCGCTCGTTTTGCGGCGGTAGTCGGGTGCGTCGGCGGGAACGTCGAGGAAGTCCTGCGGGCGCGCGAGCGCGCGGGTGACTTCCTGCTGCACCGACATATGGCCAGCCGGCTCGCCGGCGCCGTCTTCGTAGGTGCGGTAGTAGCTCGGGTCCCAGAAGCGGACGATGCGGCCGACCGTCCAGCCGCTGCGCTCCAGCGCCCAAGTGAGCGCGGTGGT
>CAVOHL010000027.1:0-69964 GCA_963695665.1 uncultured Alphaproteobacteria bacterium
GATGCCGGCACAATCTCATCTACTGGCGCGCCAGCGAATATGCCGGCATCGGACCGGGCGCCCATGGCCGGCTCGACATCGACGGAACCCGGCGCGCCACCGCGACCGAAAAAAGCCCGGAAGCCTGGCTCGCGCGCGTCGAGGCGCAGGGGCACGGCCTCGTCACCGACGATGCGCTCACCCGCGAGGAAACGGCCGACGAGTTCCTGCTCATGGGCCTGCGTCTTGCCGAGGGCATCGACCTCGCGCGTTTTGCCGCGGTCGCCGGCCGGCCGCTTGATCCGACCCGGATCGCGACGCTCTGCGAACATGGTCTGGTCGAGACCACGTCCGACGGCCGCCTGCGCGTCACCTTGCCGGGATTTCCCGTGCTCGATGCCGTGGTCGCCGACTTAGCCGCTTAAGCAAACTCTGGCCGCTTGAGCAAACTCAAGTCGCCGAACCGCCGAAGCCGCGCGGCGGCGGCGCAATCACCTGCCCGCCGGTCGGCGCCACCCGCAATACCGAGAGCCCGCGCTCGTTGGTCCCGTCGGAGCGGAAGCGGAACAGCCCGTCGAGGCCGGTGAAGCCCGACGGATTGGTCAATACCGGCGCGCTGAAGCGCTGCGGGCCTTGCGTCTTCACCAGGGCGGCAACGAGCGCGACCGCGTCATAGGCGAGCGTCGCCGTGCGGGCCGGGTCCTGACTGTAGCGGGCGCGGTAGCGTCCGGCGAAATTGCGGAAGCCGGCGGAATCGGGCGCCGCGTACCATCCGCCGTCGAGCGCCGGCGTCGCGTAGATGCGCTGGTCGTCCCAGAGCCCGGTGCCGAGAAGCTGGATCTTCTTGGTGTTGACCCCGTTCGCGACCAGCGCCTGGACGACGTCCGGCACGGCGTCGCCGCCGTCGGGGATGAAGAGGGCGTCGGCGCGCGCCGCTGCGAGCGCGACGGTCTTCACCGGCGCGGCCATGGCGGCCTTGTCGTGCGGGTAACGCTCCAGCGCGACGATCTGGCCGCCGCGCCGCGCCACCGCCTGCTTGAATGCGGCTTCGACCACCGTGCCGTAGGGATTGTCCGGCACCAGAGCGGCGTAGGAGCGCTTCCCGGTCGAGGCGGCATATTGCACGATGCGCTCGACGTCGGATTCCGGCAGGAAGCTCAGCAGATAGATGCCGCTCGAGGCGACATTGGCGTCGGTCGAAAAGGCGATCACCGGCACATTGCGCGAGCGCGCCACCTGCCCGACCGCGCTGACCGATTGCGCGAACAGCGGGCCGAGGATGATCTCGGCGCCGGCGTCGAGCGCCTGCTGGGCGCCTGCCCGCGCCGCGTCCGGGTTGCCGCCATCGTCCTTCACCAGGATCTGGATGTTGGGCGCATTGAATTCGCCGAGCGCCAGCTCGGCGGCGTTGCGCATGGACTGTCCGGCAACGCCGGCATTGCCGGCCGCCGACAGCGGCAGGATGAGGCCGACCTTGACTTGACCGGTGCCGAGCGTCGTCCCGGCGGCGGCATCCGCACCCGCCGGCGCCGGACTTGAGGAGAGCGACGGGAACGAGGAGAAATAGCTCGAGGTGCCGGAGCAGCCCCCCAGCAAGACGCCGGCGATAGCCAGCAGGCCCGCGAGCGAGCGGCGGCGTGAAGGCATGCGCGAAGGCATGGCGGCCGTCCCCTGAACCGACAATTCCGCGGACAAGGCGGTTCTCCTCACGGCGGCCTTAACGCCGGTACCATAGGGCATCGCCAATCTGTCATTCTGGCGGCGAATAGTTAACCGAATGAAAAGGATTATGAATGGTTAACGCCATGACGGCAAAGCCGGTCAGGGCTAGATTACCGGGGATGCCCAAAGTGCCTGCCAGCCCGTCCGGCCTGCATGAGCGCCGTGAGCGGCGCTATGTCCTCGGCAGCCAGACGGTCGATGTCGCCGCCCTCGCGCCGGGACTGCATATCGTCGCCACCCCGATCGGCAATCTCGGCGACATCACGCTGCGCGCGCTTGCAGCGCTCGCCGGCGCCGACCTGATCGCCTGCGAGGATACGCGCGTGACCCGCAAGCTCCTTGACCGCTACGCCATCGCCACGCCGCTGACGCCCTATCACGACCACAACGCGGCCAAGGCGCGGCCGACGCTGTTGCGGCGGCTCGCCGAGGGCGCGGCCGATCGCGCTCGTTTCCGATGCCGGCACGCCGCTGGTGTCCGACCCGGGATTGAAGCTCGTGCGGCGGCGCGTGACGCCGGCCATGGCGTCACCGCGCTTCCCGGCGCTTCGGCGCTGCTCGCGGCGTTGAGCGTCGCCGGCCTGCCCACCGATCAATTCCTGTTCGTCGGCTTTCTGCCGCCCAAACAGGCCGCCCGGCGCGCGCGCATCGCCGAACTCGCCGGCATCCCGGCGAGCCTGGTGCTGTTCGAGACCGGGCCGCGGATCGCGGCAACGCTCGCCGATCTCGCGGCCGGGCTCGGCCCGCGCCAGGCCGCGCTTTGCCGCGAGCTCACCAAAATCCACGAGGAGGTCCGGCGCGGCGAACTCGCGACGCTGGCGCAAGACTATGCCGGCCGTGAAGCGCGCGGCGAGATCGTGCTCGTCGTCGGCCCGCCGCCGGCGCCGGAACGGCCCAGCGTTGCCGAGACGGATGCATTGCTGCGGCAAGCGCTGGCGCGCGCGTCGCTCAAGGATGCCGTCGGCGAGATCGCGGATGCGACCGGCCTGCCGCGCCGGGAGCTTTACCAGCGCGCGCTTGCGCTGACGAAGCAAGCCGGCCGGGACACGAGCGATGGCGCGCCGCGCTGAACCGGTCGAGGCCGGCGAAGCGGCGCGGCCCGAACGCATCGCCGCATTCCGGCGTCGGGCTCTCGGCGGAAAGCCGCGCCGCCATGTTGCTCATCGCCAAGGGCTATCGGATCGCCGCCCGGCGCTGGAAAACCCCGCTCGGCGAGATCGACATCGTCGCGCGACGCCGCCGCGCGCTCGTTTTCGTCGAGGTCAAGGCGCGCGTGCGCGTCGACGACGCGGCAGAAGCCGTCACCGAGCGCGGGCGGCAGCGGATTATCGCCGCCGCCGAGCTCTGGCTCGCCCATCATCCGGACGACGCCGAACGCGAGATCCGCTTCGACGTGATCCTGGTCGCCCCCGGCCGGATGCCGCAGCACATTCCCGACGCCTTCGATGCGACCCGCTGAATGCCGCCGAGCATGGTGGCCGTCGCCGCCAAAATTGCGTAGACCTTTGCCTCCAATCGGACCGATGTCCCCATTCGCGCCAACCCCGATCGACCGATGCGCCTGAACGTCGCCGTGCAGATGGACCCGATCGAGCGGATCAATGTCCGCGGCGATTCGACCTTCGCCTTGCTGCTCGAAGCGCAACGCCGCGGGCACGCTCTGTCCTACTACACGCCCGACCGGCTGGTGCTGCGCGGCGCCAAGGTGTCCGCCACGGTGCGCCCGCTCGAGGTGCGCGACCAGGCCGAGAGCCACTTCACGCTCGGCGAGCCGCGGCACGCCGAGCTTTCCGCATTCGACGTGGTGCTGCTGCGCCAGGACCCGCCCTTCGATCTCGCCTATATCAGCTCGACGCACATGCTCGATCGCATCCACCCGAAGACGCTGGTGGTCAACGACCCGACGCATGTCCGCAACGCGCCGGAAAAGATCTTCGTCACCGAATTTCCCGAGCTGATGCCGCCGACGCTCGTCACCCGCGACCTCGACGCCATCAAGGCGTTTCGCGCCGAGCACGGCGACATCGTCATGAAGCCGCTCTACGGCAAAGGCGGCGAGGCGGTGTTCCGCGTCGCCCGCGAGGATCTCAATTTCGGCTCGCTCTACGATCTCTTCGCCACGATGTTCCGCGAGCCGTGGGTGGTGCAGAAATTCCTGCCGGCGGTGAAGGACGGCGACAAGCGCATCATCCTGGTCGACGGCGAGTTTGCCGGCGCGGTCAACCGCGTGCCCGCGGCAGACGATCTGCGCTCCAACATGGTGCGCGGCGGCGTGCCCAAGGCGACCGACCTCAGCGCCCGCGAGCGCGAAATCTGCGCCCGCCTCGGCCCGGCGCTGCGCGAGCGCGGTCTCCTCTTCGTCGGCATCGACGTGATCGACGGCTTTCTCACCGAGATCAACGTCACCTCGCCGACCGGCATCCGCGCGGTGAAGAATCTCGGCGGCCCGGACATCGCGGCGCTGATCTGGGAGAAGATCGAGGCGAAGCGCCGATAGGCTATCCGCGCGCCGCGGCCGGCGCCGCGGCGCTAAACCCGGCGGCAGTGGGCTTGGCGATGGTCAGGACCAGGCCAGCCGCGATCAGGCACAGCGCGCCGGCGATGAAGAAGGCCGGCAGATAGCTCGCAAATTCCGTGCGTGAGAAGCCGGCGCCGAAGGCCGCCGTCGCCGCGCCGATCTGATGACCGGCAAACACCCAGCCGAAGACGATCGCGGCGCGCTCGCGCCCGAAGCGATCGGCGATCAGCTTCACCGTCGGCGGCACGGTCGCGATCCAGTCGAGGCCATAGAACACGGCGAAGAGCGAAAGGCCGTAGAACGTGAAGTCGGTGAACGGGAGATAGAGGAGCGACAGCCCGCGCAGGCCGTAATACCAGAACAGCAGCCAGCGATTGTCGAAGCGATCGGAGAGCCAGCCGGAACCGATCGTACCGGCGAAATCGAAAACGCCCATCATCGCCAGCACGCTCGCTGCGCTCACGGCGGTCAGCCCATAGTCGCGCACAAGGTGATGAAGTGGGTCTGGATCAGGCCGTTGGTGCTGGCGCCGCAAATGAAGAAGGTGGCGAACAGGACCCAGAACAGCGGCACGCGGGCGGCGTCTCTCAGCGCCACGAGCGGCACGAGCAGCAAGGGCGCAAGCCCCGCGCTCGTCGCCGGCGGCGGCGTGACCACCGTTTCGCCGTAAGGCGGAAGCCCAAGATCGCTCGGCCGGTCGCGCATCAACGCAGCGGCCGCCAGAGCGGCGAGCGCAAGGAGGCCGCAGACGAAAACCAGCGCCATGCGCCAGCCGAAGCGCTCGGTCAGCTCGGCGATGAGCGGCAAGAACACCAGCTGCCCGGTCGCCGAGCTTGCGGAGAGAAGGCCGACGACCAGGCCGCGCCGCTGCGTGAACCATCGCGTGGCGACGGTCGCCGCGAGGACGATGGCGGTGAGACCGGTGCCGAACCCGATGACCACGCCCCACAGCAGGACGAGCTGCCACACCCGCGTCATCCCGAGCGACGCCAGGAAGCCCGCGGCGATCAAGGCGAGCGCACAGACGACGACGCGGCGGACGCCGAATTGATTCATGAACGCCGCGGCGAACGGGCCGAACAAGCCGAACAGCAGGATGCGCAGCGCCAGCGCCGTCGAGATCTGCGCATTGTCCCAGCCGAACTCGCGTTCGAGCGGCACGATCATGACGCCGGGCGAGCCCATCGCGCCCGCCGTCACCAGCATGGTGAGGAAGGTGACGGCGACGACCACCCAGCCGTAATGGATGTTGCGGCGGGCGAGTGCAGTGGCCAATGCGGAAGACGTCATAAGTCGGGCGATGCCTTGGAAGCGGTTGCACAATAATGCTCGCCGTCAATCTGGCATTGTCGGCGAGGAATTGCATGCCCTGCAGGGCCGGCCCGAACACCATGTCGCGGCGTGAAGGCAGATTCGTCATTCTCGGGCATGTTCACTAAATGTTCTTGCGCGACGGCGGGGATTATATCTTGCAAACCTGACCTATAGGGAGCGATCAGGACCACGAGGAATCTTCCCACTCCTACTGGCAGTCCCATCCCGCCCGATGCCGAAAGATGTTGAGTTTGCGGGAAGCTTGGACATGACGTGATGCTCAAAAGCTGCGCGGCCGAGTACTGGTGAATTGCTGATCGAAGCATGTATTCGCCCACAGCTGCCACTCCATAAAGGCGCGAACGAGCGAGAGTTCTTACCGATAAGATGGTCCAGCAGCGGAATTTCGCCTCTGATCGGCTCCGGGATTTCGCTCACTAGATACTTGTTCCACAAGCGGGAATAGTGGCAGGATATTCCTAATATCACAGAACGTCCGCATTGTGCGTATTTATTCTGGAGTTCGGTATCTTTCTGACTTACTTGCTGTTGGATGTAGAACGTTAGGGCGCCGTAACCGACAGTGATGACCATTAGTGTCAAGCAAGTCGTGACTATCGACCATCCCACGTATCGGAGCCAATGATGTCGTTGGACTCCTTTATGGGCTTCTCCAGCAAAAATGATCCATCCGAGACCAGCTACTAACAAGGATGGAGTAAAATACGGAGATGCAATGGCAGCGGCGGCCATAGCTAAATAGCCTCCGGTGCCCTTGGCGACTTCCAGCCAAAAATCGATCCGGTGTTTCCAATCCGGGATCTCTTGCGCGACGACGATGAGAACTGCCAGCCATCCGGGCAGTTTAATCGGATGCGTAAAGGCTGCCTTGATCCGTTGGCCCCAAGACGGCCTCGGAATCGGTAAGTCCATCGGCAAATTTGGTTCGGTCTCGGCCACGGTTGTCCCTTCCAAGGTTTTAAGCCCTTGGTGGAACCGGGAAATACTACTCCTAGCGGATGGTTTGCAAGAGACATAATCCCCACGAAAACGGGTGCTGTCCTAATTCGGACAGCACCCGAAAACGGCAGTTCCGCTACTGTTAGCTGCAGGCAGGGGCGGACATGGTCCAGCGCGTCTCCACGGTGGCGTTCGAGGGCATCGAGGCCCGGCCGTCGACGTGCAGGTGCAGGTCGCGCCGGGCCTGCCGGCCTTCACCATTGTCGGCCTGCCCGACAAAGCCGTTTCGGAAGCGCGCGAGCGCGTGCGCTCGGCGATGATCGCCTCCGGCCTCGCTCTGCCGGCGCGCCGCATCACCGTCAATCTCGCGCCCGCCGATCTGCCCAAGGAAGGCAGCCACTACGATCTGCCGATCGCGCTCGGACTGATGGCGGCGATCGGCGCCATTCCCGCACGATGCCGTCGCCGGCTTCACGGTGCTGGGCGAACTCGGCCTCGACGGCTCGATCGCGCCGGTCGCCGGCGTGCTGCCGGCCGCGATCGGCGCCAATGCGCGCGGCGAGGGCCTGATCTGCCCGGCCGCATGCGGGCCGGAAGCGGCTTGGGCGAGCCCGGAGATCGAGATCATCGCCGCGCCCTCGCTCATCCAGCTCGCCAATCACTTCAAGGGCACGCAGGTGCTCGTCGCGGCCGCAGCCGAAGATCCTCGAGGTCGCCAGCGCCGCCGCTCGACCTCGCCGACATCAAGGGCCAGGAAAGCGCCAAGCGCGCGCTCGAAGTCGCCGCGGCCGGCGGCCACAATCTGCTGATGGTCGGCCCGCCGGGCGCCGGCAAATCGATGCTGGCGGCGCGGCTGCCTTCGATCCTGCCGCCGCTCGCGCCGGCCGAGCTGCTCGAGGTCTCGATGGTCGCCTCGGTCGCCGGCGAAATCGAAGGCGGCGCGCTTGACCAACCGCCGGCCGTTCCGCGCGCCGCACCACTCCGCCAGCATGCCGGCGCTGGTCGGCGGCGGCTGCATGCGCGAGCCGGGCGAAATCTCGCTCGCCCACCACGGCGTCCTGTTCCTCGACGAGCTTCCGGAGTTCCAGCCGCAGGTGCTCGACTCGCTGCGCCAGCCGCTGGAGACCGGCGAGGTCGCGATCGCGCGCGCCAATCACCGCGTCACCTATCCGGCGCGCTTCATGCTGGTCGCGGCGATGAACCCGTGCCGCTGCGGGCGCGCCACCGAGCCCGGCTTCGCCTGCAGGCGCGGCGCCAATCGCGCGCTGCGCCGCCGACTATCAGGCGCGCATCTCCGGTCCGCTGCTCGACCGCATCGACCTGCACATCGAGGTGCCGGCGGTGACCGCCGCCGATCTGATCCTGCCGCCGCCGACCGAAGGCAGCCGCGAGGTCGCCGAACGCGTCGCCCTTGCCCGCGCGCGCCAGGCCGCGCGCTACGCCGCGATCGGGCTGCCGCATGTGCGCAGCAACGCCACGGTCGCCGGCGCGGTGCTCGAGGACGTGGCCCGGCCCGACGCCAGCGGCCTCGCGCTCCTGCGCGAAGCCGCCGACGCGATGCGGCTTTCCGCGCGCGGCTATCATCGCGTGCTGCGCGTCGCCCGCACGCTCGCCGATCTCGACGGCGCCGACAAGGTCGGGCGCGTGCATCTCGCCGAAGCCTTGTCCTATCGGGCGCTCGCCGACGAGGTCCGGCGCGCGGCGTGAGACCGCGCCGGCATCGGCTTCGGCCGCTTTCAATCGCACATAGAGCCGGTTCACCGGTTGGATCGCGCCGGAGCGAGCGGCTAGACTGCCGCCGATGCCGAATCAGCCTCGAAAAATCGCCTTCGTCACCGCGGCGACCAATCACGGCACGCTGATCGTGAACCGGTTCGACCGCCACGTGACCGAGACCGGCATCGGCTTCGGCGCCGGCTTTCAGCTCCTGGAGACGGCCTCGTACGATCCGGACGAGGTCAATCTGCTGCTCGGGCTGCTCGATTTGCGCCGGCGCCATTACGGCGACGGGGTGATCGCGGTCGACTGCGGCGCCAATGTCGGGGTCCACACCATCGAGTGGGCCAAGCACATGACCGGCTGGGGCGTGGTGGTGGCGATCGAGGCCCAGGAGCGCATCTACTATGCGCTCGCCGGCAACGTCGCCATCAACAATTGCTTCAATGCGCGCGCCATCCACGCCGCGGTGACGAGCCAGCCGGGCGTCATGAAAATGCCGGCGCCGAACTATTTCGCCCAAGGCAGCTTCGGCAGCCTCGAACTGCGGAAACGCGACACTACCGAGTTCATCGGCCAGCCGATCGACTATTCGGAAAACAAGATGGTCGACGTGCAGACGATCAGCCTCGACGCGTTCAATTTTCCGCGCCTCGATCTGATCAAGATCGACATCGAGGGAATGGAGCTCGAGGCGTTGGCGGGCGGCGTCAAATGCATCGGCAATTTGCGTCCGATCCTGGTGGTCGAAATGATCAAGACCGACCGCGAGGCGCTGCGCGCGTGGCTCGAAAATCTCGGCTACATGGCGATCGTCAGCGGCCTGAATTTTGTGGCCATTCACAAAGACGACAAGTGCATGGCCGACATCAAGGTCACCAACCCGAACCCGAGCTGAATTTCATCCCGCCGCCGTTGGCGACGTGGGCCGCGCCGCGCATGCCGATGGCGGCGAGAAACTCCTGGCGCGTCTCGGCGTGTTCGCGGAACACGCCGAGCATGCGGCTCGTCACCATGGTGACGCCGGTCTTGTGCACGCCGCGCGTGGTCATGCACTGATGCGACGCTTCGGTCACCACGGCGACGCCGTGCGGCTTGAGCACCGAATCGAGACAGGCGGCGATCTCCGCCGTCATCTTCTCCTGGATCTGCAGCCGCCGCGCATAGACCTCGACCAGTCGCGCCAGCTTGGAAATGCCGACGACGCGGTTGCGCGGCAGGTAGCCGATATGCACGCGGCCGATGATCGGCGCCATGTGATGCTCGCAATGGGATTCGAAGCGAATGTCGCGCAGCACGACGACTTCGTCGTAACCGCCGGTCTCCTCGAAGGTGCGCTTGAGATAGTCGCGTGGATGATCGTTGTAGCCCGAGTACCATTCCTCATAGGCGCGCACGACGCGCCCGGGCGTGGCGACAAGCCCTTCGCGGTCGGGATCATCGCCGGCCCAGCGGATGAGCGTGCGCACGGCGGCCTCGGCCTCCTCCCGCGTCGGCCGGACCAGCCGGGCGGGCGCGGACGATCCGCCGCGCTTTGCATTCACGAATTTGTCCATCCGCTCTCTCCGGCCCTCTGCCAATCACATCCAGCATATGGGCTTTCGCGCTGAAAAACCCAAGGCGATGTTAACAAAGCGTCAACCGTCGCTCCAATCGCCATTCCTGCCGGCAAGGGATGCGCAAGGTTCATGGGTCAAAACAGGGCAGCGTATCGATCACATGAAAACGCCGCCGCGGCCTGCGACCGACCGCTATAGCCGGCGTACCGGAGCGGGACAGGGACCATGCGCCCACGCGCCACCCTCGGAAAACCCGCGATTCTCACCCGCCGGCTGTTCTCCCTCCTGGTCCGTTCGGCGGTCATCGGATCGATGTCGTTTGCCGTCTCCTTCGGCTTTCTCTCCGGCGCGACCTCGCCGCAGGCGCACTACGATCCTCACATGTTCGCGATCGGGGTCGCGGCGCTTCTCGGCGCCGCCTGCGGCGCCATCGGCATTCTCATCTCCCGCGTCCGCCAGATGAAGGCGGAGCTGCGCGATCTGGAAGCGCGCGTCGACAAGGAAGCGGATCGCAATTGGGAGATGCGCGAGGCGCAGGAGCGCAGCAAGAGCTTCTTCGAGGCGCAGGGCGACGTCATCGTTCGCCGCGACGGCGGCGGCGCGATCACCTACGCCAACGACGCCTTCTGCGCGCTCGCCGGCCGGCCGCGCGAGGACCTTCTCGCCACCACCTTCAGTCTGCCGGTCGAGGAGCAGAGCGAGACCCGCGTTCTTGCCGACGGCACGCGGGTGCACGACCAGAAGATCGCCGCTGCCGCCGGCGCGCGCTGGATCGCCTGGCGCGAAGTCACCGTGCGCGACGATGGCGGCAGTGAAATCCAAAGCGTCGGCCGCGACATGACCGACCGCGTGCTCGCCGGGCGGGCGTTGGCGGAGGCGCGCGATCAGGCGGAAGCGGCGAACCGCGCGAAATCCCGCTTCCTGGCGATGGTCTCGCACGAGATCCGCACGCCGCTCAACGGCATTCTCGGCATGGCCGACCTCCTCGGCGACACGCCGGTCACCCAGGAGCAAGCGAGTTACCTGAAGGCGGTGAAGACCTCGGGCGAGACCCTGCTGTCGCTGATCGCGGAGATTCTCGATTTCTCCAAGATCGAGGCCGGGCGGCTCGATCTGGCGACGCGGCCATTCGCGCTCGCCGCCTTCGTCGAAGAGGCGGTCGAGCTCCTCGGCCCGCGCGCGCAGGCCAAAGGGCTCGAAATCTGCTGCTATGTCGACGAGCGCCTGCCGGCGCGCGTCATCGGCGACGCGGCGCGATTGCGCCAGGTGCTGTTCAACCTCGCCGGCAACGCGATCAAGTTCACCGAGCGCGGCGGCGTGTCGATCATCGTCGAGCCGGGCGGGCAAGCCGAGGCGATCGCCATCTCGGTGCGCGACACCGGCATCGGCATCTCGCCGGACGACCAGGCGCGGATCTTCCTCGAGTTCGAGCAGGCCGACGGCAGCTCGACCCGAAAATTCGGCGGCACCGGTCTCGGCCTCGCCATCTCGAAACGGATCGTCGAAAGCATGGGCGGCTCGATCGCCGTCGAGAGCGCGCCCGGCGAGGGCGCGGAGTTCCGCATGATTCTCACGCTCCCGCGCGCCGGCGACGCCGAGGAGCCGGCGCTGGCGGTGCCCGATCTCGCCGGCCATGACGTCTTGATCGTCGCGCCCGCGGCGCTTGAAGCATCGATGATGGCGCGGCGCCTGCAGCGTTGGGGCGCGCGCACCAAGATCGTCCCCGACGAGCAGGTGGCGGCGGCGCTGTTGCCCGAGCAGCTGTGGAGCGCGCTCTTGGTCGATCATGCGCTCGGCACGCCGGCTTGCGCGGCACTTGCGCGCGTCGCCGCGGCAATCCCCCGCCGCATCGCGCTGGTCACTCCGGCGACGCGCTCCGAGCTTGCCGCCCTCGGCGAGGCGGGATTCACCGGCTATCTGATCAAGCCGGTGCGCGCCGCCTCGCTCGCGGCGCGCTTTGCCGCCAGCGAGGCCTTCGATCCGGCCGGCGCGATCGGGCCGGCGGCGACGCCGGACCAAGCGCGTCCCGACGCCGGGCTCTCGATCCTCGTCGCCGAGGACAACGAGATCAACGCGCTCCTGGCGCGCGCCCTGTTGGCGAAGCTCGGCCATCGGCCGACGATCGTCCCGAGCGGTGTCGTGGCCGTCGAAATCCTGGCTCGCCGCGCGCGCCGCCGGCACGCCTTACGATCGCGTGCTCATGGACCTGCATATGCCGGGCATGGACGGTCTCGAGGCCACGCGCCGGATACGGGCCATCGAAGCCGAGAGCGACACGCCGCGAACGCCGATCCTCGCGCTCACCGCCAACGCCTCCGCCGAGGATCGCGATGCGTGTCTCGCCGCCGGGATGGATGGCTTCCTGGTCAAGCCGCTCGAGCGTGAACGTCTGGCTTACGCGCTTGCGGCCGCGAGGCGCGCGGACATCGCCGCCTGATCGCGCTCACAATCTGCGCAACGCCACCTGCTCGACTTCGTGACTTTCGCCCTTGGTCAGGATGAGATCGGCACGCGGGCGCGTCGGCAGAATGTTCTCGCGCAGATTCAAAAGATTGATCCGGTTCCAGATCGAGGTTGCGGTCGCGGTCGCCTCCGCGTCGGTCAGCTTGGCGTAGCGATGGAAATAGGATTTCGGATCGGCGAAGGCGGTGCCGCGCAGGGCGAGGAAGCGGTTGACGTACCAGGACAGCAGCACCGCCTCGCCGGCATCGAGATAGACGGAGAAATCGAAGAAATCGGAGACGAAGGGCACGGCCTTGCCGTCCTTCGGCAATCGCCCGGCTTGCAGGACGTTGAGCCCCTCGACGATCAGGATTTCCGGCCGGTCGATCTCGATCCACTGGTTCGGAATGACGTCGTAGACGAGATGCGAGTAGACCGGCGCGCGCACCGGCCGGCGGCCGGCCTTGATATCGGAAAGGAAACGCAGCAAAGCCGGCAGGTCGTAGCTTTCCGGGAAGCCCTTCTTTTCCATCAGGCCTTCCCGCTCGAGGACGGCGTTGGGGTAGAGGAAGCCGTCGGTGGTGATGAGATCGACCTTGGGCACGTTCGGCCAGCGCGCCAGCAGCGCCTGCAGCACGCGCGCCGTGGTCGATTTGCCGGCGGCGACCGAGCCGCCGACGCCGATGATGTAAGGCATTTTGGCGTCCTCGGTGCCGAGGAAGCCCTGCTGCGCGCGAAACAGCCTTTGCGTGGCGGCGACATAGAGCGAAAGGAGCCGCGACAGCGGCAGGTAGATCTCCTCGACCTCGGATATGTCGAGCCGGTCGTGCAGCGAGCGCAGCCGCGCGATCTCCGCCGACGCGAGCGTCATCGGCGTGTCGGCGCGCCGCGTCGCCCATTCGGCGCGCGAGAACACGCGATAGGGCGACAGATCCGGCTCGGTGCGCTGCTCCATCCCGATCGTCCTCAGCCGCCCTTGCGCGCGGCCTTCTCGTCGAGGCCCGATTGGCGCGTGCGCTCGGCGAGTGCGGCTTCGACTTCGGCCAGCGAGATACCGCGCATATGGAGCACGACGAGGAGATGGTAGAGGAGATCGGCGGCTTCCGCGATCACCCGCTCGCGGTCCTGCGCGACGGCGGCGACCACGACCTCGACCGCCTCTTCGCCGAGTTTCTTGGCGCTATGGGCGATGCCTTTGTCGATCAGCCCGCGCGTATAGGAGGCCTCCGCGCTCGCCTGCGCGCGCGCTGAGATGCGCCGTTCAAGATCGCCGAGGGTGAATGCAGCCATGGCGCACTTCACTTAGCATCTCCGCCGCGCCGCGGGGAGAGGCAGCATCCATGGATGTTTCCTCCAGCAGCACGGCCGGCCGCATCGCTCCGCCTCCGGATGATGCTCAAGGATCGAGCCGCATCGGCAGGCCGGCACGGGCCATGTATTCCTTGGCCGCGCGCACCGAGTGCTCGCCGAAATGAAAGATCGAGGCGGCAAGCACGGCGGACGCATGGCCGTCGCGGATGCCTTCGACCAGGTGATCGAGATTGCCGACACCGCCCGAGGCGATCACCGGCACCGACACGCTGTCGGCAATGGTCCGCGTGAGCGCGATGTCGAACCCGCGCCGGGTGCCGTCGCGATCCATGGAGGTGAGCAGGATCTCGCCGGCGCCGAGCTCGACCACTTCGCGCGCATAGGCCGCCGCATCGATGCCCGTGGGGTGGCGGCCGCCATGGGTGAAGATTTCCCAGCGGTCCGCCTCGCCTTCCGGCGAAACCTTCTTGGCGTCGATCGCCACCACGATGCACTGATCGCCGAATTTTTCCGCCGCCTCCTGCACAAAGCCGCGGCGCGCGACCGCCGCGGTGTTGATCGACACCTTGTCGGCGCCGGAGGCGAGCAGCGTGCGGATGTCCTCGATGGTGCGCACCCCGCCGCCGACGGTGAGCGGCATGAAGCAGGCCTCGGCCGTGCGCCGGACCACGTCGAGCATGATGGCGCGGTTCTCGTGGCTGGCGGTGATGTCGAGAAAGGTCAGCTCGTCGGCGCCCGCCGCGTCGTAGGCGATCGCCGCTTCGACCGGATCGCCGGCGTCGCGCAAATTGACGAAATTGACGCCCTTGACGACGCGGCCGTCCTTCACGTCGAGGCAGGGAATGACGCGGGCCTTGAACATTAGTTACGCGGTCTTTCTCTCATTTTTGAAAACTCAATTACGAGCTGTCGAAGCTACCGCTTGGTACTGCTGAATAAGTTTAAGCGCCTCTGCCGCATCGAGCCGGCCGTCATAGAGCGCGCGCCCGGCGATCGCGCCTTCAAGCTTCCGCGCGCGCGGCTCAAGCAGCGCGCGCACATCCTCGATCGAGCCGAGCCCGCCAGAAGCGATGACCGGGATCGACACCGCATCGGCAAGCGCGATCGTGGCGTCGAAATTGAGGCCCTTGAGCATCCCATCGCGCGCGATGTCGGTGTAGATCACCGCGGCGACGCCGGCATCCTCGAAGCGTTTGGCGATGTCGAGGGCGGAAAGCTCCGACGTTTGCGCCCAGCCTTCGACCGCGACGCGGCCGTCACGCGCATCGAGTCCGACGGCGATGCGGCCGGGATGGGCGCCGGCGGCGGCCTTCACCAGCGCCGGATCGCGCACCGCCGCGGTGCCGATGATGACGCGGGCGACGCCTTTTTCCAGCCAGCCTTCGATCGTCGCCTGGTCGCGAATGCCGCCGCCGAGCTGCACCGGCACCTCGACGGCTTCGAGGATGCGCTCGACGGCGGCGGCGTTCACCGGCTTGCCGGCAAAGGCGCCATCGAGATCGACGATATGGAGATATTCGAACCCTTGGGCCGCGAAGCTGCGCGCCTGTTCGGCCGGATCGCGATTGAAGACCGTCGCGCGCGCCATGTCGCCCTGTTCGAGGCGCACCGCCAGACCGTCTTTCAAATCGATCGCCGGGAACAGGATCACGGCTTCCACTTGAGGAAGTTCGCGATCAGCGCCAGACCGAGCCGCTGGCTCTTCTCCGGGTGGAATTGCGTGCCGACCATATTGTCGCGCGCGACGATCGCGGTCACCGCCCCGCCATAGTCGGCGGCGGCCACGAGGTCGGCGGGCTCCGCCGGCTTGAGCTGATAGGAGTGGACGAAATAGGCGTGCAGGCCGCGCGCGCCGAGCTGCAAGTCGCCGAGCAACGGATGCGCGCGCGCGACGTCAAGCGTGTTCCAGCCCATGTGCGGGATCTTCAAGCTCGGATCGTTCGGCGCGATGCGGTCGACCTCGCCGGGGATCCAGCCGAGACCCTCGGTGACCTCGTATTCGCGTCCGCGCTCGGCCAGCAATTGCATGCCGACGCAGATGCCGAAGAACGGCCGCCCCTTCCGCCGCACCGCCTCCTCGAGCGCCGCCACCATGCCGTCGACGGCGTCGAGCCCGCGCCGGCAGTCGGCAAAGGCGCCGACGCCCGGCAGCACCACGCGGTCGGCGCGCGCCACGGCCGCCGGATCGTCGGTCACGATGATCGGCTGATCGAGCCCGGCGTCATGCGCCGCGCGCTCGAACGCCTTGGCGGCCGAGTGCAAATTGCCGGAGCCATAGTCGACGACGGCCACCGTCATGGGCCGGCTCCGGGTTTGGGGAACAGGCCGATCACCTCGGGCGATTGCGGCATGCGCGCCGCCGACGGCGCGGGATAGGACGCGCTTGCCGACGGCTCGGCCGGTTTCGCTTGGCCGATGCCGTGCGAAGCCAGGCTTGGAAAAAACGCTGTTCGGCGTCTTCGCGGTCATGGCCGCTGACGATGCCGATTTTTTCCCAGCCGCCGCTATCGAGGGCGAAGCGGCGCAGCGTGCTCGCCTCGATGCCGATCAGCACCGATCCGAGCAAGCCGACGACGACGATGATCGCGACGGGAACGCCGGCATAATACATCGCCATGTCGATGCCGACGGCCACGGCGACGTAGATCAACAGCACCAGCCACATCCGATGCCACAGCATCCACAGCGCCGCCGCCACGAACGCCCAGAACGAGAAGCCGTCGCGCACGAATGCGAATCGTTCGGCAGCCGTCAGCGGATCGGCGGCGCCAAGCGGCGGCTGGTGGACGGTGTAGATCGACATCGTCTCATTCCACTTTCGGGTCGGGTCTCGTCGGTCAAGTTCGCCGCGCGACTGCGCTGATCGTCGCTTATGCAGACGAGCGACAAATCACCCGCGCAGCGTACCTTTGGTCGAGGGCACCTCGTTCGCGGCGCGCGGATCGATCGCAACCGCCGCCCGCAGCGCCCGCGCCAGGCCCTTGAAGCAGGATTCGGCAATATGGTGATCGTTGCCGCCATAGAGCGTGGCGACGTGCAGCGTCACCGCCGCGTTGATGGCGAATGCCTGGAACCATTCCTGCACCAGCTCGGTGTCGAACGGCCCCACCTTGTCGCGCACGAACTCGACATTGAAGACCAGAAACGGGCGGCCGGAAATGTCCACCGCCACGCGGGTGAGCGCTTCGTCCATCGGCACGTGCACGTCGGCGTAACGGGTGATGCCCTTCATCTCGCCGAGCGCCTGCTTCACCGCCTGGCCGAGCGCTATGCCGACGTCCTCCGTGGTGTGGTGTTGATCGATGTGCAGGTCGCCCTTGGCCTTGACCTCGATGTCGATGCGCGAGTGGCGAGCCAAGCAGATCGAGCATGTGGTCGAGAAAGCCAATGCCGGTCGCGACCGAGGCCGCGCCGGTACCGTCGAGATCGACGGCGACCTCGACGCTGGTTTCTTTGGTAGCCCGTTTCACGGACGCCTTGCGCATCTTCTCCTCCGCGGCGCGCCGCGCGCCTTTTATCAGGGCTTTGCCGGTTGCGCCAATGTCCGGCACCGCGCAATTGCATTGGCCGCCGCCAACTCCTAGATCATGCGTCGAACGAAGGTTTTCCAGCGCATGTCATCCCCCGAAACCGGCTCAATCAGGCCCCTGGCACGGCACCACCATCCTGACCGTGCGCAAGGGCGGCGTGGTGGCGGTCGGCGGCGACGGGCAGGTCTCGATCGGGCAGACCATCGTCAAGGCCAACGCCAAGAAGGTCCGCCGGCTGGGCAAGGGCGACGTGATCGGCGGCTTTGCCGGCGCCACCGCCGACGCTTTCACGCTGTTTGAGCGGCTGGAGAGCAAGCTCGAGCAATATCCCGGCCAGCTCATGCGCGCCGCGGTCGAGCTGGCCAAGGATTGGCGCACCGATCGCTATCTGCGGCGCCTCGAAGCGATGATGGTGGTGGCCGACAAGGAGGTGTCGCTGGTGCTCACCGGCACCGGCGACGTGCTCGAGCCGGAAGCCGGCGTTGCCGGCATCGGCTCCGGCGGCAATTACGCGCTCGCCGCCGCTCGCGCGCTGATCGACGGCCCGCTCGACGCCGAGGCGATCGTGCGCCGCGCGCTCGACATCGCGGCTGATATCTGCGTCTACACCAACCGCAACGTCACCATCGAGACATTGAAGAGCGCTTGATCCATGGGGTCGCCGGCCTACGCATTTCGTCCGCTGTCGGCCGCCGATCTGCCGATGGTCCGGCGCTGGCTGACGGCGCCGCATGTCGCGCGCTGGTGGGGCGATCCGGACGAGCAATTCGCCCTGGTCAGCGAAGATCTCGAGCATCCGGCGATGGATCAGTTCATCGTCGCCAGCGACGATCGTCCCTTCGCCTATCTGCAATGTTACGATCCGACCGCTTGGCCGGACAACGGCCTCGGCGAGCAGCCGGACGGCGTGCGCGGCATCGATCAATTCATCGGCGAACCGGACATGGTCGATCGCGGCCACGGCTCGGCGCTGATCCGCACGTTCACCGACGGTTTGCTGCAGGCGGGCACGCCCTGCGTGCTCACCGACCCCGATCCGGCGAACGCGCGCGCGGTCCGGGCCTACGAGAAGGCCGGATTCCGCAAGGCGCGTCTGGTGGACACACCCGACGGCCCCGCCGTTCTCATGGTGCGCGACGCATGAGCGATTTCTCCCCCCGCGAGATCGTCTCCGAGCTCGACCGCTTCATCGTCGGCCAGGCCGACGCCAAGCGCGCGGTCGCGATCGCGCTGCGCAATCGCTGGCGCCGGCTGCAGCTCGACGACCGGCTGCGCGAGGAGGTGCTGCCGAAGAACATCCTGATGATCGGGCCGACCGGCGTCGGCAAGACCGAGATCTCCCGCCGGCTTGCCCGGCTCGCCGGCGCGCCCTTCCTCAAGGTCGAGGCCACAAAATTCACCGAGGTCGGCTATGTCGGCCGCGACGTCGAGCAGATCGTGCGCGACCTCGTCGAGATCGCCATCACGCTGACGCGCGAGCGAAAGCGCAAGGACGTGCAGGCGAGAGCCCAGCAGGCCGCCGAGGATCGGGCGCTCGATGCGCTCGTCGGCGCCAACGCCAGCGCCTCGACCAAGGACACCTTCCGCCGCAAGCTGCGCGCCGGCGAGCTCGACGACAAGGAGATCGAGATCGAGGTGCAGGCCTCGGGCGGCATGCCGCTGTTCGACATTCCCGGCATGCCGGGCGCGCAGATGGGGGCGATTTCGATCGGCGACATTTTCGGCAAGCTCGGCGCCGGGCGCACCAAGACGCGGCGCGTCACCGTGCGGCGATGCGCACGAAATCCTGATCAACGAAGAATCCGACAAGCTGCTCGATACCGAGCAGCTCACCCAGGAGGCGATCAGGTCGGTGGAGAACAACGGCATCGTCTTTCTCGACGAGATCGACAAGATCTGCACCCGCGACGGACGCATCGGCGCCGACGTCTCGCGCGAAGGCGTGCAGCGCGATCTGTTGCCGTTGATCGAGGGCACGACCGTCGCCACCAAGCACGGCTCGGTCAGGACCGACCATGTGCTGTTCATCGCCTCGGGCGCCTTTCACACCGCCAAGCCCTCCGACCTCCTGCCCGAGCTGCAAGGCCGGCTGCCGATCCGCGTCGAGCTCAAACCGCTCACCCGCGACGATTTCCGCCGCATCCTGACCGAGCCGGAGGCCTCGCTGATCAAGCAATACATCGCGCTGATGGCGACCGAAGGCGTGACGCTCGAGTTCGCCGAGGACGCCATCGACGCGGTCGCCGACGTGGCGGTGGCGGTGAATTCAAGCGTGGAGAATATCGGCGCGCGGCGGCTGCAGACGGTCATGGAACGCGTGCTTGACGAGATTTCGTTCGCCGCCCCCGACCGCTCGGGCGACACCGTGAAGATCGACGCCGCCTACGTGCAAAAGCACGTCGGCGATCTCGCCAAGAATGCGGATCTGAGCCGATTTATCCTGTAGCGGGGCGGCGTCTCAGGCGTGCAGCTTCGGCTGGGCCTGCTGCTCGCGGCTCATTTCGCGGATCATCGCCATCCACTTCTCGACCTGGGCAAGGACGCGCTCATCGGACGCTGTGCCTCGCATCGCGGCCGGCTTCGATGGCGTTTGGGTGGGCTCGGACATGATCGGTCTCCGACGGGTTACGCACGGCTACAATGGCGATCAAGCAAACTTTGTCGCAGACGGAAATGACTTTTTCTTGTTCCCGGTGTGACCGCGGATCGTTAGGTCAAGGGCAGGTTTCACCGGCCGCGGCGCAACCGCACGTAAAGCGCCCCTTCCCCGCCATGACCGATATGCGCGTCCTCGAATCCGAGGACGAAGGGGCGAAATTCCGCCTGGGCGAGCCACATCGGCACCTGCCGCTTGAGAACGCCGCGCTCGGCTGCCGCATCGCGGTCGCCTCGTCCCGTTCCCTTGCCGGTGACGACGAGCACCACCTTGGCGCCGCCTGCTTGCGCGCCGCGCAGGAAGCGCAGCAGCGCCGCATGCGCCTTGGTTTGGGTGTGGCCGTGCAGGTCGATGCGACCGTCGATCGGTTCGCGCCCGCGCGCGACGCGCCGCCGCAAGCGCCGGCCGAGCGGCGCCAATGGCGGCGACTTTTCTGCCCGCGGCAGATCATCGCGAGCGGCCGGCTTCGCAGCAGCCGACTTGCTAGCAGCCGAATTGGCGGCAGCCGGCTTGGCGGCCGCGGGCTTGGAAGCAGTCGACTCGGCAGCCGCTGTCTTAAGCGCCGGCGGCGCTTGCGCGCGATCCAACGGTTTGATCGAGCGCGCGAAGCCGGTCCACAGCGCGCGCTCCTCGTCGGTCAAATGACGCCGGCGGCTCATCGTCTGGCTCGCGGTTTCCGCCTGAGCTTGCGATCCGGCAGTGTGGCCGGTTTCGCCTCCGGAAGCGGCACCTCTTCCGCGGTCGGATCGATGACGCTGTCGCCACCCGACTGCACGAAGGAGCGGGGGCGTTCCGGCGGCAGCGGCATATTGCGTCCGGCCTCGACCGGATCGAGCTCGCGCGGCAACAGCATCACGAACTCGCCGGGATTGCGGATCCGGCCGGCGATCCGCGCCGCTTCGTCACCCGCGCCGAAATAGATATCGGCCCGCGCCGGCCCGACGATCGCGGAGCCGGTATCCTGCGCGAACATGAGACGGCGGAATTTGCTCCCGGCTTTCTCGTTGGCGATCGGCAGGTCGGCGGCGATGAAAAACGGCGTGCCGTAGGCATGCAGCGAACGATCGACCGCGATCGAGCGGCCGGGCACCAGCGGCACGCCCTCGCCGCCCACCGCCTCGTCCTCGGTGGCCAGATCGGTGATGCGGAAAAAGACGTAGGATTTGTTCTGCCGCCGCACCTCCTTCCCCTCCTCCGGATTGGCCTCCATCCAGTCGCGGATGCGCTGCATGGAAACTTCGTCCTTGGGGATGATCTTGCGATCGATCAGCACGCGGCCGACCGGAGTATAGGGCCAGCCATTGTGCGAGTCGTAGTTGACGCGCAAGATCGAGCCGTCTTCCAGCCTGATCCGGGCCGAGCCTTGGATCTGCGCGAACAGCACGTCGATCTGGCTGCGCAGCCAACAGATTTCCAAATGCCAGCCGTCGAGCGCGCCCTCCTCGATCTCGCCGCGGTCGTAATACGGCACGATCTTGCGGCGGCCGACGCGGCGGCCGACTTTCACTCCCTTGCTTGGAAACGAATCGCCGAGCTTGCGGCGGCCGGCGACGACCAGATTGGGCGGCCGGCGATAAAGCGGCGCGGTGAATTCGCCGGTCGGCACCCGCGAGCCGTCGATGATCGGCTCGTAATAGCCGGTGAGGAATCCTTCGGCGTCGCCGAGCTTGCTGATGCGCAGCGGCCGGAAATTGTCCTCGAAGAATTTCCGGGCGCCCTCCTCCTCGAGCGGAATGGCGGCGACGGCGCGTTCGCAGATCGGTTTGAGCGCCTCGTTGATCGCCGCCGCTTCGCGGCCCGGCTGCCGGGTGCCGTTGAGCGCGCGGCAGCTGGCGAGAAAGGTGGCAAACGCGGCGGCGTGATCGTCAGCCGCCCAGCCTTCGAGCGCCGGCCAATCGAGCGGCTGGTATTGCGTGTCGGCGAATTTTATCGGTTCCCGCGCACCGCTGCGCGCGACCGCCGGCAAGCCGAAAACGACCATGAGCGCGACGATGAAGCGCAAGCTCCAGGATGCCGCCATCGGCCTCATTGTCCGGCTTCGGTTGCGACCACCTTCCAGTTCGGATCGCGCGAGGAGACATCGCGCGCGAAGGTCCACACGTCGGTGACGTCGGTGACCTTCTCGGCGTTGCCGTCGATCACGGTCCCGGATCGGTCGCGCGTCGCGGAAATGAGCTTGGAGACGAAGCGCACGGTGATCTGAGCGGTGCGCGCGCGCAGCTCGGCCGCGGTGATGGTCGAGCGCGTCGATCGAGACGAAGCGCGTCTCCGCCGTCTCGCCCCGGCTTTCGCGCTCGCCGATGGCGGCGTCGAAGCCGTCAAAGACCTCGCGCGACAACAGGCTGCGCAATTGCCGCCGATCGCCGCCGGCGAATGCGGTCACGATCATCTCGTAGGCGGCGCGCGCGCCGGTAATGAAGTGCTTGGCGTCGAAGCCCGGCTCCGCTGCCGCGATGGCGTCGAGGCCGGCCGCCACGCCCGCGCTCCGGCTTCGGCGACATCCTTCCAGCGATCCGCCGGCGGCGGCTGGACCTCGACCGGCCGCGCGGCGGTCTCGGCCGGACGCGGCGGCAAGGTCACGACCTTGTCGGTCGCCGGGCTGCGCACGGCATCGCGCGCCGAATAGGGGTCATAGGGCGGCCGTTCGCGGCCGGTCCGTTGCCCCAATACGCTGCGAAGCCGCAGGAAAATAAAGACTGCGAGCGCCAGAAAGATGATGGTGTAGATGTCGAACACGTCTCACATTCTCTTGGCGGCTTCGCTCGGCGACGCTGCGGCCCGGACAGTAGTTCAATTTGCGGTTCGAAGCGATGAATCCGCAAGGGGTGCCCATCCCCATTGTATGTAGGCACGCGCGGGGAACCATCCAGTGGCGATTGTCCGATAGGCGCGCCGGGGCGGAAGCTTAGACGATCACCGCCGCCAGGCCAACAATGGAAGCGCCGATCGTTTGCCCGCGATAGTGGCCGCCGGACGCCTCTGCGGACCGCGGAACACGTGCGTACGCAGCCTGCTGATACCAGGCGCCGCCGCTTCGTTGTGCAGCGGGCGCTGCCATTGTTCACCCGCTTTGCCTGTGTTAGCCAACCCTTAACGCTGGAGCGGGGCCGGAGACGAGCATGTCAGCGACAAATGGCGGTCCTCAGCCACAAGTGGCAATGCCGCAGATCGGCGTCCTCGCTCAATACGTGAAGGACTTCTCGTTCGAGAACCCGAACGCGCCGCGTTCGCTGGCGCCGACCGGACAGCAGCCGACCATCAACATTCAGGTCAATGTCGAGGCGGCGCCGATCGCCGGCGGCGGGAACGGTACCGATTTCGAGGTCACTCTCCGGCTCGAGGGCAAGGCCGAATCGCAAGCGACGCTGCTGTTCAGCTTCGAGCTGGTCTTTTCCGGCGCCTTTCGCATCCAGAACGTGCCGGCCGAGAGCCTGCAGCCGGTGGTGATGATCGAATGCCCGCGGCTGTTGTTTCCGTTCGCGCGCGAGATCATCGCCACGGCGGTGCGCAACGGCGGCTTCCCGCCGCTGCTGCTCGATCCGATCGATTTCGTCGCGCTCTATCGCCAGCGCCTGGCGGCCGCCAGGCCTCGCCGCCGTCGCAGCCGGTCAATCCGGGCTGAGATAGTCGCGCCAGATCGCCTTTTCGCCGAGCGTGGCAATGAACGCGCGATGCGCGGCGCGCTCTTCTTCGGTGATCCGCACCACCAGCGGCACCGGCCGCGCGCGCACGATGATCGGCTCGCCGGCGACGCGGTCCGGCATGGTCGCCTGCGCCAGCACGAGTTGCGCCTGCCGCGCGCCGATCAGCTCGACATAGACCTCGGCCAGCAGCTCGGCATCGAGCAGCGCGCCGTGCTTGGTGCGGCGGGAATTGTCGATGCCGTAGCGCGCGCACAGATCGTCGAGCCGGTTGGAGCCGCCGGGATGCTTGCGGCGCGCGAGCAGCAGCGTGTCGACCATCCGCTCGCGCGCGATCAGCGGCCGGCCGACGCGCTCGAGCTCGGCGTTGAGGAAGCCGAGGTCGAACGCGGCGTTGTGGATGACCAGCGGCGCATCGCCGAGGAAGGCGATGAGCTCGTCGGCCACCTCGGCGAACAGCGGCTTGTCCTTGAGAAACTCGTCGGAGAGGCCGTGGACCGCGAACGCCTCCGCCGGCATGTCGCGCTCCGGATTGAGGTAGCGGTGGAACGTCTGGCCCGTCGGGATGCGGTTGAGCAGCTCGATGCAGCCGATCTCGACCAGGCGATGGCCCTGGAAGGGATCGAGGCCGGTGGTTTCGGTATCGAGCACGATTTCGCGCATGGAGCCTCTCACGTCACGCCGCTGACGGCGACGATCGCCGCGAAAATCATCGGCGGTCGCGCATCTGTAGCGACTGCCCGCAGAATGTCGCGCACCTGGGCGCGGGCGTGATCGAAACCCTGCGAACTATCCACGCACGAAATCGGCGCGCCGGCGTTTTTCCGCGTCCGGCATCTGCTTGGCCAGCAGCGCGGCGAATTTCTCCTCGGTCATGCCCGGCCGCTCGAAGGCGCGCTGGCGCTGGATCTCGGGCGGCGCCGACACCACGACGACGGCGTCGCAGCCGCGCTCGCCGCCGGTCTCGAACAGGAGCGGAATGTCGAGCAGCGACCACCGGCGCGCCGCGCGCCTGCGCTTCGGCCAGAAACCGCTCGCTCGGCGGCGCCGACCAGCGGATGCACGATCGCTTCGAGCCGCGCCAGCGCCGCGGCATCGCCGAGCACCGCGCGGCGAGCTTGGCGCGATCGACCTTGCCGCGGCGGTCGCGCCGGGAAACGCCGCTTCGATCGCGGCAACGGCTTCGCCTTCATAGAGGCGCGTGCACCACCGCGTCGGCGTCGTGAACCGGCACGCCGGCCTCGGCAAAAAACTGCGCGGTCGTCGATTTGCCCATGCCGAGCGAGCCGGTCAGGCCCAGGATGAACAGGCCGCTCGCCGCTCATTGCAGCGAGGCATCCGCGTCCTGCCGCAGGAAATCGAGCGCCGCCAAGCAGCGGCAGGCCGAGAATGGTGAAATAGTCGCCGTCGATGCGCTCGAACAGCTGGATGCCGAGCCCTTCGAGCTGATAGGCGCCGACGCTCGCCGTCGCCGCGTCTCCGGCCGCGTCGAGATAACGATCGAGGAACCGATCGGACAACGGGCGCATGGTCAGCCGCGCCACGCCGACATGTTCGAACAGCATCGTCGCGTCCTGCACGAACGCGACCGCCGAATGAAGCTCATGCGTCCGACCGCGAAAGCGCGCGGAGCTGCTCGCGCGCGGCCGCGCGATCGGCCGGCTTGGCAAATCGCCGGGCGCCGAGCGCCAGGGTCTGATCGGCGCCGAGCGACGAGCCGTCCGGGTTTGCGCGGGCCACCGCCAGCGCCTTTTCGCGCGCCAGGAACGCCGCGACCGTCCCCGGCGCCGCCGATCCGGCGCCCGCTTCCAGGCCGCGCTCGTCGAGATCGGCCGGACGCGACCTCGACCGGAACGCCGGCCGCGTCGAGCATCGCCCGGCGCGCCGCGCTCCGCGAGGCCAGCACCAGCGGATCGGCGGCAAGCCACAGCGACATCGCTCGAAGCCATTGCTACGAGGCCATGTGCCGGCGGCGTTCGGCCGAGGAGCGCAAGCACCGCCGCCGCGGTTTCCTCGATCGAGCGCCGGGTCACGTCGATCAGCGGCCAATTGTGCTTGGCGCAGAGCCGGCGCGAGGCGGCAATCTCCTCGGCCACCGCCTGCCGGTCGATATACTTGTCGTCGTCGCGATGCGCCTTGAGGCCGAGCAGCCGGTTCTGCCGAATCTGCACGATGCGTTCCGGCGTCGCGAACAGGCCGACGACCAGCGGACGCTTGAGCCGCTCGACCACCGGCGACAGCGGCATGCCCGGCACCAGCGGCACGTTCGCGGTCTTCACGCCGCGATTGGCGAGATAGATCGAGGTCGGCGTCTTCGACGTTCGCGACACGCCGACCAGCACCACGTCGGCCTCCTCGAGATCGTCGGTCTGCTGACCGTCGTCGTGCATCATGGTGTAGTTGAGCGCATCGATGCGCCGGAAATATTCGGCATTGAGCGTGTGCTGCGCGCCGACCTTATGCGTCGATTCGGCGCCGAGATAGGCCTGGAACAGGTGCAGGACCGGACCGAGGATCGACAGGCACGGCAGGCCGAGCTCGCGGCATTTTTCTTCCAGCCTGCCGACCAGATTCTCCTCAAGCAGCGTGTAGAGCACGATGCCGGGCGATTCCTCGATTTCGGCCAGCACCCGGTCGAGCTGCTTCTGGGTGCGCACCAGCGGATGCACATGCTCGACCGGCATGACCTTGGCGTATTGCGCCGCCGCCGCCCGCGCGACCGTGATCAGCGTCTCGCCGGTCGAATCGGAAATCAGATGCAGATGGAAATAACCGGCCGCTTGCGCCATCGGGACTGGATAACCTGTCGATCGACTGGGGAGAAGGCCACGGCTTGCGCCGGGGCGCAAGCACCATCGGCGCGATGAGGCCTGCAAGCCGTCCACATTGCTGCCATTCGGGATGGTGAAAGCGACGCTGCGTACCGAGCAATCGGTGAAATGTGGAAAGACCTGTATCGACGACACCGTAAATGACCGCAGATAAGCCGTTTCGATTGGTACATCGACCGATGCTTCTGACAGGCCGCGCTTGAGCGGGATATGTGGACGGCACTGTGGATGACCTGCGGGTACCGATGTATGAGTCCAATCAACCGTCCAAACAGCTACAACAGAATTCTTTATAGATTCTTTTGGGTAAGGATCGGAGCGTGACGGAAACGTCCGTGGATAAACCTCTGCTTCGCGTTCTTAGCCGGCGACCGCGAAGCCGTTCCGCCGATCTGGCTGATGCGGCAGGCCGGCCGATATCTGCCGGAATATCGGGCGATCCGCGCGAAGGCCGGCGGCTTTCCTCGATCTCTGCTTTCACTCCGAAGCTTGCGGCGGAGGTTACGCTGCAGCCGATCCGCCGCTTCGGCTTCGATGCCGCGATCCTGTTTTCCGATATTCTGGTGGTACCGCATGCGCTCGGCCAGCGTGTGGCTTCGACGAAGGCGAGGGACCGCGGCTCGATGCGCTTCAAGATCCGTCGGCGCTGAAGCGATTGCGGCGAGGAGATCGATCACGCGCAGCTGGCGCCGATCTACGAGACGATCGCGCGGGTCAAGCAAAGCTTGCCGCCGGCGGTCGCATTGCTCGGCTTTTGCGGCGCGCCGTGGACGGTCGCGACCTACATGATCGCCGGCTGCGGGACCGCCGATCAGACTCCGGCGCGGCTGTTCGCCTATCGACATCCCGCAGCGTTTGCGAAATTGATCGATCTTCTGGTCGAGGCCTCGGCGAGCTATCTGATCCGGCAGTTCGCGGCCGGCGTCGACGCGGTGCAGATTTTCGACACCTGGGCGGGAGTGCTGCCGGCCGATGAATTCCGCAGGTGGTGCATCGAGCCGTGCAGCCGGATTGTCGCGGCGGTGCGCAAGGAGATTCCGGGCGCAAAGATCATCGGCTTTCCGCGCGGCGCGGCGAGCGAGCTCGGACGCTATCTCGAAGCGGTCGCCGTCGATGCGATCGGGCTCGATTGGATGGTCGAGCTTGGCTTTGCCCGCGATCACATCCAGACGCGTGCGGCCGGTTCAGGGCAATCTCGATCCGCTTGCGCTGCTGGTCGGCGGCGCGGCGCTCGATCGCTCGATCGACGCGATCCTCGAAGCGCTTGCGCGCGGCCCGTTCATCTTCAATCTCGGCCACGGCATTCTGCCGGAGACGCCGATCGCTCATGTCGAACGGCTGGTCGCGCGCGTGCGCGGCGCGCCGGCGCGTGGATGAACTGGTCGAAGCGGAGAGAGCGGGAGCGCGCGGGTGAATATCTACGGGTGGATCAAGGCCTTCCACATCATCGCGGTGATCGCCTGGATGGCCGGGCATGCTCTATCTGCCGCGGCTGTTCGTCTATCACTGCGCGGCGGAGAAGGGCTCGGTCCAGTCGGAAACCTTCAAGGTGATGGAGCGGCGGCTGCTCCGCGCCATCATCAATCCGGCGATGATCGTCGCCATCGTGCTCGGTCTGTGGCTCGCCTGGATGGGGCCTGATTCTCGCTATGGATGGTTCGCGTCGGGCTGGTTGCAGGCCAAGATCGTGCTCGTTCTTGCGCTCTCGGCGATGCACGGCATGCTCGCCCGCTGGGTGAAGGATTTCGCCGCCGACCGCAACCGGCATTCGCAGAAATTCTATCGGATTATCAATGAAGTACCGACGGTGCTACTGATCGTTATCGTTCTTCTCGCGGTGTTGAAACCGTTCTGATCCGGGCGCGTTGTCAGTGCAAAGTCGATCGCGGCTCTTGCCTGACGTGCTGTCTTTTCCTATCTTTGTGACATCCCACCGAACGTAGGCGGATGCAGTTGAGTTCTGGCTCCAGTGGACTGGAGCCGACTGATGCATCGGGGTTCGGGGCCAAGCTTCCTCGCGACCCACGACCTGCCACCCTCTTCTCGCCAGCGAACGCCGCGACCACCCTGCTGCCGCTGGCCCAATTTCCATAGGACATTCTGCATGCGGGAAATGAAACTCCAAGACCTAAAAACCAAAACTCCGGCGGAGCTGGTCTCCTTTGCCGAGGAACTCGAGGTCGAGAACGCCTCGACCATGCGCAAGCAGGAGCTGATGTTCGGCATCCTCAAGCAGCTCTCCGCGCGCGAGATCGATATCGTCGGCGAAGGCGTCGTCGAGGTGCTGTCGGACGGCTTCGGCTTCCTGCGCTCGCCGGAAGCAAATTATCTGCCCGGACCCGGACGACATCTACGTCTCGCCCTCGCAGATCCGCCGCTTCGGACTGCGCACCGGCGACACCATCGACGGCCACATCCGCAGCCCGAAGGAAGGCGAGCGCTACTTCGCGCTGCTCAAGGTCAACTCGCTCAATTTCGAGGACCCGGAAAAGGCCCGCCACAAGGTCAACTTCGACAATCTGACGCCGCTCTATCCCGACGAGTGGCTGAAGATGGAATACGAGGATCCGACCAAGAAGGATCTCTCGGCGCGCGTCATCGACATCGTCGCGCCGATCGGCAAGGGCCAGCGCGCGCTGATCGTGTCGCCGCCGCGCACCGGCAAGACGGTGCTGCTGCAGAACATCGCCCACTCGATCACGCACAATCACCCGGAATGCTATCTGATCGTGCTGCTGATCGACGAGCGGCCGGAGGAAGTCACCGACATGCAGCGCTCGGTCAAGGGCGAGGTGATCTCCTCGACCTTCGACGAGCCGGCGGTGCGCCACGTCCAGGTCGCCGAGATGGTGATCGAGAAGGCGAAGCGCCTGGTCGAGCACGGCCGCGACGTGGTGATCCTGCTCGACTCGATCACCCGGCTCGGCCGCGCCTACAACACCGTGGTGCCGTCATCCGGCAAGGTGCTCACCGGCGGCGTCGACGCCAACGCGCTGCAGCGGCCGAAGCGATTCTTCGGCGCCGCGCGCAACATCGAGGAAGGCGGCTCGCTCACCATCATCGCCACGGCGCTGATCGATACCGGCAGCCGCATGGACGAAGTGATCTTCGAGGAGTTCAAAGGCACCGGCAATTCGGAACTGATCCTCGACCGCAAGGTCGCCGACAAGCGCACCTTCCCGGCGATGGACATCACCCGCTCGGGCACGCGCAAGGAAGAGCTGCTGGTGCCGCCCGATCAGCTCAAGAAAATGTACGTGCTGCGCCGCATCCTCAATCCGATGGGCACCATGGATGCGATCGACTTCCTGCTCGACAAGCTGCGCAACACCAAGAACAACGGCGAGTTCTTCGACTCGATGAATACCTGAGCGTCAGCCCTTTGCGGTGCCGACGTGAATGGTCGCGCGGCGGCGCGCAACTTCAAGCATGTCGCATGCTGGCGATGGCGCGCGTGAGCGCGGCCGCATCGGTCACCGGCAGCGAGCACCTCTCGCCGACGCAGACGAAAGCCTGGGGAGCGCTCCCGGCCTGCGATCTTCGCGCGCGCCGGATGCGCTTGCGGCAATGCGTCCGGCGCGCGCGCCTCGAGCACGACGCGGTCGAGAGCCGGCAGCGCGCGCGCCGCGGCGAGCAGCGCCTGCGCACCGGGCCCCTCGCCTGCCACCACGATTTCCGCGGTGCGCAGCCGCAGATCGACGGCGTTGAGGAGCGCCATGTGCATGTAGAGATTCTCGACGGCGGCGGGCGCGATCGCCGCGATCAACCGGTCGGCCTTTTCGCGCCAGCGGTCGTCGCCGGTCAGGACCGCGAGCCGGATGAGATTCTGCGCCGCGACGGCATTGTGGTTCGGCGTTGCCTCGTCAGCTGGTCGCTGCCGGGCGGACGACGAGGCCCTCGGCATCGTCGGCGGTCAGATAATAGGCGCCGGTCTGCGCATTGGCGTAGTCGCGGTCGAGCGCATGCTGCCAGGCGAGCGCCCGATCGAGATAATCTCGCCGGCCGGTCGCCTCATAGCAGCGCCAGCGCGGCGCGGATCATCGCCGCGAAGTCGGAGGCGAGGCCGGGAAATTTGAGCTGGCCTTCGCGCCAGGAATGACCGAGCCGGTCGCCGCGCGTCATCGTGCCGGCGACGAAGTCGAAGGCGCGTTCGGCCATCTCGAGCCATGACGGCTCGCCGAGCATGAGGCTCGCATTGGCGAGCGCCGCGATCATCAGCCCGTTCCAGTCGGCCAGCACCTTGTCGTCGAGGCCCGGCCGCACGCGGCAAGTCGCGGACGGCGAGCAGTTTTGCGCGCAGCGCGGCGAGCCGCGCTTCGTCCTCGTCGCCGCGCGGCTGCGGCTTGAGCCGATTGAGGATGTTGTGGCCTTCGAAATTGCCCGCCGGCGTCACGTCGTAATGGCGGGCGAAGAACTCGCCGTCTTCGCGGCCGAGCGTTTCGATGACCTCATCGTACGACCAGACGTAGAATTTGCCCTCCTCGCCTTCGGAATCGGCATCGAGCGAAGCTGCAGAACGCGCCCTCGCCTGTCGTCATCTCGCGCTTGAGCCAGGCGACGGTTTCCTCGGCGCGCCGGCGGAACAGCGGCTTGCCGTTGCGCTGATGCGCGAGCGCCAAGAGCTCGAGGAGCTGCGCGTTGTCGTAGAGCATTTTTTCGAAATGCGGCACCAGCCAGCGCTCATCGACCGAGTAGCGGGAAAAGCCGCCGCCGAGATGATCGTAGATGCCGCCCTCGCAGATGTGGTCGAGCGTGATCTCGACCGCGGCGAAGTAGCGCGCCTCGCCGGTGCGCAATCCGGCGCGCCACAACAGCTCGAACAGCGCCGCTTGCGGGAATTTCGGCGCGCCGCGCGTGCCGCCATTGACCGGATCGATGAGGCCGCCGAGCTGCCGCGCGGCATTGTCGAGCTCGGCAACGCCGATCGTGGCGCCGCCGCCTGCGCCGCGCCGTTTCGGCGAGCCGGTCCATCAAGGCGGCGCGGTTCTGCTCGATCTTTTGCGGCTCCTCGCGGAACAATCGCGCGACCTCGCGCAGCACGTCGACGAAAGCCGGCCGGCCGTAGCGCGAGGTGCTGGGAAAATAGGTGCCGCCCCAGATCGGCTCGCCGTCGGGCGTGAGGAACATGGTGAGCGGCCAGCCGCCCTGCTCGCCGAGATGATGCAGCGCCGACATGTAGATCTGATCGATGTCGGGCCGCTCCTCGCGGTCGACTTTGATGTTGACGAAGAGCTCGTTCATCACCGCGGCGGTGGCGTCGTCCTCGAAGCTCTCATGCGCCATCACGTGGCACCAGTGACAGGCCGCATAGCCGACCGAGAGCAGGATCGGCTTGTCGCTGCGCTTGGCCTCGGCCAGCGCCTCCGGCCCCCACGGCCACCAGTCGACCGGATTGTCCTTGTGCTGGAGCAGATACGGGCTGGTTTCGTGGGCGAGGCGGTTCTGCCGCGGCGGTTGCGTGCGCTGGAGCGGTCATCCGTCGCAAGCTATGGCGTCCGGCGGAGCGTGCGCCAGCGCCGGCGGCCTTGGCCGCGGCCGCGCTCTTTACGCGGCCGGCGAGATTGTCTTGAACGTCCGGCATGGCTTCCGACGACACCATCTTCGCGCTGTCTTCCGGCCGGCCGCCGGCGGCGGTCGCGGTGGTGCGCGTTTGCGGTCCGCAGGCGGGCAGGGCGCTGCAACGGCTCATCGGCCGTGTGCCGCCGCCGCGCCACGCGACGCTCGCGCGGGTGCGCGATCCGGCGAGCGGGGAGGTGATCGACGAGGCGCTGGCGCTTTGGTTTCCCGGCCCGCACAGCGAGACCGGCGAGGACATGGCCGAGCTGCAGCTGCACGGCGGCCATGCGGTCATTGCCGCGGTGCTCGAGGCGCTCGCAAGCATCGAGGGTTGCCGTCCGGCCGAGCCTGGCGAATTCACCCGCCGCGCCTTCGAGAACGGCCGCCTCGATCTCACGGCGGTGGAGGGCTTGGCCGACCTCGTCGCCGCCGAGACGGCGGCGCAACGCCGACAGGCGTTTCGCCAGCTCAAGGGGATGATCGGCGACCGGGCCGAGGCGTGGCGCCGGCAGATCATCGAGGCGCTGGCGCTGGTCGAAGCCCGGATCGACTTTTCCGATGAGGCCGATGTGCCCGAAGACCTCATCGGCCCGGCGCTTCATGCTGCGCAGCAATTGCGCAGCGAAATCACTGCGGCGCTCGCCGACGGCGCGCGCGGCGAGCGCCTGCGCGACGGCCTCGTGGTCGCTATTGCCGGCCCGCCCAATGCCGGGAAATCGACACTCCTTAATCGGCTCGCGCGTCGCGAAGCGGCGATCGTCTCGCCTTATCCGGGGACCACGCGCGACGTGATCGAGGTGCATCTCGACCTCGACGGCTACCCGGTGACGCTCCTCGACACCGCCGGCATCCGCGAGAGCGACGATCCGGTCGAGCGCGAAGGTGTGCGCCGCGCCCGCGCGCGGGCGGCAGCGGCCGACCTGGTGCTGTGGGTCACTGACGCATCAGCCGCTGAGGGAGCGCCGGCGGTTAAGGTTAACGATTTACCAAGATCGGATCTGTGGCTGATCAGAAACAAGATCGATCTCGCTGCGGAGCGGCCGGCGGAAAACCGCGAATCGCCGATCCTGTGAGCCGCCGACAACGTTTTCGATCTCGGCAACGACAGGCGCCGGAATGGACCCGCTGATCGCTGCGCTCACCGATCACGCGCGCAATTATTTCTCCGCAACGGAGTCGTCGCTCGTCACTCGCGCGCGCCACCGGAATGCGTTCGCGGAGACTACGGCGGCCCTCGGTCGGGCATTGGCCGAGGGGCACGCTGGCGGACGCGAGGAGCTGATCGCCGAGGAATTGCGTTCGGCGGCCGTGGCGCTCGGCCGCCTGACCGGGCGGGTCGATGTCGAGGACATCCTCGACGTGATCTTCCGCGATTTCTGCATTGGTAAATGATTGGTTAACGGCGGAGCACCCCATGTTTCCTGGGGCACCCCATGTTTCACGTGAAACGCGGCCCCACATACGCGGGCTCGTATCGGTCTTTTGACCGCGGATTCGGCCTTGGCTAGAACGAGCCCCTGCTGGAGAAACATGCGATGGACGCCCGCTTCGATGTGATCGTCGTCGGTGGCGGCCATGCCGGCTGCGAGGCCGCGTCCGCGGCCGCGCGGATGGGCGCGCGCACGGCGCTGGTCACCCACCGGTTTGCGACCATCGGCGCCATGTCCTGCAATCCTTCGATCGGCGGGCTGGGCAAAGGCCATCTCGTCCGCGAGATCGACGCGCTTGACGGCCTCATGGGCCGGGTGGCGGACGCGGGCGGCATCCAGTTCCGCGTCCTCAACCGCCGCAAGGGCCCCGCGGTGCGCGGCCCGCGCGCGCAGGCGGACCGCAAGCTCTACGCCGCAGCCATGCAGCAGGCGATCCGGTCTTGCGCCAATCTCACGGTGATCGAGGGCGAGGTGGACGACCTCGTTGCGGACGGCCGCGCGAGCGGGCTGCGGCTGAGCGACGGCCGTATGTTCGCGACGGCGGCCATCGTGCTGACGACCGGCACGTTTCTTCGCGGCCTCATTCACATCGGCGAACAGCAGATTGCCGCTGGCCGGGCAGGCGAGGCGGCGGCGATCGGCCTTTCCGATACCCTCGAGCGCACCGGCTTCGCGCTAGGACGCCTGAAGACCGGAACGCCGCCGCGCCTCGATGGCACGCACCATCGACTGGCAGTCGCTGGAGATGCAGCCGGGTGACGATCCGCCGGAGCCGTTCTCGGCGCTGACCGAGCGCATCGCCAACCCGCAGGTCGCCTGCGCGATCACCCGGACGACGCCGGCGACGCACGCCATCATCCGCGAGAACGTGCACCGCTCGCCGATGTATTCCGGCCAGATCAAGAGCCGCGGGCCGCGCTACTGCCCCTCGATCGAAGACAAGATCGTGCGCTTCGGCGAACGCGACGGGCATCAGATTTTTCTCGAGCCGGAAGGCCTCGACGACACCACCGTCTATCCGAACGGGATCTCGACCTCGCTGCCCGAAGACGTGCAGCGCGCCCTCGTCGCCTCCATTCCAGGACTTGGCCGCGCGCGCGTCGTGCGGCCGGGTTACGCGATCGAATACGACCACGTCGATCCGCGCGAGCTTTTTCCGTCGCTGGAGACGAAGCGGATGCCGGGTCTTTTTCTCGCCGGCCAGATCAACGGCACCACCGGTTACGAGGAGGCCGCCGCACAGGGCCTCGTCGCCGGCATCAACGCTGCCGCGCGGGCGGCGGGCGGAACGCCGATCCTGTTCGACCGCGCCGAAGGCTATCTCGGCGTCATGATCGACGACCTGGTGACGCGCGGCGTCACCGAGCCGTACCGGATGTTTACTTCGCGCGCGGAGTACCGGTTGACGCTGCGCGCCGACAATGCCGACCAGCGACTGACCAACAGAGGGATCGCCATCGGCTGTGTCGGGCCTGAGCGAACGCGGGCGCACCGGAGCAAGCTTGCGGCACTCGAGGCGGCACGAGACCTGGCACAGGTGTCGACGTTGACGCCGAGCGAGGCCGCGCGGCACGGTCTCTCGCTGCGCAAGGACGGGCACCGCCGTTCCGCCTTCGAGCTGTTGTCTTATCCGAATCTAGCCGTTGCCGATCTGGCGCGGATCTGGCCGCGCTTCGGCGAGCTTGCGCCGAAGATTGCGCAGCAGCTCGAGATCGACGCGAAGTACGCCGTCTATCTCACGCGCCAGGCGGCCGACGTCGAATCCTATCGTCGCGACGAAAGCCTCGTCCTGCCCGACGATGTCGACTATGCCGCGCTGCCGGGGCTATCGAATGAGGCGCGTCATAAGCTCGACGCGCGGCGGCCGCGCACGGTCGGTCAGGCCGGCCGCATCGACGGCATCACGCCCGCGGCGTTGACGCTGCTCGCGGCGCATGTGCGCCGGCAAGGCCGCAAGCGCGGCCGCGGCACGGCATGATCGCGGAGGAGGGGCTTCGCGATCGGAATGGGCGTGACGCGCATCGCGACCTCCCGGCCGACCGCGCCCGCGCGCTGGCGCTGACGCCTGTTTCACGTGAAACAGCGGACCGGCTCGATCGCTTTGTCGACCTCCTGCTGAGCTGGCAGCAGCGGATGAACTCTGATTGCGTCCTCGACCGAAGCGCAGGTGTGGACGCGTCACGTCGCCGACTCGCTGCAGCTCCTGGCGCTCGCTCCGCAGGCACGCGTTTGGGTCGATCTCGGTTCGGGCGGCGGGTTTCCCGGCGTGGTGATCGCTTGCGCGCTCGCCGAGACTGCCGGCGCGCAAGTCCACCTGGTCGAGAGCAGCACGAAGAAGGCTGCCTTCCTGCGCGAAGCGGGCAGGGTGACCGGCGCCCCGGTATCGGTCCATGCGTCGCGGATCGATGAGTTCGTGGCAAGCGCGCCGCCAGCGGTCGACGTCGTCACCGCGCGGGCCTTGGCGCCCATGCCGAAGCTCCTGGCGCACGCCTATCCCCTGTTGAAAAAGGGCGCTTATGGCCTCTTTCCCAAAGGGCAAGATGTGGACCGTGAATTGACCGAAGCCGCTAAATATTGGAAGATTCAGGCAAGTCTGGCCGTGAGTCGGACCGATCCGAAGGCGCGAATTGTCGTCGTGCGTGGTCTCGAACCGAACTCTCGGCGCACTTCGGGCGATTGATTTCCGGACCAAGCAGGCCGCAGACAGGTGGGTCAGCCGCGATGAGCGACACATCATCATCGGAGCCGTCCGCTCCGGTCGAACTGGCGCCGCTGCAGAGCGAAGGGCAGGTGGCCCGCGCGCGCCCGCCGCGGATGCTCGCCATCGCCAACCAGAAGGGCGGCGTCGGCAAGACCACGACGGCGATCAATCTCGGCACCGCGCTCGCCGCCATCGGCGAGGATGTGCTGATCATCGATCTCGACCCGCAGGGCAACGCCTCGACCGGCCTCGGCATCGACCGCCGCGACCGCCGTCATTCCACCTACGACGTGCTGATCGGGCGAAGTCGCCTTGCGCGACTCGATCGTGGCCACCGCGGTGCCGCGGCTTTATCTCGCGCCCTCGACGCTCGATCTCACCGGCCTCGAGCTCGAAATCGGTCAGGAGCGCGATCGCGCCTACCGCTTGCGCAACGCGCTCACGCCGCTCAACGTGCCCGAGCCCGACCGGGTGAATTACGGCTACGTGCTGATCGATTGCCCGCCGTCGCTCAATCTGCTCACCGTCAACGCGATGGCGGCGGCGCACGCCATCCTCGTTCCGCTGCAATGCGAGTTCTTCGCGCTCGAAGGTTTGTCGCAACTGCTCAAGACCGTCGAAACGGTGCGCGAGCAACTCAACCCGGATCTCACGATCCATGGCGTCGTGCTGACGATGTACGACTCGCGCAACAATCTCTCCGGCCAGGTCGTCGCCGACGTGCGCGAGTTCATGGGCGCCAAGGTCTACGACACCATCATTCCGCGCAACGTGCGGGTGTCGGAAGCGCCGTCCTACGGCAAGCCGGTGCTGGTCTACGATCTCAAATGCAGCGGCAGCGAAGCGTATCTGCGGCTCGCGACCGAGGTCATCCAGCGCGAGAAGGAACTGTGCGCCGGATGAGCAACGTAGCGACCGGTTCTGTCGGCGAACATCCGCCGGGTGAGGATTGGATGTCGGCATGACGCAGCGTTCGGGAGAAACCGCGATGGCGGAGGAGGCGACGCGGTCACGATTGGGGCGCGGGCTCGCCGCGTTGATCGGCGACGTTCGCGCCGAGAGCGCGGCCGAGCGTCCGCGCGGGCAGCGACGGCTGCCGACCGGCTCGCTGCGGCCGAACGCGCGCAATCCGCGGCGGGCGTTTTCCGACGCCGAGCTCGATGAGCTCACCGCGTCGCTGCGCGAGCGCGGCATTATCCAGCCGATCGTCGTGCGGCCGGCGGGCGGCGGCGGCAACATTCACGAGATCATCGCCGGCGAGCGCCGCTGGCGCGCGGCGCAGCGCGCCGGCTTGCACGAAGTGCCGGTCGTCATCGTCGAAGCGACCGATGCCGAGGCGCTGCAACTCGCGATCATCGAGAACGTGCAGCGCGCCGATCTCAATCCGCTCGAGGAGGCGGAAGGCTATCGCGCGCTGATCGACGAGTTCGGCAACAGTCAGGAAGAGATCGCCAAGATCGTCGGCAAGAGCCGCAGCTATGTCGCCAACACGCTGCGGCTGTTGAAGCTTCCCGATGCGGTGAAGGCCTACATTCACAACGGCAAACTCGACGCCGGCCATGCGCGCATGCTGGTCGGCGAGCCGAACGCCGAAGAGCTCGCGGACGAGATCGTCGCGCGCCATCTCAATGTTCGCCAAGTCGAGGCGATGGCGCGCGAGCGGGCGCAGAAGAGCGGCAAGAAGCACGCGAACGGCAAGGCGCGTCCATCGGCCGGCACAAATGCCGACGCGTTGGCGCTGGAGAAACGCTTGTCCGATGCGCTCGGATTATCGGTGAGTATCGAGCAGCGCGCCGGCAGCGGCATTCTCACCATCCGCTTTCGCAATCTCGACCAGCTCGACGACTTGCAGCGCTCGGCTGGAAAAGCGGCACTGATCTGGCCGTCAGTCCTGCTTCCCGCGCGCGCGATCGACGCGTTCGATCAAATCGTTGATAACCGGGCTCGTCGAAAACGGCACCAGGCGCACCGGCGCGCTGAAGGTGATCTGGTCGCCAAAGATCGTTGGCCGCCGCAACGACAACGTCACACGCGGCGGATTGATAAACGGCGAGTAGCTCACGTTCTTGATGTCGCTTAAGGCGATGCGTTGCTTCCTGGCCGCGATTTTTCACGACCAGCGTATCGCCATCGTCCCAGACCTCGTCGACCAGATCGAAGACGAGCTTCTTCATGATGAAATAGCCGAAGACGATCATGATCGCGGGCCCGATCAGAAACGGAAGCGGTGAGGCTGCGTTCCGGCTCCGTACCAGAAAAACAGGGAAAGGCGATGAACACAAACAGGAATCCAAACCAGATCGCCGGGAAGACGCGCTTGTAGAAGAACGTCATCTTCGACGAGATGCGCCGCATGATGCGTCGTTGCGCGCTACTCCGCCGCGGTTCGTCCGGCGCGCCTGAACCGAACCGCCGCTCGATGTAATCGATGACGATCTTCTGGAAGTCGGCGGCGACCGTCGGACCGCGCAGCGTCATGGCTTTCTTGCCGTCGATGAAGACCGGCGCCGTCGGCTGCTCGCCGGTGCCCGGCAGCGAGATGCCGATATCGGCGTGTTTGCTCTCGCCCGGGCCGTTGACGATGCAGCCCATGACCGCGACGTTGAGACCTTCGACGCCGGGATAGCGCGTCTTCCATTCCGGCATCGAATCGCGGATGAAGCTTTGGATGCTGGCCGCGAGTTCCTGAAACGTCGTCGAGGTGGTGCGGCCGCAGCCGGGACAGGCGGCGACGAGCGGCACGAAGGTGCGCAGGCCCACGGTCTGCAACAGTTCCTGCGCGACCTTGACCTCGAGCGTGCGGTCGCCGTTCGGCTCGGGCGTGAGCGAAATGCGGATCGTGTCGCCGATGCCTTGCTGCAGCAGCACGCCCATCGCCGCCGAAGAGGCGACGATGCCTTTCGAGCCCATGCCGGCCTCGGTGAGGCCGAGATGCAGCGCATAGTTCGAGCGCCGCGCCAGCTCGCCATAGACGGCGATCAGATCCTGCACCGCCGAGACTTTGGCCGAGATGATGATCTTCGAGCGCGGCAGGCCGATCTCCTCGGCGCGCTCGGCCGACATGAGCGCCGACTGCACCATGGCCTCGCGGGTCACGTCGCGCGCGTCGACCGGATGGTTCGAGCGCGCGTTCTCGTCCATCAGATGCGTCAGCAATTCCTGGTCGAGCGAGCCCCAATTGGCGCCGATGCGCACCGGCTTGTCGTGGCGGATCGCGGTCTCGACGATGGCGGCGAACTGCCGGTCCTTCTTCTCCTTGAAGCCGACATTGCCGGGATTGATGCGATATTTGTCGAGCGCCTCGGCGCAGGCGGGATGGTCGGCGAGAAGCTTGTGGCCGATGTAATGGAAATCGCCGACGATCGGCACGTCGACATTCATCTGCAGGAGCCGCTCCTTGATGTGCGGCACGGCGGCGGCCGCCTCGTCGCGGTCGACGGTGATGCGCACCAGCTCCGAGCCGGCGCGCGCCAGCGCGGCGACCTGCCTTGCCGTGCCCTCGGCGTCGGCGGTGTCGGTATTGGTCATCGATTGCACGACGACCGGCGCGCCGCCGCCGACGGTGACCTTGCCGACCTTCACGGCGACGGTTCGGTGCCTTTCCGCCGGGCCGGAGAATTCCATCATCGGGCTGTCTTTCGTCGAATTTTTCCGCCCCGGCAAGAGGCGGCCTGGAAAGCACGGATATAACCTTACCGGGGCCGGTTTACGAGCACCAAGCCGAGGGTGACCACCGCGACCGCCAGGGCAAAGGGCGGGGTCACCGGCTCGTTGAGGACCAGGCGTCCCGCGGCGACGCCAAATAGCGGGGTCAGAAAGGTAAATGCCGACAATCTGGCCGCCGAGTAGCGCACAATGAGCGCGAACCAGACCACATAGGTGACGCTCACCACCCAGATCGCCTGGTAGGCGAGGGCGCCGAGCGCGAGCGCCGAAGGCATCGCCTCGATGCGCTCGCCGAAGGCCAAGGCTCCGGCCGCGAGAATCGGGACCGAGACCACGAGCTGGTAGAGCATGGTCTTCTCGGCGCTGACGCGGTTGAGCGGGCTTGCCTTGATGATCAGCGTGGTCCCGGCCCACGCCACTGCGGCGGCGACCATCATGATATCGCCGAGCATCTGGTGCGGGTCGGCGGCCGGCGTCGGCACGCCGAAGGCGATGACGATGCCGAGGAAGGAAAGGAGGAGCCCAAACCACTGCGAGAGATTGAAACGATCGCCCGGCACCAGCCAGCGCGTTCCGAGGACGACCAGGAACGGAGCGAGATAGATGAACAGAACGGCGCGCGTCGCCGTCGTGTAGAGGAGGCCGCGGTAGATCAGCACAAACTCGAGCGCGAACAGCACCCCGGCGGCGATGCCGGAGAGAAGAGTGCCGTCGCGCTTGAAGAGCGGAATGCCGCGAAACCGCGCCCACGCTCCGACCAGGAGTGCGGCAAGCACCGAACGCGCCGTGGATTGAATGAGCGGCGGAATGTCGTGGATCGCGAGCTTGACCGCGACCTGGTTGAATCCCCAGGTGAGGCAAAGCGCGACGGTCAGCGCCACGGCAAGCGCGTCCAGCGGGCGGGATTGTGGGGATGGGGGCACGAAGTTCAGTTCAATTCCAACGCATTTACGGCGACTGGGGCGCGCACCAAGCCCGGCGGCGGCGGGAAATGCAAGTCGTCATCGCGAGCGGCCATGCTGAGCAAGTCCCGGCGATTTCAATCACCCGCCGGCTGGGCCAGAGGCCTACTCTGGTAGCGCCAGGCCGGCTCGCCAAGACTGGCCCAGACAAGGCTCGGCCGGGACATGATTGCGCGTCGAGATTATTATGTTGCACCGCAACAAGAAGCATCGCACAGTGCGCGCCGTTTAGCGAAAAACCAGAGAGAACGTGAGCCCCGCCACGGGCGCCTTCTCGAATTGGGGATCACCATGCTGCAAGGAAAGACCGCACTCGTCACCGGCTCGACCTCGGGCATCGGGCTTGCCGTCGCGCGGGCGCTCGCCGCCCAGGGCGCCAATGTCACCATCAACGGCTTCGGCGACAAGGCGGCGATCGAGAAAGAGCGCACCGCCATCGAGAAGGAGTTCGGCGTCAAGGCGCTCTACTCGCCGGCCGACATGAGCAAGCCGGCTGAGATCGCCGGCATGGTGCGCACCACCGAGCAGGCCTTCGGCTCGCTCGACGTCCTGGTCAACAATGCCGGCATCCAGCATGTCGCGCCGATCGAGGAATTCCCGATCGAGAAATGGGACCAGATCATCGCCATCAATCTTTCGTCCGCGTTCCACACCATCCGCGCGGCGCTGCCGGGCATGAAAGCGCGCAAATGGGGCCGCATCATCAATACCGCCTCGGCGCATTCGCTCGTCGCCTCGCCGTTCAAGGTCGCCTATGTCGCCGCCAAGCACGGGCTCGCCGGCCTCACCAAGACCGTCGCGCTCGAAGTCGCGACCTTCGGCATCACGGCGAACTGCATCAGCCCCGGCTATGTGTGGACGCCGCTGGTCGAGAAGCAAATCCCCGATACGATGAAGGCGCGCGGGCTGACCGAGGAACAGGTCAAGCGCGACGTGCTGCTGGCGGCGCAGCCGACCAAGGAGTTCGTCACCGTCGATGAGGTGGCGTCGCTCGCGGTCTATCTTTGCTCCGACGCGGCGAAGGCGATCACCGGCGCCAATCTCTCGATCGACGGCGGTTGGACCGCGGCCTGACGCCTCGATGAGGAATCTTCTGGCTTCGCTGCTGCCCGGTCGTGACGCGCAAGCGCCGGGCGCGCAAACCACCAAGCGCATCAACCTCGCGCTGCAGGGCGGCGGCGCGCACGGCGCCTTCACCTGGGGCGTGCTCGAACACCTCTTGGGCGAGGAACGGCTTCGGATCGAAGGCATCTCCGGCACCTCGGCCGGCGCGATCAATGCCGTGATGCTCGCCGACGGCTTGACGCGCGGCGGCCGCGAGGAGGCGCAGAAGCGGCTCGCCGATTTCTGGCGCGCGGTCAGCAGCAACGGCAATCTGCCGGGTGTGCAGCGCGCGGTGATGGAACGGCTGCTGTCGTTCACGCCGCTCGAAGGCACGCCGGCGCAGGCCTGGTTCGACGCGCTGTCGCGCTATTTCTCGCCGTACGACTTCAATCCGCTCAACATCAATCCGTTGAAGGATCTGATCGACCGCTTCGTCGATTTCGAGGCGTTGCGCGCCAATTCCGACTTGCAGCTCTTCATTTCGGCCACCAACGTGCAGACCGGCCGGGTGCGCGTCTTTCCGCGCGACAAGATCACCGCCGACGCGGTGATGGCTTCGGCCTGCCTGCCGCTGCTGTTTCGCGCCGTCGAGATCGACGGCGTGCCCTATTGGGACGGCGGCTATCTCGGCAATCCGGTGATCTTTCCGTTCTTCCGCACCACCACGACGGAAGACGTGCTGGTGGTCCAGATCAATCCGCTGGTGCGGCAGGTGACGCCGACCTCGGCCAGCGAGATCATGAACCGCATCAACGAGATCACCTTCAACTCCTCGCTGATCGCCGAGTACCGCGCCATCGATTTCGTCGCCCGCCTGATCGATCAGGGCCGGTTGCCGCGCGGCATCGGCGCCGGCCAATATCGGCGCATCAATGTTCATCGCATCGTGCTCGACCGCTTCGGCACGCATTTCGACGCTTTCAGCAAGCTTTCGACCGACTACGATTTTTTCGAAATGCTGCGGCTCAGCGGCAAGCGCGCCGCCCGTCGGTTTCTCGACGAGCATTTTGACGATATCGGCGTCAAGGGCACGGTCGACCTGCGCGCCGAGGCGCAGGCCGAGTGGGCGTGATACGCTGACGCCGATGCCGGACGCGACGCCGCTCCTGACCGCCGAAGTCGGCTCGACGCGGCTTGTTGTCTGCGTCGCCGACATCACGACGCTTGCGCTCGACGCGATCGTCAATGCGGCAAACCGCACGCTGCTCGGCGGCGGCGGCGTGGATGGCGCCATTCACCGCGCCGCCGGTCCGCAATTGCGAGCCGAATGCGAAACGCTCGGCGGCTGCGAGACCGGCGGCGCCAAGATCACCCGCGGCTATCGGCTGCCGGCCAAGCACGTGATTCACGCGGTCGGCCCGGTCTGGAGCGGCGGCGCCGCGCGCGAGGAAGAGCTGCTCGCCTCCTGCTATCGCACGGCGCTCGAGCTTGGCGCCGCACATCGGCTTGGCTCGATCGCCTTCCCGGCGATCTCGACCGGCATCTACCGCTTTCCGCCGGATCGCGCCGCGCGCGTCGCGGTCGGCACCGTCGCCGCGGAAATCGCGGCCGCGCCCCGCGGCTCGACGCGGGTCGTGTTCTGCTGCTTCGCCCAGGACGCCGCCGATCACCACATCACCGCGTTCGCCGAGCTCGGCTTGGCTTGACCGGCGAAGGGACTTGGACGGCGGCGAATGGAAAACGAGCGGCGCCAAGATCCGCCGCTCGTCCGCGTTTTCGGTTATTCGCCGCCGGCCGCAGCTTCGCGCGTGCTCGGCCGCTTCGGCCTTCTGCTTGGCTTCGAGGTCCTCGCCGGTCTCCTGGTCGACCACCTTCATCGACAGCCGCACCTTGCCGCGCTCGTCGAAGCCGAGCAGCTTGACCTTCACCTTGTCGCCTTCCTTGACGACATCGCTCGTCTTCTGCACCCGGCGCGGCGCGAGCTGGCTGATGTGGACGAGGCCGTCCTTGGAACCGAAGAAGTTCACGAAGGCGCCGAAGTCCATCACCTTGACGACGGTGCCCTCGTAGATGTGTCCGACCTCGGGGTCGGATGCGATCGACTTGATCCAGTTGATCGCCGCCTTGATCAATTCGGCTTTTGCCGAGGCGACCTTCACGGTGCCGTCGTCGGAGATGTCGATCTTGGCGCCGGTCTTTTCCACGATCTCGCGGATCACCTTGCCGCCCGAGCCGATCACCTCGCGGATCTTGTCGACCGGTATCGAGAACACCTCGATGCGCGGCGCATGCTCGCCGAGCTCGGCGCGGGCCGATGTCAGCGCCTTGGCCATCTCGCCGAGGATGTGCATGCGCCCGTCCTTCGCCTGGGCGAGCGCGATGCGCATGATCTCTTCGGTGATACCGGCGATCTTGATGTCCATCTGCAGCGAGGTGACGCCGCGCTCGGTGCCGGCGACCTTGAAGTCCATGTCGCCGAGATGGTCCTCGTCGCCGAGGATGTCGGAGAGGACGGCGAAGCGCTTGTCCTCGAGAATGAGCCCCATGGCGATGCCGGCGGTCGGCCGCTTGAGCGGCACGCCGGCGTCCATCAGCGAGAGTGAAGCGCCGCACACCGTCGCCATCGACGAGGAGCCGTTCGACTCGGTGATCTCGGAGACCACGCGGATCGTGTAGGGGAACTCGGTCTTTTCCGGCAGCACGGGATGGATCGCCCGCCAGGCCAGCTTGCCATGACCGATGTCGCGGCGACTGGGCGCACCGATGCGCCCGGTCTCGCCGACCGAGAACGGCGGAAAATTGTAGTGCAGCAGGAACGATTCCTTGTAGGTGCCCTGCAGCGCGTCGATCCACTGCTCGTCCTCGCCGGTGCCGAGCGTCGCCACGACCAGCGCCTGCGTCTCGCCGCGCGTGAACAGGGCGGACCCATGCGTGCGCGGCAGCACGCCGACCTCGCACAGGATCGGCCGAACGGTCTTCACGTCGCGGCCGTCGATGCGATTGCCGGTATCGAGGATGTTCCAGCGCACGATCTTGGCTTCGAGGTCCTTGAACACAGCAGTCGACCTGGAGCTTCGAATGCTTCGGGTTCTCGACGTCCTGCCGGCAGGAAATGGCCCATCACGCGCTCTTTGACGGCGTCGACCGCCTTGTGCCGTTCCATCTTGTCGGGGATCGCATAGGCGGCGCGCAGGTCTTTTTCGACCAGGCCACGCATCTCATCTTCCAGCGCCGCGTTGTCGGACACGATGAGTTCCCGCGGCTCCTTGGCCGCCTTCTCGGCGAGCTTGATGATCGCCTCGATCACCGGCTGCATGTGCCGATGGCCGAACATCACGGCGCCGAGCATCACCTCTTCGCTCAGCTCCTTCGCCTCCGACTCGACCATCAGCACGGCGTCCTGCGTGCCGGCGACGACGAGGTCGAGCTGGCTCTCGGTCATCTCGTCGATTTGCGGATTGAGCACGTACTCGTTGCCGATGAAGCCGACGCGGGCGGCGCCGATCGGGCCCATGAACGGCGCCCCGGAAAGCGTGAGCGCGGCGGAAGCCGCGATCATCGCGACGATGTCGGGGTCGTTTTCCAGATCGTGCGACAGCACGGTCACGATCACCTGCGTGTCGCAGCGCCAGCCTTCGGCGAATAGCGGCCGGATCGGCCGGTCGATCAGCCGCGAGGTCAGCGTCTCCTTTTCGGTCGGACGGCCCTCGCGCTTGAAATAGCCGCCGGGAATGCGACCCGCGGCAAAATACTTTTCCTGGTAGTTGCAGGTCAGCGGAAGGAAATCGATGCCTTCCTTGGGTTGTTTGGCGGCGACCACGGTCGCGATGACGGTGGTGTCGCCGTACGAAGCGAACACCGCTCCGTCGGCCTGGCGCGCGAGTCTGCCGGTCTCTAGCGTGAGCTTGCGGCCACCCCAGTCAAGTTGCACACGATGAATGTCGAACATTGCGATTGTCTTTCATGGTTTTCGCGGAGATGCGAAAGCCATAAGCAAGACGGCGAGACGCTGCCGGCGCAGCACGGCTGCAATACCTGCCCAGCGTCTGGCGATCCTGCCATGGCCTTCGGACCTTCCGGTGGATGTGAACGGGCAACGGCCCGTTCCACGGATCGGCAGCGTCGCTGCCGGACAAAAGCGGAGGCCTCATGCGCTCCGCCACAAACGCGCGGGATTTTTCCGCGCGCAAACTTTTCAACGGCGAATACCAAGCCGTTCAATCAGCTCCTGGTAACGCCCCTCATTCATGCGCCGAAGATAATCGAGAATCTGCCGGCGCTGCGACACGAGCTTCAACAGCCCGCGCCGCGAATGATTGTCCTTGATGTGGGTCTTGAAGTGATCGGTCAGGTTGTTGATCCGTTCCGAAAGCAGTGCCACCTGCACTTCGGGTGAACCGGTATCATTGCCCTTGACGCCGTAGGTCTTGATAACCTCCGCCTTGCGCGCGGTCGTAATCGACATCGTCACTAACCTTTTCCTCTGCCGGCGCGGCCCACCACGCCGGTTAAATTGAACACGCGCTTGGGGACGATCTCGCCGCGGTCGACTTCGGCGATAGCCACGAGTTGACCGCTGGAAGCGACCTGGACCATGCCGCGAAACACGGCAGCGTCCCGTCCGCGCAACAAAACGGCTTGGCCCCTCTGGAGCCTTGCCGCATCTGCCGGGCTCACGGCCAGCGCCGGGATGTCGTCCAGCGCGGTCTCGATCGGCAGGAGCACTTCGGCGAGGTGTCCCTCGCCAGCGGCCGCTCTATGGCACAAAGATTCAAGCCGTTCCAGCGAAATCATGTCGCTCTCGCCGAACGGGCCGACCCGGCTGCGGCGCAGGGCCGAGACGTGGCCCAATGCGCCATGGGCGCGGCCGAGATCGCGGGCCAGCGCGCGCACATAGGTGCCTTTGCCGCATTCGGCCGCCAGCACGGCGTGGTCCGGGTCGGGCGCGTCGATGAGGTCGAGCCGGTGTATGGTTACCGGGCGCGGGGCGATTTCGACCGTTTCGCCTTCGCGCGCCAGATCGTAAGCGCGCTCGCCGGCGATCTTCACCGCCGAGAATCGCGGCGGCACCTGCTCGATGGTTCCGGTAAAGCGCGGCAGCAAGGCTTTGATGGCGGCGTCGTCCGGGCGGCTGTCGCTTGTTTCGACGACGCGGCCTTCGGCATCGTCGGTGTCGCGCTCCTCGCCCCAGCGCACCGTAAACAAATAGGTCTTGCGGCTGTCGACGACGAACGGCACCGTCTTGGTCGCTTCGCCGAGCGCAATCGGCAGGCATCCCGGACGCCAGCGGATCGAGCGTGCCGGCGTGACCGACGCGCTTGGCCGTGAACAGGTGCTTGATCACCGCGACCGCGTGCGTCGAAGTCATGCCGATCGGCTTGTCGAGGACGATCCAGCCGTGCACGTCGCGCTTCTTGGCCTTCTTCGCCGGCGGCGCGCCAGGCTCGCGTTGCTCCGCGAACGGGGAGGGAGCCGACCGCTTCTGCGCACATCATTGGTCCTCTTTGCCGAGATCGCGCTGGACCTGCGGTGTTCGCAGGAGCTTCTCGATTCGTTCCGCTTCGTCGAATCGCTCGTCGATGCGAAAGCGAATGTCGGGAGCAAATTTCAGGTTAACGCGGCGCGCGATCTCGCCGCGCATGTATCGTTTGTTGCGCTCGAGCGCTTCGAGCACTTCCTCGCCGTCGCGGCCGCCGAGCGGCATGATGTAGATCGTCGCCAGCCGCAGGTCGGCGCTCATGCGCACTTCCGGAACGGTGATCATGCGCCCTTCGAGCACCGGATCGTGCACTTCGCCGCGCGCCAGCATGTCGGCCAGCTCGTGGCGGATCAGTTCGCCGACGCGGAGCTGCCGCTGCGAAGCCGGGCGATTGATCGCGCTGATGGTGACGTGGCATCGTCGTTCTGTTCTTGATTTTCTTATTCGTCGTGGCCGGGCTCGTCCCGGCTATCCACGGCTTCATCGTATGGCATTTAAGACGTGGATGCCCGGCGACCCGGCCGGGCATGACGGAATGCTACAGCGACCGCTGCACGCTCTCCACGCGGTAGCACTCGATGATGTCGCCGGCCTTCATGTCCTGATAGTTCTCGAAGGCCATGCCGCATTCCTGGCCGGCGAGCGACCTCGCGCGCGTCATCCTTGAAGCGTTTGAGCTGCGATAGCTTGCCTTGGTGAACGACGACATTGTCGCGGATGAGCCGCACATTGGCGCCGCGCTCGACGACGCCGTCGGTCACCCGGCAACCGGCGATGTTGCCGACCTTGGAGACCTTGAAGATCTCGAGAATGATGGCGTTGCCGAGCATGGTCTCGCGCAGCGTCGGCGCCAGCAATCCCGACATCGCCTTCTTCACGTCGTCGACGAGGTCGTAGATGATGTCGTAGTAGCGAATTTCGATACCGGCCCGTTCGGCGGCTTCGCGCGCCTCCTTGTGGGCGCGGACATTGAAGCCGATGACGGCGGCGCCCGACGCTTCCGCGAGCGTGATGTCCGATTCGGTGATGCCGCCGGCCCCGGCAAAGATCACGCGCGCGGCGACTTCGTCGGTCGAGAGCTTTTCCAGCGCGCCGACGATGGCTTCGATCGAGCCCTGCACGTCGCCCTTGACCACCAGCGGGAATTCCTTGCGGCCGGTGGTCTTGAGCTGACTCATCATCTGCTCGAGCGAGCCGCGCATGCCGGTTTGCCGCGCCGCCATCTTCTCGCGCTTCTGCCGGGCGCGATAATCGGTGATCTCGCGGGCGCGGGCCTCGGAGTCGACGACGGCGAGCCGGTCGCTCGCTTCCGGCGTGCCGTTGAAGCCCAGGACCTCGACCGGCATCGACGGCCCCGCCGCCACGACCGAATGCCCGGTATCCGACATCAGCGCGCGCACGCGGCCCCATTCGGAGCCGGCGACGACGATGTCGCCGGGCTTGAGCGTGCCGCGCTGCACCAGCACGGTCGCGACCGGGCCACGGCCGCGGTCGAGCCGCGCTTCGATGACGGTGCCTTCGGCCGGCCGGTTCGGGTTTGCCTTGAGCTCGAGGATTTCCGCCTGCAGCGCAATGATGTCGAGCAACCGATCGAGGTTGCGCTTCTCCTTGGCCGAGACCTCGACCTCCAGGACCTCGCCGCCGAGCGATTCGACCTGGATTTCATGCTGCAGTAATTCGGTGCGCACCCGCTCGGGCTTGGCGTCCGGTTTGTCGATCTTGTTGATGGCGACGATGATCGGCACCTTGGCCGCCTTGGCGTGGTGGATCGCTTCGACCGTCTGCGGCATGACGCCGTCATCGGCCGCGACCACCAGCACCACGATGTCGGTGATCTTGGCGCCGCGCGCGCGCATGGCGGTGAAGGCGGCGTGGCCGGGCGTGTCGATGAAGGTGACGCGGCCGCCGGAGGGCGAGGTCACCTGGTAGGCGCCGATATGCTGGGTGATGCCGCCGGCTTCGGCCGCCGCGACGTCGGTCGAGCGAATAGCGTCGAGCAGCGAAGTCTTGCCGTGATCGACGTGGCCCATGATGGTGACGACCGCCGCCCGCGGCTGCAGGTTCGCCGGATCGTCCGGCGCGTCGAACATGCCCTCTTCGACGTCGGCCTCGGAGACGCGGCGCACGGTGTGACCGAGTTCCTCGGCGATGAGCTGTGCGGTGTCGGCGTCGATCGTGTCGGTGATCTTCGCCATATGACCCTGCTGCATCAGGATGCGGATCACATCCACCGCGCGCTCGGCCATGCGATTGGCCAGCTCCTGGATGGTGATCGTTTCCGGGAGCGTCACTTCGCGGGCGATCTTCTCTTTCGGCTCGCTGTCGCGGTGGCCGGTCATGCGCTGGACGCGGCGACGGAAGGAGGCGACCGAGCGTTCGCGGACCTCGTCCGCCGACAGCGCGGTTACGACGGTGAGCCGGCCGCGGCGCTTTTCGCCGCCGGTCCGGGTCGGCTTCGGGGCGGCGCCGGGCGCACTGCCGCGCTGCCGCGGCGGACGCCGCGCGGCGCCTCCTCCTCGTCGGCCTCGAGCGCCGGACGCGGGCCGCCGAGCTTTGCCGTGACCGTCTCGGCGCCGAAGCGCTTCTTGGCGACTTCGTCGGCCTTGCGCTTGGTCTCTTCATCGTGCTTGCGGCGCTCTTCTTCGTCGCGCTTGCGCGCCTCCGCTTTCGCCCGCTCGGCGCGGTCGATCTCTTCGCGGCTGTGACGGATGCGGGCTTCTTCCTCGGCGATCTTGCGCTCTTCCGCCTCGCGCAGACGGGCATCGGCGAGCGCATGCGCGCGCGCACTCCGCTCTTCCTCGGTGAGGGTTCGCAATACGACGCCGGATGCCTTCGGCGCGGCGGCAGCAGCCGCAGCCGCAGCCGCCGAGGCTGCCGGCGGCGCGGCCGCTGGCGATTTGCTCGGTGGCGGCGGCGCGCTTCGGCGTCGCGCTGCGATCCGCCGGCGCCATCGGCTCGGGCTTGGTCTCGCCGCCAACGCGGCGTTTGACCTTTTCGACGACGACGGCCTTGCTGCGGCCATGGCTGAAACTCTGGCGCACGACGCCTTGCTCGACGCCGCCGCGCTTTAGCGTCAGCGTCTTCGTCGAACTCACGCTCAGCTTTTCGCCGCTGTTCTTGGTCGTCTCAGTCATACCCATCCGCTTCTGTACGCGTTCATCCTCGGCCGGCTCATTCCGGCCCAGCCATTCCGGCCCGATTGTGCTGATCGCCGGCGCGAAACCGCTCAAGGCGCCGACAACGCGCCAGAAAGGTCTCGCTTACAGGGCCGGCGAGCAGGGCTGCATGTACCACATTTGGGCGGTTCAATGCCAAATCCAATTGCGCCGAGGTCAGGAATCCAATCACAGGGAGCGGCCCGCCCGGCCCCCGCCGCAAGGCGCTATCGAGCTTGCGGATACCCTCGGGGGAAGCCTCGGCGGCGTGCAACAGGGCGATGGCGTCGCCGCGTTCCAGTGCGGCTTCGACCTTGGCGAAGCCGGTGACGACCAGGCCGGCCTTGCCGGCGATCGCGAGAGCATCGAGCGCGGCGCGCTCGAGTTGCCGCTCGGTGCGGGCGACGAGATCGGACGGGAGGCGAACCTCCCGCTTGAAGCCGCGGGCGAACGCTTTTCGCCGTATCGCCTCGTCGAGCGCTTCCTGCGTCGCGGTCACCCAGATGCCGCGGCCGGGCAGCCTGCGCTTGACGTCCGGCACCGCGTCTCCTTCCGGCCCGACGACAAACCGGATCAGGTCCGAGACCGGCCGGACGGTGCGCGTGGCGACGCACAGGCGCTCGGCCGCGCGCGCGCGCGGTCCGCTGTCCAGTTCAATGTCTTGGCGCTCAGCGATCATCAAAGTCGGGTTGCTCCTAAGCCTGCGCCTCCGGGGCCGGAAGCTCCTCGACCGCCGGCGGAGCGAGATCGGCCTCGCTGATCCAGCCCGCCCTCACGCGCGCCTGCATGATCAGCGCCTCGGCGTCCTCGCGCGTGAGATCGAGGCCGTCGAGAATGCCGGCCTCGCGAACGGTCTCGCCGTCCTTGCGCTCGGTCCAGCCCGCGAGGTCGTCGGTGGCGCAGCCGGCAAGGTCCTCGACGGTCTTGATGCCGTTCTCGCCGAAGCGCACCAGCATCGCCGTGGTGACGCCGGGCACGTCCTTGACCGCATCCTCGACCCCGAGCTCTTGGCGCTTGGCGTCGAGCTCGGCCTCGATCTTGGCGAGATAGTCGCGCGCGCGCGTCTGCAACTCGTCGGCCGTGTCGTCGTCGAATCCTTCGATACCGGCAACTTCCTTGGCATCGACGAAAGCGAGCTCCTCGACCGAGGTGAAACCCTCCGAGGCGAGCAATTGCCCGATCACCTCATCGACATTGAGCGTGTCGATGAACATGCGCGTGCGGTTCTCGAATTCCGCCTGGCGGCGTTCCGATTCTTCCTGCTCGGTGAGGATGTCGATGTCCCAGCCGGTGAGCTGGGAGGCGAGCCGCACGTTCTGCCCGCGCCGGCCGATGGCGAGCGAGAGCTGCTGATCCGGGACCACCACCTCGATGCGCTCGCGCTCCTCGTCGAGCACCACCTTGGCGACCTCCGCCGGCGCCAAGCGCGTTGACCACGAAGGTGGCGATATCCTGCGACCAGGGAATGATGTCGATCTTCTCGCCTTGCAGCTCGTTGACCACCGCCTGCACGCGCGAGCCGCGCATGCCGACGCAGGCGCCGACCGGATCGACCGAGGAATCGCGCGACATGACCGCGATCTTGGCGCGCGAGCCGGGATCGCGCGCCACCGCCTTCACCTCGACGATGCCGTCGTAGATTTCCGGCACCTCCTGCGCGAACAGCTTCGACATGAATTGCGGATGCGTGCGCGAGAGGAAGATCTGCGGACCGCGCTGCTCGCGGCGCACGTCGTAGATGTAGGCGCGGATGCGATCGCCGTTGCGGAAAACCTCGCGCGGCAGCATCTCGTCGCGGCGCACGATCGCTTCGCCGCGGCCGAGATCGACGACCACGTTGCCGTACTCGACCCGCTTGACGATGCCGTTGACGATGTCGCCGATGCGGTCCTTGTATTCATCGTATTGCCGGTCGCGCTCGGCCTCGCGCACCTTCTGCACGATCACCTGCTTGGCCGATTGCGCGGCGATCCGTCCGTACTCGAGCGGCGGCAGCGGATCGGCGATGGTGTCGCCGATCTGCGCGGCGGGATGCCGCCGCCGGGCCTCGTCGAGACTGATCTGCGAGGCGGGATTTTCGACCGCGTCCACCACCAGCATGTGCCGGGACAGGTGCAGCTCGCCGCTCTTGGGATCGATCTCGGCGCGCACCTCGGTCTCGCTGCCATAGCGCGATCGGGCGGCCTTGGCGATCGCGTCCTCCATGGCGCCGAGCACGATCTTGCGGTCGATCGACTTTTCCCGCGCGACCGCGTCCGCGATCTGCAAGAGTTCGAGCTTGTTGGCGCTTACCGTCGCCATAGTTCATTCTCCTTTGCGCTGGCTCGCGGCACGGGCTGGCCGGCAGCGGTGTTCAAAGATTTTGCCTTGTGCGTCTGGTGCGCGTTGTCGCGCGCTGCAAAATTGCTTCCACGATTGTCGCCGAGCTTCTCGCCATGTTTGCTCCGCCGCAGCGATGCGGAAATGAGCGCGTCGGTGAGGACAAGCCTGGCTTCGCCGATCTCGTCGATCCGCAGCAGGACTTCGGGATGCCCGGCCGCGGCCGTGTCGCCGCAGCGCATGCGCACGCACTCGCCCTCGGCGCCGACGAGCTCGCCACGGAAGCGGCGGCGGCCGTCGATCGGGGCGAGCATCTCCACATGGGCGATGTGGCCGGCGTAGCGGTCGAAATCCGAGCGCCGCACCAGCGGCCGGTCGATGCCGGGCGAGGAGATCTCCAGCCGATACGGACCCTCGATCGGGTCGGCGACGTCGAGCAGCGGCGAGAGCGCCCGCGACGCCGCCTCGCAATCCTCGACCGCCATCGTGCCGTCCGGCCGCTCGGCCATGATTTGCACCGTGCAGCCGGCGGACCGCGAAATGCGCACACGCACCAGCCGGTAGCCGAGACCGGCGAGCGCCGGTTCGACGATCGCGGCGACACGCGCCGAACGGCCCGGCTCGGCGATGAGCCGCGGCTCTTCGGCAAAGGTCATCAGCCCATCGTTCAAGCTGCGCGCGTCCTTTGAATCTTTAACTGTGTGTCCGCCCGGAAACCGCCGGACCTCAGGTAACAAAAAAGAGCGGGTCCCAGGGGGCCCACTCCCAAAACCGCTCGGATAAATCCGACCGTTATGAGGTATCCATGACGGACAGCCGGAATATAGCGTTTTGCCGGGTCGTTGCAAGGCCCTTTGGGCGTCGGGGATCGGGCGTCAGGCCGCGCGCAGGACAAGCCGGTGGTTGATATCTGACTACTTGAGGCTTCTCAGCTGATCGCAAGGTTTCTTTCAGGATTGCCGATTTATTGTCCGGTAACGGGCACCGCCTAGATCGCGAACGCTCATGGATTGAAAGCATGGGTGCCACCCTTTCATTGATCCCGGAGCTTGAGGACGTTGTCCAGCACGGCTCGCGCGAGAAACGCGTCGAGACGCTGCAGCGCATTACCGCGCTCTTTCTCGACGGCGCCAGCCGTTACAGCGAGGAGCATGTCGGCCTTTTCGATGACGTATTCGGGCGGCTGATCGAAGAGATCGAGACCAAGGCGCGCGCGGAGCTGTCGAGCCATCTCGCGCCGGTCAGCAACGCGCCGGCCAAGGTGCTGCGCACGCTTGCCAAGGACGACGATATCGCCGTTGCCGGTCCGGTGTTGAAGCTGGCGCCGCGCTTGGCCGAAGTCGATCTGGTCGAGGTCGCCGAAAACAAAAGCCAGGCGCACCTGCGGGCGATTTCGGCGCGCCGCGCGCTTGGCGAGGCGGTCACCGACGTCCTGGTGCGGCGCGGCGACCGTGAGGTCGCTCGCCGCGTCGCCGGCAACCGCGGCGCCCGCATCTCCGAGAAGGGTTTCTCCGGCCTGGTCAAGCGCGCCGAGGACGACGGCATTCTGGCCGAGAAGGTCGGAATGCGGTCCGACATTCCCGCGCCCATGTTCCGCGACTTGCTGTCAAAGGCGACCGCCGTCGTGCACCGGCGCCTGCTTGCGTCGGCAACGCCCTGAAGTGCGGGCCGAAATCTGCGATGTGCTGACCAAGGTCTCCAAGGAGGTCGGCGCCCGCGTCGGGCCGCGCGACTACATCGCCGCGCAGCGCACCGTGCTCAACCTGCACCGAACCGGGCGCATGACCGAGGCCACGCTGGCCGCGACTCTGCGGCGAGGGCAAATATGAGGAGACGGTCGTCGCGCTCGCGGCACTCGCCAAGGTGCCGATCGATGTCGCCGATCGGCTCATGGGCGGCGACCGGCCCGATCCGGTGCTGATCTTGTGCAAGGCGGCCGGGCTCGGCTGGCCGACAGTGAAGGCCGTGATCCTGGCGCGGCCGGATGGCAGCGGAACCTCGTCGCAGGGGCTTGATGCCGCCTTCGCCAATTATGCGCGGCTTTCGGCATCGACCGCGCAGCGCGTGGTGCGTTTCTGGCAGGTTCGGCGCAGTCCATAGCCCGCCATATCGGGCGCGGCCGGTCACCGTCTGCGGAAAATCAGGAAACACGATGCGCGCTGCTGGCGGGCGGCCTTGGCGTGGTAGCGCGTGGGAGTGAAGCCCGGCCACGCCTGCCGCCAGTCGTCGGCGCATTGCGCCGTCCAGTCGAACGCCGGCGATCGCAGCAAATGCTGCAGCGTCCAGGCCGCGTAGTCGGCAATGTCGGTCGCGAAGCGCAGCTCGCCGCCGCGCCGCAAGATGCGGGCGAATTGCGCGACGGTCGAATCCTGAACGAAGCGGCGCTTCCAGTGCCGCCGCTTCGGCCACGGATCGGGATGGATCAGGTCGACCCGCGACAGCGCCGCCTCCGGCAGCCACGCGATCAGGCCGGTGGCGTCGTCGAAATGCAAACGGATGTTTTGCAGGCCGCCGCTCTCGATCGCCGAAAGCGCCTTGGCCATTCCGTTGACGAAGGGCTCGACGCCGATCATTCCCGTGCGCGGGTGCGCCTGGGCTTGCTCGACCATCGATTCGCCGCCGCCGAATCCGATCTCGAGGGCAATCTCGCCGACCGGCACGGAAAACAATTCGCTCAGCTCGGCGGGAGCGGGCCGGGAAAGATCGATCGCCAGCCGCGGCAACAGCGTTTCCATCAGCCGCGCCTGATTGGGGCGAAGCTTGTGGCCCTTGCGCCGGCCAAAGAACGCGCGGGTCTGATGCGGTTGCGGATTCATTTGCCGTCCGCGTCTTTCGGCACCGGTATAGCAAAGACGCGGATCGCCGGCACGATGCCGGCTTGTGACGAAGAGGCGCCGCGAAAACGGATTAGCGCACGTTGCGCCTGAGCGTGTCGGCGAGGTCGGTGCGTTCCCAGGAGAAGCCGCCGTCCCGGTCCGGCGCGCGGCCGAAATGGCCGTAGGCCGCGGTCCGGCGGTAGATCGGCCGGTTGAGCTTCAGCGCACGGCGAATATTGGTCGGACGGAGCGGAAACAGCTCGGGCAAGAGTTTCTGCAGCTTCGCCTCATCGATCTTGCCGGTGCCGTGGGTATCGACCAGGACCGACATCGGATCGGCGACGCCGATCGCGTAGGCGATCTGAATGGTGCACCTCTCGGCAAGGCCGGCGGCGACCACGTTCTTGGCCAGATAGCGCGCGGCGTAAGCCGCCGAGCGGTCGACCTTGGTCGGGTCCTTGCCGGAAAAGGCGCCGCCGCCATGCGGTGCGTAGCCGCCATAGGTGTCGACGATGATCTTGCGGCCGGTCAGGCCGCAATCGCCGTCGGGTCCGCCGACGACGAAATTGCCCGTCGGGTTGACCAGGAAATCGCCCGCCTTCTTCGGCATCCAGCCGGCCGGCAGCGCCGATTCGACGGCGTCGGCGATCATCTCCTTGACCATGCCGGGGGTATATTTTTTCCCGTTGCGGGTTTGGGCGTTGTGCTGCGTGGACACCACGACCTTGGTGCAGCCGACCGGCTTTCCGTCGACGTACCTTATCGTCACCTGGCTCTTGGCGTCGGGCTGCAGATCAAAGAGCGCGCCGGAGCGGCGCTTTTCCGCCAGCACTTTGAGAATCTTGTGCGCGAAGTAGATCGGCGCCGGCATGAACGAGCCTTTTTCGTAGACTTCGCTCTCGGTGCAGGCAAAGCCGAACATCATGCCTTGATCGCCGGCGCCTTCTTCCTCGCCATTCTTTTTCTTCTTGGCGTCCACGCCCATGGCGATGTCCGGCGACTGGCCGTGCAGCAACACTTCGACGTCGGCGCCGCAGTAGGAAAAGCCATCCTGGTCGTAGCCGATGTCCTTGACGACGCCGCGCGCGGTCTCCGCGATCAACTCGCGATTGACCACGGCCTTGTCGCCGTGCTTGTGAAAAAACGGCGCCTGACCGCGGCCCTCCCCGGCGATGATGATCTTGTTCGTCGTGCACAGGGTCTCGCAGCCGAGCCGGGTATTCACCTTGCTCTCGTCGGCGATGCCGAGCTTGATGTCGTTCTCGATGAACGCGTCGAGGATGGCGTCGGAGATCTGGTCGCAGACCTTGTCGGGATGTCCTTCCGATACGGACTCGCTGGTAAACAGGTAGTCTGAACGTCGCACGGCGAAGCACTCCCCTCGTGGTCTTGGCACCGTCGCGTTGGCGCCGTAGTTTTGGCGCGCCCGATCGGATCGAGATCGTCGCATCGAATTCAAGCAAGCCGCACGTTCAAGTGCCGCCGGCCGCCGACCCGTTCCGGTCCAGGGGAGGGGTTGTTGCAGCGTCCCCCCGCGCGGTCAAGATGTGGGCGAAATGTGGGCTAGCGAGGCCGTCGTCAGCGCTTGTCGGCGGCGATCTGCTCGACGAGATCGACAATGCGCCGGCGCAGCTTGGAGTCGGCAATGCGCATGAACGCCTTGGTGAGGGCCAGGCCGTCCGAGGTCGCCAGAAAATCGGAAACATAGGCGGGCGAGGGCGCCTCGCCCATGCCGTCCGCCCGCGGCCCCAGCGCCACGGTCGGCGCCCCCTCGAAGAAGAACGACACCGGCACCTGGAGAATATGCGAAATCTGTTGCAAGCGGCTGGCGCCGATGCGGTTGGTGCCCTTCTCGTATTTCTGCACTTGCTGGAAGGTCAGGCCGAGGGCGTCCCCGAGTTTCTCCTGGCTCATCGCCAGCATCATGCGACGCATCCGCACACGGCTGCCGACGTGCTTGTCAACCGGATTTGGAGCCTTTTTCGCAATCATAATATCCAACTCCTGTGTCTCCCCGGTTCCGAAATGGCTGTAAGTGCTCAAAGCAGTTACGATTGATACCAAACCTATCCCAAGTTCACCACGTATATTCTTGCCTTCGGATTCATTCAAAAATGTGCCTGAATATCGTTGCCATCATGCTACGCGCGACAGTTGAACCCGAAGGATTGCGAACATCCTGCGGTTAGTATCGCCCAAGCCGGTTCGCGCGTCAGTGGCTGATACGGCATTAGCCCGGACTTTGCATGTTTGTGGGTCGCTAAATCTTCTTTCTCCCGATGTGCATCCGCCGGCGCACGACAAGGAGGAAGGCGATCGCCAGCATGACGGCGGCCGGGCCGTCGCCGGCGCGGGCATAGATCGGCGCCGGGAGCGCCCGCGGCAGCGGTGAATCGATCACTCCCTCCTGGCCGAGCGGCAGCGACGTTGACGATCCTCCCGAGCGGATCGACGACCGCGGAAATGCCGGTGTTGGCGGCGCGGACCAGGGGCAAGCCCTCTTCGATGGCGCGCACGCGCGCTTGCTGGAGATGCTGGTAGGGACCGCTCGAGATGCCGAACCAGCCGTCATTGGTGACGTTGACGATCCATCCCGGCCGCTGACCTTGCGGCACCGCGTCGCCCGCGAAGATGATCTCGTAGCAGATGAGCGGAAGCGCCGGCGGCGCGCCCGGGACGGTGATGAGCCGGCGGCGATCCCCGGCGAGGAACCCGCCGCGAATTTTGGTGAGCTGCCGTAAGCCGAGAGTCTCGAGAATGCGCTGGAACGGCAGATATTCGCCGAACGGCACGAGGTGGACCTTGTCGTAAACTCCGAGGATCGAGCCATCATGGTTGATGACGTAGATCGAGTTGAATACGCCGGGGTCGGTGGGATTGACGGGCTCAGCGAGCCGCACCGCGCCGGTGATCAGCACGGTCCCATGGCGCAGCAATTGCGCGATCTGCTCGAGCGCGTCGGGCTCGCGCGCGAGGAAGAACGGAAAAGCAGATTCCGGCCAGATCAGATGCGTCACCTCGCCGATCCCGGGCGCCTGCGGTCCGGCGGCGCGGTCGGAGAGAGCGATGTAGCGCTTCATCACCTCCTGCTTGGCGGCGTAGTTGAAGCGGATGTCCTGCTGCACGTTCGGCTGCATGATGCGCAGATGCACGCCATCGACCAGTCGCGTCGGCGTCCGCGAAAGGCGCAGCGCACCGAAGCCGCCGAGCCCCGCGAGGACGGCCATTGCGAGCACGAGCGGCAGCCATGCCCAGCGGGTCTCCTCGCGCTCATCGGTGAGCGCGGCCGGGCTCGCGAACACGACGATCGCGATCAAGGTGAGGCCCCAAATGCCGAAGATCGAAGCGCTTTGCGCCAGCGCCAGCGGACTTGCGAGCGCGTAGCCGAAGGCGTTCCAAGGAAACCCGGTCATGAGGTGGCCGCGCAGCCACTCAGCCGCGGTGAGCGCGACGCCCAGAGCCAGGATGCGGGTCGCTCCCGGCGTCCACAGGATGCGCGCCAGCGCGGTTCCGAACGCCGTGAAGAAAGCGAGCAGCGCCGGCAGACCGATCACCGCGATCGGCAAAAGCCAGCCGAAAGTCGGCGCATCGACGAGGAAGGCATAGCCGATCCAATAAAGACCGGCGACAAAGTAACCGAAGCCGAACCACCAGCCGGTTGCCGCGGCGGCGATCGTTCCGCGCCAACGGTCGGGTCCGGCGCCGTCGATCAGCCAGACCAACGCCGGAAAAGTCAAAAACAGGATCGGCCAGAGATTGAACGGCGCCATCGCCAGCGCCGAGAGCGCGCCGGCGGCAAAGGCTATCGACCAGCGTCGCCACCCCCAGGCCAGGACGATGGCTTGGACCAGCCGCTGCGGCGTCACGGCGTCGATTGCGAATTCGGGTTGGGCCGATGCGGCTCCTCGCGCGCCGGCGCCGGGCGCGGCGCGGGCGTTCGCAACGCCGCCGGCAGCTCGCGCGCCGGTCCAGGCCGGCGGTCCTTGCTGCGGTAGATCTTGACCCGTTTGACCCGACGCGGATCGGCGTCGAGCACCTCGGCCTCGAAAGCGACCGGTCCCGGCACCAGCTCGCCGCGCACCGGCACGTGACCGGCGCGCATGACCAGATATCCGCCGAGCGTGTCGACTTCTTGCGCCGCCTCGCCGACGTCGAATTCCTCGCCGATCGCGGCGCGCACGTCACCGAGGCTGGCGCGGCCGATCGCCAGGAACGAGCCGTCGCTCTGGCGCGTGATCGCCGGAATTTCCGCCTCGTCGTGCTCGTCGGCGATGTCGCCGACGATCAGCTCGACCAGATCCTCGATCGAGACGAGACCGTCGCTGCCGCCATATTCGTCGATGACCAGCGCCAGGTGAATGCGCGTCGCCTGCATCTTGGCGAGCAGATCGAGCGCCGGCATCGACGGCGGCGCATAGAGCATTTCGCGGACGATATTGGCCGCCGCCAGCGGCATCGAAAGGTCGATCTTGGCGAAATCGAGATCGGCCGGCGGCAATTCTCGCTCGGTGGCCGGATCGAGCGCCGCGCGGGCGGCCATGAACGCGATGAGGTCGCGGATGTGCACCATGCCGACCGGGTCGTCGAGCGTGTCGTTGTAGACCACCAGTCGCGAATGCGCGGCGCCTTCGAACACGCGGACCAGCTCGCCGATCGCGATGTCCCGCTGCACGGCGACGATATCGGTGCGCGGCACCATCACGCTCTCGATCCGGCATTCGCGCAGGCCGAGAATATTTTTGAGCATGGCGGCTTCTGCCGGCGAGAAGCCCGATTCCGGTTGCTCGGCGGTGAGCACGAGCTCGAGGTCGGCCCGCGTTGCCGCCGCCTTCCAGCCGAACAGAATGCGCATCACTCGCGTCAGCCAGCCTTCCTGTTGCTCGTGAGGCTGCGGCACGATCATGGGAAGGCCGCGATGTTCGGCTTCCTTCGGATCGTTGCGGCTGGGTAATTGGACCATGGGCTCGCTACCGGAAAGTCGCGCGTCGCATGTCAGGCCTTGAGCGCAGGCTGGTAGGGATCGGGAATCGCGAGCCGCCGCAGAACGTCGCGTTCCAGCCGTTCCATCGCCGCGGCCTCCCGGCTCTGCACGTGATCGTAACCGATGAGATGCAGGAATCCGTGCACCGCAAGATGGGCGACATGGTGGGCGAAGGGCTTATGTTCGGCGCGGGCCTCGCCGGCGATGGTTTCATAGGCGAGCACGATGTCGCCGATGAGCGGCGGCTTCCCGCCGCTGCGCGGCGTCGGGAACGACAGCACGTTCGTGGCCGCGTCCACGCCGCGCCAGGCGCGGTTGAGCGAGCGGATGGCCGAATCATCGGTCAGCACGATAGCAAGCTCCGACCGCGGTGTTGACAGCATCGCGGCGGCCTCCTCCACCGCGCGCCGCGCCGCCGATCCGGCATCCTCCGCCCACAGCTCGCATTCCACGAGCACGTCGATCTTGAGCGCGGCCCGAGCCTTGCGCGCGACCGGCATCATGGCCCGCGCTTTGCTGCGGCGGCGTTGTCGTAGGCCTCGACAATGCGCGCAACCAGCTCATGCCGGACCACGTCGGCGGCGGTGAATGTGACATGGCCGATGCCGTCAATGGCGGCGAGGAGCCGCACCGCGTCGGCGAGCCCGGAAGTCTGGCCCGGCGGCAGGTCGACCTGGCTCGGATCTCCGGTCACGACCATGCGGCTGTTCTCGCCGAGCCTGGTCAGCAGCATTTTCATCTGCATCGCCGTCGTGTTCTGCGCCTCGTCGAGGATGACGGCGGCGTTCGAGAGCGTGCGCCCGCGCATGAAAGCGAGCGGCGCGATCTCGATCTCGGTGGACTGCAGCGCCCGTTCGACGATCCGTGCGTCCATGAGATCATAGAGTGCATCGTAGATCGGCCGCAGATAGGGATCGACCTTCTCGCGCATATCGCCGGGCAGGAAGCCCAGTCGCTCGCCGGCTTCGACCGCCGGCCGCGAGAGGATGATGCGGTCCACTTCCTTGCGCTCGAACAGTTGCACGGCATGGGCGACCGCCAGCCAGGTCTTGCCGGTGCCCGCGGGCCCGGTCGAGAACACGAGCGCGTGGCGCTTGAGCGCGCGAACATAAGCGTCCTGCGCGGGCGTGCGGGCACGCACGCGACGTTTGCGCACATTGATCTCCGCGAAACTCTCCCGCGCCCCCGTCGGGTCGAAATCGAACAGCGAGCCTTGCGAGATCGCCAGCCGGATCGTGCCGTCGACGTCGCCCTGCATCAGCTCGTCGCCCCGCTTGAGCCGCTCGTAGAGGCTCTCGAGCACGCGGCGGGCCTGTTCGCTGGCCTCGCGCGGGCCTTCGATCGTGATCTGATTGCCGCGCGAAGTGGCGACGACGCCGAGCCGGCGCTCGATCAAAGCGAGATTTTGGCCGTATTGCCCGAACAGCGTGGACGCGAGGCGGTTGTCGTCGAAGGTGAGAACGACCTGGGCCGCGCTGTCGGGCGCGGCGACAAGCGAGTTCATCCGTTTCAGTTCTCATTCAGGCTCCTGCGCCGGCGAGAGCCGGCTCTTGGGCGAGGGTGCCGAACAGGCTGTTGCTGGCCACTTCGGTGACGGTAACGGCGGCAATCTTGCCGATCAGCGCCGTCGGCGCCGCGACCTGCACCGGTTGCAGATAGGGCGAACGGCCGACGAGCTGGCCGTCATATCGTCCCGGCCGTTCGAACAGCACCGTGAATTTGCGGCCGAGGCAGCGGCGGTTGAAAACCGCCTGACTGCGGTCGATCGCCGCCTGCAGGCGATGCAGACGATCGGATTTCGTGGCTTCGTCGATCTGATCGTCCATGTCGGCGCCGGGAGTGCCGGGCCGCGGCGAGTATTTGAACGAGAACGCGCCCGAATAGCCGATCTCGTCGACCAGATCGAGGGTCGCGGTGAAATCGTCCTCGGTCTCGCCGGGGAAGCCGACGATGAAATCCGAGGTGAGCGCAAGGTCGGGCCGCGCTTCGCGCAATCGCGTCACGACATCGATGTAGTCGGCGCGGGTGTGACGGCGGTTCATGGAAGCGAGGATGCGGTCGGAGCCGGACTGCACCGGCAGATGCAGCTGCGGCATGAGCTGCGGCAGGTCGCGATGCGCCGCAATCAAGTCGGCGTCCATGTCGCGCGGATGACTGGTGGTGTAACGCAGCCGCTCGATGCCGGGAAGCTCGGCGAGCAGGCCGAGCAATCGCGCCAAGGACCATGGCCGCCCGTGCGGCCCCTCGCCGTGATAGGCATTCACGTTCTGGCCGATGAGGGTGATCTCGCGCACGCCGGCGTCGGCCAGCCGCTCGACCTCGGCGCGGATTTTGCCGACCGGGCGCGAGGATTCCGCGCCGCGCGTATAAGGCACCACACAGAACGTGCAGAATTTGTCGCAGCCTTCTTGCACCGTGACGAAGGCGGTGACGCCGCGCGCGCGGGTCGCCGCCGCGCTCGGCGCTACGAGATGCTCGAATTTGTCGTCGACCGGGAACTCGGTGTCGACGGCTTTGCCGTCGCGCTCGGCGCGCGCGAGGAGCTCGGGCAGGCGGTGATAGTTCTGCGACCCGACCACGAGATCGACCGCCGGCGCCCGCCTTACGATCTCCGCGCCTTCGGCTTGCGCCACGCAGCCGGCAACCGCGATGAGAACGCGCCGGCCGTCGGCCGCGGCCGCTTCCTTCAGTCGGCGCACGCGGCCGATCTCGGAATAGACCTTTTCCGCCGCCTTCTCGCGTATGTGGCAGGTATTGAGAATGACGAGATCGGCGTCCTCGGGCGTCGCGGTCTCGACATAACCGTTCGGCGCCAGGGTGTCCGCCATACGCTGTGAAGTCGTAGACGTTCATCTGGCAGCCGAAGGATTTTACATAAAGCTTGCGAGAACCCTTCATTCGTATCGTTTTCGAGCCCCTTTGGCTCTTGCGCCGATCATAGCGCGTTTGCGCGCGCGCGTCAGCTTAGGTCGCGACGCAGCACCAGGGCCGTCGCACTCCCTTCATAATAGGCTTCGCGCCGCGCCACTTCGCGGAATCCTGCGCCATCATAGAGCCGGCGGGCCGGTGCATTCCGCTCGCCGACCTCGAGAAACACCGAGCGGGCGCCGAGCCCGGCCAATCGGCGCAAATTGAGCGTGAGCAGCGGCCGGGCGAGGCGGCGTCCGCGCCAAGCCGGCGCGACGGCGATCGAGAGGATTTCCGCTTCGTCCGCGGCGAGCCGCGACAGAATAAATCCGCTCAGTGTCTGGCCGATCGTCACGCGGTGGGCGACGACGTTGCGGTCGACGATCAGCCGGTGAATCTCGTCCTCGCCCCAGCCGCGCTGAAACGAAGCCGCGTGCACGGCGGCGATCGCGGCGGCATCGCCTTTGCGCGCCTCGGAGAAGGCGGGTTCGGATCGGGTCAGCAAGCGGGTGACGAAGTTCATCATCGGCGCGGAAGCTGGGCGGCGTGTTGCGGCTGCGCGCCGGGCGCGTGCAGATATTGCGGCCGCGGCGGCGATTGGTCCTCCGCCAAAGTGGCGCCGAGGCGCGCGACCCAGGCGATGTCCGGTGCCGCCCGCGCATCGATGTGCACGGGTGTGGCGCTGGTTCTCGCCATGGCGGCGGCGACGGCGTGTGCCGCCGAACCGACGATGCAGGCGGGCGAGGCAGATGCCGCTTGCGCCGCCTCGCGCAAGGTCGCGAGCCGCGGCGGCGTCAAGCTGCGGCCGTCGGGGCTGAAGACTTGCAGATAGACGTGTTCGTGCCGCGCGTCGATGGCGCATACGACCGGCACCGTATTGTCGGCGGTCAAATGCGGCGCCGCATAGGCTGAGAGCGTCGATACGCCCACGGCCGGCTTTTTTGCCGCGAGCGCAATCCCGCGCGCCGCCGAAATGCCGACCCGCAAGCCGGTGAAGCTGCCCGGTCCCGTCGTCACCACCACCCGGTCGATTTCGGGAAGCGCCATGCCCGATCGCTCGATGACGCGGGCGAGAAGCGGCATCAGCGCTTCCGCGTGACCGCGCGTCATCGCCAGGCTTTCGCCGGCGACGATGCCGCCCTGTTCGGTGTCCAGCAGGGCCGCCGAGCAGGCCGCAAGCGCGGTATCAATGGCAAGGACACGCATGAACCGTCATGCCGCCGACGTTCGGTCGAATTCGCCGGATCACACCGGGCGGACTTCGGTGACGTCAGGGACGAAGTGGCGCAGCAGATTCTGGATGCCGTGCCGCAGCGTCGCGGTCGAGGACGGGCAGCCCGAGCAGGCGCCCTTCATATTGAGAAAGACGACGCCGTCCTTGAAGCCTCTGAAGGTGATGTCGCCGCCGTCATTGGCGACCGCCGGACGCACGCGCGTCTCGATCAGCTCCTTGATCGTCGCCACGGTCTCGGCGTCGGCCGCATCGAAAAATTCCTCGCCGTCACCCTCGGCCGCGGTGGCGCCGGCGCGCAACGAGCGGCGCGCCGGACATGAAATGCTCCATGATGGCCCCGAGGATCATCGGCTTGAGCTGCGGCCATTCGCCCGCATTCTTGGTGACCGCGATGAAATCGGAGCCGAAGAACACCCCGTTGACGCCGGCTAATGTCGAACAGCCGCTCGGCAAGGGGCGACTGCGCCGCCTCGCTCCTGTCGCGCAGCTCGAGCGTGCCCTTTTCGAGCACCGGCCGTCCGGGCAGGAACTTCAACGTCGCCGGGTTCGGCGTCGCTTCGGTCTGGATGAACATCGGCATCCTCCGTCATCGGGCGCGGGCCATGGAGCCGGGCCGTGACTGCTCTCGAATCCAGTGTAATACGTGGCGAATTCTATTGGAAGTTCAAGACGTCTCACGACAATGCGTCGATTTCCTCGTCGGAGAGGTGCCCCGGCACGATCGCCACGGGAATGGGGTAGTCGCCGGCAGTGCGGCCGATCGAGGCGACCAGCGGACCCGGTCCTTCGCTCCCGGTGCCGGCGGCGAGGACGAGGACGAAAATGTCCTCGTCCTCGTCGATGAGATTGAGGATCTCCTGCGCTTTTTCGCCTTCGCGCACCACGCGTTCGGGCGTGATGGCAGCGATGCCGTTGGCGCGGGCCGCGTACTTGCTCAGCTGCGCGTCGGCTTCCTCGTGCGCTTCGGCGCGCATGATGTCGGCGACGCCGAGCCATTGCTGGCTGCGGTCATGCGTTTCGATGACCTGCAGCATGATCACGTTGCCGCCGATGCGCGCCGCGCGCCGGCTGGCGAAATAGACCGCGCGGTCGCATTCTTCCGTGTCGTCGATCACGACGAGAAGCTTCGGCTTGTGACCGGCTTCGTAGCTGCGGCGCTTGCGGCTCATGCGTCTCCTCCGGGAAGCCCGGAACATCTCCGCCGGCTCGGCGTCCGGCCTTGCGTCGAGCACTGCACGCGCTACTGCACGAAGAGCAATGCTGCCACGGCGGCATGGCCGCCGCACAAGCTGCACGCGCGATGCGGAAAAATCGGCGGGAAAGTTTCGACCAGACCTACGACCGCACGAAGCCGACGATGTCCTTGACCGCCTTCATCGTTTCGCCGGCGAGTTCCTGCGCGCGCGCCGCGAGCCGTCGGCGAGCACCGCGTCGATGGCGGCGGGATCGTCGAGCAGCCGCTTCATCTCCGCGGCGATCGGGCGCGAGCTTGGCGACGGCGAGATCGGTCAATGCCGACTTGAAGGTCGAGAATTGCGCGTTGCCGAATTCCTTGAGCACGCCGGCGCGCGTGGTGTCGGCGAGCGCCGCGTAGATGCCGACCAGATTGTCGGCTTCGGGGCGCGTCTCGAGCCCTTTCTCCTCGCTCGGCAGCGGTTCCGGATCGGTTTTGGCGCGGCGGATCTTCTGCGCGATCGCGTCGGCATCGTCGGTGAGATTGATGCGGGAATTGTCGGAGGCGTCCGACTTCGACATTTTCTTGGAGCCGTCGCGCAGCGACATCACCCGCGTCGCCTCGCCGGTGATCAGCGGCTCGGGCAGCGGAAAGAATGCGTCGCCGAAACCGTGCTCGCTGATCGAGTCGCCGAAATCGTTGTTGAACTTCTGCGCGATGTCGCGCGACAGCTCGAGGTGCTGCTTCTGGTCCTCGCCGACCGGCACGTGGGTGGCGCGATAGACCAGAATGTCGGCCGCCATCAGGGTCGGATAGGCGTAGAGGCCGACCGAGGCGTTCTCGCGGTCCTTGCCGGCCTTTTCCTTGAACTGCGTCATCCGGTTGAGCCAGCCGATGCGGGCGACGCAGTTGAAGACCCAGGCGAGCTCGGCGTGCTCGGCGACCTGGCTCTGGTTGAACACGATGTGCTTTCTTCGGATCGATGCCGCAGGCGATGAACGCGGCGGTGACCTCGCGGATCGCGCTTCGGCAGCTCGGCCGGGTCCTGCCACACCGTGATCGCGTGCAGGTCGACGACGCAGTAGATGCAGTCGTAGCGGTCCTGCAGCTCGACGAAGCGCTTGATCGCGCCGAGATAGTTGCCGAGGTGCAGGTTGCCGGTCGGCTGCACGCCGGAAAACACCAGTTCCTTGAACGCCATGCACGGGTCTCCGCAAACGGCGTCAATGCGCGAGCGCGCCCATGCCACGGTCGCGCCTTGCCCCGCAAGGGCCGGCCGCTATAGTGCGCCTCCCGCGCGAGTTTCCCCATGACATCCATCCGTTACGACGTGCTCGGCATCGGCAACGCGATCGTCGATGTCATCGCCCGCACCGATGAGGATTTCCTGCTCAAGCAGGGCATGAACAAGGGCGCGATGGCGCTGATCGAGGAAACCCGCGCCGCAGGCGATCTATGACGCCATGGGCCCGGCCAGGGAAATATCCGGCGGCTCGGCGGCGAACACGATCGTCGGTGTCGCCAGCCTCGGCGCGCGCGCGGCCTTCATCGGCAAGGTCAAGGACGACGCGCTCGGCCGCGCATTCGCCCACGACATCCGCGCCGCCGGCGTGACGTTCACGACGCCGCCGGCCGCGGACGGCGCGTCGACGGCGCGCTGCTACATCCTGGTGACGCCCGACGGCGAGCGCACCATGAATACCTATCTCGGCGCCGCGCGCGACCTGCATCCCCGCGACATCGATGCCGAGATGATCGGGCGAAGCGCCATCATCTATCTCGAGGGCTATTTGTGGGACCCGAAGAACGCCAAGGACGCCTTCGTCAAGGCGGCCAGGATCGCGCACGAAGCCGAGCGCACCGTGGCGTTGACCTTGTCGGATGCGTTCTGCGTCGACCGCTGGCGCGACGAGTTCCTGCGAATTGATGCGCTCGCGCACCGTCGATCTCATCTTCGCCAATGAAGCGGAGCTGCAGAGCCTCTATCAAACCGCGGATTTCGACACCGCGATGAAGGCGCTGCGCGCCGACATCGAGGTTGCCGTGGTGACGCGCAGCGAGAAGGGCTGCCTGGTGGTCGGCCCGGACGGCATCGAAGCGGTGCCGGCCTTGCCGGTGGAGCGCGTGGTGGACACGACCGGCGCCGGCGATTTGTTTGCCGCCGGCTTCCTCTTCGGCCTCGCGCGCGGCGCCGATGACCGCACCTGCGGCCGCCTTGGGGTGCTCGCCGCCGCCGAAGTGATCCAGCACCTCGGCGCGCGGCCGGAGACCTCGCTCAAGGATCTCGCCCGCGACAATGGTCTGGCGGATTAGGTTTTGCGGATTAAAACTGCGTTAAAGTAACCAATTCCTAACCAAAACGGGCTACCGACGGATCAGCCGCAATCCGGAGATCCGCCCATGGGTGAGAGCCCAGACAAAGACGCCGGCGACGACAAGAAAATCGAATCCGCCTCCATCGAGAACCAGCTGCCGATCGTATGGTCCCCGAAGCTCGAAGCTGCGGATGAGACCGCGGAAGGTCCCGCGCACAGCGAGCCGCCGCCCGACGACGACGACGTGATCGATGCGACGGCCCACGAGGCCGCCGCTGCCGCGGCGCCGGTGCGCTCGTCCCGCTTCGTGCTTCTGGCGGCGTCGATTACGCTCGCGGCCGCATTCGGCTCCTTCGTCGGCTCCTTGTCCGCATCCGGGTTTGCCCATTTTTGGCCGGCCACCGAGACGCGGCCGAACGCGACCGAGGCGAGCACGCTGCCGGTCATCAAGGCGGAGCTCGCCGAGCTCGCCGCCCTCAAGGCCAATCTCGACAGCGCGATCCACAACACCAGCGGCCAATTCGCCAAGATCGCCGACCGCCTCGACCATGTCGAGCACGCGCAAATCGATCCGGCGACGAAGATCGCGCATATCGCCGATACGGTCGACCGGCTCGACAAGCGCAGTGCTGCCGCGCCGGAGACGACCGGCACGATCGGGCCGAGCCAGCCGCCGGCCGCGGAAACGAAGCTGTCGGACCGCATCCTGCAGGACTGGATCGTGCAGGATGTGCGTCGCGGCCGCGCTCTGGTGCTCAGCCGCTTCGGCGGCGTCTTCGACGTGTCGAGCGGCAGCGTTCTGCCCGGTCTCGGCCGCGTCGAGACGGTCAAGCGCGAGGACGGCCAATGGGTCGTCGTCACCGCCCGCGGCACGATCACGTCGGGACGCTAAGATCGATTTTGCCGCCGTAGGAACGGCACCAGCATCGGGACGCGGCGGCAATAGGCGCCGTAGGCGTCCGGGCCGAGTTCGCTCCTCAGGAAACGCTCCTCGGTCCGCGCCTTGAACCACAGGCCGAAGGTCACCAGCGCCGCGCCGGCGAGCGCGGTCGCCGTCCCTTCGGCGGCCGCTGTCGCCAAAATGGCTGCGATCAGCCCGGTGTAGATCGGATGGCGCACCAGCGCGTAGAGGGCCGCTGTCCACGACGCGGTGGTCTTCCTTGCGTGTGATCGCGCTCGACCACAGGCGCCCGAGGTGGATCCGCGCCCACCAGGTAAACAAGATGCCCGCAAGCGTGAGCCCCGCCAGGACATAACCGCCGGCATCGCCGACATCCCAGAGCTGTCTCTCGGTCGTCGTTCGCGCCGCCCATGGCGTCAGCAGGATCGCACCCGCGAGAATAGCGGTGCGGTAAACCGGCACGGCCGCCGTCGTGTCGCGCTTTTGCGTGCGGCCGGACCAGAGCGCGGCCGCCATCCAACTCAGCAGCCAACCGATCCAGATGATCGCAAAAATTTGGCTAGGGCCAACAGGCATCGTCTTGACCGCTTACCGTGAAGCCGCGGCGCCACCCGCTCGTTCGCTCGCGCGCCGACGCGTCTTCCTCAAAGCTTCCGGCTGGGCGCGTTGGACGCTTGAATCACGCATCGGCCTCATCTTCCGGTCGATCGGCGGTCATCGTATAAAGCATTGCAGCGAGCCGCCGCTTGCGTGACGAGGATGCCGCCGATGTTGAGCGTCGAGCAAAACGATCGCATGACCCGCACCGGATCTGGAACCGCCGCCGGCAATCTGCTGCGGCGCTACTGGCAGCCGGCGGCGCTGGTCGATGAGCTTTCCGGCAACCGGCCGGTAAAGCCGGTGCGGCTTCTCGGCGAGGACCTTGTCGCTTTCAAGGACGACAAGGGCCGTTACGGGCTGATCGGCCGGCATTGCCCGCATCGCGGTACCGATCTCGCCTATGGGCGGCTGGAGGACGGCGGATTGCGTTGCGCGTTTCACGGCTGGCTGTTCGACGTCAACGGCCAATGCCTGCAAACGCCGGCTGAGCCCGACGACAGCAATCTGTGCGCCAATATCCGGCAGAAATCCTATCCGGTGGTCGA
>CAVOHL010000028.1:0-53435 GCA_963695665.1 uncultured Alphaproteobacteria bacterium
CATCGTGCTCATCGCGGTCATGCTGGTATCCGGCTTGCTCGCCATGGTGCGCGGCTTCATGCGCGAGGTGCTCTCCATCATCGCCTGGATCCTTGCCGCCGTGGCGACGCTTTACTCGTATTCCAAGCTGCTGCCTTACGCGCGGCAATATTTCAACAATGACGTGGTGGCCACGGTCGCCGTGGTCGGCGGCGTTTTCCTGGGCACCCTCATCGTGGTCTCGATCCTGACTGTCCGAATCTCCGACATGGTGCTCGACAGCCGCGTCGGCGCGCTCGACCGGACGCTTGGCTTTTTGTTCGGGCTTGCCCGCGGCTTGGTCATTGTCGTGGTCGCGTTTTTGTTTTTCACCTGGCTCGTGCCCGACCGCAGCCAGCCGGAATGGGTGAAAAGCGCGAAATCCCGGGTCGTCCTTGCCGGCACCGGGCAATGGCTGATGTCCATGTTGCCGGAGGACCCCGAAAGCACCATCTTGAAGAGGTTAAAGCGGCCGAGACCGGAGGACACCGATACGCCCGAAGCCCCGTCGGACCGGCACGCGAACTCGCAGACCTGCCGGATCGCGCGAACCGGGTTATGACCGTTCGAGCCGGGCGGGATGCAGCAATTGCTCGAAACGAAGGGAATGCTGCACTGAAATGATCGGGAGCCGATGACCATGACGGAACCACCCTCCGCGATCCCGACGACGACCGGCTGCGCGAGGAGTGCGGCGTGTTCGGCATCTTCGGCCATCCCGACGCCGCCGCGATCACCGCGCTCGGCCTGCACGCGCTCCAGCATCGCGGCCAGGAAGCCGCCGGCATCGTCAGCTTCGACGGCAAGCGTTTCCACTCCGAGCGCCGCCTCGGCCTCGTCGGCGACGCCTTCTCCCGGCGCGAAGTGATCGATCGCCTGCCCGGCAACGCCGCCGTCGGCCATGTGCGCTATTCGACCACCGGCGAGACCATTCTGCGCAACGTGCAGCCGCTGTTCGCCGAACTCAATGCCGGCGGCTTCGCCATCGGCCACAACGGCAACCTCACCAACGGCCTGACGCTGCGCCGCCAGCTGGTGCGCGAAGGCGCCATGATGCAGTCGACCACCGACACCGAGGTGATCCTGCATCTGGTCGCGCGCTCGCAGCGCAACCGCTTCGTCGACCGTTTCGTCGAGGGGCTGCGCCAGCTCGAAGGCGCCTATGCGTTCGTCGGCCTGACCAACAAGAAGCTGATCGGCGCGCGCGACCCGCTCGGCATCCGCCCGCTGGTGCTCGGCAAGCTCGACGGCTGCCCGATCCTCGCGTCCGAGACCTGCGCGCTCGACATCATCGGCGCGCACTATGTGCGCGACGTCGAGAACGGCGAGGTCCTGATCTTCGACGAGGACGGCGCGCATTCGCACAAGCCGTTCCCGCCGATGGCGCCGCGGCCCTGCATCTTCGAGTACATCTATTTCGCCCGGCCCGAACTCGATCGTCGGCGGCCGCAGCGTCTACGACGTGCGCAAGACCTGCGGCGCGGAACTCGCGCGCGAGGCGCCGGCCGACGCCGACGTCGTCGTGCCGGTGCCCGATTCCGGCGTGCCGGCGGCGATCGGCTATGCGCAGCAGTCCGGCATTCCCTACGAGCTCGGCATCATCCGCAATCACTATGTCGGCCGCACCTTCATCGAGCCGACCCAGCAGATCCGCCAGCTCGGCGTGCGGCTCAAGCACAGCGCCAACCGCGCCGTGGTCAACGGCAAGCGCATCGTGCTGATCGACGACTCGATCGTGCGCGGCACCACGTCGGTGAAGATCGTGCAGATGATGCGCGATGCCGGCGCCCGCGAGGTGCATTTCCGCATCGCCTCGCCGCCGATCACCCATCCGGACTATTACGGCATCGACACGCCCGAGCACGACAAGCTTCTCGCCGCCACCCATGACCTCGAGGGCATGCGGCAGTTCATCGGCGCCGATTCGCTCGCCTTCCTCTCGGTCGACGGCATCTACCGCGCCATGGGCGAGACCGGCCGCGATCCGGCGCGCCCGCAATTCACCGACCATTGCTTCACCGGCGAATATCCGACGCCGCTGACCGACCGGACCGGCGCAGGACGCCTCGCCTCGCCAGCTTTCGCTGCTCGCCGAGGCGAGCTGAGGCATGCCGCAACCGCTTGCCGACCGGATCGCGCTCGTCACCGGCGCCTCGCGCGGCATCGGCTACGCGACCGCGCTCGCGCTGGCGCGCGCCGGCGCGCATGTGGTGGCGGTGGCGCGCACCGTCGGCGGGCTCGAGGAGCTCGACGACGCGGTCCGCGCCGCCGGCGGCACGGCCACGCTGGTGCCGCTCGACCTGCGCGATTATCGACGGCCTCTACCGGCTCGCCGCCGCGCTCAACGAGCGCTACGGGCGGCTCGACGTGCTGATCGGCAATGCCGCCATGGCGGCCACGCCCTCGCCGCTCGATCACATCGAGCCGAAGATCTGGGACGAGATGATGGCGCTCAACGTCACCGCCAACTGGCACCTCATCCGCGCCATGGACGCGTTGCTGCAGCCGCTCCGACGCCGGCCGCGCCGTGTTCATCACCTCCGGCGCCGCCACCCTCGCCCGCGCCTATTGGGCGCCCTATTCGGTTTCCAAGGCCGCGCTCGACGTGCTGGCGCGGACCTATGCGGCCGAAACCGAGCTCGACCGCCGTGCGCGTCAATCTGTTCAATCCCGGCCCGACCCGCACCCGCATGCGCGCGCTGGTCATGCCCGGCGAAGACCCGATGACGCTGCCGACGCCCGACGAGGTCGCGGCGAAGATCGTCCCGCTCTGCCTTCCGGCTTTACCGAGACCGGCAAGCTTTACGATTTTCCGCGCCGGAAAATTTTTGGAATTCATGCAGCCGGCCTAGCGCGTGCCGCCGGCTATTCCATGCGCGTCGTCGAGCCACGCCACGAGGCCGGCAGCAGACGAGCAGCAGGCGGCCAGATCAAGAACGGCGCGCCGGGAAGATCAACCCCGCTCGCCGCCAATGGCGAAACGCGAACATCAGCGTGAACAGGCCCGGTCCGAACAGATTGGCAATCCCGTGACGCTCGCATTGGCGCCCTGCAGCCGGCCCTGTTCCGAGCCGCTCACCATGCGGCTCATCAACGCCTGAGACGGCCGGCTCCTCCAGTCCCCATAGCGCCAGCAGCGGAATGCCGAGCCAGAAGATCGAGGCCGGTCGGCGCGAAAGCGAAGACCAGGAATCCCACGACGCCGAAGGCGAGCCCGATCATCAGCGCGGCGCGCTCGCCGATCCGCTTGGTGACCGGCCGACGACCCCGGCCTGCACGATGATCGAGGCGACGCCGACGCCGGCCAGCGTCAGGCCGACGGTGCGTTCGTCCCAGCCGTAGCGGTACAGCATGTACAGCACGCCGATGCTCGGCAGCACGGCGTGCGCCAGGTTGCCGAGGAAGTTGACGCAGGCGAGCCCGAACAACTCGGCGTGCGAGCGCAGCAGCGCGAGCGCGCCGAACGGATTGGCGCGCCGCCAGCTAAACGCGCGCGCGCCGCGCGCGCGGCAGCGATTCCGGCAGGACCAACAGCCCGTAGCGCGCATTGGCGAGGCTCAAACCCGCGGCGATCCAGAACGGCAGGCGCGGCGAAATGCTGCCGGCGAGCCCGCCGAGCGCCGGGCCGAACACAAAGCCGGCGCCGAAGGCCGCGCCGAGCAGACCGAAACGCGCCGCGCGCTTTTCCGGCGGCGTCACGTCGGCGACGTAGGCATAGGCGGTCGAGATGCTCGCCGCGGTGATGCCGGAAATCACCCGGCCGACGAACAGCCAGGCGAGGGTCGGCGCCAGCGCCATCAGCACATAGTCGAGGCCGACGCCGAAATTCGAGATCAGGATCACCGAGCGCCGGCCGAACGCGTCCGACAACGCGCCCTGCACCGGCGAGAACACGAACTGCATCAGCGCCCACGCGGTGCCGAACAGGCCGAGGATTTCCGCCGCCTGCTTCGGTGTCGCCGCCGAGGAAATCGACCACCAGCTTCGGCAGCACCGGAATGATGATGCCGAGCGCCAGCATGTCGAGCAGCACGGTCGACGAAAATGAACACGAAAGCGGCTGCACGCGCGCCGGCTGCTTCGGTTTGGTCGACGCGGAGCGTTCATCTGCGGCGCTTCCGCCCGGCGTAAGGATTGGCCTTGTCGCGCAGCGTCAACCGGATCGGCGTGCCGGGCAGCTCGAAGGTCTCGCGCAGGCCGTTGACCAGATAGCGCCGATAGGTCTCCGGCAGCGCGGACGCGCGCGCAGAGAACAGCACGAAGGTCGGCGGCCGCGCTTTCGGCTGGGTGATGTAGTCGAGCCGCAGGCGGCGGCCCGACCGCCGGCGGCGGATGCGCCGCGACCGCTTCGGCCAGGAAGCGATTGAGCGCGGCGGTCGGCACGCGCCGGTTCCAGACCGCGTGACTTTCCATGACCGCCGCCATCAACCGGTCGAGCCCCTCGCCGCTGTGCGCCGACAGCGCAACGACCGGCACGCCTTTGATCTGCGGCAGCAGACGATCGGTATCCTCGCGCAGCCGCGACCGAACGCTCGGCTCTCGCTCGATCAGGTCCATTTTGTTGATGCCGATGACGATTGCGCGGCCCTCCCGCTCGACCAGGTCGGCGATGCGAATGTCCTGCTCCTCGAACGGCGCTGCGCGTCCATGAGCACGATCACCACTTCGGCGAAGCGGATCGCGTTGAGCGTATCGGCGACGGAGAGCTTTTCGAGCTTCTCGACGATGCGCGAGCGCCGCCGCAGGCCGGCGGTGTCGTAGATGCGCAACCGCCGGCCGCGCCACGCGAGATCGACCGCGATCGCATCGCGCGTGATGCCCGCCTCGGATCCGGTCAGCAGCCGCTCCTCGCCGAGCAGCCGATTGATCAGCGTCGATTTGCCGGTGTTCGGACGGCCGACGACCGCGATGCGGATCGGCTTTTCTTCGGCGGGCCGGCGCGACCTTCCTCGGGCTCGCCCTCGGCCGTTGCTTCCGGGAGTGCCTCGCGCAGCGCGTCGTAGAGCTCGGCCAAGCCCTCGCCGTGTTCGGCGCTGATCGCGACCGGCTCGCCGAGACCGAGCGCATAGGCTTCGAGAACGCCGGCTTCGCCGGCGCGGCCTTCGCTTTTGTTGGCGACGAGGATCACGGGCTTGCCCGATTTGCGCACCAGATCGGCAAAGCCGCGATCGGCATCGGTCGTGCCGGCGCGCGCATCGACGAGGAAAAGCACGACGTCGGCCTGCGCCATCGCGGCCGCGGTCTGCGCCTGCATTCGCCCGGAGAGGCTGTCGCCGTGCAGCGTTCTCGAGCCCGGCGGTGTCGATCACGCTAAAGGAAAGATCGCCGAGCCTGCCCTCGCCTTCCCGGCGATCGCGGGTGACGCCGGGCCGATCGTCGACCAGCGCACGGCGCGCGCCGACGAGGCGGTTGAACAGGGTCGACTTGCCGACATTGGGCCGGCCGACAATGGCGACGGTGAAGGACATGATGCGATCTGGGGGGAAGAGCCAAAAACCGTCTCGTTGGCGCGGCGCCAGGCTCTCAGTTCAGACCGCACTCTTATCGCGAAGCCGTCAGTGTGTCGCGGGCGGGCGGCGGATTGGGCCACACCGTTTGTCCGCTGCGCATTCGGCTGGCCCGACGCGGCTTGCGGCGGGGTTCGGCCAAGCGGTTTGCGGCTGCGCGGCGCGCGGCGCCGGCGGAAGCGGGCGCCTGATCAAAGGCCGGGTCTTGCGGCGCGCCTGGGCGGCGCGGTCGCGCACCTTCGGTTTCGGCTTGGGTTTGGGCTTCGGTTTCGGTTCGGCCTTCGCCTGCGCCTCTGGCGCCTTGGCCGCGGCATCGCCATTGTCGGCGGCCTGCTCGGGCGGCGGCTGGTAGCCCTTCACCAGATCCGGCGGCACGCCGGTCGCCGCGCCGGGCACGCCGTTCGGGAACAGCGGCTCGCGCTCGCCCTGCAGCTTCTTCTTGGTGCTGAACAGTTTCCGAATTGATCAATTCGGTCGGATCGAATTGACCGCCCGGCGTGCAGCCCGCAAACATCAGCACGACGGCGAGCGCCACGCCGAGGCGAACCAGCGAAAGAGTGCGCCGCGCCAGCATCCGCTCAGCCCTTGCCGCTCGCCGCGATCAGCTCGCTCAACACTTCGGTGCGGCTTCGCGTGCCCGGCCGGCGTTTGCGGATCGGTCATGATCATTTCCGCCCATTGCCGCGCCGCGGCCGTATCGCCCGCCTTCCAGGCCGAGAGCGCCAGCAATTCGCGCGCGCTGTGACGGAAGGCCCGCTCGGCCCCGGTCAACGGTTCGAGCCGCGAGCGCATGTCGCTATAGGACGCGCTATCGACCAGGAGGAATCCGGCCCGCAGCGCGGCCAAATCCTGGATGACTTGTCCGGCGCTCTTGTCGGCGGCGATCTCGTCATAGGCGACGACCGCGGCCTTGCGGATCGGTCCGCGCGAGCTCGGCGGCCTCGCGCAGGCGCGCCAGCACGCGATAGCCGGCGGTCGCGTCGCTCGCGAGCTTGGCGAAGGCCGCCTCGGCCTCCTGGTGCTTGCCGGCTTCCGCGAGCGTCACCGCCTGCTCGAAGGCGGCGCCCGCCTCGGCGGCCTTCTTGGTCTCCCACCACTCGTAGCCGCGCCAGCCGGCGACGCCGGCGACGAGGAGAACGCAGGCCGCGATCGCGTAGACGCCGTAGCGCTGCCACAGCTTCTTGAGCTGTTCGCGACGGACTTCTTCGTCGACTTCCTGGAAGATATCGGCCACGGCCCCTGCCCCAGCGCCAGCCCATGCTCCAGAACGGCCCACTCCGCACGCGGTTCCGCTGCGGCGCCAATTCCGAACAGACGGACGGACAAAACTCAAGGAATTCCGGCTAGTTAGGCCCGGAAAACCCTGCGCGAACTAATCTAATCATATGGCGCGAGCAAGGCAAAGTCGCGTCGCTCCACTGCGACGATTTGGGCATGGTTTATGCCACGGCCGCCGCAGCATCGCGGGGCGCCCGTTAGTCCTTCTTCTTGCGCATCGCATAGACGTGCTCGGGACCGGGAAAGCTGCGCGCGCGCACGCTCCTCGGCGTAGCTCTTCACCGCCTGTTCGATCGACGGGCCGAGCTCGCCGAAGCGCTTGACGAATTTCGGCACCCGCGGCGAAAGCCCGAGCATGTCCTCGAGCACGAGGATCTGGCCGTCGCAGGCGACGCTCGCGCCGATGCCGATCGTGGGGATGGCGACCGCGCCGGTGATGCGGCGGCCGAGCGGCTCGGCGATCGCTTCGAGCACGACGGCGAAGGCGCCGGCGTCGGCGACCGCGCGGGCGTCCGCTTCGATCGGCGCCCAGTCGCTCTCGTCGCGGCCCTGCGCGCGGAACGACCCGATCGTGTTGATCGCCTGCGGCGTCAAGCCGACATGGCCCATGACCGGCACGCCGCGCTCGACCAGGAAGGCGATGGTCTCCGCCATGCGCCGGCCGCCTTCGAGCTTGATGGCGCCGCAGCCGGTTTCCTTGAGCACGCGCGCCGCGGAGGCGAACGCCTGCTCCTTCGAGGCCTCGTAGGAGCCGAACGGCAAGTCGACGACGACCAGCGCGCGCTTCGAGCCGCGCATCACCGCGTGCCCTTGCAGGATCATCATCTCGAGCGTGACCGGCACGGTGGTCTCGAGCCCGTGCATCACCATGCCGAGCGAATCGCCGACCAGAATGACGTCGCAATAGCCGTCGAGGATGCGCGCCGTGTGCGCGTGATAGGAGGTCAGGCAGACGATCGGCTCGCCGCCCTTGCGGGCGCGGATGTCCGGCGCGGTCAGCCGCCGGATCTCGTCGTGCACCGACATCGCCGCTAGTGCCCAAGCGCCGGCGCTGCGAACGCCGGCACGCCGATGACGATCGGATGAAACACGAAGCCGAGCGCGAGATAGACGATCGGTGCCGACGACGACGGCGATGAGGTCGTTACGCGATGCCGCCGACCGGAATCGGCGGAGCGCCGGGATCGCGCGGCGCTTGAACGTGATCCGATCATAGACCGCCCAGGCGAGCACCGCGCCGAACAGGATGATGCCGCCGAGATCGCCATTGGCGCAAAGATGCGCGACCGCCCAGGTCTTGACCGCCGACCAGCATCGGATGCTTGAGCACGCGCTTGATATTGCCGGGAATGTAGGCGGCGACCACCAGGATGCTCGCCGGCCACATCAGCGCTTCGACGATGTGGTGCGTCCACCCCGGCGGATACCACACCGGAATGAGACCGTCGTCGCGGTAGCGCGCGAAGCCAAAGCCGATCAGCACCAGGCCGACGATCGAGACCAGGGCGAACAAGCCGCGATACGGCCCGCCGCCGATCCTGGAAATCAACGCGTCGCGTTCATTGCGCAGGCTCACGAACACATGCGCGCCGAGGAACACGACAAGTCCGATGATTTCGACCGCAAGGCCCAAAGCTGAAAGACCTGTGGGAGAGCCCGCGACACTCTGACGTAGCCGGTTACGGGCAATCGGATTGAAGCGCGGATCGCCGCCCGCGCGACGGCGGCGATCATGACCGGCGGGCCGCTATTGTCAATGATGGCGGGCGCCAAGCCCTCGCCAAGGACCATGCCCGTGCGACGAGATCGCGCGCTGATTTCAGCGCTCACGGGCCGCCAAAGCGGAAATTCAGGCCGGCCTTGATTTCCTGGACGTTGAGATTGGCGTTGGTGGAATAAAGCGGCGTGGTCGGCGTCGTGAAATTCAGCGTTTGCGAACCGAAGCCGAGATAGTCGTATTCGATCTTGGCCGACAGATTTTTGGTTATGCCGTATTCCAGCCCGGCGCCCGCGGTCCAGCCGGTGCGCGTCGAGGTGACGCTCGGCGCTGTTGCCGAAGAGATCGGTGAAGCCGTTCTGGTCCTGCGCGAAGGCGACGCCGCCCTTGCCGTAAACCAGGAGGCGATCGAAGGCGGCGCCGACCCGGCCGGTGACGGTCGAGGTCCAGTTCACGTTGCTGTTGATGGCGTTACCGATCGAGTTGGTGCCGCTGGCCTTAAGGCTGCTCCAGTTGAAATCGCCTTCGACGCCGACCACCAGCATATTGAACTGGAGATTGCCCCCGACCTGCGCGCCGCCAAGAAACCCGGCGCCGCTGTTGAAGTTGTTCTTCGCCCCGGTGAATGGATCGGTCCAGGAGGAGTTGCCGAAGCCCGCGCCAAGCTGGCCGCCGATATAAAGGCCGGTCCAATTGTAGATCGCGGCAGGCGCGTAGGCGACCGGCGCCATCGGCGCCGGAGCGGGCCGCACCGGCAGATCGGCGGCCGCGGCGGAACAAACCCCAAAAGCAGTACTCGCGGCCAGCGCAATGGCGACAGCGCACGCACGCAACGTCATGTGAACCCTCCACCCACGCCCCAACGCCCGACCCCGACGAACAAGAAACGGCCGAACCGATGCCGGACGTTCGGCCGGCAGACACCGCACCTCTTCGGACAAAGCGTGGTCGCTCAATGGCGACAAAATGATTCTGCATGCGATTGTTAACGAATCGGCAAACGCGGATTCTTTGCGGCGGAACTTTGTGTGACGAGGCGCCACTCCGCCGCCGCGCCTGCAGTCGACGGAAACGGCCTTGCTCAGCGCCGAGCGGCGAGCTTTTCCCGGTAAAGTTCCGGCGTGAAGCCGACGATGAGATTGCCGCCGTCGAGGTCGAGAACCGGCCGCTTGATCATGGAGGGCTGCGCCAGCATCAGCGCCACCGCTTTTTTGCCATCGAGGCCGTTCTTGTCCTTGTCGGGGAGCTTACGGAATGTCGTGCCGTTGCGATTGAGCAGGGTTTCCCAGCCGACCGTCTTGCACCAAAGGTCGAGCTGCTCGCGCTTAATGCCGGCGGTCTTGTAGTCGTGAAACGCATAGGCGACGCCGCGCTTGTCGAGCCAGGCGCGCGCCTTCTTCATCGTGTCGCAGTTCTTGATGCCGTAGATGGTAGTTGCCATGAGCGCACACCCCGCCGTTCACCGATAGCGCCGCCGCTCGCGCCTACGAGCGGGCACGTGGCGGGCGAAACCCGCCGGTTGCAACAGACTTTGGAACGCGTTCAATAGCCACGCGCGGAATTGGTCGCGAGACGCTTCGTCGTTTGGCAGTCCAGCACTGCGACGCATACCTTCACCAAAAAGTGGCTCGGCCACTTGGACCATGTGGAATAGCGCAACAATGAATTGGGTCTCGGTCCGCGTCGGCGGGACGAGCCCCGACTCGCGCGCGGCGATCTCGCCGTCCTGGTAAAGCGCGTCAACAAGACCCGAAAGCATTCCCGACCCTTTGCCCCGGCCCCCCGAGAGCATGAGCCACATGGCCAGCCGTGCATAGCCGCGTCGGTCGTAGCAATCGGCAATAAGGTCAGTAAGCGACGAGAGATCCGCAACCCGTGGCCCCAATTGCGTGCGGCCACGTCGATCTGTTCGCGCAACTCCCGCGCAGCATGTCGGAGCAAGGCCGTCAGCAGGCCCTCTCGGTTGCCAAAGTGATGATGAACGGCGGCGTCCGTCAGTCCCAGGTCACGTGCGACAAGCTGAACCTTGACGGCAGCGGGACCGCCTTCCTTGAGGCGCTTTTCTGCCGCGTCCAAGATCATTCGTTTTGCCTCGTCCGCGCTATGTCTCACCCGCTGCTCCATGGCCGCCTCGCTTTCAGAAACGCCGAGCGTTGACAGGGGTCCCTCAACCACTCTAACTTAGAGTAGTCTAGGTAGCAATGCAGGACGCGTCGTCATGCGCGATCAGGACCACTTGAACCTTCCCGACGATGCGGAACACCATCGTCTCCGCCTCGAGCTGTCGGGCCTGCCCTACCGTCCGCTCACGCCGCCCCAGGACCATCACATCATCCTGCGCGGAATGCGCTTCCACTACGTCGAGTGGGGCGATCACGCTGGCCGCCCAATCCTGTTCCTGCACGGCGGCGGTCAGACCTGCCGCACCTGGGACGTCGTCTGCCACGAGCTTTCGCGAGAATACCGATGCATCGCTGTCGATCAGCGCGGCCACGGCGATTCGGAATGGTCGTATGAATCGGACTATCGCGTCGAAGCCTACGCTGCCGACGTCGCGGCCCTGGTCGATGCTTTGACTTTGGCGCCCTTGGTGATCGTCGGCATGTCGTTGGGCGGAACGGCCGGCCTCCACTACGCGCTGGAGCGGCCAAAGGCCTTAGCCGGCTTCGTCGCGATCGACGTCGGACCGTGGGTGAACGTGGAAGCCAGCCTGCCGATACGCGAGTTCATGCAGGAGGTCGCCGGGCTCGATCAGCTTGAGCAGTTTGTCGAGGCTGCATTGCGGCTTAATCCGCGCCGCGATGCTCGGCTCCTCCGCCACAGCCTCTGGCACAATCTTCGTACCTGTCCCGACGGGCGATTGATCTGGAAAACGGATTTGCGCCGCCACGGCGACCGACTCGCGGTCGTAACGGCCGCCTTCGGTCCCCTTCGCGAGCGCATCGCCAATCTGCGTTGCCCCACCCTCGTCGTACGCGGCGCTGACAGCCGAATCCTCGGCGAGGAAGACGCGCGGCGCTTTGCGGAAGCAATTCCGAACGGACGCTGGATCGCGATCGACGGAGCCGGCCATAGCGTGCAGGGCGACCAGCCGAAGGCGCTGGTTGAAGCGCTGCGCGCCTTCCTCGCTGAGATCACGTGACGCTGCGTTGCCTGGAGACGAGCTTCAGCCAAGGCGGCAAATGGAAGGCGCTCATCAGCAAGTACATCGGCACCATTCCCCCGAGCGGCGACGTATGGTGCATGGCCGAGCAGAGCATATCCGCTGCGCCGCTACCAAGCGCGGCCGTCACCAGCGCCATGATGGCGAAGGTCGGCGCGGCCGCGAGGCGTAGCCAAGAATCCACGCCCGCCTTGTGCCATTCCCGGTGCGAGATGGCCGCATGGTTACTTGTGTCGGTCGCTTTGGTGAGCATGCCGCGCATCTCCTATCGTCCAAGCGCTTCAATACCGATGGTGCCGGGGCCGCCACGCCATCGAAGAGTCGAATCCGACCTGCTCGCGGCTTTGGCGGAAGGTCGAAGAAGTGGCAGGCGCGGTTCAGCGCCTGCCGGTTCCCAGATCGTCGGAATGCCCTGCCTTCAGGCGAGGCCACTGGCTGATGGGGCGTCCATCGGTACGGTAGCTGTTCTCGCCCTGCGGCCATTGTGGCCAGCCGGTCGGCGAGTCCTCCGACCTCTCCTGCCGCCCGTAGACGGTCAAGTCGAGCAACGCGTAGCTATTGCCCATCACCTCGACGCCGCGCCTCGTCGTCCAGTATGTCTCGAAGACTTTGGATCCTTGTCGCAGGTAGCAAACGATGTGCATCATGCCGACGCGGCGTCCAACCAAGAGAGTGTCGAGCGCGTCCTTCTCGGCCGAATACCAAGGCATCTCCCAGCCCATGAAGTCGCGGTACCGGGCGCTCTCTTCGTACGGGCCCTGGCAGAACGTGGCGTAGGTGACGTCGCGCGAATGAATGAAGGACAGCTCGCGGACCTGCGACGTATACAAGGTGCACCCCTCGCACTGCTTCGCCGCCGGCTGGCCGGCGTGCCACATGAAGTAGTAGGCGATGAGCAGCCGGCGTCCCTCGAACGCATCCAACAGCGTCACCGCTCCATGTTCGCCAATGAGCGGTGTCGCGCCATCCACCTCGACCATGGGCAGCCGTCGGCGCGCGGCGGCGATGGCGTCGCCTTCTTTTGTGTGAGCCTTTTCGCGAACCCGCAATGCGTCGAGCTCGGCCTGGAAGGTGCTCCGATCGACCACCTTGGGAGCTGCAAGTTCATCTCTCGTGAAGTTTTTCATCGCTCTCTCCGCTAACGCCTAAATTTCGGTTTTCATTGGCGTCGTCTTGTTCGCTCGTGCCGTTTTATTCCCAGCTGTCGAGCTTGATTTCGTTTGGCCAGGGCGCGCCTTTGCCGGTTTCGAGAAGCGACTTCAGGCTCAGCAGAAAGACCGCCCACTTGGTGCTGCAGTGGTGCATGAACTCCACCGGCTCCTTCCAGCCCTGGTGCTTGAAGAGGACGATGGTCCAGTCGCCTTCTTGTTTGAGATCGAAACTTATTTTGGTGCCGATCCATTCTTCGGGCCCGTCGACCACCTGCCACAGCACGCGCTTGGCGGGCTGAAGCTCGAGAACCTTCATGTCGAAACCGCCGGCGCCGAAGCGGAATTGGATCACGCCGCCGACCTTGCTTTCTCCTCGCGTGTCGCTCGTCCACCAGCGGGAAAGGCCTTCGACCGTGGCCAATGCCTTATAGACATCATCCAGCGACGACGATTTGATTCCGACTTTATGCAGGATATCGGGCATATCGATTTCTCCTTCTCGTGTTGTTGTTGGTCACGAGATAGACTTAGTGCCGAAATGGAAACGACGAGAGTGACAAGTGTGGCGGGATTCCGATGGACTCGCTGATCACGGCCGCGGCGCGCGCACTCGCCGCGGGTGATCCCCTCGGCGCATTGAAGCGGGTCGCGCTGCGCGACGACGCGCCGGCGCTCGCGCTGCGCGGCATCGCGATGGCGCAGCTCGGCGATCTCGTTCGCGCCAAGGCGCTGCTGCGAAGTGCGGCGCGCGCCTTCGGTCCGAAAGAGGCCGTGGCCCGCGCGAGATGCGTCGTCGCCGAGGCCGAGATCGCGCTCGTCTCGCGCGACCTGGGCTGGCCCGCGAAGGCGCTCGACGCGGCGCGGGCGACGCTCGAAGCGCACGGCGACCGGGTCAACGCCGCGCATGCGCGGAATCTCGAGGTCCGGCGCCTGCTCCTGATCGGGCGCCTCGACGAGGCCGAGCGCACGCTCGCCGAGCTCGACCCCGCGCCCTTCCCGCCCGCGTCGAGGGCCGCCCACGAACTGGTCGTTGCGGGGATCGCGATGCGACGCCTGCGGACGAAGGCGGCGCGCGCGGCGCTCGCTCGGGCCGAGCGCGCCGCGCGCCAGGCCGGTATCCCGGCGCTGACGGCGGAGGTCGAAAGCGCATCCCTCGTCCTGAACACGCCCGCGGCGCGCCTGATCGCGCGCGGCGAGGAGCGACTCCTCCTGCTCGAGGATGTCGAAGCGCTGCTGGCGTCGAAGGCGCTCGTCGTGGACGCGTGCCGTTATGTCGTGCGTGACGCAGCGCACGGTGGTCTCGCTCGCGACGCGCCCGGTATTGTTCGCGCTTGCACGCGCGCTGGGCGAAGCCTGGCCCGGAGACGTGCCGAGGAGCACGCTGGTCGCGCGCGCCTTCCGGGCGAAGCACGCCGATGAATCGCATCGCGCGCGGTTGCGGGTCGAAATCGGGCGGCTTCGCGCGGAGCTTCGGACGCTGGCAGACGTGAGCGCGACGAAGCGAGGCTTTGCGCTGGCGCCGCGCCGCGCCCGCGAGGTCGTCGTGCTGGCGCCGCCGGTCGAAGAGCAGCATGCGGCGGTGCTCGCCTTCCTCGCCGACGGCGAGTCGTGGTCGAGTTCGGCCCTGGCGCATTGCGCTCGGCGCCAGCCCGCGCACCGTGCAGCGGGCGCTCGATTCGCTTGCGGCAGCAGGCAAGGTGCAGTCGTTCGGTCGCGGGCGAGCGCGTCGCTGGATGACCCCGCCGGTGCCGGGATTCCCGACAATCTTGTTACTCCCCGGTCCGCTGCCGAGCGACTAGGATGGCGGCATGAAACGATCAGCCGCCGAAATCCTCCGTGAATATGGACCCTTTCCGGGCGCCGACCGCGTGAATGGGGTCACGTTTGACGGTCAGCACGTCTGGTTTGCGTCCGGAGACAAGCTGAACGCCTTCGATCCGGCGAGCGGAAAGACGGTGCGCTCGATCGATGTCGCCGCGCATGCAGGAACGGCCTTCGACGGCCAGCACCTGTTTCAGATCGCCGAGGATCGCATCCAGAAGATCGATCCGAAGACCGGCCGCGTGCTCGCGACGATCCCGGCGCCCGGCGGCGGCGGCGACTCGGGGCTCGCCTGGGCCGAAGGGACGCTCTGGGTGGGGCAGCATCGGGGCCGGAAGATCCATCAGATCGATCCCGAGACCGGGGCGATCCTTCGCACCATCGAGTCCAACCGCGTCGTCACCGGGGTCACCTGGGTCGACGGCGAGCTCTGGCACGGCACCTGGGAAGGTGACGAGAGCGATTTGCGGCGCGTCGATCCTCGAACGGGAGAGGTTCTGGAGAGGCTCGAGATGCCGCCCGGAGTGGGCGTGTCGGGGCTCGAATCCGATGGCGGCGATCAGTTCTTCTGCGGCGGCGGAAGCAGCGGGAAGGTGAGAGCCGTCCGCCGGCCCAGGCGAGTGGCCAAACTAGCGTGACGATAGTCGACTGCCATCCTGAGGCAACATCGCCCGTTAAAACGGTGCGCTATCCGTTTTGCCCCACAGCTACTCGCAACGGTCCAACGTCAGGCGCAGCGCCGCGCCGGCTGCGGCCGCACCATCCGTCGCTGGAATGACGATAGTTCTATCTGCCGGAAGGTCTCTAAAATACTCCGGCTTGTCGCGCTTATGCGGTTTGATGGAAATCTTCCCCTCCGACTTCTTCGCCCGACACCAATCCATACTGTTGTAGGCCTCGCGTTTAGTCTTGTAGCCGTAGCGCTCCATAAAATCCTTCTGCCAATTTCGAGAGCATTGGGTAAATCTCTCCCGCTCAAAAAATTCGGGCTCGTCGGCAGGCCAGATGAAGCGGCTCCGGTCCAACGCCTCAAGCAGCGCTCGTCCAAGCACTTCATCGCTCGCGTTCGGTGGCAGATAGATCACACGGGCTTCATTTTCAGGTAGAGCCCTGCGGTATCCGGACTTCGGCTCGACGGCAATGAATCTATCCGTCCGGTTGATGTCAGCCCACTGCGTGAACGGTAATCTCTCCGTCGGTTTCATTCTCTGGCCCTTTCAATCTCTTATCCTTGTAATCACGATTGAAACGCCATGCCTTCTGCCATAACTTATGGCTAGGTTCAGATATAGCCATTGCCTTGGCGAGGCGTATTCGGGAATCGCTAGCTGAATTGTCCTCGACATTATCATCTCCGGGAGGACATCGGTATCTACGCGAGGCTCATCGTAGTTCTTGGCAGCATCGACATAGCCCTTCAGATTGCGGTAGATGCTCAGCGGATTTTTGATATAGCCCACAGTCAGCGTGTAGATGGTCTTGTCACTTATGGCCTCACCCGTGAACTCATTGAAAACGTCAAACGCTTTCGAGGTCTCCGGCAACTGTTTGGCACCAGGAATTTGGCTGGCGACATAAGGTTGCCAGCCCTTGCTGCCTTGCTCCTTGATGCCTTTCCCCCAGACGATTTTGGCCTCGCTATTGTCGACGGTGCCACCGAGTCCCTTAACCTCCCCACGCGCTTGCACCGGTTCGGCGGGCACGCCTTCGACAAATGGTTCCTTCGAGGGACGAACCCGCTGCGGTGGCCCTTCGCTGAACAACGATGCCGTGCCGGCAACGGCGAGCATCGATTCGGGCAACTGGCCAGGCCGGACAAATCCGCCGATGACTGCGCCTTGATAAAGGGTCAGTGCGGCAGACAGCAGGTTCCCCTGCGCGGTCGGCGGCTTGTAGTCGTAGGCGAGCCAGAACGAGAGGCGGTCCTGAAGAAAGGAATATTCCGCGAGCGCATGCGCCATCTCGACGGGGGAGAGGTTTTTGCCTTCTCGCCCCAGCCAATCGCCGAACTGAATGACCTCCTTGGCAAAATCGACCGGCCCGAGATCGTCGTATTTCCTCTCGAACGCCTGTTCGAGCGAGGTTGGCTCACGAGAATCATCGCCGAATTCTGGTTTTTCAGAAGCGTCACCGTCTTCGGCGTCTGACAGCGTCGTAGCAGCGGAGGGCGTGGCATTCTCCGCGACGCGCTGCCGAGGGTCGAAGACGTGGCGCTCGTCCGCGCCATCGCTTTCGACTTCAGGCGCCGCTGCGCTTTCCGGACCGGCAGCCCCGTCTCTGGTCCAACGGCCATGCCGATCTCGCGGCTCGTCCGGGTTGTAGTTGTATTTGCTCAGTACTTCTTCGACACGCGAAAGCCGTATGGCTGCCTCAGCACTCAACTCCGGCGTCCGCGTGTGAACCGCGGCGATCGCGGCCAGGATGAAATCGCCGCCGTTGAGCGCTTGAGCGATTGCGCCGAGGCGCGAGTGAAACCAGCTTGGATCGCGATCGGCGCCGTACGCCGCCTTGAGCAATGAGGCGATCTCGCGGGCCGGCCGCGGGACAAATCCCGCCCGCGTGCTACGAAGAAGCGGCACGCCCGCCAGCGACACGCCGGCGGGCGTACAACTGAGCCCCAATCCGCCGGGCTCGTTCGTCAAGCGAAATATTCGGACGACGCCACTACTAGGAGTTGCGCTCATGGGATGTTCCTGTTATGTTCGGATGGAAGGGCGCGCGATGATTTGCCCGCGGCTGAGCTCAGGGCTCGGCGCAAATCTCATTCAATCGTGAGACTGCGGTTCGTTCGTCGCGCCCGCCGAGTGTGGAGAAGCAATGCCTTCGTTCGATCAGACGCCGGACGCACCTAAGCCGTTTGGATTCAAAGTCTCATGGTTTGCCGTACCGGCCTCCGATCCTGCCTCGGTGCTCGACGCGCTCAAGTTCGGCGAGGCAACGCCGGCCAACTGGACCTCCGGCGTCGCGGCCGCGTATGGGATGGGCCGAGCAGCGACCGCTGGGTCTTTGTGTCGCCGGCAGTCGGCGGCTGGGTTTTGGTTGTAGGTTCTTATTTGCCGTATCCCACCCTCGAAACTCACCATGATATCGGCAAGAGATTTGACGTGTTGTTTTCTCGCTTGATGCAGCGATTTGACGATGTTCAGTTCTTTGGCAGCCACCGCGTGGTTGACTTCGTCGCCTGGGCACGTGCCGTGAAAGGCAAACCAACGCGAATCTTTGCTTGGTCCGGCAGCGATGGTGCAGTTCTGGCGAATATTGGCGAGCAGACGCCGGAGGAAGCCAAACTGGGGTTTTCCAATCTTAGCGGTCTCTCGCCATCCGACGCTGCAGACAAGATTTTTGCAATAGAGGAGGAGCAATGCAGTCGAGGAGGATAAGCTTGTCTCAAGCGGACACTCCCGACGTGAAGCGTGGACGAAGTCCGGCAAAACGGCCGCGGCGGCTTCCGCGATCCCTGGCCTGCGGAAACGCGGGCGACGCTCGCTTGAGACCTCACGGCTGGCCGTGGGAAAGACGTTCAAAGCTACCAGCCGCAGCTTCACCCTACTCCCACTCGATCGTCCCCGGCGGCTTCGAGGTCACGTCGTAGACGACGCGGTTGACGCCCTTGACCTCGTTGATGATGCGGGTCGCCACCGCGCCGATGAATTGCATGTCGAACGGATAGAAATCCGCGGTCATGCCGTCGGTCGAGGTGACCGCGCGCAGCCCGACGACAAAGTCGTAGGTGCGGAAGTCGCCCATGACGCCGACGGTGCGCACCGGCAGCAGCACCGCGAATGCCTGCCAGATGTCGTCATAGAGCCCGGCGCGGCGGATTTCCTCGATGAAGATCGTCGTCGGCAAGGCGCAGGATATCGAGCCGTTCGCGGGTGATTTCGCCGGGACAGCGGATGGCGAGGCCCGGGCCCGGGAAATGGATGGCGGCCGACGAACGCCTCCGGCAGGCCGAGCTCGCGGCCGAGCGCGCGGACTTCGTCCTTGAACAATTCGCGCAGCGGCTCGACGAGCTTCATGTTCATGCGCTCGGGCAGGCCGCCGACATTGTGGTGCGACTTGATGGTCACCGACGGGCCGCCGGTGAACGACACGCTCTCGATCACGTCGGGATAGAGCGTGCCCTGCGCCAGGAATTCCACCAGGCCTTTTCCATCACTTGCGATCTTCTTCGCCTCGGCCTCGAACACGTCGATGAACAATTTGCCGATGGTCTTGCGCTTGACCTCCGGATCCTCGATGCCGGCGAGCGCCTCGAGGAAAGCGTCGGCGGCATCCACGTGGACGAGCGGAATGTTGTAGTGGCCGCGGAACAGCGCCGCCACCTTCTCGCCCTCGCCCAGCCGAAGGAGCCCGTGGTCGACGAACACGCAGGTGAGCTGGTCGCCGATCGCCTCGTGGATGAGCACGGCGGCGACGGCGGAATCGACGCCGCCCGAAAGCCCGCAGATCACCCTGCCCTTGCCGACCTGCCGGCGGATCTTCTCGATCGCCTCCTCCTTGAACGCGCGCATGGTCCAGTCGCCGGTGCATCCGGCGATCTTGCGGACGAAATTGCGCAGGATCGCGGCGCCGTGCGGCGTGTGCACGACCTCGAGGTGGAACTGGGTCGCGTAGAACTTGCGCTTGTCGTCGGCGATCATGGCGATCGGCGCGTTCGCCGACGTGCCGATGGCGAGGAAGCCCGCGGGCGGCTTGGTGACGCGGTCGCCATGGCTCATCCATACCGGATAGCGCTGCCCGACCTGCCATACGCCGTCATAGAGCGCCGACGGCTTTGTCACCTCGACTTCGGCGCGGCCGAATTCGCGATGGTGCCCGCCTTCGACCTTGCCGCCGAGCTGCTGCGCCATCGCCTGCTCGCCGTAGCAGATGCCGAGCACGGGCACGCCGGCCCGGTAGATCGCCATCGGCGCCAGCGGCGCGTCCTGGTCGAGCACGGACGCCGGCCCGCCGGACAGGATGACGCCTTTCGGCTTCATCGCATTGAACGCCGCTTCGGCTTTCTGGAACGGCACGATCTCGCAATAGACCCGCTCCTCGCGCACGCGCCGGGCGATGAGCTGGGTCACCTGCGAGCCGAAATCGACGATGAGAATCTTGTCGTGAGCCGCCATGGCAGGTTCTATGGCAACCGCCTCGCGCTGTCGAGTTTTCGCTGCCGCAGTCATGCCGCACGCCGCAACAGGCTGACGAAAAAACCGTCGGTGTCGGTGCGGCGCGGGGTCATCAGCAAACCTTCCTCGGAGATAAGCGCGGCGTGGGTGAAAAGATAGGCGCGTTCGCCGAGCGCCTGCGCCACTTCAGCGGGTTTTTCCACGGAAAAATCCGGATTCCGGCCGAGGAAGGCCCGCACCTGGTCGCCGTTCTCCTCGGCGAGCACCGAGCAGGTGATATAGGCGATGCGGCCGCCCGCCTTCACCAGCGCGACGGCGCGGTCGAGAAGCGCAGCCTGTTGCTTCACGCGCTCGGCGAGTGCGCCCGGACGCACCCGCCATTTGGCGTCGGGGTTGCGCCGCCAGGTCCCGGTACCGGTGCACGGCGCATCGATCAGCACGCAGTCGGCGCGGCCGGCGAGATCGGCGAGCGTGTCCGTCTCCCCGCGCGGCGTGCGCACCTGGATGTTGCGCGCCCCGGCGCGCGCGATCCGGTCGTGGATCGGCACCAATTGGCGCTTGTCGATATCGGTCGCGTAGATCTGGCCGCGATTCTCCATGGCGGCCGCCAGCGCCAAAGTCTTGCCGCCGGCGCCGGCTGCCAGATCGACGATCTGCTCGCCGGGCTTGGCGTTGGCCAACAGCGCGGCGAGCTGCGAGCCTTCATCCTGGATTTCGAAGGCGCCTTTGCGAAACAACGGCTCGGCATGCAGCGCCGGGCTCCTCGCATCGGCGCCGAGCCGGATGCGCAGGCCGAGCGGCGACCATCGCGTCGGCTCGGCCGCAAGATGCGCGAGCTTGGGCAGCACCTCCTCGCGCTCGGCCTTGAGCGCATTGACGCGCAGGTCGAGCGGCGCGCGGCTCGCGAGAGCGGCAGCTTCCGCGATCCGCTCGTCGCCAAATGTCCGCGCCAGGTGCGGATCGAGCCAATCCGGGTAGTCGCCCTGGACCGGCGCCGGCGCGTCCTTGAGTGTGTTCCGGCCGAGCGCCGCCTGCTCGGCCTCGCTCAATGGCGCCGGCGCAAAACGCGTCCCGTCGCAGAGCGCCGCGATCTCCGCAACGCCGAGGCCGCGCTCGCGATGCAGCATGCCGATGATGGCGGCGCGCGGCGTGCTTTCGCCCATCAGCCACGCCGAGGACGCCTTGCGGCGCAGCGCGTCGTAGACGAGACCGGCAATAGCCGCGCGGTCGGAGGAACCCGCGAAACGATGCGCCAGCCCCCAATCCTTGAGCGCGTCCGCGGCCGGGCGCCGACGCGCTTCGATCTCGGCAGTGACTTCGATGGCGGCGGAAAGACGAGCGCCGGGCGTCATGCGGGAGAGCGGCTCGACGCCGGCATCATTTCTTCGCGCGCTCGACTGCCGCGGCGCGGCGGGCGGACGCCGTATCGTGCCGGCGGACATACTGACGGATGTCCTGGGCGGCGTCGCGCAATTGGCGGCCGCGGAATCCTTTGGGCACGACACCCTTGTCGATGCAAGCGAGCATCCGTTGCAGCAGATCGTCATCATGCTCGTCGCGGTAGGGTTTGGTATCGAGATCGTCGGGCACTTTGGTCAGGCGCTCGTCGCCGATGTGCTTGACGTATTTCTGCATGAAACGGTCATAGTCGCGCCAGTTGAAGCCGGCGGCGCGCACCGCCGCCTGCTCGGCGCGGGTGGCGATCTGATGGGCGTGAAGATAGTGGAGCCCGAGCTGGTCGATCAGCGTCTTCTCCACTTCCTCGTGCAGGATAAGAAAACGGTCGGTCTCGATTACGCGGCCGTGGAACTTGAACGATTTGGGCATATGGCGGTCGATATAGATGGTCTTGCCGTCTTTACTGTAGCCGGCGAGGTAGGGAATATCGTGTTTGCGGTCGAACTTCTTCACCCGCCGCACGACTGCGTCGAGCGCACGATCCATCATCAGGCTGGAGACATACCACTCCGGCAATTTGAGTTTCTCGTGCGGCGCGGTGGGATGACAAAGATCGAGCGGCATGATGTCAGCCCTCTCAGGTGCCGGTCAGCACTTGGACGATGTAGATCGCCCACATGATCATCAGCACCAGCGCTCCAACAATGTAGAAAGCGCCGCGCAGCCGCACGATGTTACTGGTCACGTGCACATAGGCCTGCAGCAGGCGAAAAACCACGAAAACCCAGGCCAGCGCCACGAAGAGAATTCCGGCGTGCCTGGTCACCCATTCGAGGATGGTGAGGACGTAGAACAGGACCGGCAGCTCGAACTGATTGGAGAACGAGAACGCGGTCTGCGCTGTGCGCGCCGGCCATTTCGACTCGCGTAGCGCGATGTCCTGCGGCTTGACCGCGCCCGAGCGATAATCGGCGTTGCGCAGCGCTCCCATCCGCAGCATCAGCACGAAAGTGAGGATCACCTCGACGAAAAGCGGCAGCAGCACGGAGGGAAGTGACATGGGTGTGAACTCGGCTGATGTGATCTTGCGCCCCAGCAAGTCCTATCACGGCGCCCGCGTCGTCGCCAATCGGCGCGGTCAGAGTTTGACGCTGACCGCTGTTTCGCCGACCTCATCGATGAGCGCGCTGCGCCAGGACTTGCCCTCGAACAGTGCCTTGGCGACCGCTTCGGCCGTCCCGCCATGGTTCAGATTGGCGGTGATCAACGTGCCTCCGGTCCGCAACAGGTTGCGCAAGCCGACGTGCAGCCCCGGTATCGGCGCGCTGCCGTCGAAGAACGCGAGGTCGTAGCCGGGATCAAGTCCGGCGAGAAATCTTGGCAAAGTCGCCTTCGTGCACGGTGATGCGATGATCGAGCGCCGCGGCGGCGATGTTCTCTCGAGCAAGCCGGACGTGCTCCGGATCGCCCTCGATCGTATCGACGGTGGAATTCGGCGCTCCATGGGCAAATGACAAAGCGGAGTATCCAAGCGCGGTGCCCAACTCGAGAATGCGCCGAGCCTGCGCCGCCGCCGCCAAAACTCCGAGCAGCGGGCCGTTGGCATAGGGATACGCGCTGCACTGGTGCAGGGCGCGATGCTGATCGGTGGCCTTGCGAATCTCGGCGAACGGATCGCGGCGCGGCCTCTTCATGGCGACCGCTCAGTCCCGCGTGGGATAGTTCGGGCTCTCGCGCGTGATGGTAACGTCATGCACGTGACTTCTCGCGCAAGCCGGCGCCGGAAATGCGTATGAACTCGGCCTTGTCGTGAAACTCGCCCAGGGTCTTGGCGCCGACATAGCCCATCGCCGCGCGCAGTCCGCCGACGAGCTGGTGCAGCACATTGGCGACGGGGCCCTTGTACGGCACCTGCCCTTCCACGCCCTCGGGCACGAGCTTGAGCGTGTCCTTGATCTCCTCCTGAAAGTAACGGTCGGCCGAGCCGCGCGCCATCGCCCCGACCGAGCCCATGCCGCGAAAGGTCTTGTAGGAACGCCCCTGGTAGAGAAACACCTCGCCCGGCGTCTCGTCGGTGCCGGCAAGGAGCGACCCGACCATGGCGCAGTGGGCACCCGCGCCGATCGCCTTGGCGAGATCGCCTGAATATTTGATTCCGCCGTCGGCGATCACCGGAGTGCCGGTCCGATCCGCCACCTCGACCGCGTCGGTGATCGCCGTGAGCTGCGGCACGCCGACGCCGGCGATGATGCGGGTGGTGCAGATCGAGCCCGGTCCGATGCCGACCTTGATGGCGTCGGCGCCCGCATCGATCAGCGCTTTCGCTCCCTCGGCGGTCGCGATATTGCCGGCGACCACCTGCACCGCATTCGACAACCGCTTGATCCGCGTGACGGCCTCCAGCACGCGGCGCGAATGCCCGTGCGCGGTGTCGACGACGACGAGGTCGACGCCAGCCTCGATCAGCGCCTGGCTGCGCGCATAACCGAGTTCCCCTACGCTGGTGGCGGCGGCGACGCGCAGCCGGCCCTGCTCGTCCTTGCAGGCATTGGGGTTCGCCACCGCCTTCTCGATGTCCTTCACCGTTATCAGCCCGACGCACCGGTAGTCGCCGTCGACCACCAGGAGCTTCTCGATGCGGTGCTGGTGCAGAAGACGCTTGGCCTCGTCCTGGCCGACGCTCTCGCGCACCGTGACCAGTCCATCCTTGGTCATCAGCTCGGAGACTTTTTGCCGCCGGTCGGTGGCGAAGCGCACGTCACGATTGGTGAGGATGCCGACGAGCTTGCCGGCACGGCCGTTGCCGCCGCCTTCGACCACCGGGATGCCGGAGATATGGTTTTCCTGCATCAGCGTCAGCGCGTCGGCGAGGGTGGCGTCGGGATGAATGGTGACCGGGTTCACCACCATCCCGGATTCGAATTTCTTCACCTGGCGGACCTGCGCCGCCTGCACCGCGGGCTCGAGGTTGCGGTGGATGACGCCGATGCCGCCCGCCTGGGCCATGGCGATCGCCATATGCGCCTCGGTCACCGTATCCATGGCCGAGGCGATGATCGGGATATTGAGCAGGATGCTGCGGGTAATACGCGAACGGATGTCCACCTCGGAGGGAAGCACGTCCGAGAGGCCGGGCTTGAGCAGCACGTCGTCGAAGGTGAGGCCTTCGCGCGGATTGTCCTTGATCATTGCCAACTCCGCTTGCGCCCGCACGGTGCGGGCTGGCTGGGGCGGGCGTCGCGAAAAGCCGGTCGGAAAGGCGAAAACCTGCGCGGGGAGCGGCTCGCTCTGCCCGCCTGCTCATCCACTTCGACGGCCCGCTTTTGGGTTGGCGGCGGTTCCTAGCATGTCCGAGCGCCTATGCATAGGTGGCACCGGCAATCAGCGCATCCGCGATAGAAAGGAGATCAGGCGCAGGAGCGCCGCTTCGGGCAGCAAGGTGCTGCCCCGCACGATGATCCGATTCGCCAGCCCTGGAATCACCAACCGTTTGCCGGCCCGAAATGCCCGCCAGCCCGCCGCGGCGACCTTCGGTGCGTCGGCGCGCGGCAAAATCTTGTTGAGCCGCGTTACACCCAAAGGCGTGCGCGTGAACAAGGCGGTACGGACAACGCCCGGGGCGAGGCAGGTGACGGTTACCCCGCTGCCGGCCAACTCAGCGCCAAGGGCGACGGTGAACGATTTCACATAGGCTTTGGACGCGCTGTAAAGCGCCAGGTTCGGCCCCGGCATGTAGCCGGCGATCGAACCGATATTGAGAACGCCGCCATGGCGTCTTGCGACCATGCCCGGAACGAAACGCAACGTCAGCTCGGTCAGCGCCCGCATGTTGACGTCGAGAAGGCGCAGTTGCGCTTCCCGATCAGCTTCCGCAACCGGCCCGTACAGGCCTATGCCGGCACTGTTCACCAACACGTCGCAATGAAGCCCGCGCTCGGCGAGCGCATTCTCGAGGCATAACCCGGCGTCGCGTTCGGCAAGATCGATGCACAAGCCGCTGGCTTGTGCCCCGGACCTGCCGAGCTCCACCACAAGCTCGTCGAGAGCCGATTGCGACCGATCCACGAGGACCATGGGCAGGCCTTCGCGCGCCGCTACGCGCGCGAGTTCGCGCCCAATTCCCGACGCGGCGCCGGTGACGACAATGGCTGGCTTCATAGGTTGCGCGGGCTTTGCTCGGACCGGCTGTTCTAGCATCGCGCTCGCCGCTGTTTGAGGTGTTATCCGCTGGCAGAGATTGCCTGCACGGCTTGGCCGGCGAGTGCACGGCGGCTAGATTGGCGGCAACCGAGGCCGAGCAAGCGAGACGGGCGGGATTCGCCATGCCCAACCCTCGTCCGCCGGGTGAAACGATGATGCCGCGCAGGTCGGCGCACTTTCCTTCTACCCGCCGGACCGTTCTGGCCTTGGCCTTGATGCTGGGATTTGCCGTGGCGGCGCGCGCCCAGGAGGGGACGGATGAGCGCCGCTGCACCGGGCAGTGGCGCGCCACAAACGACGAGCGTATCGCCTCTTGCACCGCGCTCCTCAATTCCGGGCGCTATCAGGCCGGCAATCTCGCGATCCTGCACCACGACCGCGGCATGGCGTCGCGCGCCAAGGGCGATCTCGCCGCGGCGCTGGGCGATTTCAGCGAGGCGATCAAGCTCAACCCCGACTACGCGCGCAGCTTCTCCGATCGCGGCGCGGTCCGCTTCGCGCAGCACGATCTGGATGGCGCCATTGCCGATCTCGACGAGGCCATCCGGCTCGATCCGACCGACGCCGGCGCTTTGATGACCCGCGGAAACGCTTTCGACGAGAAGGCGGATTTCGACCACGCCATCGCCGACTACGACGAGGCGATCTGGTTGTCGCCCAACTACGCCGCGGCATATTTCAATCGCGGTCTGGCCTTCCGCCGCAAGGGCGACCTCGACCATGCCGTCTCCGATTACGATCAGGCGATCAAGCTCGACCCGAAAAACGCCTCGGCGCTCAACAATCGCGGCATTGTCTGGTTTGAAAAAGGCGACTTCGACCGCGCCGTCGCCGACTACAATCTGGCCATTCGCATCGACGCGAATTTCGCCGCCGCCTACAACAACCGCGGCGATGCCTGGCGGGCGAAAGGCGATCTCGTCCGCGCCGTCGCCGATTTCGATCATGCCATCCAGTTGTCACCGCAATTCGCGCTTGCCTATGACAATCGTGGCCTGATCGCCTACCAGAAGCGCGACTATGATCGCGCCATCGCCGATTTCGACGCGGCGATCCGTCTCGATCCGACCAATGCCGAGGCCTACAACAATCGCGGCAACGCGCACGACGACAAGGGCGACCGCAACGCCGCCATCGCCGACTACAATGAGGGTATCCGGCTCGATCCCAGGAACGCGCGTATCTACTACGATCGCGGGATCGCATTCCGCCGCGACGGCGATCTCGACCACGCCCTCGCCGATTTGAGCGAGGCCATCCGGCTCAACCCGCAGCATGCCGGCGCCTATAATGAGCGCGGCTATGCCTTCTATCGCAAGCGCGATTTCGATCGCGCCATCGCCGACTACGATCAGGCGATCAAGCTCAATCCCAAATTCGCCATCGCCTACAACAATCGCGGCAACGCCTTCGACGACAAGGGCGACCGCGATCGCGCCATTACCGACTACGACGAGGCCTTGCGCGCCGATCCGAACTACGCCGCGGCTTTCTACAATCGCGGCATTGCCTGGCGGCGCAAGGGCGATCTCGATCGCGCCATCGCCGACTACGACCAGGCGATCAAGCTCAATCCGACGGCCGCCGCCTACAACAACCGCGGCAGCGCCTGGCAGGCCAAGGGCGACAACGAGCGGGCGATCGCCGATCTGAACGAGGCGATCAGGCTCGACCCGCGCTCGGCCGACGCCTACATCAATCGCGGCAACGCCAAGCGCGAGCGGCTCGACCTTTCCGGCGCGCTCGCCGACTACACGCGCGCCATCGAGCTCGCCCCGACCGCCGCGCTCGCCTTCTACAATCGCGCCTGGGCGCATTATCTCGCCGGCGAGAATGTCGAGGCGCAAACCGACGCCGATCGCGCCATCGAATTCAACGCCCATTCGGCCAGCGCCTTCTCCACGCGCGGCCTGATCCGCGAACGGCTCGGCGACAACGCCGGCGCCATCGCCGATTTCCGCAAGGCATTGGCGATCGATCCGGCGTTCCAGCAGCCGGCCGAGGGGTTGCGCCGGCTCAAAGCCGGCCCGGCCGCGAGCCAATAACCGCAGATGCCCGTCAGCACGCCGCCGAGGCCGTACGACCGCATCGTCCCGATCATCATCGCGGTCGCGCTGTTCATGGAGAACATGGATTCGACGGTGATCGCCACCTCGCTGCCGGCGATCGCGCAGGCGCTCGGCACCAATCCGCTGGCGCTCAAGCTCGCAGTGACCTCATACCTCCTCGCGCTCGCGATCTGCATCCCGGCGAGCGGCTGGGTCGCGGACCGCTACGGCGCGCGCAAAGTCTTCCGCATCGCCATCGGCGTGTTCGTGCTCGGCTCGATCGGCTGCGCGCTGTCCGCGCTCGCTGGAGGAATTCGTGCTGGCGCGGATCATTCAAGGCATGGGCGGAGCGATGATGACGCCGGTCGGCCGTCTCATCCTGCTGCGCAGCATCGACAAGCGCGTTCTCGTCAATGCCATGTCGCTGGTGACCATCACCGCCCTGGTCGGCCCGATCAGCGGTCCGCCGCTCGGCGGTTTCATCACCACCTACGCGTCCTGGCATTGGATTTTCATCATCAATGTGCCGATCGGCCTGGTCGGCATTGTCCTGGCGACGCTCTACATTCCGGACGTTCACGCCGAGCGGCCCGAGCCCTTCGACTTTGTCGGTTTCGTCCTGTCCGGGCTCGGCGTCGGCGGGCTCGCTTTCGGGCTGTCGGTCATGGGGCTGGCGTTCTTGCCGGTGGGCGTGGTTGCCGCCCTGATCGGCGTCGGCGCCGTTTCGTCGGCGGCCTATGTCGTCCACGCCAGGCGCACGGCAGTGCCGATCCTCGATCTGACGCTGTTCAAATTGCCGACCTTCCGCGCCAGCGTTTTCGGCGGGTTCATGTTCAGGCTCGGCATTGGCGCTATTGCCGTTCTTGTTGCCGCTGTTGCTGCAGCTCGGATTCGGCCTGACGCCGTTTCAGTCGGGGCTCATCACCTTTACCGGCGCCCTCGGCGCGATCTTCATGAAAGCGGCCGCCGCGAGCGTGCTCCGGCGCTTCGGCTACCGCCGGGTGTTGCTCTACAACAGCCTGATCAGCAGCGCGTTTCTCGCCGCGTGCGCCTTTTTCGTGCCGGGCATGCCGTTTGCAGCGATGGTTGCCATTCTGCTCACCGGCGGCTTTTTTCGTTCGCTGCAATTCACCAGCATCAACACGATCGCCTATGCCGAGCTCGAGCCGCGGCAGTTGAGCAAGGCGACGGCCATGGTCTCGGCGGCGCAGCAATTGTCGCTGTCGACCGGCGTCGCCGTCGGCGCGCTCATCGTCGAGATCACCTTGCGGCTCAAACATGCGGACGCGATGGGCGCAAGCGATTTCCCGCCGGCGTTTCTCGTGGTCAGCATCCTTTCGGCCTCGGCCGGCCTGATCTTCTGGCGCCTGCGGCCGGATGCCGGCATCGAGCTCATCGGCGGCAGTGCGCGCCCTGCCGCGGCAGATAAGGATCGCTAAAGCCGCTCTCCCTTCGCTCCGCGAAAACCGCGGGCAAGGAGATAAAGCTCGGCCGAATCGCTGCGGCTCGCCGGCGGCTTGACGTGCTTGACGCTGGCGAAATCGTGCTTGAGCTCGGACAGCAGCGCCGCCTCGGTGCCGCCCTGCAGCACCTTGCAGAGGAAGCTGCCGCCGCCGCGCAGTATCTCGCGCGCGAAATGCGCCGCGGCCTCGGCGAGCGCCATGATGCGCAAATGGTCGGTCTTTCGGTGGCCGGTCGCATTCGCCGCCATGTCGGAGAGCACGATGTCGGCCTTGCCGCCCAGCATCGCCGCAAGCCTTTCCGGCGCTGTCGCGTCGAGAAAGTCGAGCTTCAGGAATTCGACGCCCGCAATCGGCTTCATGTCGAGAATGTCGATCGCGACCACGCGTCCGTTCGGCGCGACCCGCCGCGCGGCGACCTCGCTCCAGCCGCCGGGCGCGGCGCCGAGATCGACCACCCGTGCTCCCGGCTTGAGCAGACGATATTTGTCGTCGATCTCCGCAAGCTTGTAGGCGGCGCGCGAGCGAAATCCCTCACGCTTGGCGCGCGCCACGTAAGGATCGCTGATCTGCCGTTCGAGCCAGGCCCGCGACGACGGCGTCCGGCGCTTCTCCCGTTTGAGCCGTGCCATGATCCGTCAGGCTTCGCCCCAGACGCCGTCGGCGCGCATCATCTCGACCAGCATGCCTTCGCGCAGGCCGCGATCGGCGACGCGCAGGCGCGGGCAGGGGAAGGCGCGGCGAATGGCGTCGAGGATGGCGCAGCCGGCGAGCACCAGGTCGGCGCGCTCGGCGCCGATGCAGGGATTGGCAGCGCGTTCGTCGAAGCTCATGTCTATGAGCTGCCCGACCACGCGCGAAACCTCGTCGTCGGACAGCCAGCAGCCGTCGACGCGCCGGCGGTCGTAGCGCTTGAGGTTGAGGAACACGCCGGCAATCGTGGTCACCGTGCCGGACGTGCCGAGCATGTGGAAGCCGTCGAGGTCGCAGCGATGCGCGGCCGCGAACTGCGTCGACATAGCCGGCGACCTCTTGGACCATGGCGTCGTAGACGTCGCGCGGCACCACGGTGCCGCCGTAACGCTCGGCGAGCGTGACCACGCCGAACGGCAGCGAAACCCAGCCGACGATGTCGGGCGCGGGCGGCCCGCGGCGGGCGCCGTTGGGACGGCCGAGGCGCACCAGCTCGGAGGAACCGCCGCCGATGTCGAACAGGATGACGCCGGCCGCCGCCGGATCGAAAAGCTCGGTGCATCCGGCCGCCGCCAGCCTCGCCTCCGTCGCCGAATCGATGATCTCGAGCTCGAGACCGGCTTCCTCGGCGACGCGGGCGCGGAACGCCTCGCCGTTCTCGGCGGCGCGGCAGGCCTCGGTGGCGATGAGCCGCGCGCGCCGCACGCCGCGCGCGCGCATCTTGTCGCGACAGATCAGCAGCGCCTCGACCGCACGCGCGATCGCCGCCTCGCTGATGCGGCGCGAAGCGGCCACCCCCTCGCCGAGGCGCATGATGCGGGAGAATGCGTCGACGACGCGGAAACCGTCTGCCGTCGGGCGGGCGACCAGGAGACGGCAATTGTTGGTGCCGAGGTCGAGCGCCGCGTAGGTGCCGTCGGAACGCTCGTTCCGCGGGCTGGTGCGCATCGTTGTGATGAAGTCCATCGCGGCGGAGGCCGTAGGGCGTCCGGCGGCCCCAACGCGGCCGCCGCCGCGGCGCTTTGCGGCCGTCGAGCCCGCTGGTCGGCGGGGCCTCCCCGTTCATCCAATGCCTTCCTGCCGCGCCGGAGCACTGCGGCTCGACGGCTGCGGGCGTGTTCAAGCTCAAAATCGAGCAAATGTATCAGTCGCGGACGGCAGGGCCAATACTGTGCTTGCCCCGCCTATGAGCCATGCTCCGCGCCAGCTTGTCGCCCTCTGCCAACTCCCTTATGTCACGCCAGGAAGGCTTGCGGGATCGGAACAGCGATGAATTTGCACCAGCCTGCCCAACGGCAGGCGAACAAATTGCCGGGGGACGATTTAGCGGAGCGATTGGCGGTCGAGAAATTTGCCATCGGGCAATCCTTGCCGCGCAGCGAGGACCCGATGCTGCTGCGCGGCGAAGGCCGCTACACCGACGACGTCAGCCTTCCCGGCCAAGCCTATGCGGTGATGGTGCGCAGCCGCAACGCTCACGGCAACATCCGCGCGATCGATTTGGACGCCGCGCGCAGCATGCCGGGCGTGCTTGGCGTCTACACCGCCGCCGATCTGCAAGCCTACGGCCCGCTCAAATGCATCATCCCGTTCAAGAACCGCGACGGCTCGCCGATGAAGAAGCCGTGGCGCGGGGCGCTGGCGAAGGACAAGGTGCGCTATGTCGGCGACCCCGTCGCCTGCGTCGTCGCCGAGACGGTGCTGGCCGCCAAGGATGCGGCCGAAGCGGTCGAGATCGACATCGAGCCCCTGCCCGCGGTGATTGCGGCCGACGAGGCGGTGCGCGACGGACGCGCCGCTCCTCTACGACGACGTGCCGGGCAATGTCGCGCTCGACTATCACTACGGCGACACCGACGCCGTCACCGCGGCCTTCGCCAAGGCGGCGCACGTCACCCGCCTCGAACATTCTCAACAGCCGCGTCGTGGTCAACGCCATGGAGCCGCGCGCGGCGCTCGCCGCCTATGACGGCAACCGCTTCACCCTTCACGTCGCCTCGCAGGGCGTCAACGGCATGCGCGCCAACGTCGCCGAGGCGCTCGGCGTCACGCCGAAGGATGTCCGCATTCTGACCGGCCATGTCGGCGGCTCGTTCGGCATGAAGGCTGCGGTGTTTCCCGAATATATCTGCCTGCTGCACGCCGCCCGCGCGCTCGGCCGGCCGGTCAAGTGGACCGATGAGCGCTCCGGCAGCTTCGTTTCCGACAGCCACGGCCGCGATCACGATGTCGCCGGCGAGCTCGCGCTCGCCGCCGACGGCACTTTCCTCGCGGTGCGCCTCACGTGCTTCGCCAATATGGGCGCGTTCCTTTCGCCGGTAGCGCCGATGCTGGGGACGCTCAACGTCGTCAAGAACGTGCAGAGCATGTATCGCACGCCGCTGATCGAGGTCTCGGCAAGTGCGTGTTCACCAATACCACGCACGTCTCCGCCTATCGCGGCGCCGGCCGGCCGGAAGGCAACTACTACATGGAGCGGCTGATCGACGCGGCCGCGGCCGAGATCGGCATCGACCGGGTCGCGCTGCGCCGGCGCAATCAGATCCGGCCGCAGGATATGCCGTACAAGACCGCCTCGGACATGACCTATGACAGCGGCGATTTTACCGCGCTGACCAAGCAAGCGCTCGAGCTCGCCGACGGCAAGGGCTTTGCCCGCCGCAAGCGCGAGAGCCGCAAACGCGGCAGGCTGCGCGGCCTCGGCGTCGGCAACTTTCTCGAGGTCACCGCGCCGCCGTCGAAGGAACTGGCCGACATCGCCTTCAACGGCGACGGCACGGTGACGATCACCACCGGCACGCTCGATTTCGGCATGGGCCACGCCACGCCGTTCGCGCAGGTGCTGAGCGATAAACTCGGCATCCCGGTGGAGAAGATCTCCATCGTCCAGGGCGACAGCGATCGCCTGATCACCGGCGGCGGCAGCGGCGGCTCGAAATCGATCATGCACAGCGGCACCGCCATTGCCGAAGCCGCCGTCAAGATCATCGACAAGGGCAAGGAGATCGCGAGCCATGTGCTCGAGGCCGCCGTCGTCCGACATCGAGTTCACCCGCGGCCAGTTCCTCATCGCCGGAACGGACCGCGCGATCTCGATTCTCGATCTTGCGCAGAAACTGCGCGACGGCGCCAAGCTGCCGGCCGATGCGCCGCAATCGCTCGACGTCACGCATGTGAGCGACGGGCCGGGCGGCGCGACCTTTCCCAATGGCTGCCATGTCGCCGAAGTCGAGGTCGATCCCGAGACCGGCGTGGTCGAGGTGGTCAAATACACCTGCGTCAACGATTTCGGCATCGTCATCAATCCGATGATCGTCGCCGGGCCAGCTGCACGGCGGCGTCGTGCAGGGCATCGGCCAGGCGCTGATGGAGCTGACGGTCTATGACGGCGACGGACAATTGCTCACCGGCTCGTTCATGGACTACGCCATGCCGCGCGCGGCAGACGTGCCCGTCCTTCGTCCTTGCCGATCATCCGGTGGCGGCAACGACCAATCCGCTCGGCGTCAAGGGCTGCGGCGAAGCCGGCTGCGCCGGCGCCCTCACCTCGGTGATGAACGCGGTCATCGACGCGCTCGCCGATCGCGGCATCCGCCATGTCGACATGCCGTTGACGCCGTTTCGGATCTGGCAGGCGCTGCGCGACGCCGACGGGCGCGGCGGCGGACATTCCGATCGATGACGCAGGCGGTTTCCGTCCCGGCGCGCCGATTCGAGCGAATGGCGGGTGGTCGGCGCCGGTCTGCGCGGCGCACTTTGTCAGTCATTATTACATGATCGTGCTGGCGCCGCTGTTCGCCTTCGTGCGCGCGGACTATGGCGTGAGCTACACCGATCTCGCGCTGGCGCTCACCGCCTTCAATGTCGTCTCGGCGCTGTTACAGACCCCCGCCGGCTTTCTGGTCGACCGCTATGGCCCGCGCTTCGTGCTGATCGCCGGCGTCGCCTTCGGCGCCGTCGCCTTTGCGGTCGCGGGACTTGTCCATTCGTTCGCCGTGTTCGTCGCCATGTACGCGGTCGCCGGTCTCGGCAACACGGTCTATCACCCGGCCGACTATTCGCTCCTCTCGCATCACAGCGCGCCGGCGCGGCTCGGGCACATCTTCGCGTTCCACACCTTCGCCGGGATTCTCGGCGCCGCGGTCGCGCCCGCCACGCTCCTGGCGATGGAGAGCCACTTCGGCTGGCGCGGGGCTTATGTCGGCGCCGCCATTCTCGGCTTCGCGGTGCTGGCGATTCTCCTCGCGCAGCGGCCCGGGCCCGATCAGGAATGGGCGGCGAAGCGCCATCATGGCGGGCGAAGCGAGGACCGGCTCGCGAGCGGTGAATGGCGGCTTCTGTTCTCACCGCCGATCATTCTCAATCTTTGCTTCTTTATTCTCCTGTCGCTGATGGGCGGGCTGAATACATTCCTCGTCGTCGCGCTCGGCGCGCTCTACGGCACCTCCAACACGCTCGCCAATGTGGCGCTGACCGGCCTGCTGACCGCTGAATGCGTTCGGCGTGCTGGTCGGGGGCGTGCTCGCCTCGCGGACCGAGCGGCACGTCGCCGTCGCCGCTTTCGGCCTGGCCGCCGCCGGCATCGCCACCGTCCTCATCGGCCTCATCGACTTCTCTCCCGTTGCGCTCGTCCTGATGGCGTCGCTCTCCGGATTTTTCGTCGGCGTGACGCCGCCGTCGCGCGACATGCTGGTGCGCGCGGCGACGCCGCCCGGCGCGATCGGACGCGTCTTCGGCTTCGTCAGCACCGGATTCAATATCGGCGCGGCGATCGCGCCGATGGTCTATGGGCATTTCATGGATCGCGGCGAGCCGCGCGCCGTGTTCGTCTTTTCCGCGGCCTGCAGCATCCTCTGCATCGGCACGGTGGTGTTCGGCGTCTCCCGTCGCGCACAAGCTGAAAGTGGCGCCGCGGCGGCGATTTGATCGCGCGAGAGCCGGACTTGGAAAGACGGCGGAGATGCCTTAAATGTGGTCCTCGCAACTTTTGGCCCGAATCGGTGCATTCGCGGCTTAGTTGGGGAATAGTTCAACGGTAGAACAGCGGACTCTGACTCCGTTAATCTAGGTTCGAATCCTAGTTCCCCAGCCAATCATCGTTCGCAAGTGTTCGCAGTCTTCCGCCCACGTCCGCAGAGCATTGAAACGACGGCGGAAATAGTTTCAATAATTCCCGCCGGTGTTCGCCAGCGATCCCTTGCAAGCCGGAGAATTTGACGGTATCTATGACGGTATTTTGAGGTTATACCGTCACAGCATTGGACTGTGGAGATACCGTCAATGCCTTTGACTGACACGCGCGTCCGCAACGCGAAGCCGACCGCGAAATCATACAAATTGAGCGACGGCGGCGGCATGTATCTTCTCGTCACGCCTGACGGCGCACGTTACTGGCGGCTGGACTATCGTTTCGCAGGAAAGCGCCGGACCCTTGCCTTCGGCGTTTATCCGACCGTGACGCTTGCAAGCGCCCGCACACGTCGCGAAGAAGCGCGGGCGCTGCTGGCAAAAGAAATAGACCCGGGCGCGGTAAAGAAGGCGACCAAACGTGTCGCCAAGCTTGCGGCCGAGAATACGTTTGAGGCCGTCGCGCGAGAATGGCTCGCTAAGCAGCGCAATCGACTGGCCCCGCGATACAGTGCGCTCGTTCTCGCCCGGCTGGAAGCGGACATCTTCCCGCAAATTGGCTCACGACATATTGCCGACATTGGCGCACTTGAGTTGCTGGACGCGCTCAGGAAGGTTGAGAAGCGTGGAGTGATCGAGACGGCCCGACGGCTGCGGCAGACATGCGGTCAAGTATTCCGCTACGCCATTGCGACTGGGCGCGCCAAAGAATGATCCGTCCCCTGCCCTACGAGGCGCCCTTGGTTCGCCTGGGAGACCGCGCGGTCACAAGGCGATGGCCCTCAACGAGGTGCCGAATTTTCTTAGCGCACTCGAAGCGTACGACGGCGATCCGCGAACACGCCTCGCCTTGCGGCTGATGGTCCTAACTTTTGCTCGCACAAGCGAACTGCGGGCGGCGCGATGGTCTGAATTCGAAAATCTCGACGCAAATGAGCCTTTGTGGCGCATCCCTGCTGAGCGGACGAAGATGAGGCGCGAACACGTTGTGCCGCTCACCCCGCAAGCGGTGGCGGCGCTTCGCGAACTGCGCGTGTTGCCCGGCTCGCAGGCTAGTCCATTCTTGTTTCCATCGCCCTCACGTGAAGGCTGCATGAGCAACAACACCATGCTCTATGCGCTCTACCGCATGGGATATCATGGCCGGGCAACGGTTCACGGCTTCCGGGCGATGGCCTCTACTGCGCTCAATGAAATGGGTTTTCGTCCGGATGTGATAGAGCGCCAGCTCGCTCATCAAGAGCAGAACGCCGTGCGTGCTGCGTACAATCGCGCGGAGTATCTCAGCGAGCGTCGCGCCATGATGAATCGCTGGGCGGACTATTTGGACGCTTTGGCTGGCCGAAACGTTCTTTCCTTAACGACAAAAACTGTCACTTAAGAAGCGGTTTGGTTTCCAAGGCAGCGGTAGAGCAGCGGTTTTTTAAACCGCTGGTCTGGAGGTTCAATCCTCTCACCCGGCACCAATAAAATCAGGCATAGTCGATCGGCCTTGGGGGCGAAGCGGCCAGCAGACTGGCGGACCTCAAGGAGAGGACCTCTAACTGGGGGGGGCATGGAATACCCGATCCGTCACGTTGGCCGCCATGGCTGGTGTCACGCGCCGCGTCTTGTGCAGCCGGACCAGACTGTAGGTGCGCGAAGTGAAGCGCGACCGCCGCCTGCAAGTTCTCCAGCTTCTTGCTGAAGGCGTTGGTGAGGCGGGTAAAACGCCATTAGTACTATTTTGTTGCGGATAGAGAGGGTCGCGAGATGATGTTTACGATTGAGTTCTTCCGCATTCGAAAAGAGGACAACGCGCACGCCACGCTCGCCCGCGTTACGCACATCGCGTCTGATCTGGAAGGCGCAAGGGTGAAAGCCAGGTCGCTCTTCGATGTAGGCACATTGAACATGCCGCAGAACCCCGATGGCCTGCGAATTTTGGACGAAGATGGGAATGAGGTGTTCTTTTGGACGCCGGGGACAGACGATTCCTAGGTCAGGGCTTTTTTTCGCGCGATCAGTGCATATATATTGTTTGACCCCTAACCGAGATAATGAATCGATCAACGCCAGAATGGGCGGGAGTTTTGTTTTGCAAAATTGTCGCCACACAGGAGAAATTCGTGATGAATTCAGATCAGGCCCAACAACGGGCAGAAAGAAATTTCAAAAAGGAAGAGCGCGCCCAGGACGGCCGAAAGGCGATGATCGAATATGAAGCCGAAGCTTGCGCCACTCGCAAAAAGACCGAACGTTTAAAAGCGCTTCGATTAGCTAAGGAAGCGCAGGCGCAGACCGAGGAGCCGCCGGCCAAGCGGCGCACCGCGCGCCGCGAGAAATAACGACCCTTTGAACTTTCTGGCTCGGCATTGCCTACGCCTGAAATTCAGCCCCGCCACTCACGTGCGCGGAGCTTTTTCACATGCCGCTTTTGACGGTCGGTAAGGTCCTGTTAACCATCCGTCACTAGCCTGTTGTGAATCACTTTGTCCTAAAAATTCCGAAGGCTGCCAATAGGCGTCAACCTTGAGTCCAAGGGCCGCGACTAAGGGGCACGCATGCGCGTATTGCTGATTGAAGACGATAGCGCTACGGCGCAATCCATCGAATTGATGCTCAAATCGGACAGCTTCAACGTCTACACGACCGATCTCGGAGAGGAAGGGATCGATCTCGGCAAGATCTACGACTACGACATCATCCTCCTCGACCTCAATCTTCCGGACATGTCGGGCTTTGAAGTCCTGCGCAGCCTGCGCGTATCCAAGGTGAGGACGCCGACCCTGATTCTCTCTGGCCTCGCCGGCATCGAGGATAAAATCAGGGCGTTCGGCTTCGGCGCCGACGACTACATGACCAAGCCGTTTCACAAGGACGAGTTGGTCGCGCGCATCCACGCCATTGTCCGCCGCTCCAAGGGTCATGCCCAATCCGTGATCCAGACCGGCGATCTCGTCGTCAACCTCGACGCCAAAATAGTTGAGGTCAACGGCGCGCGCGTGCATTTGACCGGCAAGGAGTACCAGATCATAGAGCTCCTTTCGCTGCGAAGGGGCGTGACGCAGACCAAGGAAATGTTGCTCAACCACCTCTATGGCGGGCCGGACGAGCCGCAACAAAAAATTCTTGACGTCTTTGTCTGCAAGCTGCGCAAGAAGCTCGCCAACGCTTCGAGCGACAAGAACTACATCGAGACGGTGTGGGGTCGGGGCTACGTGTTGCGGCAGCCCGCGGACAACGAAGCGATCAAATTATTCGCCTGATGCTTCGGATTTCCGTGCAATCGGCGCCTCCGTGGCTCAACCAAGCCCCCGCAAACCCCCAAACCTTCCAAAATCCGTGACGTGAATTGTAGTGTTCCTGTAAAGCGCGCACCGATGTCTGGGTAGTGGGCTCCTTTGAATGTGGCGAAGCCTGAATGCGAAAGTTATTCCACTTATCCACCGTCGATTCAGGGTGAGCTATTTTATACAGATTCAAAAAAGTTCTCGGCTCAAAGTTTCTTCCTCCGGCCTTTAGGAGCCTCACGGACGGAGGCCAATATGGCCCATCTCCAAAGCGACGGTGCGCTAGTCTTGGCTCTGTGGCGCAATGAGGGCATGACAAGCTACCGCAAGCGCCCCCGCGATTCAGCCCCACTTGCCAAGCTCATGATTGACATTGCTAGTGGCGAGGTCAGGGATCGCGAGCCGCCGAAGAAGAAGACGACCAGGCGAAAGCCGCCATCCCGTAAATCAAGCCACACTAAAGCCCGGTAGGAACTCTTGTGATGGAGAAGAGCGGCGTACTTGGCTCGCCCAGCATCCGCTTCGCCGCTGCGGCCTAACACGTAGTTGAAACGCATCACCCGGCACGGCGTGTAGCGTGAGTGTTGTTACGCGCCCTCCCGAAGATGGAAGCCCCAGCCCCTGTGCCCAATCAGGAGTTCGCCCGATGTTTATCGCCATGAACCGGTTCCGCGTCACCAAGGGGTGCGAAGCCGCATTCGAGCAAGTCTGGCTGTCGCGCGACACTTATCTCGACCAGGTGCCGGGCTTCGTTGAGTTCCACTTGCTCAAAGGGCCCGAAGCCGAAGATCACACGCTTTATGCGTCCCACACGGTGTGGGAGAATCGCACCGTCTTCGAAGCATGGACCAAATCCGAAGCGTTCCGGGCAGCGCATCATCGAGCGGGCGAGAACAAGCCGCTCTATATCGGACACCCGCAATTCGAGGGGTTCGAGGTTCGCCAGACGGTAGGGCTTGGCAAGGTCAAGGTGGCGTGATCGGCATCACGACCTACGTCAGCGGAACTAAATTGAGCCCGTTAGAGACCGACACCGCCCAAAGCGCCCTACATTATCCCCAGCGCGTGCGCGGCTCGCGGATCGAGATCGCTCGCGTCTACTACAGCTCCCGCCGCTCGCCCGACCGACTCTAACTTCCCCGTGCTCTTGCCGACCGATGGCACTGGCGGAGCGACCAATCCCTTTTCAGCGCTCAACCGAACCCGGCGGTGCTATACTGCGCCACATGAAAGTTGAAGAAATCGCCGAAGCCGTCGCCAAGCTGCCGCCAGATCAACTCGTCCGCTTCCGTCGTTGGTTCACCGCATTCGAGGCCGGCCGCACCGACCACGCCGACGAGCTCGACGCCACTGCGACCAAGCTTGGTCGCATAGCCGGTCGCGCGTTTGCCCAATTGAAAAAGCGCGCCAAGGACCTATGAGCAAAACCGTCCTTATCGAACCCGCGGCGTACTCCGCTGCCGCATCCACGACCGCAGACACCATCTCCACTCCTCAATAATCGGTGGTGTCGTTTGAATTATTTCCCGCGAGTACGCGGTTTGCCCTTTAAATTCGATTGGGCCGGTTTAGGAAGTGCGGATTGTGATAGTTTATGCCGATCGCGTTCGCCCCGCGTGGCTTCGTCAATGGTGCTTTTTGCCAATATTCCACGTGCAATTTCAACGTATCGTTCCGACGCAAACGGAGCGCCGCTTGCTTGAACGACCTTCCAAGCATCGTCGAATGCAACGACCAGGATTTGAATCGCGTCAAAATCCCTATCCGCCCCGAGCGTGCTGACGCGTTTGAGCATTGCAGCGCCGGTTCCCACTCACGGCACTAACCCCACCACACCCAAGGCCAAAAACGCGCACGACCCGCAATCCGTGACGTGAATTTTGTTGAGACGATTTTTTTGACTGATCTCGTCCGTGACCCGGGAGTTCCCCTTTTGGAACCGCGCTAACGGAAACTCTTCCGAAGTTCAGTGGAACCATTAGCGAACGCGCATGGTTGCCAATACAGCGGAGCGAAAGTGCCGTGCGAGCAAGAGGTTTCGTATCGTTAGAAAAAGCTGCCTCCGACCGCGAGATTCGAGCACTCCTCGGACAACGGCTCAGGCAACAATACGATATTGTGCAGCAAATTCCCGTTTCCGAACGTCTTTCTGAGCTCATCGAACGACTCGTGCAACTCGAAGGGCGAGAGCGCGAACCGGAATAGAGATACCCTCCTTACCGACCTGCGCTAACCAATCCCCTTCCCGGCTCAACCGAGCCACCGCCACCCCCCAGTCCTCCAAAATCCGTGACTGGAAGCGGCTTGGGTAAGTGGAACTCCTCGGACATCCCTGGCTAAGTTTCTTTCCTAAAAGCCCTAGTTCTAGCTGCATGGTGGCTTAACTAAAGTGAGTTGGTTGAGTGATGACATTCAAACAACACTTCACAAGACGACTATGGAGAGAACCGATGAATACGGATGAAAAGGCTACGACAATGGCGTGGACGACCCCAACCCTTCTCGAGATCTGCATCGGCCTCGAGATCAACGGCTACCTGCCAGCTGAGTTGTGATCCGCATTTCAGTAGCCTGACCGCCATCGTGCTCGGTGCTGCGGCAGCGCGTTGCTTTTCCGCAGTACCGCATCAGTGCCATCGACGGCCATACGCAATGCGGAACCCGGCGATCACGTTAACATCACCCCAGTCAAAGGATCAGTCCCATGAACGAACACGAACAGGGCAGGAAGTTTGCCGACAAGAGCGCGGCGATTGCCAACGAGACCCTTGCGAAAGGCAAAGCGGCGGCCGAGCAATCTGCGCAGGCGGTTGAACAAAGCTACTCGGCCACGGTCGAAAACATGCGGGACTACAATCTCAAAATGATCGACATGGCTTAGGCGAACACCGAAGGAGTTTTCGAGTTTGCTCGCCAACTCGCGACCGCGAAGTCACCGTCCGAAATGGTCGAGCTGTGGACGGCGCACGCCAGAAAGCAATTCGAGATGCTGAGCGAACAGCTCAGTGAGCTGACAGCGCTCGGACAGAAGATGGCGAGCGAAAGCGCCGAGCCGATCGCGCGCAGCGTCGGCCAGGTTTTCAAGAAAGCCTCTTGACCGCTCTGTCGCTCCTAGGCGGACGCTTTTCCCCGGCGTACCCACACCGGGGAAATGTTCATCATCCGCATCGGCCCGACCCCACGATTGTGGAAGTAATGTCATTCTTCGTCGTCGAGCTGGCGTAGCTCAGCGCGCCGCCTTGGCGATCGAATTCGTAAAGAATGTCATCGTGATTTGCGCTGATCCAATTGCCGTCGAAGCGGGTAACCGCCAAAGATTCTCCATCCGCAAAGGCGATAGTCTTTGCCGCATGATCAATGACAAAACTCAGGTTCTCTTCGCTCCTAGACGACGTTTTCCCGGTCGACGCGCTAACGATGACGACCTGTGTCGTTGAGCAATGCAAATATGTGCGCGCCAACACGGGCCGTACCACAACAACAATCATGATTGCGACCACAGCGCATCCGGCCAGCAGCCAGTCCGCGGGGAAGCGCACGGTAGATCCTCCGGCGGTACGGCCCGACTATGCCATAAAATTTCACCTCGCGGCTTCCCCGCTCGCCGAGGCGGACAACGCAATCCCCCTTCGTGGCTCAGCCAAGCCGGGCCTCGCCGCGGAGATCTCCGCCGAATGGCGCCGAGCGTGAGGTATGGCGGGTCACGCTTCGGTCTCGGGCACGGTGCTCGAGCTTGGCCAACAGCTGCTTGAGTGCCGCTTTTCCTGCTTTGTTAGCGGTCACCATAGTGCGAAAAAAGATCGGCGATTGCCGTATCGGCCTTGATCTTCCGGCTCGATAAATCTCCCACCTCCACGAGCTCGGAGGGGGCCTCCTACTCTTCACGACAACCGAATAGTCAGTATCGTCAAAACGGAACTTGATCATGTGTGACTCATGCGCTCGGTGACCACCAAACACAACAAGCAACTGCGCCAGCGCTTAGCGGTCTCCTTCGCCGACAATTTCCTCGACGAGGCGGACAAGGGAACGCCTCAGTTTAGCGTCACTGATCTGCATGAACGCTCTGACCAGTTTCAATCCATCGGCCTCGGCAAGAAAGTCGGAGACGTAGGCGGGAAATGGCGCCTCGCCACTTCTCTGTAACCTTCCTGCCGGCTGCGGAGCGCCTTCAAAAAAGAACGACACCGGAACCTGGAGGATATCACACATCGCCTGCAACCGGCTGGCACTGATGCGGTTTGTGCCATTTTCGTACTTCTGCACTTGCTGGAACGTTATGCCGAGTTGTCTGCCAGAGCTCTGGCTCATCCCAGCATCAACCGGCGCATCCGCACCCGGCTGCCGACATGTTATGTGGCGAGTCGGGACTCTCTGCCATTGCGATCTCCGCTGCGGATTCCGCACTGCAGGCCCTCCCTTCTTCTTGCGTCTTGCTCATCCGACAGGACTGCGCTTCCAGTCAACCAATCCCACCCCGCGGCTCAACAGAGCACCACAACAGGGCCAAACTCCAAAATCCGTGACGTGAATTTCGTGAAGGGCGCACGTATTTGCAAGGCGGTTAAGGGCAGTGATGATCTGCTGCTCGTCGATCTCATCCGGATCGTACCGTGCCCGTACCAATCGAGCGCGGCTTGCCGCTTTTTGTTTTGCTTGCTAGCGATATTGTTCAGGAACTCGTAATAGCCGGGAATGCCGCCGCAATCCTCAGGCGGGCATCTCCTCTCCCCGCCGAGGAACTGCGGATAGAGCGCTCCAGGCTCGGCAGCCTTCAGTTTTTCAACAATGATCCGGTGCTGCCAGTTGTCGCCCATGTCGTAGACATAACCGATCTCTCTCACGCCGATGGCCAAAAGCGCAGACAATTTAGTCTTCGCCACATCCTTGATTCGTTCATTCCAATCAGGATTGTTGGGAACGAGCATGCTGTACTTCCGCTCGTTGGCCGTGAATGCCTCATGCTCTCGGTGAGCACCAAAAACAACTACCAATCAGACCCTACATCGCGGCCCCGCACGAGACGGATCGGTCGTTTCGGCTCGCAAAGGAAAGCTCCATGTCGCTCAGACGCCGTCTTTTGTCGGATTCTGCGAGGAGCCTAAAGACGTGGCTGAACAGGATTCATTTCGCGGTCGAACACAGCACGACCATTGAAAACACGTTTGCGACCCAATGGGTTGCGACCGCGCCCTTCTTCGCAGAGCCGTACAAGGGCTCCGACGCCTACATCACACACGATGGATTCATGCAGGCAATGGTCACCTGTGTTCGCCGTCGGAGGTGGAACTTTAGGGGATATGGCAAGTTTCAAGGCCGGCAAGTCGACACTCACGGGTCCGTACGCAGACATCGGGCCGAACCATGTTCGCTGACTCCCGCCTTTCATGCGCTCACGGAATTGTTGCAGCGCAGCGGAATGTGCCGGCAAGCTTCCTCTGTCTTGCCGCTCTTTTTCTCGCGACCGGTTCGGTTGGGACCGCTGGCACCATTCCACTGCCGCGCGAGCGCCCCGCGATCGCTCCAGAGCAGCGATCCTCAACAGCGGAGACCGATGCCGCAACCTCGCCGTGTCAGTTGCGGCTGGCCGAGCTTGCCGTCTTCGAGCCATCGCCGCCAATCACCGGGCCCGGCGAATGCATGGCGACCGACGTCGTCAAGGTTGATGCCGTGCTCTTGCCGGACAAGCAACGCGTCGGCTTCTCGCCTCCGGCAACACTGCGCTGCCCAATGGCGGAAGCTGTGGCGCGATGGATAACCAATGACGTGGCGCCATCGATCGCCGCTCTCGGCACATCGCTGCGCAGCATCGAAAGTGTCGATTCGTTCGATTGCCGTCCGCGTAATGGTATCGCCGGTGCGCAAGTCAGTGAGCATGGCCGCGCTAATGCCCTCGATGTGCGCTCGTTCAAACTGGCGAACGGTGCCGTCATTGAACTGAATAGTGCCGCGGTCGCCAAGTCGCTGCGCGAGAGATTACGGGACAGCGCGTGCGCACGTTTTTCGACCGTGCTCGGCAACGGCGCAGATGCCTATCACGATACCCACGTGCATATCGATCTGATGGAGAGGAGCAACCACTATAAGATTTGTCAGTGGGATGTACTCGATCCCGCCGAAACGGCTGCGCTGGTCGCAAAGAAGGCCGCGGCAGCAGCCACTCGCATCCCGGCGGAGATCAGAGAGGCAAGCGACGTTCCGCTGCCGCGCCCGCGCCCGGGTAACTGGCACCGATGCCAGTGAATTCTCCGCAGGCAGGGCGCACCTCGTCCAGTGCGGGTTCTTGCGGCGATTGGCCACATCCGCTATGACGTATGCCGAAGAGCAGACCGTGACGGTGGGGCCATGGACAATCGCTACCTCTTACAAAGGTGACAAGTTCGACAGTTGCTCGATGAGCCGTTCGACGGCCGAACTTGATATAACGTTTCTTCGAGCTCAGGATGGCTTGCTACTGGTTCTTGATTCACAAAAATGGAAGCTGGAACGTGGCAAGACCTATACTGTTCGCCTGGTCGCGGGCTCGCGATCGGTCGAAGCAAAGGCGCTAGCTGAATTCAAAGCTGTAACGATCGCTTTCGTGGACCGAGCTCTCAATGAAAGATTGCGAACCGCTGATGTTCTGGAAGTGAGAGGAGAGGGAGCGACGCTGCGGGTACCGCTAGACGGGAGCACGGCGGCTCTCGGGCGTCTGGAAGCATGCTTTGACAGGAACAGCCGGGCCGGGGTCGAGACTAACCCGTTCGTCGCGCCCAGTCGTAAACCATAGGCGCTGACGAGAGCTCGACGCCGCGGCCGGGTGATGCGTTCCGCGAGGTCAACGGCGAAGGAAACTACTGCCGACGGGCGACTAATTCCGGCCAATAACTTTGCCGTCTTGTCCTGATGCAAATTCCAATGCATTGAGGCGAACGCGTTGTTTGTCGTTCAGCCCCTTTTCAAGATTCTCGAGCGCTACCCGGATGGTGAGTACGGCGCGCCACACCGCGTCCAGACGCGCCTGCGTCGCCTTTAGCCGCTCCGATGGAATGACCGGCAATGACATCGGACACTGGGCATCGAGGTCGTACGCGGCGGTGTTGAAGGCTTGCTTGGCAGCGGCCATTGCGGCACGCTGAGTGTCATTTTCCGGTTGCACGGATTGATTTAACACATCGATCATCCGCTCTACCGTTGTTGGCATGACGTCACAAGCCGGAGCAGTACTCGCCGCCGCGTCCCGGCTCCCGGCACTCGGCGCTGCGAGCGCAGCCGCGAGACGTGCCCGCTGGTCGCGATCTAAGGATTGCTCGAGATCCTGCAGGGACCGGCGGGGAATATCGAGTGCCGCGATCAGCGCTTCGAGCTGCGTCTCCACTAGCCGCAAGCGCGCAACTGGCTGTGGGGGGATCTCGTTCGCGCAGAATCTCCCCAGGAAGCCTGAAGCCACGGCGAGCGCGCCGCCGAGCTTTTGCAGCAGCGGACGCTGAGTTTCGTCGGGCCTAATCACTCCGGCAATGTGCTTGACGACCGTGGATCCACGATCGGCTTGACACAGGCGCCGATCCCGGTCGCCGGCCGCCTTGGCAAATGCCGCTTGCAAAACCTCGTCATAGCCAACGGGCCACGACGACGCTGGCCAAAAGACGTCGTCATAAATGGTCGGCAGGGCGAGACTGGGATTGAGGAGGGCAGACGCTGGTCCGGCTGCGGCTTGCGAGGGTTCCTTGCCGGCGGCCTCTGCATTCTCGGTCGCGTTGTAGGCGACACCGGTGTGATCGTCCGAGTGCGGCCGAGCTCGATGCCGGTGCGGGAACGTGTGCCCGAAGACGGGCAGGCCGACGTGAAATGGTCCTAAGCGCAGCGCAAAGGCAGCACTTGGCTCGAAGAACGAAATCGCAGCAACGAGCAAACCAATCGCGACGCCAGCACCCATCTTTGCCATGATCGGGCACTCCAAATGGAGGGCCCTTTATGAACGCGCCACCATGGATAGCGGTTCCCTTTTGCAGCTCTTCAATTTGTGAGAGTTCCGGTCCGGCTGGCCATGCCCGGCCCGGCACAAAGCGGCGGACCGCGTTTCACAACTGACTGTCGCTTTCGGGGCGAAGGGACATCGATAGTCTTGGCGTGCGCTGCATATGTTGCGCTTGACCCTTACCGGACATATCGCGGGGCATGGCAAAATAAGTGAAAAGGGACCCGAATTTTACATTGAGGCGTGTATCCGTCACCCCTTCTGCGAACGCACGCCTCGCCGCACGCTCTTTATTGCAAATCGAGACCGCCGGAACCAGAGCGAGGATTTTGCGTTAATTTGTCCGACGGGCGGAGGCTCTCTGGAGCTTGCCGTGGAACGACGATCTTTGCATTCCAGGCCGATGCGGTGTGATCACTGCCGCAAATCATTCGGTCTCATCATCCATCGTTTTTGGCGAATGCGGTTCTGCTCGGCCGATTGCCTGACGGCATATCAGCGTCGCCTCGATAAAGAAACTATAGCCAAGATACGGTTGCTTGATTTTGTCGGCACGACGAGCAAGGTCGGGGTTCAAGGCAATGGCAACCGTTTGTCCGCGGCTTGACCCAACTAAGGGCACTCCGCCTAGACGAAGCCCGCATGCTGGCTATGCACTGAGCATCACCAAGTCTGATACTATCAAACTGAAGGGCTTATGATGGATCGGCGTGACAAGGAACTTTTGGACAGGCAGCTCCAACATCTTGTCCCTTCGCCGCGAAGCGACGGCGAATTGATGCTGGCGATTGTAGGCGTGTTTCTCATCGGTACCGTTGTTGGCGGCATAATATTTGCGAATAAGACCGAGCCGCCGGTACAAACTGCATCCAACGACGGAACGGCTGCACTTTCTTTCTTCTTGAACGAGACTTCGGTCACACGACATAATTAATAAGGGTTGTGAGAACGCCGCCCATTTCGACGCTCGCGACGCGCAACATCAACATCTTGCGCCGGACGGTACAACTGAAGTTTGTTCCTGGCCCGTCGCTGCCATCACGATCGGCGAAAGGAATGTCTGGTGTGGAGATTAAATCTGACCTGTCGCGGATATCGTGAAAGCGACGCGATTGACCCACTACCGAACGTACCGCACCCCCATTGGTTGGATTTTGCTGGGCCGACCTTAGAGAGAGAGCCGAATGATCATTCGCCGATTTACCCTATCGCTTGCCGTCCTCATCGCAATCAATGCCGATGCGCCGGGCCAGGATACGGTCGCTAGAAGCGCAGTGGAGGACGGTCAACTCTTGTTCAATAATGCCTGCCGCACCTGCCATACGCTAAAGGAAGGCGACAATCGCCTCGGGCCAAACCTGCACAACATCATCGGCCGCAAGGCGGGTTCGCTGCCAAATTACGGCTATTCAGATGCGATGAAGGACGCCGAGCTGGTATGGGATAGGGCGACGCTCGACCGTTACATCAGTAATCCCGACCAAGTGGTGCCCGGCAACAACATGAAGCCCTATGGCGGTCTCGCTTCCGCCGAGGAGCGGGCCAAAATTATTGCGTTTCTTGAAGCCAACAGCGGCAGCTGAGGCCGTCGGTGAATGCCTTTAGGTCGATCACACCTTACGATTTGGAAGGCTACCAGGTCGCCAACAGCCGCTGGCTCACGCGTCTAGCCGGAGGCCACGCCCTCGATTATGAACGCAGTCTACGCCGCCTCAGCAAGGTATCCACTTTCGATCGTAAATTGGTGCACTTTGTCACAGTGAAGGCACCGGAGCCGAAGCTTGGCGGTCTGAATTCTCGATAGAGTGCTTCGATCCGTCTTGATCCCACTGTCGATCGGGCGCCCGGTTCGCGGGCAATTAAACGTGAGGCTATCCATATAGCCGCCTCCTCGGGTCATCGTCCTGACGCAGATGGTCCAGCGCATTTGGTAAATAATCCGTTAATACACTGAGACGCACCCATCTCCGCGACACGATCGCGCGCAATTTGCTGATCGCTGTTTGCCGGGCGCGCGCATTGGCCCTGAGCGTTGTCCGGCGCGACGCAGCGATACGTCAGCAGAGTGCCGGCTTCGGCGGAATCCCTTCTCTCGACGCGGTCCAATCAACATCTGTGGACAACTAACTATCGCTCGTGTCGGACCGCAGCAGGCCACGCCATCGTCATCCTCGGGACACAATCCCTCGTTGTTCGTTTAAGCGTAAGTGTGCCGGATAGTGTATGAGTACCGGGTATGGCGCGTTTTTCTCTCGAAGAAGGCCGCAAAGAGATCGCCTTGTTGCTGGAAGCGGGCGAAAAAGAATTCGATAATGGCAACCCGTTAGTTGCGTTGTCGATTTTATTCGAAGCACAAGGCGCGCAGCGAAATATTGCAAAGCGAATCCCGATAACTGAGATCGTCGCCACAGCCATCGTCAGCGTTACAAGCATGGGCGAACTCGATCCGGTGACCATCAAAGATCGCGTATTGAACGCTATCGGCGCCCGGAGCTTTAATTCCAATGCTGCATAGGCCGCCCAGTTGGCGGGCCGCGTTTGCATTTAGCTGGGCGTCCCGGCAATGCTCGAAAGAAAAACCGCGCATCGGTGACGCGCGGCCAATTGCAGTTTCCGGGGAGATGGGGCGTCTTCCGGGCCTTTCCCACAACGCCGTGCCGCTTCTCGAGTTCCCAGGAACCAACGTTGGCGGCAGGTTGCGTGCTTGGAGAGCCGGCGCGCACGGCGCGACCCGATTTTCGCGCAATGGCATCGGGGCGCGCGCCCTCAACGGCCCAGCGGCTGGCTCTCCACCAATCGCCACCAAGAAAAAGCCGCGCTTCACGAAGTGATAGCTGCGGCTAGGTAAGCCCGGCAAGGGGGAAAGGGGCGCAGCCGGGGTACATGCGCAACGCTCGGCGATCATCTGAGTCCAGCTTAGAACCTTCGCAAGGATGCGGAACGAGCGAGAAGCAAGAATGGTTATGCTAGGCCCGGCCGGCAAACGATGGCATCCGAGCCAGGCACCGGGGCGACTTGACCAGTGATGTGGTCGGCTCGCCCTTCTGCGCTACGGGGCCCTAAACGTGCTAGAAGATTGGGCGGGCCGCGGCTGGGCGAAAATCCTTTTTGCGGGGATGGTCGCACCATGAAAAAACGCGAATGTGAAACAGCAATTCGGCGCCTTTGCCACGAGTGGGCGCGCAGTGCTCCCAGCAATCAAGTCAACCGCCCAAGATTTTCGGATTTCAAAGGTTGGCTACAACGGATGGGCTCGTCGCAGTACCTCGATTTTCATTCGACCATGGGAGCGGACCGCGACGCCGAAATGTGGTTTGACGAAGAGCTAAAGCAAACGTGGCGGCGCTAGGCGGCACAGCGGTATTTTTCACGGCGGGCGTAATCCCCTTCCCCTTTTGAATTTTGGGCCCCTCTCAAAAATTTCTGGAAACGCAAAACGGCCGGTGGCATTATTCGGCGGGGCGCAAAATTCCCGCGACGCGCGGCGCTTGCCGACAAGTACGTCATTTCCCCTGCCGCGTGAATTGCAAGTTTCATCAGCTATATTACCAGCTCTCGGAGCTGAGCATTCGGGCACCTTGTCAATATCCGGCGATCTTTTCCTCACAGCGCACCAAGAGTGTGCTCATCCGGCAATCGAACAGTCTCTGCCCCTGGTTCGTCGGAAGCGTTTACACGGCCGAATTTAATGTACCGCTCTCGACCGACTACGGCCTCGACCAGGATTTCAACTCGCTCGATGCCCAATATGACGCCTCGCAAGCGTATATCCGAAGTCAGGCCCACGCCGGGTGGGTGCTGCTGCGCGGCAAATACGACGACGGCGGCTTCTCAGGCGGTGACACCGACCGGCCGGCGCTGCAGCGCCTCCTAGAGGACGTGCGGGCCGGCAAGGTCGATGTGATCGTCGTCTACAAGGTCGATCGCCTGACGCGCTCGTTAGCCGACTTCGCCAAACTCGTGGAATTGTTCGACAAACACAATGTGTCCTTTGTCTCGGTCACCCAACAGTTCAACACTACAACCTCGATGGGCCGGCTGACCCTGAATGTGTTGCTGTCCTTCGCCCAATTCGAACGCGAGGTCACCTCCGAGCGCATCCGGGACAAGATCGCTGCCTCGAAGCGCAAGGGCCTCTGGGTCGGCGGCATGGTCCCGCTGGGTTACGACACGAAGGATCGGAAGATAACCATCAATGAAGCTGAGGCTGAGCGGGTCCGGAGCATCTTCCGCAGCTATCTCAAGCTCGGCAGCCTCAACCTGTTGATGGTCGACCTGCGCAAACGTGGGGTCGTCACTAGGGTTCGCACCCTAAAGGGCGGGAAAACGGTTGGCGGCATTCCATTCACACGCGGGCCGCTCGCCCATCTGCTTCGCAATCGCTTCTACATCGGAGAAGTGGTCTTCAAAGATGAGATTCTCAAAGGCGAGCAACCCGCGATTTTGGATAGGGATTTGTTCGACGCTGTCCAAGCCAAGCTCGGCGAAAAAGGAACGAACCATCAAGCCGCAAGGACAAAATCAGAGGCTTTGTTGGCCAGCCGCATCTTCGATGACCGCGGTAACCGCATGACCCCGAGCCATGCCCGCAAGGGCGGCATCAAGTACCGCTATTATCTGTCCTCCGCCCTTCTTCAGGGCGCGGCTGAGCATGCCGGCTCGGTGCGCCGGGTCCCGGCCGCTGAAGTCGAGGCACTGGTCGTTCGGTCGGTTCGGGAGCATCTCAAACTGCTGGAGCCGATTGATGATACTAGCCTCGCTTATACTTATATAGAGCGCGTGGAGGTCCGGCCGGAACGGCTAGCCATTCAGCTTGCCCGAGCGTCAGACGCTGGTTCTCAGCGACCAGGAGAGGGCACCGTCCTTCAGGTGCCGTGGCAAAAGACAACATCAACCCGGCGTCGCGAAATCCTTTTGCCTCAAGGAACCGTGCCGCGACAGGTTCGTCCGATACGTTCGGAAACTCGCGCAACATTGGTCGCATCGATCGCCCGCGGCCGACGTTGGCTTGATGAACTTGTCGCTGATGCAACAGCATCACGGTAGTATCGCCAAACGAGAGGGCTGCAGCGTCCGCAAGGTGAACATGGCGATCTCGCTGGCCTTCCTTGCACCCGATCTTGTCAAAGCGGCAATCGACGGGCGGCTGCCTCACGGAATGGGCGTTGTTCGTCTTGGCGACTTGCCAGCGGAATGGTCTAGGCAACACGAGACGCTCGGCCTCCCTCCGGAGCAGACGGTGGCATTTGCAACCGACTCGGCCCTGGCAGTTGCTCGTTTCCCGGACGACGCTTGCCAAGCTACCCGAAATAGCCGGTGGAATCCACCTGGCCGCTCGCAGAGACTAAGCACCCGCGCGCAAGCCCGCCAATTCGGAGCTATTCGTTAGAACCTGGGAAATCTCCGTTCGACTGCGACTGCGTGGTGGCGGACGCAGTCTATGTCGAACGCGTCTCAGCAACAAAATTCCCTGCTAACAGGGAAATTAACAGGGAAAATCGCAAAATTTGGCCTGTAGCGGTGACGAGGTCGCCATTTAACGCAGCATCCATAAGGTTTTTAGCGATATTCCCTATGAAAACTAACAGGGAAAGATTTCGGCATAACAGGGAAGCAATGCACGGATAACAGGGAAACTAGATACGTGGGCCAATGTCCGCTTCCCGGAGGTAAAGCGGACATCGTTTGAGCGCGCGTCGGTGTCAGTTTGTGACCCTTAGCGGGATTTGCGCGATAGTTAAACTAGGCGGGGCCGAGCAACAGACAGTCGAATTGTCAGACCGTTCAGATTCCATTCGCGGGATAGTTCGCCGCCAAGGCGTCCACTACCGTAGCTTGCGCAAGTTGCTGCCGAACCCTTCAGACAGGCTCCTTCTCGATGCGCGGGCCGCCGCGCTCAGTCCATGTCAATGAGAAAACATCATTCGTTTCGGCGCACGCAATATCGACCGGCCCGGTGGCGTCGATAGCGCACCGTACTTGGCCGCGTTGGTCGCAAATTCATGCAGGAGCAGTGCGAAGCCGGTCGCCAAAGTCGCCGAAACAGGAACGTCAGGTCCACTTATGACGATGCGGCGCTGCTGTACCGTTTCGCTTCCTGGTAGGGCGCGACGATGGTTCGCATCAAAGTCTGCAGCGTCGTCGCTTGTTCGGTCTTGAACCGAGCTGATCGAGACGTTTCGGCAGCGTGAGCGCATGCGCGCGCGCGAGCGCGTCCAGTCGGTCTCTTGTAATTGAGGCTAACTCCTTCGGGGAATCTGATGAGTGCACTCAGCGTGACAACGCTGCCCGGCCAGCGCAAACAAATTTCTGATACGGTGGTCCATCTCCCTAAAGAGCAGTTCACGCTGTTCCTGTGCTTTGCGGCGTTCCGTAATGTCGCGCGCAATTTTTGAGGCACCAATGACCCTGCCGTCCGCATCCATGATCGGCGATACGGTCAGAGAAATGTCGATCAGGCTTCCATCCTTGCGACGCCGGACGGTCTCGTAATGGTCGATGCGCTCGCCGCGCCGAATGCGACTGAGGATTTCCAGTTCCTCACCGAACCGATCAGGGGGGATCAGCATCTCCACGGACTGACCAATCGCCTCGTTCGCCGTGTACCCGAAAATCCGCTCGGCACTGGCGTTCCAGCTTTCGATGATGCCTTCAAGGTTTTTGCTGATGATCGCGTCGTCGGAGAATTGCACAATCGACGCTAGACGCTGTTTGATTTCCTCGGCGCGTTTGCGATCCGTGATGTCAATTAGCATATTCACCGCGCCGATGAGCGCACCGGAAGCGTCGAAAAGAGGCGTCGGATAAGGCTCGAACGGCACGCGCGTGCCGTCCGGGCGCTCGGCGATCGCTTCCATGCCCCGCACCGTGCGCTTTTCCTTGATCGCTATCGCCATGGGGCATTCCCCATGAGGCAGCGCACGTCCGTCAGGCCAAAACAGTTTCCAAGAGCCGCACCATTCGCTCGTCCCTATGTTAGGACGATGGCCCCAAAGCGTCGCCGCCGCTTCATTGAAATACGTGATGCGGCCAAGGGCGTCGGTCACATAGATCGCCGCTGGTAACTCGTCGAGAATCTTCCGGAAATAGCCTTCGCGCGAATCCGTCCTCGAGGGGCGCGGCAAAGAAAATCTCGGCACCCGCCCTGCGAATTCGGTCGCTGAATACATCAGTCATGGTCGCCGTCCCAAAAATCGGCCAGCTACCCCATCGCTGACTTGATTAAGCGATGAGGCACTGTCCGGCAGAAAAGTGCATGCGCCAATCCGATAAAGGCTAAGAAGTGGCCAGTATGAGTAAACGCGGCTATTCGCGTATTTTGCGCTCGCTGAGCACGCCGTAATCGCTCGACTTTGCGCCCTCAGGTGTGACAGTCCCCCCGCGCTCCCTGCCACCGAAAGACCAAGTCGAAACAACTCCCGGACTGCGGCGGCTCGGCTGGGCATCCTGTGCTCAAAGCGAAATGTGTCCACCGCGCGCAATTCTTCGGAATCCAACATGATTTGAAG
>CAVOHL010000029.1:0-36172 GCA_963695665.1 uncultured Alphaproteobacteria bacterium
CATTGCGCTTAACCGCGAGCCAGCCCGGCTTTGCTGTCATCGTCTCGGGACTGGCCAGAAGGAGGAGTTCATGCGCCCAATGATCGCGCTTCCCGTCGGCGCGGCCGCTATTGCCGCCCTCTTGGCATTTGCCTCGCCGACCTACGCCGAAACTGTGAAGTTCAAGGCCGACCTCAAGGGATCAAGCGAAGTGCCGCCGAACCAGAGCGCCGGGACCGGCAGCGTGACCGCGACCTACGACACCGCGACGAAGCTGTTCTCATGGAAGGGGAGCTATTCCGGATTGAGCGGCCCGGCAATGGCGGCGCATTTCCACGGCCCCGCCCCTGCCGGACAGAACGGCGGCGTCGCCCTCGCGATCAAGCCGGCGACGAGCCCGTTCGAGGGCTCGGCGACGCTGACCGACGCCCAGGCCAACGACCTGATGGCCGGCAACTGGTACGTCAATGTCCACACCGACGCGAACAAGGGCGGCGAAGTGCGCGGCCAGCTCGGAAAGATGTAGTTTCCTTGGTTGTTGCGTCAGTAGCGGTGCGTTGTTGTGAGTGTGACCCGCCGGTCCTGCATCCCATGCAGCCGGCGGGTTTTTATTTCCGCTGTCGCCGGAATTCAGGATGAGCGAAGATCGCGCTTTGCGGTCCACTGCTCCTTGGTCTCGCCGACATAGTCGGCAAAACGGCCGGCGGCGATCGCGGCGCGGGCGCCGGCCATCAGGTCCTGATAATAGTAGAGATTGACCAGCGAGAGCAGCGTGCCGCCGAGCGCCTCACCACTGCGGAACAGGTGATGCAGGTAGGCACGGGAAAAATCGCGCGCGGCCGGGCAACGGCTCTCCGCGTCGAGCGGGCGCCGATCCTCGGCGTGGTGGCGCGTTCTTGATATTGATCGGCCCGAAGCGGGTAAAGGCGAGGCCGTGGCGGCCGTTGCGCGTCGGCAGCACGCAATCGAACATGTCGATGCCGCGCGCGACGGCTTCGAGGAGATCCTCCGGCGTACCGACGCCCATCAGATAGCGCGGCTGCCCGGCGGGCAGCGCAGCGGCGGTCTCGGCGACGACCTCGAGCATCACGCTTTGCGCCTCACCGACGGCGAGGCCGCCAATGGCGTAGCCGTCGAAGCCGATGCCGACGAGCGCGCGCAGGCTTTCGGCGCGCAGGCTGTGGTCGTCGCCGCCCTGCAAAATACCGAACAACGCGCGGCCGGCGGCGGCGCCTTCGAAGGCGCGCTTCGAGCGTTCGGCCCAACGCAGTGAGAGCCCCATCGCGCGCTCGATCTCGCTGCGTGCGGCGGGAAGCTGCACGCACTCGTCGAGCTGCATGGCGATGTCGGAGCCGAGCAGGATCTGGACCTGCATGGCGCGCTCCGGCGTCAATTCGACCGTGGCGCCATCGATGTGGGAGCGGAAGACGACACCCTCCTCCGTGATCTTGCGCAGCGGCGCAAGCGACATCACCTGAAATCCTCCGGAATCGGTGAGGATCGGATAGGGCCAGCGCATGAAGGCGTGCAATCCGCCGAGCGCGGCGATGCGCTCGGCCGAAGGCCGCAGCATCAGGTGGTAGGTGTTGGCCAGGAGAATATCGGCGCCCGCCGCGCGCACGTCGTCGTGATGCACACCCTTTATCGCTGCCTGCGTGCCGACCGGCATGAAAGCCGGCGTGAGCACCACGCCGTGCGCCGTCGCCATCTCGCCGGTGCGCGCGGCGCCGTCGGTGGCAATGAGGCGAAACGCGAATGCGTCTGACATGGCGGCTGATGTCACCGAAAAAGCAGACACGCGTCGCCGTAGGAATAGAACCGATACCCGCTGTCGATCGCATGCGCATACGCGCGCCGCATCACCTCGATGCCGCAGAAGGCGCAAACCAGCATGAACAAGGTCGAGCGCGGCAGATGGAAATTGGTGAGCAGCACATCGACCGCGCGGAAGCGGTAGCCCGGCGTGATGAACAGCGCGGTCTCGCCGGAAAATGCCGCGAACGTGCCGTCCTCGGCTGCCGCGGTTTCCAGGAGCCGCAGCGCCGTCGAGCCGACCGCGACGATGCGGCCGCCGCCGCGCCGCGCCGCGTTGAGCGCCGCGGCGTTTTCGGCGCTGAGGCTGCCCCATTCCGGTTGCATCTTGTGTCCCGACGTGTCGTCCGCCTTCACCGGCAAAAAGGTGCCCGGTCCGACATGCAGTGTCACGTGCCTTAGTTCGACGCCCCGTCCGCGCAAAGCCGCGACCGCGGCTTCGGTGAAATGCAGTCCGGCGGTCGGCGCCGCCACCGAGCCTTCCTCGCGCGCGAACATCGTCTGATAGTCGGTCCGGTCCTGCTCGTCGACGGCGCGCCGCCCGGCGATATAGGGCGGCAGCGGCATGTCGCCGCGTTCGGCGAGCGCCTGATCGAGCACCGGCCCCGTGAAACGCGAAAGCCGAGCGTCACCTCCCCGCCCTCCCCTTTGGCCTCGACCGTCGCGTCGAGCTGCTCGAGGAAGCACACCCGGCCTTCGCTGCCGAAGCGCACGACGTCGCCGGCCGCGAGCCGCTTCGCCGGGCGCACCAAAGCGCGCCAGCGCGAGCCGTCGAGCCGCTTCGTCAGCGTCGCCGCGATCGCCGGCTCGCCATCGCCGCGGCCGATGCGGCGGCCGCTGAGGCTCGCCGCAATCACCTTGGTGTCGTTGACGACGAGCGTATCGCCGCTCCGCAGCAGGTCGGGCAGGTCGCCCATGCTGCGATCCTCGAACGCATTCGCTTCGCCCGGACGCACCACGAGGAGCCGCGAGGAGCCACGCGGCGAAGCCGGCCGCAAGGCGATGCGATCTTCCGGCAAGGCGAAATCGAACAGGTCGGTGCGCATCGCTCAGCCAAACTCTTAGAAGCGGAACTTGGCCGAGCCGTCGCGCAATACCGGGGCGGTCATTGCTGGCTCTTCGCGTCGTCGATCGTGCGGTTGTCGACGAAGCGGATGGCAATCGGACGGCCGGCTATCGCCCCACCCATGCCCTTGCCGAAATGCAACGGGGTGCAGCGCGAAAGCGCCGCGTTGACCGCGTCGCGATAGACATCGCGCACCGCCGCCGGCGCGTCATGGCTCGAATAGGTCACGCGCGGCGGGGCGATGATCTCCCCGTCGCGCTTGAGGGCGAAGCGGACGGTGTATTCCATGCCGTGACGAGCTTCATCCTTCGGCGGCGGCACCCAGCAGGCGCGCAACGCAGCGAACATCTCGCGGATCGTGTCGAGGGTCTGCTCCTCGCGCGGCTTGTCAGCATCGGCCGCCGGGGCATCCGCCGGCTCGCGGTCGTCGGTCGAGACGATGGTGAGCTGCAGATCTTCGCCGAGCGGCGGCAGAAATTGCGGGAAGCACGGGCCGCGGTGAAACACGCTGCAAAACGAGGGATGGCAGGGGTGCCCGCTTAACACGCTGCATGGAGCGCGGGCGGGCGGGATTTCGACCTGCGCCCGCGCCTGGCCTGCGGCCGCCAGTGCGGCGAAAACGATGAGCGCGCAGATCGGGCGCATGGGGTCTCGCTACTTCACGTCGGCAGCCACCTGCATATGGATAATACGATCGGGGCTGGCCGGTGGTTCCCCGCGCTTGAGCTTGTCCACCACCTCCATGCCGCGCACGACCTCGCCGACCACCGTGTATTGGCCGTTGAGGAACGAGCCATCGGCGAACATGATGAAAAACTGGCTGTTTGCCGAATTGGGATTGTTGGTGCGGGCCATGCCCACGGTTCCGCGCTTGAACGGCACGTTCGAGAATTCGGCCTTCAAGTCTGGATGTTTGGAGCCGCCGGTGCCGTCGCCATGCTCGCCGTCGCCGGTCTGCGCCATGAAGCCGTCGATCACGCGGTGGAACGGCACGTTGTCGTAGAAATGCTCGCGCGCCAGCAGCTTCAACCGCTCGGCGTGATTCGGCGCGATGTCGTTGCGCAGCTTGATGATGATCCGGCCCTGCGCGGTGTCGAGGTAGAGCGTGTTCTGCGGGTCGAGGCCGGGCGGCAGGGTTTCAGCGAGGACTGGAGCGGCACACATGATAGCGAACAGTACGGCAAGGATGCGGGTCATGTCATCTCCCGGATGAACGCGTTACGCCGTGGCAAATTTACGCTTCAGCCGCGCCGCAACCGGCGCGGGTACGAAGGCCGAAACGTCGCCGCCCATGCTGGCTATCTGCCGCACCAACGTGGCGGTGATCGGGCGCACCGCAGGCGAAGCCGGCAGGAATACGGTCTGCACCTCCGGCGCCATGGCGGCATTCATGCCGGCCATCTGCATCTCGTAGTCGAAATCGGCGGCGTCCCGCAGGCCGCGGATCAGCATTGTCGCTCCGGCGCGCCGCGCCGCCGAGACCACGAGGTCGGCGAAGGTGGTGCAGGCGATTTCGCAACCGGCCTTGCGCGCCAGCGGGCCGCAAATCTCCTCGAGCATGGCCACCCGTTCTTCGGCGGTGAATAGCGGCGGCTTGCCGGGATGAATGCCGACGGCGAGGACCAGCCGGTCGGCGAGGCGCACGGCGCTGGCGACGACATCGAGGTGCCCGTTGGTGATGGGATCGAATGATCCGGCAAACAGCGCGGTCCGCGGCATTGCGGCGGTCTAGCCCGCGCTCCAAGCGACCGCAAGCCAAGTTGGCCGAGAGCCACAGGAGAATGGCGGGACGTGGCGTTCTCCCCGATGGTGAGCATGCAGGTGCGTCGATGGCGCTGTTTTCTTGAAATATTTCAAAGCTTTGTAAAAAGTAGCGGAATTGTGATGCCCGTCAATGTCGGAATTGACGGCCTGCGCCAGTTTAACAATCAGTTAACACGCGACCCCAACGCAAAACCAAGCCGTCAGGCACCAGGGCGCGAAACGGGACAACAGGGACCGGTGTCATGCTCAAGACAGTTTCCGCCATCGCTGCGGCAGCCTTCATAGCGGCTGCTTTCGTGACGTTCCCCAGCCTGTCGCCGCAAGTCGAAGCGCGTTCGGTGGTTCAGGGCGCGAAAGCCGATCGGGCCGACACGCGAGCCGCTCGCCAATGAATGCTCACGGCGCGGATGGCCCTATTTCGAAGCCGCCTGCCTGCGCGATGCACGAAACGCCTATGGCGAGGCTCGCCCAGTGCGCTTCGTTTCGTCGGACCGCCTGATGGGGACGCAAGGAAGGCCGGTTCGCTAAACGGCGCCGGCGGCTTCTCCGGCACAGAGCGCTTCGTCGCCTAGGTCTTCGTCAGGATCGCCTGTTGCCACGCGCCCGGCAGCACGGCTGGGGTCAGGCCACGGCGTTGCGGTATCCGCAACCGGCTCCGTATCCGCGGCCAGCGCGGCGACACATGTGCGCAGCTCGGCGATCAGTTCGCCGCTATTGGGAAGGTGCGGCGCTTCGGAGTCCAGGATCTGCATGAAGCCGCGCGCTTTGAGCGCCAGCAGATCGGCTTCGGTGAGAACCCCCGGCCCGACCGAATCGCAGACAATGTCGACCAGCCGGTCCAGCGCATGCAGCCGGCCCAAGAGGTAGTCGTTCTCGCGAAACGCCCGCGATAGGAACGCGGCGGAATGCTCGAACGCGACTCCCTTGAGTTTTTGCGCCCGCTCGCAGTTCCTCAGCGCGCGGGCATCATGGACGCTGATCCGGTCGATGAGCAGCTCGTTGAACTCGCCGATCTCGCGCCAGGTCATGACCGGGAAGGTCAACACGTCCCAGAACGGGAAGCCGAGATAATTGATCAGGACTTCCCGGCTCGCGTCCCGCGGCCAGCCCTCGCGAAATGCCTCCGCCAATAGCCCGTCGATGTCGCGGGTGCTCGCGTCGAGATCGATGGCCGATGCCAACCGCTCGATCAGGCGATCGATCTTGGTGACGTGTCGCGCGGCAATCGACCGGACATATTGGGCGATGTCCCTGATTTCGTCTGCCGAAGGCGCCTGCGGGAATATGGCGGCGACGAGATCGCGAATGTCGCGGTCGCAATCGGTGAGCGCCTCGCGACGATGCAACCCGTCGAGGCTGTCGTAGAATTTGCGCTTGAGCCGATCGACCAGACTTGCGATCGATGCCCTTGAGCGGGACGGCATCGAGCATCTCATAGAGCCGGTTCTGCCCCTCGATCAGGAAATGCAGCCGGCGTTTGCGATAGTCGATGTCGAAATTGAGCAGCAGGTTGATCCAGCGCGGCGCCGCCTCGCAGGCCCTGCGCCGCGCCGGTGCGGAACGACTCGGTCTGCCGATCCAGCAGCTCGGCCTGGGCCGCCCAGGCGTCGACGACGTCCGCGATCACCCGCGCAAATGGCGAGCCCGGCTGCACGCCGCGCACGGTCATGATCAGCTGGCTGATGAAGGCGCGCGCCGACGCGAGCTTCAAGCCGACATAGCCCTCGTAGGCGAAACCGCCGTCGCGCGCGGCGCGGACATTGGCCTGCTCGCGCCATTCGCGGATTTGCGCCTGGTCGATCCCGTCATGGGAGCCGATCATCACGTTCTCGACCAAACGGCTGACCTGCGGACGTGCCCGTTCGACGATGCCCTTGAGCCGGCGGGCGCGCTCGTTGAAGCTGTTGACCCAGCTGAGCTCGTCGGTCACTGGCTCGGTGCGCGGAATGTCCGACAGCGCGCCCTTCAGGGTGGCGAAGAAGCCGGGCGCCTGATCGCGCGGCCGCGTGGCTCCGCGACCTCGGGTCGGGGTCGATGTAGACGATCCGCCTGTCCACCTCGCGATAGGCCGGCCGCCCGGGGATCGCTCTGATCGCTTCGCGGAACGGCCGATTGTTGAGAACGCTGCCGTCAATGAACGGCGCCGATGTGGGATCGAGATCAGCCTCCAGATAATTCGCGAAATTGTGGCGGATGAAATCGTCGCGGCGCGGCCATGCCGCGCCTCTTTCGCGCACCAACTCGTCCATCTCCACGATCCGCGCCGGCGGAAACGCGCCCGGGATCGACGAAGTTGCCCGCGCGGCGAAGGCAAGCGCCGGCGCGTTGGCGAAATCGAAGTCGCTTTCGACCTCGCCGTTGGCGCGGCGCCGATACTTGAAATGGAACAGATGCCGATGCACGCGCTCATGGATGATCGCCGGATCATGAATGTGCACGAGCTGCTGACTGCCGTAATAGTCGGTGACGGTGACGAACAGATCGAGCCCATGCCCCGACGGCAGCAAGGACGCTTCGGGGCTCTTCGGGCGGCCCATGGCGGTGACGGCGTCGTACATCAGTCCGGCCATGCGCAGGCCGTCGAGCGGCGGCTTGAACCAGCGCGAGCGTACGAACATCGACAGCTTGGCGCGCACCTCGGCATCGCGGGCAAACTCGAGACGCGACGCGCCGATCGCCCAGATCAGCGGCGCGCAGGAACCATTTGCTCCATCCGCGCGCCCGCGCCTCGGGGGCAAGGAGCTCGCTGACGTCGGCATGGTCGAGCCACAGGTCGCGCAATCGCGCCGTCGGCAGATCGTGGCTCAGTGCGCGCGCCAGCATCGTGCCGTTGATGCCGCCCGCCGACGCTCCGGCGATGATATCGACGATCACCCGCAGCTCGACCTTGCGGCCGAGTTCGCGCAGCAAATCGAAATAGACTGCTTCGCTGTCGTGTTCCGGGTCGTTGGTGTCGACAAAATCGGCGAAGGCGGCGTTCGACCGCTTGGTCCGGTCGGTGATCTTGTGCAGCGTGCTCGAGGCGCGAACGAGCTTGAGTACTTCCTTGGTGATGCCGTGCATGTAGATGGCGAGCGAAACGCCGCCGAAGCACACCAGCGCAAACCGAAGCTCTTTCTCCTTCACGGCCGTGCCCTGCCCTTCGCCCCCAAGGCGGCCACCATGCACCCCAAGGTGTTTAAGCGCGGTTGCTGATTTCTTGGGAATCCGTTACGAACAGCCTTCCTCGGACGGTTCGGCCAGTACGCTATCCCGCATTGCGAAATGGGCGCATCGGCCATTTTCACCCTCGGAGAATCCTGTGAAAATCGCTGTTTGCGCGGAGAGCGAGGGTGGCGAATTGCGGGTATCCGCGACGCCGGACACGGTAAAGCGGATGGTGGCGCTTGGGGCCGAGGTCGCGGTTGAGCCGGGCGCCGGGGTCAAATCGGGCATTTTGGATGCGGACTACGCGGCGGCGGGGGCGAGCCTCGCCGCGGATGCGGCTGCGGGCGCCGACGTGGTGCTCAAGGTCCGTCGGCCTTCGGCGTCCGAGGTCGCCCGCTACAAGAAGGGCGCTTTGGTCCTCGCGGTGATGGACCCTTATGGCCACGAGGCGGCGCTCAAGGCGATGGCGGAAGCCGGCGTCGTGGCGTTCGCGATGGAGCTGATGCCGCGGATCACGCGGGCGCAGACGATGGACGTGCTCTCCTCGCAAGCCAACCTTGCCGGCTATCGGGCGGTCATCGAGGCGGCGGAGGAATTCGGCCGCGCCTTTCCGATGATGATGACCGCGGCCGGGACGGTTCCGGCGGCCAAGGTGTTCGTCATGGGCGCGGGCGTTGCCGGCTTGCAGGCGATCGCGACGGCAAGGCGGCTCGGCGCGATCGTGACCGCGACCGATGTGCGGCCGGCGGCCAAGGAACAGGTGGCGAGCCTCGGCGCCAAGTTCATCGCGGTCGAGGATGAGGAGTTCAAGCAGGCGGAGACGGCCGCGGGCTACGCCAAGGAGATGTCGAAGGACTATCAAGCGAAACAGGCAGCCTTGGTGGCGGACCACGTCAAGAAGCAGGACATCGTCATCACCACCGCGCTCATCCCCGGCCGACCCGCCCCGCGGCTGATTTCCCACGCCATGGTCGCGTCGATGAAGCCCGGCTCGGTGATCGTGGATCTCGCGGTCGAGCGCGGCGGCAATGTCGAGGGAGTGAAAGCCGACGAAGTCGCGACGGTCGATGGCGTCAAGATCGTCGGCTACGTCAACATGGCGGGCCGGCTGGCCGCTTCCGCCTCCGCGCTCTACGCGAAGAACCTTTTTGCGCTGCTCGAGATCCTGGTCGACAAGAAAGCGAAGGCGCTGGCGGTGAAATGGGATGACGACATCGTCAAGGCCACGGTACTCACGCGCGACGGCGCGGTCGTGCATCCAAGCTTTGCTCCGAAGAGCGCGGCCTGAGGCCGCAGGAGACCGCTGATGGTAACGCTCTCGATCCTCGCTCAGCTCGATATCGTCGCGACCGCGCGCGGCGGCCCGCTGCCTGAGGTCGGCGGCGCGGTCGATCCGTTCGTCTTCCGGCTGTCGATCTTCGCGCTGGCGGTGTTCGTCGGCTATTACGTGGTGTGGTCGGTGACGCCGGCGCTGCACACGCCGCTGATGTCGGTGACCAATGCGATCTCCTCGGTGATCGTGGTCGGCGCGCTGCTCGCGGTCGGGGTGGCGCTCGTCGCCAATGATGAGGGGCCGATCTGGGCGCGCGCGCTCGGCTTCGTCGCCCTCGTCTTCGCTTCCGTCAACATCTTCGGCGGCTTCCTGGTGACCCAGCGCATGCTCGGCATGTACCAGAAGAAAAAGAAGTAGCGCCGATGAACGCCAACCTGGTCGCGCTCCTCTATCTGGTCGCCGGCGTCCTGTTCATCCTGGCGCTGCGCGGGCTGTCCAGTCCGGAGACGAGCCGGCAGGGCAACCGGTTCGGGATGATCGGCATGGCGATCGCGGTGGCGACGACGCTTGCCTCGCATCCGCCGGAAGGCGAAATCGCCTGGGGCCTGGTGGTCGTCGGCATGGCGCTCGGCGGCGGCGTCGGCGCTTTCATCGCGCGGCGCGTGCCGATGACGTCAATGCCGCAGCTCGTTGCCGCCTTTCACTCGCTGGTCGGCGTGGCGGCGGTGCTGGTGGCGGCGGGAGCGCTCTATTCGCCGGCCGCGTTCGGCATCGGCACCGTCGGCAATATCCACGCGCAAAGCCTCATCGAGATGTCGCTCGGCGTCGCCATCGGCGCCATCACCTTCACCGGCTCGGTCATCGCCTTCCTCAAGCTCGACGGACGCATGAGCGGCGCGCCGATCATGCTGCCGGGGCGGCATGCGATCAATATCGCGCTCGCGGTCGCGATCGTCGCGCTGATCGTCTGGTTCGTGCGCAGCGAGCAGTATCCGGCGTTCTGGCTGCTGGCGTTCTCGTCGTTTCTGCTCGGGGTGCTGATCATCATTCCGATCGGCGGCGCCGACATGCCGGTCGTGATCTCGATGCTCAACTCCTACTCCGGTTGGGCGGCGGCGGGCATCGGCTTCACGCTGGGAAACTCCGCGCTGATCATCACCGGCGCGCTGGTCGGCTCTTCCGGCGCGATCCTCTCCTACATCATGTGCAAGGGCATGAACCGCTCGTTCATTTCGGTGATCCTCGGCGGCTTCGGCGGCGAGGTGGCGGGCCCGCATGGCGCCGCGGAACAGCGGCCGGTCAAGCAGGGCTCGGCCGACGACGCCGCGTTCATCCTCAAGAATGCGGCCAAGGTGATCATCGTGCCCGGCTACGGCATGGCGGTGGCGCAGGCCCAGCATGCGTTGCGCGAGATGGCCGACAAGCTCAAGGCCGAAGGGGTGGAGGTGAAATACGCGATCCACCCGGTGGCCGGCCGCATGCCCGGCCACATGAACGTGCTGCTCGCCGAGGCGAACGTTCCCTATGACGAGGTGTTCGAGCTCGAGGACATCAATTCGGAATTCGCCCAGGCCGACGTCGCCTTCGTCATCGGCGCGAACGACGTGACCAATCCGGCGGCGAAGGAGGATCCAACTTCGCCGATCTTCGGCATGCCGGTGCTGGAGGTGTGGAAGGCGAATACGGTCATGTTCATCAAGCGCTCGCTCTCTTCCGGCTATGCCGGCATCGACAACACCCTGTTCTACCGCGATAACACCATGATGCTGTTCGGCGACGCCAAGAAGATGACCGAACAGATCGTCAAGGCGCTATGAGTTCAAGAGTACGCGTATGATCGTCCTGATCGACAATTACGACAGCTTCGCCTTCAACCTGGTGCACTATCTCGGCGAACTCGGGGCGCCGGTGCGCGTCCATCGCAACGACAAGATCACGAGCGCGGCGGTCGTTGCCGCCGATCCCGACGCGATCGTGCTCTCGCCCGGCCCGTGCACGCCGAACGAGGCCGGCATCTGTCTCGATCTGATCGCCGCGGTCGCCGACAAAATCCCGATCCTCGGCGTCTGCCTCGGCCACCAGGCGATCGGCCAGGCCTTCGGCGGCAAGGTCGTGCGCGCGCCGACGCCGGTGCACGGCAAGCTCTCGCAGATCCGCCACCGCGGCGCCGGCATCTTCCGCGGTATCAATGCGCCGTTCCAGGCGACGCGCTATCACTCGCTCGTCGTCGAGCGCCAAACCCTGCCGAACGAACTCAGCCGTGACTGCCGACACCGATGACGGCCTGATCATGGGGCTCGCGCATACGCGGCTGCCGGTGCATGGCGTGCAATTCCATCCCGAGAGCATCGCCTCCGAGCATGGTCATCTGATGCTGCAGAACTTTCTCGACATCGCCGATGCCTGGAATGCGTCGAAGGGGCGCCGCGACGCAGCGCCGAAGCGAACCAGGGCCTCCCGGACGGAGCGCAGCACAGCGCACGCCGCCGCGTCTTGATCCGTGTCGATCATTGACAAGAGCGGCCCCCTCGCCACACTGGCCGCCGCGAGACGAACGGCGAATTGCGAGCCATCCCAGTGACCGACGAATTCAGGGCGCTCATCGGCAAAGTCGCGACCGGCGCCACGCTCACGCGCGAGGAAGCGGCCGGCGCGTTCGAGCGGATGATGTCGGGCGAGGCGACGCCTTCGCAGATGGGCGCGCTGCTGATGGCGTTGCGCGTGCGCGGCGAGACGGTTGACGAGATTACCGGCGCGGTCAGCGCCATGCGCGCCAAGATGCTGCGCGTCAACGCGCCGCCCGACGCGATCGACGTCGTCGGCACCGGCGGCGATGCCTCGGGCTCATTCAACATCTCCACCTGCGCCGCCCTCATCGTCGCCGGCGGCGGCGTTCCCGTCGCCAAGCACGGCAACCGGGCGCTCTCCTCGCGCTCCGGTGCGGCCGACGTGCTCACCGCGCTCGGCGTCAAGATCGATCTTGCCCCGGAGGCGATCGGCCGCTGCATCCGCGAGGCCGGGATCGGTTTCATGTTCGCGCCGGCGCACCATCCGGCGATGAAGAACGTCGCGGCGACGCGCGTCGAGCTCGGCACGCGCACGATCTTCAATCTGCTCGGTCCGCTCTCCAATCCGGCGGGCGTGCGGCGGCAGATGATCGGCGTGTTCTCGCGGCAATGGACGCAGCCCTTGGCGCAGGTTCTGAAAAATCTCGGCGCCGAGCGCATCTGGGTGGTGCACGGCTCCGACGGGCTCGACGAGATCACCACCGCCGGGCCGACCAGCGTTTCCGCGCTCGAAAACGGCACCGTGACCAATTTCGAGATTTCGCCCGAGGAGGTCGGCCTGCCCAAGGTCAAGCCGGAACACTTGCGCGGCGGCGACGCGGCGGCGAACGCCAAAGCCTTGCGCGGCGTTCTCGACGGCGAGAAGTCCGCCTTTCGCGACGTGGCGCTGTTTAATGCCGCAGCCGCATTCGCCGTTGCCGGCAAGGCCAAGACCGTCAAGGACGGGGTTGCGCTCGCCGCGCACTCGGTCGATTCCGGCGAGGCCGCCAAGCGGCTCGAGCGCCTGATCATGGTTTCCAATGGCTGACATTCTCGCCACCATCGCCGCCTACAAGCGCGAAGAAATCGCCGCCGCCAAGCGGCAGCGCTCCCTCGCCGCGCTCGAGGGCGACGCCAAAGCCGCGAGCGCGCCGCGCGGCTTCCTCGCCGCGATCGAGCGGCGGCGGGCGGCGGGCGACTACGCGCTCATCGCCGAGATCAAGAAGGCCAGTCCGTCGAAGGGACTGATCCGGGCCGATTTCGATCCCGCGTCGCTCGCCGCCGCCTATCAGGAAGGCGGCGCCGCCTGCCTTTCGGTGTTGACCGATGCGCCCTCCTTCAAGGGCAACATCGATCATCTGCGCGAGGCGCGCGCGGCGTGCGCGTTGCCGGTGCTGCGCAAGGATTTCATGTACGACCCCTACCAGGTGGTGGAGAGCCGCGCCGCCGGCGCCGATTGCATCCTCATCATCATGGCCGCGGTCGACGACGGGTGCGCGGCGGAGCTGGAGACGACGGCGTTTGCGTTCGGCATGGATGTGCTCGCCGAGGTCCACGATGAGCAGGAACTGGCGCGCGCCTTGCGCCTGAAATCGCGGCTCATCGGCATCAACAACCGCGACCTGAAGACCTTCGAGACGACGCTCGCGACCTGCGAAAGGCTGGCGCGTTTGATCCCACCCGGACGGGTCGTCGTCGGCGAGAGCGGCATCTTCACGCCCGACGATCTGGCGCGGCTCGCCGAAGCCGGCATCTCGACCTTCCTGGTCGGCGAAAGCCTGATGCGCCAGGGTGACGTCGCCGCGGCAACGCGCGCGCTCCTCGCGCGCAAGCCAGCGCTCGCCTCCGCCCGGTGAATGCCGTGGCGCGGCGGGCCAAACTCACCCATCTCGGCGCCCGGGGCGAAGCGCATATGGTGGATGTTTCGGCCAAGGCCGCGACCGTACGCGAAGCGCGCGCCGAAGGGCGCGTGCTGATGCAAGCCTCGACGCTCGATATCGTGCGCAAGGGCGACGCGAAGAAGGGCGATGTCCTCGGCACCGCCCGCATCGCCGGCATCATGGCGGCCAAGCGCACGCACGAACTGATCCCGCTCTGCCATCCGCTTGCGATCTCGCAGGTCGAGGTCGACATCAAGCCCGACGCCAAGCTGCCCGGCATCGAGGTGAAGGCGCGGGTGAAGGTCGCCGGACCGACCGGGGTCGAGATGGAGGCACTGACCGCGGTCGCGGTCGCCTGCCTGACCATCTACGACATGGTGAAAGCGCTCGAGCGCGGCATGCGGATCGAGGGCATCCGGCTCGTCGAAAAGCGTGGCGGCCGCAGCGGCCATTATCGCGCGAGGGAGTAGACAGGTGGCGTTGCTGTCGGTCGCGGAGGCGCTTGAACGCGTGCTCTCCCACGCCGCCCCGCTGCCCGGCGGAGCAGGCGCCGCTCGCCGAGGCCCATGGCCGGGTGCTCGCGGCCGATCTGAAGGCGTTGCGCACGCAGCCGCCGGCCGACGTATCGGCCATGGACGGCTATGCCGTGCGCGCCGACGACGTGGCGAGTGTCCCGGTGCATCTGCGAGTGATCGGCGAGGTCGCCGCCGGCCGGCCCTTTGCGCGGCCGGTCGGCCCCGGCGAGGCGGCGCGCATTTTCACCGGCGGCGTGTTGCCGGAGGGCGCCGACACCATCGTGATCCAGGAACACACGCGGCGCGACGGCGATCGGGTCGAGGTCGAGAAGCCGAGCGCACGCGGCCGCCACATCCGCGCGCAGGGGCTCGATTTCAAGCTGGGCGACACGCTCCTTGCCGCCGGGCATCGGCTCACCGCGCGCGATCTTGCGCTCGCCGCCGGCATGAACCACGCGCGCGTTCCCGTGCACCGCCGCCCGAGGATTGCCGTGCTCGCGACCGGCGACGAACTCGTGCCGCCCGGCACGCAACCGGCGCCCGGCCAGATCGTTTCCTCCAACACCTTTGCGCTCGGCGCGCTCGCGCGCGCGGAAGGCGCCGATGTCGAGGACCTCGGTATTGTCGGCGACCGGCTCGACCCGACGGTCGCCGCAGTCCGGCATGCCCGCGACCTCGGCGTCGACATCCTCCTCACCAGCGGCGGAGCCTCGGTCGGCGATTACGATCTTGTTCAGGCGGCGTTTGCCGCCGAAGGCATGACGCTGTCGTTCTGGAAGCTGGCGCTGCGGCCCGGCCGCCCGCTCATGCACGGCCGGCTCGGCCCGATGCACGTGCTTGGCGTTCCCGGCAATCCGGTCTCGGCCTTCGTCTGCGCGTTCCTGTTCCTTGTGCCGCTCATCCGCCGCCTGGCCGGACGCGGCGATCTTTCCCCGCCAACCGAAACGGCGCTGCTCGGCTGCGATCTTCCCGAGAACGACGAGCGCGCGGATTATCTGCGCGCGACGCTCAGGCAAAGCACCGACGGAAGCGTGGTGACGGCTTTCCCGGTGCAGGACAGCTCGATGATGGTGCCGCTGGCGAAGGCCGACTGTCTGTTGATCCGCGAGCCCTTCGCGCCGCCGGCAAAAGCCGGCAGCCGCTGCACGATCATGCGGTTCGAGCACTAGACCCATTGCCCCTATTGCCGCAGACCATTGCTCCTCATTGCCGCCCGAACGAGCGCGCAATGATCAGGCGGGGCATCGAATCGGCAAAGCAAGCGCGCGCAGCCGGAACATGGACCGCCCCCGGCGGCTGGAAGCGAACTTACCGGGGTGGAAAGCCGACCGCCGCAAAGTCCTTAAATTGCAGTGTTAAGGGCGCCTTGGATCGAGCGCTCGACTTGTTCACTTCAAATTAAATGCTTGCGGAACACATATGGAACGGATAGTGTCCGTTCATGATTTGTTTCGGCCGCCGAGCGGCCCAGGGAGGCAGCCCGATGCTCACACGCAAGCAAGCCGAGCTCTTGCGTTTTATCCATGAGCGCCTCAAGGAGGCCGGAGTTCCACCCTCCTTCGACGAGATGAAGGACGCGCTCGACCTGCGCTCGAAATCGGGGATTCATCGCCTGATCACCGCGCTCGAGGAGCGAGGCTTCATCCGCCGCCTGCCCAACCGGGCGCGGGCGATCGAAGTGATCAAGCTGCCCGAATTGATCGCGCACGGAATCTCCTCCGGCCGCGCGCGCGGCTTCACGCCGAGCGTGATCGAAGGCAATCTCGGCCGCGTCCGGACCGCCTCCGAAGACGACGGCGGACGGCCGGTCGCGGTGCCGGTCATGGGCCGCATCGCCGCCGGCACGCCGATCGAGGCGATCCAGACGCGCAGCTCCACGATCAACGTGCCGCCGGAGCTGTTGACGACCGGGCGAACATTTCGCGCTCGAAGTGCGCGGCGACTCGATGATCGACGCCGGCATCCTCGACGGCGACATTGCGCTCCTCAAGCGCAGCGACGGCGCCGACACCGGCGATATCGTCGTCGCCTTGATCGACGACGAGGAGGCGACCCTGAAGCGCTTCCGGCGGCGCGGCGCCTCGATCGCGCTCGAGCCGGCCAATACCACGTACGAGGTGCGCATCCTGCCGCCCAACCGCGTGCGCATTCAGGGCAAGCTGGTCGGGCTGTTCCGGCGGTATTAGTCGTCCGGCTGCCCACGCGCGTCAAATCGCGGCGATATGCTACACCGGTGAGAACGCGCCGGCGAGAGCGTTGCGGTGATGTACGGCTCTCTCAGCCGCCGCCGGAAACCTTGGCCCAGGTGTCGCGCAAGCCGACGGTGCGGTTGAACACCAGCCGATCGGGCGTCGAATCCGGATCGCGGCAGAAATAGCCCTGCCGCTCGAACTGCACCGCTTCGTCGGAATTTTCGCCGGCCAACGCCGGCTCGAGGCGCGCATCGGCGATGATCTCAAGCGAATTGGGATTGAGATCGGCGGCGAAATCGCCGCCGCTCGGATCGGGGCGCGAGAACAGCGGATTGTAGAGGCGCACCTCCGCCGGCACCGCGTCCGCGGCCGAGACCCAATGCAGCGTCGCCTGCACCTTGCGGCCGTCCGGCGCGTTGCCGCCGCGGGTCGCCGGATCGTAGGTGCAGCGCAGCTCGATCACCTCGCCGGCCGCGTTCTTCACCACTTCGCGGCAGGTGACGAAATAGGCATAGCGCAGCCGCACCTCGCGGCCGGGCGCGAGGCGAAAGAACTTCTTCGGCGGATCCTCCATGAAATCGTCGCGCTCGATGAAGAGCTCGCGGCCGAAACGAATGCGCCGCGTGCCGGCGGCGGGATCCTCGGGATGATTGACCGCCTCGAGCTCCTCGCCGCGGCCTTGCGGATAATTCTCGATCACGACCTTCAGCGGCCGCAGCACCGCCATGCGCCGCAGCGCGGTTTTGTTGAGGTGCTCGCGGATGGAAAACTCCAGCATCGCCATGTCGACGACGCTGTTCGCCTTGGCGACGCCGATCCGCTTGACGAAGTCGCGGATCGCCGCCGGCGGCACGCCGCGCCGGCGCAGCCCGGCAAGCGTCGGCATGCGCGGATCGTCCCAGCCGCCGACATGGCCGCCCCGCACCAGCTCGGTGAGCACGCGCTTCGACAGCACCGTGTAGGTGAGATTGAGCCGGGCGAACTCGTACTGATGCGGCCGCGAGGGAACCGGCAGGTTCTCCAGAAACCAGTCATAGAGCGGCCGATGATCCTCGAATTCGAGCGTGCACAGCGAATGGGTGATGCCTTCGATCGCATCCGACTGGCCGTGCGCGAAGTCGTAGCTCGGATAAATGCACCACTTCGTGCCGGTGCGCGGATGCTCGGCGTGGAGGATGCGGTAGAGCACGGGATCGCGCAGGTTGATGTTGCCGGACCCCATGTCGATCTTGGCGCGCAGCACGCGCGCGCCATTGGGAAACTCGCCGGCGCGCATGCGGCGGAAGAGATCGAGGTTTTCCTCGACGCCGCGCTCGCGGTAAGGGCTTTCGGTGCCGGCCTCGGTCAAGGTGCCGCGCGTCGCCCGCATCTCGTCCTGCGTCTGGTCGTCGACATAGGCCTTGCCGGCGCGGATCAGGTGCTCCGCCCATTCGTAGAGCTGCTCGAAATAGTCGGAGGCGTGATAGAGGTGCTCGCCCCAGTCGAAGCCGAGCCAGCGCACGTCGCGTTCGATGGCGTCGATGTATTCCTGCTCCTCCTTGGTCGGGTTGGTGTCGTCGTAGCGCAGATTGCAATGGCCGCCGAACTCGGCGGCGACCCCGAAATTGAGGCAGATCGACTTGGCGTGGCCGATATGCAGGTAGCCGTTCGGCTCCGGCGGAAAGCGGGTGACGACGGTGTTGCGCCGGCCCGCGGCAAGATCGTCGCGGATGATGTCGCGAATGAAATCCTGCCCGGCCTCTCGTGCCGTCGTTTCAGCGGTCATGACTTGATCACTTCCATATTGCCGGGGCGTTGCCCGCGGCGCGCCCGGATTGAACAAATTGGCACGCGCGGTCAAGTCCGCCAGCGGCTTAAACTTCCTTTCACTGCCAGCTGTGCTACACGAGCCTGCGCTCGCGCGGACCAGGACCGAGAATGACCGTCGTCACCCGCTTTGCCCCCTCGCCCACCGGCTTTCTGCACATCGGCGGCGCGCGCACCGCGTTGTTCAACTGGCTCTACGCGCGCGGCCGCGGCGGCAAGATGCTGCTGCGGATCGAGGACACCGATCGCGAGCGTTCGACGCAGGCCGCGATCGACGCCATTCTCGACGGCCTCACCTGGCTCGGCATCGCTTGGGATGGCGACGCCATTTATCAATTCTCCCGCTCGGCGCGGCATCGCGAGGTCGCCGAGCAGCTCCTGGCCTCGGGACATGCCTATCGCTGCTACGCCAGCCCCGAGGAGCTCACGCAGATGCGCGAGGCGGCGCGAGCGGAAGGCCGCTCGAAGCTCTATGACGGCCGCTGGCGCGATCGCGATCCGAGCGAGGCGCCGCCCGGCGTCAAGCCGGCGATCCGGCTCAAGGCGCCGCTGACCGGCGAGACCGTCATCGAGGACCAGGTGCAGGGCCGCGTGGTCTGGCAGAACGAGAACCTCGACGATCTCGTGCTGCTGCGCTCCGACGGCACGCCGACCTACATGCTCGCCGTCGTGGTCGACGATCACGACATGGGGGTGACCCACATCATCCGCGGCGACGATCATCTGACCAATGCGGCGCGGCAGAAGCAGATCTACGACGCGCTCGGCTGGCTGGTGCCGGTGATGGCGCATATTCCGCTCATTCACGGACCCGACGGCTCGAAGCTGTCCAAGCGCCATGGCGCGCTCGGCGTCGACGCCTACCGCGCCATGGGCTATCTGCCGGCGGCGCTGCGCAATTATCTGGTGCGGCTCGGCTGGAGCCATGGCGACCAGGAGATTTTCTCGACCGAGGAAATGATCGCCGCCTTCGACCTGCCGCAGATCGGCCGCTCGCCGGCGCGCTTCGATTTCGCCAAGCTGGAAAGTCTCAACGGCCACTACATCCGCCAGACCGCCGATGCCGCCTTGCTCGACGCGATCGATCAGCTGCTGCCGCATCTCGCGGACGGCAACGCCATTGCCGCGAAGATGACGCCGCAGCTGCGCCAGCAATGGCTGGCGGCCATGCCAAGCCTGAAGGAGCGTGCCAAGACGCTGCTCGATCTCATTGACGGCGCACGTTTTCTGTTCGCGGACCGCCCGATCCCGCTCGACGACAAGGCCAGCGCCTTGCTGACGCCGCAAGCGCGGGAGCTGCTGCGCGAGCTCGAGGCCGATCTCGCCGACATCGAGCCGTGGACGACGGAAGCGACCGAACACGCCGTGCGAATGTTCGCCGAGCGCAGGAGCGCCAAGCTCGGCGCCGTCGCGCAGCCGTTGCGGGCGGCGCTGACCGGCCGCACGACCTCGCCCGGCATCTTCGAAGTGCTGACGGTGCTCGGCAAGACCGAGAGCCTGGCCCGGGTCGCCGACCAGGCAAAGTTCGCCGGTGCGCAGTAGCGCCGGCGGCCGTTCACACCCTATTTTCTTGCAGTGCACATGGCGTTGAGCTACGCCAGCGAAGCCGGAATCGATACGGCCCTTAGTCTTTCGGTCGATCGACCGCGTGCGGCGCACTGGTCCGGCTGTCACAAATCGAGGATACGATCATGGACGCGAAGACCGGCGCCAACATCAAAACCGGCAAGCTGACACTCGGCGACAAGAACTGGTCGTTTCCCCTCTACGAGGGCACGATCGGGCCTTCGGTGATGGACGTCAGCAAGCTCTACACCGAGGCCGGCATCTTCACCTACGATCCGGGCTTCACCTCGACCGGTAGCTGCGAATCCAAGATCACCTATATCGACGGGGACGAGGGCGTCCTGCTCTATCGCGGCTATCCGATCGAAGACCTGGCCGAGCACGGCGACTTCCTCGAGACCTGCTATCTCCTGCTCTACGGCGAACTGCCGACTGCCGCACAAAAGGGCGACTTCGACGATCGCGTGGTCCATCACACGATGGTCCACGAGCAGATGAGCCGGTTCTTCCAGGGCTTCCGCCGCGATGCCCATCCGATGGCGGTGATGGTCGGCTGCGTCGGCGCGCTGTCGGCCTTCTATCACGACTCCACCGACATCACCGATCCGACCCAGCGGATGATCGCCTCGATCCGCATGATCGCGAAATCGCCGACGCTCGCCGCGATGGCCTACAAATATTCGATCGGCCAGCCGTTCGTGTATCCGAAGAACGATCTCGACTACGCCTCGAATTTCCTGCGCATGTGCTTCGCGGTGCCGTGCGAGGAATACAAGCCCAATCCGGTGCTGGCGCGGGCCATGGACCGGATCTTCATCCTGCACGCCGATCACGAGCAGAACGCCTCGACCTCGACGGTGCGGCTCGCCGGCTCGACCGGCGCCAATCCGTTCGCCTGCATCGCCGCCGGCATTGCCTGCCTGTGGGGTCCGGCGCATGGCGGCGCCAACGAGGCGGCGCTCAAGATGCTGGGCGAGATCGGCACGGTCGACCGCATTCCCGAATACGTCAAGCGCGCCAAGGACCCGAACGACTCGTTCCGCCTGATGGGCTTCGGCCACCGGGTCTACAAGAACTACGACCCGCGCGCCAAGATCATGCAGAAGACCTGCCATGAGGTCTTGGGCGAGCTCGGCCTCGAACGATCCGCTGCTCGACGTCGCCATGGAGCTCGAGCGGATCGCGCTCCACGACGAATATTTCATCGAGAAGAAGCTCTATCCGAATGTCGACTTCTACTCCGGCATCACGCTGCGGGCGATGGGCTTCCCCACCGCGATGTTCACGGTGCTGTTTGCGGTCGCGCGCACCGTCGGCTGGATCGCGCAGTGGAAGGAAATGATCGAGGATCCGCACCAGAAACTCGGCCGCCCGCGCCAGCTCTACACCGGCTCGCCGCGGCGCGATTACCAGCCGATCTCGCGGCGGAAGTAGAAGCCTCGCTTTCGCGGAGACGGACGGCAGCTCCAGCCGATATTTCGCTAGAAATGGCTGAACGAGGGCCGCGCGAACGCGAGCGTCCTGCCGCCTTGCACGAAGCGAGCGCCCTCCCCGGCTCCCACCCGCCCGATCTCGGCGACCGCGACACCGGCCGCCTCAGCCGCCTTCCGGAACGCGGCGAGTTTTTCCGGGGCGACCGTCGCGACGATTTCATAATCGTCACCGCCCGTGAGCACCGTCTCGACCAGCGCCGGCTCGACGGCGATCGCCGCGCGTACCGCGTCCGAAAACGGCACGCGCGCAACCTCGATCTCGGCCGCCACAGAAGAAGCGCGACAGAGCTTGCCGAGATCGCCGGCAAGCCCGTCGGAGACATCTATGGCCGCCGTCGCGTGGTGCAGCACCGCCTCGGCGAGCGCGCTGCGCGGCTGCGGTAAGAGGTAGCGTTGCGCAAGGTGCGCGCTCATCGCCTGCGTGAGCCGCCATTGCTCCGGCGAGACCGCGATCGCGCCGCAGCTTCAGCCCGAGCGCCGCATCGCCGATCGTTCCGGTCACGAGCACATGATCGCCGGCCGCCGCGGTCGAGCGCCGCGTCATCTTTCCGTGCGGCACGACGCCGAACGCCGCAATCGAAACGGACGCCGGCCCGGGAGTGCGATCGGTGTCGCCGCCGAGCAGCGGACAGCCATACTCGACCGCGTCCTCGCCAAGCCCGCGCGCGAAGCCGGCAAGCCAGGCCTCGTCCGACCCATCCGGCAAGGCGAGCGCCAACAGGAAACCGAGCGGCTTCGCGCCTTTGGCGGCGAGGTCGGAGAGATTCATCCGCAACGCCTTGCGGCCGATCGTGTCGGGCGGATCGTCGGCAAAGAAATGGACGCCGGCGATGACGCCGTCGGTCGTGAGCACGAGATCGCATCCCGGCGGCGGCGTCACCGCCGCCGCGTCATCGCCGAGGCCGAACGCGCCGGGATGGGTCGCCAGCGGGCGGAAATAGCGCGCGATCAGGCGATCTTCGGCCGATTCCCTTCTGTCGCTTGCATTTGGCATTGCATTGCGCACCGATCGCCAATTGTGTAGCAGCGCCACGACCGCGAGGAAATGCCGTGGAGCCTTTCGACCTCTATTCGCCCGCAATCGATGCGGATCCGTTTCCCTACTACGCCGCGCTGCGCGACAAATATCCCTGCTATTGGAGCGAAGGCGCGCGGCTCTGGATCCTGTCGCGCTACGACGACATCGTCGAGGCCGCGCGCGACTGGCAGACCTTCTCCTCCTCCCAGGGCAATATGATCGACGAGCTTCCGGGCCGCGCCGGCGCGACGCTCGGAACGACCGACCCGCCGCGCCACGACCGGCTGCGCGCCTTGAGCCAGGCGGCGTTTCTCAGGCGCAATCTCGACCGGCTGGTCGAGCCGACCTTGGAAATCGCCGACCGCGCGCTCGAGCGCATCACCGCGCAAGGTACCTTCGAGTTCATCGACGATTTCTCCAGCCGGATCACGGTCGGGCTCTTGTTCCGCACCATGGGCCTGCCGGAGCGCGACCATGCCGAGATCCGGCGCAAGGCGATCCTTGCCATCTCGACCGACAAGGAGGCGAAGGGCCGCACGCCCGAGCACATCGCCGCATTCCAGGAACTGAGCGACTTCCTGACCGAAGAGGTGGCGGTGCGGCGGGCCAATCCGACCGACGACCTGATCACGCATCTCGCCGAAGCCGAGATCGACGGTGACCGGCTCTCGGAACGCGAGATCGTGCTCACCACGGCGACCTTCGTCATGGCCGGCGTCGAGTTGCTGTCGAGCTTCATGAGCGTGTTCGCTCTCAATCTTCACGACTACCCGGACGCGCGGCGGCGTCTTGTTGCCGATCCGGCGCTGGTCGCGCCGGCGATCGAGGAGTCGTTGCGCTTCAATACCTCGGCGCAACGCTTCAAGCGCGTGGTCATGCGCGAGACAACTCTGCACGGACAGACGCTGCGCGCCGGCGACAAGATCGCGTTGGCTTTCGGCTCGGGAAATCGCGATGAGCGCAAGTTTCCCGACCCCGACAAGTTTGACATCGACCGCCGTCCGCAGGGGCACCTCGGCTTCGGCTCCGGCAAGCATTTCTGCCTGGGCAGCCAGATGGCGCGGCTGGTCACCGAAGTGGCCATGCGCCGCTTCCTCGAGCGCGTGCCCGACTATCACCTCGCGGTGGACAAGGTCGCCTGGAATTCCTCGTCGAACTTCCGCAGCCCGACCGCGCTGCCCTTCGCCTGCGGGTGATGGGTCAGCCGGATGCGCTGCCGAATTCGGCGGCGCGCAGCTGGCGCGCAAGCTGGTCGAGCACGGCATTGACCATGCCGGTCTCCTCTTGATCGACGAAGGAACCGGCCACGTCGACATATTCCGAGGTGACCACGCGCGCCGGTATGTCGCGCCGAAAGGCAAGCTCGTAGGCGCCGGCGCGCAGCACCGCGCGCAGCAGCGCCTCGATGCGCTTGAGCGGCCAGCCGTGCGCCAGCGCCGCGTCGATCTGCGGATCGAGGCTATTTTGCTCACGCACGACACCGCCGACGACATCGCGGAAGAAGGCCGCTTCCGCCGGCCGATACTGCGCGCCCTCGACCTCGCCGCCGAGCCAGTGGCTATCGAACTCGGCAAAGATCTCGTTCACGCCGGTACCGGCGAGGTCCATCTGATAGAGCGCCTGCACGGCGGCAAGGCGGGCGGCGCCGCGCTTGTTGGCCTTGCGCGGCTCCTCGGCTCCCGATTTTTCGGCGGCGCGAACCATCTTCATCGCCCCGCGAGCCGGCGCTTGAGGCCGACCAGCGTAAGCGCAGCCCGCGCCGCGTCACCGCCCTTGTCCTGCTCCTCCACGCGGGCGCGCGCGAGGGCCTGCGCCTTATTATCGACGGTGATGATGCCGTTGCCGACCGGCAGGCTGCGGGCGATCGAGAGGTCCATCAAGCCGCGCGCGGACTGATGCGAGACGATATCGAAGTGGATGGTGTCGCCGCGGATCACGCAGCCGAGGGCGACGACCCCGTCATAGGGGCGGCGCTTCTTTTGCGCCGCGTCGAGGGCGATGGCGATGGCGCCGGGAATTTCCAGCGAGCCCGGCACGCTGATGCGCTCGACATCGGCTTGCGCCTCGGTAAGCGCCTTCATGGCACCGGCGAGGAGCGCATCCGCGATGTCATCGTAGAAGCGCGCCTCGACGAGGAGGATGCGCGTTCCCTTGCCGTCGCCCTTCTCGCGCTTGCCTTGCCGCGGACCGGCCATCGTCGTTCCACTCCGAATTGGCGCGGTCGTAGCAAGCGCGGGAAGCGCGAACAAGCCGCGTCAACCGCGTCCGCTAGCGGGCCGCCGCTCTGTCCATCGCCGCGGAGATGGCGGCGAACCGCTCTTCCATCGCGGCGCGCATCTGCGGATGCGTGAACACGTAGAGTTCGTCCTCGCGGATCGCAGTGAGGACGCGCGCCGCGACCTCAGCGGGGTCGAGCCCGGACCGCAGACTTTCGTCGATGTAAGCCGCAAGCGCGGCCGCCGGGCTATCCGGGTCCGGCGTCCGGGTTGGGCCGTAGCGCTCCGGCCGGTTGCGTCCGCTGGCGTTGATGCGCGTGCGAACCCAACCGGGACACAGCACGCTCACGCCGATGCCGAGCGGCTTAAGCTGCATCGCCAGCCCCTCCGACATGGTGACCACCGCGAACTTGCTCGCCGCGTACGGACTGAACCCGAGCCCGCTGAGCATGCCGGCCATGGAGGCGGTGTTGACGAAGTGGCCGCCTTCGCCATGGGCGCGGATGTGCGGCAGGAACGTGCGGATGCCGTGCAGGACGCCCATCAGATTGACCTCGAGCACCCAGCGCCAATCGTCGAGCGAAATGTCGTCGACGCCGCCGCCGGCGGCGACGCCGGCATTGTTGCAGACCACATGGACATGGCCGAAGGCCTTGTAGGACGCCTCGGCCGCACGCTCGACGCTGTCGGGATCGGTCACGTCACAGGTCGTGCCGCGCACGTCCGGTCCAAAATTGTGCAGGCTCTTGACCGCGGCCGTCAGGGCCTCGATCTCGACATCGGCGAGCATCACATTCATGCCCGCCTCGGCAAACGCCCGGCCGAGCGCGAGCCCGATGCCGCTCGCCCCGCCGGTCACGAACGCCGTCTTGCCCGGAAAGCTCCCGCATGATTGCCTCCGATGCTCCTCAGCGCAACGCGCTCGATTGCGGCGTCTGCAAGAGCCGTGCGGCGTAGCGCGCCATAAGGTCGACTTCAAGGTTCATGCGCGCACCGACGCCAAGCTCGCCGAACGTCGTGACCTTGAGCGTGTGCGGAATGATCAGCACGGAAAACCGGTCGCCTTTCACCTCGTTGACGGTGAGCGAGACACCGTCAAGCGCGACGGAGCCTTTGGGCGCGATGAACCGCGCAAGCTCGGCCGGAGCCTGCAAAAAGAGCCGCGCCATATCGGGCAAATCCTCGCGCGCGATAAGTTCCGCGACGCCATCGACATGGCCGCTGACCATGTGGCCGCCGAGCTCGTCGCCGACGCGAAGCGGCCGTTCGAGGTTGAGCATGGTCCCGCGTTGCCAGGCCCCGGCGGTGGTCACGCGCAGCGTTTCCGCGGCGGCATCGACGGCAAAGAACCGCCGCTGACGTGTTCGCCCGCGCGCCACGACCGTCAAGCAGATGCCGGAGCAGGCGATGGAGGCGCCGATGTCGATCGTGTCCGGGTCGTAGCCGCATTTGATGGTCAGGCAGCGCAAACCCTCGGCCTTCTCGGCGACTTGAAGGACCTCGCCCAAATCATTGACGATGCCGGTGAACATGGCCTCACCTTCGCTCAAGAACGGTGAGCGTGTCGGCCCCGACGGGCTCGCTCGTAATGCATCTGAGCCGCGGCGACTGCGTCAGGGTGGTGAGCGGCGGTCCCTCGAGCGCATCGATGCCGCCAGGCCCGACGCGCTTCGACGAATAGAACAGGTACACCGCATCGACCAGGTCCGCGGCGACGAGGGCGGCAGCAAGGGTCGGGCCGCCTTCGACCATGAGCCGGGTGATGCCGCGCGCGGCAATCGATTTGAGCACGTCCGCGAGGTCGAGATGGCCCTCGCTCCCTTCCGCGCGAAAGATTTCGACGCCGTGCGCCTGCAAGGCCTCCCCGGCGCGTGGCACCGCCGCTGCCCCGGCGACCACCCACAGCGGCGTTTCCCGCGCGCTCCGCACCAGGCGCGATGCGAGCGGCAGGCGAAGCGCGCTGTCGAGCACGATGCGCACTGGCGAATATCCAGCCATCCCGGGCAGGCGGCAGGTCAGCATCGGGTCGTCGGCGAGCGCGGTACCGATGCCGACCATGATCGCGTCGCTCTGTGCGCGCAGCAGATGGACCCGCTCGCGCACCGCCTCGCCGGTAATGGCGACCGGCTGCCGCCCGGCGCGCCGGCTTTGCCGTCGGCCGAGATCGCGAGCTTGAGCGTCACATGCGGTCGGCTTTCGCGCATGCGCCGGATGTGGCCGGCATGATCGCGCCGCGCCTCCTCCGCACCGACGCCGATATCGACCTCGATGCCCGCGGCGCGCAACCGCGCGTGCCCTGCGCCGGCGACCTCGGGGTTCGGGTCTTCGAGCGCGGAGACGACGCGCGACACACCCGCCGCGATGACCGCGTCGGCACAGGGCGGCGATTTGCCGTGATGCGAGCAAGGCTCGAGCGTGACGTAGAGGGTGGCGCCGCGCGCGGCATGTCCGGCCCGGCCTAGCGCCTCGATCTCGGCATGCGGGCGGCCGCCGGGCTGGGTCCAGCCGCGGCCGACAATGATCCCGTTTTTCGTGAGCACCGCGCCGACGGCGGGGTTGGGCCAAGTGCGGCCTAGGCCACGCCGCCCGAGCGTCAACGCGAGCGTCATGAACCGCCGATCTTCCGCCTGGGTATCGAGGGGGCCTCTCACGGCAGCGCTCGCGGCTTCGGCGCTTCGTTGCGCGCTCACTCGGCGGCCTCTTCCCCCGATAGTTCGGCAAGCGCCGCCTCGAAATCCTTGGCCTCGCGGAAATTGCGATAGACCGAGGCGAAGCGCACATAGGCGACATCATCGAGGTCGCGCAAATAGGCCATCACCGTCTCGCCGATCGTCTCCGACGAAACCTCACTTTCCCCCTGGCTTTCCAGCTCGCGCACGATTTTGGAGACCATCTGGTCGATGCGCTCGGGTTCGACCGGGCGTTTGCGCACGGCGATCTGCACCGAACGCAGGAGCTTGTCGCGATCGAACGGCACGCGCCGGCCGTTGCGCTTGATCACGATCAATTCGCGCAGCTGCACCCGCTCGAAGGTGGTGAAACGGAAATTGCAGGACAGGCAGACGCGGCGGCGGCGGATGACGGAGGAGTCTTCCGTCGGCCGCGAATCCTTCACCTGGGTGTCGAGGCTCGCACAACTCGGACAGCGCATTCGTCGCTACCCCTCGTAGATCGGAAACCGGCCGACCAGGCGCTTGACCTTCTCCCGCACGTCCAGCTCGGCCTGCGCATCCGCTTCGGCGCCCTTCTTGCGAGAGCGCATCGAGCACCTCGGCGATCATGTCGCCGACCTCGCGGAATTCGGCGATGCCGAAACCGCGCGTCGTGCCGGCCGGCGTGCCGAGCCGGACGCCCGAGGTGATCGTCGGCTTTTCCGGATCGAAGGGAATGCCGTTCTTGTTGCAGGTGATGTGGGCGCGCCCAAGCGCCGCCTCGGCCACTTTGCCGGTGAGACGCTTGCGGCGCAGGTCGACCAGCATCAGGTGCGTGTCGGTGCCGCCGGAGACGATATCGAGGCCGCGCGACTTCAGCGTTTCGGCAAGCGCCTTGGCGTTCTCGATCACGTTCTTCGCGTAAAGTCTGAAGGAGGGCTGCAGCGCCTCGCCGAAGGCGACCGCCTTCGCGGCGATCACGTGCATCAGCGGGCCGCCCTGCATGCCGGGAAAGACCGCGGAATTGAGCTTTTTCGCCAGCTCTTCGTCGTTGCTCAGGATGATGCCGCCGCGCGGTCCGCGCAGCGTCTTGTGCGTCGTCGTCGTCACCACATGGGCGTGCGGGAACGGCGAGGGATGCACGCCGCCGGCCACCAGCCCGGCGAAATGCGCCATGTCGACCATAAGGTAGGCGCCGACCTCGTCGGCGATGGCGCGGAAGCGGCGGAAATCGATGATGCCGCGGATAGGCCGAGCCGCCGGCGATGATCAGCTTCGGCCGATGCTCGTTCGCCAGCTTCTCGACTTCCTCCATGTCGATGCGGTGGTCGTCGCGCCGCACCCTGTAGGGCACGACCTTGAACCAGCTTGCCGGAGAGGTTGACCGGCGAACCGTGGGTGAGATGCCCGCCGGCGGCGAGGTTGAGCCCCATGAAAGTGTCGCCCGGCTGCATCAGCGCCATGAACACTTCGGCATTCGCCGAAGCGCCGGAATGCGGCTGCACGTTGGCGAACGCGCAGCCGAACAATCTGTGTCACCCGTTCGATCGCCAGCCGCTCGACAATGTCCACGTACTGGCAGCCGCCGTAATAGCGCTTGCCGGGATAGCCTTCGGCATATTTGTTGGTCAGCACCGAGCCCTGGCCTCGAGCACGGCGCGGCTGACGATATTCTCCGAGGCGATCAGCTCGATTTCGTCGCGCTGGCGTCCGAGTTCGCGCTCGATGGCCTCGGCGATGTCGGGATCGCTGTCGGCGAGCGCGGCGGTAGAAGAAGCCCTCGGTTGTTATCGTTGCGCCTTGCGTGACCGACATGCCTTGCTCCTGGACGGAATGACGCCGTTTCCGAAGCCGATAGCACACCAGCGCCTTGGCGCAAGGGCTTGGGATAAGTCCCCTGCCCCGTACGCTATATTTGGGGATTTGTGGGTCATAGCGCGGGCAATTGCAGCCCGGTTGAGCGGGCGCACGAAGGCCGGGACCGGCGCCTGAAATTGCCACGGGCGGTTCCCGGATTGCGCATGGCGCAATCCGGGCGACAGGGACCTAGGCAGCGACGCTGGGCAGGCCGGCGAGCGCCATGGCGAGCTCGCCCTCGTCGTAGTTCTGATCGACCAGCTTGCCCTCGAAGTAGGCTGATATAGGCCTGCATGTCGAAATGGCCGTGGCCGGACATGTTGAACAGGATCACCTCGGCCTTGCCTTCCTTCTTGCAGCGCAACGCCTCGTCGACGGCGCAGCGCACCGCGTGCGTCGCCTCCGGCGCCGGCACGATGCCCTCGCAGCGCGCGAACTGCACGCCGGCGTCGAAGCAGGTCTTTTGGTGATAGGCGCGCGCCTCGATCAGCCCGAGATCGTGGATATGCGACACCATCGGCGCCATGCCGTGATAACGCAGGCCGCCGGCGTGGAAGCCGGGCGGGATGAACGTCGAGCCGAGCGTGTGCATTTTGACGAGCGGCGTCAGGTGCGCGGTGTCGCCGAAATCGTAGGCGTACTTGCCGCGGGTCAGCGACGGGCATGCGGCCGGCTCGACCGCGATGAAGCGGCGCTTGCGGCCGCCGCGTAGTTGCAGCCCGAGGAAGGGAAAGGCCAAACCGGCGAAGTTCGAGCCGCCGCCGGTGCAGCCGATCACCACGTCGGGATCGTCGCCCGCCATCTCGAACTGCTTGATCGCTTCCTGCCCGTTGACGGTCTGATGCAGCAGCACGTGGTTGAGCACCGAGCCGAGCGAGTATTTCACCGCCGGGTCCTTGGCCGCCATTTCCACGGCCTCGGAAATGGCGATGCCGAGCGAGCCTGGACTCTTCGGATCCTTGGCAAGGATCGCCTTGCCGGAATCGGTCTCGTTCGAGGGCGAGGCAATGCAGCGCGCGCCATAGGTTTCCATCAGCGCGCGGCGATACGGCTTCTGGTCGTATGACACGCGAACCTGGAACACGGTCACGTCGATGCCGAACAGCGAGCCGGCAAAAGCGAGCGAGGAGCCCCACTGCCCGGCGCCGGTCTCGGTCGAGAGCCGCTTGATGCCCTGCTCTTTGTTGTACCAGGCCTGCGGCACGGCGGTGTTCGGCTTGTGCGAGCCCGCCGGCGAGACGCCTTCGTATTTGTAATAGATCTTTGCCGGCGTCCCCAGCGCCTGCTCGAGGCGGCGCGCGCGCATCAGCGGCGACGGCCGCCACATGCGGTAAACGTCGCGGATCGGCTCGGGGATATCGATGGTGCGCTCGGCCGACACCTCCTGGAGGATGAGCGCCATCGGAAACAGCGGCTCAAGGTCGCCCGGGCCGACCGGCTGCTTGGTGCCGGGATGCAAGACCGGCGGCAGCGGCTTCGGCAGATCGGCCGCGAGATTGTACCAAGTTTTCGGAATTTGCGTTTCGTCGAGGACGAATTTCACCTGATCACCCACGCTACCCTCCCGCGCCAAATTTATTGGTGAGCGAAGTGTAGCCTGGATCGAGCGTAAGCGAAATCCGGGCTCGGCGCTTCGCGGCGGTTGAACCTTCCCGGATTTTCGCTTCGCTTAATCCGGGCTACAGCTAAAGCTTGGTCGTCGGAGGAATTGCCGGCCCGCCGAGACCGTCGCGGCTGTAAATATCTTCGCGGAATTGCACGACGCCGTCGGACGCCGACCAGGCGGTGACATAGACCCAATGCAGCGGCACCGGCTTGGTCAGTCTGGCGTCCTTGTGGTCGCCGGACTTGATCACCCGGTCGATCTCCTCGCGCGACCAGCCTTTGGTCTCGGCGAGCAGCCAATAGACCAACTCGCGCACATTCTGCACGCGCACGCAGCCCGAGGAATGAAACCGAAAGTCGTCGCCGAATAGATTTTTCAGCGGCGTGTCGTGCATGTAGACGCCATAGGCGCTCGGGAAGTTGATGCGGATCGCGCCGAGCGAGTTGAAATCGCCGGGGTCCTGCTTGAAGGAATAATGGGTCGCGTCCTCCGAGTACCAGTTGATCTGCGAGGGCTGCAGCTCGACGTGCTTGGCGTCGAAGATGCGGATGTGGTTCGAGGACAGGTAGTCGGGCTGATCCTGCATTTTCGGGATCAAATCCTTGCGCACGATCGAGGGCGGCACGGTCCAGTACGGGTTGAAGTTGATTTCGACGATCTTGCTGTTGATGTCGGGCGAGGCGCGATCGGGCTTGCCGACCACGGCGGTGTGCCGCGATACCGCGACGTCGTTCTCGATCGCCTCGATGCGCGCCGCCGGGATGTTGCAGACCACGTAGCGCGGCCCGAGATTGGTGGTCAGCGTCTTGAGCCGTTCGATGTTGACCTTGAGCTGGTCGCGCCGCGTTGCCGCCGGCACGTTCATCGCGAGCAGAGTGGCCGCGCGCAGGATGCCGTCGACGGTGAGGCCGTGGCGCGCCTGGAACCGCCGCACTGCCGCCTCGACATAGGAATCGTAGATGTCGTTGCCGACGGCGCTGCCGTCGAGATCGCCCGAGGCGGACAACCGCGAACGCAAACTGGCCACGCTCGGATGGCGGTCGCCGAGCCGCAATTGATCGACCTTGGGCACCACCGCCCAGCCGCCGCGGCTAAGGATCGCGTCATAGGTCTCGATGGCCTTCTCGGTCGTCTGCAAGGTAGCGGGCGAGAGCGTCGGCGCCGACGCCTTCGGCATATGGATGGTGCGCGAGCCCTGATCGAAAGACTGGCCGAACTGGCCTCGTTCGGTGTCGCCCATCAGCGCATCGAGCGCGGCATCCTCGGCCGCCGCGGGCCGGACCGCCGCTCCCGCCGCGGCGAGCGTGGCCAAGGCGGTCAGAAAGACGCGGCGATCCGGGCGTGCGCCGTCTCGATCACGCGGTTCGCTCATGGAGCGTTACCCAACACAGCATGAAGGCCGAAATTTGCCGCGCCGGAATTAGCACAAATGGGGGGTCAGAGGACAGGGCACACGACGAAAGGACGGAAGAAGAAGGGCAAGCTCGCCCGCCTTCGTCCGTCCTCAGGTCATCCGTCATCCAAAAAAGCCCCGGCATTTACGCCGGGGCAAGGTACGCCAGTACGACGGAAACTCTGGCGCGAGGACCTGCTCCCTATCAGAGCCGGTAGAGGATTTGATCGGTCCAGAAACGCTCGAGCCGGTGCAGCGCCTTGTTGAGCACGCCGAACTCGTCGGCATTGATGCCGCCGACCTGCTCCACGGTGCGCACGTGCTTCTGGTAGAGCGTATCGACGACGTCGCGGACTTCGCGGCCCTTGTCGGTGAGCTTGATGCGCACCGAGCGCCGGTCGACCCGCGAGCGCTGATGGTCGAGGAAGCCCATCTCGACCAGCTTCTTGAGATTGTAGGAGACGTTGGAGCCGAGATAATAGCCGCGCGTGCGCAGCTCGCCGGCAGTCAGCTCCTTGTCGCCGATATTGTACAGGAGCAACGCCTGCACCGAATTGATGTCGGCGCGCCCGCGGCGGTCGAATTCGTCCTTGATGACGTCGAGCAGACGCCGGTGCAGACGCTCGACCAAGGTCAGCGCCTCCAGATAGTGCGGCCGAATATGGTCGAAACGCGCCTCGCGCTCGGCGGGCTCGACCGTCTTAGCGACGGCTTTCATGAGTGACGCCTTTCCCAAGTACTATTTTTTGTCGCGACGGGCCCTGTCTCCCGTCGTGGGGGCACACTATCGGTGAGGGTCTAAGATCAGTTTAAATAACACGCTAAAAATAAGGTTTATTCGCCGCTCTGCAGGGCGCGATTAAGCATTGAATTGCAGACACTTCTTACACGTTTTATTCACCGCGCCGCGCCGGTTCGCGGTCATCGCTGCCGGCCGCGCAGCCTGCGCGCATCGAGCTGGCGTGCGGGGTTGGAGCCCATTTTCGATTGACTGGCTTTTGGCGGCCGACCATATAGCGCTCGCGGGCGGGCCGTGCTCGTCGGCGGTTCCGTCTGGGGGAGTGTCCCGAGCGGCAAAGGGGGCGGACTGTAAATCCGCTGGCTTACGCCTTCGTAGGTTCGAAGTCCTACCTCCCCCACCACCCAAAAAATTCGCCTTGATTTCTTTAATTCTTTCGCACTAGCGCCCGCACCTTCCCCCTTTAGGTGAGGGAATAGAATGTTCACTGAGTGTTCCGCCGAGCTTGTGCATCGCTTCGAGTGACAAGCGCGCGTCGGTCTGCTGCGCTTCGTGTAGAGCGAAGCCATCCTGCCACCAGACCATCCGAAGATCGCTTCGAGCTGCGCGACGGTCGCGCCGGCGTTGGCCGCGCGTGTTGCTGCGATCTTGCGCACGCCGTGCGCTGATCCTGGAACACCGGCCGCACGGCACGCGTCGCGGAACAGGTTGCCGAACGACTCTTTGGTGAGTGGCTTGCCACTCTCTCCACAAATGAACGTGAGATCGCCGCAGGGACCGGCGGCGAAGTGTCTTCGCGAGTGCCGGAATGATCGGCAGTGTCACCCACGTACCGGTCTTTTCGGTTTTCAGTGTCGCAACACCGTCGCGAATATGTTGGCGACCGAGCCGGACTGCGTCGCCGCGTCGCAGGCCGGTGTAGAGTCAACACGTCGAGCCATACGCGCTCCCGCGTTCCAAGCGGCCAGCGTGCGCTCATAGGCGGCAACATCGTCCTCGCGTCCATGGGGGGAAGCCGTCGCTCTTGGCGCGCCGCGGATCATCAACGCCGGCGGTCGGATCAGTCCTGACGAGCTTCGCCTTGACCGCCCAACGGAACAGGCCGCGCATGGCATCGAGGAAATGACGCGCTTGCGCACGGTGTAGCCGCGCGACGATCACGGCCGGCCATAATAGTCGTCGCGGTGATCTTGATGCGGATGGCTGCCTGCCGAGGCTAGCACCTGCCGAAAGATATTTTCGCGTTGTCGTCGTGTCGCCAGTGAGAGATCGCTCCAGAAGGAGGTTTCCCGGTAGCGGGCAATTAGCCAAGCCAGAGTGCCTTGCACCGGCCCATTTTCACGTCGCGGTGAGCTACACAATGCGGCCTGATATTCGGCATCAAATTCCGCCGTCCCGTACTCTGCGCGCAACCGCGTGCGCCTGCCCTGGATGCGGACGTACCAGACCGCCCTGCCGTGGCGGGTTACTTTCCGGTGCAGGTGAGGCGGACGCGGGCGCGGCATATCGTGCATCACAGTACGATATCCGCTTCCTGCGCAACGCCCTTCTCAGGGTCTGTGGACGGCGCCAGCCTAACCAGCACTGAGCAACTCGCCGATCTGTACCACCACCTCAGTCGCACCAGCCTGCTTCGCCGCACGAATGACGCGAGCGACATCGGCTTGAGTGATCTGGGCGGGACGACGCGGCATGAAGTCACCGACCACAAGCTCTCGTCGTCGCTGTGCTTCGGGCGGAGGTGCGGGCAATCCAGTTTCAACATCAGCCCTCGTCTCGACGTGGCGGCCGATGACCGGTGCGGCCCTTCGCGCGGCTATCGAGCCGGCTGCGATCGCCAGGTCACGGACACGCTCGCAAGCGCGCTCAAAAGCCTCCCAGTCGGCATCTGGCCCCTCGAAATGCCGCTCGCTAAGGGCGTCGCATTCAGCGCACGCCCGTTCAAACTCGTGATAAGCAGGGCTCACGTACATCGCCAAGAGGCTATCCAAGTCGAAACCGTCAATGCCGAGGCTTTCCAGCTCGCGGCACGCGCGTTCAATGCGCTCGGGCGTCGGTGCCGGATTTCCCTGTACGGCGAGCGCATAGAGGACAAGGCGGCGCTCGTTTTCGTCATCGCTGTAGAACTCTGCTATGCGCTGTAGCAGCTCGGCGTCAGTCAAATCCTCCAAGCTCTCCGAGGCTCGAGCGCTTTCAATCTGCGAAATAATCGCTAGGGCCTCTGCGATGTTGTCAGTGTCGCTGGCCATTGGGATGCTCTCTCATCTCAAAAAGACGTTGTTGAAGCGTCTCCTTGAGCGCGACCAGATCGCTATCACTCAATTCGGCCAGCCGGCGGGATATATCCTCGATTGATAGGTTGACCACTTGGGCAGGCTTGCCGTAGCCGCGATCAAGCAAAGCATTGGCTGCGGCCACCGATGCGGTGGGGTTGTCTGATTTCATCCAAAAAGCAAGCCGTTCAATTGCCTCTTTGGTGTGCGAACGCGACAGCTCGCGCACTTCCGGTGGCATCGACGGACGCCCGCCTGGATTTCCACTTTGTCCTTTTTGAAACGGCATCTGAATATTGCTCTCAATTGAGTAGTGACGCGTTACAAAGTGGGTGGTTACGCGTTACAAAGGCGGCGGCAATACACGATCAACTATCGTGTATAACGCCTTAGCGATTTGCCTCGGAGTCGTTTCGCTTGTCGAGAGACAAAAGCCGCCGCGTGATAAGTGCATCTACCTGGCTGCTGTAGATCTCAAACTTGATGCATCGCAAACCATCTGCGCGACGTTGACGTAGAAGCCGCATGCGCTGCGCGGCAGGTGAAAGCGGCTTCGCCGCCGATGCTAACGGTTCGCTCATAGGTGAATATTTCCCATGATCTTTTCTCATATCGCATGGCGTGTTCAATTCGAGGCGCGCACACCGGCTAAGGGGCTCAAACTTCCCTAAGGGGCTCACGTTTCTTTCTTGAGCCCGTTAGGCATTTTGTGAGCCTCTTAGGGATTCCGACTGATCAGCGCCGTTACCCCGTCCATGCCGGCTAGCCGCCATATCCAGCGGCCCTTGTCGGCCGTTCCGCCCTCCCGGTAGGCGACGACGCCCGCCGGCTTCTTCGCCCGCCTGATCGTCGCCCATGAGTAGCCAGCCGCATCCGCTTCCGACCGGACTTCCCTGGAGGGGGAAAAGCCGTCGGCAGAGGAAATCGCGAAGCCAATCGGCGGCCTTTATCATCTACGGCAGTTTGATGCGTCCCCAACTCGCAAGCGGCGGCCAGAATTTCATCGGCCGTTCTTGTGATCCCGTTCGCTATCCCACACGATTGACGACGCGAGGATGGCGTTGCCTTCACCGACCATGCGTTGCTCAACCCGGAAGGCGAGACCACCTTCAATCCGAGCCAAGTTATTTTTCATCGGCACAAACAGTCGCCGCTCGTCATCGTCGGGGTCTTTGGCGACCATGTAAGCCGCGCGCACGGCAGCAGTGAAAGCGCCGGAGCCCGTGACACGATTTACGGCCGAGCCAGCGCCGCTCTTGTTCCAATGTGAAACCACAACAACAGCCACGCGATGCCGCGCTGCCATCTCAGCGACAGCCCCGAGCACGCCTCGAACGTCGCTGTTGCGGTGCGTATCTATGCCACCGAGGTAGGCGGTAA
>CAVOHL010000030.1:0-53139 GCA_963695665.1 uncultured Alphaproteobacteria bacterium
TGGGCGGACTTTGGGTCCTTCTTAGCTAGACCGGGTATGTTTTGCGACGAGACGACGTTTCATGCGGCGGGACCTGCGGGCAGGAAGGCGATGGCGTCGATCTCGATCTTCGCGTTCAGCAACAGGCCCGCGACTTGCACGGCGGTGCTGGTGGGTGGGTCTTTCGGAAAGAACTCTCCGCGGATGCGCGAGAACACCGCGTAGGGGCCGAGATCGGTCAAATATGTTTTGATGCTGACGACATGGTTCATGCCGGCGCCGAGTTTGCTGAGCGAATCCCGGATGCGCTCGAAGGTCGTACGCACCTCCTGTTCGAACGTGACGCTGCCTTTGTCGGGCGGTATTGGCACGCCGACCTGCCCGGCGACGAAGATCCAGCAGCCGGCCTGCGTATCGATGCGCAGTGCCTCGCTGAAGCTCGGAGAGATCGGGCTCGGCAGGTGTTTGAGTAAATCCATAGCGTTACTCCCAATGATATTGCTGTTTAGGTCTAGTCCACGCTAGCGCCGGAGAACTCAACTGCCTTTCGCCATTGTCGGTTTCTTCTCCAACTTGCCCGAACTCAGGCGGCGACAGTGGCGTCGGTGTGGCGCCGAGCGCTGCCCGGACTGTTCTCTAATAGCGCGCCGTGGCAAGTCCTCTAGCGCCGGCCACTGGCAATGCGGTACTCGGTCTCCGATTCGATTGGGCCGCCCTTGTCGCCGAAGTACCGCCGCACCTCCTCGCGAACAGCCCTGCGTATTTCGTTGGGCAGCGCGGCCAATGCTTGACCAGTGGAAGCGCCGCCGCGTTCAAAGGGACCGTAATAGGCATCGAACGACGGCAGCACAAAGGTATGCTTCTCAGTATGGGTCTCGACGTCTACGAAACCAGCCTCAGCAAAGAGTGACTGTAGCCGTGAGGCCTCGCCGAGCGCGAAAGTGCGAGTGACAGCCTCGGTCAGGCTGGGCACATACCGCCCTATGATTACGTTGATCTGCTGATTATAGGAGCGCTCCACCACGGTATTCACCGAGACGGCCGCGCGCCGGCCGGGGCGAAGCACGCGACGAAACTCCGACAGACCCCGCACAGGGTCGGGGAAGAACATCAGCCCGAGATTGCATAATACCGCCTCGAAACTCCCATCCAAAAACGAGAGTGCCTGCCCATCCTCGACCGAGACCGAAGCATTCGGCGCGTTACTTAGACGTTCGCGCGCCTTGTCGACCATGGCGGGCGAGAGGTCAGAGGCCGTGACATGGCCGGTCGGACCAACAGCGGCGAGGGCCGCCTCGGCGGAGAGGCCCGTGCCTGTTGCAATGTCGAGAACGCGCATACCCGGTGTAACGTCGGCCGCGCGCAACAGGAAGGGCATGAAGTATCTGGTGACGTGTGCAAAGGCGCGATCATACTCTGCCGCCGCTTCCCCCTTGAAGAATAGCTCCTCCGTCATCCGCAATGTCCGCGATATCACGTTGCCGGGGCAGAATTTTGCAGACTCCGAGCACTGATAGCAAGCCGGTAGAGGGTATCGCCGTTTCCAATTCCATCGCCGCGCGGGTAGATGGCCAATGTCGTCTAATGGCCCTTAGCGGACGCGCGTGAACCGCTAATCAATGTCTGCTTACGAGGGTTAAAGCGGACGTGACGCAGACATCACGAAATGTCTGTTCGTGACCCATCACGTCGGTTTACCGCGAGACATCGGTGCAACGCAGCACGGGCAGCGTGCGGCTAGCGTCTGCTTGCTGGTCGTCCTGCATCGTGACAATCGCCACCTGCCTCTTTACGTTGGCCTTGGACCAGCGTTCCTTCGCGGCGGTTGGCATGTCACGCATTTTTTTGAGCCATTCGAGCGCAAACAATGCCGAGGCGGTCGCCTTACGCGACTGGCTGGAGCGTGAGGGCTGGAAAGACGAGATTTTCCTCGACCTCGACCCTAACCGAGGAATTGCAGCAGGCGAACGGTGGGAGCGCGCACTCCACGAGGCTGCGAACCGTTGCGAGGCGGTCCTGTTCCTCGTCTCGAAAGCATGGCTCGGTTCAGGTTGGTGTCTGAAGGAATTTCATCTGGCAAACGGCCTGAACAAGCAGCTGTTCGCCGTGCTGATCGAGGATTTGCCTCTCGACAAGCTGCCGGAGGAACTGGCCGGGACCTGGCAAATCGTGCGACTCGCAGCCGGTCGCGATCATGTCATGCTGCGCGCGGTGCTCCCGGTCACGCATGAAGAGGCGCATGTCGCCTTCTCGGCCGAAGGGCTGCAGCGGCTCAAACATGGATTGGAAGAAGCCGGTCTCGATCCCGAGTACTTCGCTTGGCCGCCCCCGAGCGACGCGAACCGGCCGCCCTACCGCGGCCTGCGCCCGCTTGAAGCCGAGGACGCCGGTATCTTCTTCGGCCGCGACGCGCCGATCGTTGAGGCGCTCGACGAATTGCGCGGCTTGCGCGCAACCACCCCACCGCGGCTCCTCGTCATCCTCGGCGCCTCCGGCGCGGGAAAATCGTCGTTCCTGCGCGCCGGCCTGTTTCCGCGGCTTAAGCGCGACGACCGCAATTTTCTGCCGTTGCCGGTGATCCGGCCAGAGCGGGCGGCGATCAACGGCGAAACGGGGCTGCTCTCCGCGCTCGAAGCGGCGTTTGCGGCGGGCGGAATACCGATCGCGCGCGCCGACCTGCGCGCGGTGATCCAGGCCGGCGCCATCAAGCTCAAGCCGCTGCTGCAAGCGCTCGCCGAGAAGGCGACGCCGATGGCCGCGAATGGTGGCGCCAATCCTAAGCTGCCGACCCTGGTCCTCTCGATCGACCAGGGGGAGGAGTTGTTCCTCGCCGAGGCGCAGGACGAAGCGCAGCTGTTTCTCGCCTTGCTGCATGGGCTGCTCATCGAAGACGCGCCCGCCATCATTGCTGCTTTTACGATCCGCTCCGACAACTACGAGAGGCTGCAACTCGCCCCCGAACTGGAAGGCGTGCGTCAGGACACGCTCAGTCTGCCGCCGATGCCGAGGGGCTCTTATGCGGAGGTGATCAAGGGACCCGCGCAGCGGCTGCAGGGGACGGCACGCGCGCTCAAGATCGACGACGGCTTGATTGCTGCACTACTCACCGACATCGACGCGGGCGGCGCCAAGGATGCGCTGCCGCTGCTCGCTTTTACGCTGGAGCGGCTCTACGGCGAGTATCATTCCGGCGGCAGCCTCAAGCTCGCGAATTACAACGCCCTCGGACGGGTGAAAGGCTCGATCGCGGCAGCGGTTGAGCGCGCGCTGCAGGCGGCCGATGCCGATCCGGCCATTCCGCGCGACCGCGCCGCGCGGCTGGCGCTGCTGCGCCGTGGGCTCATTCCTTGGCTGGCGGGCATCGACCCCGACACCGGCGCGCCGCGCCGCCGCGTCGCCCGGCTGTCGGAGATTCCCGCCGAGGCACGACCGCTGATCCAGCACCTTGTCGAGCAGCGCCTGCTCGCGACCGATGTCAACAAGGACACCGGCGAAGCCACCGTCGAGCCAGCGCATGAGGCGCTGCTGCGGCAATGGGGCTTGCTGGACGGATGGCTCACTGAAGACGCTGCACTGCTTGCCGTGCTGGAGGGCGTCAAGCGTGCAAGCCGGGACTGGGCGGCGAACAACCGCGCTCGCGCCTGGCTGGCGCACGCGACAGATCGGCTGGCCGCCGCGGAGCGGCTTTCGGCGCGGCCCAACCTCGCCGCCAACCTGGAGCCCACGGATCGCGAATACATCGCCGCCTGTCGCATGGCCGAGGCCGACGCGAGACGCGGGAAGCGGCTGTTGCTGGGCGGCATGTACGTTCTGTTGGTCGCAATCATTCTTGGCCTCGTTGGCTGGATCAAACAAGCGTACATCTGGGAGCAATGGCGCTGGTGGACTGTTACGCGCCCCATCGCGATCTCGCAGGTTCGGCCGCATGTGCTGACTGCTGCGCAGGAGCGGGCGCTTAGGCCCGGAAATTCGTTCAAGGAGTGCGCGCAGGATTGCCCGCAGATGATTGTTGTCCCGGCAGGGTCGTTCACGATGGGAGCGCCGGCGACTGAAAGCCAGGCACCGGGGTACGCCACCGAAATACCGCAGCAGCCGGTCACGTTTTCCAAGCCCTTTGCGGTGTCGAAATATGAACTGACATTTGCCGACTGGGATGCGTGCGTCAGCGCCGGCGGCTGCAATGGTTACAAGCCGACTGATCAAGGCTGGGGACGCGAGCAGCGGCCGGCGATTAACGTTAGCTGGGAGGACGCACAGCAATACGTAGCTTGGCTCTCCGAAGTCACGGGCAAGACCTATCGGCTGCTGTCGGAATCTGAATACGAGTATGCGGCGCGCGCCGGAACGACGACGGCGTATCCCTGGGCGGACGACATTGGCAAGAACAATGCCAACTGCGACGGTTGCGGCAGCAAATGGGACAGCACTCAAACGGCGCCGGTCGGCTCCTTCGCTCCGAACCAGTTTGGTCTTTTCGACATGGTGGGCAATGTCTGGGAGTGGACTGAAGATTGCGGCCACAAGAATTACAATGGCGCGCCGGCGGATGGCTCGGCGTGGATCACTGGCGCCGATTGCAGCAACCATGTCGTCCGTGGCGGTTCCTGGGTCTCTCCTCCAGACGAACTCCGCTCCGCGCGCCGCCGCGGGTTCACCGCCGATTTCCGGCTCGTCGGCCTTGGCTTCCGGGTCGCCCGGACGCTTTCCGCGATCACAGTCGCGCCGGGTGCGCGCTAAGCTGAGCGCCCGCGCGACCTATCGCAGCGTCGATGATTGTTTTTTGACGGCAAAAAGTCTTCGTTTCCAACACGTTCATCAATCTATTCAAACGAGAAACGATCAGTCGGTGAGCCGCCTAGCAGCTCGTCGTCGATGTCATTGGCAAGGAACATCTCGGTATACTGGGCGAGACCGATCCCGCCGAGCCAACCATCGATGTCTAAGTTCAGTCCCCGCTGCCCGTGTCGGCGGCAGTTTTTGAAAATGGCCACCAGCCCTGATTTCAAAAGGTTTCTCGAACCTACCTGGGTTCGCCACGTGAAGCACTGTTTTCAGCCAATCCCTGCGTGTCGAATACGACAACGTTGGAGCGCTCGATACCCATTTCAGTCGAGTTTTCGAATTTCCTGATACGGATTTACAAGAACCAGCATGTATGAACGAACGCGGTAAATGAAATTGGGCAGGAGTTTAATTTTTGTCTAGACTTCTTGTTCGGTTCGCCAAAGATCAATCTGGAGCAACGGCAATCGAATATGGCTTGATAGCCGCTGCTGGCATCGCCGCCGCATGGCTCTTAGGTGGACTAGGTGGAGGTCCACTTTCAAGGTAAGGCTACTCGGTCCGGTTTTTTCAACGGCGCGGTTCCGCTAAGGTGTGTGTGAGTAAACACACGGTCAGCATGGATCGACGCAGTTTCCTAAATGGAATAGTTGGCGCCGTCTCGGGCCTTCTCGTCGAGCCCGGGTGCAGCCGAGAGACTGTACTCGACGTTAGCCTCACTATTAACAACGACGATGCTGGACGACTTATCCCTTCCGACTTTATTGGGCTTAGTTACGAGTTCTCGATTCTTGCATCCGGAGATTATTTCACGCCGGATAACGCATCGGTCCTTGGGCTCATCCGATCACTCGGCGATAACGGCATCATTCGCATTGGCGGCAACACGAGTGAGCGCACGGTCTGGCGGCCCGAGGGCAAGCCGGGCTGCAGATGACTTCGAAATAACGCCCGCGAACATTGATCGCCTTGCCGCCACTCTGTCCATCCTGGGATGGCGGCTCATCTATGGGCTCAATCTGGCGCGGGGAACGCCGCAAGCGGCCGCCGATGAGGCCGCCTACGTCGCCCAGGCGATTGGCCCGCGACTTCTCGCCTTCCAGATCGGCAATGAGCCGGACGGGTTCGGGCGCTGGAACAAGGCTCGCCCGCAAGGTTATGACGTGGACGCGTTTCTTGCGGACTGGAGGCAGTTCCACGCAGCAATTTGTGCACGAATTCCTAGCGCGCGTTTCGCCGGTCCCGATACGGTGTTTGACACCGAATGGGTCGGAAGATTTGCCGCCATGAGGCCTGATGGTCTCATCCTGCTGACGCAGCACTATTATGCGGATGGTCCTGCCGGCTCCTGGCACGTGAGCCTTCCGAGGCTCTTGCGCTCAGACCAACAAGCGGCGTCATTGCTTGAAAAACTTGCCGAATATAGCCGCACCTACCGACTGCCCTTCCGTCTTGTTGAGGCAAACTCGATTAGCAATGAAGGCGAGCCCGGAGTAAGCGACACGCTTGGTGCGGCGCTTTGGGGCCTTGAGCTCATGTTCCAGACGGCGGCGGCTGGTGGTGCTGGCATCAACTTTCATGCCGGCGTCAACAATCACCGCCCCGCGGATGACAAGGCTTACAGTCCGATTGCACGCGCTTCAGGTGGTCGCTACCGGGCGATGCCGCTCTATTACGGCATGTTAGCGTTTGCGGCAGTTGCAAAGGGGGTACTAGTGCGAGCCAACCTTGAGCCGAGCCACCCCAACCTCAGTGCGTTCGCTGTCCGAGCGGACGACGGATCATTGCGCATATGCCTTATAAACAAGAACGTCCAGCGCGGAGGACGTGTCAAAGTCAATCCAGATAGACGCTTTGCCAAAGCGATCGTAATGCGGCTCGCCGGTCCGGGATCGATGCGACCACCAACGTGACGTTGGGCGGTGCATCCGTTGACGAACAAGGCCGTTGGGACCCTGTGCTTGATGAGGCACGGGATCTCAATGGTACCGAGTTCGTCGTCGAGGTGGCGGTAGGCAGTGCCGTCGTCATTACGCTCGTTCCAAAGGAAAGAAGCTCCAGCCTCGCGCCTCAAATCTGAGGGCTCTAACGCCCTGCACCCGATGGGTGTGGCCACCGAATGTCTGCACTGGTCCTTGGCGGACGATGAAGACGCCCGGCGCGGCAGCTTTCTGGGGGTAAAGCAGCCGCGCCTCGTACATAGCGGCGCGGCAGTTAATGACCCAGTACAGACATTGGGGGCCATCGCCAATGAGGCTCTAATTCATCCAGCTTGAACGAGAGAAGAAGACGCAGGCTTTCCCTACTTTCCTTGCGATATTTACTGCGGCAATCGTGCTGCGACTTGGAGTTCTCTGATGGCCTAGAAATGTCCGGAGATTGTTGACGTGCCTGTCGGCATGGAAATCAATATGTACGCTTGCGCGGCGCGTAAATAATTAGAGCGTGTACTCATAAACGGGTAGAAGACCATCTCGCGAGATGCGTGATCCAGGTCAGCCTCGGCGTTGCCGATGAATGCCGAGATTGGAATGGGCATTGGCTAGAGCGCTGGAAATGGCTTCTTTCTTTGAGTGTTTGTTTGCTAGGTACATTTGCGAGTGCGGAACGGTCTATAGGAAGGCTGCGGGGGGACAGCAGGGCCCTTGGCGCGCGCTGTCAAGCTGCGATGCGACGTGGCGTTAAGGTTCGAGGATGGCCTCTCACCTCGCTATGGCGTTGGCGAAGGCCGACCCCGGGGCACGAACACCTTTTCGAGCGATCTAACACCTGGCGACGATCAGGGCGGCGAGGGCGGAGGCGACGCGCCAAATTATGCGCCTGTTCATGGTTTGTTCTGGGCAACCTTGCGGTTGCCGCGGCAACCTGGATGGGGATCGTCGATGTGCGTGTAGGTATTTGTCTTGCCGCCGCCCTCCCGACGGTGAACGGTCCTGAGCTGAGCGTGTCGCGCGAGAGCGTGGCAGCAGCGAAGCGGAAGGCCACAGCACAAGCGTCAATGACGCGGTGCTGGCCCCAAGAAAACGGCCGAAAACGGTACGACATCAGCCCTAACGGGAATTAACGAAGTGACTGATAAACACAGAAAAATCACAGCAGAGTCGGTCCCGCCGATTTTCAGTCGCTCCTATGATGGAATGGACCGACCGGCATTGCCGGTTCTTCCATCGCCTGCTGACGCGCCGGGCGCTGCTCTACACGGAGATGCTCACCACCGGCGCGGTGCTGCGCGGCGATCGCGCGCGGCTTCTCTGCTTCGATCCGGCCGAGCACCCGCTGGCGCTCCAGCTTGGCGGGTCCGAGCCGCGGGCGCTGGCTGCCTGCGCGCGCATCGGCGCCGACCTTGGCTTCGATGAGATCAATCTCAATGCCGGATGCCCTTCCGACCGCGTGCAAGACGGGCGCTTCGGGGCGTGCCTGATGGCGGAGCCGGCACTGGTCGGCGGATGCGTGGCGGCGATGAAAGCTGCGGTAGCCATTCCCGTCACGGTGAAATGCCGCATCGGCATCGACGATCAGGATCCGGAGTTGGCGCTGGAAATCTTCGCGCAGGCGGTCGAGCAGGCCGGTGCCGACGCGCTCATTGTGCACGCCCGCAAGGCGTGGCTCAAAGGATTGTCGCCGAAAGAGAACCGTGAAGTCCCGCCGCTCGACCACGAGCGGGTCTACCGGCTCAAGGCCGCGCACCCGCGGCTGACCGTCGTGCTCAATGGCGGCATTGCCAGTGTCGAGGAGGCGTCTGCGCATCTGGCTCGGGTGGACGGCGTGATGATCGGTCGGGCCGCCTACCAGGAGCCGTGGCGGTTGATCGCGGTCGATCCGCTCTTATTCGGCGAGGCTGCGCCTTGCGCTACGGCGGCGGAGGCCGTCGCGGCACTGGTTCCGTATATCGAGCGCGAACTCGCTCGGGGCACGCGCCTGCATGCGATCACGCGGCATCTGCACGGCGTGTTCCGCGCCGTGCCTGGAGCGCGCGCCTTCCGCCGGCAGCTCGCCGGTGCCGCGACCGCGCCGGGCGCCGGCGCGGAACTCCTGTCCGCCGCGCTCCGCCTGGTGGCCGGTGTGGATCGGACGTTGGCGCAAACCGCCGCCTAGTTGCGGCGCAACGCTCGGCGTTCACGGATAGCCGCGCAGCAGCAGCCGGTCGCCGCGCACCTCCCAGCTCTGCAGCCGGTTGAGGAAGCTCATGCCCAGAAGGCTCATCTTGAGCTGGCCTGGTTGCGCTACCAGCGCCTCGATCGAGCGTTCGACCAGGCCGCCGATGGCGACGCGATCGAGCGTCACCGGCGCCGCGCGCGTGCGCCCGTTGGCGGTGTCGATGTTGGTCGTATAGGCAAGTATCTCCAGCGGCAGGCCGGCGGCCTTGGCGTCCTCGCGGGTGAGCACGACGGACGTGGCGCCGGTGTCGAGCACCATTGCGATTGTCGCGCCGTTGACTTGCGCGGTCACGGCAAAGTCGCCGGTGCTCGTGCGCGCGACCTCGACATTGCGTCCACGCGCGATCACGTGACCGGGTACGAGCTCGGCCATCACCCGGTCGGCGACATCGCGCAACTCGAACCGGTAGGAGTAGCCGATGACCAGGAGGAGCCCGAGCACGACCCAAAGCAACATCGCGGCGAGCGCGTGGGTAAAACGCTCGCGGAACAGGGTCAGTGCCGCACCGCCGACAAAGACCAGGAGCGCGATCTTGTAGACGAGCGAGGAGAAGTCCTGCGTCGACAGCGGTCCGAGCGCGCCTTCGCCGTGACGAGCGACCACGACGAGTCCGGCGATGAGCAGGCCGACCAGCAGAAGCCACAGCAAACGTTGGCGCACTTCGGTCACCCTTCACGTCGTCGTCCGCGCAGCGCGTCGTGATGCGGGTTGAGATGCTGGCATGGGAGAGCGGCGGGAATCGCGCAGCACCATAGAGGCCGCGCGTGGCAAGGCAATACGGGTCAGCCGGCGCCGAACAGCGCTCTTTTGGCGCGGCTCTTGCTCTGGTCGGCGGACGAAGAGTCGGCGGACGAAGAGAGGTCCGATGACGGTTGGATCGGCGGGGCGCGCTCGGCAATCGGCGCCAGCGCCGACATGATCCGCTCCGGCGGGAAAGTGACCACCACCTCGGTGCCGATGCGCAGCTTGGATTTGAGCGTGAACGTGCCGCCGTGCAGGTCGATGAGATTCTTGGCGATCGGCAGCCCGAGGCCGGCGCCCTGTTCGGCGGATTTGATCGAGTTGGAGCCCTGGCCGAACGAGGCGAGCACGATCGGGATTTCCTCTTCGGGAATGCCGGGCCCGGTATCCTTGACGCTCATGTATTGGCCGCCGGAGGCGGTCCAGCCCACCTTGAGCCAGATCTCGCCGCCCTGCGGCGTGAACTTGATGGCGTTGGACAGGAGATTGAGGCAGATCTGCCGCACCGCCCGTTCGTCCGCCCACAGCTTCGGCATATCCGGCTCGAACAGCTCGTGAATGGTGAGGCCGCGATTGCCGGCGCGCAGTTTGAGCAGATGGTGGCAATCCTCGACCACGCGATTGAGCGAAACCGGCTCCTCGTTGAGCTCGTAGCGCCCGGCTTCGATGCGTGACAGATCGAGGATTTCGTTGATCAGGTTCAAGAGGTGCACGCCGGAGCTGTGAATGTCTCCGGAATAGTCCTTGTACGCGGCAACCGCGTGTTGCCCGAAAATCTCGCCCTTCATGACTTCCGAGAAGCCAAGGATGGCGTTGAGCGGCGTGCGCAGCTCGTGGCTCATCTGGGCGAGGAAGCGCGATTTCGCGATATTGGCGGCTTCGGCGCGGCGGCGCGCCTCATCGGAGATCGACTTCGACTGTTCGAGCTCGCCAATGAGCGCATCCTTCTCCGCGCGCGCTTCAAGCGTCGCCAACGTGGTGCGAGTAGAGACGGTAGGCAAGCAGGGAGAAATAGCCTTCGGCCGTCAGGGCCATGATGGCGAGGATGTAGTCGTGCAGCGTTCCCTTGAAGGCGAAGTCGAGCGCGATGGCGACGGTCACCGGCAAGGTCAGGGCGAAGACTGCGATCGGCACGCTCGAGGCCAACATGCTCGAAATCGCCACCACCAGGAGCATGATGAAAAGCATGAACGTGCCCGACTGCTCGTCGGCGCCGATCGGATGGATGAGGATGAAAGTCCACGCCATGCCGAAGAACAGGTCGAGCATGATGAACTGCATCCGCGCCGAGCGCAGATTGATCGTGCTCGCGGGTTCATCGAGAAATTGCCGGCATTTGCCGATGATGGCGAGGTGGATGATCAGCGCGCCGGCGGTCCACACTCCCGAGCTCAAGGCTCTGGTCCAAAGGCCGGAAAGAAGCCCGATGGTGACGATCAAAAGCAGGATCAGGGGCGACGCCGACAGGCGGTTCTGCGCGAACTGGCGCAGCAATTCGTAGTCGAAGACCGGGCGCGTGCCGCTGGTCGAGGTGAGCCGGTCGCGCGCCTCGCGCACGTGCTGGGCGGCAAGACGCCGCTTCGCCGGCGAGGCAGCGCCGGTCGACGCGTGCTCGCGCGATTCGCTGGTCCTTGAGGGCATCGGGTCCCGATGGTGGCGAACGGTTGGCGGCAAAAGTCGCGCAAATTTCTTAAGACCAGGCTTAAGGCGGTCGCGCACGCCTCGGTTAATGCCGGCATTTCCGCCATCGGGCCGGATAGGCCGCGCGCGTCCAAACCGTGGCGGCGCTGGAGCGGGAAGGATAGGTTTGTATTGTCAATGAGATAGGGCCGGACCGTAGGTGTAGCTCTGCGACGATTATCGTGTGCGCCGCCCGAGGCGCCCGTGCCGCCCCTCGGTCCCCCCAAACTGCGCTGCGTTGGAACCAAAGAGCGCGCGCGGTATTGCCAAGGCGTCAGAAGTCTTTCCCCAATCCGGAGGAGTGTCCATGGACAAGAGAATTGCTGGTCTGCTCGGGGCGGCGGCCGCCCTGACCGCGGTGAACTCCGCGCAAGCCGCGACCCCAACGCAGGAGGCAGGACTGGCGCCGGCGGCAAGCTACCGCGAGCTGCTCGATCCCATTCCGAACGCGGTGGCGGCGCTAAAGACGGACAACGCGGAGCAAACCGGCGCGCCGGCGAGCGGCGAAACCCGGCTCGCCTATCACTCACCACCATCATCATCACCGGTGGCGTCGCCATCATCACCACCACCACCATCACCATCATCACCACGACTAGGGATCGGATTCGGCGCGCGGTTCTGGCCGGCCGCGGTCAACCGGTCGCGGTCGGATTTCGCTATTGCTCCTGCGCCCTCGCCTTGGCCGCGCGCAGAAGGTGACGATAGGTACCGTCGAACACCGTATCCGTGTCCGAGGTCCAGGTCGTGTCTGCGGCGAGCGTCGGCCGGCTCGCGTGGATTCGCCGCCCGCGCGCCTCGCGCTCGGCGGCCTCTTCCTCCTCCATCGGCACGAGGGTGAAATCCGACGTAACCGGCAAAACTAAAATCTGCAGCATTGGCTCGCCCGGCCGAAAGATATGGGTTCGCCCTTCGGCCGGCGACTTGAACACGACGAATGAGATCATCGGCCACCATTCGGTGCGCAGCAGCGCCGGGACGGCGATGGGAACGGTGTCGGTGGTGTCGGTGTAAAATCGCGGATGAGGCTCAGTGCGAACCGCCCATTGCTTGTCGACCTTCAGATCGAGAAGCAGCTGGTAGGTGTAATACTCCTTGCCGAAACTGCGGAACGGCGGCCACTCCAGGTCCTCGTCGGGCGGCGGCCCTAAATCCCCGTCAAAGACGAAATTCCCATCCCTTTTGGTCACGCGAAGCTCGTTTTCGTACGGATAGAAGATCTCTATCCCGTACTGGGCTCCTTCGGTGAACGGGGCGCAGTGCCAGGCATATTCATGCGAGCCGTCGGTGCGTGGTTTGGGCTCGCCGGCCCAGCCGGGCATTTCGAGCCTTGTCCTCCGGGGCCGCAGTCCCGCGTTCGCCAGTCTGTATTTGACCTCGTGCATGGCCCTCGTCCTGTTTCAACCCTTTGGCACAGTTGAAAGTCGTCGCCCGATATGGAGTTCCATGCCGCCCATCAGGAACGGCTGGGATGTTGCCCGGCCTTCTGCGGCAGCAGAAGGATGCAAGCCGCAATAAAGGCCGCGATGACGGCCGACGCGATGGGCCGGCTCAGGGCCAGCCCGCCCTCGCTGACCGGCTTATCGAGAAAATCGCCGAGGGTGGCGCCGAGCGGCCGCGACAGGATGAAGGCCGCCCAGAACAGGAAAACCCGCGACACATTGGTCAGGAAATAGAACGCAATCAGGGCCGCCAAGCCGGCGGCGAAAACGAGCGCTCCGCCTTCATATCCGAGGCCGGTGTCGTCCGCCGTCCAGTCCCCGAGCGCCGTTCCCAGTGTCTGCGACAGCTGTGATCGCCGCCCAATAGAAGGCTTCGGCTTTCGGTGTCGTGATCGCAGCGACCGATATCGAGCCGAGCGACCAATACCAGAGCCCGAGCACGCCCATGAGGCAGACAAACAAGATCGACGAACCGCCGGCGTAGCCGATCCCCAATGACCGATCGGCGAAATCGGCCATGGTCGTGCCGGCCGTCGTCGAAGCAACGATGGTCGCCCAGTACAGGAACGGATGAAATTCACGTCGCCGCGATCTGGATCAGGATGAGCGCCACCAGCAGCGAGAGAAATATCGCCGTCCCGGCAAGGTAGCCCCAATCGAGCGTCATGGTGACGGTGTCGCCGCCGGTCTCGCCCAGCGTCGTCGCGGCGATTTTGATGATCCAGAAGACGAGCGTGACCTCGGGCACCTTGCTCGCGCGGTGCTCGGCGGCGATGGTCATACGATCCTCATTCGGCGAGCGGGAGCGCGCTGCGGCGCGTTCTTATCGCTGCAGCAGCGCGATCAGGCTCGAGGTGTCCCAGCGACGGCCGCCCATCGCCTGCACCTGCGCATAGAACTGATCGACCAAAGCGGTCGCCGGCAGACGGGCGCCGTTCCGGCGCGCTTCCGACAGGCAAATGTCGAGATCCTTGCGCATCCAGTCGACGGCGAAGCCGAAATCGAATTTTCCCGCCACCATGGTCTTGTAGCGGTTCTCCATCTGCCAGGACTGCGCCGCGCCCTTGGAGATGGTGGCGATGAGCTTTTCGATGTCGAGCCCGGCCTTCAGGGCGAAGTGCAGGCCTTCGGCGAGCCCCTGAACGACGCCGGCGATGCAAATCTGGTTCACCATTTTGGCGAGTTGCCCGCTCCCGGAGGCGCCGAGGAGCGTGCACGCGCGCGCATAGGCTGCGATCACCTTCTCTGCTTGCGCGAACGGCCCCGGATCGCCGCCGCACATCACCGTGAGCGCGCCGTTCTCGGCGCCGGCCTGGCCGCCGGAGACCGGCGCGTCGATGAATTCGACGCCGCGCTTCTTTGCTTCGGCGTGCAATTCGCGCGCGATCTCGGCCGAAGCGGTGGTGTGATCGACGACGATGGCGCCTTTGCCCACGCCGGCAAATACGCCGTCACGCCCCAGCATCACCTCGCGCAGATCGTTGTCGTTGCCGACGCAGGCCATGACGAAGTCTTGGCTCTGCGCCGCTTCGCGCGGCGTCGGCGCGCTCTTGCCGCCGTGCTGCGAAACCCATTTCGCCGCCTTGGCGGCGGTGCGGTTGTAGACGGTGACCTCGTGGCCGCCCTTGGCCTTGAGATGCCCCGCCATCGGATAGCCCATCACGCCGAGACCGACAAACGCTACCTTCGCCATTGTTTTCTCCGTTTCGGTAACCGGATTGAGCGGCCGCGAAATCCGCGAATGATCGCTACGCCACCTTCACGCGCTTCACCGGCAACGCTTGCCATCCCGACGGCACGTCGATCTTGGCATCGTCCGGAGCCTCGATGGCAAATTCGGCGGCGGGTCCGAGGACCATCTGCCGGCGCCAAACATTGACGCGCGGATGTCTGGCGCGAACCGGATCAAGCGCAGCCTGCCATTCGAATCCCGCGCGGGCGCGTGAGCCAATAGACCGTGGATTGCCCCGCCATCAAGGGTTCTCCGCCGGCATGGGCGTAGAGCCCGCCATGCCCTTCCTCCATCAGCGCGGCGACGTCGTCGTGCGGCGCCTGCATGGCGCCGGTGATCGCAAAGGCGTTGAGCGGGTCCATCGCCCATGAGCCTTCCATGAGATACCAGTCCTCGTAGCCGGGCAGATCGCCCAGCCAGGGGACCGGCTCGATGCGGAACGATCCGGCGGCGATGAATCCGGGCGGTTTGCGGCGGGGCAGATCGCCCTGGAAGCGAACCAGTGCCGCTTCGTAAAGCTTGCGATCGGCATGAGCGAAGGGCCGGTGCCAAAAGACGTAGGCGAGCATGCCGAGAGCCTGCATTGTCGGGAAATGATGTCAACCGCGATGGGCGTTGACCGCGCCGGCGAGGGGCCTATGTAGACCCGATGCCGCGCCTCTGGCCGCGGACTGGAGTGTTGTTGCATGGCGCCGATGAAGGACGACGTTCTCAAGGCGCTCGCCGGGGTCTTGGGTCCCGACGGTACGCCGCTGCCGGCAACCGGAAAGCTCTCGGAGATCGTCGCCGCCGAGGGCAAGGTGTTCTTTTCCATCACCGTCGATGCGGACGCGGTCAAGCAATGGGAAGAGCGCGCGCGCGCGCGCCGAGACAGCCGTGCGCGCGCTAGCGGGCGTGACGTCGGTGATGGTTGCCTTGACCGCGGAGCGCGCGGACGCTGCCGGCGGGGCCGGCCGCGCTCCCCAACGCCGAACGCAGATGCCTGCCGGCGCCGCGCGGCCTCGCGAAGGCGGAGCGCCTTCGCCGGCCGGCATTCCCGGCGTCGCCGCGATCATCGCGGTCGCGTCCGGCAAGGGCGGCGTCGGCAAATCGACGGTGGCCGTCAATCTCGCGCTCGCGTTGCGCGATCTCGGCCTCAAGGTCGGCATTCTCGATGCCGACATTTACGGCCCGTCGATGCCGAAGCTGCTCGCCATCCGCGAGAAGCCGCAGACCGCGGGCGGCACGCGGCTCAAACCGATCGTGCGCTACGAAATGCCGGTCATGTCGATCGGCTTCCTCGTCGAGGAGGAGACGCCGATGATCTGGCGCGGGCCCATGGTCATGTCGGCGCTCACGCAGATGCTGCGCGAAGTGGAGTGGGGCACGCTCGACGTCATGGTCGTCGACATGCCGCCGGGGACCGGCGACGCCCAGCTCACCATGGCGCAGCAGGTGCCGCTCAAGGGCGCCGTCATCGTCTCGACGCCGCAGGACCTCGCGCTGATCGACGCGCGGCGCGGCATCGCCATGTTCCGCCGCGTCAACGTGCCGGTCCTCGGCATCGTCGAGAACATGAGCACTTTCATCTGCCCGCATTGCGGCACGCGCTCGGACATCTTCGGCCATGGCGGTGCGCGGCACGAAGCGGAGCGGCTTGGCGTGCCGTTCCTCGGCGAAGTCCCGCTCGACATAGCCATCCGCGAGAAGTCCGATGCCGGTCAGCCGGTCGTCGCAACCGAGCCGGATGGCGCTCGCGCGCAAAGCTTCCGCGCCATCGCCACCCGCGTGCGCGACGGCTTGCAGGGCGAAAGTCGCCCGGCGCCGAAGATCGTCATTGAGGCGTGACGCGACGAGCGCGCCCGCCGCAACTACTTCAGCTGCGAGGAGATGCTGGAAAAGGTCGAACTGAGCTGCGTGCCCAGCCCGTTGACCACCGCAATAATCGCGATGGAAATTCCGGCGGCAATAAGTCCATATTCAATGGCGGTCGCTGCACCATCGTCATTGATGAAACTACGAAGAATGCCCATGACAGCCTGCCTCATTCCAAGGTTGCGCCCCGCGGGGACAATAGGCAGGTCGTTTCTATAGAACTACTTAACGGGAGCGCGGAAGCGAGCTTCCCATGGGCGGCGGTGGAGGATTGGGTTATCGAGGCGTGAGCGGCGGCCGTAGCATTTGATGATACGAGTGTACGCGGCGGACCGCTCATTTTTGTGGCCATTGGCCCCGGTCTACCGGCAAAGGATAGGTGGATCGGCCATGGCCGGCGAGGCTTCGGCGCCATTGGTTTTCAACCCAAACCGTTCCCATCTATGATAGAACCGCCGTCCCCGGGAGGCATTCGATGGCACAGCATCAGGCTAAGCCGGCACTCGACACGGTCGATCCGGTCTGGATGCGTATCCGCCGCGAGGCGGAGGAGATCGTGCGGCGCGAGCCGGAGCTCGCCAGCTTCATCTATTCCACCGTCCTCCACAACGAGACATTGGAGGCGGCCATCGTCTACCGGCTGGCCAAGCGGCTCGACCACGCCGCGCTCTCAGGCGAGCTGATCCGCCAAGCCTACAATGACGCGCTCAAAGACGAGCCGGTGATCGGCGAAGCGTTCCGCGCCGACATCATGGCGACCGTCGACCGCGATCCGGCGACCCACCGATTGATCGAGCCGGTGCTCTACTACAAGGGCTTTCATGCCGTGCAGACGCATCGGCTGGCGCACTGGCTATGGACCAAAGGGCGCCGCGACTTCGCCCTTTACCTGCAGAGCCGGGCGTCGGCCGTGCTTCAATGCGATATTCATCCGGCGGCGAAGATCGGCCGCGGCATCTTCCTCGATCACGCCAGCGGGCTCGTGGTCGGCGAAACCGCGGTGATCGAGGATGACGTGTCGATGCTGCACGACGTAACGCTCGGCGGGACCGGCAAGGAAGCCGGCGACCGGCATCCGAAGATCCGCTACGGCGTGATGATCAGCGCCGGCGCCAAGATCCTCGGCAATATCGAGGTCGGCCATTGCGCGCGCATCGCGGCAGGTTCCGTGGTGATCCATCCGGTGCCGAACAACGTCACCGTCGCCGGCGTGCCGGCGAAGGTGGTGGGCCGCGCCGGTTGCCCGGAGCCGGCGCGCACCATGGATCAGATGTTTCAGGACGGAGATTTGACTTAAAGGGCGCCGTTCCGGTCGCCATCGTCGCGGCCGGATGCTATGGCGGAGGCGGTGGGACGGAGACGCGCGTGGACGTACAGGAAGTCAAGAAGCTCGACGCCTATCTCAAGAAGCTGTTCAGCAATCCGCGCCTGCGCGTGGTGCCGCGGCCGAAGAAGGATGACTCCGCCGAGGTCTATGTCGGCGAGGAATTCATCGGCGTGATCTTCGTCGACGACGAGGACGACGAGCGCTCGTATAATTTCCAGATGGCGATTCTAGGCACCGATCTGGACTAGCCGGCGACATACCGCACGAGTCGGACGTCAGGCATCCGCTCCGTTTACCGGCCCTCTGTCGTCGGGCCTGCGTTCTGCGGGTGCAGCTGCGCCACGAGCCGGTCGAAACCGGCGGACACGCTGCGCCAGTCTTGCAGCCACTCACGCGAAAACCGCAGCGTCATCTCGGCGGCATCGACCGTGCGCTCATGAATGCAGGTGCCGGGCACCGCGCGCACCTGGCGCGTGCAGCGGGCGAAAAACTGTTCGGGATTGCGCCGCCAGATAAACCAGATCCTCGCCCTCATAGGGCGTGCCGGTCCGGAAGGGCAGGATGGCAAGGCCGTCCGCGCCGGCGGTCGCCTGCGCCTCGACGTAGCGCGGATAGATGGTGCGCAGCCGGTCGGCCGGCGCCAACACGGCGCCGAGGCCGGCGATGGTCACGAACAGGCGATCGTTCACGCTTGGCGGCGGCGGTACGGCGGACGCATCGCTCTCCCGCGCAGCGGTCGTGCCGGCAACCGGTTGCGGCGGCGCGAGCGAGGGCCAGGTGAAGATCAAATCGATCCGCTCGTGCGCGCCGGGATGCCGCTGCACCGCCGCGCGGATCGCCGCCGGCGGCACGTCGAAGAGAACGCCGGCGACCGTGACCGGCATCGCCGGGGCATCGAGCGCGACCGGCGCATTCGGCCAACTCGGCCACAGCACGTAGGCGAGAACGGCCCCGACCGCGGCGAGGACCCCGGCGAACGCTGCGAGCGGGAGCATGACGGCGCCCGCCGCCTTGCGCCGGGATTTGGAGCCGGAAACCACGTGTGCCGTCATGCGTGCCGTGCCGCTCGCGCCGAATCGACGTCGAGTATGCCATGGCCGACGACCGGCACGGCGTTAACCCTTTCTTAAGCATTTCGTGGCGGCGGGCGCGGCGCTCTGCGATGTCTTTTCGAAAATCGGAGGCGTTGCGAATGATCGGTGCCGTGCCGCCGGCGATCGCGCCAGAGGCCATCGAGTCCTTGTTCGCGCTTGCTTTCGGCTTTGCATTCGCCGGAATGTGCGCCAGCGGCTATCGCCTGTACGGCGATCATTTTCCGAGCTTCCGGCTGCTCGAAGTCGGGCCGACTGCGTCGCGCTTTGCCGCAATCCCGCTGCTGATGTTCTCCGCGCCGTTCATCATCATGCGCAACACGCTGCGCGGCCGCCGCATCGAGCGCCGCCGCGCCGAGTTCGTCATGGTGGCGACCGTGATCGCCGGGCTGTGGAGCTTGATGTCCGGCACCGTCGTGGTCATGGCGCTTCAAGCCCTGCTCAGCGTCTGATAGTCATTGCGGGCTCGCGGTCTTGCGGCGCGCGCGGATTGACGATTCAGAAGAGCTTACGTTCCATGATCTATGAACTCGACGGTCAAAAGCCGGAGCTGCCGGAGGAGGGCCGTTACTGGATTGCGCCGAGCGCGACGGTTATCGGCAGGGTGCGGCTCAAGACCGATTGCAGCGTCTGGTTCGGCGCGGTGCTGCGCGGCGACAACGAATGGATCGAGCTCGGCGAGCGTTCGCAGGTCCAGGATAACGCGACCTTGCACACCGATCCCGGCTTCCCGCTGACGATCGGCTCGGATTGCGTGATCGGCCACAATGTGATCCTGCACGGTTGCACCATCGCCGCCGGCGCGCTCATCGGCATGGGCGCCATCGTGCTCAATGGCGCGCGGATCGGCGCCAACTGCCTCGTCGGCGCCGGCGCCATCGTCACCGAGGGCAAGAGCTTTCCCGAGGGCTCGCTGATCGTCGGGGCGCCGGCGCGCGTCGTGCGCACGCTCGATGATATGGCGAGGAAGCAGATCGCCGGCGTCGCCGATATCTACGTCCGGAACTTCAAGCGATATGCGAAGGGGTTGAAGGCGCTGGGTTAGCAGCGCACAGTCGACAGAGGCGGCGGATTACCGACAACAGATTCTATTCTCGTCCGTCGTCGTCCGCGCTCGGCCATCCGAAGTTCACTTCGCCGATGCGGATTCGGGTTCCCCGGGGACGCCGGGCGCTCCGGCAATGCGCACCTTGTCCCCGGCGGTGATGCCGTCGGGCGGGTTGGTCACCACGCGATCGTCGGCCGAGATGCCGGACGCGAGTTCGACCTCGTTTCCGAGATCGCGCGAGATCGTGACCTGCTTGAGGGCGATGCGACCGTCATTGTCCACGATCGCGACCTGCAAGCCGCGCTGGTTGAAGATGAGCGCGCTCGCCGGCACGTTGATGGCGATCTCGGGATGCGGCAGGTCGAAGCTCACATTGGTGAAGTCGCCGGTCATCAGCTCGCCGCGGGCATTGTCGACGACAAGCTGCATGCGCGTCGTGCCGGATGCGACGTCGACGGATTGTGCGGAGGCCGCGACTGTCGCCGGGAACGTCCGGCCCGGATATTCCGGTACCGAGATCTGCGCCTTGGTGCCGACCGGGATACTCGGCACGTAGTTTTGCGGCACGTTCACGTAGACGCGCAACTTGCTCGTTTCCGAGACCACGAACATCGGCGGTCCGCCGCCGGAGCCGGCATTGATCAGCGCGCCGACGTCGGTGGTGCGCGCGGTGACCAGTCCGTCGAACGGCGCGATGATCCGCTTGTATTGCTCAAGGACGCGCAGCCGGTCGAGATTGGCCTGCGCCGCACGGACCAGGCCTTGCTTGTTGGAGGCATCGGCCGCCCGCTGATCGAGGTCCTGCTGCGAGATGGCTAAGGTCGTGATCAATGACTGACCGCGCTTGAGCGTCATGTCCGACAGCACGGAGTTGGCCTTGGCGCTGGCGAGAGCGGCCTCGGCCTGCATGATCTGCTGATCGAGGTCGGGCGCATCGATCTCGGCGAGGAGCTGGCCGGCCTTGACCGGCGTGCCGATGTCGGCGTTCCAGCTCTTCACGTAGCCGCTGACGCGCGCATACATCTGCGCCTGGGTGTAGGCCTCGAGCCGTCCCGGCAGCGAGAAGGTCGAAGTCTTGCTGCGGCTGTCGGGCGGCGCGACGGCGACGACCGGCACCGCCTGGTCCTCGGTCCATTCCCGCAGCTTGGCGTCGGCCACCTTGCGGGTCGTGATGCCGACCACCACGATCACGACGGCGACGATCGCCGCCGAAATCGCCGGCGATGTAAAGTCCGCGCCGCGACAATGCGGATCGAGCGGGATCAGGCGGCATGCGGTTCTCCGATCGCGCGGGCGCCGACCGACCCGCGGCGCTGGTGGATGATGCTGAACACAACCGGTACGAACATCAGCGTCGCGACCGTCGCGAAACAAAGACCGCCGACCACGGCGCGGCCGAGCGGCGCATTCTGCTCGCCGCCTTCGCCCAGGCCAAGGGCCATCGGCAGCATGCCGATGATCATGGCGAGCGCCGTCATCAGCACCGGCCGCAAGCGGACAAATCCTGCTTCGACCGCCGCGGCGACGGCATCGCCGTGCTCTTCCAGCTTCTCCTTGGCGAAGCTGATGACGAGCACGCTGTTGGCGGTGGCGACGCCCATGCACATGATGGCGCCGGTGAGCGCGGGGACCGACAGCGTCGTGTGCGTGGCGAAGAGCATCCACACGATGCCGGCAAGGGCGGCGGGCAGCGCGGTGATGATCACGAACGGATCGGCCCAGGACTGGAAGTTGACCACGATCAGCAGATAGATGAGCACGATGGCGCCGAGCAGACCGAACAACAGTCCGGAGAACGAGTCGTTCATGGTCTTGACCTGACCGAGCATGACCACGCGCGCGGTCTTCGGCAATTCCTCGGCGGTTTCCTGTACGACCTTCTGCACATCGGCCGCAACCGCGCCGAGATCGCGATCCTGGGTGGTGGCGTAAATCTGGACCACGGGCTGAATGTTGTATTGCGAATAGACGGCTGGCGTCGCCACCCGCTTGATGTCGGCAATGGCGCCGAGCGTTTGCGGCGGCGCGCCGGGCGCGGTGATCGGCAGATTTTGCAGCGCGTTGAGCGAATCGACCTGATATTCCGGCGTCTGCAGGACGATCGAGTAGTTCACGCCGTTGGCGGGATTGAGCCAGTAGGTCGGCTGCACCTGGCCCGATCCGGCGAGATTGACCACCATGCTGTTGGTCACGTCGCGTTCGGTGATGCCGACATATTGTGCGCGCGTCCGATCGACGTTGACGTCAAAGGTCGGCGCGTTGAGCGATTGCTGAATGCGCGCATCGACCAGGCCCGGGACGTGGCGCAGCCGGCGCAGCAGCTTCTCGGCGTAGGCGAAATTCTCGTCGAGATGCGGGCCGCGAATTTGCACCTCGATCGGCGCCGGCGCGCCGAAATTCAGGATCTGGCTGATGATGTCGGCAGGCAGGAACGAGAAAGTCGTGCCCGGGAAGCGGGCGGGAAGCTCCTCGCGCAGCGCGCGAACGATATTCCCGCGTCGGCCGATGATCTTCGGCGAGCTTGATCTGGATTTCGCCGTCCTCCGTGCCGATCGTGCCGGTGTTGTTGTAGGTCTTGTTGATGCTGCTGATCGGGAAACCGATGTTGTCGACCAGGTCCGCGACTTCATGCGGCGGAACGACTTGGCGGATGGCCTTCTCGATTGTCGCGAACAGCCGCGCGCTTTCCTCGACGCGCGTGCCGACATGCGCGCGCACATGCATCAAGATTTGACCGCCGTCGACATTCGGGAAAAAGTCGCGCCCGAGATACGGCGCCAGCGCGAACGTGCCGATCACGAAGGCGAGAAAGCAGGTCACGAAGACGGCGCGATGACGCAGCGCCATCATCAGCAGCTCGCGATAGACGAAGCGGAATCGCTCGAAGCGCCGCGCGAACCCGCGCTGCAGGAGCACCAAAGGATTGCGCGAGGGCGGCGGCGGCGCGTCCGCGCCGTGCGCGTCGGCGGGCGAGGCATGCCGGCGCAGCATGTATTTCGCCATCGTCGGCACCAGCGTGCGCGACAGAATGAACGACCAGACCATCGCCGACATGACCGCTTCGGCCAGCGGCACGAACAGGAAGCGCGGCACGCCGGTCAGGAAGAACATCGGCACGAACACGATGCAGATGCACAGCAGCGAGACGAAGGCCGGCGTCACGATCTGCTGCGGCGCCATCGAGGATGGCGGTCTCGACTTCCTTGCCCTGCTCAAGATGCCAATTGATGTTCTCGATCGTGACGGTCGCCTCGTCGACCAGAATGCCGACGGCGAGCGCCAGTCCGCCCAATGTCATGATGTTGAGAGTCTCGCCCAGCGCCCACAGCGTCGCGATCGAGCCGAGCACCGACAGCGGAATCGACGTGGCGATGATCAGCGTCGAGCGGAAGCTGCCGAGAAATAGCAGGATCATCAGGCTGGTCAGTGCCGCGGCGATGACGCCTTCGCGAACGACGCCGCCGATTGCGGCCTTGACGAAAAACGACTGATCGGCGATCTCCGCGATCTTGAGGTTGCCCGGCAGCGTCCGTTGCAGCTCCGGCAATTTTTTCTTGATGCCGTCGATGACCGCGAGCGTCGATGCGCCGCCGTTCTTGAGCACCATCATCAGCACGGAGCGGTTGCCGTCGACGTGAACGATGTTGCTCTGCGGCGGATTGCCGTCGCGCACGTGGGCTACGTCGCGGACGTAGACCATCGCGCCATTGACGCTTTTGATCGGCAAATCGCCGAGTTCGCTGATGACGGAGGGGGCGTTGTTGAGATTGATGGCATATTCGAAGTCGCCGATTTTCTCGGTGCCGACCGGCGTAATCAGGTTCTGAGCGGCGAGTGCGTTGGCGACGTCCTGGCCGGAGAGGCCGCGCGCCTGCATCGCCGCCGAGTCGAGATCGATCTGGATCTGCCGAAACTTGCCGCCGTAGGGGTAGGGGATCGCCGCGCCCGGCACGGTGACCAGCCCGACGCGCAGGAAGTTGATGGCGATATCGTTGAGCATCTGCTCGGTGAGTCCCTTGCCGGACAAGCCGAGTTGGATGATCGGAACCGTCGAGGCGTCATAGTTCAGAATGAGCGGCGGCGTGGCTCCGGGCGGCATGTTCCGCAGCAGGGTTTGCGCGATGGCCGTGACCTGCGAGTTGGCGATGCGGATATCGGCGCCGGGCTGGAAGAAGACCTTGACGATGCCGGCGCCGGTGTAGGAGGTCGCCTCGATGTGCTCGATGTCGTTGACGGTCGTCGTCAGCGCGCGCTCGAATTGCGTCACCATGCGGCCGGCCATCTGCTCCGGCGGCAGTCCGGTATACCCCCAGATTGTCGCGATCACCGGGATTCTGATTTCCGGAAAGATATCGACGGGCGTGCGCCAGGCCGCGAGCGGGCCGAGGATCAGAAGCAGCAGGGCGAGGACGACGAATGTATAGGGACGCCGCAATGCGATGCGGACAAGGGCAGTCATGCGGCACGGGCTCCCCAGTTGGCCGCCACGGCTTTCACCATGAATGGCCCGAGAACGTCACCCCTATACGCCAGCGTTCTGGCATGCCGCGCAACATAGCGGCGCCGCAGCCTCGAACAACTCACAAAAGCGTTTAGCCCTAATGGGTTGGCGTTGCACCTTGGCGAGCTATGCGCGGAACTGCAAACAGCCATGCGCGCCCGGCCCCCGAGGTGCGGCGGCGCTGGCGCAGAGCGGTGCGCCACGCGGGCTGGCATTTCCCGTTGGGGCGGAGGTCTAATCCGACTAGTCTTGAGACAGCACTCGGGAAGCAGCACCCTGGCGCAACCAACGCTCGGGCCAAAGAGAGAAACGGCGGCACTTCCGAACGCTAATTCCGCTCGCGCAGCAACCAATTCGTACGTTCGGAGCCAAGCATGAGAAAGTCTCCTGCCATCCTGATCAAGCCTTTACTTGCCGCATTCGCAATGCTGACGCTGGCGCTGTCAGCCTCCGCCGAAGTCCAGCCGTTTCCTTCGAGTTTCCGAACGGAGGAGATCTCGACGGACGGCGCGACGATCCATGTCCGTATCGGCGGAAAAGGCTCCGCGGTCGTGATGCTGCACGGGTTTGGCGATACCGGCGACATGTGGGCGCCGATCGCGGCGGTATTGGCTCACGACCATACCGTGGTCGTCCCGGACCTACGCGGCATGGGTCTCTCGTCCCATCCTGAAGGCGGATACGACAAGAAGACGCAGGCGCGCGACATCGCTCAGGTGCTCGACAAGCTGAACGTCCAACAGGCCGCTTTGGTCACTCACGACATCGGCAACATGGTTGGATACGCTTTCGCCGCGCAATTTCCGGCGCGCGTGACGCGCTGGGTCGTCATCGACGCGCCATTGCCGGGGATCGGCCCGTGGGACGAGATCCTCCGCAGCCCCGTTTTGTGGCACTTCAACTTCCGCGGACCCGACGTCGAACGGCTGGTCAAAGGCCGCGAACGCATCTACCTGGATCGTTTCTGGAACGAACTCTCCGCCAATCCCAAGGCCATCGATGAAGCGACGCGGCGCCACTACGCTGCGCTCTATGCGCGTCCTGGCGCCATGCATTCGGCGTTCAACCAATTCGCGGCCTTCACGCAGGACGCCATCGACAACAAGGCATTCGCGGCCAACGGCAAGTTGAGCATGCCGGTGCTGGCGCTCGGTGCCGATCATTCGTTCGGGACACAAATGGCCGACGATGTGCGTTTCGTGGCGACTGATGTCACCGGCGGGATCATCTCCAATTCGGGGCATTGGGTGGTGGAAGAACAGCTGCAGCAGACGACGGCCGCTATTGTCGGCTTCATCGATAAGCACTGATCGGACCCGGACGAGCAAAGCAAACGACACGGACTTCGCGCGACGTCATGACGCCCGCCTGGAGACTATGGCACGATGAGGAATCTCAATAGCTTATCGGTGCTCGAAGCCACACTCCCCGGATTTCCCCCTTTTTGCCGCTATCAGAGGGGTACGATTTCGTTCGGTTTTAAGTGGCGGTGATGGAGGACACTTTGAAGAAACGGTTGGTCGGAACCATAACGGCACTCATCCTTGGACTGACCGCGAGCAATGCTGTCGTCGCGGAAGAGCAAGAAGCGCTCAAAGGCAAGTTCCTCGGCAACTTCGCCGGCGCGATGGTCGCGAGCCGCAAATGCAAATCGTGGAAAATCAACGAACCTGAACTGGGGCTTTTGATGGGGTATTTGCACATCACCACGAAAGACATCAGTCCCGGCGGCTCAGAGTGGCCGGTGTTTCAGGAAAACTTGCTGAAAGCCAAGACGGATACCGAAGCCTTTGACGCGAATGCCATGTGCCAGGCGGCCGAAGGCATGTTTGGTCCAAAGGGCACAGCCGCACCCAACCTCATGATCCCGGCTGACGCCAAACCCCAGTGATGGGCAAAGCAAGTTGCCCTCTGCTCGCTTGAAATCTCCCACTGTTGGTCGTCCATCCAAAAAGGTGCGGCCGGCTCCTGGGGGAGAGCCGGCCGCGCGCGAACCCGGTCTGGGGACGGGGAGGGGTGGGGACGTGACCGGGGTCGCGAACTCCTAAAATTCAGCGCGAGGTCGCCGTTGCCGGCGCCGGACGCGGATCGCCGAGCGAGATCCATACATTGGGGTTGGCCTGCGACTGGCGCTTGACGAAGCGATAGCCGGTGTCCGACCACAGCAAGATCTCGTCGGTCTGGTTGTCGAGGACGAACTCCCCTTTGTCGGTTTTGACGGTCAGGATGGCGTGGCCGTCGCTGTTCTTGTCGCGCACAACGGTGATGAGCAGCGCCTCACGCGGCCATCCGGCCTGCATCAGCATGCGGCGCTTGAGCAGCACGTAGTCTTCGCAGTCGCCATACCCGTCATCGGGGTAGGCCCACTTCTCCACCACGCCGTAATGTTCGAGGTCGGTCATCGGCTTGATGTGGCTGTTGGCCCAGAGATTGACGCGCACCAAATCCTTCCAAGCCTGGGCGGTCAGTACTATGTCGCGCGGCGTGGTCGCTGCGGTTCGAACATTCGCGCGGATTTTCTTCGCAGAATTCGATCCATCCGATCGGCGCGTGCGTCGCCTCGCCGAGCGAGACAAACAGGGCGCGCTCCTCCGCCGTGCTCGGCGCCGGCGCCGCGAGGACCGCCAGCGCCAAAAGGCCTGCGGCCGCACTACGCCTAAAGATTGCCTTGCCACCCCAAACCATTTGACCCCACTCCCGTCTTGCGTCTTCTTGGGGTCACGTTTCTCACAAAGCTTTTGCGACGCCGCTAAGTTGAGCGTTTCAATTTGAAGTAATGATCGCTAAACGGACGGGAAAATCGCGGCGTTATTTTTCCCCGAGATCAAATCAAATTTTAGTTGCCCAATTTTGATTCAAATTGTCTGTATTGGCCTCCGGCATGAAAAACGCTCAGGAGTATCACCGTCTATCCTGGTCCGGGATGCCGAAATCGTTCCCTCGCGGCCGGCGATATTGTTGTTGGGCAGCTTGTTTGCCGAAGGGCAGGCGCCGAGCCGTGCGTTCGCCAACTCGCGGCGCAAGCTGATAGCCTTCCGTACCGGCTGGTTAACGCGGCCAGCGGCGAGGCTTCAAGCAAGCTGCGGGCTTGTTCAGGCAAAGCTGCGCGCTTGCCTGGCTCGCGGCTACACGCCGCTGATGTTCTCTTCGAGGAAGTCGGGGTGCTGCAGCCGCGTGAACTCGATGGCGAAGCCGTCCTCGAGATGACGCACGACGCGGCCCTGAACCTTGCCCAGCGAGATGATCGTGCCGATTGCCGGACGCTCCTTGGTCGCGATGCCGGCGCCCGATTGCGACATGTCGATGACGCGGCAGGTGACATTGACGCCGTTCGGCATGACCAAGCGCGCCATTGGGTTGCGCGGCTGGATGCGGCCGTGGCGGCGGTCTTCCGGCAGGTTGAGGATGTGACGATTGGCGAGCCAGGTGAGCTGGGCGGCGAGCTTATCGCGCTTGCGCGTCGTCGCCGAGATCGTCATCGCGAAGCCGTTCTCGAAGAACCGGGCGATATGGCCTTCGAGCCGGCCCAAATGATCGACGTAAGCGATGATCCGCTCGCCGGGCTGACCGCTGACCGGCGCCAGCAGCGCCATGCCACCCGGCGACATGTTCACCACCTGGCAGGGGAACTCGCGTCGATCCGCCAGCATATAGCGGCCAAGCAGGTCGACGCGCACGCGCTGGAAGCGGCGGCGCTCGTCGCCGACGGCGCGCAATCTAGGGTTTCGTTCAGGTCGTTCGGGTATTGGGGCGATGCCCATTGGTTGCCTGCCGCCGCGCGTGCAAGCAACCTAGGTGCGCCGTGTTAACGGGTAGTTAGTCGCCCCGGGGGCCGGCGGAACTTGCGAGTTCCGGTTTTCAGCCGAGCAGGGGGTGAAAGGACCTACGACCGACCGCCTTCGTACACGGCCAAGCCACGCCGTCCGCGCCGGGCCATGAAACGGGGCAGGAGGCGGTTCTCGACGGTGGCCCCGACGTGGCGGCGGCTCCCGAGCGTCAGCCCCTCGACCGGGCTTTGGCCGAGCCATTGCGGGATTTCGAGCGGCGCCAAGACCCCGATCGCCCGGGCGAGACTTGGCCGCCGCGCGCCGAGCGGCAACAGCAACAGCTCAAGTTTGATCTCTTCGCCGGCGCTGTTTTGCGCCGTCACGCCGGCAACGGTGCCCACGCGTTCGTCGGCCAGGATCGCAAGCAAGCTTGCCACCATCGGTCGGCTGGGCGCCGCCCATAATGCGGTGAAAGATTCCCCCTTCAACTCGCGGCCGAACAGCGCGCACAGCCGCGTGCCGGCGAGCCGCAGCGGATGACCGGTGGCGCGGTCGAGCGCCGAGGATGAAGGCGTCGCTGAGCACGCCGCGAATGGCGCCGGGCTCGATCTCGGCACGCTCCGGTGCCGGGCGCGTGCCGCGCCGCTCTTCCCAGTAAGCGTATAGCTCGCGACTTGCCGCGTGTTTCATGGCCAAAAGCGCTCCTGCCGCGCGCGACGCCGGCCATTTGTCCCCGATCGGGACACCGTGGACGGTTTCCGTCGCGCAGCAGGATGCGGAGCAGAGCGCATGCCGCAGGTGGCGTCCGGCGGCGCCAACGCAGCGTTAATCTTAAGGAACGGTTGACGTTGGCGGTCCGCGCGCCGCTGCCTAGGGTGACCGCAGCCCAGTTTCACGCGCTGCAAAATCCCCCGGCAGCGCTTGGCACAAGGGAGGCGAGGGGATGTGACCGACGCCAGGCGGCTTCGCCGCCGCGGCGTCAGATGCAAACCCCGCGCAGGCTGCGGAAAGGAGGGCGCATGCCCTCCTTTCTGTTTTTCGTTCGTCGCCTCTGACTCTCACCTGCAACGGCTTGTCGCCGCGGTCGCCGCGGCCTATCTCGGGGAGCACGCAGGTGCCCGTCCGGTGACTCAGCGCTCAGAGCCGATATTCAATGTGCCGCCGGTCGTGCTCGCGACAATCGCGGTGCTCGTGCTGGTGCACGCGGTGCGCATGCTGGCGATGACCGACGCCGAGGATCTGCAGTTCCTCTTGGCGTTCGCCTTCATCCCGGCGCGCTACGATATCCATCCGATCGTCGGCGATTCGTTTCCCGGCGGCTTCGGCGCCGATATCTGGACGTTCTTCACCTACGCGTTCATCCACGTCGATCTCCTGCATATCGGTCTCAATCTGGCCTGGCTCTTGCCGTTCGGGACCGCGCTTGCGCGCCGTTTTGGGGCGTGGCGTTACGTCCTCTTCATGTTGGTGGCAGCCGCGGCCGGAGCGTTCGCGCATCTCGTCAGCCATCCGGGCGCGATGGTGCCGATGATCGGCGCCTCGGCCGCGATCTCAGGCGCCATGGCGGCGGCGATGCGCTTCGTATTCCAGCACGGTGGTCCACTTGGCGTGTGGCGCGGCGAACGCCGATGCCTATCGCGTTCCGGCGGCGCCGCTGAGCGCGACTCTTCGCGATCCGCGCTTCCTGATTTTCCTCGGCGCCTGGATCGGCATGAATGCGCTGTTCGGGCTCGGCACGGTCTCAATCGGTGGAGAAGGACAAGAGATCGCCTGGCAGGCGCATATCGGCGGCTTCTTTGCCGGCCTGTTTCTGTTCACCGCGTTCGATCCGGTAGTCTCGCGCGGCGCGTCAGCGTCAACGCAGCCGGGCGATCCTTCCTGATCGCATCACGCGATTGCCGTATTCCTTTGCGACGTTACCGGTAGAGTCGACGCTGGTTCTCCGGGCGATCGAAGCGAGGCTCGATGCTGCGCTGCAACAGGGCGCGGACAGACGAGGATGGAACCATCCCCGACTGGATGGTTTCGTCGAATAAAGTCGTTGCCGGCAGGAACTCGGCGCCGATCCCGAACGTAAACCTTCACGCCGTCTGTCGGCCCGCCTGGCGCGGGCTCTCACGGCTGCGAAGCGCAGGGAGGCTACGATGACCGTCAGCATCATTCTCGCGGGCAAAGGCCGCGAGGTCGTCACCATCGAACCGGGCGCCAGTCTGGCAGACGCGGCGCTGCTTCTCGCCAAGAAGCGTATCGGGGCGGCACTCATCCTTGGCGCCGACGGCCGCCTCGCCGGAATCATCTCAGAGCGAGACATCGTACGCGCGCTTGCTGCGCGCGGTGCAAGCGCGCTGGACGAACCGGTGAGCCAGTCAATGACGCGCAAGGTCGAGACCTGCAACGACAGCGAAGCGGTCTCCAACATCATGGAGCGCATGACGCTCGGCAAGTTCCGGCATATGCCGGTTGTCGATCAAGGCCAGGTCGTGGGACTCGTGTCGATTGGAGACATCGTCAAGCATCGGGTCCAGGAGATGGAGCGCAACTCGGCGGCGATGCGCGACTACATCATGACTGCCTGAGACCGGATAACTGCCTGAAATCGTGAGGCCGAACCCGGCCGCGGTAGAATTCCGGCCGGCGGCTTGATAGTGGCCGCCGGCTCAAACATGAAACACCATTACCGCTTGCCGCCAAGCGCGCTATCATGCCGGCATCTTACGGAGCCGCGGAGGCAGGCATGCGAGGTTTCAGGATTCTTGTCGTTGCTCTGGGGATCACTGCAACGGCCGATGGCGCATTCGCCGCGGATCGGATCCGGCTTGCCCAAACCTCGACCGTCACCGCTTGCATGATGGGGTGCAATTCCCGGGGATCGATTTGCCAATCCGCTTGCGTGGTGCAGGGAACGCCGCCGACGACCACCACTACGACCACGGCCACGATCACCGGCAACGCCACGACGAGCGCGTCGTGCCTTTTGAATTGCAGCACATTGCAGCTCTCCTGTCAGACGAGCTGCGCGCAGCAATCGCCGTCGCAGTAGCGGCTTTCAGGCTTGGCGCTCAGCCCAACTCACCCAGCGCGGCGATGGTCTCGACGATCGGATCGATCGCCTTCTCGGCGGCGACCCTGCCGGCTTCGATCGCCTCGGTGGCGCGATGGAATTCGAGCCAGCCGATGTGTCCGACATGCGGCGTGATGTGCACGTCGGGCGGATCGCCGGCGAGCCGCATGCGGGTGAGGCGGTCCTGCATGATGTTGAAGGCTTCGACCATGATGGTGGAAAAGCTCGGCCGCGCGGCACCGGCGATGATCTGCCGCTTGAGCGCGCGCTCGGCGCCGAAGATGCCGCGCAGATTGAGCATGCCGTTGCGCTTTGCGGGCGATGGATCGAGCCGTAAATCATCCGCGTCCGAGCCATGGCTGGCGATGGTGGCGCCGCGGGCGAACCGGTCGGCATCGAGATTGACGGCGATGACCACGCGGGCGCCGAACGCGCGCGCCGCGCTGACCGGCACCGGATTGACCAGCGCGCCGTCAACAAGCCAACGCCCGCCGATACGGACCGGCGGGAATACTCCGGGCAGCGCATAGGACGCGCGCAGCGCCAGCGACAAAGCGCCACGCGTCAACCAGATTTCGTGACCGGTCCCGACCTCGGTGGCGATTGCGGCGAAACGTACCGGCAGCTCCTCGATCGCGATGGCGCCGATCGCCTCCTCAAGCTGCCTTGCCAGCCTCCCGCCCCCGATCAGGCCGGAGCCGCCAAGCCGCACGTCGAGATAGCCGAGGACGCGGCGCAGCGTCAGCGCGCGCGCCCAGGTTTCGAGCGCCTCGAGCTGGTTGTTGACGTGGCAGCCGCCGACCACCGCGCCCATCGAGGTGCCGACCACGATGTCGGGGGTGATGCCGCGCTCCTTGAGCGCGTGAATAACGCCGATATGGGCAAAGCCGCGCGCTGCGCCGCCGCCGAGGACGAGCCCGATTGTTGGACGGCCTGACTTGGCCGGAACCGGGTGGGGGCCAACGTCTGTGATCGTCACCCGAGCCTCGTCCTTCTCGCCGCCGCAATAACCCGTCTGCGCTCCCCGATGATCGAACAGGCGAAGCTTCGTAACAAGTTGCCAGCTTTGATATGGTGAAAATGCCACGGCCGGGGCGCAAGTCGGCGCCAGGGCGACGGCTTGAAATTGCCGCGATTGCGATCAAAGAAAACCATCATGCCAGGGTGGGGCTCAGGAGGGGTTAGATGCTGTGCCGTTTCGACGGCGGCGCTGGTATTTGCCTTTTGCGTGCCGATCGAGGCCTTGGCGCAGGCACGTAATCTGATCTCGCCGCAATCCACCACTACCGTCCCGCTCGCGCCCGGCACCGGCTCGCCGGGCGCCACTCTCGTCCCTGTAGCGCCGCCGTCGGCGGCCCCGACGCCGTTGGCGCAAGCCGTGCCCGTCGTCCCGGCCGGGCATGTGGCGCTCGCCGTTGCCGCCCGTTACGGGCAGAGACGCCCCGGCGATCGGCGGCGGCCTGATCTGGCGCGTCTATGCAGCTAAACCCGATGCGGCCGGCGTGTTCCATCTGATCAAGGAAGACAAAGCCGCGGCGCCGGTATTCATGCTGCCGCCGGGAAATTACGTCGTCCATGCGAGCTTCGGTCTCGCCAGCGCGGCGAAGGCCGTGCAATTGCGATCCGATACCGTCCGCGAGGTGTTCGACATTCCCGCCGGCGGCGTACGCCTGGAGGGGCGGGTCGGCGATGCGCGCATCCCTCCCGGCCAGATTTCCTTCGACATCTTTACCGGCAGCCAGTTCGACACCACCGAGCGCCGACCGATCGCGCAGAACGTGATGACCGGCGACGTCGTGCTGCTGCCCGAAGGCACCTACTACATCGTTTCGAATTATGGCGACGGCAATTCGGTGGTGCGCTCGGACGTGCACGTGCAGACGGCCAAGCTTACCGATATTGTCGTGACCCATCGCGCCGCGGTGATCACGCTCAAGCTGGTGAACGAGGCGGGCGGCGAGGCGCTCGCCAACACGCAGTGGACGGTGCTGACGCCGGGCGGGGACGTGATCAAGGAGTCGATCGGCGCGTTCCCGCGCGTCGTGCTCGCCGAAGGCGACTATCGCGTCATCGCGCACAATGAAGGCAAGACCTTCCCGCGCGACTTCAAGGTGATCACTGGCGTCGATGGCGAGGTCGAGGTTCTGGCGCGCTGAGCGTTCCCTACGCCGCCATCCTCAATCGCTTCTCGTCCGGCGCTACGGCTTCCTCGGCAAGCATCTTGAGCGCTGCATCGAGCGGCATGGTCTGCTGCTGCTCGCTGCCCAGGCGGCGGATCGAGACCGTGCGTTCGGCGGCTTCCTTCCTGCCGACGACGAGCAGCACCGGCACCTTCGCCAGCGAGTGCTCGCGGACCTTGTAATTGATCTTCTCGTTGCGCAGATCGCCTTCGACGCGCAGCCCGACGCGTTGCGCTGCCGCCAGCGCCTCGCGGGCATAATCGTCGGCGTCGGAGGTGATGGTCGCGACGACCGCCTGCAGCGGCGAGAGCCACAGCGGCAGGTGTCCGGCATAGTGTTCGATCATGATCCCGGTAAAGCGCTCGAGCGATCCGAACATCGCACGGTGCAGCATCACCGGCGTCACCTTGTTGGAATGCTCGTCGATGTAAAATGCACCGAGCCGGCCGGGCATGTTGAAATCGACCTGCACGGTGCCGCATTGCCAATCGCGGCCGATGGCGTCGCGCAACACGTATTCGAGCTTGGGGCCGTAGAAGGCGCCTTCGCCTTTGTTGAGCGTCCACGGCCGGCTCGACGCTTCGAGGGCCTGCTTCAACGCGGTCTCGGCTTTGGTCCACACCGCATCCTCGCCGATGCGCTTTTCCGGACGGTCGGAGAATTTGATGCGCACGTCGGCGAAGCCGAAATCCTCGTAGATCGAGAGGATCAAATCGTTGACCTTGAGGACTTCGGCCGCGATCTGCTCCTCGGTGATGAAGATGTGTGCGTCGTCTTGGGTAAAGGCGCGCACGCGCATCAGCCCGTGCAGCGCGCCCGACGGCTCGAAGCGGTGCACCTTGCCGAACTCCGCGATCTTGAACGGCAGATCGCGGTAGGATTTGAGCCCGTTCTTGAAGATCTGGATGTGTCCGGGGCAATTCATCGGCTTGACCACGTAGGTGCGCTCGTCCTCCTTGCGCGGCTCGATGAGGAACATGGCGTCGCGAAAGGTCGCCATGTGGCCGGAAGCGACCCACATCGAGGAATTGATGAGCTGCGGCGCGTTGACTTCGGCATAGCCGGCGTCGGTCTGCCGGCGGCGGATGTAGTTCTCCAATGTCTGGAACAGCGTCCAGCCTTTCGGGTGCCAGAATACCGAGCCGGGCGCTTCCTCCTGGAAGTGAAACAGATCCATCTCCCGGCCGAGCTTTCTGTGGTCGCGTTTCTCCGCTTCTTCGATCTGCTTGAGGTAGGCGTCGAGCTCTTCCTGCTTGGCGAAGGCGGTGCCGTAGATGCGCGAAAGCATCTCGCGGCTCGAATCGCCGCGCCAATAGGCGCCGGCCACCTTCGTCAGCTTGAAGGCGTTGCCGATCTTGCCGGTCGAGGTCATATGCGGGCCGCGGCAAAGGTCGAACCAGTCGCCTTGCTTGTAGATCTTGATCTGCTGGTCTTCCGGGATGGCGTCGACCAGCTCGACCTTGAACAGCTCGCCCTTGTCGCGGAATACCTTCTTCGCCTGATCGCGCGACCACGCTTCCTTGGTGAAGGGTTTGTCGCGGGCGATGATCTCGCGCATTTTCTTCTCGATGGCGGCGAAATCGTCCGGCGTGAACGGCTCGTTGCGGAAGAAATCGTAGTAAAAACCGTTTTCGATGACCGGCCCGATGGTGACCTGGGTGCCGGGCCACAGCGTTTGCACGGCTTCGGCGAGCACGTGCGCGGCATCGTGGCGGATCAATTCCAGCGCGCGCGGATCGTCGCGGGTGAGGAACTCGATCTTGGCGTCGTGCTCGATCGGATCGGAAAGATCGGCAAGCCGGCCGTCGAGCGCCATCGCCACCGTGCGCTTGGCGAGCGACGGCGAAATGCCTTTGGCGATGTCGAGGCCGGTGGTGTTGGCGGGATACTCCCGACGCGCGCCGTCGGGAAAGGTCAGCGCGACCATTCTTCCACTCCTTTGCTCACTCGCTGCCTACGAACGCAGGTAAGCGTGATGACGGTTATGTAGCGTATGCGCCGGCGAAGGCAAATGGGGAGCCTGTATTGGCTCAGGCCGCCGCCACGGCTTCGATCTCGATCAGGAAATCCGGACCGTAGAGCTTCGACACTTCGACAAGCGTGATGGCGGGCGCCGCCGGCGGCGAGACGGTGGCAAAGAAACGATTGCGCGCTTCCCGATAGGCGGAGAGGTGGGCCATGTCGCGCAGGAATACGGTGAGCTTCACGAGGTTGCCCGCCGTGCAGCCGACCGCTTGCAGGGCTGCGCCCAAGTTGCGGAAGACCTGCTCGGCCTGCGCTGCAAAATCGTTCTTGCCGACCAAATCGCCATTGCGATCGAGAGCGGTCTGGCCGGCGATGAAGATGATGCGGCCGGCGCGGACCTCGACGATCTGCGAATAGCCCGGCGGCGCGCCGAGCTCGGGCGGATTGAGGCGCCGAATCGGTTGTGGCTTTGCGTCAACCATAAGCACCCTCCGGCGGCTGGTGGTGGCCATACATCTCGCGGTTCGGAAAAGGGCAGCGGTGAATTCGCCTAGGCTCCGGAGCGCGGCATCGCATTGGTCCCGCGCCAGCGCGCATAGCGCCAAGGCAAGAACCACCGCGCCTTTGTCGGCAGATTTTCCGGCACGAAGTCGAGACCCGCGGTTCCCCAAGGCTGGCAGCGCAGCAGGCGCGCCAGGGTCATCCAGCCGCCGGTCCACAGGCCATATCGCTCAATCGCCTGATCGGCATAATCCGAGCAGGTCGGCAGATGCCGGCAATGAAAACCGACAAGCGGCGAGAGCGTGTAGCGATAGGCTTTCACCAGCCCGCGGCCGGCGAGCCGCGGAGCGCGGCGTGAAGCGTCGAAGAGTTGGTCGAGCGCCATTCGGTCGACTTCCGGCGAAGTCATTCTGCCGCGGCCTTGGCCGCGCGCGTGGCTTCGATCTGGCCGATGGCATCGACGACGGCGTCGAACGTCAGGAGAGTGGAGGCATGGCGCGCCTTGTAATCGCGCACCGGCTCGAGCACCGCGATGTCGGCCCACTTGCCCTCGTGCGGCGGCTCGCCGTTCTCCTTGAGCATCTTGCGAACCGTCTCCCGCAGCGCGCGCAGTTCGTCGGCATTGGAGCCGACCACGTTACGCGCCATGATCGAGGATGACGCCTGCCCGAGCGCGCAAGCCTTCACCTCGTGGGCGAAGTCGGTCACCTTGTCGCCGTCCATCTTGAGGTCGATCGTGACCGTCGAGCCGCATAAACGGGAGACGGCTTTCGCCGTGGCGTCGGGATCGGCCAGCCGGCCGATCCGCGGAATCGTCCCCGCGAGTTCGATGATGCGGCGATTGTAGACTTCGTTGATCATGGCAAACGCGCGAGCCGGTCCAACCGTGTTGACCTGTCGACAAATATATAGGTACTGGCCCGCTACGGCGAGAGTCCCCCGCTGTGCGGCGCAAGGCAGGCATTGAAACCACCACGATGGCCGACAAAGCACCATTCGCAACGCCCGGGACGGCCGCCGAACTCGAAGAAGGCGCCGTCCTGACGCCGAAATTCGATGCCGACGGGCTGGTCACTTGCGTGGCGACCGACGCGGTCTCAGGCGACGTGCTCATGGTCGCGCACATGAATGCGGAGGCGCTGGCGAAGACCATTTCCACCGGGCAGGCGTGGTACTTCAGCCGCTCGCGCGGCGCGCTTTGGCGCAAGGGCGAGAGTTCCGGCCATACGCAGCGGGTCGTCGAGATGCGGATCGATTGTGACCAGGACACGATCTGGATCAAGGTCGAGCAGACGGGCGGCGGCGCCTGCCACACCGGCCGGCGCTCCTGCTTTTATCGCGCGGTGCCGCTCGGCAAGGCCGGCGCGGTCAGCGCTCGAATTTCGCGACGATAAAGTGTTCGATCCGGCCAAGGCCTATCCGAGCAGAACCGATTAGCCCTTGGGCGCTGCCCGGGCCAACAGGCGCTTCGCGCGCGCGAGGTGCGGGCGGTCGAACATGACGCCGCCGATGCCGACGACGCCGGCAGTCGGGATTGGCCGCGAACGCGTCGACGATCGCCTGCGCGTGCGCGATGGCTGCCGCGGTCGGGGTGAACACCTCGTTGATGATCGGCACCTGCGCGGGGTGAATGGCCATCTTCGCCGAGAAACCGTCGCGGCGCGCCTCTTCGCACTCGCGGCGAAAGCCCAGATCGTCGCGGAAATCGACATAGACGGTATCGAGCGCCGGCACCTGCGCGGCGGCAGCGGCGGCAAGACAGATCGATCGCGCGAACCGATAGGGGTCGAGAAAACGGCCCTCAGCGTCGCGGTTGGCTTCCGCGCCAAGCTCGGCGGAAAGATCCTCCGCGCCCCAGGTCAGCGCGCTCAGCCGCGCACTGGCGCCGGCATAGGTGCCGGCAAGAAACAAAGCGGACGCGGTCTCCGTTGCGAGCGCGATGATCTTGACGTGACCGTCGGGGCAGCGCGCTCGTCGCCTCGCGCACGGCGAGCTTGGCGTCGGCATGAACGACCGCCGCGCCGCCTTCCGCCTTCGGCAGCATGATGGCGTCGGGCTTAGCTGGCACGACGGCATCGAGATCGGCGTCGGTAAGGCCGGTCTGCAATCCGTTCACGCGCACGATGAGATGCGGCCGCGACGGCGTCGCGACGGTTTCTCGCAGAAACGCAGCGGCGCTCGCGCGCGCCCGCGCCTTGCCCTCGAGCGCGATCGAATCCTCAAGGTCGATGATCAGCGCATCGGCGCCGCTCGCCATCGCCTTGTCGAGCTTTTTCGCGCTGTCGGCGGGAACGAAGAGGAGGGAGCGCATTTCAAGCTGCCTTCACGGCCATGCTACCTTCGCTTCGCGCGCCCCGATGGACCGGTCACTTCGGCCGCATGCGCATAAAGGCCTGGCGCCGGCATTCGGCGACCAGCTTGTTGTCTTGGTTGTAGGCGCGGTGATGAAATTCGACGATGCCGGCGCCGGCCCGCGACTTCGATTCGCGCTTGCCGATGATCTCGGTGGTGGCGTGCACGGTGTCGCCTTCGAACAGCGGATGCGGAAATTTCACCTCGGTCATGCCGAGATTGGCGATCGTGGTGCCGACCGTGAGGTCGGAGACCGACATGCCGATCATCAGCCCGAGCGTGAACAGCGAGTTCATCAGCGGCTGTCCCCATTCGGTCTCCTGCTCGCAGAAATGCCGATCGATATGAAGCGGCTGCGGATTCAACGTCATGTTGGAATAGAGCATGTTGTCCATCTGCGTCACGGTGCGCGTGTAGCGATGCTCGACGATCTCGCCCGGGGACGAAATCTTCGAAATAGAGCCCGCCGCGCTTGTGCCGTATGGCCGTTTGGGTCATCTTTCCTCTCCAGCGTTAAGGGCCCGTTTACCATAATAGTTAATCATTCCTAACGCCCGAAGCAGCCGGTGGGAGCCGGCAGGGGAGCTTGGCAAATGCTCGTCGATCCCAGCAATTCTGCTGCGGGCTCGGCGGTGACCGGCGCTATTCGTCAGGCGTCACAGGCCACCGGCACGAGCTTCAACTATCTTTTGGCGACGGCGCAAGTCGAATCGGGTCTCAACCCGCAAGCGGGCGCCCCGACCTCGTCCGCGCGCGGTCTGTTCCAGTTCGTCGAGCAGACCTGGCTCGGCACCATGAAGCAAGCCGGCCCCGCGCTCGGCTACGGCTCGCTATGCCGACGCCATCACCAGGACCGCGTCCGGCCATTACCAGGTGAACGACCCGGCGATGCGCAGCGAAATCCTCAAGCTGCGCAACGACCCGACCGCGAACGCGGTCATGGCCGGCGCTTTCACCAAAGCCGAACGCCGCGATGCTCACCAACAAGCTCGGCCGTCCGCCGAGCGAGGGCGAACTCTACATCGCGCATTTTCTCGGCGCCGGCGGCGCGGCACGCCTGATCTACGCTCGCGGCCAACAATCCGAGCGCCACGGCCGCCGATTTCTTCGGCCACGCCGCGCACGCCAATGGCTCGATCTTCTACGACCGCACCACCGGCGCTGCCCGCAGCCTCGCCCAGGTGCGCAACGTTCTCACGGCCCGCTATGACGTCGCCCGGTCTAACCAGGGACCGCCATCAGCCGCAGGGCAAGTCGCGAGTGCGCCGCCTCCGCGCGTCCTCGCCGACAGCAGCCGACCGCCGCTCCGGTGCCGGACACCGCCGGCATCACCAATGCCTTCGCTGCGGCGGCTCCCGCCGTGCCGAAGGCCACCGGCGCCGTCAATGCCGAGGCCACCAATAGCGTCGTCGCGGCGGCTTTCGCCAGCCCGGCCGCGCCGCAAGCCGCGACCGCTCGCGGCCATTCCCAAGCGTGCGGCCGACGATCATCAGATCTTCCACGGCCTGTTCCAGGACCCCGACCACGCGGCGCCGGTCGCCTCGCTGGTGAGCGAATTGTGGACCACCTCGGCGGCGATCTCCGGCGCCAATGCCGCGCCGCAGTCGTCCGCGGGCCTGCGCGACCTGTTCAAGGACCCCGCGCAGGGGTCGTAAGCCGGCAACCCCGGCAACCTTTGCAAAGATTTATGGTGAACGGTTTGTTAAGCCCGCCGCCGTTAGGATTGGCGTACGCCGAATTCCGAGTGGCGTGAGCGAGCGATGATCGTCCGTCATTTCCTCGACTGGGTACGTACCGCGCCGGCCGGCAAGCGAGCCGAAGCGACCAGCGCGCTGGCTCGCGCCTATCTTTATTCCGAGCTCTCCGCCGACGATCTCGCCGCCGCCGAAGGCGCGATGCTGATGCTGCTCGACGATCCTTCGCCGCTGGTGCGTCGCTGCGCTCGCCGACGCGCTGGCGGCGACGCCGAGCGCGCCGCCGGCCGTCGTACTGGCGCTTGCCGCCGATCAGCCGCAGATCGCGGCGCCGGTGCTGGCGCTGTCGCCGCTTGTTCGTCGATGCCGATCTGGTCGATGCGGTGGCGACCGGCGGAGCCGCGGTGCAGGCCGCGATCGCCAGCCGCGCCGCCTTGCCGCGCTCGGTCGCGGCCGCCATCGCCGAGGTCGGCACCGCGGAAGCCTGCCTGCTGCTCCTGGAAAACAGCGATGCCGACATCGCGCCGTTCTCGCTCGATCGGATGGTCGAGCGCCATCGGCCATCTCGCCGCGATTCGCGAGCTCATGCTCGGGCGCGACGATGTTGCCGTCGTCGACGCGACTGATCCTGGTCGCCAAGCTGTCGGAGACGCTTGCCGGCTTCGTCGTCGAACGCGAATGGCTTGATGCCGATCGTGCGCAGCGCGTCGCGCGCGAGGCATGCGAGAAGGCGACCATCACGCTCGCGGCGGAAACGCCGCATGCAAGTGCGGCCGCTGATCCATCATTTGCGCGGTCACCGGCCAGCTCACCGCCGGCCTGGTCTTGCGCGCGCTGCTTGTCCGGCAATGTAACGATGTTCGAGGAGGCCCTGGCCGAGCTCGCCGACCTGCCGGTCGCTCGCGTCAGCGACCTTGTGCACGGCAACGGCACGGCCGGCCTGCGGGCGCTGTTCGACAAGGCCCGGCTGCCGCCGTCGAGCTATCCCGCCTTCAAGGAGGCGATCGAGGCGATGCGCGAGGGCGGCTTTATCAGCGAGCCGGGCGGCGCGATCCGCCTTAGACGGCGCATGGTCGAGCGCGTTCTCACCCGCTGCGAGGACGAGGCGCCGGACGAGTTGGCGCCGCTGCTCACATTGTTGCGCCGCTTCGCCACCGAGGCTGCGCGCGAGGAGGCCCGGCTGTTCTGCGATGAGCTGGTATCCGAGGATTCGGAGGCGGCCGAATTTGGCGAAGCCCTCGACACCTTCGACGTCGAACAGCAATCCGAAGCCGCCTAGGCCGCTATTCGCGGACCGCGTCACCGGGTCCGCGCCCGAAGCAGCCGGTCCTACGTTCAAGGTACGAGCGACGGCCCAAAGATACTTTCCAGAAGATCCGGCCGGTCGCTGTTCTCAGCTTTGATAAACTCGTCGGTCACTTCGCGCAGCCGCTGCGTCAGCGCTGCGGCGATGGCGGGCAGGTCGGCGCGCCCATAATCGCGGACGATCGCGCGCACCGCGTCGACGTGCTGGTCGACGAGCGCGAGCGGAATACGCGCCATCTCCGGGGTATGCTCAACCAGGCGGCAGAGGCTATCGGCCGTCCCGGCGACCTCGGGATAGCCGAAGGTAGCGGCCTCGCCCCTGATATCGTGGGCGGCGCGGAACAGTTCGTCGTGCGACTTTTTGTTGAAGCCGTTGCGCTTGACGTTCTGACGCGCCGCTTCCAGCCGCTCGCATTCGGAATGCATCCAGCCGGCGAATTCGCTGGAAAGCTGCGCCAAGGCCTGTTCGGCGCGTGCGACCGGATCGTCTCGCGGGTCCACCACCGGGCCGACGGCCTTGCGTAACGGGTTCGGCGGGGTGATCACCTCGTGGTCGGCGAAGGTGGCGACCGCAGGCGTCATCGTCTTTGCTGTTAGCCATTTGCCAATCACTCCTGACGGTCAGCTCAAAACCTTGGCCTTGTCGAGCAGCGGCTGCTGGCGGATCACGTCCGCTTTGCCGCTCTTGCGCCGCTCCGGGCCGACATAGTTCGGGTTGACGTTGCGGCGCCGATCGGGCCCGAAATAGGTCTTGGTCTTGACGAACGGGCGCGGGTTGGCGACGACATTGAGAATGCGCTCGTAAAGCGCCTTGGCCGAGATCGGCTTGGCGAGAAATTCGGTGATGCCGGCGTCGCGCGCCCCGACGACGCGCTTCTTCTCCGAATGACCGGTGAGCATGATGATCGGAACGTACGGGTTGCCGTTGGCGCCCGGCTGGCGAATCATCTGCGCCAATTCCAGGCCGTCGAAGATCGGCATCACCCAATCGGTCAGCACGATGTCCGGCATGTAATGGGTGAAGGCTTCAAGGCCGGCGGCGCCGTCTTCCGCTTCGTAGACCTCGCGCGTGCCGTAGCCATGCAGCAGCGTGCGCAGGATGCGACGCATATGCGCGTTGTCGTCGATCACCAGGAAACGCAGCCGATTGAAATCGATTCGGACCATCAAGCCTCCCACGGCGGGCGCCGGAGCGCCCGTTTCGGCGAAGTCCAAGGTAAGTCGATGCCGTTAACGGTCGGTTAAGCATTCGGCGTCGCGCAGGCGCTGCTAGTAGCCGAATTGCTCGCGCAGGATGCGTTCGTCCAGGCTGTGGCCGGGATCGAACAGCATGTGCATGGCGATGCTGTGGTCCATGCTGATCTCGACCGCGCGGACCGAGCGCACCTCGTCATGATCGGCGACCGCCGCGACCGGGCGCTTGTCGGCTTCGCGCACCTCGACGGTGATACGGGCGCGGTCGGGCAAGAGGGCGCCGCGCCAGCGGCGCGGCCGGAACGGACTGATCGGCGTGAGCGCCAGAAGCGGGGCTCCGATCGGGAATGATCGGGCCCTGCACCGACAGATTGTAGGCGGTCGAGCCGGCGGGCGTCGCCAGCAGGATGCCGTCGGCGACCAGCTCGGCGAGCCGCTCTTCGCCGTCGATGAGGATGCGCAGCCGTGCGGCCTGGTAGCTCTGCCGAAACAGCGAGACTTCATTGATGGCGCGATGGCGGTGTATGCGGCCGGCGGCGTCGCGCGCGCGCATGATCAGCGGATGGATCACGCTGACATGGGCGGCGGTGAGCCGCTCGCTTAGTCTGGATTTCGGCAAATTCGTTCATGAGAAAGCCGACCGTGCCGCGATGCATGCCGTAGATCGGCTTGCCGGAATTCATGAACCGTTGCAGGGTCGCCAGCATGAAGCCGTCGCCGCCGAGCGCGACGATGACGTCGGCCGCCTCCGGCTTGGCGTCGCCATAGCGCCGCACGAGCTGGCGTCGCGCCCGCTGCGCCGCCGCAGTGTCGCTGGCGACGAAGGCGATATGCTTGAAGCGGGATCCGGTGGGGCGCTTTGGCATGGTAGTCGGATTGGGCAAGCCGATCTGGTCCGCGGGAGACAGGCATGGAACGCGCGGTGTTCGTCTATACGACCTATCCCTCCATTGTCGAGGCGGAGCGGGCAGGGCGCGCGCTGGTCGAGCGCCGGCTTGCCGCCTGCGTCAATATCCTGCCGGGCATGATTTCGCACTATTGGTGGCAGGGCGCGATTGAGCGCGCCGAGGAGGTCGTCATGATCATCAAGACCCGCGCCGGGCTCGCCGAGCCGGTGCGCGCGGCCGTCAAGGAGATGCACTCCTACACCACGCCGGCCGTTCTCGTTATCCCGATCGAGACCGTCGATCCGGACTATCACGCCTGGATCGTGGGCGAGACGAGGGCAGCGGATATCCGGTGAGGGAAAGCGACGAGGCAACCCGGAGCCACTGCGCGGCCGGGTCGCCTCGCCTTTGCTCGTGGCGGCGACGCGTTAGTACGTCACCGTGCCGTCGATAACGTCGCTGAGCATCCGGTAGGGCCGGCAATCGGTGTTGCCGCAAATCACCCGCACCTTTTCGAGATCGTCCTTGGCCTTGAGCAGATTGCCCTGCTCGGCCTGCCACATGCCGTAGTAAGACCAGGTCACCGCGTGGTTGGGATCGGCCGCAAGCGCGCGCTCGTACCAGAACTTGGCCTCGTCGTAGCGGCCGAGCTTGCGGCTGGCGTAGCCGAGCAGCGTCGCCACGTCGGCGTTGTCGTCATAGCCCAGCGCATGCAGCGCGGCCATGCCGGCGGCGTAGTCGCCCTTGTCGTAGATGAGCGCCCAAGCGGCGTGGTAGCCGTCGAGGAAATCCTCGGCCGAGCTGTTCCGCTGCATCGTGTCCTTCTTCTTGGTGTGCGTCCCCTTTTTCATCGAATGCGACGGTGCCGTTTGCGTTTGCGGGGGCGGCGAGGGGCTCTCTTCGCCGGCTGCGGCGGCGATGTCGGGAGCGATCAACGCACTGGAAAGAAGAAGAACGGCTGCGAGCGAGCGAGATGTGATCATGACGGTCTCCGCTTGAGGTCGGCGCGCGATCCTACACGGTCGTCTCCTGCTTGGCAGGGCGTTGCCGGCTTTATCGAGAAAATGTGATCGCGATACGTGACAGCGCGCGCTCGATCCGTTGCTCTGCTGCCGAGCGCGGGCCGCACCAGCATGACAAAAAAGTCATGAAGGTGAATGGAAGCCCGCCCGACACTTCAGGACGCATTCAGGCGGCGCGGCGTAGGTGTTGCGTCACGATCGGCGCTGCCACCTCCTCCCGTTCTCTCGTAGCGGAGAGGCGAGGTGGAGCAAGGCCGTCAAACAAACACGGAGAACACCATGTTGAGGAAATTCGCCGGCCTCCTGCTCGCGACCGCCTTGGTCGCCGGGCCCGCTTTCGCTGCAACCGACAACGCCGGCTCGGCTGCTGCCACCACCCCCTCGCGCCATCATGCGCTTTCCAAGCACAGCAAGCTGACGAAACATACCAAGATCGTGACGCATGCGCGAAAGCATGCCCACAAGCATCTCGCGCACGGCAAGCTTCACAAGACGAAGCAGGCGCGGCACCTCAAGCCGGCGACAACGCACAAGGCGCATCTCGGCAAAACCGCGAAGGTCGCCAAGAGCTAGAGCGCAGACGCTCGAGTTCCTGCCGGAGCTAAATGGTCCCGTCGGCGCGATGTCGTGCGTTTTCACGCCGACGAACAATAAGGCGCCGCCGGGATCAGGGAGGCCGGCCGCAAGCCGGCCTCCGGTTTTTTGCGCAAGCGTCTCGGTGTTACAGCGTCGGCTGCCACTCGACCGGAACGTGCTCGTAGCCGGTCGCCGTCTTGATGAGGTGCCCGCAGGCCGGGAACGGGAAATGATAGCCGGTCACCAGCATGCGATCGGCGGCGGCGCGATCGAAGAGCTTCTTGCGCGTCGCCACCGCCGCGTCGCCGTCGATGTCGAAGGCCGCCTGCCAGTCGGGATGCCGCGCGAACACCGCCGGATGCTGCGCGGTATCGCTCAGCACCATCAGCGATTGATCACCGGAGTGGATCGCGAACACGGTGTGTCCCGGGGTGTGTCCCGGCGCCGGCAGCGTGACGATGCCGGGCGCGACCTCCGCTCCGGGCTCGAAGCGCGCGACTTGCTTGGCGATATCGGCGAAGATGCGGCGCTGATTGCGGAAGGTGAGCTTCAACGCTCCTTCCGCGGCGTTCATGTTGGCGTCGTCCATCCAGAAGGCCCATTCCGCCGCCGGCACCAAGATCTCGGCATTGGGAAACACGAGGTCGTTGTCCTTGTCCTTGATGCCGTTGATGTGGTCGGGATGGAAATGCGAGATGACGATCTGGTCGACTGCCTTCGGATCGATCCCGGCGGCGGCGAGATTGTCGCGCAGCACGCCGGCCGACGGCGCAATCTGCCCGCCGGTGCCGGTGTCGAGGAGAACGAGCTTTCTTCCGGTGTTGACGATCAGTGTCGTGAACGGCGTCGCCAATTTATCGGCCGGCATGAAAGCGTCGGCGAGCGCGTGCTCGACTTCGGCGAACGGCGCGTTGCGGATGAATGCGTCGTTGATCGGGCGATACCAGATGCCGTCATAGAGCGCGGTCAGCTCGAATGTTCCGATCCTGTAGCGATAGATGCCGGGCGTCTCTTTGTCCGCGGACGGCGCGGCGGCTGCCGCCGGATCGGCCGATGCCGAAACCGCCGCAAGCGCGGATCCGGCAAGGAAGGTGCGTCGCGTGAATTTCGGCATGGCATCTCTCGCTCGGGGTTTGGTTTGGTGCCGGGTGCCGGTTTCCCTCGGCCCCCAGACTACCCTTTGACCTGTACGTTATTCCCTGGCGCTCTCAAGGCCGCCTAGCAGCAATGTGATTGAGCGCTGGCTTCCTCTGCTGCCTTGCCGCAGCACCGCGCGGAAGTCCGACGAACGAAAGCCGCGCTCTAGCCGTCAAGGAGCCGCTGACCGAGACGTTCCAGCTCGATTGAGAAACAGAACATCGAGAACAGTACGCCGCCGAGCAGCGCCGCCCGCCATGCCACAAATTCCAGATCGGCGGTGCGGACAATGACGACCGCCGAGAAGAGGCCGCCGACGAAGACGAAATTCAAGCGTGCGAGAAACATCAGGGCATGGCCGGCGAAAATATGACGCGGAACGGCCAGCAAACGGAAAACCTTCAGGGTTGAAATCCAATAAGGGATCTGAATGAGCAACGAGCCAACAATAGCCCAAGCGATAACCGCAAGATCAGTGCCTTGAACAAATGCTCCCTCGAGAAGTCTGCGGTAGATCGGCACGCCGTGCCAAAGGATTATGATCGCGCCTGCAACTTCGAGCGCGAAAAGCGCGGGGTAACCACGGACCAAGGCGTTTTTCTCAGGCAACGTCATCATGATCTCCGAGCCCATCGATCGCGGGGGCTAGTCGATGATGTGATAGCCCCCATCAATGTAAAGCGTTTCGCCGGTGATCAAGCGAGCAGCCTCGCGCGCGAGGAACGCGGTAGCGACGCCGCCATCCTCGATGCTAATGCGTCGCACCGACTTGTCCCTGCTGCGGCAACTGAAGACTAACGTGAATGACGCGGGCTTCGCGCTTCATGCTCGAACAATATCCGCTTTTTTCAAATACTTTCAGCATCGGAAGATTTTCAGGCAGGACCTCGGCGACGAGTTCCGCCAGTCCGGCATCGCGCGCAATCATGCCGAGATGACGCATCAATGCCGCGCCGATGCCCTGTTTCTGATACTGATCGATCACCGCAAAGGCGACCTCGGCCTTTCCAGGTTCGGTTATAACGTAGCGTCCGCCTCCGACTATTGTCGGCTTACCGCCTTCGTCCACCACTGCCACCAACGCCACATGATTGATGAAGTCGACGGTCAGGAAGAATGCGATTTCCGTCTCGGTAAAGTTGCGCTTTACCCCGAAGAAACGGCGATAGAGAGACGGGGCAGCGATGCGTTTGACGGCAGCGAGGAATTCGTCCCTATCGGCCGGCCTCAGTGCGCGGATTTCCATTCGACGGCCGTCGCGCAGGGGCTCGATACTCGAATAGTTGGCTGTATCTGACAAACTTGATGTCCTCTTGCGTTCGTCCCGCACCTCGCGCGGGAAATGATCGAGACTGTTACGATCATGCCAACGCCGGCGGGCCCTGTGCCGGGAATCATCGTTCGGGGTGAGTTAGGTTCACTACTCGGCAGTGCTTTATCCTTTGCTAACCAGTTGGGGCCAGGATTTTGGCTCACGCAGGACCAGGAGGGAGTTTACCTGTGAAACGATTAGCATTGGCAATCGCCTTCGGCGCTTGTGCGGGGTCCACCGTGCTGGCCGCTGATTTTCCGCAGCCAGCACCAGTACCGCAGCCGATTTGTAATCCGGTGGCTTCGTGGACCGATTGGGGTGGTGCCGTTTGCATCAAGTATCTCTGTCCGGGTTTCAACGTCGAGATCCGATGCGCCCCTGCACCCCCGTTGGCTACTGGACCAAGATGGCCCTATCCCAATCCCAATAACTGGTAACCCAGCGGCAGCCCGCGAGGAAGAAAGTGCGGGGCGCTATCCGCGCGGCTGGGCAAGCCTGCCCTGCGCTCGTGCGGAGCTAGCGGTCGGCGCCGCTCTTCCCCGTGAGATACGTTAGAGCTGACGCTGCCAGAAAGCCGATCGTGCCTCCGAGCATAAAGGCTACAGCGTGCGTGAAGATTAGAAAGATCACCGCCCGCGCTCCCGGGAGCAACCTCCGAAGACGGGCTCCACAACATCGTTTTGCAAATGACGGTGGGTTTTAGACGAACGCGGGAAAAAGTATTGTGAGTTCGGGCCAAATACTTGCGACTTTGCGCCGCGAATTGTGCGTAGTGGCGCGGCTGGCGTTTGGCCAGAAATTGTGAAGCGGCTCGATCAGACAGGGCTTGGCATGATCGAGCCGCCAAACCGCCAGAGGCGGGGAAGCGACCGGCGGCCGTGCAGCGGGTCATCAAAATCGACTTGACGGCACCTTAAAGAAAGACGGCAGCTCGTTGGCGGTTGTTAGGTTCTTGGTCGACGAGCTCTCGGGGGTGGCCGTGCCCTGATCCAACAATCGGAGAGCCCCGAGCGCGAGACGGGCATCCGCGCGCTCGGGGTCCAGGGCAGGGCATCCGGGTACACAACAAAGACGCACCGCCCCGGCTATCGGGAGCACGCGACCTTCCGACCTTCCACCGCGCTTTGAGATTAAGGTTACAAAACAGAGAGCCCAAGCTGCCTCTGCTGGGCGCCCGCGCGGCGAATGACATGGCGTCGCGTTCCGCACGCCGTTCGCTGCCTCGCCATAGTCCTGCAATCTTGATAAGCAGCAGCAGCTCCGGCAGCTTGGCCAAGTTTGGCCTCTTCCCTCGATAGCCGCCTCATCGACTTTTGCCGGTAGGCGAGCGCATGGCTATGCTGGTCGTGACGGTCCCACATCTCGACGCGAAACGGCAAGTTTGTGGGAATGTCGTGCAGGTTGGGATTTGCGAGCTCGCGCAGCATTTCGTCCACGCGGAAGTAAAGCTCTGAGGAAGTCCCCAAGGGGTTTTGCACTCGGCGCGCAACCGCTCGAGCAGGCCAAGTGTGTGCAGCTGACGTGGCAATCGCCACCTATCCAAGCGAGCGCTTCACGCTGCGCAATCGGGCGCTGGTCATTCGTGAGTACAAGCCCGAGGCTCGATCGCTGTAGGTCGCTGTAATTTGTGACAGTTGCCAAACGGGTTTCCGCTGCCACACGATGATAATGTCGCCCTCAACAAGCGGCACCTCCGAGGGCGGGACGGGTTCACCCTAGGGTCCGTTCCGCCCTATCATCCTTCCGGCCTGCGCCCACTCGGCAAATGCGTTTAGATTTTCTAAACGGACAGGCGAGATACTTTCGCCATGTTTCGTGGCGCGGCAACAGCTTTGGTCGCTATGGCGACATTCGACCTGTATGTTTTGGACGGCAGATACATTAATGCCTTCCAAATGATCGGCCGCTCTTTGCTCCATTTCTTTGGATATTAGGCCGCCACTACGCCCCTTGCTCGTCAGATCCACTGCGTTCGGCCTGCGCCGCCATTGCGCGCCATTTTTGCGCCAGCTGCTCGTAGATTTCCTTCGCACCGAAATCGCTGACTTGTTGCGCGATCTGTTCGCATTCTTGCGCTGATTGCGCATTTCTTCTGGCGTCATTGTCCCTTGACGTGACTCCCGGATCAAGCGCATCTTCATAAGCGCCCCGACGCGCCGCTCGAAACGACGCGCCGGGACTTGACACAACGCACGGTCAGCTGCGCGTCATGCCCGAAAAGAATCTATATCACAGAACAATTCAGCGGCATTCCGCCCTGGCCGGTGCATTCACACACAGCTAGGAGGACTACCCATGTCGCCTACAAACCTAAGTCGCCGCGCCATTCTGGCCGGGGCAGCATCTGTGCCAGCGCTTGCACTACCGGCCGCAGTGGCCGTTGCGCTGCCTGCGATTGTCGAGACTGCGCCAGCACCAGCCGCCGCAGTCGTTGAACTGCCCCAGCCTGATGCTGCGCTCATCGCGCTCGGCGAGCAGCTAAAGATAGCGTCTGCCAAAGCGGCTAGATTGACGGTCCATCGCCTGTATGAAGCTTGCATGAAAGCCGCCGGCTATCGTCATGACATGACACAAAAGCAGCGCGACGCCGCGCACCGTAGGTTTGAGGAAATGTCCAAAAAGAACGGCTACAGCGCCGCCATGGACAAATTGAATGCGGCAGGGCGTATTGAGCGCAAACTCGCAGAGGCTATCCTCAAAATCCCGTCACATACTCGCATCGGCGACGGCGTCCGCGCCGCGGCAACTCTCGCAGATAACTCAGGCGACATGGATGTCCCGGTGGAAATGATGCTTTGGGAAATGGCGGCCCGCGCTGGCTTTAAGCCGCCGGCCGAGATCGCCAAGCGGCTAGGGAGGAAGACGGCCGGCGCCGCGACAACGCCAAAGCCGAAGCCCGTATCGATCTTCGCTGCGATCGAGGCGCATCATGCGGCCGGCGTCGAATGGCTCCGTCATGTGAAGTTCGAAGGCAAGCTGAGCAAAATCATTCCATCCGAGAAAAGGCGGAACTACACGATCAGCGATCGGCACGATCCTGAGGTGGGGAAAGAGGATGACCCCGGCTTGCACGGCCGCCCGAAAAAGAGTTTTGGACGGCGCATGACAAGTTGGACAACACCGCCATTGCGCTGACGGACGTGGCACCGACGACTGTTGCTGGTATCACCGCTCTCCTGGACTACTGCGCCAAGACCCAAGTTAAGATGGATGGCTCGCTATTCCCCGACTTGGAGGATGAGAGTAAGTCGATCGACGTGCCATACCTCTATTTCGTGTGCAGAAATGCCGTGGCCGCGCTCAAGGAGGTGCAATCATGACCGGCCTCGGAGTCGCTCATGGCTCGGGCGGCGATACGTCGTCACCCGAGCCTGAACCGATCGATGAGCGGCGGGTGGCTTCGATCGCGCATATTCGGAGTACCTGTCGGTAGAGGCCGCTATAGCCAAGTTTAACCCTGGCGACCACAAATGCGCGACCGCAAAAGAGCAGGAGGAAATGAACGGTCGACTGTGTGATCGCCGACTAGCGGCGCAATGGCGATTGATCAGGACGCCCGCATTCGCGCCCGCAGTTCATCGACAAGTTTGGGGTGTTTGAAGCGATAATCAACAGAGCGGAGAACGAAGGCACGCCGGTCGATAATCGCCACGTCTTTATGCTCACGTCGCTAAAGGCTGATCTGTGGTGCTTCAAACTTGTGCGATATAGCAACGGCTGACAAAGGCGCGGGGCCGGCCGGCGCCGCCCCGCATCTCAAGACGTAGCGCGGCTATTTATTGTAAGCGACGCGCGGCGGTTCGCCGATGTCCGCCACGTTGCCGCTATCTAGCTTTGCGGCTTCGGCCTGATACTCTTTTGCCATTCGCCATAGTTCGGTTGCCACTTGCTCGCTGTTCGCCGCTCGCGCATTCAGCGCACAAATTCTAGCAAGCTCAGCTGCATCGTCTTGACTACGCATGGCAAAACTCCGTCCGGCCATTAAGAACGAGCCACGGTCCCGCGATGTGATCTAGGTCATGAAAGGATGGCAATTCTGGGTCAATGTCATCTGGCAGGGCCCGCTCAGCGCGGAAAAGTTTCAACTGAGGTAAATTGGACTCAAAAATTGGTCTGCGCGCGCGAGACGACTACGGAACCCTGAGGTCCTTGATTGCCAACGCGCAAAGTCGGCCAGGATCCCGCACGCCCGTCTTGGCCGCTTCGATGATCCGCTCGGCGACGATGGTTGTTATGGGATCGGTTCGATTGGAAAGTGGGAGAGCGCGCAGGGCATCTTCATAAGCGGTCGTTACCTTGGCAATGTCCCCCGGACTGAGCGACAGGGTTTGAAGCAACTGATAAATGGCCACAAAACCCTCAATCCCAATGCCCTCAGAAAACCCTAACAAAAAAATTCAAATCTGACCACTGCGAACCTTTAATCCCGCCCACCAACGTCGGCGTTGCCACGGGGAATGTCGGGGAAGTGCGGGGCGCGGCGAAGAGACGATGGCCGTCGCGTTCCGCACACCGGCGCTGCGCTCTCCACAGACCCGAATTGTGTCTAGCCATCCCGTGACCTCACCCGTATCCTAGAGCGTGGTTAATGCGTGCAGCAACTAGGCCCCGGTGTCATTCCCGGGGCTCTTTTTATGCCGCGCAGATGGTCAGGGCGGCTCGGCGCCGCCCCGCGTACTTGTGGTCCCGCGCGACGGGACAGCCGGTTAGTGTTTCGGGTTTAGGTTAACCGTTTTGTGAGTGCTGTCAGTGGTTGCGTTTCGCTTTGCGCGTCGCCGCGCCCGCCGGCTCCCATCATCGCGAACTGTTGCAACTGGGCCGTTGAGACTCCGTCCGTAGTTGTGCCGGTCGGAACGGCGCTCGCGCTTTGGCAGCAAATAAGACCAATACCGGCAGCAAAAAGCTAAGGCTGTTAGTGTCGTCCGCATGGAATCCTCCCTTATGTGCCCCATACAAATTAGCCGAAAGTTCGGCCACATTGACGATAAGCGATATCTGAGCAGCCTGGAAGCCGCCGTGTGGGCGATGCGTGGTGGCGCCGGCGCTGCCCCGCGTAGTCTGTTGCTAACGCTGCCACGACGTAGGCGGCTAACTCTATCGTTTAGGACGGTAGACCGAACGACCGATATGGCGCGGGTCCCGCGGCTACCGCCCCCACCGCTACGCGGAAGCCTCTTGCCCTTTGGGGGCAAGTTTCCATCAACCAATTCCACGATTGCACCCTTGATGCGCGACGAGATCAACGACTTATTTTAAAGCCGTCCCGGACGATACCGCCGGATGCGTTTTGCAGCGCCTCTTATTTGATTCGCGCGCAGTAATTATCAGGCGCCGCGGTCATTTTTTCAAGACTGTGGACGGCCTTCAAAAATTTGTGCACGCGCTGCCGCCGCGACGCTTTAGCGGTTGAACGTTACGACGACGCCGAAGCGTCTTCATCACTGCATTTGCGGTTGTTGGTGTTTTGAAGAGTGCTCAATGGCATCCGCCAGTTTCATCCATTCGGCCGCCATCATGCGTTGGATGGCGGTGACTTCGGATTCGCGTCACAGCCACCATTTTCAAACAAAGCGCGGCAAAACGCTCGTATTCTTTGTGCATGTCGGTCTTCGAAATTGCCATGATCCCCTCCGAGACTACTCTACAGACAGGGGGAAACTGTCACGCGTTGTCCGCGCGAGTTTGATCAAAATGGACCACTGTCAAATCCGGCCACCGCGAGCTTCAAAATCAGCCACTGAGGGTCGAAACCGGCCAGTACCGGCGGTCTGCCCATAGTCTGCCCAATTGGTTTCCTGGGCAGTTTGTGGCTGGCGAAAACGCGAGAAATACCTGATTTTATTGGTGCCGG
>CAVOHL010000031.1:0-114481 GCA_963695665.1 uncultured Alphaproteobacteria bacterium
CTACTTCTTGCCGCTGGGTTCGGCTTTCGCTTTCATTTGCGTGAGCTCGCTACTCAGCTTCTCCATTGTCGATTTGAGCGCGGCGATCTCGGCGCGGGCAATGGCAAGATCGCGATCGGCGGCGGCGATTTTGTCCTGCGTTTCGCGGGCGAGCTTGATCAGCGCTTGCTGAAGAAACTCGACATTGGCCTGCAGGCATCCGGTACGACGCAGCATCTGCGTCTCGGCCGTGCAGACTTCGAGCCCGCGAATGTCCTGCGCGGCCGCGGGCGACAGCAATGTCGCGAGCAGTGCTCCGGCAGGGAGCAAAAATCGCGCCGCTCCAGGCCGGGTTGCCAAGGCCGGGGCCGCCAAAGCTGCCGCTGTTCGCGTTTCATGGCCCCCGAGCTTACACGATAAAAAACCGATGCGATGGCTCCCTTGATGCCCCCCTTCCGAGCAAAAGCCAACGGCAAACGAAACTGCCCTCGTTGAACTCATAGTTCAGACCAGACGTGCAAACATTGAGAAGTTCGGCAAAACCTTACCCAGTTTTTTTCGCGTATAGCCGACTGAGGTGTGCGAAGAGCAGCGCTTCGCTAAATGGTTTCTCCAACATGATCGTGCCCTCGATCGATGGCAGCGGAAAAAATTCGAATGATCCGGACAGCATAACCACCGGTACGCCTTGCTCACGCAAGCTCGCAATCAGGCCGTAGCTCAGTTCGCCCCCTTTAAGATGAAAATCGACGAGAGCCACGTCCGGCAGGTGCTGGGCGATCAGGCTTGCGGCCTCCGCGGTGGTCGCCGCTGGTCCGGCAACGTTCGCCCCCCAGGATTCAAGGAGCGTCCTCACGGTTTCTCCAACATCCTGCGAATCTTCGACCAAGAGGACATCTAAGCCCTTCAGATCATCAATGATCCACCACCAGGCGGCTGGCGATCGCTCGATACGGGCATGTATGTCGCCCTCTGCGACAGCTTGCTTTGGTACGCGATCGGCAACGGTCCATGCAAGGTCGGATGGTCCTCGTTCGACGCCGAGGGCCGCCCCAAGCGCGCCTGCAGCGCAGGGACTCCGCCGTTAGAGCTGGCTCAGATTTCCGGCCCAGCCACTTCCGAAAGTGACCCAAAGTGGACCCGCGGGAGCTGCCATTCAATGCCCGCTTGCCGGGTAAGCCGCGGATCAATGTCTGCTTTCTCGGGGAGAAAGCGGAGATCGCAAATCGGAGCCGTCGCGTCCGTTTTTGACGGTCGCTTTCGGGGCAAAGCGGACCCTTGTAAGATGTCCACCCGGGCGCACTTATGAGTTCACGCCCCAGTGATGCCAATAGGAAATCTCATCCGATGATCGCGAGAGGCTATTGGCCCTACTTCGCCGGGACGATTGTGATCCTCCTGATTGCGAGCGGTTTCATCGTGCGGACGTTGCCCCCGCGCACGATCGTGATGGCCACCGGCCCCGAGGGGAGCGCCGATTATGAGTTTGGTGTCCGTTACCGCGAAATCCTGGCTCAATCCGGCGTCAAGCTGCAGCTTCTGCCGACAACCGGCAGTCTCGAGAATCTAGCACAGCTACGCGATCCCAAGTCGGGGGTAGGCGTTGGTTTCATACAGGGCGGCACCACCACAAGGAAGGAATCGCCGGAGCTTGGGTCGCTGGGCACGGTATTTTACGAACCGCTGTGGTTTTTCTATCGAAGTGACATTGGCGAAGGTATGCAAGCGTTGCGCGGCCGACGCGTATCGATCGGTCCCGAGGGAAGCGGATCGCGAGCGCTGGCGCTCGAACTCATCAAAACGACCAAGATAGATAGTATTGTTGGTGAATTTTTGGGGCTTACCGCGCAAGAAGCTGCTGCGCGGCTGATCGCCGCCGATATCGACGCCGCGTTCATTGTGACGGCCTGGGATTCCCCGGTAGTCCAGCGTCTCATCAATGCCAAAGGCGTCGAGTTGGCGAGCTGGTCGCGCGCCGACGCTTACCTCGCGCTTTACCCCTTCTTGAACAAGCTGGTGCTGCCCGCCGGGGTCGTCGATCTGTTGATGAACCGCCCACCCACGGATATCGTACTATTGGCGCCAAAGGCTAGTCTTGCCGTGCGCACGGACTTGCATCCAGCAATACAACACCTGTTGCTCAGTGCCGCCATGCAGATTCATTCGCAGCCCGGAATTTTCCAGAAGGCCGGACAATTCCCTGCGGCTGAGTCGATCGACATTCCGCTCAGCGAAGAAGCACAGCGTTTCTACAAATCCGGTCGACCGTTCCTGCAAGAGCATCTTCCGTTCTGGATCGCGACGCTGGTCGAACGGGTACTTGTCGTTTTCGTGCCTTTGGCAGTCTTGCTGTACCCCATGCTTAAGTACCTGCCGCAAATGTACGACCGGTTCCTGCGGATGAAAATAATACGAATGTACGACGAGATGAAGTTGATCGAGACCGAGATGGAGGCTCAAGGTCAGGGACGTGACGCCAACGAAATAAATGCGAAACTTGATCAACTCGATCAGCGCGCGAGCCGTCTATCGTTGCCGACTGATTACGCAAGCACGTTATACACGCTGCGATCTCATATCGCTCTCATTCGCAATCGTCTGGCAATGAGCCCGGATAAAAATCAGCGTTGATTTTGCCGGTTTCCCGACGCCTGAGCAGCTTGATCTGATCGAGGGTCAACCGAATTGCGGTTTCGCTATGCGGAGGCGTTGACCGCGGCCGTTGAGGGAGACTTGGACGAATTGGAGCTGTTCAATCAGAATGACGGAGCGCGCCATGCCGTCGAGCATGAGCGGCACGTGCGCGAGCTGACTGCTGCGGCGCGCTGAGCGACTTGCGATTTTGATGGCGCCGCGATCGGCGATTCATCGGTCGTCATGTCCAACGCGGCGGTTTTATTTCCGCCATGCGACCCAACGGAACTCATTCTCAAACCGATCGTGCACTTTGTCCGTGCCGGAGGTCTCCAGGTGAGTCTGGTCGCTGAAATAAACACGATTACCGTCAAACGGTTTGCACACTTGGCTGTCGCAGAACAGGTCGATCGGGTCGATCAAACGCACGTTGGCAAATCGTTCGGGCATTTGTTTTAACACCGCTACGATCGCGTCGCGCCTGGTCTCGACGTTCGAACGGAGACTGGTGCAGCGATCGCGGCTTCCGCCATATCGGTCGCTGAGCAAGACGCAATCCAACCCCGGCCGTTCGAAGGTCGGCGCCGGCGCGATCAGCAGGATCCGCGTCTTTGCCGGATCGAACTGCGAGATCAATTCCGCCCACAGTTTCGGATCGCGACTTCTATCCGACCAAGCCGGAGTTGCGACTACGGAGACGACCGGGCTGTCACGCCCGAGCAATTGTTCAAAAGGGGCGAGTAAATTGGCGCAGCCATGGTGTCGGTTATGCTCGCGCTCCGAGATCGCAAAGTTGAGCGGATCGCAGCCGCCGCGACCGACGTAGATCAGTTCGATATCAAGATCGTTGAAGCTGCGTGCGAGACTACCGAACATCGTGTCCGCATGCGAGTCGCCGAGGAGAATCGCGACCTTCCGCGTGAGGCAATGATCGGGGATGCTCGTCCGGGTGATCAGTCGGCAGCCATTATCGACCGAGCCCAGGCCTTCGGTGCCATACGCGGACGCAATATAGTGCGAAATCCACACATATCCGCCGAGACCGCTGAGACCGCCGATGATGGCCGCGCTGACGCAGGCCGAGATGCCGGTCAAGACGATCCGGCCCGGACGCTTCACGCCGCCTTCGGCGCGTCGCCACATTCGGATCGGGCGCTCCAGAAACAAATAGGACGCCGTGGCCAGCAGGAAACCGCCGAGACCGCCGCCGATAAGATCGGCGACGACCGACGTCTCGCCCATGCGGCTGATGCGCAGGAACGAGATGATGGGCCAGTGCCAGAGATACCAGCCATAGGAGATCAGGCCGATGCCGACCATCCAGCGCAGCGTCAGCAGGCGTCCGATCAGGATTTTCGGCTCGGCGAGCGCGGAAGCAATGATCAAGGTCGCGCCGGCAACGGGGAGCAGCGCGCGCCATGACGGATAAGGCGCGGTGCCGGTATATGTTGCGATCGCGAGCAGGATACCGGTGAGGCCTAACAAGCCGCTTACCTCGAGAGCGGCGCGCGGCAGATGCCGTAGTCGGCGAACCACGGAATCGCCAATGAGACCGCCGAAAATGAACTCCCACATGCGCCACTGCACCAGATAAAACGCGGCATTCTTGTCGGTGACCGAGGTAAAGGCGATGGCGCCCGCCAATGACAGCGCCGCCAGGATGATCGCGATCGCTGCGGCAAGCAGGCCGAACCGCCGCCCGCCAAGGCGGAAGACCAGCATCAGCAGAATGGGAGCGAGCAGATAGAATTGCTCTTCGACCGACAAGGTCCAGGTGTGCAGAAACGGCTTCTCGTAGGCGGAAATATCGAAGTAGCCTTGGCGCAAATAGAACAATACGTTCGACAGCATCACCGGCGACAGCACCGCCGACCGGATGAAATCGAGATAGACTTCCGGGTTCGGAAGCAGAAATGGCGCGACCAGATAGACCGCCAGCACCATGACTATGAAGGGCGGAAGGATGCGCAAATTGCGCCGCGCATAGAATGTCACCCAGGAAAACCGCTTCGCCTCCAATCCTTCCTTGATCTGGTTGATGATCAGGAAGCCGGAAATGACGAAGAAAATATCGACACCGACGAAACCGCCGGCAAAGCCGGGCAGGCCGACGTGGCAGCCGACGACGGCGAGGATGGAGAGCGCTCGCAAGCCATCGATGAATGGAAAATAACGCAGTGTCATCGTATCAGTGCACGAGACAAACGCTCGGATCTCCCTCAACAATCATCGAATCGGACGAACCGATGAATAAATCCTGCTTGAGGGGCGCCATGAAGCCGGATGACCAGGCGAGTGAACCATATCACTTAACACCTGTCGACCACGTCGATATGCTTTTGAACTTGCTTCGCTGCGCCGAACCTTCGATGCCATACACATGATTGACACGGCAGACGGCACGGCAAACGAGTCGACCGACCCGGCCTCGAATAAGGTTGCGGCGGGGGCCGGCACGCGGGCTCGCCGCTCGAAGTTTTGCTCGTTTTCCTCAAGCTCGGCGTGAGCTCGCTTCGGCGGGCCGATCGCGCATATCGGCTATTTCCGCGACGAGTTCGTCGTGCGCCGGCGCTGGCTCGACGAACAGGCTTATGCCGATCTTGTGGCGCTGTGTCAGTTTTTGCCCGGTCCGGCGAGCAGCCAGGTCGGATTCTCGATCGGGCTGATGCGGGCCGGTTATCGCGGCGCTCTCGCGGCATGGACCGGCTTCACCCTGCCCTCGGCGATTGCGCTCGTTCTCTTCGCCTACGGCGCCGGCACGCTCAGCGGCCCGGCGGGAACCGGCTTGCTCCACGGCCTCAAGCTCGTTGCCGTCGCCATCGTCGCGCAGGCTGTCTGGGGCATGGCGCGCACGCTATGCCCGGACCGGGAACGGGCATCGATCGCACTGGTGGCCGCGCTGATCGTCTTGTTCAGCGCCTCGGCCATTGCTCAGATCGGCGACATCCTGCTCGGCGGCATTGCCGGCCTGTGGCTTTGCCGCGGTGCCCCGCCAACGGCAACGGGCCACATTGTGATGCCGGTTTCGCGCGCTGCGGGGGTGGTGGCGCTGGTGGTCTTCTTTGTTCTGCTCGTCGGCCTGCCCATCCTGCAAAGTTTTCGAATCTGGCCGGGCGTTGCGCTGTTCGACGACTTCTACCGCTCCGGTGCGCTGGTCTTCGGCGGCGGCCATGTCGTGCTGCCGTTGCTGCGCGAGGCGTTCGTGACGCCCGGCTGGGTGAGCGACGATGCATTCCTTGCCGGCTACGGTGCGGCGCAGGCGGTTCCGGGACCGCTTTTCACGTTTGCGGCCTATCTTGGCGCCGTCGTCAGACCCTCGCCGCACGGCATAGCCGGCGCAGCGCTGGGCCTCTTCGGTATTTTTCTTCCCGGCATGCTGATTTTGCTCGGCACGCTGCCGTTCTGGGACGAATTCCGCAAACGCGCCGGGGCGCAGGCGATGATGCGCGGCGTCAATGCTGCGGTCGTCGGTCTGCTCGGTGCGGCGCTCTACAACCCGGTCTGGACGAGTTCGGTCAAGACGCCGGGAGATTTTGGCATCGCTCTTCTCGGCTTCGTTCTTCTTACGGTGTGGCGCGCGCCGCCTCTGCTCGTTGTCGTGGTCAGTGCGCTCGCTGGAATTGCCCTGGCGCTGGCGAAGTTGTGACGCGCGCCGTGCCGCGTCAGTCGGAGACGCGTGAACCACAGCAGCGCCCCGGTTTAAACGCAAAAAAGCAAAAAATGCAGGCGATGATGGTTTCCTCGGGGGGATACCGTGACCAAGATCATTGCACTGCTAGCGGCCTTGGCCTTCGGCCTGGTCGCGGGGATAAGCGTCATGACAATTCGCTCACCACAGGCGGTTGCCGACTGCACCGGCTCAAACTGCTGAGCGGTCGTTCTCGGTTTTCTTGAGCCTTGTGGCTGACCCAGCCAGCGGCCTCCTCAAGGCCAAACGCGGAGCGCGATATGCGATTGAAAGTTCCCAAGATCGATGGCCGCAGCCGAAGAGCCTTGCATGACCACGACGTCGTCGACTTGGATACCGGTGCGAGTGTGGGAACCCTCGAGAGCAGATCAGGCGAAACCTGGCTGGACACGAAGGACCCGGCGCGCACGCGCATTCCAAGTCGGACCATCGCGCTATTCAACGGAAAATATAAAGGCCGGTTCAAAACTCACGACGAATGCGTAGCCTTCGCGGCAGGCGTGGAGGCGGTGCTCAATCACATTACCTCGGCGGGGAGAGACGAGCTGCCGGCAAGCGAACCACGGACGGAAGCGCCGAGAAGACTGAGCATGAATTTGCGGCCGTCGCAGTGAAGCGCGCTCCGCCCGCCGGGTAGTGTCCTAAATGTGGCGGACACGACCGGGTGCCGCGATGGCCTTTGCCCGGCGCCATTCATGAGCCGGCCGCACAAGCTCACCCTGATGCTGCGAGCGAAGTCCATCCCGGGAAATCCCCGGTCCGGCCGATCGCGGCTATCGACCAATTCCGCTGATCGTCCTTCGCGTTAGCCAGGCGTGCACGGATAAAACGCGCAGGCAATGTCGGCATTCCGAGGCAGGTGAGCAACGCAACACGAGAACGCAGAATGTTCCTTTTGAACCCGCAGCGGTTCCAGCCGCAGTCGTCGATTCCGCGCTACATCAGCCTCTTGGTGTGTTAAGGCTGAAGCTACTCGAAAGTGGGGGCCGATGGCGAGCCGGGTATTTCATGTCGTGCTTATCAAGCCATCGCACTATCACGACGACGGTTACGTCATCCGTTGGTGGCGTGGGCTCGTACCGTCCAACTCGCTCGCTGCGCTCCATGGCGTGGCGCTTGATTGCTCCAAGCGGCGGGTGCTCGGACCGGACGTTGACATCAAAATCGATGTGATCGACGAGACCAACACCCGCGTCAACGTCCCCAAGCTCCTCCGCCGCTTCCGAAAAGCCGATCGCTTCGGCATCGTCGGGCTCATCGGAGTGCAGACCAATCAATATCCGCGGGCGCTCGACATCGCGCGGCCGTTTCGTCAGGACGGTATCCCGGTTGTCGTCGGCGGCTTTCATGTCTCCGGCTGCATCGCCATGCTCGACGGAACCGCCGTCGATCTCGATCGCGCCCGCGAACTCGGCGTCAGCATCTTCGCCGGAGAAGCGGAAGGCCGCTTTGAGATGCTGCTGCGGGACGCGGCCGGCGGCGGGCTCAAGCCGCAATACGACTTCACCAAAGATCTCGTCGATATGGCGGGTCAGCCAAGTCCGTTCCTGCCGATCCAGTATGTGAAGCGGACGGCCGGCACAAACAGCAGCTTCGATTCGGGGCGCGGTTGCCCGTTTCAGTGCTCATTCTGCACGATCATCAACGTGCAGGGTCGAAAATCGCGGTCGCGTACGCCCGACGACGTTGAAGCAGTGGTTCGCGAGAACTGGCAGGCAGGCATTTCCCGCTTCTTCCTGACCGACGACAATTTTGCGCGCAACTGGGAATGGGAGCCGATCCTCGATCGTCTCATCAAGTTGCGCGAGGTCGACGGGATACCGCTCGGATTGATGATCCAGGTGGACACGCTTTGCCACAAAATTCCGAACTTCATGGAGAAGTGCAAACGCGCCGGCGTGACGCGGGTGTTCATAGGTCTGGAAAACATCAATCCCGAAAATCTCAAAGCGGTCAAAAAGCCGCAGAACAAGATCACCGAATACCGCCAGATGCTGCTCGACTGGAAGGCGCAGGGCATCTTTACCTACGCGGGATACATCCTCGGTTTGCCCGCCGACACGGTCGAATCGATCAGGCGCGACATCGAGATCATCCAACGCGAGCTGCCGCTCGACATCCTGGAATGGGTGATCCTGACGCCACTGCCCGGCTCGGAGGACCACCAGCTGATGTGGCGCAAGGGCGCCGCCATGGACGGCAACCTCAACAACTACGACTTCGAGCACGTGGTTTCCGATCATCCAAAAATGACCAGGGCGGAATGGCAGGCCATCTACCACGAAGCCTGGACCAGCTACTATTCCCGCGCGCATATCGAGACCTTGCTGAGACGCGGCGCCGCGACCGGCGTTTCGCTGATGGGTCTCGTCAAGGCGCTCGTGCCCTTCATCCACATGGTCCCGGTGGAAAACATCCATCCGCTGCAGGCGGGGCTGTTTCGCCGGAAGCATCGGTCCGAGCGGAAATACGGATTGCCGCGCGAGTCGTTGTGGGCGTTCTATTCGAGCCACATCGCCGCAACCATCCGGAACAATCTGCGGCTCGCCGGAACCATCTTGTGGGTTCTCCGTTTGAAGCGTCGCATCGAGCGCGATCCCAATCGCCGTTCCTACATGGACATCGCTCTTACGCCGCGGTCGGCCGGCGATGAAGGAGCGCTCGATTTGCTCACCAAGACTGCCGGAGCGAAAGCCGCAATCGATCACGTCAAGAAGGTTGCGGCCCTGACTCACTAAACCCGACCTCAGATATACAGCCCACTAAGTTTGAATTGGTGCTTAACCTCAAAACGGTTAAGGCGCTCGGCCTGACCGTTCCGGACAAACTGCTCGCCCTTGCCGACGAGGTAATCGAGTGAGGTGTGTCGATTGCTGCCGTGCACTTGGGCGGTCTTAGCCGGCGACGATGCGGCAATTGATCGTGGTTCAAAGACCGCACCAAAGCGCGCTGAAAACGACGCTCCTGACCTAGGGTCCAGACTCAATTGATTAAAGCCAGAATGCCACGGCGGCAACGAGGCACAGGGCTGAGAAGTAGTTCCGAGCGAGTTTGTCGTAGCGCGTTGCGATGCGCCTGAAACCCAACCGCTTCGCCAATGGGGAGATGTTCTTTTCCGAGGGCCGTTAGCGTGCCTGCTCGCGGCGCCGGTGAAGCGTCCGAGACCGGTCGCGAGCAGCGGCTCGCACAACCGCGGGCCACCGATCATTTCGACCGCCATGGGGTCATCCGCGGTATCCAGCGCGGGACGGCGGCGCGGAACGCCTCGTACTCTCTCCCAAACGTCCGCTCGAGCGTGGGTTCTTCGTACGCCACGACGACGACGTGGAAGACGAGCCAGAGCAGCGCGCCGTAGACGATGAGGCGCCAATCGCCCATCAGCACCGCTTGACCCAGGATGATGGCAACGAGCGCGACGTATATTGGATTACGCACATAACGGTAGAGACCGGTCACCACGAGATTCCGGGTCGGCGCGATGGGCGCGGGGGTGCCGAGACCCTGCAGCGCGAAACGCGCAAATGCGTCAACGAGCCCAGGCACGCCTGCGAGAATCATTATCGCGCCGATGCCGCGCGTCAGCTCCAGACCAAGGAACGGCGGCCGGAGTTGCCAACCCGTGATCGACCATGGAACGAGCCCCGCCAGCGTAAATGGGGCGACCACGAAGAAAACCGCCGAGCCCAGGACGGCAATGGTTCGTTGCACGGCGGTTCCCGACACTCGCTGCGAGCTCATTCCAACCTCCCCTTCATGGTTTCCCGTCGTCATCCGGGTGCCGACACGCTCGCCATGTTATCCCAAAAGCGGAAAACCGCGCACGACTAAAGCCAGAATGCCACGGCGGCAACGAGGCACAGGGCTGAGAAGTAGTTCCGAGCGAGTTTGTCGTAGCGCGTTGCGATGCGCCTGAAGTCCTTGAGCCTGCAGTAGCAGCGCTCGATGACGTTGCGATCCTTATAGGCTTGCTTGTCGTGACGTATGCGTTTCTTCCGATTTGACCGGCCTGGGATCACCGGTTTGATGCCGTCCTTGCGCAGAGACTTGCGGAACGAGTTGCTGTCATAAGCCTTGTCACCGAGCAACTCGGCGATGCCGTCGAGCAGACTGACACATGCCGGCCCGACTGTGCAGTCGGCGGTGTTGCCAGGTTAATTGGGTCTTAACCCTAGACAGACACGGGCGCCAAACGCTGTGACGCGCGGCACACGCCAGCGCCCAGCGAAAGCTGAAAACGCGACTGCTCTTTTCTTTTGGAAATGTCATTGATGTAGATCAATAGGTGACGCTTGCAGCAATGAAGAAATTGTTTGCGCTGCCGAAAAGATGAGGCGTCGAATAAATTAGTTTAAGACGGGTGCGACCATTTCCCCCTGAGTGCTGCCAACAAAACGGCGACGTACCGAATTCGCCATTCACCAACAGGCAGCTGCTGCCACCGGTAGGCCAGCAAGCAATATGACAGCACGAATGAACGCGGGTGCAAGAAGCCTCCGCATTTTGGATGTTCGTGTGTCATTCACAGGGAGATCACGCAAATGAACCGGGAGAGCTTTTTCGTCGGCATTCTGGCCGCCGGATGCTTTGTAGCAACGTTCATGCTGATGCCGAGCGTCGGGCACGCTCAGGCGGACCCGAGAGTCGCAAAATCAATGGAAACCTTAAAGGCCATGACTGCAAAATTAGGAGCTCCCAAGCTCGAAGGGAAAGAAGCCGTTGGCGGTAAGGATGCTCCTGCTCTGTATTTCGGCACGACCAAGATCAATAACAACTTTGATATCGTCGACGCCGTTGGAAAAGAAGACGGTAAAGGGATGACCGCCACGCTCTTCGTGAAGGGCGGAGACGAATACATCCGCGTCTCCACGAGCGTGCCGAAACCCGACGGAAGCGGACGAGCGATTGGTACTGTTCTGGCCGGGCCGGCGCTCGAATCGATCAAGGCGGGCAAAGCGTACTACGGCGAGGTGCCTATTCTGGGTACGCCCTACATAACGGGCTATGAACCGATCAAGGATAGTTCGGGCGCCGAAATTGGCGTCTACTACGTCGGCTACAAGAAGTAACTGAGCCGTCAGAACGGCTTTCGTTCAGGACTGGCAGGCTTCGCAAGAGGCTCGGTGGAGGCCTCTTGCCTTGATGAAACAAAGGTTGCGCAGGGAGGCAATACGATGTCTTCGGAACGCGAGCACGGATCAGTGCATCGGCGTGATGTCATCTGCGGCGGCGGGGGCGCGGTACTTGGCTTAATGGTGGCAACGCTGCTTGGAGGAACGAGGCCTGTACGCGCGGCGGGCGTCACCGGGGCTGTTCCAGAGATCGACGGCTTGGCCGTGCGCGTGGTTGTTGACAGCTACCAGTTCGCTGTTGCTCCGAGCCGGAAGAGCGGCAACGTGGACATCCAACACTTCGGCTGGGGCATTGGGGGCGGCAAGCCACCGGGCAGGACGCTCGTCAGCGAATTCGGCCTGTCGATGCACGTCGAGACACGGCGGGGCACCGAAACCAAGAACACGCTGGTAGACTTTGGCTTCACGCCAGAAGCTCTCGTCAACAACGTCGAACTGCTAGGCATCGACCCGGCCAAACTCGACGCTCTCGTCTTGAGCCACGGTCACTACGACCACTTTGGCGGCTTGGTGGGCTTCCTAAAACAGTACAATGGCAAGCTAAAGCCCAAGGTGCCGCTCTACGTGGGCGGTGAGGAAGCGTTCTGTTCACGTGAGTGGACCGCACCGCCAGTGAAGGGTGATTTCGGAGCACTTGATCGGAAGGCTCTAGAAGAAGCGAACCTGACAGTGACATATGCGGAAGGGCCATCGCTAGTCGCCGACCACGGGTTCACCTCGGGGCAGATCGGCCTTGCGAGCTTCGAGAAGGTGTTATCGCCGAGCGCAATGAGGATCGGCGTTGACCACGGCATCGGCTGCTATGCCGAGAAGTTCACCGAAGAGGAGCGGACCAAAGCCATCATTCCTGACCAGTTCCGGCACGAGATCGCCACGACGTTCAATCTGAAGGGGCGCGGCCTAATCGTCTTAACGTCGTGCAGCCATCGTGGCGTAGTCAACGCCGTAAAGCAGGCTCAAGCTGTCTCAGGCATCAAGAAGGTCCATGCGGTGATCGGCGGGTTCCATCTTGCGCCATACAAGGAGGACTACGTGCGCGAGACCGTGGCATCGCTCAAGGAGGTAGATGCTGACTACATCGTTCCACTGCACTGCACTGGCGAGCCTTTCTATGAGATCGCCAAGGCAGAGATGCCGACCAAGCTGCTGCGCTCTTATACCGGCACACGCCTCGTCTTCGACGCTTGAGATGGTTGACTGAGCGGATTGGCTGACACCGATTTAGAGCCCAAACAAACCATGAACAGGCGCATAATTTGGCGCGTCGCCTCCGCCCTCGCCGCCCTCCGTACCCGATTTTGTTGCAGCGCATGAGTTTGCTCATGGCCCATCACGACAAGCAGCGCTGCGGCCGCTGACGGTCGGTTTCGGAGGCAAAGCGGAAGTTGAGCGGCAGGGAAAGCCGGCTAACTCGGGTCTCGACGTTTTCGATAAAGAGCCGCTGCCCCCGGGCCATCCTCTCACCAAAATGCTCAATGTTGTTTTAACCTCACATCTCGGCTGGCCGACTGACGAAATGTATTCTCAGTTTGCAGATGCGGCAGCGGATATCTTGCTTGCCTACGCTGACGGGAAAGAGGTGCCCCGCTTCGGTGCTGCCCATTAAGGGCAGTGCCGCCACCTAGGCGGTGACGGAAGCTCCTGGGTCCGCTTGATCGGCTCGGGTCCTCGCGTCGCACGGAGTTTCGTCACCCGGCGCCCTCGCCGTCCCCGGCAGATACCCAGGGCTGGTATGCGCCCGATGTCGTTGCCAGCGTCGCCGTAATTGCGTAATTGCTTGGCCCGCGGCCTCGGCCGTCAGTGCCCCCTCCCCCATCAGCGGCTTCGCACATGGCGCAGATCGGACTACGATTCGTTCCCGGCACGAAACATGGGCCGGCCGGCGCGAGTGCAGTCGTGAGAAAGTCCGCGACACTTTGTGTTGCCGTGGTCCTGATCGGGATGTCCGTCGTTTCCCGGGCCTATGCTGCGCCGCCTGATTTCGACGGCGTATGGATCCCGGACGTCAAAGACCAAAAGCGCCAGGAAACCGAAAATGTCCCGCCCTGGAAGCCGGATATCCTGCCGCAGGTTCAGCACATGGCCGCCGAGGAAAAGGCGGGCCGGCCGTTCCTGGTGCTCGGCCATTGCCTGCCCCACGGCATGCCGAGCTGGATGCTGATCACGCACAATGCGTTCGAGCTGCTGACGACGCCCGGCCGCATCACCATGCTCGGTGAGGTCGACGGCAACCGGATGCGGCGAATCTATACCGACGGCCGTCCGCATCCCGACGACCCCGATCTGACGCTGCACGGCCACTCGATCGGCCGGTGGGACGGCGACGTCCTGGTCGTCGACACCACCGCCATCGCGCCGCAGGCCTATATCGCGACCAGCGAAGCGGTCGGCATTCCGAACAATGGCGACATGCATATCGTCGAACGGCTGCATCTGGCAAAGCCGAACGTTCTCGACGACGACCTTGAAATCACCGCGCCGAAGGTGCTGACCGCACCCTGGAAGACGACGCGTATTTTCCGCCGCTATCCCGATCGTCACTACGAGATCATCGAGGGCGAATGCGTGCAGGAAGATCTCGTCCCCGGGAAGGACGCGTTCGGCAACGACATATTCGTTCCCCACGCACAAAACCCGGACGGGTCGGTCCGTACCGTGAAATGAGGATGAGCTCGGATGGTGTCGCCGAAAATCGCTCTCATTGCCGCCGGCCTGACTTTGGTTTTAGGCGGCCTGGCGGCGGCGCACCATTCGGGTGCGGCTTACGATATGGATCATCTGCAAACCATGGAAGGCACGGTCAAGACCGTCAACTGGACCAACCCGCACATCACCTTTGTCGTCGAGGCCGACGCCAAGGATGGCGAGCCGGCTCGCACCTGGATATTCGAAGTCTCGAGCCCGGGGGTTTTGACCCGCTCGGGCTGGACCAAACGCTCGCTGCAGCCCGGCGATCACGCTGTTTTCCGCTATGCGCCGCTTCGCGACGGCAGTCCGGGCGGCTTCTTGCTGACGGTCACTTTGCCGAACGGGCAGCAGCTCGGTTACAGCCTGCAGCCCGCCGATCAATGACCTCATGATCGACGCCGCGGTCAGAGACTTTTGCAAGTGGCTGGCGGCGACCCCGCTGAGCCACACGATCCAAACGACCGGCTGGATCATTCCCACCCTGCAGACCATCCATATTCTCGGCGTTGCCGTGATTTTTTCCTCTGCGATCCTCGTCGATCTGCGGATCTGGCGGCTGCTGCAGCGCGACGTCCCGTTGCCGGACGTCGCCCGGCGATTCCTGCCGGCGATCTGGCCGATCCTGCTGATCCTCCTGGCCACGGGAAGCCTGCTGATCATCGGCGAGCCGCGACGTTCGCTGCTCAACGTCACCTTCTATCTCAAGATGGCGCTGCTCGCTTTGGCCCTGCTGCTGACCGCGGCGCTGCAATGGTCGTTATCGTCGGCTCCGGATTTCTGGGAGAGGGATCGGCGGCGGCGGATCGCCGGACGGTTTGCGGCGACCGCCTCCATGCTGGTCTGGTGCGGCATCCTCTTCGCCGGGCGCTGGATCGCCTATACGGGGTAGGATGATGCCGCAGCTTGCGGACCTGATTTCATATCTCGAGAACAGCCGCCTGGCCGACAATATTCGCGAGAATGATCTGCTGTTTCCCTTTATCGAGTCGGTGCACGTGCTCGCGATTTGCCTGGTGGTCGGCTCCATCCTGGCGGTTGACTTGAGACTGCTTGGGCTCGCCTCAATTCGCCGCTCGGTCAGCCGCGTCACGCACGGAATTTTGCCGCTCACCTGGTGCGCATTTGTCGTCGCCGTCGCCTCCGGCGGCCTCCTGTTCATCTCCAACGCGACCAAGTATCTCGGCAACGGCTTTTTCATCGCCAAGCTTTTCCTGATCGGCGCCGCCGGGCTGAACATGATGATCTTTCATGCCATAAGCGCCAAGGACCTGCCGCGGTGGGAGAACGAAACCCGGCTGCCGCTTCCGGCACGGCTGGCGGGAGGACTATCGATCCTGTTGTGGGTCGCGGTGGTCGCGTGCGGGCGCTGGGTCGGGTTTACGATGCCGGTCGGATGAGATGATCAACATCCGCATCCTTCCTCGCGTTCTTGCCGCGGTCGTCGCCGCCGGCGTCCTCGCATCGCCATCGTTCGGCGAAGACGCGACACCGCCATCGCCCTTCCAGGCCTATGTCGACATGAAGACCTTCATGCAGCATGTGCTCACGCCGGCAGCAACGATCATCTGGCGGGCCAACGGGCTCGTGATCGACGAAAAGGGCGAGCACGACCTGTCTCCAAAATCGGAGGCCGACTGGGAAGGGATCGTGAGTGGCGCGGCAACCCTGGTCGAGGCCACGAACGCGCTGATGATCCCGCAACGGGCGCTCGATCCGCAGTGGAGCTTCTACGTCAAGAACTTGGCGGCGGCCGCGAACAAGGCCTATCTCGCCGCCGAAGCCCGCGATCTGAAATCAATCTCGGAGGTCAGCGATCGACTGGACGGGATTTGCGCCGCCTGTCACCGGCACTATGGACTCGAATAGGCTTGTGGTGGCTCGCGTCACGCTGGCGTGATCGCAGCCTTTACTTGCGGTTTACCGCCAGCACCTAGCGTCAATTGCGGGGGGCTGCGCGATGCAAATCGTCAACGGTTTTGTTTGCATGAACTGTTGCGATGTCGACAAGGCGCGCCTGGGGCAGGATCCACATCAGTCCACCGACCAGGTGCAAAAACAGATCGACCGGCATCTCGACAATCTGGCGCCCTCGGGTTTCGGCCCCGCGGTGACGTTCGGCGGAACGCTCCAGGCAACGACGGCCGGCGCCTCCGGTGATGCGACCGCGGCGGCCGGCGCTCCGCAAGCCGGCCAGACCGGCAACGCTAGCGCCGCGGCAGCGATCAATCTCGTGGTGTGAAGCGAGTTACTCGAACGCGAAGATGCGCTTCCAGTCGTTCTTCATGTCGACCACGACCCAGTTGTTGAGCGCCGCGGCGTCCAGCGCTTTGTCCAGGCGGCCGAAGGATGTGTCGCGGTCGTAGGCGTATTCGCGTTCCGCGTCCGTGTGATGGACAATCAGCCCAAGGCTCGGACCGCCGGCCATGGTCGCCCATTGCAGCATTTGCAGATCGCCGTCGGAATTGCCGAAGGCGGCGATCGGGCGGCGGCCGATGAATTCATTGATGCCGACCGGCTTGCCGGCTCCGTCATCGATGAAATTCACCTCCGGCAAACGGAAAAGCTCCGGTCTGCCGTCGCGCATCTGGAATTTTGTCTTGATCGAGGAGCCGACGACTTGCTCCGGCGGCACGCCGTAGACCCGCTCGGTCCACGGCCGCATGAACTCGACGCCGCCTCCCGAGACGATGAAGGTCTTGAACCCGTTGGCGCGCAGATAGGCGAGCAGCTCGATCATCGGCTGGTATGAGAGCTCGGTATAGGGGCGCTTGAACCTCGGGTCGCGCGCGGTCGCGAGCCATTCTGTGACGATGCTCTGGAATTCATCGGTGGTCATGCCGGCATGGGTCGCCATGACCAGCTCCGCCATCCCGTGCTCGCCGGCTGCGGCGAGGGCTTTCATATCTCCTTCAAGCACCGCCTGGAACGGTTGCTTGTCGGTCCATTCCGGATGCAGGGGCGCCATCGCCTTCACGCGATCGAGCGCGAACGCCAGTTGAACGTACATCGGATGTTCGACCCACAAGGTCCCATCATTGTCGAACGTCGCGATGCGCTCGGCCGGCGGCACGAAGTCCGGCCCGCCTTGCTGGGTGATGCGCGCAACGAAGCCGGTGATCGCCCGCTTGCTGGCGCCATCGTTCCACGATGGCAGCGCGTCGCTTTGCGCTTGCGCCGGCTGCAAGACCGGAAGCATGGGCGCAAACAAGATCGGCAGCGTCGCCGTCGCTGTCAGCAGAGCGCGGCGGTTGATGCCGAAGGGCGCAGCGTGTCGGTTTCATGATGCCGCTTCCGTTCGTCGATGAGAGGCGATCGAAAGCCCGCCCGGGCAGTGCCCGAGCGGGCGATATCGCGGCAATCTTCCGATGCCGCGGGATTGCCTAGTTGCCCACCGACGCCCGGGCTGCCGCTATTTTCGCCTTCACGGCATCGAGGTTGAAGCTCGCGCCTTTCTGCATCGGCGGGAACTCGATCGCAGTCATGGCCAGTTTCTCGACCTCCTGCTGGACGAACACGAAACGCCAGAATTCGTACTTGAACCAATCGAAGTACTGCTGCGCTCCGAATTTGGTCCCGCTGTCGGGCCAGCCGGTGCGCTCGAACGGATCGAGACGCAGATTGGTCAGGAGCGGCACGTCGAGCTTGGTTTTTTCGCCGATCCAGCCGCCCGGCTGGTCGATAAAGCGATACTTGAAGTCGTCGATGCGCACGGCGCCGAGCTCGCTTTCGCCGAAATACCAGATTTCGTGCCGGTTCGACGGCCCCTTGCCGGTGATCATGTCCGTCTGGTCGTAGCCGTCCAGATGAACCTTGTACGTCGTGTCGCCGAGCTTCTTGCCCTGCTTCAGTTCGGCGATGATGTTCGGGTTGCCGGCGGCGGCGACAAAGGTCGGGAACCAGTCGAGCCCGGAGATGATGCCGTTCTCGACCTTGCCCGCCGGCACCTTGCCCGGCCAGCGAACCATGGCGGGCACGCGGAAACCGCCCTCCAGGACCGTGCCTTTGCTCTGCGCAAACGGGGTCTGTCCGCCGTCCGGCCAGGTGAAGACCTCGGTGCCGTTGTCGGTGGTGAACACGACAATGGTGTTGTCGTCGACGCCCAGATCCTTGAGCTTCTGCATCACCAGGCCGACGTCGTCGTCGAGCTGCGCCATGCCGGCTTCATGCAGCGACCAGCCGTTCTTCGAGTTGCGCATCGCCTCGTATTTGGGCGAGAGGTGGGTGACGATGTGCATCCGCGTCGGGTTGAGCCACACGAAGAACGGCTTGCCGTCGGCCTTCGCCTTGTCCATGAACTTGAAGGAAAGATCGCGGATCTCGTCGTCCACGGTTTCCATCCGTTTCGGATAGAGCGTTCCGGCGTCTTCGATCTTCTGCTTGCCGATCTTGCCCCAACGCGGCATCACCGTCGGGTCGTCGGTGTCGGTGGCCCAGCTGTGGACCATGTTGCGCGGGCCGACGACGTTCAACAAGTCCTGCGGGTAGGCCGGATGCGCCGGGTCTTCCATCGCGTCGAGGTGATAGAGGTAGCCGAAGAATTCGTCGAAGCCGTGCACGGTCGGCAGGAACTCGTTGAGATCGCCGAGATGGTTCTTGCCGAACTGTCCGGTGGCATAGCCCATCGACTTGAGCACCGTGGCGATGGTCACCGCCTGCGCGGGAATGCCGATCGGCGAACCGGCTTGGCCGACGGTGGTCATGCCGGTGCGGATCGGCAGCTCGCCGGTGATGAAGTTCGCTCGCCCGGCCGTGCAGCTCGCCTCGGCGTAGTAGTCGGTGAACAGCATGCCCTCGGCGGCGAGCTTGTCGATGTTCGGCGTCCGGCCGGCCATCATGCCGCGGTGATAGGCGCCGATGTTCCACATGCCGATATCGTCGCCCATGATGACGACGATGTTGGGCGGTTTCCCGGTTGATTGCGCCGATGCCGGCCGCGACGCGCCGATCGGCAGACCCGCACCCAGCAGCGCCGACGCGGCGACCAGCGAGCTGCCGCTCAACAGCAGATCGCGGCGTTTCAATCCCTCCCCGCTTGGCGCGGTGCCGTCCTTGGGTAGTGCAGGTTTTTGCTCGTGACTCATGGTGCGCTCCTCCTTGACCGCCGTAGCCGCGACGGTTTGCAAAAAGACATCGACGGCCAGGCATCACGCGCGGCCGACGCGGCCGGCCGAAACGGTTGGGTTCGCAGAGAGCAGAGATAGCTTGGTTCGCAGAGCAGCAGGCCCGTTAGCAAACCGGCGTGGCCTCGCTGCTTTCGGCCAACAAGACTCTCAATTCAGTATCGCGCTCGTCGCCCGCACCATCATGGCAATCCTCGGTACGGACGCGCGCACATTATGTCAGTTGGGAGCGATCCGCACAATCACGAAGGCGCTTTTTGGGCAGCACTGCTGACACATTCGCTTTGGAGCTTGCAACAAATATGTCAAAAATAACCGCAGGCGCAATTGCGTTTGCTGCGTCAGCGTTGGTTTTCGTGTTAAATTGCGCCGGTTCTTGAAATTAGTTGCTGGGTTTAATTTCAGAAGCCGACGTACAAAAGCTACGGATCAATATCCGCTTTCGCGGGAGAAGCGGACATCACAAATCGGCGCCGTCGCGTCCGCTTTCGACCCAAAGGCGACATAATGCGGATGTTCGGCCGTGATATGGACGGCTCAATCCAAGCTCGCCGATGCATTCCATGGGAGGGCGACATGAATAGAAGCGCTATTGCACTCGCTTCAAGTCTTCTTATCGGCCTGGTACTTCCGCCACCAGCGATGGCACAGAGTGCTTCGCCGGCGATCACCGAGGAGGCCGCGCACGCCATCGCCGTCGATGCCTACCTCTACTTCTACCCGCTGCGTGACGATGGACGTGACCCGCAAGCAGTTCACGAACATCGAGCCGGGCAAGGAGTTCGGCGGCCCGATGAACACGTTCGTGAACGTCGCCGGCATATCCGCCGGCCGATTTCAAAGGTGTCGTGCGTCCGAACTTCGACACGCTCTACTCCAGCGCATGGCTGGATCTGACCAAGGAGCCGATGGTCGTCTCGGTCCCGGACACGGGTGGGCGGTATTACCTCCTGCCGATGCTCGACATGTGGACGGACGTCTTCGCGTCGCCGGGCTGGCGGACGACCGGCACCCAGGCGGGCAATTTCCTCGTGACGCCGCCCGGCTGGAGCGGAACGGTTCCGGAGGGATTTACGCGCATCAGCGCGCCCACGCCCTATGTCTGGATCATCGGCCGCACCAAGACGGACGGCCCGGCGGATTACGATGCGGTGCACAAAATTCAGGCCGGCTACAAGGTCACGCCGCTCTCGCGCTGGGGCAAGGCACCGGAGCCGGTGACCGTGAAGATCGACCCGAGCGTCGATATGAAGACGCCGCCGAAGACGCAGGTCGATACCATGCCGGCCGCCAAATACTTCACCTACGCGGCCGAACTTCTCAAGCTGCACCCGCCCCACATCACGGACGAGCCGATCATCGCGCAGATGAAGCGGATCGGCATCGAGCCCGGCAAGAGCTTCGACTTCGACAAGCTCGACCCCGTCGTGAAGAAGGCGCTGGAAAGCGCCCCCGAGGACGCGCAGCAACTCATGCAGTGGAAGGTAGCGACGCTCGCCCGGGTCGCAAACGGCTGGTCAATGAACACCGACACGATGGGCGTCTACGGCAATTACTACCTGAAGCGTGCCATCGTCGCCCAGGTCGGCCTCGGCGCCAATCTGCCCGAGGACGCCATCTATCCGCTGAACCTTTTCGACGACACCGGCAAGCCGCTCGACGGCGCGAACAAATACATGATCCACTTCGACAAGGGAGCCACGCCGCCGGTGAGCGCCTTCTGGTCGATCACGCTTTACGATAACGAAGGCTTCCAGGTAGCCAACACGCTTAATCGTTTCGCGGTCAGCAGCTACATGCCGTTCAAGACCAACGCGGATGGGTCGCTCGACCTTTATTTTCAAAACGAAAGCCCCGGCAAAGACAAGGAAGCCAACTGGCTGCCGGCGCCGAAGGGAGCGTTCAACCTGACGATGCGCCTCTACGGCCCGAAGTCAGAGGCGCTCACCGGCAAGTGGAACCCGCCGCCGGTCACAAAAATCCAGGGCGCCAGTCCGATGGCTCAGTGAGAGCCAACGCGAGCGCCGAACGAACACGCATCGATGCCGGAGTTGCCTCACAATCTCCGCACCGCGAGCGCATTCGCCATCAGCTTGCGGACGCCGTGCCGATGGAATGGAACGACGAAAAACAGATAGAGTTTACCGGCCAGGTTGTGAACCGTGCAGATGGTGGAGACGACCACGCTCGTCCTGTCGCCGTCGAGCACTTTCAGCACCGATAACCTGAAATCCATGTGCTTGTTGTTTCGCCCGGCGACGATTTCATCCTCGCTGAGCGAAAAAATCGGCCAGACGCCGATCTTTTCGCCGACGACATAGCGATCCTTGATCTCGACATGGAAGATTTCCGACGCGGTCGGTGCGTCCAGGCCGGCTAGCGAGGCGACCTTGTTGCGGACGATCAGGATGAGCTTCATCCACCGCGGCTGATGCGCGAAAATGCCGAAGAAGACATCGACGATGCCAAGCTCCTTGCGGCTCAGCGGCGCGCGGTAGGAGTTCCCGGAAATACGCGCGTTCGATGAGCTCGCGACTGAGCATGCTGGCGGACGGCACATCGCATTCAACGACGTCCATGCGAAACTCAGGACAAAGCTGCAATTGGCTGGAACGTAATTGCCGTCAATGGATACTCAAGCCCATCTCACGGACAAATCAAGCGGCGGACAAGGTCTTTTGGTCGTGCCCGCGGCATTCTTCCGCTTATCTAAGCTTCCGTGATCGCAAGGCCGGAGGAGACCATGACCCCGAAGCAAACAATCGACCCGGTTATCGACCGCCGCCCGACTTACAACGACAACAAGCCAACACGATTGCGTTGTCCAATCACCGGCTATCCGTGCGAAGGCGATCTTTCCTATTTATGCGAAGACTACGGTTGCGCTCGTAGGGGCGGCTTGTCGCCTCACTCCGACGAAAATTTATAACGAAGCGCACGCGGCGATAACCGCGCTGCGCATTTGTTCGCAAACCCGAGATGCTTTCTCGGGAATTGCAAGCCGGTTCCCGTGAATGCCGGCCAAGAACCAGGGCATGAGGCGCTCATATATTTTCGAAAGTGAGCAAAGTATTGCTTGCTCCACATCGGCAATCCCCGCAGTCTCGGTTAATCCCGTTGATTGTCCGCGACGGCCGCGTCCGATCATTGCCAAGCCAAGGAGCACCTCATGACCACCCGCTCTCCGCGTCTCGTCGCCTATTTAGTCCTGCTTCTGGCCCTAGGCGCCGGGGTATCGCTCGCATCGTCGGGCGCGGCGATCGCCGCCGACGGAACTCGCCCGCCCACCGCGGTCTGTCCCATCGCTTCGAGTTTTTCGCATCGAGGAACTTTCCACGCAGCTTGTCACAGCCGCACCGCTCAACTGCTGCATTGCTACTGCTGTGGAAAAGACGAAAATGGGCACTGTAACCATCAGTGCTGCGACTGATTTCCTCCCAAATCGCAGCGGACTTCGTTGGCAGAAGGAAGGCAGACCATGAGGCGTCGCGACGTCGTTAAATTGCTTGCCGGAGCCATGGTGGCTGCGCCTTATTGCGCCGCCGCGCAGCCGGCAAGGACGTATCGCCTTGCATTGTTTGCCTCGGGCCCGGCGTTTCCTGCGGACAGCCCGATCGCTAAGATCCTCGCCGGGGCGCTGGCGGAGCACGGTTACACGCTCGGTAAAAACCTGGAAATCAGTTCCTACGGCGCGGACGCGCAGCTTGCCCGGCTGCCGCAACTCGCTCGGGATATTGCCGCGACCAAAGTCGATGCCGTGGTCGTCCTCGGTTGGCCGCCGGCCAACGCGATGAAGGGCACCGGAGTTCCGACGGTTGTCGCCGTTGGCGCCGGCGATCCGGTGGCAACCGGCCTGGTCGCCAGTTTGGCGCGTCCTGGAGGGAACGTCACCGGCATATCGGACAACGCGACGACGTTGAGCACCAAGCGTCTTGGGTTGCTGAAGCAGGCCGTGCCGAGCATCCGCAAGGTCGCGATGCTGTGGAACAAGGACGACCTCGGCATGACGCTGCGCTATCAGGCGTCGGCCGACGCCGCCAAATCTCTCGGCACCGCGGTTCTGCCGCTCGGCGTTGCCGAGCCTGACGATTTCGGCGATGCATTCGCGGCAATGGATCGCGAGCACCCGGACGCAATCCTGATGGTGGCCGATGCGCTCACCCTGCTTAATCGCAAGCGTGTGTTCGACTACGCCGCCGCCCACCGGCTGCCGGCGATCTATGAATTCGATCTGTTCGTTCGCGACGGCGGCTTGATGTCCTATGGAGCCGATTTCAAGGAATCCTTCGAACGGGCCGCTTCACTGGTCGATCGGATTTTCAAGGGCGCCAAGCCTGCCGATTTGCCGTTCGAGGAACCGACGCGTTATCTGTTTGTGGTCAACCTGAAGACGGCAAAATCGATCGGCCTTGAACTGCCGCCGAACCTGCTCGCACTGGCCGATGAAGTGATCGAATGAGAACGCCGACGGATCAGCCGTCAGCTCGCAACGGCCTGCATCAGCGCGGCAATCTTTATCGTCGCGAAATTGGAGAAGGTGTCGGATACCGCGTAAGGCAAGATGATCTGGTCGCTGTGACGCATTGCGCCGCAGGTATAGACGACATTGGGCACGTAACCTTCGCGTTCGGTGGGCTCGGGACGAACAAGCGGCTCGCGCGAGCGTGCGAGAACCTTTGACGGATCCTTTTTATCCAAGAGAACCGCCCCGATCGAATATTTCCTGACCGGACCAACTCCGTGCGTCAGCAGCAGCCAGCAGTCGTCCAGCTCGACCGGCGAGCCACAATTGCCGATCTGAACGAATTCCCAGGGATACTCGGGCTGAAGGATGGAACGACCACCGTCCCATGTGTAAAGGTCGTCGGAATAGATCAAATAGAGGTTCTCGTTGTCCTGCCGGCCGATCATCGCATAGCGGCCATCGATTTTCCGCGGAAACAGAGCCATCCCCTTATTGCGCGCCGCCGATCCGCCGAGCGGAGTCATCCGGAACGATCGAAAATCCGTGGTTTCGATCAGCTCGGAGCGTATCGCCCTGCCGCTATACGCGGTGTAGGTTGCGTAGAATGTTTTTCGTGCACCGTCATTGAATTCGACGAATCGGGCGTCCTCGATGCCGTTTGCTTGAGCGTCGGTGATCGGAAAGATGATGCGTTCGCTCAGCTCTTCGATCATCCCGGAATATCACTTCGATGTCATCGCCGTTTGGCGTTGACGTCCGGCTTCGGACCTTTGGGACCGCCGCGAGGCGCGCGGTCGGATCGACGGCTGACGCTTCCGTCGGCAGCTATGGTGCCGGACCGAAACGTCAGCGATGAAATATGTCCCTCGCCGACGGCGCGCAGACTCAAGATGAAGCGACAGCCATTTTCCGGCGCGCCGGTCTGGTCGGGGTGCCGGACGATGCTCGGGTTGAACAAGGCCGACGCCTCGAATGAGTATTCGTTGAGAAAATATGCACCGATCAGGCGGCGTTGCGTCTTATTCAATTCGGCATGCGGTTCCAGCGCGTCTTCCATATCTGCCGCGCGCGCCTCGAAGATATCGATCAGATTCCGGTGACGGCCTTCGAAGTTGTCGAGCACGTCGCTCAATTGTTGTGCGGCAGCTTCGGCATCGAGCCGAAGTACCCTGCCAACGATGTGATTGGCCCGAATCTTATCGGTGGGGTTGAGGTCTCGAGGTTCCGTTGCCGGTTTGAAGGGTCTGACGACGACCCTTGCCGGGTCCGGGCGCAGATATAAGCTCTGGCGATTCATGAATCGGAATTGAGACAAAGAGGCTCCCTGGGATTGTTCGAGGTGGGATCGTGCCGATCGCGTCGCCGCCTACGAACTTGGATGCGGGTCTCGTTCGGTCCATCGCAGTCATACGCTTGAGCCGGCGAATCTCCACAAGACTGAGGAGATACGATAGCACCGATTCTGCACCCTTGTTCTCATTGGATCGATCCGGATGAAGCCCGTCCGAGCAACTGCCGGTTTCCGGATCGATCAGTGCTGTCTGCAGGTCGTTTTCGCCCAGAAACCATTCGAACGCGCGTAGCGCCTCTATCGGCCACTCCGCGCCGTCATCCGCCCGCCACGCGGCAAGGCAAGCGGAAATTGTTGCCGACGCCTCGACCGGCTGCTGATCGAACGCTTCCGGCTTCTGGCGGAGCCTGCCGAAGCTCTTGGTCCCGACCGGTCTAAAGTATCCCGATGATGTGGTCTGAAGTGAGTTGAGCCAACGGAGCGATCGGAGGCCAACCTCGACGTACGGTGGCGTGTCGGTCGTCAGTCCGGTTTGGATCAGCGCCTGGGGAAGCCGCGCATTGTCGTATGCGAGCAGGTCTTCAAACCAGATCCAGTCTTTGGTTTCCGTTGCAGAAATCAGCGACATCAGCCTGTCGGCCAACAGTCTGCGGAGACGGTTGGCGAGAACGTCGCCACCGGCCAGCGTGCAATAGGCGTCCAACCCCAGGAGCGAGAACGCCCAGGCCCGCGGCGACGAGAATTCCTCGACGACGGGAAGCGCGGTCTTGAACAGCGCTCCGGCCCATCTGCGGCGAGATGGATCAATGTCCTTCCGTGCGCATTCGGCCAACGCCCAAAGCGTCCTGCCGTGACTATCTTCCGAGCCCTGCTCTTCCAGCCATCGGCGGTCGTAGCTCATGAAATTTCGAAACCGACGGGTGTCCGGGTTCCAAGCATGCTGGATGAACGCCGCAAAGCGTGCGGTGATTGATTTCGACAATTGCACTTCGCCAAAATTCGCAAGCAAGCTTGAGAACAGCAGCGCGCGAGCGTTGTCGTCGGCACAGTAGCCATGGGAGCGATCCGGCACCGAATGGACGGCGTGTTGGAGCATGCCTGTGCTGTCGCAGAGCGAAAGGAAATGCCCGATCCGAATCTCCGGTATGACGTGTCCATTTCTCCCAGAGACGATCGCATCAATGGGAAGCGATATTCCAGGCCGGGCATTCTCGCTCTCGGTCTCGAAGACGGTGAGATAGCGCTTGGCCGTTTGCACCCAAGTCATCGATCGGCTTGCCGCGTATGCACGTTTGCGCATGGAATGACGGCGAACGTCGTTCGTCAGCAGACCGGCGATCTCGGCGCTCAAAGCTTTGGCATCGCCAAAAGGAACCAGAATGCCGCACCCGTCGCTCAGCAGCTCCTTGGCGTGCCAGTAGGGTGTCGACACGACTGCCTTTCCCAATCCGAAACTGTACGCGAGCGTGCCCGATGTCATCTGGGCTTCATTGAGATAGGGAGTCGTATAGACGTCGCACATTGAAATGAAGTCCAGCAACGTGGCCTGATCCACGAACTGGTTGAAAAAGACGACATGGTTTTCGATGCCGAGGTCTCGCACGCGCGCCGTCAGACTGTCGCGATAGGCCTCGCCCTGTTGCCGCACAAGGTTCGGATGGGTGGCGCCAAGAATGACATAGACGGCGTTCGGGCAGGATTTGATGATTCCCGGCATGGCATCGAGCATGGTCTCAATGCCTTTGTTTGGGGACAGGAGACCGAAGGTCAGAATGATCATCTTCCCGGCGAAGTCGAATTTGGCCTTGGCGTGATGCGTTTCGAGGAACGGGAAATCCGGTATTCCGTGCGGTATGACCTCAATCTTGCGAGCTGGCACGTCATGAACGGAACGGAGGAATTCGTGGCCTTTTTCCGACATGACGACGATTTTCGCCGAAATGTCTATGATCCGACGCATCACGTCGTGCTGGATGGCTGTCGGTTTGGCGAGCACCGTGTGCAGTGTCGTGACGACCGGCATTTCGAGGCGCGACAAGAGTTCGATGATGTTGCCGCCGGCCTCACCTCCGAAAATCCCGTATTCGTGCTGAAGGGAAACAACGTCGAATCCCGCGCTGTTCAGAAACTCGGCCGCCTTGACATAGTCACCGATCGTTTCGTCGTGAATCTCGAAGCGCACAGCCGGCGGATAGTCATAGGTGCGGTCCGCAATCCGTCATGGCGACGACGCAGGTCTCAAGATCCGGCCGAGCTGCCGAGACCGCCCGGTGAAGATCATGGGTAAACGTAGCGATTCCGCAACGGCGCGGAAGATAATTCCCGATGAAAGCCACACGCTGAAGGAGTTTCATTTGATTGTTTCCAGGCGGCCATTCTTGGGGCAGTCTTTGCTTGAGTGAGAGAAGTTGGCACCGTATCTCCTCTGGCCGTCCGACATCGATTGCGCCCGGCTCGTGTGAGACGCTGCAGCAGGTGCGGAACCGGGCCGCCGCCCGTGTACGCCACGAGGCCCACCATGCCGCCGGCGCCGGCGTGAATGTCGACACGATCCGATTGCGCGAACAGGGCATCGCCGGTGGCAACTTCGAACGATCCGGCGATAGCGCTGCCGCTGAGAACGAGAAGCCAAGTCTCTCGTTCCGCTTCCAGATACCACGAGGAATTTGGGGCCAGATCTATTCGTTCGAATACGAAGTGCAGGTTGGAAACGAGAAGCTTCCGTTCGGCGGTAAGCTGGTTCGGTTGCACCTGAAAATCAGCCGGTCCGGCATCCGCCACCACGATGGCGTTTTCGATATGAAGTTCACGCTTGCGTACCGTGATCGAACAGACGAAATGTCGCGTCACTCCGCTGTTGGAGTTCTGCAATGACGAGACCCGCGCCAATCGCGTGAATCGTTCCTGCGGGCACGAAAATGACGTCGTTTGCCGACACCGAGTGCCACACGATAAGATTGGAGATCGAGCCATCGTCGATGGCCTCGCGCAATTGCTGCGGCGTCAGACGTCGGCTAAGGCCGAGGGCAACCTTGGCCTCGGGAGCGGCACTCAGAACGTACCAGGCTTCGGTTTTGCCGTTTGGCAGGCCCATCGAGTGCGCAAACGCATCGTCCGGATGAACCTGGATCGAAAGTGGCTGGCTCGTGAACAGCAGCTTGAGCAGGAGCGAAGGATCTAGCGGCCGCGCTATCGGGTCGCTCGTACCAGATTTCGCCGATCGCATTGCCGTCGTGACGCGACGTTACTCCAAGGGAGTAGATCTTCAACACCCCAAGGCTTTGGTAAGGCGCGTGCGCGCGCATGTTCAATCGCCATAACCCACCTGATGTTCGGTCGAGACAACGTATTTCGATCGCAGCGCTGCGTCGAAATCTCTGAATCACCAACGCCGGTGGCGTGAGGACGCGGAATGACAGGCTTTGGGTTGGCAATCCCGAGTTTCGGGTCGGCGAATTACGAAAGGAAGCAAGTTTGAAGAAAAGAAATAAGCAGCATTATCAACGGCAAACAAAAACGACAGACTTCGGACCTCACTATCCTTGCGTCTCTATATGTGGATGAATGGCGGCGATTTCAAGATCGGGGTCGCCAAAGAAGGTCGACCCCGCTTGCAATTCAGGAGGCCTTATTGAACACCTTGGACACGCCTGCCTTGAGTGGCTCGACAGCCTCGGTCGCTACCCCCTGAGCGAGCGCGCAAAGCTCCTTATTCTGCGCGGAAACGACATCGAATTGCTTGCGCATCTGCACGCTCGACAGCTCGATAAACTCCGAGGGGGACTTCACACCCAACAGCTCGTGGGCAAAGTCAAAGGCGGCGCGAGTGTTGGTCCGGGCAATCTCGATAAGCTTGAGATGGTAGTCTCGGGCGCCCTTGGCAGCGGTCGCATAGGTATTTTGCAGCAGGTCGGCTGCTTCCTCGCTGGCCGCTTTCGCCTTCGCGTTGGCGTCCTTGGCGTGGGCGACGCCTTTCTCGGTCATCTCACGAAATGCCTGCGGCATTTCCATATTCGGCGGCCCGAATTTCGGAAATCCGTACTCCGGCATGTCAAACGCGGAGGCGGCGTGCTTCGTGGTCGTGGCTTTGGCGGCAGTGGTGCTTTCCGTCATGTTGCTTGGTCCTTTGCAGGGCGGTTTTTGGGTAGACTTCCTGACGCCGCCCTCAACGCCGGATGTCGGTAGAGAAGTTTTTCAGTTCGGCCTTCGTCGCAGCGTAGACGCCATCGTCCCGCTCGTCGGTTGAGCAATCCGCTCGACGCATTCCTCGATGCTTGAATAAGGTCCGGAAGAGAGGTTGCCGTCATCCTCAATCGCGTACCAGCCGTGCTTGATGCCGCGCATGTCGGATTTGTTTTCACTGATGTAGTAGGGAACGGTCATCGTGGAGAGTTTCCTAGGGATGGAAGGTGATCAACAACAGCATACCGACAAACACAATAATTGCGGCCGCCAGCGAAAGAAAAACCGTTCGCATCACGTGATCGGGAAGAACATTGATGGTCATAATCTCTCCCCATAGCGTTCCCCACGCCCTCCCCTCAATTGAGCACAGCCGACTTCGGTGCAAGCAGCAGGCGCGGAGCAGGCGTAGCTTTTGCGGGATGCGCAGGCAATGCGCAGACGCACCAGCGCGGGTGCTATCAGCCCCCGCGCTGCACACTACTGTACTTGGAATTTTATTGTGCCTGCCGACGGCACTGCGCTGCCACCTGGAGAGAACGGAGACTTCGGTACGTCCCCGATTTACGAGCAGCTCTCGGGCAAGCCACCGCTTGCCTTCGCAAACTCACGTGGGGTGCCGGACGCAAAGCACAATAGCGATCGAGAAATTAAACGTTGAACGGCTTCCGGCCGCCACCCCCGGCACCGCTGTCGCTTTTTGAAATCCGCGATCAGGCCCGGTATTGCGCGTCACTGACCTGTTCCATCCAGTCGACGACTTTGCCGTTCAACGCTTCCTGAATGGCGATATGCATCATCGCCTTAGTCGGCGACGCTCCATGCCAATGCTTCTCGCCGGGCGCAAACCAGACGACATCGCCCGGCCGGATTTCCTCGACGGGGCCGCCCCAGCGCTGCGCGCGCCCTACTCCGAAAGTGACGATCAGCGTCTGGCCAAGCGGATGCGTATGCCAGGCGGTCCGCGCGCCCGGCTCGAAGGTGACGCTGGCGCCCGCAACACGTGCCGGATCGAGCGCCTGGAACAGCGGATCGATGCGGACCGCGCCGGTGAACCAGTCTGCCGGTCCCTTGGCGGAGGGCTGCGAGCCGTTTCGTTTGATGTCCATAGCTGCTTCCCCGTTGCTGGCAGGCTCGCCGCGCTTCGGCCGGCCGCCTCATCTTGATTTAGCGCCGCGCTTCCCTTGCGACTAGCGGCTATGATCCGCATGGATTGCTCGTCGGCGTCGATGAAATGATCGATCAACGCTCGGCGGCTTTCGAGGCTTGCCGTGGCATTCGCGAAAGGTACCTATTTCCCGTCTGGTCCGCTGGTGCAAACGTCGACACGATGGCGTCGCTCGCGTTCCTGTGGCTTGGTGTCGTCGGGGTCATCTGAAGAGTTCCGTATGTTTCGCGGCACGGGAAAACCCGCCGCATTGACTATTGGCGATCGAATGACAAGTCTGGCATTTCGCGACCTAGCCCCGGGCGACTGCATTTGATCGATCAGCTGCGAGAGCTTCTGCCCGGCGTCGCGTTGTGCATCGCCATTACCATTGCAGCGATCCTGTTGCAGGGGGTCGAAGTCCGCTTCGCCGGCCAGGCCTATCTCGAGGCCCTCGTGCTCGCGCTCCTCATCGGCGTCGCCCTGCGCACCGTACGGAAGCCGGGACCGCGCTGGGACCCCGGCATCCGGTTCAGCGCCAAAACCCTGCTCGAAGTCGCGATCGTCATGCTCGGCGCCTCGGTGAGCGCCACCACCATCTTCGCGCTCGGGCCGGTTCTGATCTTCGGCATTGCCGGCATTGTCGCGGTGGCGATCGGGACGAGCTACGCGATCTGCCGCGCGCTCGGCTTGCCGCTGCGCCTGGCCATCCTGGTCGCCTGCGGCAATTCGATCTGCGGCAACTCCGCGATCGCCGCTGTTGCGCCGGTGATCGGCGCCGACGGCGACGACATCGCCTCCTCGATATCCTTTACCGCCGTTCTCGGCGTCGTGGTCGTCCTCGGCCTGCCGTTTCTCGTTCCCGTGCTGCACCTCTCGCTGACGCAGTACGGCGTGCTCGCCGGGCTGACCGTCTACGCCGTGCCGCAGGTTCTGGCGGCAACCTTGCCGATCGGCGCCTTGAGCAACCAGGTCGGAACCGTGATCAAGCTCGTGCGCGTGCTGATGCTCGGGCCGGTGGTGCTGGGCATTTCGCTCTTTGCCCGGGAATTGCGCGCCGGCTCCGCCGACCGCCGGTCCAATAATCGCGCGCTAAGCCTGGGCGAATTGGTTCCGTGGTTCATCGTCGGCTTTTTGGTCGTGCTGATCGTGCGCTCGCTCGGCCTAATCCCGCCGATGCTGCTCCTGCCGATCACCCAAACCGCAGCGGTATTGACTACGCTCGCCATGGCGGCGCTCGGGCTCGGCGTCGACGTGCGCGTCGTCGCCCAGTCCGGATTGCGGGTGACGGCGGCGGTCACGGTTTCGCTGATCGCGCTCGGCGTGATGAGCTACCTGCTCATCCGCCTTACCGGAATTCCCTAAACGCGCGGCGCCCTAGTGCAGCCGGAACTCGCCGTCGACCGCGCGGATCTCCGCCGGCTTGATCAGCCGCGCATGCGCCACGACCACCGAGTGCAGCGGGCCTTCCAGCGTCTCCAGCCAGAAATTGAGGAACTTGTTGAGCACCGGGAAGGCCGGGCAGAGATCGTAGTCCTGCCAGACATAAGTCTGCAGCAGCCACGGGTGATCCGGCCGCCGGTAGAGGATGTTGGCGGTGGTCAATCCGTAGCCTTCGAGCTGCCGGCGAAAGTCTTTTGAAGCCCGTTGCGAAACCATCATGCCCTCCGTCCCATCAGGGGGAATGTTCCAAGACTCGCTTCCCCATTGCAAGCCGAAAAAGTGAATAAGCTGTTTACTTTCAATGCACTAGCAGCATCCATGCGCCCCTGCTAACAGCGCCCCGCCAACACACCGCTGCGGCTAAACCGGTCCCAAGAGCAACGGAACGTCCTGGGACCGGTTTCCTCTCCACGCGGAATAATATTTCCGGCGCCGACCGGAACCCGGCGCGACTAACCGCCCGCGTGATTGGGGATTAGACTTCTGACTCTTTTGATTCCTCATGACGCGCTTTTGCGGTCATATCCGTTGCTGGCTCTGGCGGGGGTGTCTTGGGCAGATTATTCAGCGACGGCGCAGGAATTGATTTTGGAACTGGCGGATCAGGGCATTCTTGGCCCACGCGCATCCTCACCTGACAGTCCAGATAGAAGAGCCAATCTGCTGTATATTCAAAATATGAGTGCTGCCTTTGAAGTAGGCCTAGGTCAGTTGGATAGAGGTGTACCGTGAGAACACCCTCAGGCGCGGCGGCATCTGCATCCATGTTGATAAAGCACAGGGGTCGGCCCGCCTCGCGAAACCAAGTGCAATGGGCATACTGATTTCTGATATTCTTACAATGCCTCAGAGGTCCAAGCGCATTTCCCCACTGGCCACCAAGTCCGAGCTTCGCGAAGTAGGGCCTTAAAAAGGCATCAGCAACGTCGATACGAGCAGCGGCACCATTCACCCGAAAAAATATGCGGCCGGCTCGATCGTCGTCGCCGTCTAGAAAACGACCGATCGATTGGGCTGCACCCGGTTTGGTTGACACCCGGCTAAGCTAATCCCGTCTGCATTTCGAACTCCACGGGACTTCAGATATCCGATCGTCGAGTGCCGGCGTTTCGGATTATAGAAGCATTCGATGTAGTCGAACACGTCAGCCTTGGCTTGGTCGCGCGTGCGATACGTTTTGCGCGCTGTGCGCTCGGTCTTCAGCGAGGAGAAGAAGCTCTCCATCGCGGCGTTATCCCAGACGTTGCCTGAGCGGCTCATCGAGCAGACGACACCGTGATCTGCCATCAGCTTCTGGAACTGCTCGCTGGTGTACTGGCTGCCACGATCGGAGTGATGCAGCAGCGCCTCGGGCTTGCCGCGGCGCCAGATCGCCATCACCAGCGCGTCAGTCACGAGTTGAGCCGTCATCGCAGCACTCATCGACCAGCCGACCACGCGCCGGGAGAACAGATCGACCACGGCGGCCACGTAGAGCCAACCTTCCGCTGTCCACACGTAGGTGAAGTCAGCGATCCATTTGCGGTTGGGAGCGGGCGCTTCGAAGCTGCGGTCGAGCACGTTGGCGGCGACGGCGGCAACCTGTCGCTCACCCAGATCGGGCGGCAGTCGACGACGTCGCGGACGGGCTTTGAGAGCCTGTAGCCGCATCAAACGCTCGATCCGATGCAGTCCACACAACACCCCCTCCGCAAGCATGTCGTGCCACACCCGCCTGGCGCCATAGGTCCGATCGCTGGCAAGGAAGCTTGAGCGAACCTTCGCGCCCAGCTCTTCATCGCTGCGGCTGCGCTGACTGCGCGGTCGTGTCAGCCAAGCATAGAACCCACCCCGCGAGACACCGAGCGCCCCGCACAACCAATCCGCCGGCCAGATCCCCCGGTGCTTCGCAATGAATCCGAACTTCACGTCGATTCCTTCGCGAAGTAGGCCGCGGCTTTTTTTAGGATGTCCCGCTCGGCCTTCAGCTTGATTACTTCGCGCTTGAGCTGCGCGATCTCAGCCTGCTCGGGCTTCATCTGACCTTGGCCGGGAAACCCATGCTGCGGATCATCCGCAAGCGCCTTCACCCAACTGCGCAACTGTGACTGATGCACACTGAGATCGTGCGAGGCCTGGGCATACGAGACGCCCCGCTCTTTGAGCAGCCGCACAGCCTCAAGCTTGAACTCGCGCGTAAACTTCCGTCTCTCCATGACCCACCTCCGGTTCCATCAAAACACCTAACTCGGTGTCTGCGGAACCGGGTGCAGGCCAGTCGTCGTTTACGCCAACGTATGAACCACGCGGCTCGTAATTTCATCGGTATGGATGCGTCTTTCACGGTCAATGTTGTGAGCATGCCTCTCCAGGATTATAATCCCAGAGATCGTTTGTTGTCGGGTACGGCTCAACGAGTGCTAATAAATCTCCAGGCACCTCTTGCGGGCTGAAATTCACGCCCCATGTCGGGAGCCAAGCGGTCGTCCACACAACAAACGGGCGACCGCCTTCAACCATAAACATCAGTCAGTTCAATAGCCTAGGAGGACATCATGAAATTTCGCCCGCTTCACGACCGCGTTGTCGTCAAGCGCATCGATGCCGAGGAGAAATCAGCCGGCGGCATCATCATTCCCGACACCGCCAAGGAAAAGCCGTCGCAGGGCGAGGTCATCGCCGTCGGCCCGGCGGCCGCGACGAGAGCGGCAAGCTCATCCCGATCGACGTCAAGGTCGGCGACCGCGTGCTGTTCGGCAAGTGGTCGGGCACCGAGGTCAAGATCGATGGCGAGGACTCCTCATCATGAAGGAATCCGACATCATGGGCGTGATCGATCGAGGCCGCTCGCCCGCAAGAAGGCCGCGTAGACGCTCGTCTCTTCCGCACGAACCTCAGATGCCAACAGGAGTTAATCAAAATGGCTGCCAAGGAAGTCAGATTTTCCGTCGATGCGCGCGACAGGATGCTGCGCGGCGTCGACATTCTCGCCAACGCGGTCAAGGTGACGCTCGGCCCCAAGGGCCGCAACGTCGTGCTCGACAAGTCGTTCGGCGCTCCCCGCATCACCAAGGACGGCGTCACCGTCGCCAAGGAGATCGAGCTCGAAGACAAGTTCGAGAACATGGGCGCGCAGATGGTGCGCGAGGTCGCCTCGAAGACCTCCGACATCGCCGGTGACGGCACCACCACCGCGACGGTGCTCGCCGCACGCGATCGTCAGGGAAGGCGCCAAGGCGGTTGCCGCCGGCATGAACCCGATGGACCTCAAGCGCGGCATCGACCTCGCGGTCGAGGCCGTGGTCGAGGAACTCGAAGAAGAACTCCAAGAAGGTCACCTCGAACGACGAGATCGCCCAGGTCGGCACCATCTCGGCCAACGGCGACGCAGGAGATCGGCGACTATCTCGCCGAGGCGATGCAGAAGGTCGGCAACGAGGGCGTGATCACGGTCGAGGAGGCCAAGAGCCTCGAGACCGAGCTCGACGTGGTCGAGGGCATGCAGTTCGACCGCGGCTACATCTCGCCCTACTTCATCACCAACGCCGACAAGATGCGCGTCGAGCTGGAGGACCCCTACATCCTGATCCACGAGAAGAAGCTGTCCGGCGCTGCAACGAATTGCTGCCGCTGCTGGAAGCGGTCGTGCAGACCGGCAAGCCGCTGCTCATCGTCGCCGAGGACGTCGAGGGCGAGGCGCTCGCCACGCTCGTGGTCAACAAGCTGCGCGGCGGCCTCAAGGTCGCGGCGGTGAAGGCGCCGGGCTTCGGCGATCGCCGCAAGGCCATGCTGCGAGGACATCGCCGTCCTCACCGGCGGCCAGGCGATCTCGCGAGGATCTCGGCATCAAGCTCGAGAACGTCACGCTCGCGATGCTCGGCCGCGCCAAGAAGGTGACGATCGACAAGGAGAACACCACGATCGTCGACGGCGCCGGCAAGAAGAAGGACATCGAGGCCCGCATCACGCAGATCAAGGCGCAGATCGAGGAGACCACCTCCGACTACGACCGCGAGAAGCTGCAGGAGCGGCTCGCCAAGCTCGCCGGCGGCGTCGCGGTGATCCGCGTCGGCGGCGCGACCGAGGTCGAGGTCAAGGAGCGCAAGGATCGCGTCGACGACGCGATGCACGCGACCCGCGCGGCGGTCGAGGAAGGCATCCTGCCGGGCGGCGGCGTGGCGCTGTCTGCGCGCCACCGAAGGCGCTCAAGAAGGTGCGCACGCCACAACGACGACCAGAAGGCCGGCGTCGAGATCGTCCGCAAGGCGCTGCAGGCGCCGGCCCGCCAGATCGCCGCCAACGCCGGCGAGGACGGCTCGGTGATCGTCGGCAAGATCCTGGAGAACCACAACTACGCCTTCGGCTTCGACGCCCAGACCGGCGAGTACGTCGACATGGTCAAGAAGGGCATCATCGACCCGACCAAGGTCGTGCGCCAGGCGCTGCAGGACGCGTCCTCGGTCGCGGGCCTGCTCATCACCACCGAGGCGATGGTCGCCGAACTGCCGAAGAAGAAGGAGACATGCCGTCCGATGCGCCGGGTGGCGGCGGAATGGACTTCTAAGTTCCGTTCCAGGCGATGTAAATGCGAAGGCCCGGGAGCAATCCCGGGCCTTTTGCTTGTGCCTTCGGTTGCTGCCGCCAAAGACGGCGAAGGCCCGGGAATGCCCGGGCCTTCGTTGCGTTTGGGGATACACCAGTCTGGGACAAAGCATGTTAGGAACAACGAAACGACCACGAATAAACGGTGCGCGTTCGTCCGGCGTCACCGGCCCTTCGTGGCCGCCACCGGCGCCGGGTCGAATCCCGCCGCCGGGTACGCTAGAAGTATAGCCATGGCGCGTGACGGCGGTATGACCGCTCCGCGGCGATATGGTCCTGCATGGCGAAAACCAAAGCCTGCCCGAGCTGCAACAACGAGATTCCGGGCGATAGCCGCTTTTGCCTGCAATGCGGCGCGCCGCAGGCTTTGAGTTGCGCCGCTTGCGGCCACGCCAACGCGGCGGGCTCGCGCTTCTGTGCGCAATGCGGCGTCGCGCTTGGCGAAGCCGCACCCGCGACGGCCGCGGCGGCGGCCACGGCGCCGGCGCACCGCCGACGCGCCGGCGCGGCAGCGGAACGCCGCCAGCTCACGGTGATGTTCTGCGACCTCGTCGGCTCGACCGCGCTCTCGACGCGCCTCGATCCGGAAGATCTGCGCGAGGTCATTGCCGCCTACCACGCCTGCGCCACTGAGGTGGTCACGCGCTTCGGCGGTTACGTCGCCAAGTATATGGGCGACGGCGTGCTGGTCTATTTCGGCTACCCGGAGGCGAGCGAAACCGACGCCGAGAATGCGGTGCGCGCCGCGCTCGCACTAATTGATGCCGTCGGCCGACTGAGCGTCGGCGGCGTTCGCCACGAGGCGCGCATCGGCCTCGCCACCGGCCTGGTGGTTGTCGGCGAGCTCGTCGGTGCCGGCGAGGCGCAGGAGCGCAACGTCGTCGGCGAAACACCGAACCTCGCCGCACGGCTGCAATCGGCGGCGGCGCCGAATACCGTCGTCGTCGCCGCCACCACGCGCCGCCTCGCCGGCGAGCTCTTCGAATACGCGGCCATCGAACCGGCGAAGCTCAAAGGCTTCGAGGAGCCGATCAGCGCCTGGCGGGTGCTGCGCGAGCGCACCGTCGCGAGCCGCTTCGAGGCGTTCCGCGCCGCGACCCAGACCCCACTCGTCGGCCGCGAAGAGGAAATCGAGCTGCTGCGGCGGCGCTGGCAGCAAATCAAGGAAGGCGAAGGCCGCGTCGTGCTGTTGGCGGGAGAGCCGGGCATCGGCAAGTCGCGGCTGACGCGGCGCTGGAGGATCACGTCAAGGACGATGCGCATACGTGCCTGCGCTACTTCTGCCAGCCGCATCACCAGGGCAGCGCGCTGCAGCCGGTTCTGGCGCAGCTTGCGCACGCCGCGGGCTTCGCCCACGACGACAATGCGGCGGCCAAACTCGCGAAGCTTGACAGGCTGTTGGCGCGGGATGCGGGAAACGGGGCGGCGGAGAGTGAGCTGTTCGCCGAGCTTCTGGGATTGGCCGCGTCTTCCGGATTGCAACTGGCCGAGGGAGACCCGCAAGCGAGGCGGCGCAAGATTCTGGCGGCGCTGATCGAACAGCTCGAGACGCTGACGCAGCGCGGGCCGGTGCTGATGCTGTTCGAGGACGCGCATTGGGCCGATCCAACAACGCTCGAATTGCTGACGCTGACCATCCAACGCCTGCAATCCCTGCCGATCCTCCTCATCATCACCTTCCGTCCTGAATTTCAGCCGCCCTGGACCGGGCAATCGCACGTCACCATGCTGGCGCTCAACCGGCTGTCGCAGCGCGAACAGGCCATGCTGGTCGATCATGTGACCGGCGGAAAGAAATTGCCGCCGGACTGCTCGATCAGATCGTCGAGCGTACCGACGGCGTGCCGCTCTTCGTCGAAGAGCTGACCAAGTCGGTGCTCGAAAGCGAGGGATTGCACGAAGCCGGCGATCACTACGTGCTCGATCAGCCGGCGCAGGACCTGGCGATTCCGACGACGCTGCAGGCCTCGTTGATGGCGCGGGTCGACCGGCTCGGCTCCGCGCGCGAGGTGTTGCAGATCGGTGCTGCCATCGGACGCGATTTTTCCTATGGGGTCCTGGCCGCGGTCGCCGGCCTGTCCGACGCGGTGCTGCAGGATGCGCTGATCCGCTTGAGCGAAGCGGAACTGGTCTTTCTACGCGGTATGCCGCCGAACGCGACCTATACCTTCAAGCACGTGCTCATCCAGGACGCCGCCTATTCGGCCATGCTGCGGACGCGGCGGCAGCAGCTTCATGCCGCGATCGCGCTGGTGCTGGAGAAGCGTTTCGCCGACATCGTCGAAATCGACGCCGGAAGTGATCGCGCAGCAATTCGAGCGGGCGGGGCAAAATGAGCGGGCTATTGCGTATTGGCAAAAAGCCGCAGAGCGCGATCTGCGCCGGTTCGCCATGAAGGAATCGATCGCACATTATTCCAATGCGCTGCGGCTCATCATCGCCTTGCCGGACACGCCGGAGCGATCGAGCCTCGAACTCGGCGCTTGCCTGGGGCTTGGCTTGGTGCAGCTGATCGCGAGCGGCCCGAGTGCGAAGGAGGTAGGAGAGTATTACCAAAGGGGCTTGACGCTCAGTCAGGCGCTGCCCGGCCGCGGGCGCGATCGGTTTCTCGCCAGTTGGGGCGTCTGGTTGCATCAGACGATGACGCGCCGCACCATGGACGCGGTTCGGCTTGCCGATGGCCTGGTGGCAATCGCCCGCGAACTCGACGACCCGGACCTGCTGCTCGAGGCCTATCACGCGCAAACGCCGGAGCTCCTCTGGCAGGCGGACCTTTTGGGGGCGAAACAAGCCGCGCGGGAGGTTATCCGCCTCTACGACCGCGAGCGTCACCGCGATCACGCCTATTATTTCGGCGGACATGATGCCCGCGTCTGTGCGCTGAGCTTTGACGCGATGACCTTTTGGGGACTTGGTTTTCCCGACCAGGCGGCAAAGGCGGTCTGGCGCTGCATCGAAGACGCACGTGCGTTGGGTCACACGTTCTCGCTCGCCCACGGCCTGAATATGGGCAGCCTGACATTGTTGCTGCTCGGCGATGTGGAAGCGTGCCGGGCCGTGGCCGACGAGCTCTATCCCTTCGCCGAGCGCAACAAATTTCCTTGGCCGCTGGCGCAGGCGCGGTTCCTCCGCGGCTGGCTGGCATCGCAACAGGGCGACCATGATTCCGGCATCGAACAGATGCGCCAGGTGGTGGCAGAGCCGTCCACCGGAGTGATGCGGCCGGTGTTGCTCGCGCACGTCGCCGAGGAGGAGCTGCGCGCTGGGCGCATTGCCGACGCGATCGGCACGCTCGAACAAGCCGCGGACCAACTCCGCTTCGGGCAAACTTTCTTTTACGAGCCGGAGGTCGTCCGGTGGCGCGGCGAGGCCCTGTTGGCGCAATCGCGTGACAATGGCGCGGAAGCCGAGGCTGCGTTCAGGCGGGCGATGACCGACGCGGGCCAGCAATCGTTCCGGGCCATCGAACTGCGCGCCGGGCTGAGCCTGGCAAGGCTCCTTCGCGACGGTGGGCGCAAGGCGGAGGCGCGCGACGTGCTGGCGCCGGTCTACGCCGCGTTTACCGAAGGTTTCGAGCGTCCGGATTTGACGGCGGCGAAGGCGCTGCTTGCCGAAATCAACTGAGCGGAACGCATGTCAGCGAAAACAGGTCATATTTACATCGGCATCGGCGGCTGGAACTACGAGCCGTGGCGCGGCGTGTTCTATCCCGAGGGGCTCGCCCAGGCGAAGGAGCTCGCCTACGCGGCGAGCCGCCTCACCTCGATCGAGATCAATTCGACCTTTTACGGTTCGCAGAAACCGGAGAGCTTCCGCAAATGGGCAAGCACCGTGCCCGACGGCTTCGTGTTCTCGGTCAAGGGACCGCGCTTCGCCACCAACCGGCGGGTCCTCGCCGAGGCCGGCGACTCGATCAAGCGGTTCCTTGATTCCGGCGTGCTCGAGCTCGGCGACCGGCTCGGGCCGCTGCTTTGGCAATTCGCGCCGACCAAGAAGTTCGCCGCCGACGATTTCGGAAAATTCCTCGAGCTGTTGCCGGCGAAAGTCGACGGCAAGCGCATCCGTCACGTGGTGGAGGTGCGGCATCCGAGCTTCCGCGCGCCGGAATTCATCGCGCTGCTGCGCGGCTTCGCCATTGCCGTGGTGTTCACCGACCACGCCACCTATCCCTCGCTCGCCGACGTGACCGGCGATTTCGTCTATGCGCGGCTGCAGCGGGGGCAGGACACGATCCCGACCGCCTATCCGGCGAAAGAGCTCGAGGCCTGGACCGGGCGGCTGCGGGCCTGGGCACAGGGCGAAATGCCGGACGACCTGCCCGCGTCGACCTGGAACACGCGCCGAAAAAGATCGCGCCGCGCGACGTGTTTGCTTACGTCATCCACGAGGGCAAGATCCGCGCACCGGCGGCGGCGATGGCGCTGATCGAGCGGCTGGGTAAGGGTGGCGAATAGCAATTGGCGCGACTAGTTTTGCCTCCCCTACCCGCTATTCGCCATTCCTCCATTTCGACGTCAGGCTGACACAGAGGACGCCATGATCGACTACGGCAGCACCGACCTCACGCTCGCGATCGCGCATCATCTTTTGATCTTGTTGCTCGCCGGTATTCTCGCTTTCGAGATCGGCGTGATCCGTCTCAACATGAAGCGCGAAGACATTGTCCGGGTGGGACGGGTCGATACCTGGTACGGCATCATTGGCCGCAGCGATGATCGTCGTCGTTGCATTCTCGCGGGCCGTATCTTTGCGGCCAAGGGCTGGGCCTACTACTCGGTCAACATGTTCTTCTGGGGCGAAGCAGGGCGGCCTTTGCCGCCGTCGGGCTCCTCTCGATTGCGCGCGACGGTCCGCATCATCCGCTGGCGTCGGGCGCTCAAGCAGGATGCCGGCTTCGCTCCGGGGGCCGCGGCCGATATCCACAACGTCCGGCGATACCTGTGGGCCGAGGCGGCGTTCTTCTGCCTTCACTCCCGCCTCCGCCGCGGCGATGGCTCGCGGCTACGGCACGTTCGCGCATTAGTTTATCTTGTTCAGACAATCAGTGTTAGGAAAGACGATGGCGGAGCGACGATGAGAAAACCAGCCCCGCGCCCAAAACCGAAACCGCCGTGGAAAAAAAGGCGGTAAAAAAAGACGAGGGCCAGCCGAAGGACAAGACCACGTCGGATGCGGAGCCAACCAGGGCCGAGGGCGGCGAGAAAGTCTGCCACCTCATCCTCAGCCTATAGTAGGGGCGAGGGCCAGAAACCGGTTTCGAAGGCTTCACCGGGATAACCGGAACGCGATTTACGGGAAAAAGAAAAAGAAGAAGCGGTGATTGAACAAGAACGATCGCATCGGGAGCCGTCCATGATCCGCAAACAATATAGCTACGCCGTCCTGGTGGGCGCCGGCCTCGCGTTTGGTGAAATAATCGCCGCTCGGTTCAGCGACAACGGCCTGGGCGCGGCACACCTCGTCGTCGGGGGCGCGGTCTCACGGCAATACTGACCGTGAAGACGACTACGGGAATAATGACCGTGAAGACGACGGAAGTCGTCGACTTCCGAAGGCTGAGAAGGCGTCCCTGCGCAAGCCGAAGGGGATGGCATGACGTCCTGTTTTATCGACTCGAAGCACAAACTGACTTCGTTTCGGCCAGCGTATATTGCCATCGCGAGCCTAGGTCTGGCGATCGCGGCCGGCGACGTAGCGGGCGCTGCAGGCGCTCGGAGCGAACGGTCCGAGGCGCGAGCCGCGGGCGAGCCGGTCATGGCAATCGTTTCGCTGCGCCGCCAGCAGATCACGATCTACGACGCAGCGGGTTGGATCCTGCGAGCGCCGGTATCGACGGGACAGAGCGGACGCGAGACGCCTGCCGGTGTCTTCAGCGTTATCCAGAAAGAAGCCGAGCACTACTCTAACCTGTACGACGACGCCTACATGCCCCATATGCAGCGCCTCACCTGGTCAGGGATCGCCCTTCATGGTGGAGTTGTGCCGACACATCCGGCGTCGCACGGCTGCATCCGGCTGCCGTACGAGTTTGCCGAACGTCTGTTCGAGGTCACCAAGCTGGGCATGCGGGTGATTGTGGCCCCCAGTGACGTGGCGCCCGTCACGATTGTCCATCCCGCTCTGTTCCAGCCCAAGCGAGACGCCGCTGCTGTCGCCGCCGGCCGGGCGGAAGAAGCAGACGAGGCAGCCAGAAAGGCTGATGAAGCGAGATTAGCCGCCATTACGGCGTTCCGAGAAGTCGCACAGGCGATGGTGCCAGTGCGCGTGATGCGGAAATCTCAAGCTCAGAGCGGAGGCGCAGTTGGCGGCCGCCGAAGTGCGCGATCACTTCCGCGCGGCTCGGCCGAGGCAAAGGAGCGGGCTGAGGACGCCAAGGCAAAAACGGCCGCAAATATTGCCGAACTCGAGGCGCAATTGGCCGCCGCCGAAGCCGAGCTTCATACCGAAGCTTGACGCCATCGCGGCTTCGCGAGAAGCCGCAGTCGCGGCCGAGGCCGCGCGCGTCGAGTGAGCTGAGGTGGCGCGGAAAGCAGCGCGCAACCTCGAGCCGGTGTCGATCTTTATTAGCCGCAAGACGCAGCGCCTTTATGTCCGGCAGGCCTTTCAGCCCGTCCTGGAGATTCCGGTCACAATCCAGGATCCCGATCTTCCGATTGGCACGCATGTCTTTACCGCCCTGGAGCGCGCCGGCACGGCGTCATTCAATGGAGCGTGGTCTCGTTGGTTGGCGGACATTCAGAGGGGCGAAGCCGGACTTCACAGCCCCGGACTGCACGGCGGACGCGTTGAGCAGACGTCGACGGATCCGCCCGGCGCTAAAGCAGCGCTGGATCGGATCGTCATTCCCCAGGACACATTCGATCGGATCGCGGAGATGGTATCGCCAAGGTCTTCACTGATCATCTCAGACGAAGCGTTAAGCTCCGAGACGGGCCGCGGCACTGAATTTGTGGTCCTCATGAGCGGCGAGCCACAAGGAGGCATCAAGCACCGACGGCGCGGTCCAGAGGTCGAGGTCCGTTATGAGCGTCCAAGCCATTGGCTACCTTATTGGCGCTCGCCCTTCGCGAGTCCCTACTCCACTTGGTGAGCTGTCAACGGTCGGGGGTCCGCAACCATGCGCGGGAAGATCGATACCGGGAATTGCCATATTCTATCAGCCTACGGCCGACTTCAAAGGTGAAGATCATTTCCAATACCTGCGGACTAATGCAGATAATCCGAACAGCAAGTTGAATGGCGAGATTTCATACACGGTGAACGTTCAATAAAGTTCGCCGGAGGCCCCACGAGGGTGGTTGACACTTCCGGCAAATATCTCCCTTGCGGTGCTCTCAACTATGCTCCAATGGCTTGCTCGTAGATGTCTTCCTCCTGGGCATTATGGATGCGCACCAGCGCTTCAATTCCTTCAATGACACGCTGAGCGTCCCTGATCAGATAGTGGTCCGTATCCTGGGGAGTGAGGCCAGTCGGTGAGCCGTCGCAAAAGTCGCGCCATGTGTATGATCTCGCGGTGAGCTCGGCTCATTGCCCCTAGTCCGTGGCGATCCCCCAAAAATTTAGCGACGCGCGGATACACGGCCCTTCATCATCGCGCTCATGTTCGACGATCTGCCGCGAGACGATTTGGTCGGCTTCCGAGATCAGTGTCACCGCTCCCGCTCCGTCGGCGGTGTAAGCCCGTCGGCAATTTCTCTCAGCCGGTCGAGCGTAGGTTCCATTCGCTGATGGTCCTGGTGCAGCGTCGCGGCTGCCGCCGTCGGCATCTTCTGCCGACCATGCTTGTGGCCGGAAGTCAGCGCGCGCAACGCATTAAGGATCACCGCAACATCAATGGCCTCCTGCGTCAAAGCGCCGGCGATTGGCGGCAACAGGCCCACGGCGGCAAAACCCATTGCCAATCCGGAAAGTGCCATTCCAGAAAGTATACTCTGCAGTGCGATCTTGCGGGTGCGCCGTGCTATGGCGACGGCATCGGAAACACGGTCAAGGCGATCGACGAGGATGACGACATCGGCTGCTTCCGAGGAAGCACTTGCGCCGCGCGCCCCCATGGCGATGCCGACGTTCGCTGCCGCCAATGCAGGCGCATCATTAATGCCGTCACCGACCATCACGGTGGGGCTTTGACGCTGCTCGGTTGCGACGGCATCGACCTTGTCGGCCGGCTCCCGTTCGGCAAGAACCGCATCAAGATCGAGCGCGGCGCCGATCGTCTCGGCGGCGTCAGCCCGATCGCCCGTCACCATGACGATCCGTGCTACTCCGGCCCTGCGCAGCGATTGTACGGTGCGCGGTGTCTCGCGTCGCAGTTCATCGGCCAGCAATACCGCGCCGATGGTCCGGCCACCGACCGCCACGAACACGCTCAGCGCCGAGCGCCACGTCGCACGTCTCAAGGCGCGCGCCGCCCAAGCCTCAGACGCGCGGGCACCATAAACCATTTGGTACGAGCCCACTCGAACAGTCTGTCCGTCAATCACACCTTCCAGGCCGGAGCCCATCGTCTCCCGGACTTTGGATGGAATAGTCGAGCTTGAGGCCTTTCGCGATGGCCGCCTCGACGATCGCTGCAGCGACCACATGATGTGAGGCCTGTTCCAACGAACCTGCGATCTGCAGAACTTCGTCAGCGCTTTCGGCGGGAGCAACACTTCAATTCCAACGAGCCGCGCGCCGCCGACCGTCAGCGTGCCAGTCTTATCGAACATCACCGTGTGAGTGCGAGCGAGCGCTTCGAGCGGCCTGCTACCTTTGATGAGGATTCCGCGCTTTGCGGCCTGCGCGACTCCCGCGATGAAGGCGACTGGCGCCGCCAGAATCAGCGGGCATGGCGTTGCTGCGACCAGCACGGCAAGTCCGCGGACAGGGTCGTTGGAGAAAAACCAGGCGCCGCCAGCAATTGCCAGCGTGATCGGCAAGAGCAGCAGCGCAAAGCGGTCTGCCAGGCGGATGAAGGGCGACTTTGCCGTCTGCGCCGCGCTGACCATGCGACAATGCCCGCATAAGTACTTTCGCTTGCCGGGGCGGATGCGCGGATTTCGAATGTATCTCCCGCGTTGACGGAGCCGCTTCGCGCGAGTTCGCCGGCTTGACGGGAAACCGGGATCGGCGCGCCGCTAAGTGCCGCCTCATCGATCATGGCCCGCTGGCTGGTTATAAGTCCGTCAACGGGAATTGGTCGGGCGCGAACGAGAATGTAGTCACCAACCGCGATTTGCTCGATGGGTACGTCATCGATGGTCGAGTCGGTGCGACGATGGGCAATTCTTGGAGCTCGATCAATCAGCGATCTGAGGTCACGCTCCGCTCGTGCGACTGCGATATCCTCAAGCAAGTTGCCGCCCGCGTACATGATGGCGACGACAACGCCGGCCAAATTCTGACCGAGCACCAGCGCAGCCGACATTTGATACGAAGGCGACTGATCCACCCCCAGGCGGCCCGCCAAGAAATCGCGGATCATAGAAATTAGCAGACCTATGACCACTGGAAATGTGCCAGCGGCCCAACACCAATTTGCTACATCACTCCGCCCATTCGCCCAAGCCGCAGCTCCAAAAACGAAGCCGGCAAGAGCGATCGTCATCAATGCTCGTCGAAACATCCTTTCAGTTAGTAACTCCGACATCCAAAGTGCCCTCAAGGGGAATGGAACGAAACCACCGCCGCCAAGCGGGCTTTGCGCCTTCGCCCATTCGAACGCTAAATCGGGCGGGCCGATTTGATCGAAATCAACGCTATTAATTTGGTGCGTGCGATTCTAAAACAACAGGGAACGATAATTCTAGTGCAAGTCTGAGGCTGTGGCGTAGGCGGACCATCCGCCGCCGACTTTTAGCCCTCGACGGCGCAATCCCGCAGGATCTCCGGTTTGAATGCAAGACCGTGACCCGGTCGCTCCGGCGCGGTGATCAAGCCATTCACCACCGGCACCGGATCGACCCAGAGATCGTCCGACACGCCCATGTCCTCGATCCAGAGCCCGTTCGGAATCGAGGCGAGCAGATGAACGTTCAATTCGGGAAACAAATGCGGCGCGATCGTCATGCCCCAGGTGTCGGCAATGGCGGCGACCTTTCGCATATCGGTCAGACCGCCGCGCATCGGGTCGGGCTGCAGGATGGGCAGGCGCGGGTTTTCGAAGAACGGCTTTAGGTCGAACCGGGTGAAATGCGTTTCGCCACCGACGATGCGCAAATCGAGCGCTTCGGCGATGCGCAGATAGCCGGCGAAATCATCCGGCGGCACCGGCTCCTCCAGCCAATACACGTCGTAGTCCTGAAATTTCCGGCCCATCTGGATGGCGACGTCGGCGGTCCAGCCCATGTTGACGTCGATCATGATATCGACATCGTCGCCGAGCGCTTCGCGCATGCGCTTGACGTTGTCGAGATCGGTGCGCAAGTCGGCGACATGCGCGACCTGCATCTTGATCGCTTTGTAGCCGCGTTCTTTGTAATGCAATGCCTTGGCGATCATGCCGTCGCCGCCGCTGCCGCGGAAGCAGCCGCTTCCATAAGCCGGCAGTTGCGCGCGATAGTGCCCCCACAATCGATGCAGCGGCAGCTTCGCCTGCTTGCCGAGCACATCCCATAACGCGATGTCGAGCACGGACATCGCCAGGGTGGTGATGCCGCCGCGGCCGTAGGTGACGCTCGCTCGCCACAAATCCTGCCAGATCGCCTCGATGGCGGTCGCGTCCTTGCCCAAGACGCGCGGCAGAACGGTCTCTTGCAAACATGCCGTGATCGTCCGCATGATCGGGTTGAACAGGAAGAGATAACCCATCCCGACGACACCGCCGCCAGTCTCGACTTCGAGCACCAGGATGTTGCGTGTCTCGCCCAACGGATGGCCCTGAAGCCACCGGGTCTGCGGCCATGGCACGCGCAGCATCGTCGTGCTAACGTTTTTGATCGTCGTGTCGGGCATCGGCGCATCTCGCTCCGGATTGGATGGCTCTTTCGCTCCCGCCTTCTTACGACGCAAGAAGGCCGAAAGGAAATGACATATCAGCCCTGCTGATCTCGGATGGCCCAATGCAGCAACCGACCGCGTCCACGACAAAACGCCATCGCTACGCTTTCGCCGCGCTCGCCTTCCTGCTGGCCGGAGGCGTTGTGTTGCGCTCCGCCGACGCGCAGCAATGTGAAGCGCCGGCGCCGGCCGCGAGCGCGCAAGACGAGCTGGCGCAGAATTTTCTCAACCAGCATGAGATCGGTCACCGCTTCCGCATCGACCCAACCAATTTGCCGGCCCCGAAGACCGGCCCGATCGTCACCAACCGGTCGCTGATCGTCCCTTTCAGCGGGCAGGTGCCGCAGGTGCCGGCCGGCTTCACGGCGACGCCGTTTGCGACCGGTCTCGCCAACCCCAGGCGTCTGTTCGTGTTGCCCAACGGCGACGTTCTCGTTGCCGAGCAAAGCGCCGGCTACCTGACGCTGTTGCGCGATGACGGCAGTGGGCATGCGGCCTGGATCGACCGTCATGTCGAGGACCTCAACCGGCCCTACGGCCTCGCCTGGCGAGGCAACAACGTGCTCGTAGCCGACCAGGACGGCATCTGGAGCGTACCGCACAATCTTGGCGCGCTGCGCGCCGGTCGCAGCGAGGTCTTACGCGTCGATCAGGTGCCGCCCGAGGAACGCAAGCCGGTTGCCGGCGCATACGGCGCCCGCTTGATCACTAAGAATGGCGTATTCGGCATCATCCAGGGTCACCAGAATCGCCCGCTGGCGATCGATCCCAAGATCGGCGCCTTGTTTGTCGGCGTCGGCTCCTCGGGAAATCTCGGCGTCGAGCCCGAGCCGAAGGCCACCATCCAGCGCTTCGATGCGAACGGCTCCAACCAGGCGACATTCGCGTCCGGCATGCGCAATCCAACGGCGCTTGCATTTCATCCGCAGACCGGCGAGTTCTACGCACTTGTCCAAGAGCGCGACGGCCTCGGCGATCGGCTGCCGTCGGATTATCTGACGCGCGTGCAAGAGGGAGGTTTCTACGGCTGGCCCTACGCCTATAACGGCCAGCACCCGCAGGCCGGCTTCGCCAGCCTTGCGCCGGAGAAAGTCAACGCGACCATTACTCCCGATCTCTTGTTCGAGGCGCATTCGTCGGCGCTGGACCTTGTGTTCTACGAAGGCGAGCAATTCCCGCCTGAGTACAAAGGTCATGCCTTCGTGGTGCTCAGAGGTTCGTGGAACCGTTCGGAACCCACCGGCTATAAGGTGGTGCGCGTGCCTTTCAAGGACGGCCGGCCGGAAGGCTACTACGAGAATTTTGTCACCGGGTTTTGGGTGTCCGGTGCGCAACGCGCCGAGGTTTGGGGGCGTCCCGCCGCGCTTGCGGTCGCCAAGGATGGCTCGCTGCTGGTTGCCGACGATACTGCCGGCACGATCTGGCGCATTGCCTATGTCGGCAAGAGCGACCGTGCTCCGGAGCATCCCCAGGGCAACAGATAAAAGCTGCGGACCGCCGATGCGCTGATCTTTGTTCCGCCTTCGGAGCGGACATGGCTGGACCGGCTGCCGGCTCAACCAGGTTGCGATTGACCCACAACCGACATCCGCCCGCCGCAAGGCCGCGCCGCATCTTGAATGACCGGCGGCCGATTACCGTGGTCAGATTACTTGTGTCTACGCCACGCAATCAGCCGCGATGCAGCGCGCAAATCTTGTTGCCCGATGGATCACGCAGGTAGGCAAGATAGAACTTGCCCCCGGCGCCTTCACGCCAGCCGGGCGGGTCCTCGATGCTCTTGCCACCATTGGCGACGCCGGCGTCGTGGAAAGCCCTCGCCTGCTCAGGGCTGGCGCACGCAAAGCCGATGGTGCCGCCATTGGCGTGCGTCGCCGACTGGCCGTCGATAGGCTTGGTGATGCCGAACACGCCAGTCTTCGTGCGATAAAAGATGCGGCCCCTCGGATCGGCTTGGCCCGCCGGGAGCCCGATGGCATCTAGCACGGCGTCGTAGAACTTCTTGGAGGCGGCAAGATCGTGGGCGCCGACCATTACGTGTGTGAACATGCGTTGCTGTCCTTCTGTCAAAATCCGATTCGGGGCTTCGCCTGGACCCCGGCTACCCTTGCGCAGGGTGTCTTTCAATCAAGATACATGATGTCGAGGAGGGCCGGGAGCGTGCCGCAACTGCGCCTCCGGACATTCACAATCCGGGACGGCCGTACGGCAAGCCTCCAACCGTTCCGTCGATGACAGCCACGGCTATTGGCCGCCAAGAGCGCGTAGCGGCTCTACAGTTCCTTGCCGATCATGCGATCGGCCGAGTAGGGCCCGCCGCCCCTGATCGCAATTGCGAACATCACGATGCCGAGCAGCAGAATGTACTCGAAGCCGCCCTTACTGACATCAAAGCCGCTCTTCAGGTGCACGGCGAGGAGGCCGATCAGAAGCTCGATCGCAATCGCCGCCGCAAAGAAACGTGTGAAGAGGCCAAGGATGATGCAAATGGCGCCGACGGTTTCCAGAAACATGACGGCGACGGCAAACGCCGTGGCGGGCTCCAATCCCGATTTGGCCATAAAGCCGCTCACGCCCGCCAGGCCGTAGGTGCCGACTTTAACCCAGCCATGCATAAGCAAAACGTAACCGACGACCACCCGAACCAGCGTGTAGGCAATGTCACGCCAGGATTCGTAAAATCCCGCCAGCCCCGGAAACAGTAATTTGGTCTCGCCTGCCGTCATGGTGCCCCTCCCTATGCTCTATCCCGCCGCTCGGAGCGACGGTTGCCGTCCCCTGTGAGACCATTGCAGCAGATCGAGCAGCCATATTCAACAGTCTATGCTGTTGCAGTGCGAAGATGTCGGCGAATGGCCCTCCCGGCACTGAATACTGACAGTGGATCATCACGCCGTTCGGGAGGATGGCCCGATCACTGAGCAGTGATTCCTATTTCGGGTGAAGCGTGGGGTTGCCCGGTCCCCGGTTGGGACCGCGGGGATCGTTGCCGCTCGTGGTGCCCGGCGGTGTAGGAAACGCGCACGCACCATGAGTGCTATGACCGCATCCCGCAGGACGACGCGCGATGGAGCCGCCCGCCTTGCCGCCCTGGGTGGCAGAATTGCCGCTCTGGGTAGCAGAGCCGCCTGGGCGGCAGAAGTGCCGGATGTCTTCACCTGACTTGGGCCGCCGCCACCCTTCGCCATGACGGGACTACCGCTCAACGTCAATGCCACTGAAATCGCGAGGAGCGAAAAGCCTTTCGAGATTGCCGTCATAACTGTTTCCTCTATCCTTTGCCGATCACTGACACTGAATCATGACGCCGTTCGGACCCCGATGCGGTCCACGGCACGGCGGCTGGTCGGCCTTGGGGGGACACCCTCCCCAGCCGGGGTGCAATTTGCAGTAGGGGTAGGGGACGTATCTGCTCCGGTTCCCGCCAGCGCCTGAGGGGGCGGCGGAAGTGCCGGATGTCTTCACCTGACTTGGACTAGTTGGGCCAACCGTCTTCGCGAAGACGAGGCTACCGCTCAACGGCAAGCACCACTGAGATAGCGAGGATCGAAACCACATTCGACATTGCCGTCATAACTGTTGCCTCTACCCGTCTCCGATCAGTTACGCTGAATCATCGCGCCGTTCGGAGCCCGATGCGGTCCTGCTTATGTCCGCGTCCCTGCCCGCCGCCAGAGTCGTTCTTGCGAAGCAAGATAACGGGGGCATTGGTGGTCTTATTCGGATTGCTGAGGCCGACCGGATTGACTGGTGTGACCGGACGAGGCGTACGCGTCGGCTGGCCCACAGTCGTCGGCGGGTGCGGATTGCGCAAGGAACAGTGTATTCCGCGACAAGGCGGCGGCGGGGTCTGCTGCTTTGTTGTGCTGCCGGCAGCCATGCAGGCGTTAAAGTCAAGTCTGCATTGATTATAGCAAGCTTCGCTTTGATCGCCATTATTGCAACTACCATAGCAACCGCGCTTGATGGCGCTGCAAACGATACGGTTCAAATTGGCGAAACTATCCGTCGGCAATAACACTACTCCCAACGAGCAGCAGATCGCGACTAACGCAAATCGGTTCATCTTGCTGCGCGATTTTATCATAGTGTTGCTCCACTTGCTGCCCTTGCGGGCTTCTTTAAAGCCCCGAATAAAATTCCAAGGCGCCTGACGGACTATGAAACTCGTGTATTTGGGTGCGCGCTTTTGCCGCCGCATGACAGGCAGAAACGATGCCGAATTCCGTTAATGCCGACGTCCCTGTCCGCCGCCAGAGTCGTTCTTGCGGAGTAAGATAACGGGAGCGTTGGTGGTCTTATTTGGATTGCTGACGCCGACCGGCTTGACTGGCTTGACCGGAGGAGGCTTATGCGTTGGCGGGCCCACAGTCGTCGGCGGATGCGGATTGCGCAAGGTACAGTGTATTCCGCGACACGGCTGAGGCGGAGTTTGTTGTTTGGGGAGCATTGGGTTGCTGCATATTACATAGTCATTATCACATTTATTATAACATTCTTCTTTGCCGCCAAGTAACCCGCATTTGTCTATGCAGCCGCGATTGATGGCCCTACAAGCGATATCGTTCAAGTCTGCAAAACTCTCTGTAGGCAATAGTGTGCTCAGGGTGCTGCAGACCGCTGCGATCGCAAGCTTGTTCGCCTTGACGCCGATTTTTATCATCGTGCGGCCCCCTTGCCAGGTAACTGCCCGGATCTCGGCATAAATCCCAAAACGGGAAATCTGTTCAGGCGTCCGCTGCCAAAAGGCGAGCGGCATCCCTTAAGCTTACCGCCGCGTGCGGGTGTGCCGCGTCTCCCGATCGGGAGACCCCCAGTTCGTATGTGACGGGAATGCGTTGGCCGGCACTCGCCGGCTCGGAGGAATCAGCCCAGCAGCGGGCTGGTGTAGCCGGCAAAGATCTTGACCAGATCCGCCTGCCGGCGTGCCCCGGTCTTCTCAAAAAGACGCTTGAGATGGGTTTTGACCGTGCCCTCGCCGATGCCGAGCGTCTCGGCGACCTGCGGCGCGCCGCCGACCTCCACGATAGCCAGCAGGACGCGCACCTCCATCGCCGTCAACCGGTATGTCTTGGCAATTACCTCGGGTGGGGAGCGCGTGGCCAAAGCCGCTTTTTGCACGAACAGGACTGCCGCGGCCGCATAATTCACGCCGGCGCTGCGGCGCGCGCCCGACGAGAGTGGCAGGACATGAGCGACATAGTGCTCGCCGTCGCGCGCGACCAGCGGCACGGCCACGCCCCGACGCCAATCGCCGCATCGCCGGTCGCGGCAGCCAGAAAGGTGTCCTGCAACGCACGGTTGACGTCCGGATCGCTCGCGACGATCCGGCCGAGCGAAGCATGCAAGATCTTGCCGTCGGCAATCATGGCGTGGCCCACAGCGTTGGCGTGGGTAATGCGACCGCCCGAATCCACGAACAACATGCCGGCGCTCAATCCGTCGAGCGCGTCGGCGAACGTCGCCGCTTGCGCCGTCTTGAACTCGATGAGTTTTCCAATCAGCACGGCGCGGCGAAGGTGCGGAACCAGGAGCCGCAGCCGCTCGCGCGCCGGTTCGTCGGCGAGACCTTCGCGCTCATGGCGAAACACCGCGAAACCTGCGTGGCCTTCGGGCGTTCTGTCGAGATAGACAACGATATTGTCGATCCAGCCCTGCGGCCGGATACACTCCATATAGAAGCGCGATTCCAGAAATTCGGCATGCGACATGATCGTCGACGTGCTGAAGACTTCACCGACGTCGAGCACGAAATAGGTGCCGAACATGGGATCCATCGTTATGTATTTGTCGAGATAGACCTTGCGGAAATTAGGGTCGGTGCCGAACTCGTAGAATACGTTCCCGCTTCGTCGCGTTGAATGATGCGCGAACAGGCCGCCAGATGATCCGCCGACAAACGCCCCGATCCTGGGCAGAACGGCGTTCCAGGCATCAGGATTTAGCGTGGAATCGTAAATCCCGCCGATCAGATCGAGCAAAATTTCGTCGCGGTCCATGCGCCGGCGCCCCCCAGGCATTCAGCCGGAACGGTAACATATTGCTGTCCCTGGCGCGGGGTATTGCAATGCAAAACGACGCGATTGGCCCGTCGCCGACGGATCGCATTTTGACGGCCGACCATCGCTTTCGGGGCCAAGCGGACGCTCGTAAGTCGTCCACCCGGGCGTATTTATAAGTTGACGCCCTAGATCGCGCTGCTGGTCGTGCGCAGCCGCTGCGCCAGGACGCGCATCACGTTGAGCGCGAAATGCGGCGTGCGGCCGACGAGGAACAGAAACTGCTTCTCGCCGACGGGAACGAGCGTCACGTCGGTTGCGGCAATCGCCGTCGCGCTGCGCGGCGAGCTGTCGATCAGCGCCATCTCGCCGAAGATGCTGAGCTGCGGCAGGGTGTCGAGCACGCGATTGCCGAGGCGGATCTCGACCGTACCGCTCTGGATCACGAACAGTTCCTCGGCCGCGTCGCCCTGCCGGAAGATGACTTCGCCGGCCTTGAAGTGGCGCACCGGCGCGCCGGCGCCGGCCAGGATGCCAAAATCGACGCGTGTGTCAGCCATGTCGCGCCCCCTGCTCGCCCCGCTGAGCTTGACGGTCGCGATCTCATGATCGCCGACGATTACAGTTTTATGACATGTCCCTGGAAAATGCCGACCCAAAAGGCCGACTCTGAAAATGCTAACGGCCACGAAACGATCAGGTGCGCGTACATCCGGCGTCACCCATTCGTAACCGTGGCCGTCCCGCAACGGAGCCCAACCGAGGCTCGACGCCGCTGAACGGTTAGATAGGCGCTCGAACCGGCTTATGCAAGGGCGGCTTTTGTGCAAGACTAACGACCCAAGCGGGAACTCTTGCGTTCCACGCGTATTTTGGTCACCGCCATACCAACGGTCCCAGCGATCCATTTTTCCGGGAGCAAGCCATGTCCATGAATCAGCCAATGCGGCAATCCGACGCCGAAGAGATCGGACGCGCGGTCGCCGGAGCGATCCACGAGCACTGGGTGTTGTTTCTGGTCGAGGGCATCGTCTTGGTCCTCCTCGGCCTCGCGGCGATCGCGCTGCCGCTGATCGCCACCATCGCCTTGACCATCATCATCGGCTGGCTGTTCCTGATCAGCGGCATTGTCGGGCTGATCACGACGTTCTGGATGCGGCACGCGCCGGGGTTCTGGTGGTCGCTCCTCTCCGCGGTCGTCGGCATCGGCGCCGGCATCGTGCTCTTGGCCTGGCCGATCAGCGGATCGATCTCGCTGACGCTGGTGCTGATCGCCTTCTTCGTGGTCGAGGGCATCGTCACCATCATGTACGCCATCGATCACCGCGGCCAGTCCTCGGCCCGCTGGGGCTGGATGCTGGTGAGCGGCGTCGTCGACCTGATCCTCGCCGCGATCATCTTCTCCGGCCTGCCCGGCACCGCGCTGTGGGCGCTCGGGCTCCTGGTCGGGATCAATCTCTTGTTCGGCGGCAGCGCGCTCATCGCCATGGCGCTGTCGGCGCGGCAGACCGCCTGAACCACGACGCTCAGCGGACGACCTAATGGCGATGCTGTTGGCGCGATTGGCGCTGGCGACGGCGGCGGCCTTTGCCGGCGCCGCCCTCTATGTCAACGTCGCCGAGCAACCCGCCCGGCTCGGTCTCGACGACCGCGCCCTGCTGGCGCAATGGAAGCCGAGCTACAGCCGCGGCGCGGGCATGCAGGCGAGCCTCGCCGCGATCTCCGGCGTGCTCGGGCTTGCTGCTTTCTGGTTGAGCGGGGATTGGCGCTGGCTCATCGGGGCGGCGCTCATCCTGGCCAATTGGCCGTACACGCTCCTCTGCATCATGCCGACCAACAACCGGCTCAAGGCGATCGCCGACGATGCGGCAGGCGCGGCGTCACGGGCGCTGATCGAGAGATGGGGACGGCTGCACGCGGCGAGGACCGCGCTCGGCATCGCCGCGACCGCGGCCTATCTGTGGGCGCTCAGCTGAACGGCCGGCGTTCGGCGGGGAAATTCACTCCGCCGGCGCCGCCTGCGGCACCCGCGAGCGCTCCACGCCATTGGCGATGACCACGACCAAGAGGACCGCGATCAGGAAGCCGAGCGCCAGCAGCGCGTTGGCGCCGAGCACGAGACCGAAGCCGCCGCGCGCGTAGAGGAACGCGATCAGCGACACCGCCGCGCCGGAGACCATGAAGGTCAGGAAATAGCGCACCGCATAGACGCGGCCGCGCCAGGCATCGGCGGTGTAGCGCGCGATGACCAGGTCGTTGACCGTGATCTGCCCGTAAATCGCCGCGAAGGTGAAGGCGAGCGCGACCAGCAGCATGACGCCGTTCGCATACGCCGCCCAGACGATGCCGGCGAACTGCAGGATCGCGGTCACACCGAACAGGAGATGCACCGGGAAGCGCTCCACCAGCCGGCCGACGCTGATTTGCGCAATCGCCCCGCACATGAAGATCGCGGTGGTGAGCCCGCCGACGGCAACGAGCGAGATATCGCTGCCGACGCGTTCGTCGACGATCTTCGGCAAGGCCACGGCGAGCGTGTTGAAGACGAGGCCGGCGGAGAGCGCGATCACCGCGAACAGCGCGAAGATCATCGCGGCGGCCGCCGGCGACAGCGCCACGTCGGCCGCATTGCTGCGCGCGGCCGCGTGCCGCTTCTCGTTCGGGACGAGCCAAAGATAGGCCGCCCCGGTGGCGACGCAGATCAGGCCGGGCACGAGAAAAGCACCGCGCCAGGAGAGCGCCGCGGTGAGCACCGCGGTCACTCCCGGCCGCCAGCGAAACGCCGAGATTGCCGCACACGCCGTTGAACGCCAGCGTGCGGCCGCGCACCGTCGCACTCTCGATGATGATCGCGGTGCCGACCGGATGATAGATCGCCGCGAACAGGCCGAGCGCGAACAGCGCGATCGCCAGGCCCCACAGCGAGGGCGCGACCGCCGCGCCGAGAAGCGACACGCCGCAGCCGACATAGAAGGCGACCATCATGTTGCGCCGGCTCCAGCGGTCGGCGAGCCAGCCGGCCGGCAGCGAGAACAGGCCGAAGGCGACGAAGGAGGCGGTACCGAGCGCGATCAGCTCGGAATAGGAACGGCCATAGACCGCCTCAAGCTCGATGACCACGGTCGGAAAGATCAGCATCACATAGTGATCGAGCGCATGCGCCCAATTGACGAAGCCGATCGCCACACGCCGGCGCGAGAACTCGGCGGTGCGGGCAGCTGGGAATCGGGCGGAGGTCGAAACTTCGGCGGTCATGGGGTCCCGGATTGGTCGATTGCATTGCATCCCGCTGTTGCGGAAAGGCGCCGAAGATATATCGCACCGGGCCGCCTCGACCTACCCCTATTCTGCAGGGCAGCTCGGCGCGGCGCCGGTGCGGAGGGTCAACCGGGAATGCCGGGAGGGGCGGTCGGGGAGATGTAGAGAGAGCACGCCGGGAAAGGCCGCGCCACGGCGTCACTGCAGCGGCGTCTTCACTGCATGAGGCTGGGCGGTCGATTCTGACGCAACGGCTCCGCCAGCGGTCCCCAGCCAAGGTCCGTCAACAAATCGTTGCATGCTTCCATGACGACCCAGAGACTGGGGAGCTTCGCGATCTCTTCCGGCGTCAGCCGCTCGCGCAGGTCGATGGCGAGCGCCGCAAGACGAAGCAGCATCATCTCGACCGCTTCGTCGGAAGAGATCTCCGACCCGAGATATTTGGTCATGGTCACGCTCCGCTACGGCTGGGATTCTCGCCGCGCCGGCGAGCCGCCGAGGTTTGATTTGATTGCCGTCTCACGCCATTGCCGGGACCAATTCGCGAAGCCGGTAGGAGGGCCGCGCCGTGCCGTTCCAGACCAGGACCGGGCCGGGGACGGATAGCTGCCGGCAGATGCCGGCCCAGATCGCCTCGGAGACGTCTTTTTCGACGGCGATGAAATCGGCGCCGTCGATCTCGTGGGGAGGGCCCAGCGGCTCCAGCGTCCAGCCGAGTTCTTTATTCCGGCCCAGTCGCCGCGTTTCGAAGAGCACGCGGGTTTTTCGTATCCCGAGCGCGATCGAGAGCTCGAGCGAGGCCGCGACCAACAAAGCTTCGACGCTGGGCAGCAGAACTTCACTGCGCCGCTCCTTGACCACCCACAACCGGGTGGTCTCGTGGATGTCCGGCGACCGGCTGAGCGGGCCGAAGCAAAGATGCGGATAGACGTCGTTTAGTAAGGTCGGCCCGCTCGAGGGATTGAAGCGAAGGCCGCCGACGACCTCGTCCTTGTCGATGGCGAGGAGATGAATGGCGTCCTCGGTGTCGAATTGATCGATGTCGCGGCCGTCCGGGCGTTCGATGTCCCTCCAGCCGCGTTCGCGGACGAAGACCTCGTAGCGGCGTCTGAAATATTGGTCGAGCTGCTTGGCATAGAGTTGCGAATTGTCATGTCGCACGACATGCACTTGCGTCATCGATTCTCCCGCGGCCTGAGCGCGCGGGGAACGATGGGCGGAGCCTTACTCGCGGACGTATTGTCGAAACCGGCAATTCAAACAGGCGCGCGCGGGCGTCGCAGGCGCGCGGGGTCGACCGAGCAATGTAAGGATTTTCAGTAGTTTAGCGGGATCTCGCCGCGGCTGAGCGCTTCGGCGACGGCGGCGGAGCAATTCGCTGCCTTAAGTTTGTGCACGGCGCTGAGCACATGCGCGCGCGCCGTCCGCTCGCTCACATGCAGGATGGCGCTGATGTCCCAATCCGACTTGCCGATCGAGACCCAGCGCAACGCCTCGCGTTCGCGCTCGGTCAGCAGGCTCGACTGCAAGGGCGGATTGGTCAGGGCGCGGAACCGGTTGTAGGCGAACAGCGACATGATGTGCAGCGCCGCCTTGACGCCGTGACCGAGGTCCGGCTTGTCGCCGGCGATGCTGATCGCCGCGATCGTGTTGCCATCGCGGATCGGCAGGCAAAAGCCTTCGTTCATCTGAAAATCGGCGGCAAGCTCCATGATCTCCTTGGCGCGCGGCTCGCGTTCGGGATTGTAGGAGACCTCGCTCCAGAAGAACGGGTTGATCGCGCGCGAAGCTTGCCGGCGCACCGGATCGGCGGCGCTGAGATTCTCCGCCGTGTAGGTCGCGATCCATTCCGGATGCCAGCCGCTCGCCATCAGGCGCTGCGTCAGCGTGCGTTCGTCCAACGCGACCATGATGTACGAGTTGAATCCGAGCGCGGCGATTTCGCGGCCAAAGAGCTGCATCACGTCGCTGCAGCCGGTCGCGGCTTCAAGCGCGGTGACGAACTCCAACGTCCTGACGCCCCAAAGGGGATCAGCTGGCGCTATTCCTCCCACAGATTTGGCCCTTGGCGTTTATCCGCGCCCCCGGGGCCGGAGGGTATTTACACACCATCGGCGCGCAAGACATTCGTTGGCACGCTGTGGAAAAGTCGCAGCCTTTTGGTCGCCGGCGAAGGCGCGGAAGCGTTTCCACTTGGCGAATAGTGCCCGCGACGGCGGCGAGCGATCTCTATTACGTCCCCTCGAGCTCCGCCTTCACCGCCTCGAACACCTCCGGCGTATCGACGTCGGTGAGCGCGGCTTTGCCGGAGAGAGGAACTTCGGCGACCGCCTCGGTGTAGCGGCCGATCAGGTAGCGCGCGCCGACATCGCCTTCGACCGCCATGAGGTCGGGGAAGAAACGCCGCGACCAGACCACCGGATTGCCGCGCTGGCCCTCGATCGTCGGCATCGCGATCAGCGCGCCCTTGGCCGGATCGATGGCGCCGATCAGGCGATTGATCATCGCGGCATCGACCTGCGGCATGTCGCCGAGGCAGACGATGACGCCGTCCGATTGCGCCGGCAGCGCCGCGATGCCGGTCTTGAGCGAGGTGCCGAGGCCGTCGGCAAAATACGGATTGTGCACGAAATCGACCGGCAGCCCGGCGAGCGCCGCCTCGACGCGCTCGCGCTGATGGCCGGTGACCACGATCACCGGCCGCGCCTGCGAGGCGAGCGCCTCCTCGACGGCGATGCGAACGAGCGGCCGGCCGCCGATCTCGGCCAGGAGCTTGTTGGCGCCGCCCATGCGGCTCGAGCGGCCGGCGGCGAGCACGAGCGCGGCAATGCTGCGCACCGGGTGCAGCGGCTCGTCGCGCGGCTGCGGCCGGGTGACGATCTCCATGAGCAGGCCGCCGACGCCCATGCCGGTGATGTCCTCGCGCGGGACCGGCAGCCCGGCGAGGAGCCGCATCAGCACCCAATCGAAGCCGTTCTCCTTCGGGCTGCGGGCGCAGCCGGGCGCGCCGAGCACCGCGTGTCCGGCCGCGGCGCCGATCAAAAGCAGATTGCCGGGATCGACCGGCATGCCGAAATGCTCGATGCGGCCGCCGATCGCCTCGAGCGCCGCCGGGATCACGTCGCGCCGGTCGGCGATGGCCGAGGCGCCGAAGACGATGACCAGCTCGGCGCCTTGCCTGAGCACATCTTCGAGCGCGCGCGCGAGCGCCTGCGGCTCGTGCGGCACGCGCCGTTCGGCGACGATCGTGGCGCCGGCGGGCGCCAGCCGCTCGGCGGTGATCTTCAGCGTCTTGTCGATCACCTTCGCCGAGAGCCCGGGCAGCACGGTCGAGACGATGCCGACCTTGCGCACGCGATAGGGCGCAACCCGCACCACCGGCCGCTTGGCCGCGGCAAGCGCCGCGTCGCGGGCGGCGGCGGCGACGGCGAAGGGAATGATCTTCACCGTCGCGATCATCTCGCCGGCGACGACCGGCTTGTAGGCGGAGAGCGTCGCCACCGTGATCGCCTCGTCGACGCGGTTGAGCTGGTCGATCGGCGTCGTGGTCGACGACCAGGACGCCGGCCGAGCGCGCAAAGAGATTGGCGCGGCCGGTGAAGGCGCGATCGACATGCACGCCCTCGCCGGCGATGGCGGTGGCGATCTCGGCGGCGGCCACGTCCTCGGACACGTCGCCCGGCTCGAGCCGCGCCACCACGATCTCGGCGATCCCGGCCGCGTCCAGCGCCGCGACCTCGACGGCGCCGATCAGCGTTCCCTTCTTGAGCACCAGCGCGCCCTGGCGGATGGTGTGCACGGCGGTGGCGCCGATGGCGTCCTTGCGGCGCGACCGCTCCGAATTTCATGACACCGCCCTGACCGGGGCGCGATCGGGCTGCGGCTCCTCGCGCAGCCTTCGGTGATCTGCGCCGATGATGGCGACCGCGATCTCCGCCGGCGACACCGCGCCGATGTCGAGCCCGATCGGCGCGTGGATGCGGCGAGATGTCGGCGTCGGTCAGGCCCTGCTCCTTGAGCCGTTCGACGCGGCGCGCATGCGTCTTCTTCGAGCCGAGCGCGCCGATATAGAAGCAGTCGCGCGCGAGCGCGTGAGCGAGCGCCGGATCGTCGATCTTCGGATCGTGGGTGAGCGCGACGAAGGCGGTGTAGCGGTCGATGCCGAGCGGCGGCAGCGCCTGGTCCGGCCATTCGGCGATCACCTTGACGTCGGGAAAGCGCTCGATCGAGCGCAAACGCCGTGCGCGGATCGACGATGGTCACGTCATAGCCGACGAGCCGCGCGATCGGCGCGAGCGCCTGGCTGATGTGGACGGCGCCGGTGATGACGAGCTGCGGCGCCGGCACATAGACGCGTGAGGAAGACGCGGCCCTCCGCGGTCTCCTCCATGCCGCTCTTGCCGGTGCGCAGACGCTCGGCCAGCACCGGCCGCAGCGGATCGTTGCCGATCGTCGGCGGCCTTGACCAGCCGCTGCACGCCGCTGCGCTCATCGGTGACGACGATCGCGGCGCGGCGCGCCGCGCGTTCGGTGTTGAGCGCGCTGAGAATGTCGAGCTTCACTACTCCACCTTCTCGACGAAGACCCGGATGGTGCCGCCGCAGGAGAGCCCGACCTTCCAGGCGGTCTCGTCGGCGACGCCGAATTCCAGCATCTTCGGCTTGCCGCTGTCGATCACGTCGAGCGCTTCGGTGACCACCGCGCCCTTCGACGCAGCCGCCGGAGACCGAGCCGAGGAAATTGCCCGTCCTCGTCGATGACCAGGTTCGAGCCGACCGGGCGCGGCGCCGAGCCCCAGGTCTCGACCACGGTCGCGAGCGCCACCGCGCGGCCGGCCTTGCGCCAGTCCTCGGCGGCTTTGAGGATGTCGTTGTCGGTGCGTGAGCATCCGGCGGCCTCCCGTTGTTCGCAATTCGCTATATCTTAGCTAAATATAAGTCACTACGCCGCCTTTTGCAGCCAGGCTTTCGGGTCCCCTGCCCGGCCGCCGGCGGTCAGCGACGCCACCAGCTCGGCCATCGATTCGAGATTGTGGATCGGCCGGAACTCGTCGACATGCGGCAGCATCGCCCGGACGCCGCGCGCCCGCGCCTCGAAGCCCTCGAAGCGCAGCAGCGGATTGAGCCAGATCAGCCGCCGGCAGGAGCGGTGCAGCCGGTCGATCTCGAAGGCGAGCGTCTCGTCGGCGTCGCGCTCGAGCCCGTCGGTGATCAGGAGCACGATCGCGCCCTGGGCGAGCACGCGGCGCGCCCACAGCTTGTTGAAGGCGTGCAGCGAAGAGGCGATGCGCGTGCCGCCGGACCAGTCGGGCACGCTCGCCGAGCAGGCGGCGAGCGCGTCGTCGGGATCGCGCTCCCGGAGCGCGCGGGTGACGTTGGTGAGCCGCGTGCCGAACAGGAAGGTGCGACGCGCTTACGCTTCTCGGTGAGCTGCGTGCAGGAAATGCAGGAAGATGCGGCTGTACTGGCTCATCGAGCCGGAGATGTCGAGGAGCGCCACGAGCGGCGGCGGCTTGGTCTTCGGCCCGACGAAGCGCAGATCGATAACGTCGCCGCCGCCCTTGAGGCTGGCGCGCAGCGTGCGGCGGATGTCGATCAGCGCGGCCGCGCGGATGCGGCGCGAGCCGCCGCGTGCGCACCTCGGCGAGCGGCAGGACCAGCCGCTTCATCGCCTCCTTGGCGGCGGCGATCTCGGCGCGGTCATCTGCGCGAAGTCTTTCTTCTGCAGCACTTCGCGGTCGGACACCGTCATGCGCGCATCGAGCTCGACCTCGCGCTCCTTTTTCAGCTTGTCGTCGAGGCCGGAATAGAGCGCCTCCTGCACGCGGGTGCGCGCCGGCCTTCGGCGCCTGCGGCGCGGCAGGCGACCTGCGGCAGCATCATCGCCATCAGCTGCTCGATATAGCCGCGCCGGCGGAAGAAGATGCGGAACGCCTGGTCGAACAGGAGCGAATGCTCGTGCCGCTTCACGAACACCGCGTGCAGCGTCCAGTAGAAATCCTCGCGCGTGCCGACGCCCGCCGCCGCGACCGCCGCGAGCGCATCGAGCACCGCGCCGGACCCGACCGGAATGCCGGCGGCGCGCAGCGCGCGGGCGAAGTAGAGGATGTTCTCGGCGAGACGGCCGGACTGCTCTGGCACTGTCGGCCTTTCTTCAATCGTCATTGCCGGCTTCACGCATGCGATTGCGGCGCGCGTCGTCTGTCGCGATCACTCCGCCGCCCTCAAGTCCGACTTCACCTCGTCGAGCAGCTCCTTGACCTTGCTGCCTTCGAGCCGGGCGATGTCGTCCTGGTATTTGAGCAGCACGCCGAGCGTATCGGAGACGGTCGCCGGATCGAGCGCGACCACGTCGAGCTCGGCGAGCGCGCCCGCCCAATCGAGCGTCTCGGCGACGCCGGGCGACTTGAACAGGTCCTGCCTGGCGCAGCGCCTGCACGAACGCCACCACCTGCTCGGAAAGCTTCTTGCTGATGCCCGGCACCTTGGTGCGCACGATGGCGAGCTCGCGCTCGGCGCTCGGATAGCCGACCCAGTGATAGAGACAGCGGCGCTTGAGCGCGTCGTGCACCTCGCGGGTGCGGTTCGAGGTGATGACCACGATCGGCGGCTGGGCGGCCTTGACCGTGCCCATTTCCGGGATGGTGACCTGGAAGTCGCCGAGCACTTCGAGCAGGAACGCCTCGAACGCCTCGTCGGTGCGGTCGATCTCGTCGATCAGCAGCACCGGCGCGCCGGCGGTGTCGGGCTCGAGCGCCTGCAGCAGCGGACGCTTGATCAGAAAACGCTCGGAGAACACGTCGCTGCTCGAGCCGCGCGCGATCGTGCTCGCCCTCGGCCTCGGCGACGCGGATCGCGATCATCTGCGCGGCGTAGTTCCACTCATAGACCGCGGCGGCGACATCGAGGCCTTCGTAGCATTGCAGGCGGATGAGCCGCCGGCCGAGCGTCGCCGAGAGCACCTTGGCGATCTCGGTCTTGCCGACGCCGGCCTCGCCTTCGAGGAAGATCGGCCGGCCCATCTTGAGCGCGAGATAGAGCACCGTGCCGAGCGAGCGGTCGGCGAGATAATCGGCCTCGGCGAGGAGCGCGACGGTGGCGTCGATCGAGGCCGGCAGCGGGCGCGGGGAAGGCTTATTCATGCGGCTCAATCTATCCCGTCATGGCCGGGCTTGTCCCGGCCATCCACGTCTTGCTGCTGCATGTAAAGACGTGGATGCCCGGCACAAGGCCGGGCATGACGATTGGGTAAATTTCGGCAATCGATACTGCCGCGTTGTCTACTTCCCGACCGCCTCCGCCACGGCGCGGCGGGCGAGCACGCCGATCAGATGGGCGCGGTATTCGGCGCTGCCGTGGATATCGCTGTTGAGGCCGTCCGCCGGAACCGTCAGTCCTTCGAGCGATTTCGGCGCGAAGCGCTTCTTCAGCGCCTCCTCGAAGGCCTTGACCCGGAACACGCCGTTGCCGCCGGCGCCGGTGACGGCGACGCGGATTTCGCTGCCGCGTTTGCCGACGAACACGCCGACCAGCGCGTAGCGCGACGCCTGGTTGCGGAATTTCTGGTAGGCCGCCTTCTTCGGCACCGGGAAGCTCACCTTGGTGATGATCTCGGCCGGCTCGAGCGCGGTCGAGAACATGCCGGTGAAGAAGTCGTCGGCGGCGATGCGGCGCTTGTTGGTGATGATGGTGGCGCCGAGGCCGAGGCAGGCGGCGGGATAGTCGGCGCTCGGGTCGTTGTTGGCGACCGAGCCGCCGATGGTGCCCATGTGGCGCACCGCCGGGTCGCCGATCATGCCGGCGAGCTTGGCCAGCACCGGGATCGCCTGCTGCACCACCGGCGAGGCGTGCACGTCGGCATGGCGCGTCATCGCCCCGATCGCGAGCGAGCGGCCGCTGAGCTGGATGCCGGCGAGCCCTTCGATGCGCGAGAGGTCGATCAGTTGCGGCGGGTTGGCGAGCCGCAGCTTCATCGTCGGCAAGCAGCGTATGGCCGCCGGCAAGGAGCTTGGCGTCCCCGTTTTTGCTGAGCAGGCTCGCCGCCTGGCGCAGCGTCTCCGGACGATGGAAGGTAAAGCTGTACATCGCAGTTCTCCGTTCCTTTAGGCCGCCCGCGGCGCCGCCTTGGCCGACCTCTGCAGCACGGCCCACACCGCCTGCGGGGTCGCCGGCATGTCGATCGCTTCGGTTCCGAGCGCGTTGGTGATCGCGTTCATCACCGCGGCCGGCGCGGCGATCGCGCCCGCCTCGCCGCAGCCCTTGATGCCGAGCGGATTGGACGGGCACTTGGTGATCGTCATGTCGACCTTGAGCGACGGCAGATTGTCGGCCCGCGGCATGGCGTAATCCATGTACGAGCCGGTGACGAGCTGGCCCTTGTCGTCATAGACGGTGTGTTCGAGCAGCGCCTGGCCGACGCCCTGGGCGACACCGCCATGCACCTGGCCTTCGACGATCATCGGGTTGATCACCGTGCCGAAATCGTCGACCGCGGTCCAGCTGGCGATCGTGGTGGCGCCGGTGTCCGGGTCGATCTCCACTTCGCAGATGTGGCAGCCGGCGGGGAAGGTGAAATTGGTCGGGTCGTAGAACGCGCCTTCCTTCAGGCCGGGCTCGATTTCGCTGGTCGGGAATTTGTGCGCGACATAGGCGCCGAGCGCGACTTCGCCCCACGCCGCCGACTTGTCGGTCCCGGCGACGGTGAACTTGCCGTCCTTGAACACGATGTCGCCTTCGGCGGCTTCGAGGAGGTGGGCGGCGATCTTCTTGGCCTTGGCCTCGACCTTGTCGAGCGCCTTGACGATCGCCGACATGCCGACCGCGCCGGAGCGCGAGCCGTAGGTGCCCATGCCGAACTGCACCTTGTCGGTGTCGCCATGGACGATGTTGACCTGGTCGATGGAAATGCCGAGCCGGTCGGACACGAGTTGCGCGAACGTGGTCTCATGGCCCTGGCCGTGGGCATGGCTGCCGGTGAGGATTTCGACCGAGCCGGTCGGATTGACCCGCACCTCGGCCGATTCCCAAAGGCCGACCCCCGCCCCGAGCTGGCCAGCAACCGCGGACGGCGCCGCCCCGCAAGCCTCGATGTAGGTGGAGAAGCCGATCCCGCGCAGCTTGCCGAGGCGTTCGGACTCGCGCTTGCGTTTGCCAAAGCCCTTGTAGTCGTGAAGTTCGAGCGCTTTCTGCAACGAGGCGTCGAAATCGCCGATATCGTAGAGGAAGGCCACCGAGGTCTGATAGGGAAACGATTTGATAAAGTTGCGGCGCCGCAGCGCCGGCGGCTCGAGACCCAATTCGCGGGCGCCGACTTCGATGAGCCGTTCGACCACGAAGGTGGCTTCCGGGCGTCCCGCGCCGCGATACGCATCGACCGGCACCGTGTTGGTGTAAACCGCGTCGACTTCGCAGTAGATGTGCGGGATCTGATATTGCCCGGACAGCAGCGGCGCATAAAAGAAGGTCGGAATGGCGGAAGAGAAGGTCGACATGTAGGCGCCGATATTGGCGGTCGTGTGCACCTTCAGTGCGGTGATCTTGCCCTCGCCGTCGAACGCCATCTGCGCCTTGGTGACGTGATCGCGGCCATGCGCGTCGCTGATGAAGCTCTCCGAGCGCTCGCAGGTCCACTTCACCGGCCGGCCGAGCTTGCGCGCCGCCCACAGGCAGACGACCTCTTCGGGATAGATGAAGATCTTCGAGCCGAAGCCGCCGCCGACATCGGGCGCGATCACGCGCAGCTTGTTTTCGGGCGCCATGCCAACGAAGGCGGAGATCACCAGCCGGGCGACGTGCGGGTTCTGCGATGCGTTCCACAGCGTCAGGTTTCCGCTGCCGGCGTCGTATTCGGCGATTGCGGCGCGCGGCTCCATCGCATTCGGCACCAGCCGGTTGTTGATGAACTCGAGCTTGGTGATGTGCTTGGCGTTCTTGAGCGCGGCATTGGTCGCATCGGCGTCGCCGATGTGCCAGTTGTAGATCGTATTGTTCGGCGCCGATTCGTGAATGAGCGGCGCGCCCTTGGCGGCGGCCTTGGTGGGATCGACGACCGCGGGCAGCACCTCGTAATCGATCACCACCTTCTCGGCCGCGTCCTTGGCCTGCGCCAGCGTATCGGCGATCACGACGGCGACCGCGTCGCCGACATGATTGGCCTTGCCGACGGCGATCGCCGCGTGCGGCGCCATCTTCATCGGCGAGCCGTCCTTCGACAGCACAGTCCAACCGCAGATCAGGTTGCCGAGCTTGTCCTCGGCGAACTGCGCGCCGGTGAACACGCCGGCGACGCCGGGCATGCCGGCCGCGGCCTTGGTGTCGATATTCTTGATCTTGGCGTGCGCGTGCGGCGAGCGGATGAAATAGATCGCCGCCTGGCCCGGCCGGCTGATGTCGTCGGTGTAGTGGCCTTTGCCGGTGATGAAGCGATGGTCTTCCTTGCGGCGCACTGGGGCGCCGATACCGGTCGCACTCATGGCAGTCTCCTCCGGCGGTTCTTTGCTGGGACGCTCGTTCCCGTTGACGGCTTTGCTACTCGGCGGCCTTCGGCGCTGCGACGGCCGCGGCGGGCATGGCGCGCGCTCCGGCGGCGATCGCCTTGACGATATTGTGATAGCCGGTGCAGCGGCAGATATTGCCTTCCAGCTCCTCGCGGATGGTGCGGTCGTCGAGATCGCGGCCCTTGCGGCGCACGAGATCGACCGCGGTCATGATCATGCCGGGCGTGCAATAGCCGCATTGCAGCCCGTGATTTTCGCGAAACGCTTCCTGCATCGGATGCAGCGGGCCGTCGGCGGCCGCCAATCCCTCGATGGTGAGCACGTCGGCGCCCTCGAGCTGAACCGCGAGCACGGTGCAGGATTTCACTGCCTTGCCGTCGACATGCACGACGCAGGCGCCGCATTGCGAGGTATCGCAGCCGACATGGGTGCCGGTCAGCCGCAGATGCTCGCGCAAGAGCTGCACCAACAGCGTGCGCGGATCGACATCGGCGGTGACGGATTTGCCGTTCACGGTGAGGGATACGGCCGCCATAAGCGCCTCCTCGAAAATCCCCTAAAACGTCTCGTTTGCAGGGCGGCTCGCGGCCGCTTGCTGGGTGCAAGGGCAAAATCGCGTCGATTTCGGCGGATTTCGCACCTTGGAACCGGAATTACTCTGAACCGCGGCCTAGCCGCCGGTCAAGGAGTTTTGCCGCGCGAGAAGTCGCAGCGGCGGCGTGCGCAGAAGGCGCCGGCAAGCCGCCGGTCACGCGCTCGGCGGCGCGACCGTCGCGGCAAATTTCTGGAAGAAATCGTCGGCCATTTTCTTCGCCGCGCCGTTGACCAGGCGCTGGCCGATTTGCGCGAGCTTGCCGCCGATCTGCGCCTCGACGGCGTAGCTAAGCAGCGTGCCGCCGTCCTTCGGCGCGAGCGTCACCGTCGCTCCGCCCCTGGCAAAACCGGCGACGCCGCCGTCGCCCTGGCCGGAAATCTTGTAGCCGTTCGGCGGATCGAGATCGGACAAGGTCACCCGGCCTTTGAACGTCGCCTTGACCGGGCCGATCCTGGCGACGGCGGTCGCCTGGAATTCGGTGTCCGACAATTTGTCGAGCTGCTCGCAGCCGGGGATGCAGGCCTTGAGCGTCACCGGATCGTTGAGCTTCTCCCAGACCGTCTCCCGCGGGACCGCAAGCTGATACTCGCCGCTCATCGTCATCGCCATGGCCGCTCGCTCCTCCTCACGCACCGCGCCCGCCCCGCGCGCCGATGCTCTACGACTGCATCGCGGGGATTGGCGGGCAACATCGAGATCGCTAAGCATAAAGCCTGCAACGCACAAGGGGAACCGATGCCGGAGATCAACGCCGACGGCTGCATGATCCACGCCGAGCTCGCCGGGCCGGACGGCGCGCCGGTGCTGATGCTGTCGAACTCGCTCGGCACCAACCTGCATATGTGGGACGATCAGGTCGCGCCGTTCACGCGCCACTTCCGCCTCCTGCGCTACGATCGCCGCGGCCACGGCCAGTCGGGCGTGCCCAAGGGCCCCTATTCGATGGAGCGGCTCGGCCGCGACGTGCTCGCGATCCTCGACGGGCTCGGCATCGACAAGGTCAATTGGTGCGGACTGTCGATGGGCGGCATGGTCGGGCAATGGCTCGGCGCCAATGCGGCAAACCGCATCGACAAGCTCATCCTCTCCAATACCGCCTGCTACTATCCCGACAAGACTCTCTGGGTGGAGCGGCTCGCGCTCGTGCGCAAGAACGGCGTCGCTCCGCTCGCCGGTGCGACCATGGAGCGATGGTTCACCAAGGATTTCCGCGAGCGCTCGCCGGCGGCGATCGCGCGCATGACCGAGATGTTCCTGAAAACCAAGCGCCGAAGGTTACGTCGGCTGCATCGAAGCGATCCGCGACATGGACCACCGTGCGCTGTTGGCGAAGATCAGCGCGCCGACGCTGGTCATCGCCGGCCGGCAGGATCCGGCGACCCCGCTCGAAGGCAACGAGTTCATCCGCGCGCACATTCCCGGCGCCCGGATCGCCGTGCTCGAGGCCGCGCACATCGCCAATGTCGAGCAGCCGCAGGCCTACGCCGACACGGTGCTGGGGTTTCTGCTCTCGTAGCCCGGATGGAGCGGAGCGAAATCCCGGGAACGATCTCGCGGCGGCAGTCGCCGCTCCCGGATTTCGCTCCGCTCCATCCGGGCTCCGGAATGACGTACAAAAGCTACCCGCCCTGGGCGCGGAACTCGTGCGGCGTCATCCCGGTGTGCTTGCGGAAGAAGCGGGCGAAGTGCGAGGGATCGGCGAAGGCGAGCTCCACGGCGATGTCCTGGATCGGCTGCGCGGTGAACACGAGCTGGCGCTTGGCTTCGGTGAGCAGGCGCTGGCGGATGAGATGGCCGGCGGTGATGCCGGTCGAGCGTTTGACGTGGTCGTTGAGCCGGTCGACGGTCATCGCCAGCTTCTCGGCATAGAAGCCGAGCTGATGCTCCTTGCGAAAATATTCGTCGACCAGAGTGCGCAGGCGCGTGACCGTGGCGTCCGCCGGCTGCAAGGTCACGCTGCCGGTGCGCGCGCGGCTGGCGGCAAGGCGCACCACGCCGACCGCGATGAGCGCGAGGAGACCGCGGATCGCCAGCCGATAGCCTTCGCGCGCGAGGCTGTGCTCCTCGAACAGCTCCGCACATAGCGCCGAGAGGCGCGCCCGCTCCGTCTCGTCGGCGATCGGAATGATCGGTTGCGCGGCAAGCGCGCGCAGCCGGGCGAGCGCCTGTCCGGCGCGATCGGCAAACGCGCCGGCCGCATCCTCGGTGAAGGTCAGCACCCAGCCATCGCTGACGTCGGGCTCGAAGCGGAATCCGTGCGCGATCGCCGCCGGCACCAGAATGGCGGCGGGCGCGGCGAACGGAAGCCGCGCCGCTTCAAACATCATCTCGCCGCTGCCGCGCTCGATCAGGAAGATCTGCGACAGATTGCGATGCCGGTGCGCGTGGATGGTCCAGTCGTGGACCGACGAGCGCGAGGCGATGGTCTCGACATGAATAAAGTCGAACGCCTGATCGTCAGGCGGATCGCCGTAAAGATGGAACAGCGGCAGCGTGCTGGCCATGGCGCAAGCATAGGCCCTTCGCCGCAAAGAAGAAGCCGCCGCGCCAACGCAATACCGGCTTTACACAATAAAGGCGGCAGCCCGCCGAGCGGACTGCCGCCGTTGCAAGATGCAGACTGGTTGCCGCTGCAGGTGCCTTAGCGGTCCATGCCGCCGCCGCTCTGCTGGCCGCCCTGGCCGGGCTTCTGGCCGCCCTGCTGCTCGCCCGGCTTGTTCTGGCCGCCCTGCTGCTGCTGGCCGGGCTTGTTTTGGCCGCCCTGCTGCGGGTTCGGCCGCGGATTGTTCTGCTGTTGCTGTTGATCGCGCTGCGGTTTCTGCTGTTCGTTCGACATCGGGGACTTCTCCAATTTTCAGGGGTTTCCACTGACAGTCGACTGCCCCGCCGGGAGAATAACGCCCAAACCGGCCCGGGTTCCTGGCCGCAATGCCATCGATTGTACGCAACGGCTTGGAATATCAGGGGAAACCGCCGTGGACCGAGGCCTGCGGCGTTGCCGCATGGTCGCTTCTTTGTTAAGGCTGGCTCAGCAATCGAGAAAGGCGGCGGACGCATGGAATATTTCGTCCAGCAGCTCATCAACGGCATCACCCTCGGTTCGATCTACGGCCTGATCGCCATCGGCTACACGATGGTCTACGGCATCATCGGCATGATCAATTTCGCGCATGGCGACATTTTCATGGTCGGCGCGTTCACGGCGCTTATCGCCTTCCTCATCCTCGTCGCCGTCGGGGTCACCGCGGTGCCGCTCGCCCTGTTTCTCGTGCTGCTCATCGCCATGGCGTTGACCGCGCTCTATGGCTGGACCGTCGAGCGCATCGCCTACCGGCCGCTGCGGCATTCGTTCCGCCTGGCGCCGCTCATCTCCGCGATCGGCATGTCGATCGTGCTGCAGAACTACGTGCAGGTGGCGCAGGGCGCGCGGGTCAAGCCGCTGCCGCCGCTGGTGCAAGGCGGCTACACCCTGCTCGAGGGCCACGACTTCGCCGTGCGATTGTCCAACATTCAGATCATCGTGATCGTCACCATGCTGGTCGTGATGTTCGGCTTCTCGTTCCTGGTCGCGCGCACCCGGCTCGGCCGCAACATGCGCGCCTGCGAGCAGGATCTGAAAATGGCGGCGCTCATCGGCATCGACGTCGACCGCACGATCTCGACCACCTTCGTGCTCGGCGCCGCGCTCGCCGCGGTCGCCGGCCTGATGTTCCTGCTCTACTACGGCGTCATCGATTTCTTCATCGGCTTCCTCGCCGGCGTGAAAGCGTTCACCGCCGCCGTCCTCGGCGGCATCGGTTCGCTCCCCGGCGCGATGATCGGCGGCATCCTGATCGGCCTGATCGAGACGCTGTGGTCGGCTTATTTCTCGATCGAGTATAAGGACGTCGCCGCGTTCTCCATTCTCATCATCGTGCTCATTTTCCTGCCGACCGGCATTCTCGGCCGGCCGGAAGTTGAGAAGGTGTGAGGAAGCGGAGGCCGCGCGTGACGCGCGTGGGGGAGCCGATCATTAGGCGCATCGATGTCCTCGCCGCGGTGAAGGAAGCCGGCATCGCGGCGCTGGTGGCGTTCGGCCTGTTCGTCCTGCTGATCGGTTTTCGCACCGATCCCGGGACCGACCGGCGCGCTCGTCGTCTCGACGCGTTTCGGCGCGCTCGCCGCTCTTGTCGCGGCGATCTTCCTAGTCTCGCTCGTGCGCGCGCTCTTTTGGCACCGGGTCGCCGCGACCGTCGCCGGCCTGGTGCCTCCCTCGCTCAAAGCCGCCGCTTCCGGCGTCGCGCCCTACGCCACGGCCGCCTTCGTCGGCTTCGCGCTCATCGTGCCGGTCATCTTCTACAACGACCGCTATCTGCTCGATCTCGGCATCGTCATTGTCACCTATGCGATGCTCGGCTTCGGCCTCAATATCGTGGTCGGCCTCGCCGGGCTCCTCAACCTCGGCTACGCCGCCTTCTACGCGATCGGCGCCTACTCCTACGCGCTGATCGCGCTGACCTTCGGGCTTTCGTTCTGGATCTGCCTGCCGCTCGGCGGCGCGCTCGCCGCCTTGACCGGCATCCTGCTCGGCTTTCCGGTGCTGCGGTTGCGCGGCGACTATCTGGCCATTGTCACGCTCGGCTTCGGCGAGATCATCCGCCTCATTCTGCTCAACTGGCAGAACCTGACCGGCGGGCCGAACGGGATTTCCGGAATTCCCCGCCCCTCCTTCTTCGGCCTGCCGTTTAATTCCGCCGACAACGGATTTGCCGCGACCTTCGGTCTTCAGTACTCGCCGACCCACCGGGTCGTATTTCTCTATTACGTCATTCTGGCGCTCGCGCTGCTCACCAATTGGGTCACGTTGCGGCTGCGCCGGCTGCCGATCGGCCGCGCCTGGGAGGCGTTGCGCGAGGACGAGATCGCCTGCCGCGCGCTCGGCATCAACACCACGACGACGAAGCTCACCGCGTTCGCCATCGGCGCGATGTTCGGCGGCTTTGCCGGCGCTTTCTTCGCCACGCGCCAGGGCTTCATCAGCCCGGAATCCTTCACCTTCGGCGAATTGGCGCTCGTCTTGGCGATCGTGGTGCTCGGCGGCATGGGCTCGCAGGTCGGCGTCGCCGTCGCCGCCGCGGTGATGCTCGGCGGTTTCGAGTTCTTCCGCGAGTTCTCGCAATACCGCATGCTGGTATTCGGCGCCGCCATGGTCGCGGTGGTGATCTTTCGCCCGCGCGGCCTCGTTTCGACGCGCGTCCCGTCGGTGTCGCTCGCCAAGCGCAAGGTCATTCCGGCGAGCATCGTCGGCGAAGCGCGGGCGGAGAGCCCGACATGAGCGCGCGCGTGCTGACGGTCGAGCACCTGACCATGCGCTTCGGCGGCCTCCTCGCCGTCAGCGACCTTTCCTTCACCGCGCAGGCGCGCGAGATCACGGCGCTGATCGGCCCGAACGGCGCCGGCAAGACCACGTTGTTCAACTGCATCACCGGCTTCTACAAGCCGACGGTCGGCAGGTTGCAGCTCGCCCACCCGGACGGCGCCTCGTTCCTGCTCGAGCGGATCCCCGAATTCCGCATCGCCCGCGAGGCGCGGGTCGCGCGCACGTTTCAGAATGTGCGGCTGTTCGCCGGCATGACGCTTCTGGAAAATCTCCTCGTCGCCCAGCACAACGCGCTGATGGTGGCGTCCGGCTTCACCGTGCTCGGCCTGTTCGGCTCGCGCACCTATGCGCGCGCCGAGGCCGCCGCAATCGACAAGGCGCGCTATTGGCTCGACCGCGTCGGCTTGGCCGAGCGCGCCGACGATCCGGCCGGCGCGCTTCCCTATGGCGCGCAGCGCCGGCTCGAGATCGTGCGCGCGATGTGCACCGACCCGGTGCTGCTGTGCCTCGACGAGCCGGCCGCCGGCCTCAACGGCCGCGAAAGCGCCGAGCTCAACGCGTTCTTGCAGGCGATCCGCGACGAGCACGGCATCTCGATCCTCTTGATCGAGCACGACATGGGCGTGGTGATGGAGATTTCCGACCACATCATCGTGCTCGATTACGGCGTCAAGATCGCCGACGGCACGCCGGAGGAGGTGCGCAACGATCCGAAGGTGATCGCCGCCTATCTCGGCGTCGCCGACGAGGAGGTGGAGAGCGTGGAAGCCGAGGTGGCCCGGTGAGCGCGGGAGCGGCGGCGATGAGCCAACCGCTGCTCGCGCTGCGCGGGGTGAAGACCTATTACGGCAACGTCATCGCGCTCAAAGGCGTCGATGTCGACGTCAACGAAGGCGAGATCGTCGCGCTCATCGGCGCCAACGGCGCCGGCAAATCGACGCTGATGATGACCGTGTTCGGCAATCCGCGCGCCCGCGAAGGCGCGATCCATTTCGCCGGCCGCGACATCACCGCGCTGCCGACCCACGAGATCGCCAAGCTGCGCATCGCCCAGGCGCCGGAAGGAAGGCGCATTTTTCCGCGCATGACGGTGATGGAGAACCTGCAGATCGGCGCCACGGTGGCCGACGCGACCGACTTCGAAGCCGATCTCGCGCGCGTCTTTACGCTGTTCCCGCGGCTGCGCGACCGGGCCGGGCCAGCGCGGCGGCACGCTCTCGGGCGGCGAGCAGCAGATGCTGGCGATCGGCCGCGCGCTGATGAGCCGGCCGCGGCTCATCCTGCTCGATGAGCCCTCGCTCGGCCTGGCCCCGCTCCTGGTGCAGCAGATCTTCGCCGCGATCCGCGCGCTCAATGAGCGCGACAAGCTGACGGTGTTCCTGGTCGAGCAGAACGCCTATCACGCGCTCAAGCTTGCGCATCGCGGCTATGTCATGGTCAATGGCGAGATCACGCTCGCCGGCAGCGGCCGCGAGCTCTTACAGCGGCCGGAAATCCGCGCCGCCTATCTCGAAGGCGGCGCGCGCTGACGGAAATGCGGCTGACGGACATGGGTTGACGACTTGGACAGCCTCTACGCCGGCGAAAGCATCGCCCACATCATCCTGGTGACCGGCATTCTCGGCAGCGGCGCGGCGTGGCTCTCCGGCCGCGCCATGGCCGGCGACTGGCGCCCGCAATGGCAGGTCGCGATCGCGGCGGTGCTGATCGGCGCCGCCGCGCGCTTCATCTCCTTCGCCTTGTTCGAGGGCGAGCTCCTCGCGGCGCCGTCGTTTTGCTGCGACACGTTGATCTTCCTCATCGTCGGGCTCATCGGCTGGCGCGCGACGCGGGCGGCGCAGATGGTGCGGCAATATCCCTGGCTCTACGCCCGCGCCGGGCCGCTCGGCTGGCGTGAAATCGGGCAGGAAAACGCCGCGCGGAAGTGGTAGTTTTCGCCAAGCGAAACCTCGCTTCAGGGAACCTGAGACATGAGCAAGCTGCGGCGCAGCGCATTGGCGCTCCTTTTCGGCCTCCTCGCCGGTCCGGCGCTGGCGCAGAACGTCACCACCATCGGCGTCCCCGGCCCGATGACCGGCGGCCAGGCGACGTTCGGCCGGCAGATGAAAAGCGGCGCCGAGCAGGCGATCGCCGACATCAACGCCGCCGGCGGCGTGCTCGGGCACAAGCTCGCGATCGACATCGAGGACGATGCCTGCGATCCGAAGCAGGCGCGCTCGGTCGCGGAAAAGCTCGCCGGCATGCGCGTGCCGGTGGCGATCGGTCATTATTGTTCGTCGTCCTCGATCCCGGCCTCGGACGCCTATCTCGACGGCGGCGTTCTCCAGATCACGCCGGCTTCGACCAATCCGCTGTTCACCGACCGCGGCCTGTGGAACACGTTCCGCACCTGCGGCCGCGACGATCAGCAGGGCGGGTTCGCCGCCGCCTATCTCGCCAAAAACTTCAAGGGCAAGAACATCGCCATCATCAACGACAAGACGACCTACGGCAAAGGCCTCGCCGACGAGGTGAAGAAGGCGCTCAACGGCCTGGGCGTGAAGGAGAAGCTCAACGAGAGCCTACAATCAGGGCGACAAGGACTTCACCGCGCTCGTCTCCAAGCTCAAGCTCAACGGCATCGATATCGTCTATGACGGCGGCTATCACCAGGAAGCCGGACTGATCGTGCGGCAGATGCGCGATCAGGGGCTGAAGACCATCCTGATGGCCGGCGACGCGCTCGCCTCGCACGAATTCTCCTCGATCACCGGCGCGGCGGGCGACGGCGTGCTCTTCACCTTCCCGCCCGATCCGCGCAAGCGTCCGACCGCCGCGGCCGTGGCCAAGGAGTTCAAGGACAAGGGCATCGATCCGGAAGGCTACATCCTCTACACCTACGCGGCGATCCAGATCTGGGCGCAGGCCGCGGCCAAGGCCGGCACCATCGATCCGCAAAAAGTCGCCGCCGCCATGCATGCCGCCACCTGGGAGACGGTGCTCGGCCCGGTCTCCTTCGACAAGAAGGGCGACATCACCGCCAATGGCTGGGCGGTCTATCGCTGGAACAAGGACGGCAACTACGAAGAGATCACCGACGGCGGGCGGAGCTGACGCGGCCTTGTCATTCCGGGGCGCGGCCGCAGGCCGCGAGCCCGGAATCCATAGTCACCGCCGTTTGCAGAACAGGCTCAACAACGATCCTGAAAAATCGGTGGTTATGGATTCCGGGCTCGCCGCTTTCGCGGCGCCCCGGAATGACATCAGCCGATCTTCCCGAGCAGCGGGAACGTATCGAGGAGCCAGAAGCTCGCCTGCGTCACCCCGCCGGTGAGGAAGGCGATGCCGGTGAGCACCAGGAGCCCGCCCATCGCCTTCTCGACCAGCCCAAGATAGGCGCGGAAGCGCACGAGGAAAGCGGCGAACGGTTCGATGGCGAAGGCCGCCAGCAGGAACGGAATGCCGAGGCCGAGCGAATAGACCGCGAGCAGGCCGGCGCCGTGCGCCACCGTCTCTTCGGACGCGGCGACCGCCAGGATCGCGGCGAGGATCGGGCCGATGCACGGCGTCCAGCCGAGCGCGAAGGCAAGCCCCATCAGATAAGCGCCCCACAACCCGACGGGCCTCGCCACCTCGAGCCGCTTCTGGCGCATCAACAAGCCGATCGGGGTCAAGCCGAGGAAATGCAGCCCCATGATGATGATGCCGATACCGGCGAGGATCGCGAGCTCGCCCGAATAGGCGCGCACCACCGCGCCGATCGCGCTGGCGCTCGCGCCGAGCGCCACGAACACCGTGGAAAATCCGAGCACGAAAAGGAGCGCGGCGGCGAGCGTCGCGCGCCCGGCGCGCGGTTTCGTCTCCGCGTCGGCGAAGCGCTCGAGCGAGGTGCCGGTGAGATAGACGAGATAAGGCGGCACCAGCGGCAGCACGCAGGGCGACAGAAAGCTCAAGGTGCCGGCGACGAGGGCGGCGGCCATGGTGACATTCGGCATGGCGCACGACATGCCCCGACAGCCACGGCGAATGCAAGGTGGCCCCGCGCACTCCTCCCTCTCCCCGCGTGCGGGGAGAGGGTTGGGGTGAGGGGGCGCTTCCGCTAGGCTCGGAATCGCGGAGAGGCCCCTCACCCTCGTTCGCTGCGCTCACTCGACCTCTCCCCGCGCAGCGGGGAGAGGTTAGTTCCCCCCAATGCGCAACCTCATCACCGACGTTCCCGGCGTGAAGATCGGCCAGGCCGGCGATGTCCGCCTCGGCTCCGGCGTCACCGTGGTCCTGTTCGACGCGCCCGCGGTCGGCTCGATCGACGTGCGCGGCGGCGGGCCGGGCACGCGCGAGACCGCGCTCCTCGATCCGGCGCAGACGGTCGAGGGCATCGACGCGATCGCGCTCGCCGGCGGCTCGGCCTTCGGCCTCGACGCCGCATCCGGCGTGCAGGCTTGGCTGAAAGAACAGAACCGCGGCTTTGCCGTGCGCACCGCGCGGGTGCCGATCGTGCCGGCTGCGATCCTGTTCGATCTCCTCAATGGCGGCGACAAGGATTGGGGCCGCTTCCCGCCCTATCGCGAGCTCGGCTATGCGGCGACCGCTGCCGCCGGTCTCGATTTCGCGCTCGGCACCGTCGGCGCCGGCACCGGCGCGATGACGGTCAATTGCAAGGGCGGCATCGGCTCCGCCTCGGCGCCAACCGCCGGCGGCCACATCGTCGGCGCCATCGCCGCCGTGAACGCCACCGGCAGCGTGCTGATCGACCGCGGGCCGTGGTTCTGGGCGGCGCCCTTCGAACGCGACGGCGAGTTCGGCGGACGCGGGCTGCCGCCGTCATTTCCGCCCACGGCCTTCGAGGTGCGCACCAAGGGCAACGCGCGCGAGGCGACCACGCTCGTCGTCGTGGCGACCGATGCCGCATTAACCAAGGCGCAGGCGAAGCGGCTCGCGGTCATGGCGCAATCCGGCTTCGCGCGCGCGATCTATCCGGTGCACACCCCGCTCGACGGCGACGCGGTGTTTGCGGTCTCCACCGGGCGCGAAGCCGCTCGCCGACCCGCTCATCGCTTTGACCGAGCTCGGGGCGGTCGCCGCCAACGTCGTGGCGCGCGCCATCGCGCGCGGCGTGTACGCGGCGGCGGCGCTCCCCTTCCCCGGCGCCATGCCGAGTTGGAAGGATCAATTCGACCGGTGAAGCAAATGTTTAGGGTATCGCGGCACCGCGCAGTGCCGCGGAAACCACAATCTTGATCTTTCGCTTGCCGCAGCCGCGTTTTCGTTGACTTGCCGGCCGATTGCGCCTTCACTTGCCCGCCTCAGCTGGCGGGCTCAAGGGAGAGTTGCCATGAAGGTGGTGGTGATCGTCGTCGCCGCACTGATGACCTTGGGTCTCGCGGCATTCGGCATCGTCGCGGCGCAGAAAGCGACGAATTCGCCGCTTGCATTCGCGCCCACCGCCCGTCCCGCTCCGGCAACTGTCGCGCATGAAACGGAAACGCGCGCGCCGGTGCGCCTCACCGACATCTCGGAACCATCGCCGATCGTCGCCGCGCCGGTCGTGCCGAGCCAACCGGCCGCGGCGCCGACACGCGTGGCGCAGAACACCGCCGACGCGACGCCGACGCCGGCGACCCCGTCACCCGGAAAAGCCAAGCCCCGCGGCGAGCGTCGCGGCTTGCGACAAGCCCGGCGGCATGGGCCTCTCGCGCACCGTCGAGATCGACACCACCGGCGGGCCCGGCTTCGGCTTCGAGCACTTCAAGCAATACGACTTCCTGCGCGACCACGAAGTCGTGCTCACCTTCGACGACGGCCCGTGGCCGGACAACACGCCGGCGGTGCTCAAGGCGCTCGCCGACAATTGCCTCAAGGCGACGTTCTTCGAGATCGGCGAGCACGCGATGTGGCATCCGGAGATCGCCAAGCAGGTCGCCGCCGCCGGCAATACCATCGGCAGCCACACCTGGTCGCACAAGGATCTGGCGAAGAACCGTACGCCAGCGACCTCGAGCAGGCCAAGCAAGAGATCGAGATGGGCGTGAGCGCCGTGCACATGGCGGTCGCCGGACCGATCGCGCCGTTCTTCCGCTTCCCCGACCTGCAGCATCCGCCGCGAGCTGCTCACCTATCTCGGCGAGCGCAACATCGCGACCTTCTCGACCGACATCGACTCCTTCGACTTCAAGATCCACAAGCCGGAGCAGGTGATCAAATCGGTGATGAGCAAGCTGAAGAAGCACGGCAAGGGCATCATCCTGATGCACGATTTCCAGCGCGGGACCGCCGAGGCGATGCCGGAATTGCTCCGCCAGCTCAAGGCCGGCGGCTACAAGGTCGTGCACGTCGTCGCCCGCGAACCCGTGACCGCACTGCCGAAATACGACGACATGATCGACCAGCAGGACAAGCTGTCGGTCAACAACAGCCGGCCGGTGTCGAGCGTCGTGCGCACGATCGGCGGCAACCAATAGTCGGCGCCTTACCAGCGAGCTGGCATTCCGCAGCGTCAATCTGGGTTCGCAACGCGACGCGGGGCACGCGCGGCGCCGTATAGAATGTCGCCGTCATGCAAACCGAGCGGCGCTCGATATCTCATGGAATCGACAAGCCGCCCGCGACTTTGCCTTCGAAGGCACCGAGGAAATGCCGAGCTCGGCCGGCTGGTGGGAGGCGTTGTGGCCCGATCCTGCGCGCGTGCTCACCAAGGTCGGGATCGCATCGGGAACTGGACATCATCGACCTTTGCTCGGGCGACGGCTGGTTCACACTGCAGATCGCCAAGCTCGCGCGGCATGTCGTGGCAATCGACATCGACCCGGCATTGTTGGAAGTGACCCGCCATCGGTCGACGGAAGGCGGTCATGCACAATTGCGACTTCGTCGCCGGCGATGCCTACGACATCGCCCGGCTCTGGAAGCGGCCGGTTGATTTCGTGTTCCTGGCAAACGCCTTCCACGGCGTGCCGGATCAGCCGCGCCTCGCCCGTTCGGTGAGGGACGCCTTGAAACGGTCAGGACGGTTCGCCATCGTCAATTGGCATCCGCGGGCGCGTGAGGAGACAACCGTGTTGGGCGAGCCACGCGGGCCGCGAACGGAATTGCGAATGCCGCCGCGGACCGTCAAGGCCGCGAGAGATGGCGCTCAAGTTCCATGAGTTGGTTGACGTGCCACCCTGACCACACGCCGTCGTGCTCGAGCGCGTTTGATGGCCACGATCCTCGACAACAAAAATCCGCTCTTCGCCGTCGGTGTTCCGTCCCGCTGCGCTGCTGCGGGAAGCGAGGCGGCAAAAGGCGTTGCCCGCGCGTCGATGTGCCCGAGATGTGCATCCTCGACCCGGACGGCGACATCGTGCGGCGGTTGCGTCAGGATGGCCGGTCGAAGCCGTTCACCGGATGGCCCTGCTATCATACCCAGCTCGATGCCTTCGAACTTGGCGGACAAACCGCCGGCATCGTCGGTTGCGCGGTCGGCGCGCCCTTCGCGGTTCTCATAGCGGAAGAACTGTTCGTGAGCGGCTGTCGTTTTCTGGTCAGCGTGACCTCGGCCGGACAAATCGTTGCCGCCGGGCCGACGCCCTATTTCGTCATTATCGACCGCGCGCTTCGCGACGAGGGGACGAGCTATCACTACGCCGCCGCTTCCGAATACGCTAAAGCCGATCCGGATTTGGTTCGGCTCGCCGCCGACGCGCTCAAGAGCGCCGGCTTGCCGGCGATCGTCGGGGCGACATGGACGACGGATGCACCGTTTCGCGAAACCGCCGAGGCGATCGAGGCGGCGAAGCGGCGGGGCATGCTGGCCGTCGAAATGGAAGCGGCGGCGCTCTACGCCTTCGCCGCGGCAAACAAGCGCCGCGTGCTTTGCCTCGCGCATGTGACCAACACGATGGGGCAGGCCAAGCACGACTTCGAAAAAGGCGAAGCTGACGGAACGGCGGACGCGCTCGCTGTCCTGGATGCCATCGCCCGGCGTTTGGCGAAGCTTCCGGGCGAGCCGGAATGACTCACTGCATGAACCGCTCGGCGGCGTACGGCTTCGGGTCGCAGAACGGCGTCGCGCCGGTCATCATCTCGGCGATGAGCCGCCCGGTCGCCGGGCCGAGCGTCAGGCCCCAATGGCCGTGGCCGCAGGCGAGCCAGAGGCCGCGCTGGCGCGGGGCGCGCGCGATCACCGGCCGCGAATCGGGAAAGCAGGGCCGCGCGCCGAGCCAGGGCTGTGCCTCGACCGGCTCGCCGAGCGGAAACAGTTCGCGCGCCGCCGGCAGGACGCGGTCGAGCTGGACCGGCGTCGGCGCGCGCATCGCGGGCGGCGAATTCGACGCCGGTGGTGACGCGGATGCCCTGCTCCATCGGCGCCAGGCAGTAGCCGTTCTCCGCGTCGAGTATCGGGCGGCCGAGCATGGCGTTGCCTTGCGGGCGGAAATGGCGATGGTAGCCGCGCTTGACCGCGAGCGGCAGCTTGATGCCGAGCGGCGCGAGCACGTCCGGCATCCACGGCCCGAGCGCGATCACGACGTCGCCGGCGTCGAGCGGCCCGGCGGCGGTATCGACGCGCCAATGCGGAGCGGCGCGATGCAGCGAGCGCGCGTCGCCGGTAAGCGTAATCCCGCCGAGCGCGGCAAAGCGCGCCGCGTAGGCGCGCGTCAGCGCCAGCGGATTGGTCACGCTCACCGCGCCGGTCCAGTGCACGGCGTGGCGGAAAACCGGCGCGAGCGACGGCTCGAGCGCGCGCGCCGCCTCGCCATCGAGCGGGACGTTGGCGATGCCGAGGCTTGCGCGCCAGTTCGAGCTCCGCGCGCCAGCGCGGCGAACGCGCGGTCGCTGCGGTAAAGCTTGAGCCAGCCGCGGCGGCGCAGATAGCGCTCGGCGCCGGCCTCGGCGCGAGCGCGTCGTGCTCGGCGACCGCGCGGGCGAACAGCGGCCGCATCAGCTGCGCGGTCTCGAGCAGCCGCGCCGGCTGCGACGCGGCGCGAAACGCCGCGAGCCAGGGCGCGATCCGCGGCAGGAATGCGAGGTGATAATTGGCTTCCGGCGAGCGCTTGAGCGCGATGCGCAAGAGCGCCGACCAGTCGACGGGAAGGCCGGCGGAAAGATGGTATTGCCTTCGATGATGCCGGTATTGCCGTAGGAGGTGCCCTCGCCCGCGCCGCCGCGATCGACGAGCGCGACCGACACGCCGCGCTTGGCGAGATGGACCGCGATCGACGTGCCGACGATGCCCGCTCCGAGCACCATGACATCGGTGTGCGCCAGGAAGACCTCCGCTGCGGCTGCCGGCTAGCTATGCGCATGCGGGCCGGGCGACAAGAGCCGGCCGCCAAATGCCGAGAGTGCGCGCTCGCTTGCAGGAACGCGTCCCCCGGCGCCGCGCGTTGCCGGCTCGGGCCACGGCGTGTTAGGCGAACGGCGAAGTAGCAGGAGGCTCCCCGTGCATCGCCCGCTCATCATCGCCCCGTCGATCCTCGCCGCCGATTTCGCCAAGCTCGGCGAGGAGGTGCGCGCGGTCGATGCCGCCGGCGCCGACTGGATCCATGTCGACGTCATGGACGGGCATTTCGTGCCCAACATTACCATCGGGCCGGACATGGTGAAGGCGATCCGGCCGCTACACCAAAAAGACGCTCGACGTGCATCTGATGATCGCGCCGTGCGATCCCTATCTCGAAGCCTTCGCCAAGGCCGGCGCCGACATCATCACCGTGCATGTCGAAGCCGGCCCGCACATCCACCGCTCGCTGCAGGCGATCCGCGCGCTCGGCAAGAAAGCCGGCGTGACCCTCAACCCCGGCACGTCGGAGACGACGATCGAGCCACGTCATCGATCTCGTCGATCTGATCCTGGTGATGTCGGTCAATCCCGGCTTCGGCGGGCAGAAATTCATCCCCGGCGCCGCTCGACAAGGTGCGCAATCTGCGCGCCATGGCCGGCGGCCGGCCGATCGACATCGAGATCGACGGCGGCATCACGCCGGAGATCGCGCCGGAGGTGGCGCGCGCCGGCGCCAACGCCTTCGTCGCCGGCTCCGCGGTGTTCAAGGACCGCACGCCGGAATCCTATCGCGCCAACATCGCGGCGATCCGCCATGCGGCGGCGCTCGCCCGCGGGGAGGCCGCCTGATGGGCATGCTGCTCGACGGCCAATGGCGCGACGAGGAGCTGCCGCAGGAGACCGGCAAGGCCGGCAATTTCCAGCGCATCGACAGCGTGTTCCGCGACCGCATCACCGCGGACGGCTCGTCCGGCTTTCCGGCGGAAGCCGGCCGCTATCACCTTTACGTCGCCTACACCTGCCCGTGGGCGCACCGCACGCAGATCTTATCGCGCGCTGAAGAAGCTCAACGGCGCGATCAGCGTCGCCTATCGCCGTTCCCGGCTTGCGCGCAGCAAGGCTGGACGTTCGAGGACAATCCCGCATTTCCCGATTGCACGCCCGACCGGGTCAATGGCTTCCGCTATCTGCACGAGGCCTATACGGCGAGCGATCCGCATTACACCGGCAAGGTCACGGTGCCGACCTTGTGGGACAAGAAGACCGAGGCGGATCGTCAACAACGAATCCTCCGAGATCATCCGCATGCTCAATCAGCGAGTTCGCCGGCATCGGCGCCGACCCGACCGATTTTTATCCGAAGCCTCTGCGCAGCGAGATCGACCGCATCAACGCGCAGGTCTACGCCAACGTCAACAACGGCGTTTATCGCTGCGGCTTTGCCCGCTCGCAGGCCGCCTACGACGACGGCCTATGACGCGCTGTTCGCCACGCTCGACGAGATCGAGGCCCGGCTCGGACGGCAGCGCTATCTGGTCGGCAATCAGATCACCGAGGCGGACTGGCGGCTGTTCCCGACGCTGGTGCGCTTCGACGTCGCCTATTTCTCGTTGTTCAAGTGCAACAGGAACCGGATCGCCGACTATCCGAATCTCTTGAACTATATGCGCGAGCTTTACGCGGTGCCGGGCGTCGCCGAGACGGTGAAGCCGCGCTATTACGTGATCGGCTATTATTCGATCACGCGCGTCAATCCGACCGGCATCATCCCCAAGGGCACGCCGGTCGATTACCGGCAGCCGCACGACCGCGCGCGCTTTGCGGCGTGAACGCGGCGCGGCAAGGCAAGCTCACTTTCGCCGGCGGCTGTCCGCGCGGCATGCTGATATCTCGAATATTCGACCGACGAGAGCTCGATCGCCGAAGATGCCGGTCGAGCCAGCCGAGGAACGAGGAGTAAAAGCCGCGCCTCGTCGCCGCGCTCGGGCGATTTGATCGCGACCTCGATCGGCTGTCGGAGCCGCGCCGCGGTCTCAGAGCTGGATCGACCCCTTTGTAGCGGCACATGCGTCCACGTCGCGCGGTATGACGCGCTTGCCTCGCCGCGGCCCGGAAAAAGGTGCCCCGCCCGCTTTTGACGGATCTCGGCTTGCTTCTTTGATCCATCGCGCCGTAAAGGCCGCGCTGCCGGCTACGCAGGCAACGATCTGGAGCAATTTTCATGCCGCTTCCTCCTGCATTCGCTCCGCGGCTCGCCAACATCGCACGGCGCAGCGCAATTGTTGAGCATCGCGCGATCTGCTACAGCGCAGGCCTGCCTACGAGGTGCGCGATGATCCCGCGCTACACCCGGCCCGAAATGGCGGCGATCTGGTCGCCGGAGACGCGCTTTCGCATCTGGTTCGAGATCGAGGCGCATGCCGCCGACGCCATGGCCGAGCTCGGCATGATCCCGAAGGCGGCGGCGGCGACGATCTGGGCCAAGGGCAAGAACGGCGAAATTCGACATCGCGCGCATCGACGAGATCGAGCGCGAGGTCAAGCACGACGTCATCGCCTTCCTCACCCATCTGGCCGAGATCGTCGGGCCGGAAGCGCGCTTCGTGCATCAGGGCATGACCTCCTCCGACGTGCTCGACACCTGCTTCAACGTGCAGCTCGTGCGCGCCGCCGATCTCCTCATCGCCGACGTCGACGCGCTCAACGCCGCGCTCAAGCGCCGCGCCCGCGAATACAAGCTCACGCCGACCATCGGCCGCTCGCACGGCATCCATGCCGAGCCGACCACGTTCGGGCTCAAGCTCGCCTACGCCTATGCCGAATTCGCCCGCGCCCGCGAGCGCCTGCAGTCGGCGCGCAGCGAAGTCGCGACCTGCGCGATCTCCGGCGCGGTCGGCACCTTCGCGCAGGTCGATCCGCGCGTCGAAGCCCATGTCGCGAAGAAGATGGGCCTCGCGGTCGAGCCGATCTCGACCCAGGTCATCCCGCGCGACCGCCACGCCATGTATTTCGCCACGCTCGGCGTCGTCGCCGCCTCGATCGAGCGGCTGGCGACCGAAATCCGCCACCTGCAGCGCACCGAAGTTCTGGAGGCGGAGGAGTTTTTCTCCGCAGGGCCAGAAAGGCTCCTCCGCCATGCCGCACAAGCGCAATCCGGTGCTGTCGGAGAATCTGGTCGGGCTCGCGCGCATGGTGCGCGCCTATGTGACGCCGGCGCTGGAGGACGTCGCGCTCTGGCACGAGCGCGACATCTCGCATTCCTCGGTCGAGCGCATGATCGGGCCGGACGCGACGGTGACGCTCGATTTCGCGCTCGCCCGCCTCGCCGGCATCATCGACAAGCTGATCGTCTATCCCGACAACATGCGGAAGAATCTCGACCGCGCTCGGCGGCCTCGTTCACTCGCAGCGCGTGCTGCTCGCGCTGACGCAAAAGGGCGTCGACGCGCGAGGACGCCTACCGCCTGGTCCAGCGCAACGCCATGAAGGCCTGGCGCGGCGAAGGCGATTTCCTCGCGCTGCTCAAGGCCGACCGGAGTGCGCAAGTATCTGAGCGAGCGGAACTCGCCGCCAATTTCGATCTCGATTTTCATTTCGCGCAGGTCGACACGATCTTCCGCCGCGTTTTCGGCTGATCGGCGCGCCTGAGCGCCAGTCGCCGGCGAGCCGATTCCTCGTGTTATCTCACGTCCAATGACCACGCCGGAAACCATTCTGGTGTTCGATTCCGGGCTCGGCGGGCTCACGGTCTATCGCGAGATCGCGGCGGCGCGGCCGGGCGCGGATTTCATCTACGTCGCCGACGATGCGGCCTTTCCCTATGGCGGCATCGACGGAGCCGGCGCTCGTCGCGCGCGTCGTCGATCTCATGGGCGAGCTGATCGAGGCGCATCGGCCCGATCTCATCGTCATCGCCTGCAACACCGCTTCGACCATCGTGCTGCCCGACCTGCGCAAGAAATTCTCGCTGCCTTTCGTCGGCACCGTGCCGGCGATCAAGCCGGCTTGCGCGAGTTCGGTCACGCGCCGCGTTTCCGTGCTCGGCACCGAGGCGACGGTGGCGCGCGAATATACCCGCGCGCTGATTCGCGATTACGCCGGCGATTGCCGGGTCACGCTCGTCGGATCGAAGACGCTGGCCGGCTATGCCGAGGCGGAGCTTGCACGGCGCGCCGGTCGGCGACGACGCGCTTCGCGCCGAGATCGCGCCGTGCTTTCGCGACGACGGCGCGCGCACCGATACGGTCGTGCTCGCCTGCACCCATTATCCGCTGCTGATCGAGCGCCTGCGGCGGCTCGCGCCCTGGCCGGTGAACTTCCTCGATCCGGCGCCGGCGATCGCGCGGCGCGTCGGCGATCTTCTCGGCCCCGCTTCCTCGCCGGCGCACGCCGGCACGACCCGCGCGATTTTCACGTCCGGCCGCGCTCCGCGCAGCGCTGGCGCGCTTCGGCATTCGTTCGGCAACCGGCTCGACCGCCGCCGGCTGACGCTTCGCGGCATTGCCGATCCTTGCCGCACGCCGGCAGATTGCGGTTCCATCGCCGGGCATCTCGGGGGCATCGCATGACCGTCGCGTCCAGACGAGCGCGCCTGGTACTCTCAACCGCTGGAACCAGCTCATCCTCGGCGTCATCGCCATGATGGCGATCTCCAGCCCGCAATATGTCTGGACGCTGTTCACCGGGCCGCTCAATCAGAAGCTCGGCACGACGCTCGCGCAATTGCAGTGGACGTTCTCGCTGCTGATCATCCTGCAGACCTGGCTGCTCGCCGTTCCAGGCCTATCTGGTCGACCGCTTCGGCCCGCGCCTCCTGATCTCGATCGGCGCGCTGTTGTCCGGCGGCAGCTGGGTGCTGTCGGCTTACGTCGGACAACATCTGGGCGCTCTATTTCACCTACGGCGTCATCGGCGGCTTCGGCACCGGCATCATCTATGTCGGCATCATCGGCCTGATGGTGCGCTGGTTTCCCGACCGGCGCGGCCTCGCGACCGGGCTCGCCGCGGCGGGCTACGGCTTCGGCGCCTTCTTCACCAGCTTCCCGATCGACAGCATGATCAAGAGCTCGGGCTATGCGCACACGCTCGTCGTCTGGGGCATCATCCAGGCGCGTGATCGGAATCGTCGCCGCGCAAGGGCTGCGCGTGCCGCCGGAGGATTATCGGGTGCCGGGCTGCAGCGCCCGCCGCCGCGATCGCCGCGCAGCAGACCAAGCGCAGCTACTCGCCGCGCGAAATGCTGCAAAATCCGATCTTCTATCTGCTGTTCGTGATGATGAGCATGATGTCGACCTCGGGCTCATGGTCGTCTCCAATGTCGGCCCGTTCGCCAAGGAATTCGGCGTCGCCGACGTGCTGGTCCTCGGCATGGCGGCGCTGCCGCTGTCGCTGACCTTGTCGCGCGTCACCAACGGCCTCACCCGGCCGTTCTTCGGCTGGGTGTCCGACCAGATCGGCCGCGAGGCGACGATGGCGCTCGCCTTCTCGCTCGAAGCCGTCGCCATCCTGGTGCTGTTCGCCTTCATCGACCGGCCGGCGCTGTTCGTGGTGCTGACCGGGCTCGTCTTCTTCGGCTGGGGCGAGATCTTTTCGCTGTTCCCCTCGACGCTGACCGACACCTTCGGCGCCGAAATACGCGGCGACGAATTACGGCTTCCTCTATATCGCGCAGGGCGTCGGCTCGATCCTCGGCGGACCGGCGGCGGCCTTCCTCAAGCAGACGACCGGCAGCTGGACCGCCGTGTTCATCGTCGTCGCCGTGCTCGACGCGCTGACCGCGCTCTTGGCGATCACCGCGCTTGCGGAGCATGCGGCGCCGGCATTTTGCCCGCGCGTGAGCCGTCTCCCGGCCGGCCGGGTCGGTTTGACACCAGGCGGGTTTCCCCCTAGATACCGCCCGCGGCGCGGGCCCAAGCGGGCCCGCGCGGTGTTTCGCGACCCGCGGTTTTGTTTGGCCGGCGCTTCGGCGCAAAACCTGTCGGTTCCGGCAAATCCGGGACAGAGGAGGGCGCGATCCTCAGCCATTATCTTCTACGAGCGAGGACGCGAATGACCAAGCGCCACCAGGCGAAGTACAAGATCGACCGCCGGATGGGCCAGAACATCTGGGGCCGCCCGAAATCACCGATCAACAAACGCGAATACGGCCCCGGCCAGCACGGCCAGCGCCGCAAGGGCAAGCTCTCCGATTACGGCGTGCAGTTGCGCGCCAAGCAGAAGCTCAAGGGCTACTACGCCAACATGTCGGAGCGGCACTTCCACGGCATCTATGACGAGGCGCGGCGGCTCAAGGGCGACACCGGCGCGCACATGATCGGCGCTCCTCGAGCGCCGGCTCGACACCGTGATCTATCGGGCGAAGTTCGTGCCCACGGTGTTCGCGGCGCGCCAGTTCGTCAACCACGGCCACGTCAAGGTGAACGGCCGGCGCGTGACCATCCCGAGCTTCCGGGTCAAGGTCGGCGATCTGGTCGAGGTCAAGGACAAGTCGAAGCAGCTCGCGCTGGTGCTCGAGGCGACCGCGCTCGCCGAGCGCGACGTGCCCGACTACATCGAAGTCGACCACTCGAAGATGACGGCGAAGCTCAGCCGCATTCCGCTCATCGGCGACGTGCCCTATCCGGTGGTGATGGAGCCGCACCTGGTGGTCGAGTACTACTCGCGCTGACGCGGCCGCGGACTTCCCGATTTCGTCTGTTTTCCAGCGGCTTGCGCCGTTCGGGTGAGATCTCTGCCTGCAAAAGCGGCGAATGCATCGCAGTTTTGCACCTAATTGTAGCAGGTCTCCTTGAAACACCTGCCCCATATCTAGTAGTGATTGAGCCGCAAGGGGTTACCGTTGCGTATCTCGTGGGGTCTTCTTGACAAGCTGGGAAACGGGAGAACGCAGACATGGATGCGTTGCAATAGGATTAAGCACTGGATCGGATCGTTGACGGAAATCGGCCTGATGCTCTTGGCGCTGGCAATCGTGGCGGCGCTTCTGGTCGGGACCAACCTGCCCTTCTTCGGCGCTGTACCCGCCAACATCATGGCTCTGGTCAAGAGCCTCGGTGACGGCGGCCTGGTCGGTCTGATCACGCTCGGCATCATCGTCTGGCTGTTTTCCGAACGGAAAATGGCCTGATCCGTCGGGCGTAGCGCAAAACCACAAGACGTCGATCGCAATGACGTTGGGTGGCGAGTCCGCTCCCCACCGCAACGTTCCCGAGGGCGCGCCGATGCTCGACTACCTGCAAAAGGCCAAGGAGTATCTTTGGGCGTTCGTCGAGATCGGATTTCTCGCGGTCCTGACCGTCATCCTGATTTACCTGATCCTCGGCGAGAACTCCGGCGTGTTCGTCTCCGGGGTGGCGGACAATGTGCTGAAATTCGCCAACGCCATTCCCGCCCAGAGCCTGGTGGGAATAGCCATCGTCCTGGCGCTGGTCTTCCTGATCGCCAGACGCGTGCGCTGAGGCGGCGCGGCGCGCCGCGGCGGGGGCCGGAAACGCTAGGCCTGCGCGGTTTCCTTCACCGCAATGCCCTTCTCCTTCAAGAGCGATTGCAGCTCGCCGGCCTGGAACATCTCGCGGATGATGTCGCAGCCGCCGACGAATTCGCCCTTGACGTAGAGCTGCGGGATGGTCGGCCAGTTCGAGTAGGCCTTGATGCCCTGGCGCAGCTCGTCGTTCTCGAGGACGTTCAAGCCCTTATATGGCACGCCGAGATAATCGAGGATCTGCACGAGTCTGCCCGGAGAACCCGCACATCGGGAATTGCGGCGTGCCCTTCATGAACAGGACGACGTCGTTGCCCTTCACCTCATTGTCTATCAACTTTTCGACCGACATCGCGATTTTCCTTGTTGGCGGCGCGGAAGGCCCCGCGCCGATTCTCGTCTCACCTGCAGGTGGCATATATGTAGCGCAAACCGGCGGCAAAACCTATGCCGCCAGCGCATCCCGGTCGCCCGATTTCGTTTGGAAGGGATCAGTCGCCACGGCCACGCTCGGCAGCACAGAATTCCAGGAATAGCCTGCGACCGCGCGGAAAGCCGGCCGACGGCATCCCGGACGTCGCGGCGGTTAGCTCTCCGGCGTGCCGGTCTGCAGCGCCAGGGCGTGGAGCTTGCCGCCCATTTCGCCCCGCAGCGCCTCGTAGACGATCTGATGCTGCTGGACGCGCGATTTGCCGCGGAAGGACTCGGCGATGACCGTCGCGGCATAGTGATCGCCGTCGCCGGCGAGATCGCGGATGGTCACCTCGGCGTCGGGAATGCGCGCCCGGATCAGCCGTTCGATGTCGTTCGCTGCCATGGCCATGGCGCGTGTCACCTTTCATGTCGCCCCGGCGCAGCGCAGCAGCCAGAATGGGCCGCTGCGGCGCGAGCGTCAATGCACGCTCGGTCACAGCCGGCCCGCCATGTAAGCGGGAAGCCAATCCTCGAAGCGCGCACGCAAATCCTCGACGCGCAGCAGCCGCTCGCCGGCAAGTGCGAGCACGGAGCCCCCGGTCGCGCCGAGCCGGCGCATCGGGACGTCGCGCCAATTCGGCCGCGCCGATGAATCGCATCGACGTTCGCGGCGGGCACGGTGAGCACGTAGCGGGCCTGGTCCTCACCGAACCAGAAACCGTGGGCGGCGAGGCCGGCCGGCGCCTCGAGCACGGCGCCGATGCCGGCGGCGATCGCCATCTCGGCGAGCGCAACGCAGGAGGCCGCCATCGGAAAGGTCATGCGCGGCGCTGATGCGGCGCTCGCCGATCAGCCGGCGGACGAATTCGCCGTTGCGCCGCTCGGCGGCAAGATCGACCGGCGGCGGGGCGCCCTCCTCCCGTCCGCAGATCTCGCGCAGATAGAGCGACTGGCCGAGCCAGCCTCGCGTTTCGCCGACGAGCAGGATCGCCTCGCCCTCGGCTTTGAAGGCGAGCGTCATCGACTTGGTGAAATCCTCGATGAGGCCGACGCCGCCGATCGTCGGCGTCGGCAGGATCGCCTGTCCGTTGGTCTCGTTGTAGAGCGACACATTGCCGGAGACGATCGGGAAGTCGAGCGCGCGCGCAGGCCTCGCCGATGCCGCGGATGCAGCCGACGAGCTGGCCCATGATCTCGCGGCCGTTCCGGATTGCCGAAATTGAGGTTGTCGGTGAGCGCGAGCGGCCGCGCGCCGACCGCGCTGAGATTGCGCCAGGCTTCCGCGACCGCCTGCTTGCCGCCCTCGAACGGATCGGCCTCGCAATAGCGCGGCGTCACGTCGGAGGTGAGCGCGAGCGCCTTCGGGCCGTCATTGATCCGCACCACCGCCGCATCGCCGCCCGGCCGCTGCACGGTGTTGCCGAGAATGACGTGGTCGTATTGCTCGCACACCCAGCGCTTGGAGCAGAGATCGGGCGAGCCGATGAGCTGTTCCAGCGCCTCGGCGATCGGCATCGGCGGCTTGACCGAAGCCGGCCTCGATCACGGGCTGTTTGCTGCGTCTCGATGAACGGCCGGTCGTAGACCGGCGCCTCGTCGCCCAGTTCCTTGATCGGCAGATCGGCCATGACCGCGCCGCCGTGCCGGACGAGGAAGCGCCTGGTCGGCGTCGTCTCGCCGACGACGGCGAAATCGAGCCCCCATTTGCGGAAGATCGCCTCGGCTTCCTTCTCCTTCTCCGGCTTGAGCACCATGAGCATGCGCTCCTGGCTTTCCGAGAGCATCATCTCGTAGGCGCTCATGCCGGTCTCGCGGCACGGCACCTTGTCGAGATCGAGCGTGACGCCGAGATCGCCCTTGGCGCCCATCTCGACCGCCGAGCAGGTGAGCCCGGCCGCGCCCATGTCCTGGATGGCGATGACGCAGCCCTTGGCCATGATCTCGAGGCAGGCCTCGAGCAGGAGCTTTTCCGAGAACGGATCGCCGACCTGCACGGTCGGGCGCTTCTCTTCGGCGTCGGCGCCGAATTCGGCCGAGGCCATGGTGGCGCCGTGAATGCCGTCGCGGCCGGTCTTCGAGCCGAGATAGACGATCGGCATGCCGACGCCGGACGCCGCCGAGTAGAAGATCTTGTCCTTCTCGGCGAGGCCGACCGCCATGGCGTTGACCAGGCAATTGCCGTCATAGCGGCGATGGAAGCGCACCTCGCCGCCGACCGTCGGCACGCCGAACGAATTGCCGTAGCCGCCGATGCCGGCGACCACGCCGGAGACGAGCGCGCGCGTCTTCGGGTGCTCCGGATCGCCGAAGGAGAGCGCGTTGAGGCAGGCGATCGGCCGCGCGCCCATGGTGAACACGTCGCGCAGGATGCCGCCGACGCCGGTCGCCGCGCCCTGATAGGGCTCGATGTAGCTCGGGTGGTTGTGGCTCTCCATCTTGAAGACGCACGGCGAGCCCGTCGCCGATGTCGATGACGCCGGCATTCTCGCCCGGGCCCTGGATCACCCAGGGCGCCTTGGTCGGCAGCGTGCGCAGATGGATCTTCGAGGATTTGTACGAGCAGTGCTCGTTCCACATCGCCGAGAAGATGCCGAGCTCGGTGAAGCTCGGCACCCGGCCGATCAGCTTGAGGATGCGCTCGTACTCGTCGGGCTTGAGCCCGTGCTGGGCGATGAGCTCGGGGGTAATGGCGGGCTCGTTGGCAATCACAGGGGAGATTTAACCTGCGCCGCCGCCGATTTCACCTCCCCCGCCGTCGTTATCCCGGCGATCCTGCTGGCTATGGCCGCGAACGACCGCGCGGCACGTGCTCCCGGCGGCAATTCGGCGAATTGCGGCAGGTCATCGGTGATAGTGAACCAGGGAGCCTTGCTCGCGACATGGACATGCGCCTGCGGACGGACGCCCGGATCGTCGTCGAGCGGGCCGAGCGGCAGGCCGAAGGCCGACGGGTCGGCGTCGAATTTGGTCAAGATCGGCGAGCCGCAAACGCGGCAGAAGCCGCGATGAGTGCCGGGCGACGACGCAAAGAACGTCAGCAACTCCTCGCCGGAAAGAAAACGAAAATCGGCCGCTCGCACTTTCGCCCGGCTGCGAAACGCCGCGCCCTGGGCCTTCCGGCACATCGAGCAGTGGCAATTGATCGCCTCGGACAGGTTTCCGTTGATCTCGTAGCGAACGCCTCCGCACAGGCAACTGCCGTGCAACATCGCGGCCTCCGTTTCGCGCACGAACGGCTGCGCTTTTACTCCCGCAGCGCCTTTTCGGCGAGCGCCAGCCACTCCGCCTGCGCCCGCCGGACATAGGTGGGAGCGCGCTTGAGCTGGGCCAGGACTTCGGTCAGGACGGTTTTCGCCTCGGCGCGCCGGCCGGCCTTGTCGAGCATGAGGCCATAACGCACGCGCGCTTCCGCACCGGGATAATAGTTCGCGACCGCCTGATATTCGGCGAGCGCCTGCTCGACATGCCCGCTCTCTTCGAGCGCGCGGGCGTAGAGCAGGTGCCCTTCCGCCGACTGATAGTCCGGCCAATTTTGGCGCAGGTGTTCGAGCGTGGCGACCGCCTCCTGCGGCTGCCGGAGGCCGAATTGGGCGCGCGCCTTGCCGAGCGCATAGATCGCATCATCGCCCATCGGCAGCGTCAGAATGTGCTCGTAGTGGTTTTTTGCTTCGGCGAATTTTCCGAGCGCCAGGCACTCCTCGGCAAGCGCGGCGCGGTTGGCGATGGTGTCGACGACGTCGAGCTGATCGGTGAGGAGACGGTAGTGTCGCTCCGGATCGAGCGAGCTGACGACGCGCCGACGCGCATATTGACCCTGCGCGCTGCCGAACCACTCGGGTAACAGTTCGACCAGCACATAGGCGAGCGCGCCAAAGCCGGGCAAAAACAAGATCACCAAACCCCACGGCCAGAACCGACCCGTCTTCGCCGCATGGACGATGAGGGCGACATCGATCAGGAGCAGGATTATTCCAAGTGGCATCGAAAATCCGCAACGGCGACGCGCGGCGCGTTCAAGCCGCCCGCTCGAAATGCTGCACCAACCCGGCGAACAGGCCGCGGCCGTCGGTGCGGCCCATGGCGGCTTCGACGTGGTTCTCCGGATGCGGCATCATGCCGAGCACGTTGCCGCGCTCGTTGATGATGCCGGCGATGGCGTTCATGGCGCCATTGTGGTTCCAATCCGGATCGACGATGCCGTCCGGCGAGGAGTAGCGGAACAGCACCCTGCCCTCGCCTTCGAGCCGGGCGATGGTCTCGCCGTCGGCGATGTAGTTGCCCTCGCCGTGGGCGACCGGCACGCGGATCACCTGGCCGGCATTGTAGCCGCGGGTGAAGGCGGTATCGGAGCGCTCGACGCGCAGATAGACGTCACGGCAGATGAAGCGCAGCTGCGCGTTGCGCATGAGCACGCCCGGCAACAGCCCCGCCTCGCAGACGATCTGGAACCCGTTGCAGACCGCGAGCACGAGGCCGCCTTTTTGCGCGAAGCCGCGCACCGCCTCCATGATCGGCGCGCGCGCCGCGATCGCGCCGCAGCGCAGATAATCGCCGTAGGAGAAGCCGCCGGGAATGACGACGAGGTCGGTGCCGGCCGGCAGCTCGCGCTCGGCGTGCCAGACCATCGCCGGCTCGCGCCCGGAGATGAGCCGGAGCGCACGCGCCATGTCGCGCTCGCGATTGATGCCGGGAAAGACCAGCACGGCGGATTTCATCGCGGGTCCGCCGCGCTGTGGTTCCCGGGGGTCGACGGCGTCATTTCGCTTCCGCCTTCTTGACCAGGGGACATCCGCCCTGATCGAGCGGGCGGAACGCCTCGTCGCCCGGCACCGTCTGCACGACCTTGAGATAGTCCCATGGCTCCTTCGACTCTTCCGGCTTCTTCACCTCGAACAGATACATATCGCGCAGCACCCGGCCGTCAATGCGCAGATGCCCGTTCTTGGTCATGAAATCATTGATCGGCATCTCGCGCATCTTCGCCATCACCTGGTCCGGGTCCTTGTTGCCCAGCGCCTTGACCGCCTCGAGATAGTGATGCGTGGCGCTGTAGACGCCGGCCTGCACCATGGTCGGCATGTGGTGGATGCGCTCGAAGAAACGGCGCGAGAAGGCGCGCGTGGCGTCGTCCTGATCCCAGTAGAAGGCGCCGGTGAATTGCAGCCCCTGCGCCACCTTGAGGCCGAGGCTGTGCACGTCGGTGATGAACAGGAGGAGCGCGGCGAATTTCTGCCCGCCCTGGACGACGCCGAACTCGGCGCCCTGCTTGATCGAATTGATGGTGTCGCCGCCGGCATTGGCGAGCCCGATGATCTGCGCCTTGGAGGTCTGCGCCTGCAGCAGGAAGGAGGAAAAGTCCGCGGTGTTGATCGGGTGGTAGACGGCGCCGAGGACCTTGCCGCCGGTCTGCTCGACGACCGCCGCGGTGTCGCGCTCGAGCGCATGGCCGAACGCATAGTCGGCGCCGATGAAGAACCAATTCTTGCCGCCGGACTTGACGATCGCCGAGCCGGTGACGTGGGCGAGCGCGTAGGTGTCGTAGTTCCAGTGCGCGGCGTAAGGCGAACAATGCGGTGCCGGTGATGTCGGAGCTCGCCGGGCCGTTGAACAAAACGAGCTTATGCTTCTCGCGCGAGACCTCTTCGACCGCGAGCGCCACCGCCGAGGAGCCGCCGTCGGTCACCATGTCGACGCCGCCGGTGTCGTACCATTGCCGCACGATGCCGGCGCCGATATCGGCCTTGTTCTGATGATCGGCGGTGACCACCTGCACCGGCTGGCCGAGCACCGGGCCTGCGTCCTCGGCCGCCATGCGCGCGGCGGCGCCGGTGCCTTCGCCGGTGATGTCGGCATAGAGCGAGGACATGTCGCTGAGGACGCCGATCTTGACCGGCGCATTCTGCGCGGCGGCGGTCCCCCCGGCGAGCGCGATGCAGAGCAACGGACGCGGCAAATTTCCCGAGCATGGCATTCCTCCCGTTCCTGGCGCGCCTGCGGCGCTTGTTCAGCCTGTCACCTCGATCCGGTAATTCTCGATCACGGTATTGGCGAGGAGCTTTTCCGCCGCGTTCCGCAGCGCGGTCTCGGCGCCGGCGCGGTCGGCGCCTTCGATCTCGATGTCGAAGACCTTGCCCTGGCGCACGCTCGCCACCCCGCTCACGCCGAGCGATCGCAGCGCGCCCTCGATGGCCTTGCCCTGCGGATCGAGGATGCCGGATTTGAGCGTAACCGTGACGCGGGCTTTCATGGCAGGCGCTTCTTCAACGCGGCAACCCGTGGCCCGGATCGAGCAAGGCGAAATCCGGGAACAACCGACCGGCGCAACCGCCGAGCCCGGATGCCGCGTTGCTCCATCCGGGCGCCAACTCAGCCCTTGACGAGAATCGGACCGGCGCCCTGCGGCCGCTCGCCTTCGGCCATGATGCCGAGGCGCTTGGCGACCTCGGTGTAGGCCTCGAGCAGGCCGCCGAGATCGCGGCGGAAGCGGTCCTTGTCCAGCTTCTCGTTCGACTTGATGTCCCACAGCCGGCAGGAGTCGGGCGAGATCTCGTCGGCGACGACGATCCGCATCAGATCGTTCTCCCACAGCCGGCCGGTTTCCATCTTGAAATCGACCAGGCGGATGCCGACGCCGAGGAACAGCCCGGAGAGGAAGTCGTTGACGCGGATGGCGAGCGACATCACGTCGTCGATCTCCTGCGGCGTTGCCCAGCCGAAGGCGGTGATGTGCTCCTCCGACACCATCGGGTCGTTGAGCTGATCGTTCTTGTAGTAGAACTCGATGATCGAGCGCGGCAGCTGCGTGCCTTCCTCGATGCCGAGCCGCTGCGACAGCGAACCGGCGGCGACGTTGCGCACCACCACTTCGAGCGGAATGATCTCGACCTCGCGAATGAGCTGCTCGCGCATGTTGAGGCGGCGGATGAAGTGCGTGGGAACTCCGATGTCGTTCAAGTGCTGGAAGACGTATTCGGAGATCCTGTTGTTGAGGACGCCCTTGCCTTCGATCACCTGATGCTTTTTTGCATTGAAGGCGGTCGCGTCGTCCTTGAAGTGTTGGATCAGGGTGCCTGGCTCGGGTCCTTCATAGAGGACCTTCGCCTTGCCTTCATAGATGCGGCGACGGCGGCTCATTGGAGTATACCGTGGCTTGGTGAAATCCATGGGGATGCCGGGGCTCCAGTTTTGGTTCGAGGTTCCGCGGCGGCGGTGGGCGGCGACTCAACGCAGCGACCCCTCCGCATCGAAAAGCTAGCTGAACGCGACGCGGAGCACAATCGACATAGACCCGCGCGGCGCTCGCCGCAACGGCGATGTTGGACCCGCGCCGGAGGTTGCCTTGACGAGGCACCCTCGATATGCAAGGCGGCAGGCGATTTGCGGTTCCGCACACACGATTGGGCAAACGGCGATGACCAGTTTCGACAAGCGCGAGGAAGCCTTCGAGCAGCAATTCGCCCATGACGAAGAATTGCAATTCAAGGCGACCGCGCGCCGCAACAAGCTCGTCGGCTTGTGGGCGGCGGAAAAGCTCGGCCTTACCGGCGCCGAAGCCGAGAACTACGCCAAGTCCGTGGTCATGACCGCGTTCGAAGATGCCGGCGAGCCGGGCGTGGTGCGCAAGATCCGCGCGGATTTCGCCGCCAAGAACGTCGTCCAGTCGGATCACCAGATCGATCGCGCCATGAACGAGCTGATGGCGAAAGCCGTCGCCGACATCAAGGCCGGCATCTAGCGGCGATTCTGGTGACGATTTTATTTCGCGAGAGCCGATGAGCATTCCCGCCTTCACCCTCGCCCGCCGGCTGCGCGCGGGGGAAACCGTGTTCGCCGGCTGGTGCAGCCTGCCCTATCCGCTGGTCGCCGAAACGATCGGCCGCGAGGGCTTTGTCGCGGTGACGCTCGAAGCGCAGCACGGGCTCTGGGACGTGAGCGCGCTCCTCACCGGCATTGCCGCGGTGCGCCAGGGCGGCGCCGCTCCGCTGGTGCGCGTGCCGGTCGGCGACTTCGCCATGGTCTCGCGCGTCCTCGACTTCGGCGCCGAGGGCATCATCGCGCCGATGATCAACAGCGCGGCCGACGCGCGCGCTTTCGTCGCGGCCGCCAAATACCCGCCGGTCGGCGAACGCAGCTGGGGACCGCACCGGGTGACGACGCTCGCCGGCATCGCCGACCAGTCGGTCTATCTGCGCGAGGCCAATGACCACGTGGTGACGCTGGCGATGATCGAGACCCGCACCGCGCTCGACAATCTCGACGCAATCGCGCAAACGCCGGGCATCGACGGTCTTTTCCTCGGGCCCTCGGACCTCTCGATCGCGCTCTCCGGCGGCAAGACCCTCGATCCGCTGTCGAAGGATGTCGAGCGCGAGCTCGACCGCATCATCGCCAGCGCCGGGCGCGCCGGAAAAATCGCCGGCGCCTTCTGCCACACCGCCGAGCGCGCCGTCGCGCTCGCCAAGCGCGGCGCCCGCTTCCTCGCGGTGATGAGCGACATCGCCATGCTGCGCGCCGGCACGGCGGCGGCGCTCAAGGTGCTCAAGAGCGGCTGAGGGATCGGGGCCGCAGCGGCAGCGGCCGCGGCCGGTCACTTCGGCGCGATACGAAAGCCGATATTTATCTCAACTTGTCGGCAACGCCGGTCGCGGCCGGTTTCGCCGCTGCGAGGACGCCGGCGAGGGCATCGAGCACCGCGCCGATATCGGCCGCGACGTCGCTCGCCTTGACCTCGATCACGTCATAGCCGCGCGCGGCGACCCAGGCGCGCTTTTGCGCGCGCGCGCCGGCGGCGGCGTCCTCCTCCGCATGCGGCACGAGGTCGATGACCGCGCGCAGCGGGAACGAGACGAAGTCGCAGATATGCGGCCCGATCGGCGTCTGCCGCTTGAAGCCGCGGCCGGCGAAACGCCGGTCGTTGACCAGCGCCTGCCAGAGGACGCGCTCGGCCTCGGTCGGATTGCGGCGCAGAAGCCGGGAGAGGCCGCGCACCGGGCCGCGCTCCGACGGCACGCGGCCGCCGCCGTGCTCGGCGAGGAGCGCGCGCAGCATCTGCGCCTCCTCGCCGTCGAGCACCCCGCCGCGCGCCGGCCCCTTGCGGCCCTCGGCGATCGCCATGATCACGCCGTGGAGCGTCTGGATGTCCTGCTGGGTCGGCTGCATGCGGGTGAAGATGTTGCGCAAATTGATCTGCATGGTCTCGCGCTTGTCGGGCGGCCGGAAGAACTCGACCTTCTCCAGTTCGCGCTCGAGCGAAGCGAAGAAGGCGAGGAGCTGCTCCTTCGGCGCCGGCGCGGATTTCTCCGGCATGGCGAAGGGAAGTTTGCCGCCGCCCGCGCGATTTGAACCATTCATAGCCGACCACCACCACCGCCTGCGCCAGATTGAGCGAAGCGAAAGCCGGATTGACCGGGAGCGTCAGGATGCGGTCGGCGAGCGCGACCTCCTCGTTCTCGAGCCCGTTGCGCTCGCGGCCGAAGACGATGGCGACGTTCTCGCCGGCGGCGACGCGCGGCGCCATCAGCGCCGCCGCCTCCGCGGCGCCAAGGACGGGCTTCGCCTGGTCGTGCGCGCGCGCCGTGGCGGCGAAAACGAACGTGCAGTCGGCGATCGCGGCGGGGAGGCTGTCGTAAAGCTCGGCGGCGTCGAGGACGCGGTCGGCGCCGGCCGCCATCACCCGCGCCTTCGCGTTCGGCCAGGACTGGACCGGGGCGACGAGGCGCAGCCGCGACAGGCCGAAATTGGCCATGGCGCGCGCCGCCGCGCCGATATTCTCGCCGAGCTGCGGCTCGACCAGGATGACGATCGGAGCAGGCTCTTGCGCCCAGCGTTTGGTCTTGTCGGTTCCGGCGCCTGGCATTGGTGTGGTCGCGGCTCGAACGTCGCCGCGATCATCGCTCTTTGCAAGCGTCGATCGCGGCGCCACAGCGCGCGGCGGGTGGATGCCGCAGCATTCCGCTTTCTCGGCCGCGCCCGCGATGCTATAGGCTCGCCGCCTGACGACGCCTGCCGGGATGCGGCGCCGCTCCCCCCGCTGATCATTGCCCTGCGCAGAAAGCTTCATATCCATGGCCAAGATCAAAGTAGCCAATCCGGTGGTCGAGCTCGACGGCGACGAGATGACCCGGATCATCTGGCACCAGATCAAAGACAAGCTCATCCACCCCTATCTCGACATCGATCTTCGCTACTTCGATCTCGGCATCGAGAAGCGCGACGAGACCCGCGACCAGATCACCATCGATGCGGCGGAAGCGATCAAGAAATTCGGCGTCGGCGTCAAATGCGCGACGATCACCCCCGACGAGGCGCGGGTGAAGGAGTTCGGCCTGCACGAGATGTACCGCTCGCCGAACGGCACCATCCGCAACATCCTCGGCGGCGTCATCTTCCGCGAGCCGATCATCTGCAAGAACGTGCCGCGGCTCGTGCCCGGCTGGACCAAGCCGATCATCATCGGCCGCCACGCCTATGGCGACCAGTACCGCGCCACCGATTTCAAGGTGCCGGGCAAGGGCAGGCTGACGCTCAACTTCGTCGGCGACGACGGCACCAAGATCGAGCGCGAGGTGTTCGAGTTCCCCGGCGCCGGCGTCACCATGGCGATGTACAATCTCGACCAGTCGATCCGCGACTTCGCCCGCGCCTCGATGAACTACGCGCTCAACCGCGGCTATCCGCTCTATCTCTCGACCAAGAACACCATCGTCAAAGTCTATGACGGCCGCTTCAAGGACATCTTCCAGGAGATCTTCGACAAGGAGTTCAAGGCCGCGTTCGAGGCGAAGAAGCTCACCTACGAGCACCGGCTGATCGACGACATGGTGGCGGCGGCGCTCAAATGGTCGGGCGGCTATGTCTGGGCGTGCAAGAACTATGACGGCGACGTGCAGTCGGACACGGTGGCGCAAGGCTACGGCTCGCTCGGGCTGATGACCTCGGTGCTGACCTCGCCCGACGGCAAGATCGTCGAGGCCGAGGCGGCGCACGGCACGGTGACGCGGCATTACCGCGAGCACCAGAAGGGCCGCGAGACCTCGACCAACTCGATCGCCTCGATCTACGCCTGGACGCGCGGGCTCGCCCACCGCGCCAAGCTCGACGACAACGCCGCGCTGGCGCGCTTCGCCGACGACGCTGGAGAAGGTCACCGTGGCCACGGTCGAATCGGGCTTCATGACCAAGGACCTGGCGCTCCTGGTCGGCCCCGAGCAGAAATGGCTCACCACCACCGGCTTTCTCGATAAGGTCGACGAGAACCTGCAAAAGGCGATGGCCTGAGCGGCGATATGGCGATGACGATATGGCGATGACGAAGCGCGGCACCACGATCCTCGCGTCTCTTTCGGCGCTGTTGCTCATCGCCCGCGCCGGCGGCGCGCTCGCGCAAATGCCGGCGGCAATCGCGGCGCCGGAGGAAACGCCGGTCGTGACTTTCCATGCCGAGGGCGCGCAGATCTACGAGTGCAAGCCGGGCGAGGACGGCAAGCTCGCCTGGGCTTTCCGCGAGCCGATCGCGACGCTCATCCTCGACGGCAAGACGGTCGGGCGCCACTATGCCGGCCCGACCTGGGAGCATGCCGACGGCAGCGCGGTGACCGCGAAGGCGGCCGGCAATGCGCCCGGCGCGACGGCAAACGACGTCCCCTGGCTCAAGCTTGCCGTCACCGGCCGGCGCGGCAGCGGAACGCTCGCGGCGGTGACGACCGTGCAGCGGATCAACACCAAGGGCGGCGCACTGCGCGGCTCCTGCGCGCCAGCCGGCGCGCTCAATAGCGCGCCCTATTCGGCCGACTACGTCTTTCTGCGCAAAGGCGGCTGAGCGACGCCTCGCCGCCGGACATGATTCGGCAATCGACGCAGCGCGGAACGCGCGAAAGGCAACGCTCCCCGCTGGCCGCGGACGGCGCGAAGGCCTATCTCTGAGCCATGCAGAAACTCAGCACGCTCGGAACGATTGTGCTCGTGGTCGCGCTCTTCGCCATCCTGATCGCGGCCGGGTGGTTTGCCTCGCGCGCCTGGCTTTCGGTGCAAGGTCCGCCGATGCCGGCCGACGGCTATATCGCCATGACGCTCGGCATCGTGTTCTCGCTCATCGTCGGCTGCGGGCTGATGGCGCTCCTGTTCTACTCGAGCCGGCATGGTTACGACGAGCCGCATCGCGCCGACGAGGAGCGCGAATAGGCCGCCCCTCGCCCCACGCCGATCGTCTGAAAAAATCTTTCCTGGCCAATAGGTTGCGCGCAGCCGCGGCGCGCTGCCCGTTTGCGGCAATTTTACGGCGAGCGTCAACCGGATTTGAACTTTTCTCCATTAGAACCGGGCGCATGCGGGCGGGGCCGAATGTCCCGCCCGCGCGTACAACAGGCCGGCGCGGGGCGCTCGGCCGGCGTGATCATCGGGGGGCTAAATGACTCTGCTGCGCAATTGCATCGGCTGGATCGTCGCCGCGCTGGTCGGCGTTTCCGCCGCGTTCTCCACGACCACGAGCTTCGCCATGCCGCGCTTTGACGGCGTCTGGAGCGTGTCGCTCGTCACCACCAGGGGCGACTGCATCGCCAGCTATCGCTATCCGATCCAGATCACCAACGGCGTCGTCGCCAATGGCGGGGCGCTGGCGATCGACGTGCGCGGCCGCGTCGCCGGCAATGGCGCCGTCACCGTCCTCGTCAGCCATGGCGACACGCACGCGACCGGCGCCGGCCGGCTGTCATCGACCGTCGGCAGCGGCTCCTGGCGCGGCGGCGGATGCGCGGGCTCCTGGACCGCCGAACGCCGCGGCTGATAACGCCGCCGCCAAGCCGATCGACGCCGATCCAAAGCCGATCGAAGCCGATTTCAAAACGCGGCATGCCCGGCGTTCGCGCCGGGCCAGAACAAGATTCCAAAATGCGAGTGTTTATGGCGGGCTTGCCTTTGGCGGGTCCGCGGATATTTTTGGGATGAGCGAGAGTGAGCCGATGTTCGGCGGCGGAGTGTCATTTGGAACAACGACGAGAGCATCCATCTCGGGAGGAGTCACCAAGCCTGGATCGGCAAATAAGATGCGGACATACTAGGACCTACAACGTGCTTCAGAAGATGCGGAAGTTTGTTTTAGCAGTCGCGAGCATCTCTTGGGTAGCGGCGATGGTTACGAACGCCGCGTTCGACAACGTATTTATTGGGTACCCTAGAATCCCAGATTCTGCGGCATCGAGAACAGTTCCCTATGAAGTAAAGCGAGTCGTGGTCTATGTTACCGAACGGCAAAGCGACGCTCTTTATGTTCTTGAATGGCTTCAGATTATTTCTGGCAGTCTAATTGTGATTAGCTTGTTTTTGGCGCAGTGGTGGCCCATGCGACCCGCAGACACGCGCCGGGAGTTGTGGTGAACGAAGCTCATCGCTACCTGGTTGGGGTGCATGCCCTCCGCACATCAATCCCTTTCCGCATTTTTGTGACGGCCAACAACCTCGTCTGCCTTCCTCGCTGCTAGGAAGAAGCGATAGCGGGATTACACCGCAAAACGAGGGATAGCTGTCATGACCAATTTCAAGAAAAGCGTCGGGCTGAGCACCGCGGCAGCGCTGGTTGCCGCCACCGTTTTCGCATCACCGGCCGTCGCCGTGCCGCGCTATGACGGCGTCTGGAGCGTGTCGCTCGTTACCACGCGCGGCGACTGCATGGCGAGCTACCGCTATCCGATCCAGATCACCAATGGTGTCGTCGCCAATGGCGGAGCGCTGGCGATCGACGTGCGCGGCAAGGTCGCCGCCAATGGCGCGGTGGTCGTCATGGTCAGCCACGGCGACACGCACGCGACCGGCGCCGGCCGGCTCTCCTCGACGCTCGGCCGCGGCTCCTGGCATGGCGCCGGCTGCGTCGGCTCCTGGACCGCCGAACGCCGCGGCTGAGAGTACGGCAAGAGCGGTTATCCAATCTCAGAAAGTGTCATGCCCGGCCTTGTGCCGGGCATCCACGTCTTGAGGGCGCGCCATGACCAAAGACATGGATGGCCGGGTCATGCTTGGGCGCGAGCTACAGCCAAAAGACGTGGATGGCCGGGTCAAGGCGAGCGGAAGCGACGCCGTCCTTTGGACGGCTATGCCCGGCCATGACGATTCTTGATGCACATGCGGGAAGAAAAATTCCTCACCCCTCCGCGGCGTCGTCGTCATCGCCGCCGCGCTCGGCGTCTTCGCCGGCGAGGATCTTTTCGGCGATGAGGCCGGAGTTCTGCCGGATCGCCGCCTCGATCTTGGCGGCGATGTCGGGATTGGCCTTGAGGAAGGTCTTGGCGTTCTCGCGGCCCTGGCCGATTCGCTGGCTGTCATAGGAGAACCAGGCGCCGGATTTCTCCACCACGCCGGCCTTGACGCCGAGATCGATCAATTCGCCGGCCTTGGACACGCCCTCGCCATACATGATGTCGAACTCGACCTGCTTGAACGGCGGCGCGAGCTTGTTCTTGACCACTTTGACGCGGGTCTGGTTGCCGACCACCTCGTCGCGCTCCTTGATGGCGCCGATGCGGCGGATGTCGAGGCGCACCGAGGCGTAGAATTTGAGCGCGTGGCCGCCGGTCGTGGTCTCCGGCGAGCCGTACATGACGCCGATCTTCATGCGGATCTGGTTGATGAAGATCACCATGGTGTTGGAGCGGTTGATCGAGGCGGTGAGCTTGCGCAGCGCCTGGCTCATCAGCCGCGCCTGCAGGCCGGGCTGGCTGTCGCCCATCTCGCCTTCGAGCTCGGCGCGCGGCACCAGCGCCGCGACCGAATCGATGACCAGGACGTCGACCGCGCCGGAGCGCACCAGCGTGTCGGCGATCTCCAGCGCCTGCTCGCCGGCGTCGGGCTGCGAGATCAGGAGATCGTCGACATTGACGCCGAGCTTGCGGGCATAGATCGGATCGAGCGCGTGCTCGGCGTCGATGAAGGCGCAGATGCCGCCCTTCTTCTGCGCCTCGGCGAGCGTATGCAGCGCCAGCGTGGTCTTGCCGGAGGATTCCGGGCCGTAGATCTCGACGACGCGGCCGCGCGGCAGGCCGCCGATGCCGAGCGCGATGTCGAGGCCGAGCGAGCCGGTCGACACCGTGTCGACGTCCATGGCCTGCATGTTCTTGCCGAGCCGCATGATCGAGCCCTTGCCGAAGCTGCGCTCGATCTGCGAGAGCGCGGCATCAAGGGCCTTCGATTTGTCCATGGACGATCCTTCGACGAGACGAAGCGCTGCACTCATGATGTGGCTCCTTATGGCCGGGAATCGGAGGACCGGCAACGAACGCTAAAACCAGCCGCCGCCGGCCTCCGCTTGGCATTGGCGATGAAGGGAGTGTACACGGTTTGTTCCAAGTTCGCAATATGTTCTTTTTGGGGGTGGGGTGCTGTCCTAACTCCGAGCCCTTTGTCCTAATTTCAATGTGGATTGTCCTAATTTGCCGCACTGACATGACGTGTGTTTTGTGCTCTAATTGTAGTTGTAGAGCGTCCGTTCCTCTGCCTCGGCATCGAGGGAGAGAGCGATGGACGAACTGGCAGCTCGGCGCAGGCTTTGCCTGTACTGGAGATGGACCAGGCGGAGAGTTAAGGACGATCCTCAATATCTCGATAGGATTTTGGATTGGTCCTTATAAAGCTCAAACCACGTTGCGCACCCTTTTGCGCATCATGATCGGGGCTTGAAGACGTTCGCTTTTCGGATGGCTAAAGGGACCGCGTGCGAAATAAGCCCTACGACCAAAACCCTCATTGCGAGGGCTTTTTTAGCCTACACAGGCCCCAGGCGAAGTGAACGGACGCTCTCAATAAGGCCGCCTCAGTTGGCGGCCTAATTCGTCATGGGCGCGCGGTGAACGATCGGCACGCGCCATGCTGACGACGATCCCCCCTCTCCCTTGTAGAGCAAATCAAAGACGTTCGCCGCTGTCTGGAGCCACTTTAGACGTGCGGCAGGCGGCCAATCCGCCTCGGGTTGGGGCAACTTTTGAAACAACCCGATGATAAGTGGGTCATGGTCGCCAAATCCCCCGCCGCCGCCCTTTCCTTTGGATTCCGGTGCCTCCTCAGGCGGAGGCGAAGCGGAAACTTCCACACCTTCGCGGACTGCGACACCCGGCCGAACGAGACGATCACGGCCTTGTTCAAAAAATCCAGCTTGGTCCGCAGAGCGTTCCAAATAGCGCCGCGCTCGCAGTAAGCCATGACGTAGTTAGCGGCGTGCCTGTGGAGATTTCGACCAGCTACGCGGAGCGCGGAAATTTGTCGATCCGCATGGCGTGCCGGCGCTTCACTCGGCTAACAAACGGGTTCAGCAAGAAGCTAGACAACCACGTCGCGGCGGTCGCGCTCTATGTCGCGTTCTATAATTTCTGCCGGCCGCATGAGACGCTGACGCCGAACGCGAAGCATCAAACCACGCCGGCAATGGCTCTTGGCCTCACCGATCACGTTTGGTCATTCGGCGAACTGATCGACGCTGCGCTTGGCGCAGTACCACCGAAACCAACACCGACCGCGCCGGATCGGCGGCGACAGTTCCGGGTAATCGAAGGTGGAAGTCGTAACGACCTACCTGTCAGTCATTATGCAAAAGGCAACGGAGAGTGCAAAAAACAATATGAGCAGAAAGGTGCCTACAAAGAATATGAACTGTCCAGGCAGAAACACTTCGAGTTGCCGCGCCTCCGTAATTTCCTGTTCGGCAAAGGTGAGTAACATCGCAATGAAACCGAACGCGCCAAATATCGCGTTGAGTTTACGAGTGCTCATTTCAGGTTGGAATAGCAGGCGAAACTCGCTCATTAGTCCGACAACCGCATCTCGTATGGTCTCGTGAAACAGTCTTACCGACAAATAAGCGATCCCCAAATATATAAGGATTATTGTGGGCTGCTTCAGAACAGGCCATACCTCATTGAAGATAGCATCAGGCATTGTGCTGCTTTTTGACTAAACGCCCCATCAAATAAAATCCGACACAGCCAATCATTATCATAATGGCCGCGAACGGATGTATCATGTGCAAACCAGTACCGATAGAAACCGCTAGAGAAAACAAACAAACTAGAAACATTAGAGCGCTGCTTTTAATGGCGACAACGCTGACATCCACATACATGCGGTCTGGAAATTCTTTTTTGGCTTGAGGCTCAGACATTTTGCCACCAAGCACAAAAAAGACCACACGCCCGTACTGAAGCGGAACAATAGGACGGACGTTGATTAATCCACGACCATTCGCCCATCCGCTGCTGCGTGAAACTCCAATTGGGTGCGTCGCGGACATTGTATTTCGCTCTGACATTATCAACCCTCAAGCACGTTGGAACGCCACAGAGGCATCCCGCACTCGCTGCTTTTTCTGTTCCGTCAATTTGTTTGGGGCTTGTAGTTGAGAAAGTTGAGTGAGGATAGCTGAAGCAAACGCCACCATGCCTTCGACAGGCATTCTGACGGCAACTTCTTCGATTTTTTGGAGTGACGACTGGATGAATTGCGGAGCACCTATCACATTGATCACGTCGCCAGTTCCTGTTGAAGTTACTTCGGGAAGTGAGAACCTCCTTTTCTGACATCCGTCCATTCGAAGGTAAATCGCATATGAAATTCCAAACCGATTGGGCCGCCGATAGCATTTAGTGCCACTCCAGTGGCGGCCACTGCCCGCGATTGTGGCGATTTCACATAGCGAACTTCCATCCTCTTCTGAGCCATAAACCTTTCCTACCCTCGGTCGCAATGGAGTAGGAACGCTACCAAATCCGGCAACGACATGCCTAGGGCATAGTGGCCCCTTCTGCCGAAGGCAGTGGCCCCTTTCGGACCAAATTCCTAGATTCTCAGGCAACATGGGCCAGCACCTTGGGGGGGGGGGTACTGGCCCCTTTCCATATCGCCTTGAAGCGACTGGTCCCTTTCGAGAACCTAGGTGGTCCCTTTTGATTTTCAGAATTTGACTGCAACCATATTTGGCGCAAATGTTGCTTTAGTTGTGCTTGGGGGAAAGGGGTGCCGGTGGCTGTGGAGTAGGCGTCATGGCACTGCTTTGGGGAAGCTTTTTGGCGATTTTCATCGCAGGTATCGTAATCGGCTACGGCGTTCGTGCCGTCATCTCTTCACGTCGCCGAGCCGAGATTCGCCGTCGTTACGAAGTTACCGGGTCTTATCGACAGCTTGTGTAGGCCGCCCTAGGTTGGCGGCCTTCCCCCAGATTGATAGCGCCGTTCGGCAGCGAATTTCGGCCAATCGTCACGTTGAAACCAAAGCCGTCGGTTGATGGAGACCCGACATGGCAGCAGTACGGATGCTCATTTATCTGGCGCTGATGCTGGCGATCATCGCGGTGCAGATCGCGCGCCAGCCGACAGGGACCTGTCATGCCCATGACGGCCTCGGCTGGCACTGTCACCAATGAGCGCCGGGTGCACGATGCAGATTGTGACCCGATGTCGGGAGCGAGCTTCGGCGCTCCTACAAATATCGAAAGAATCCGAACAGTTTAAGGAGCAAGCAGCTTTTCTTGCGCGTGAGTGGCTGACGGTCGCCTCATTAAGAGAGCGGTTTGTGTTGCGGGCAACTCAGACCGATAGCGAGGATCGCCCAAGGGATTAGAGGGCGATGACAGTGGTCCGTTTTGACCAAACTCGTTGCGAATATGCGCGGCAAACTTCGCGTCCCGGTGAGTCGTCATGGAGGAGTATCGTGCCAGTTCCGGGGAGCGACAAACACAAGGACTACGTCCGTTACGCCGAGCATTGTCTGAACATCGTCACCGCGACGACAGATCAGGAATCGCGTTCCATTCAACGTGAAATGGCGGCCGAATGGCTAAGGCTGGCGGACACGATCCGGCATCCGCTAAAGCCGATGAAATAATCTAGTGAAGGCCGGTCTTAGTTGGCGGCCTCCTTTGTGCGGGCGCCGGCAGCGGAAGGCGCGACAAAAAGTTCAGCGGCAGTCGTCTCCAAGAGGAAAGTCGCGCGGGTTGAGCTGCCGCCGTCGATTGCGCAGCATGGCCATTAGTCAGCCATACTAACGTACGCAAAGGAACAGATTGCCGGGCCTGCCGCCTAACTGTCCTAATTCCCCACTGCGCTTGTCCCCTCAAAGCGAAAGCCCCGCACATGTACGCGGCGCGGGGCTCTAGACAGCGGACACGGGGCTGGGGGGTGAGGAAATGGCCGCTGTCCAGGATGGTAATCCGCTGATCTGTCCCTAAGTTCCGTTTGCGAATGTCCTTATTCGGACAGTACCGGGGGTGGGCTTATCGGTTTCCGAAGCTATTGGCTGGATTTGAAAATCACAGTGGCCGGATTTGGAATTGGCCGCGGCGCAAACTTATGCGGCGGGATGGCCTCTGCGCTTCGAAAACGGAGCCACTATGAACCGCGATTTTGGCGCCTGAAGAACCGCTCTTAAGGCCTCCTTCGCGCGCTTTTCACTGAGCGTGCCTTTCACTTTAGCGTGCAGCTTCTGGGGATATTGGGCCCATTGCTGGTGCAGGTTAATGTCTCACCGTCGGAAAATGTAATGCTTTGCCGAGAACCGGGATGAGGAAATGAGTTGCGCGTCCAGATTTTCAGGCTGCACTGACTCAGGTTTTCTTTGCAATTGTCCGGCATGGCGCCGGCAATTCCTGGTGCTGCTCCGAGTGTGGAGAGAAGTGCGGCGACAATTGCGGCTTTCGCAAAGCGGCGCATCGTTACTTTTTTTCCTGCCTTTATGGAGACGGTCATGAAAATTCTCCCGCTACATTTATTTGAATAATTTGGCACGCCTTCCGGGCACGCAGCAAGGGTGGTTCGCGCTTAGACTAATCTATCGAGGCCGCCGCAGTTGGGGTGCTGGCCGGTTTCCGAAGCTATTGGCCGGGTTTGATTTTTAGACCGGCCGGAAATTTAATGAAACCCAATCCTCTTAACGCGCGTTGCACGCCAACAGCCTAGGGAGGACCCCCATGTGGTTCGAAATTTGGGCGGTGACCATTGCGCTTGCCATCGGCTGCGTAGTGGCGGCCCAGATCATAGAGCGCCAGGGCGACGCCGTCCGTGGGAGTTGAGTTGGTAAGATGTCGCGTAGTGTTTAGAGGCCGCCTCAGTTGGCGGCCTCTTTGATTCCAAAATCCGGGAACTGGCCCGTTCCATCCCGACTGGTTCCCCTTTTGAAAAATTTTCACTGCCCCCTTGGAACCAATTCCTTTCTCCGCACTTACCGTCGCGGGGAAAAGGATTTGGCGGAGGAACGGGGCGAATGGCTTCCCGGGCTGAAATTTACAAGGTGCGAGCGGCTGAGTGCGAGGCGATCGCTGCTGCCGCCATCAGCGCCGCGAAACGGGCGACCTTCACTGAGCTCGCGACGCAATGGCGCAAATTGATTCGCCAGCTTGAGATGCTGGAGAACGAGGATGCTGGAGAGCGAGAAAGAAGCTGAACGCTGGGCCGCCTTATTTGGCGGCCTCGTCGCTTGTTGCTGATGTCTTCTTCTCTCAGCAGATTTGGCTAAATTCCCCTCTGCGCTTGGGCCCTCAAAACGAGAGCCCCGCACAGAATGCGTGCGAGGCCCTCCAAAAACGCGGATCAACGGAACAACCCATAACTCAGCAAAATGTCCTAAGTTCCTTTTGCGATTGTGCTAATTCGGACAGTGCCGGGGCTAGGGCGTGGCCCTTTTCCATTAACCTATTGGTCCCTTTTGATTTTTTCGGGTGGTCGCCCGCTTGCCAGACCGGCGGCCGGTATATTTACTCGCGCCGCTAATGGTAGCGTTTTTTGAGTGGTTAGTGGGAAGGCATACCTGCGAGTGCGGAACAGTCTACCAAGTCACGACCACTAGAACACCAGTGCCGAATACCGATGTCGCCGTCTGCGAGCATTGCGGCGGCGTCATGGATACGTGGCGGCAGTCGAAAGTCGTTCGCGCTTACGACGTCGTGACGCCATCCGATTGGTAACGGCCGCCGCATTTGGCATCCTCATTATTTGATCCGGTTCAATTCGAGGTACGGATCCCTTTCCATCCTCGCTGGGGATCGAGCCGCAAGAGCCGCATCGCTAAAGCCGCATAGGCGGGGATTGTTTTTCCGGGAAATTCTTATCCTGGGGGATTTCCTCGGGCCTCGGCTCCGGCTGAATATCGGGCTTTTGCGGTGGAATATCCGGCTCTTGTCTCTTGGGCTCGGCTGCCATGACTAACTCCTTTGCCGGATAAGTGCCCGCGACCGGCGATGGTTCCGCCAAGGAAGCCTTGATGTCTGCTGTGGGTCGAAAACGGAGCTTGCGCGATGCCAGCGCACCGCCGAGCGACTTCGAACCGCTATTTTTTGACGACAGTAAAAGTCTGCGACGTCAGCTTGAGGTCGCCATACCAGATTTCGAGAATCGAGGGGCCCGGCACCAATTCCCAGACATCGTCAAATCCATAGCTGACGTACTCGGCTTCGCCGATTTTGACGGTGTCAGTGCGATCGAGGCGATTGATCGGCGGCTTGTTCGGCTGAAGGAAACCGGGATCCGGCAGCAACCAGTCGCGTTTAAGCGTAACTTTCGCGCCCATCGGCGCTCCGATCACCCGGTACTTCAAGCCAAACTCGAGGCCGTGTTGCGCCGGTATCGTCCAAGTCGTCGCCGCATGGCGAACATTCGAGCGGTCGCACCGCTCGACGCCTTGTTCGTCACGCTTACAGTTCTTCTCGTCAACCGTATAGATGCCGTACTCGACAATATCGAGGCGCTGAATTTGCGTTGTTTGCGCGAGCGCCCCCGCAGGCGCGACAAGCAAAAACAAGAGCGCGAATGCTATTCGTATCGTATTCATCCCCCTCACGGGCGCTTTCTCCATGATGGCCGCCGGCAGCCCTTGTACGCTTTTTTGGCCAAGCGCGACACGCTCATCAAAGAACGCTCACCGGCAGTGCTGCGATCTTCTTCACATCACGGCTCGCCCCGATCGGGCTTGGACTCGCTCTCGCTGGCGGACTGGACACCTTATGATTCGTCATCCAGAATGGTTTATAGTGGCCGTTGTCGCGCTTTTCCCACCTTGGCAGTCCCGCAGACAAGAGGAGCCGTTTGATGCGAAAGTTCACGATGACCTTGACGGCAGTGGCGCTCGTGCTGGGAGCGATGGCCCTGCCGGCCGGCGCGCAACAGCAGCTGTGCGGAGCACCCAGCCTCCATGCGCTCAAGAACGCAACTCCGATCATCAAAAGGATAAGTTGCGACGGAACAACCGGCTATTGCGGGTGTGGCCCGGGCTGGATCAGTGCGTGCGCTCCCCGTTGCTGCAGATGCGTCCCCTGCTAGCGAGCGACATGATCGTCGCGGGGTTTTGCGCTCGTCCGAATTTCGGAATCTCTTAATTTACCTTCTTAAACTAGATTGCGTAACTGGGCTGTCGTCAGCTTGGCGACGGCCCGGCAGGCTATTTCTGGTTACGCTTGTATCGGCCCCGGCGCCCCAGCGCCGGGGTCTCTCTTTAGGCCGTTGGCGGCCTCCTCCCAAAGAGCAAGGCTTGCTTTGGCGAAACCGGCTGCGGATGATGGGCCGCCGCATTGGTTGAAGGAGCCACGCCGATGACCAAATACCACGATCATAAGCCCGACTTTCTATCCTTGCAGGCGAACATCATCTGCGTGCTCGTCTTTCTCATCGGCGTCGCCATGATCGTTCAGCATCCGGCGTGGTTTCGCTAGCAGGCGTGGCGGCGGCGCTCCCCGGAATCCCGCGGCGTCACGCGCCTGTTACATCAGCCCGGCAAACTGCCGGCTTCTACCCAGAATATCCCCATGACTCTTCGTATAAACCCCAGCCTGCGGTGGCTGGGGCTTTTTCTTCGGCCGCGTTCGTTTGGCGGCTTCCTCATTCGTCAGTCTCTCGTCCATGGTCTCCCCGGAAACGTTCTTGGACGTTTCTTGCAAGTTTTCCGGGTCTCGGCTTGGGTTCGAGCCTGCCGCCAAAACGGATTGATATGAAGAGGTGCCTCGTGCTTGCGGTCCGTAGTTACCTCTCCGCGCGGTCAATACGGTTTGCCCGGCATGTCCTGCTGAGGAATGCTTTGCCCGATTTTTTTGGCGCTTCCGCAGGTCGGTCTATTGCCGCAAGCGGGCGCAGCCGCACCGTTAGCCGCTTGGGTGGAGCTGATCGGACCGGGCTCTGAAGCCAGTATTCGAGCCGTCGTCCCGGCCGAGGCTGACTGTCCGGCGGTCATTGCCGACGGCGAGCCGATACCGATGCGCGTGCGCGCGGATCCGGGTCCGTTGTTCCCGCCCGGAAAAACGCCTCGCGCCGAGTTTCCGGTGCGCGTTTGTGAATTGATCGCTCCGCGCGGGAAGACAAGCCTGACTTTGGAAGGCCTAAAGCTGCCTTTACCCGTCGCCGATCCGCAGCGCATCGTGGTTTTCGGCGACACCGGTTGCCGCATGAAGTTGACGCGTCTCCAGGATTGCGGCGAAGGATGGGACTATCCCGAGGTCGCAAAGCACGCGGCCGAATCCCGTCCCGACCTGGTCATCCATCTTGGCGACTATCTTTATCGGGAATCTTGTACCGGCAGCCCGGTTTGTCAGCAGCGGCCGACGGGCTACGATTGGAAAATCTGGAATAGCGATTTTTTCGAACCATCAAGAGCCCTCTTCGCTGCGGCCCCCTGGATCATGGTGCGCGGCAACCACGAGATTTGCGATCGCGCCGGCGAAGGCTGGTTCCGCTTCCTCGACCATGCGCCGGTGCCGCCCGAGTGCGTCCCGATGAGCGCATTCTTCGTTGTCGAACCAGGTAACCTCGGGTTCGTTGTCGTCGACAGTGCACAAATCGCGCGCGAGCCGGCAGAGCACCTGACAAACCGCGAGACGATCCGGTCGGCAAACTTCAGGCCTTCTATGCCGCGGTGGAATCCGCGATCCCTTCGCCAGCCTGGATGCTGACGCATGTGCCGTTTAATGCGCCGGTTCGCACATTCGCAGGCACCATCGTTTCAGACACGATCCAGCATCGGGCGATCGGCGAGCGGCTGTCGCGCAATATAAAGATGATCGCTGTCCGGTCACGTCCATCTGTTCGAAGCGCTTAGTTTCGGCGGCGATACGCCTCCTCCGTCGCAGCTCGTCGTCGGCACCGGAGGCACCGAGCTTGACGCGCCGCCGGACGAATTATCGAAAATAAACGGATCATCGGTTCGCAATGCGTTCATCCTGCGGGCACTTTGGTTACATGGTATGGAATTGAGAGGGACTGAATTGGAATGGAGAACTGCATGACCAATTGGGGCAGCCCCTCGCGCACTGCCGATTGATGGAACGGGAGCTGAGTTGCCAAGAAAACTAGTTGCTCGACTGTCT
>CAVOHL010000032.1:0-9065 GCA_963695665.1 uncultured Alphaproteobacteria bacterium
ACGGTGCCGGCGCCGGCGTCGGACGCAGCGTCGAGGAGCTCCCACCGCCATACCGTTGCGCCGCCGCTTCCGGCCTTGAGCGCGACAGCGCCCTCACCGCTCCAAGCCTCATTGTCGTGCAATAGCTTGTCGGCGATCGCGAGCGAGCCGTGGACAACGAAGACCATGCGCGGCAGCGCCGGCAGCGACACTTGCGCGTCGTTCGCCAGCACGTCTTCGCAAAGCCGAAGGAGGGGATGCATTTGGAACTTCTCCATCTCCGTCATGCACGGGCTTGACCCGCGCATCGATGCAGCGTCGCCGCTCCATGGATTGCCGGATCAATTCCGGCAATGACAAGGGGGCGAGTGTCCTCGCGGTTTTCTCCCGGCGCAACGGGATTTACACCCGCGGCCTCGCCTTGCTAAATCGCCCCGCCCGCCCGAGAGCTTCACGCCGACCAACAAGGCGAAGCAGGTGCAGGGGGAGGAAAGCCGCCGGTGCAACGCACGACGCCGCCATTTCGCGCCGACCATGTCGGCAGCCTGCTGCGGCCGGCTGCGCTCAAGGAGGCACGCGCCCAGCGCGAACGCGGCGAGATCACCGCCGAGGCGTTGCGGGCGACGGAAGACCGCGAAATCGAGAAGGCGATCAAACGGCAGGAAGAGGTCGGCCTCAAGCTCGCGACCGACGGCGAGTTCCGCCGCTCATGGTGGCAATTCGACTTTCTCAAGGACCTCGACGGCGTCGAGCTTTACCGCGTCGACGACGGAATTGCCTTCCATGGCGTGAAAACCAAGGCCGAGAGCGTGCGCACGACCGGCCAAGTCGGCTTTTCCACGCATCCGCATCTGCATGATTTCCGCTTCGTCAAGGAGCACGCGCGGGTCATGGCGAAAATGACCATTCCGGCGCCCGGCGTGCTGCACTTCCGCCAGGGACGGCGCTCGATCAGCAAGGAAACCTACCCCGATCTCGCGGCCTTCTTCGACGACGCGGCGAATGCCTTTGGCAAAGCGGTACGCGCCTTCTACGACGCCGGCTGCCGCTATCTGCAGTTCGACGACACCACGTGGTCGATGATGTGCGACGAGCGCGAACTTGCCCACTCGCGCGAGCGCGGCGACGACCCGAAGAAACTGCCCGCCGCCTACGCGCGCATGATCAACCAGGCGCTCGCCGGCAAGCCGGCGGACCTCGCGGTCACCATGCATTCGTGCCGCGGCAATTTCCGCTCGACTTGGATCGCGGAGGGCGGCTACGAACCGATGGCGGAGCGCCTGTTCAACGAGGTCGAGATCGACGGCTATTTCCTCGAATACGACAGCGAGCGCGCCGGCGGCTTCGAGCCGCTGCGGTTCTTCCCCAAAGGCAAGAAGCAGCTCGTGCTCGGCCTCGTCACCTCGAAGAGCGGCCGGCTGGAGAAGAAGGACGACATCAAGCGGCGGATCGAGGAGGCGACGAAATACGTCGCGCTCGACCAGCTCTGCCTGTCGCCGCAATGCGGCTTCGCCTCGACCGAGGAAGGCAACATTCTTTCCGAGAACGAGCAATGGGCGAAGCTGCGGATGATCGTCGAGATTGCCGACGCGGTGTGGGGCTAGGCGGACAGGACGCGGGATTCATGCAACGAACCCAACCGCCGTTCCGCGCCGATCATGTCGGTAGCCTGTTGCGGCCCACCGCCTTGAAGGAGGCGCGCGAGCGTCGTGCCAAAGGCGAGATCGACGCCGCCGCGCTCAAGGCAGTCGAGGACCGCGAGATCGAGGGCATCATCAAAAAGCAGCAGGCGGCCGGCCTGCACTCGATCACCGACGGCGAATTCCGCCGCTCCTGGTGGCATCTCGACTTCCTGTGGGGGCTCGACGGCGTCGAGCGCCACGTCATGGATACCGGGATCGCCTTTGCCGCCGTCACCACCCGCAATGAAGGCGTGCGCGTGACCGGCAAGCTCGGCTTTTCCGGCCACCCGATGCTCGCGCATTTCAAGTTCCTGAAAGAACACACCGCGCAAACGCCGAAAATGACGATTCCGGCGCCATCCGCGCTCTATGGCCGGCCCTACCCGACCCCGATCGACAAGACGGTCTATCCGAAACTGGATGCGTTCTTCGACGACCTCGGGCAGGCGTACAAAAAAGCGGTACGCGCCTTCGCCGACGCCGGCTGCCGCTATCTGCAACTCGACGAGGTGTTCATCGCCATGCTGTGCGATCCGAAATACCGCCAGCAGATGAAGGACCGCGGCGACGATCCCGATTATCTCGGCCGGCTTTACGGCGACCTCATCAACACCGCGATTTCCGACATTCCGGCTGACATGACGGTGACGATGCATCTGTGCCGCGGCAACTACAAATCGACCTTCATGGGGACGGGCGGTTACGACGCGATGCAGGAAGTGCTGTTCGACCAGATCAAGGTGCACGGCTATTTCATGGAGTACGACACCGCGCGCGCCGGCGGCTTCGAGCCGCTGCGCCGTTTGCCGAAGGGCCGCTTCGCGGTGCTCGGCCTGGTGACGTCGAAAACCGGCGCGCTGGAAGGCAAGGACGCGATCAAGCGCCGCATCGAGGAAGCCGCGCAGTTCACCGATCTCGAACAGCTCTGCCTGTCGCCGCAATGCGGCTTTGCCTCGACCGAGGAAGGCAATACTCTGGCCGAGGAACAGCAATGGGCGAAGCTTGGGATGATTGTCGAAGTCGCTCGGGAAGTGTGGGGATAGTCGATGCCAGGAATTGTTGACGGCAAGGTCGCCATCGTCACCGGCGCGGGACGCGGCATCGGTCGCGGCATCGCGCTCCTTATGGCGCAGGAGGGCGCGCGCGTCGTCGTCTGCGACATCGGCGCCAGCGTCGAAGGCGAAGGCACCGATGTCGGCCCGGCGCAGGAGGTGGTCGCCGAGATCAAGAAGGCCGGCGGCCAGGCGATCGCCTCGACGCTCTCGGTCAGCGAGCCGGCCAATGGCGAGAAGATCGCCAAGGCGGCGGTCGACGCCTTCGGCCGCGTCGACATCCTGGTCAACAATGCCGGCATCCTGCGCGATCGCATCTTTCATCGCATGAGCTGGGCCGATTGGTCGGACGTGATCAACGTCCATCTCAACGGCAGCTTCAACATGAGCCGCGCCTGCGCGACGCTGTTCCGCGAGCAGAACTCCGGCAGCTACGTGCACATGACCTCGACCTCGGGCCTCGATCGGCAATTTCGGCCAGGCCAATTACATGGCGGCGAAGCTCGGTATCGTCGGGCTTTCGCGCGGCATCGCGCTCGACATGGCGCGCTTCAACGTGCGCTCGAATTGCGTGTCGCCGTTCGCCTGGACGCGCATGGTGCAATCGATCCCGGCGGAGGACGAAGAGTCGAAAGCGCGGCTCGCCCGCTCGAGCCAGGTGACCCCGGACAAGGTCGCGCCGCTCGTCGTCTATCTCGCGTCCGACCGCGCCGAGGGCATCAGCGGCCAGATTCTTTCCGCGCGCAACAACGAGATCTATCTGTTCAACCAGAACCGGCCGATCCGCACGCTGCATCGCTCCGACGGCTGGACGCCGCAAAGGCTCGCCGATCAGCTCAAAGGCGCGTTCGCCAGCTCGTTTACGCCGCTCGAACGATCGCCGGAAGTGTTCTCCTGGGATCCGGTGTGATGGGGGCGCGTGACATGGGCAACGTGACATGGGCATAGTCTACGAGAAGATCATGGCGATGCAGGTCGCTCCGGTGGAGCAGACCTACGAGCCGAAGGATTGCATGCTCTACGCGCTCGGCGTCGGCTTCGGGCACGATCCGATGAACGAAGACGAGCTCGCCTTCGTCTACGAGAAGAACCTGAAGGTGCTGCCGACCATGGCGACCGTTCTCGGCTATGGCGGATCCTGGGCCCGCGAGGCCGGCATCGATCAGGTCAAGGTGGTCAATGGCGAGCAGGGCTTCACCTTGCACCGCCCGCTGCAGACCGGAGGCACGCTGATCGGCCAAACCCGCATCCTCGAGGTGATCGACAAGGGCGCCGGCAAGGGCGCGCTGATTTTCAGCGAGCGGCAAGTGACCGACAAGGCGACCGGCGAACTCGTCGCCACCATCAGCCAGACGGCGTTCTGCCGCGGCGATGGCGGCTTCGGCGGCCCGCCGCGCACGGCGCCGACGCCGACGCATCCGATTCCCGCGCGCGCTCCCGACTTCACCTGCGATCTGCCGCACGCGCCCGGAAGCGGCGCTGATCTATCGCCTGAGCGGCGATTACAATCCGCTGCACGCGGAGCCCGCTTTTGCCAAGGCCGCCGGCTTCGAGCGCCCGATCCTGCACGGGCTCGGCACCTTCGGCGTTTCCGGCCACGCGCTCCTGCAAGACGCTGTGCGGCTACGATCCCGACCGGCTGATCTCGTTCGGTGTGCCGCTTCTCGGCTCCGGTATTTCCCGGCGAGACGATCCGCACGCAGATGTGGCGCGACGGCGCGGTGGTGAGCTTCCGCGCGCGCGTGGTCGAGCGCGACGTCGTTGCCATCACCAACGGCCGCGCGGAGGTCAGGTGACGATGGAAGCCGCGGACCTCGCGCCGATCCGCGAGTCCGTGCGTGCGCTCTGTGCGAATTTTCCCGGCGAATATTGGCGCGCGCTCGACCGCGAGCGCGCCTACCCGGAGAAGTTCGTCGCGGCGCTGACCCAGGCCGGCTTTCTCGCCGCGCTGATCCCCGAGGAGTATGGCGGCAGCGGCCTGACCATGAATGCCGCCGCGGCGATCATGGAAGAAATCCAGGCTTCGGGCTGCAACGGCGCCGCCTGCCACGCGCAGATGTACACGATGGGCACGCTGCTGCGCCACGGCAGCGCCGAGCAGAAGGCGCGCTACCTGCCCGGCATCGCCCGCGGCGAGCTTCGCCTGCAGGCCTTCGGAGTGACCGAGCCGACTTCCGGCACCGACACGCTCGAGCCTGCGCACCACGGCGACGCGCGCCGGCGATCGTTACGTGGTCGACGGCCAGAAGATCTGGACCTCGCGCGCCGAGCACTCCGATCTGATGCTGCTTCTGGCGCGCACGACGCCGCGCGCGCGAGGCGACATCGCGCACCGACGGCCTCTCGGTTTTTCTGGTCGACATGCGCGAGGTCAAGGGCAAGGGCCTGACGATCCGGCCGATCCGCACGATGATGAACCACGCCACCACCGAGGTGTTCTTCGAGAACATGCGGGTGCCGGCCGCCAATCTGATCGGCGACGGAAGGCGAAGGCTTTCGCTACATCCTGACCGGCATGAACGCCGAGCGCATTCTGATCGCCGCCGAGTGCATCGGCGACGCCAAGTGGTTCATCGGCAAGGCGGCGGCTTACGCCAGCGAGCGCGAGGTCTTCGGCCGGCCGATCGGGCAGAACCAGGGCGTCCAGTTTCCGATCGCGCGCGCCTATATCGACATGCGCGCGGCCGAGCTGATGGTGCGCGAGGCGGCCGCGCTCTACGAAGCCGGCAAGGAGTGCGGCGCGGAGGCGAACATGGCCAAGCACCTCGCCGCCGACGCGTCCTGGGCGGCGGCCGACATGTGCGTGCAGACCCATGGCGGCTTCGGCTTCGCCGAGGAGTACGACATCGAGCGCAAGTTCCGCGAGACCAGGCTCTACAAGGTGGCGCCGATTTCGACCAACCTGATCCTATCCTACGTCGCCGAGCACGTGCTCGGGCTGCCGCGGTCCTACTGAGCCCAGCGCATGAGCCTTCCCCTCTCCGGCCTCCTCGTCGTCTCGCTCGAACAGGCGGTCGCCGCGCCGATGTGCACGTGCCGTCTCGCCGACGCGGGAGCGCGCGTGATCAAGATCGAGCGGCCGGAGGGCGACTTCGCCCGCTTCTATGACGACTTCGCGCATGGCGAGTGCAGCTACTTCGTCTGGCTCAATCGCGGCAAGGAATCGGTCGTGCTCGACCTCGGCAAGGCCGAGGACCAGGCCTTGCTCGAAGCCATGCTCGCGCGCGCCGACATCTTCGTGCAGAACCTGAAACCGGGCACGGTGGGCAAGCTCGGATTTCCGATCGCACGGTTGCGCCGCGATTGTCCGCGGCTCATCTGCTGCTCGATCTCGGGCTTCGGCGAGAGCGGCCCCTATGCGCAGCGCAAGGCCTACGATCTGCTGATCCAGGCGGAGGTCGGCCTCGCATCGATCACCGGCACGACCGAGCCGTCGCGCGTGGGCGTATCGGTCGTCGACGTGGCGACGGGAATGAACGCCTACGAGGCGATCCTCGAAGCTTTGCTCGCGCGCGAACGCAGCGGCGAAGGCGCGGAGATTTCGCTCTCGATGTTCGACGCCATGGCCGACTGGATGACCGTGCCGCTGCTGCAGCAGGAGGCGGGCAAGCCGCCGCAGCGCGTCGGGCTCACCCACGCCTCGATCGCGCCCTATGGAGCTTTTCCGACCCGCGACGGCGCCGAGATCCTCATCGGCGTGCAGAACGATCGCGAATGGCGGGTGCTGGCGGAGAAGGTCCTGGGCGATGCCGGTCTCGCCGCCAATCCCGACTTCGCCACCAATCGCGACCGCGTGCGGCATCGTGCCGAGGTGGATCGCAGGATTGCCGCCATTTCCAGCACGCTCGACGCCGCCCGGCTGACGCAACAGCTCGCTGCCGCCGATATTGCCTTCGCCCGGGTGAACGATACGGCTGAGCTCGCGCGCCATCCGCATCTGCGCCGCATCACCGTTGGAACGCCGAGCGGGACGGTGTCCTATCCGGCGCCGGCCAAGCAGCGCTCGCGGCTCGCGGCACTATGGTCCGGTCCCGGCGCTCGGCCAGCACACCGCAAGCGTGCGCGCGGAATTCATGGCCGCTCCCGTCGCCGCGAAATAACTTGAGGGGATTTGCGATGGACATCGGCTTCATCGGCCTCGGCAATATGGGCGCGCACATGGCGCGACGTTTGGTAGAAGCCGGCCACCGCGTCGTCGTCTACGACACGCGCCAGGAGGCGATCGGCAATCTCACCGCGCAGGGCGCGAGCGCGGCGCGCTCGCCGGCCGAAGTCGCCGACGCGGCCGAAACGGTGATGGCCAGCCTGCCGACGCCGGACATCGTGCTCGCGGTCGCGACCGGCCCGCGCGGCGTGATCGAAGGCAAGCGCGTGCGCCGTTTCGTCGACCTCTCGACCACCGGCTCGGTGATGGCGCAGCGCATCTTCAAGCTGCTCGCGGCGCGCAACATCGTGCAGATCGACAGCCCGGTCAGCGGCGGCGTCAAAGGCGCCGAAAAAGGCACGCTCGCGGTGATGGCGTCCGGCCCGCGCAGCGACATCGCGGCCGTCGAGCCGGCACTGAAAGCGATCGGCAAGGTCTTCTTCATCAGCGAGCGGCCCGGCGCCGGACAGACGATGAAGCTCGCCAACAACGTGCTTTCGGCGACCGCAATGGCGGCGACGGCGGAAGCGATGGTGATGGGCGTGAAGGCCGGCCTCGATCCGCGCATCATGCTCGAGGTGATCAACGCCGGCACCGGGCGCAACACCGCGACCGAGGATAAATTCACCAGGGCGGTGCTGCCGGGCACGTTCGATCTCGGCTTCACCGCCGGGCTGATGATGAAGGACGTGAAGCTCTGCCTCGCCGAGGCGAAGACGCTCGGCGTGCCGATGGACGTGATCGAGGCCGTCGCGCGGCTTTTCCAGCTCACTTGCGACGAGCTCGGCGCGGACCAGGACATCACGGCGGTCGTGCAGCCGATCGAAGCCCGCGCCGGCGTCAAGGTGCGCACGCCGCTGGCATAGCGCGCTTTCAGTCAGTTCCGATCAACGCGCGCGCCGAACCGCCATGCGCGCGACGATCGGCGCGCGCGGCGTCGAACTCATCCACGGCGCATGCGAGGCTCACTGCGAAAGTGACCTTCTGTGATTGCGGTCACTTCGCCTTGGCTGCCGCGGACTTAGGTTCGATCAACGAAATGGATCGGTCGATCGCGTTCCGCGCATCCCCCCGACCGCCCCCCCGCCGGGACGCGGCGACCGCCAAGGGGTGAATTCGGTCCCCAAACACCCCCATGGCCCTTAGCAGGGTCAGACTTCCCCGCCCGGACCCGATGTCCGGGCGGGCTTTTATTGCAAGCTCTTCCTCGCACGCAGTGGACGGTTCCTTGGCAGCAGACCATCTCTGCCAACATGTCGTCATTGTGCTGTCGCAGCGTCTGGTGATCGTTCGACCAGTCTGGTGATCGTCCAATTCGTGAGTAAGTCATCGACCCAGTCGCGACGGCAGCAAATCCGGGAGCCTCGGGATGCCGAGCGCACAATGCCTGTGGTATAAAGCGAGCGGGCTCAAGCCGAGGGGGGCGAATGGGCTCTCTATTGAAAAGCGTTCGTTCGGGTCCAAGCCTGCTGTCGGGATTGCCCGAGCATCTGACGACGAACTTGTTTGCCAGCGCCAAGCCGCTGCGGCTCGCCGCTGACGAGGTGCTTTTCCTCGCCGGCGATCCCGGCGACGGCTGCTATCGCATCGACGAAGGCTTGCTCAAGGTGATGATGGTTTCGCGCTCCGGCAGCGAGCGTATCCTCGCCTTTCTCGGCGCCGGCGCCATTGTCGGCGAGCTGTCGATCATCGACGGACGGCCGCGTTCGGCGTCGGTCATGGCGGTGCGCAGCGCATCTTTGAGCTTCCTCAGCCGCGCCGCGTTCGAGGAGTTCGCCAAGAGACAGCCGGAAGTCTACAAATCGCTGGTGGCGCTTCTCGCCGCGCGGCTGCGGGAAACCGACACCGTGGTCGCGGCCGAAAGCTTCCTGCCGCTGCGCGGCCGCGTCGCCCGCATCCTGCTCGAGCTTGCGCAAGAGTTCGGCCAGGACGTCGGAGCGGGCGCATCGTCATCCACCAGAAGATCGGGCAGAGCGACCTTGCCGCCATGGCCGGAATCGCCCGCGAGAATGTGAGCCGCATCCTCAACGACTGGAAGCGCCGCAAGCTGGTCGAGCCGCCTGTCCGGCTATTACTGCCTCGAGAACAAGGCGAAACTCGAGCACGAAGTCGAGCTATAACGACCGCTGTTCGGGTACATCGCCGGTCATGAAAACGCCCACGCTCCGACTTCCGCCGCATCGTCGGTGAAGATCGGCTCCTCGCTTC
>CAVOHL010000033.1:0-633191 GCA_963695665.1 uncultured Alphaproteobacteria bacterium
TCTTGATCGATCCGATGCCGTTGACCGGCGTCGGCAAGGTGTTCAAGCCGCAACTGCGCTGGGATGCGGCGCAACGGGTGTTCACGCAGAGCTTGAGCCCGCTGATCGCGCAAGGCCTGCGCTTTGAAGTCGGCGTCGGCGCCCACGACACGCATGGCAGTTTGGCAAGCGTTGACGATACCCGGCGTACCCATCGGGTCACGCGAGGCGGTTGCGCGCCAGGTTCACGAAAGGCTCGACCCGTTTGTGATCCGCCATGAGATCCATTGGACTTAGAGAGCCGGGTGACGGGCGGGCCAACGGCAACAATGCGCAGCCGTTCCACGAGGTTTTACGGAACCCGGAGGTCCTTAATTGCCAATGCGCACAGTTCAGCAGGGTCCCAGCCCGCGCCGGTTTTGGCGGGTTTCGATAATCCGTTGGGCGATGACCGTCGTTATGGGATCGGTTCGGCTGGAAAGCTGTAGCGCGCGCAGAGCATCTTCATAAGCGACCGAGAGTTTTCAACATATCCAGACTCACCAACGGGCAACTTAACAATCATCCCCAACAAATTGCACAGCATACCCCCCTCCGGCGGCGTTTAAGCCGCTCCCGGTGAACCCTGCTGGAAATTAGCACAAAAGGTTCGCGATGTACGGCCGGTGTGCCGGGGACGCCATGTCCGCCGCCGCCCATGGCCCCTTCGCTGCGAATCCCGAAGGCGAACAGGCTTGGTTACTATAAGGCGGCTATAGGCCACTACTCTTCTCTCAACTAATGAACGTGGCGCCAAGCTCATGGTGGCGGCGCCAGATCACCTTGCATCTCTCGACGATGTCTATCAGAAAGACCAATCAGAATTGACTCGGCGCTTCGGAACCCGAGGTCATCTGAAGCCGTACGCCGGTGTCGGAAATGTCGGAGAACCCGGCACGCGCGCGGCTCACTGCCGGGCCAGGCTCTGCACCTTGGCGATATGGTAGAGGTGGCGGCAACGCTCCACGCCGCTCTTCATCGGATTTCAGCAATTGCGTGATGCGCCCGCTCCTCAAGTGCGGCCGCGCCCTAACGGATGGCGACAGCCCCTCTGAGTGAACCACGTGGCTCGGCGGCTCTAACAGCCGCTAGAGCCATGCTCGGATTTTACTCGTTTTATTGAAATCGGCGCCGCTGCAATCGGCACCACATGGTGCGCGCAAATCGGCGCATCATCGATGTGCGAGGCAGCGCCTGGCTCTTTGTTCGTCCGACGATGTCATCCCATTGGCCTGAGCTATCGCCCGAGCCTGTGCTACGCCGACCTGCGCAACGTATGAGCGCACCATTTCGCAGCTGATCTGCGGATGCGTTTCAACGGACGCGTGGTGATAGGCGCGATGGTGCCCGTCGTGATGAATGTCGTCGCGGTCACCATGAGCGGCCACAAGGCAACAACAAAGACTAGCGCCGGCAGCGCATTGTTTTTCATGGTTGATGGTCCCCAAGGGCCTCGCCGCGTCTTCACCAGCAATGCAGGAAAAGGAAAGCTTTGTCCTAGGGGAATGGAAGCCTTGCGCAGAATGTGGTCGATCCGCAAGGATTGGTAAATCGCGGATCCATGCGGCCGCGCGAGCGCGGTGAAGCGGGAGATCAAGCGCGTCGAATCGGCGCACAAATCGGGCAGGTCGCGGGCATCATCGGGTCGCGATCAAGGCGGTGAAATGAAATCGGTGCATTTCGGAATTTAATATCGGGCGCGCGCTCGACAACTAGCTAGCGGTTGGCGGGGTAGACTGGGTCGGTTGCGGGAGCTGCTGAAGGCAAACTCGAAGGGGGACCGTTTGCAATGGAACGGCACATCCCACGGCACGCAATAATGAGAGTAGAGGCAAGCCCCTCGCGGGGCGCTGAAATCGAGAAACCAGACGCGCAGGCACTCCAAAAGGAAGCACGCAGCTGGGGAGCTTGTGATCCAACTATCCAAATCGTCATCAAGTTCGTCATCAAAGACGGCCTGACCGATGAGGAGACCACCTGGATGGGGCCTTCCTTTTGTTCGCCGCGGTCGGGAACACGTCGCGAGGAAATGCATTGTCGTGCTTCCGAAGTCTCGCCGAGTGGCGGCGACACGTTCGCCGATTAGTTTCGGCGGGGCGCATTCGGTGCCGGGCTTCCTTCTTCGCGCCCATAGGTCTTTGCCGGCGGTCTATCGTGACGACTCGCTGGTGCCACCGACCACACCGGAACGTGGCGCGACTTCCCAGTCCATCTGCGCACAGATGCCTGCAGGCTCCGACCCCATCTACGGTCATTCGAACGCTTGCCCCGGCAACCGCTCCCACGTCGTCGACGACATCAACGGCTCGCGATGCACGTGCTGGAGGCGGCTTCGAGGCGAAGGCCGGCCCTGGTCGTGCTTCTCCACGGCTTCCCGGAGCTGGCTGTCGCTCGGCGGTCGTGCTGCCGCTGGCGGCGGCGGGCTATCACATCGTCGGCCCGGATCAAAGGGGCTTCTCGGCGTACCGCCGCTGGGACAGCGCATTCGTAGGGCGACATCGCTTCGTTTCGCCCTCCAACCTCGTGCCGGGATGCACTGGGGCTTGTCTCGGCGCTCGGCCATCGCTCGGCCGCGGCCGTGGTCGGACACGATTTCGGTTCGCCCGTTGCCGCCTATTGCACCCTGTTGCGGCCGGACGTGTTTCGCTCGGTCGTGCTGATGAGCGCCCCGTTCGGGGGACCGCCGCCGCTGCCTTTTAATACCGCGGAGGAGGCGGCGCCGGCTGCTGCGGCGGCTCCGGCGCTCGACAAAGTATTCGAAGACCTCGCAAAGCTGCCGCGCCCGCGGAAGCATTATCAAAGATATTACGGAACACGCGAGGCCGACGACAATATGCGCAGAGCCCCGCAGGGCATCCACGCGTTCCTGCGCGCCTATTATCATTTCAAGAGCGCCGACTGGAAGCAGAACAAACCGTTCAAGCTCGCCTCGTTCACTGCGGACGAACTGGCCAAGATGCCGACTTTTACATTATGGATCTCCACATGGGCATGGCGGAAACCGTCGCGGCGGAAATGCCGTCCGCGGCCGAGATCGCCGCCAACAGATGGCTTCCCGACAATGAGCTCGCCGCGTACGCGGCCGAATTCGAGCGCACCGGGTTTCAGGGGGCGCTGCAATGGTATCGCTGCACGGGCGGCAAATTTACCGCCGAGCTCGAAACCTATTCCGGCCGCACGATCGACGTGCCGGCCTGTTTCATCTCCGGCAAGAGCGATTGGGGCGTTTACCAGAATCCCGGCGCGTTTGAGAGGATGCAGCGGAGCGCCTGTACCCAATGGCGCGGCGCGCACCTGGTCGAGGGTGCCGGACATTGGGTGCAGCAGGAGCAGCCGGAGGAAGTGACCAGACTGCTTCTCGAATTCCTGCGCGGATAGCTTACGTCGGCCGTAATCGCGGGAACTTTCATCACGGTGGGAATTTGATCTCGGCGAGGGTGCGGCGCTGATCGCGGCGCAGTCAGGCAGCAAAGTTGTTGAAACGGAACCGTTGGTCAGGAGGATTCCATGGCCCAGAGAAGGACACGAAAATATTCCCCCGGAGCGAGCAAGGATGTTGAAAGCGAAATGCGCCGTTACAAACGCGGCACCGCCAGAAGCGGCAAGGGTGGCAAAGGCGGCAAGGTGAAAAGCCGCGAGCAGGCGATCGCGATCGGTTTGTCCAAGGCGCGCAAGGAAGGCAAGCGGGTTCCCAGGAAGAAGTAGCCGCGGCGCTGCGCGGCGACAGCTGCGCGTGCGGATGGAACGATTGAGCGTGTCCCACGTTGGCATCGGACACCACAAGCTTTGAAGGAGTTGACAATGGACTGGGACCGTATCGAGGGAAATTGGAAGCAAACCAAAGGAAAGATCAAAGAGAAGTGGGGCCAGCTCACCGACGACGACCTCAATCAAATCGACGGCAAGCGCGATCAGTTCGAAGGGAAGATCCAGCAGCGCTATGGTCAGGCCAAGGACATGGTGCGCAAGGACGTCGACGACTGGTTGAACGCAATGCGGTGACGTTGCGCGCTCGCGCTGCCGGTGTTCCTATAATGAAACAGCGCGAGGTCCAGCTTCGCGCTGTTTTCGCTTGTCTCGGATGTAATCTCGCTGTGCATCGTCAAGCTCGCCGCGCCGGGCGGCCGCGATTTCGGGACGATTTTGCCGGAACCGGCCCTGCCGAGGCAGCCGCCGAAGCCGATGCGATCGGCACCGGTTGAAACGCCGCCGAATTAGAGTATACCACTGATCCGTCGATCTGATGGGGATGGGGTTCCCCGAAACCGCTCGCAGAGCTGATGACCCCTGCCGCATTACGCGTGCGGTGGGAGCCTTTCGCGACCCGCCGGACAGCGGGTTTTTTTGTGCCCACCGGCACGAACCGAAAGGACGACGGCGATGGAAAATGTCTGGTTCCAGTCCGCATTATGGATGGCGCTGGCGCTCCTTGCCGCCATGGCATCGCTGTGGGTCACGATCTCAGCCGCCTTGTTCGAGATCATCGTCGGCGCCGTTGCCGGCAATACGGTCGGACTGCCGCTCACCCCCTGGATCGACTACATCGCGAGCTTCGGCGCCATCGTGCTGACGTTCCTCGCCGGCACCGACATCGATCCGCACGTCGTCAAGAAAAATCTGGCGTCGAGCGTGACCATTGGGCTCATGGGATTCTTCGCGCCCTATCTCGGCTGCCTGCTGTTCGCGCGCTACGGCCTCGGCTGGCCGTGGCCGCAGGCGCAGATCGCCGGCATCGCGCTGTCGACGACCTCGGTCGCGGTGGTTTATGCGGTGATGGTCGAAACCGGCTACAACCGCACCGAGCTCGGCAAGATCATCCTGGCCGCGTGTTTCATCAATGACATTGGGACCGTGCTGGCGCTTGGTCTGGTCTTTGCGAACTACAATCTTTATCTCCTCCTGTTCGTCGTCGTCACGATCGCCGTCATCGCCGCGCTGCCTTGGGTCGTTCCCTGGCTGTTCAAGCGCATCGGCGGACGCGCCAGCGAGCCCGAGATCAAGTTTCTTTTCTTGGTGCTGTTCGTTCTCGGCGGGCTCGCCAATCTCGGTAAGAGCGAGGCCGTCCTGCCCGCCTACCTCATCGGCATGGCGCTCGCCCCGTTTTTCATGGGACAAAGGGAGCTCCAGCGCCGGTTGCGGGCGATTTGCTTCGCGTTCCTTACCCCATTTTATTTTCTCAAGGCCGGCTCGTTGATCCAGGTCAATGCGCTCCTCGCCGGCGCCGGACTGATCGCTCTCTTCCTCGCGATCAAAATGGCGACCAAGTTCTTCGGCATCCTGCCGCTGACGCGGTATTTCGCGTTCGAACCGCGCGAAGGCATGTACACGACATTGATGATGTCGACCGGGCTAACCTTCGGCTCGATCTCGGCCCTGTTCGGCCTGACCAACCACATCATCGATCAGTCGCAATACACGGTGTTGGTGACCGGCGTAATCGGCAGCGCCGTGGTGCCCACCTTCATCGCCCAGGTCTGGTTCCGACCGCGCTTCGAGCCCTTGGAGGAAGATGCTTAGGCGTCGCGCCTTCGCGGCGGCGCAACAGGCTTACAGGCAAAAGCTGACGTGCCGGCGCCCTAGCGATTCGGCGCCGCGTAGGCGGTGGCGCGGACCGACGCCGTGGTGGTGATCGTCGTGTCGACGTCGTCCATTCGCGCCAGGATGTCCTTGACCGGATTGTCGGCCCAGGCGTGGGTCACGAAATCGCGGTGCGAGATCGGGCCGGCGGGCAGGAACGTCACCATGCCGTGGAGATGGTTCTGCCTGAGCTCCGAGCCATACGTCACGGAGCGTTCGTCGAGCAGGCGCTCGAGATCGGCATTGTGGTGCGCCGTGTGCGGGGTGTAGGAGCTCACGAAGAACGCCGATCTGTTGTTGGCGATCCAATCGCCGAACTTGTCGATGCCGGCATAGAGCGCATCGAGCAGGACCAGGCCGCGCACGCGCGATTTCACGCCGCCGCGCTCGAGCACCGACAGCGTCGGACCGAAGCCGCCGCTATAGGCGACGATCACGATCGGCATATTGGCGAACGCCTTGGCGCTGTGCGGATCGCCATAAAGCTTGGCGAGCTTTCCGGCCGCCTCGTCGAGGAAGCGCTTGAAGCCGTTCGGCTCCCAGAACTTGCCGGCGCTTGAATCGGCGGCGTCGACGGCGAATTGCGGCGCCACCAGCACGGCATTGGCGCCCGCCGCCGTGATCTGTTCCGGCAGGCGCTGGCGGTCGCGCACGTCGCGCGCCAGATTGGCGCCGTGGCCGTGGAAATACACCACCATCACCGCCGGGCGCGTGGGGTCGAAGCCGGGCGGTACGTGCAGCAGCACGCGGTCGTCGCTGAAGGTCTGCGCTTCCCAGAGAACACGGCCGCGGAAATTGACGTGGCCGCGATGGCCGTCTTCGCCGGCGTTGAGGAACGGCCGCCCTGATCCCGGCATCGTACCGTGGTACGGGAACGGCGCTGTTTCGAAATCGACGAGGCTTGTCTTCGCCTCGAAATCGCTCGGCACGCGGACGGAAGTCTCGGGCGCCGGGCGAATGGCGGTGAAGGGCACGGCGTCGTCGAGCGAGGCGACGCGGATCGGCTCTTTGGCCTTGGCTTCCTTCGCCGGCGCGCGACGGCGGTCGGCCTCGCGAAGCGGCGTCGGCTGGAAGAAGCTCCAATCGCGCGCCACGACGTTGGCGGCGGTCTCGCCGGATTCGACCGCCGCGACCAATGTGCGCCGCGGTGCGGCGTCGGCCGCGCCGGCCGCAGCCGCCGGGCGCGCGCGCTCGGCGTTCATCGAGGTCGCCGCGGTGATGACGCCGGATTTTTCGATGGTGGAGTTCACCCGGTAAGACGAATGCGCCGCGGACGGTGCCGCGGCGAGCAAGACGGAGTGACGGATCTGAGTGTAGGTGAGATAGCACCAGCCGGCGGCGCCCACGAACACCAAGGCGGCGGAGATCGGAAACAGGTGCCGCTCCAGCACGCCGCGCTGCGCTATCTTTCGCTCACCGGCGCCGCTGGCAAAGTACGGGTCGCGACGGAGCTCAGCACGTCCGCGCGTTGCCACCCGGTGCGCGCCGATCGGCTCGAGCCCGCGTCGCAGCTCCAGGTCTTGATGGAAATGGCGTACGCGCTGGCCGCCAGCCGTGCTCATGGCTGGCTTACGCGGCACGCGCTGCGTTACGCCCCGAACCGGTTTTGGCATTTTCCCCCGCCCACCGACACCGCAGCTTCGGCGACGACTATGTCCCTATTTTGGCAGGCGGTAGGGGAACCGGATCACCGCGGACGGGAACAGAACGGGAATATCCCGAGAAAGCGACACCTCTTGGCGGCGTGTTTCTCGTGTTTTCGGTGCGATCCGGCCGTTGTTTTGGCGCCGTCCGGCGATTGTGCCGTCGGCCCCCTGGCGGTCCCGATCCGCTGGCGAGGGCGGGGTTAAATCGGCCTCGCCGGCTCCCGGGCGCGGTCTTTTCGGCGAGCAGCAGGTTTGATTCGTTCTTGCGCCACCGATAGCCGACGCCGAAATCGATCGGCGTGGCGTTGCGGAACAGCTGCCCCAGCCGCGGCCTGATAGGAGTCCGGGAAGATCGAAATGGGGCCGACATAGTGGCCGAACGGCTCGAGCCGCCATTTCTTCGCATCGAAATAGGCGAGCGGGATGCCGCTGTCGTCCTGCAGGATCGTCGCGCTGCGCTCGAGCAGGAAGTTGCGCACCCTGGTGAAGCCGCCGCCATGCAGCAGATAGGATGCGCTCTTGATGAAGCTGTCGGCGGGGCCGAGCTTGTCGCAAAAAGCCAGGAAGCCGCTGCGCTTCACGCCGTCATCGGCGAGATTGGTGCTGAAATAATAAAGCGTCTGGTTGGGGCGATCGCCCTCCGAAAAGACGATCTTCACGCCGCTGGCGGCGCTTTGCGCCGCGCGCCTCACCGCGGCCGTCGCCGCGGTCTTGTCGCCGGATTCGTCCACCGTCTGCACGTTTCCGTCCGGATCGAGCGTGACGAAACTCACCTCCTTGATCGTCTTGCCGGTGCGCGCCAGGAACACATAGAGAATCGGCAGCGTTCCGTAGACCGGCCCTGAGCGCAATTGCGTCTTCATGTTCTTGGTGATGAAGAAGCTGTAGCTGACCAGCGAATAGAGCGAACTCTCCAGATTTTGCAGCGAACCGTCGACCGTGCCGCGCCTGAGCCCGTTCAAGGGCGGCACCTCGCCCACCGGCTCGAGGCCGCTCAACACGTAGGTCGATGCGTTGGGAAAGAACGAAGTGGCGTAGAGGAAATCCGGACCGCTGAACATGTACAGCATCGTCTGATGCTTGTTGGTCAACCGTTCCTTGGAAAAGGCGCGAACCTTGGAAAGCTGGACGTCCTCTTCGTGCTTGAAAATGGCATCGAAGCGGCGCGCGTGCTGCTGCCAGCCGGGATCCTTGGTCAGCTCGGCAAGAGGCGAATCAGCCGCCGGCGGCAGTCCGGCGAGGAAACGCGCGGTGTCGTTCGCCGTCGCCGTTTCGGCGCTGCGCGCGACCGCCATGCCGAGGGCGAGCGCGGCTGCCGTTAGGGCAGCCGCCAGCAGTTTACCTGTCGGTCGAGGGCATCGGGCTTAAACCACCGTCCGGGACGGGTCCGAGGAGGGGACGTTCGATAGCAGGCGGGACATATAATAGATACCAAGACCGGCCAACATCATGGCGAAGCCGGCAAGCGACTGCAGCGGCCGGTTGACCACAAGATAATACATCATGAACAGCGTCACGATGAGGAACACGAGCGGCGTCACCGGGTAGCCCCAGGCGCGGTACGGCCGCGGCAGTTGCGGGTCGGTCATCCGCATCTTGATCACGCCCAGAACGGTGAAAAACGAGCAGAAGGCGAGGCTGAACTGGATGAAATCGAGCACGGCTTCGAAGCTCTGGGTCAACAGCAGCAGGTTCGCGACCAGGAGCTGAAAGACGATGGCCGCGGCCGGTGCGCCGTGCTTCGACTTGCGCGCGAACAGACGCAGCAGCGGCACGTCCTCGCCCATGGTCATGGTCACGCGCGGGCCGATCCAGGTCATGGCGCTGATCGAGGATACGAGCCCGAGGCAGATCAGCGCGCCGACAATGCGCCCGCCGAGCTCGCCGAATATGTGCCTGCCGGCGATGATGGCGACGTCGAGCTGGCCGGCCAGTTCCGGCATCGGCGTGCTGATGAGAAAGACGGCGTTGAGGGCCGACATAGAGGACGATGACGATCCCGGTGCCGAGAAACAGCGCCCGCGGTACGTTGCGGGTCGGCTCGCGCAACTCGCCGACGATATAGGTCGCGGCGTTCCAGCCGGAATAGGAATACATCACGAACACGAGGCTGATGGCGAATGGCGCGCTCGACCACGGTGGCGAGATCGGCGGCGCTCGGGCGCAAATGAAATCGGTTGCAAGTTGCCGAAAGTGAAGCCGGCGACGATGAATACGGCGATGAACAGGAGTTTGAGCGCCGTCCAGGCATTGTGGTAGGCGCCGCCAAGCCGCACGCCGCCCAGATGCACGAGCGCGGCGAGCCAGGTCATGACCACGCCGAGGAGCAATTGCCAGTTTATCGGCAGCCCGAAGAGCTGCGGCGGCAAGTTCGGCACGACCGATGTGAAATAGACGCCGAACGCCATGGCGGCGAGCGCGATCGGCGCGGCGAAGCCGACGGTCGCCGACAGCCAGCCGGCGACAAACCCGAACGCCGGGTGGTAGATCCGGCGCAGAAAATTGTACTCGCCGCTCGAGCGCGGAAACATGGCCGCGAGCTCGGCGTAGCAGAACGCCCCGCATATCGCCACGATCCCGCCGACGACCCACAGCAAGGAGCAGCGAGAAGCCGGAGGTGACGTCGCTGACCTGAAACCCGAGGCTGGTGAAGACGCCGACGCCGACCATGTCGGCGATGACGATCGCCGTCGCCGTGACCCACGACACCGTGCGGGCGGACGCACCGCCTGGAGCGGAATCGGTCATGAAATAGGGCCCCCTCGCCCAAAGCATTACAGGGCGCTACGGGCCAAAATTCAACAAGCGTTTTGCAGTCTTCGCGCGAACGCACGACCGTAGTCCGGAGGCATGCGCATTAAAAGTTCCATTTCCACAATGTCCAAGTTGTGCCTTTTCGATATAGGCGGGCTCGGCCGGCGTGGGGTAAGGTGTCTTGCGTCTATTTGAGACCGTCATGTCGATTGCCCGCACCGGGAATTGTCCATCCGCTGACGCCAGCGCGCCGGCAAAATCACAAGCGTCGTGCGCGCCCCGCTGACCAGCCCCAAACCTCTCGCTCTGCTCAATCGGAGCCTCTTCGTTACCGCGGCGCTGGCGGCCGTGATCATGGCGGCCGCCTTCTGGCTCGACGCGCGCAACAAGAGCGACGGCCAGTGGGTGCAGCATTCGCTGGCGGTGCGCGAGCAGCTCGGCCGGGTGCTCAACCTGGTGCAGGGCGCGGAGACCGGCCAGCGCGGGTATCTGCTGACCGGCCGCGACAGTTATCTCGAACCTTATACCGCGGCCGTCGAGCAGCTTCCGGCAACGCTCGACCGGATGGCCGATCTGGTGCGCGGCGACCCGCGGCAGGGTCAGGCGGTCGTTCGGCTGCGCCAGCTCGTCGGCGACAAGCTCGCCGAATTGCGCTCCACCGTCGAGGAGCGCCAGGCCGGCCACCCCGAGGCGGCGCTTGCCATTGTCAATGACGACAAGGGCTTCCGGCTGATGCAGGAAATCCTCGGCTTGCTTGCGGCGCTGCAGACCGAGGAGGATCGGCTGCTCAACGAGCCGGCAGGCCGACGCGGCACGCTCCGGCGTCTTGCTTCAGTCCGGGGTCGCCCTCGCATTCCTTTTGATCTGCATTCTCGGCGTACTGGTCGCGCGCCATACGCGGCGCTCCGTTGTGGCGCTCGCCACGGCCCGCGATCAGCTCGCGGCCGCCAACCAGCAACTGGTCGAACAAATAGGCCGGCGCGAGGAGGTCGAGAGCCAATTGCGCCAATCGCAAAAGATGCAGGCGCTTGGTCAGCTCACCGGCGGCATCGCCCACGACTTCAACAACATGCTGGGCGTGATCGTCGGCTCGCTCGATCTCATCGTGCGGCGGATCAAGAAGGGCGATTTCGCCATCGAGCGATTCCTCGACGCGGCGAGCAACGCCACCGAGCGCGCCGCGCTGCTCACCCAGCGCCTGCTCGCCTTTGCCCGCCAGCAGCCACTGGCGCCGCAGCCGATCGACGCCAACAAGATGATCGTCAACATGTCCGATCTGCTGCATTCGACCTTCGGCGAGCAGATCCGCATCGAGACGGTCGCGGCGGGCGGGTTGTGGACGATCAATGCCGACGCGCAGCAGCTCGAGAGCGCCATCCTCAACATCGCGATCAACGCGCGCGATGCCATGCCGGACGGCGGCCGGCTGACGATCGAAACCGCGAACACCTATCTGGACGAAGCGTATTGCCGGCAAAACCCGGAAATCGAGCCGGGCCAGTACGTGATGATCGCCGTCACCGACACCGGCAGCGGCATGTCGGCGGACGTGGCGGCCCGCGTGTTCGATCCGTTTTTCACCACCAAGCCAGCCGGCAAGGGCACCGGGCTCGGCCTCAGCCAGGTCTACGGCTTCGTCAAGCAGTCGCGCGGACACATCAAGGTCTATTCCGAAGTCGGCGCCGGCACCAATGTGAAGATCTATCTGCCGCGTCTCATCGCCGACGCCAAGGAGATCAAACGCGCAATCGCCGAGACCATGCGGACCGGCGACCGCAGTGAGATCATCCTCGTCGTCGAAGACGATACGCTGATGCGCCGGCTCACCACCGAAGCGTTGCACGAGCTCGGCTACACCGTGTTCGAGAGCGAGAACGCGACCAATGCGCTCGCCATTCTCGACCGCGAGGCGGACGTCAAGCTGCTGTTCACCGACGTGGTGATGCCGGACATCAACGGCCGCAAGCTCGCCGACGAGGCGGTGCGCCGCCGGCCGGGCCTGAAGGTGCTGTTCACCACCGGCTATACCGCCAATGCGGTGGTCCATGGCGGCGTGCTCGATTCCGGCGTGCATCTGATCAGCAAGCCGTTCACGCTCAATCATCTCGCCGCCAAAGTGCGCGCGGTGCTGGATGAGGAATAGGCGCGTGGAGAGCCGTTGCCGAATTAGACGGTCCACCTGCGAACGCACGGTTCCGGCTTGGTCAGGCGCCGATCGAGTTCCTGCTTGCGCAACAGGCCGGTTTGCGTGTCGATGTGCCCGACCACCGAAGCGGAATTGATCGCCGCGGCGCGTAGCGCCTCCTCGATGGCGCGGCCGAGCGCCACATAGGCGGTGAAGGTCGCGCCGAATGCGTCTCCCGCCCCGGCGGTGCCGACGACCGCGGAGTTGAACGCCGGCGCGAACAGGATTTGCCCGGCCGATCCGACGAAGGCGCCGCGCCCGCCGTCGGTCACCAGCACGTATTTGGGGCCCAATCGAACCAGCGTGCGAAAGTAGGCGGCAACGCTCATCTCGAAACCGCCGCCGGCGAGACCGCGCGCGGCCAGCGCCGGCGCCTCCTCGCCCGGAGCGAGCGGAAGCGCCGGGCCGCCTTCGCCGGCGCGGGCGACGAGACTCGGCACCAGAAGATCGGCTTCTCTCCGGTTGAGCAGCAAGATGTCGATCGCGGAGAGATTGTCGAGAAAGGCCTGGCCGCGCGCGGACAGCTGTCGCGGCCCGGGATTGGCCGCGATCAGCGCGCCGTGCGCCTTGGCGCGGCTGACGATCGCCGGGAAGCAATCGGCCGACTCGTTGCTCAGATTGGCGATGTAGACGACGTCGACGGCGAAGGCGTCGTCGCGAAGGTCCTGCACTTCGAGGAGCGTGTTGGCGCCGCGGAAGGTGAAGATCGCGGCGTCCCGCTCATGCGAGGAGACGAAGACGGAAGCGCCGGTCGGCTCGCGGCTGTCGCGCATCGTCCACCGGCTCGACACGCCCTCTTGCGCGAGCCGCGCCAGGACTGCATCGGCCCGCGCATCGGTGCCGAGCTTGGCAAGCACCGCGGCGTCGATGTCGAGCCGCGCCATGGCGACCGCCGCATTGACGGCGCCGCCGCCGGGATGGGTGGAGACCTCCTCGGCTTCGGTCTTGCGGCCTTCTTCCAGCAGCAAGAACGAGCTGTCGGCATTGAGCATCATCATGCGCTCGATGCGGTCACTGTCGATGATCGCAATGGTGTCGATCGTCGCGCCGCCGATGGTGAGGATCTTCATTCACCGGCTCCGCAACGAAGAAATCGCCGGCATGACACGCGTTCCTATTTCGTTCTGCGCGGCAAAATGCCGGTGCACGAATAGGGTCGGGACGAATATCTGCGGCGGTTTGCGCATCCGTTCTGGTTCCAATCTTTGACGCCGTGATGGGAATGGATTGGCATTCCTCGGGCATCACGACAAGCGTGTTGCGATTGATCGGCGAGGAGAAGCGCGCGATCGCATGCGTCTGGCGGCCGCAGCGTCTTCGGACGGGAGAGGTCGCCGCGGCCGGCGATCGCCGCGCCCAAGGCGTGATCTTAAGAAAAATACCAAGAGACATTCGCTAGCTGCTAGCATTTCGGTAAATCCGGCCGGGGCCGCATGCCTGAGAAGCGCATCCCATGAACGAGTACGATCTGAAAGAGCGCGTGGCGATCGTCACCGGCGGCGCGCAAGGCATCGGTCTCGCGACCGCGAACCGCATCCTCGCCTGCGGCGGACGCGTGAGCCTGTGGGATCGCGACCGCGCGCTCCTCGACAAGACGGTGGCAGGCCTCGGCAAGCGCGATCGGGTCGCAGGGCCTTGCGGTCGATATCGCCGACCTTGCCGCCGTCGAAGGCGCGACCAAGGCGACGATGGCGCATTTCGGCAAGATCGACATTCTCATCAACAATGCCGCGATCGTCGGGCCGAACGCGCCGACCTGGGAATATCCGCCCGAGGCCTTCCGCGACGTGGTCAATGTCGGATTGATCGGCACGTTCTACTGCTGCCGCGCGGTCGTGCCGCACATGATCGCCGCGAACTACGGGCGGATCGTCAATCTCGCCTCCATCGCCGGCAAGGAAGGCAATCCGAAAGCGCCGGCCTACAGCGCGATGAAGGCGGGGGTGATCGGGCTCACCAAATCGCTCGGCAAGGAGCTCGCGACCTACAATATCGGCGTCAATTGCGTGACGCCGGCGGTCGCCAAGACCACATTGGCGATGAGCCAGGCGCCGGACTTTCTGGCGATGATCGTCTCGAAGATCCCGCGCGGCCGGATGCTCGAGCTCGAGGAAGCGGCCGCGATGATCTGTTGGCTGGCGAGCGCGGAGAATTCCTTCACCACCGGCGCGGTGTTCGACCTGTCGGGCGGCCGGGCGACTTATTGAGGGTGTGAGCGTGATGAAGCTTTACTATGCGCCGGGCGCCTGCTCGCTCGCCCCGCACATCGTGCTCGAGGAGGTCGGCGAGCGTTTCGAGCTGTCGCGCGTCGATCTCGCCGCCAATCAGCAGAACAGCCGCCGACTACCTTCGCGTCAATCCGAAGGCGCGCGTGCCGGCGCTCACCGACGGCGATTGGAGTCTCACCGAGGCTCCGGCCATCCTGCGCTACATCGCGGCGCGCCATCCGGCCGCCGGGCTGTGGCCGTGGGAGCCGCGGGAAGAGGCGCGCTGCACCGAGTGGCTCAACTGGCTTTCCTCGACCATTCATGTCGCTTTCGTCCATGTCCGCCGCGCGGCGCGCTACGCATCCGATCCGCGCGCGGTCGAGGACGTGGCCGCCACCGCGAAAAAAACTGCCGCGAGCTCTGGCACGCGGTCGACGCCAAGATCGGGGAGGGGCCCTGGGCGATCGGCGAGCGCTACACCGTCGCCGATCCGCTATCTCATGGTCTACTGGAACTGGGGCCGCGGGCCCGTTCTCGCCTTCGACATGGAAGGCGATTTTCCGCATTGGACGGCGCACGCGCGGCGCCTCGCCGCGCGCCGGGCGGTGCAAAAAGCGTTCGCCAGCGAAGGGCTGACGCTGCCGACCTAACCAAGCGCGGCGATCACTTCGCTCGATTTCGTCACCGCGGCGACGTTGGTCATGGCGTATTGGACCGACGCGCGATGCCAGTCGGCGTTCATCGTCGAGCAGCAATCCTCCGGCACCACGACGAAGTAGCCCTTGTCGGCCGCCGTGCGGGCGGTGTGCTCGATCGACATGTTGGTCCACGCCCCGGTGTCGATGATGGTGTCGCGCCCGCCGGACCTGAGCACGATTTCGAGGTGGCTTCCCTCGAACGCGCTCATGCGGATCTTTTCGACGACGTGGTCGCCCGGCTGCGGCTCGAGGCCGGCGACCGGCGCCGCGCCCCAGGTTCCGCGCACCATCGCCTTCGAATCGACGAGGCCTTCGAACAGCGGCGCGTTGAGCGTGACGCCCGGCGCGCCCGGCTCGACGACGAACCAGACATGGATGATCATCACCCCGCGCGAGCGGCACGCTTCGGCAAGGCGGCGGATGTTCTCGACCACGTTCTGCTCGCGGGCGTGTTGCGGCGCGCCCGAGGAAGCGAAGGCGCCGCCGTCCATCATCACGTCGTTCTGCATGTCCTGGATGATGAGGGCGCAGCGCGACGGATCGAGGCGAGAGCCCGCCCTTGCCGCCGGCGCGCTCCGGGCCGCGGACGACGAGGCCGCGGCGCTCGAGCCGGCGGATGCAGTCGCGCGCATGAACGGCTCGGCGCGCGGGCCGATCTTGGTGCGCACCGCGTAGAGCGAATGCGTGGCGCAGATGAACAGCGTGCGCCAGTCGGACTTGCCCCAATGCAGATTGGCGACGAGCTCGGGCACCCGGACCTTGCCGAGGAGCGCGCCGGAGCGCGAATAGACCCAGACGCCGCCCGGCGCCGTGACCCAGATATTGCCGGCGCTGTCGCATTTCATGCCGTCGGGAACGCCCGGCTCGAGCTCGGAGCGCAGCCCGGAGGCGAAGATGCGATCGGGGCCGAGCGTGCCGTCGGCGTTGACGTCGAACACGCGGATCAGCGCCCGCACCGTGTCGTTGACGTAGAGCTGCCGCTCGTCCGGCGAAAAGCACAACCCGTTCGGCTGATCGAACAGGTTGCGATCGACGAGAAGCTGCGGCTGGCCGCCGCCCGGCGGCACGCGGTAGACGCCCTGGAAGCCGAGCTGGCGCGGCCGTTCGACGCCGTAGACCGGCATGCGCCCGTACCACGGATCGGAAAAATAGATCGAGCCGTCGGAACGCACGCAGACATCGTTCGGACTGTTGAGCTCTTTGCCTTCGAAATGCGAAGCGATGGTCTCGCGCCGGCCGTCGCGCTCGCGCACCAGCGTCGAGGTCGCGTGCTCGCAGACGATGAGCCCGAGATCGGCGTCATAGGTCATGCCGTTGCACTTGTTGGACGGCTTCATCGCTTCGCGCACGCCGCCGCGCTCGTCGTAGCGGCGGCGCACGTCGGCCGGCATGTCGGAGAACAGAAGATATTGGTCGCGCGGGTGCCAGATCGGTCCCTCGGTGAAGGTAAAGCCGCCCGCCAGCCGTTCGACGGGCGCGTCGAGATCGATCAGATCGGAAAATTCGCGGCGCAGCGCGGAATGACTCATCGGTTGCCTCCCTTCCTTACGCCGGGAACCATTGCCGTTTCGGCAGCGACTGGACGATCGGCCCGGGAACCGCGTCCTGCAGCCGGCCGACGACCTGTCCGGCCTCGATCAGCGCCGGCCGGTCGTGCACCGGCAGCACGAAGCGCGAAGAGGCGACGACCTTCTTGATCGCTGCCTTCTCCTGGCGCTTGGTGGTGCCGTGATTGCCGGTGACGCGCGGCTCCATGTCGCTGATCTCGTGGAAGGGTTCGACCAGTTGGTCGTTGATGTCGTAGAGCACGTCGCCGCAGATCGTCGCCACGCCTTCGGCGGTCTTGACGATGACGTTCATCGAGCCTTCGGTGTGGCCGCCGGCCGCCTCGCAGATCACGCCCGGCATCAGCTCGGTCGGCCCGGATATCTCCAGATCGAGAAAGCGCAGCGCGCCCTTGGTGTGCAGGCGATCGACCAGATGCTTGATGTCGACCGCCGGATATTGCGGATGCATCAGGCCGGAGACCGAATATTCAAGCTCGCGCCGATTGAGCGACCACCGCGGTGTTCATCGGGAAGAGATCGTCCTTGCCGGCGTGATCGATATGCAGATGCGTGTGCAGGACGTAGCGGACGTCGCCGAGCTTGAGCCCGTGCTTCTTGAGCTGATTCTCGATCATGGTCTCGTGCGATTGCAGACCGCGCATCCCCAGCGTCTCCATGATCTGATTGGAGCGATAGCCGGTATCGACGACGATCGGCCAGGTTCCCCCGAGGATGAGAAAGCCCAGGGTCGGCACCCGGCGCGTGCGGCCGCAGTCGCGACCGAGCACCAGGAAGCTCGATTCCAGCTCGATGTCGCCGTAGTCGAGAATTTTGATTTCGAGCGCCATGTCATTCCTCCCCGCTCGGGGTTACATACCCCGAGTCAATTGAGCCGATAAACCCTGGCCGCCGTATCGTGGAGCGCCGCGCGCGCGGTCGCTTCGCCCAAGGGCGCGAGCGCGCGCCGGTAGGCGGCGATGAGATCGGCGTACCGCGTCCACAATTTCTCGACCGGGAAATTCGATCCGAACAGGCAGCGCGTCGGACCGAAAATCTCGACGGTCTCGCGCACGATGGCGGCGATGTGGTCGGGATCGTTGCTGTGGATGAAGGTGCCGAGACCGGAAAGCTTCGACACCACATTGGGGCAGGCGGCGAGGCGGCGCATGCCGTCGCGCCAGCGCGCCCATCCGGTGGCGGAAAGATCTTCCAGCATGCCGGCGTGCTGCAGGATGAAGATCACCTTGGGGCTGCCGGCGGCAAGCTCAGCCGCGCCGTCCATCTGCTCCGCGAAGACCTGCAGATCGAAAGTCCAGCCATAGTCGGCGAGGCGGGTGACGTTTTGCTGCAGCGTCGGATCGCGGGCGAGGTCGCGCTTGGCGGCAAACCGGTATTGCGGATTTTCATGCCAATGCAGCTGCATGCGCAAACCGCGCATGCCGCGATATTTGGTCAGCCGGTCGAGCTGCGGACGCACGTCATCGGCAAGAAAATCGGCATAGCCGACGATCCCCTGCGGGAATCCGGTCTCGTCGGCGGCGCGCTGCACGTAGGCGACTTCGTCCTCGAAGCCGCCCTTTGCCCAATTGGCCTGGACGTAGACCGAGCGGGTGACCTCGCTGCCGGCAATGTCGGCGAGATATTCGCTGATCGGATAATCGCGCCGGATCGGCTCATAGGGACCGAAGATGCGCGGCTGCATCGGTCCGTCGAGCCATGGCAGGTCGGCGCGCCGCCAGATGTGGTGATGGGCGTCGACGATTGCGGTCATGCCGCCCTCTCGCGGGCGCGATCGAGGACATGGGCACCACCAAGGACATGGGCACCATCAAGGACATGGGCACCATCAAGGACATGGGCGAGGTCAAGCACATGCGCGCAGATGCTCTCGATCGATCCGCCATTGCCGAGCTCGTCGAGGAACGGGCGCGCCGCGGCAAGCCCGGCGGTGCGCGGCTCGAACCCGGAATCGGCGGCGAGCGGCGTCAGCCAGACGATCCGCCAGGCGAGTCGGGAGAAACGCGCGACCGCATCGACCATCGTCGCCGGATCGCCGCGCTCGAGACCGTCGGAGAGCACGACGACCGCCGCGCCGCGCGCCAGCGCCGAGAAGCGCGGGATGGCAAGAAAGGCATCGAGCGCCTCGCCGATGCGGGTGCCGCCGTCCCAGTCGGCGACGAGGAGCGAAGCGGTGGCGAGCGCCTGTTCGCGGTTGCGCAGCCGCAGCGCCCGCGTGATGCGGGTGAGCCGCGTGCCGATGGTGAACACCTCGACCGTGTCGGCGGCGCGGGCGAGCGCGTGGGCGAAGGCAAGATGGGCTTGCGTGCGCTCCTTCATCGAGCCGGAAACGTCGATGAGAAGGACGATGCGGCGCTGGCGCTGATCGCGCTTGCGCCGGCGCAGGCGGATGAATCTCGCCGGCGTGGCGCATGGCGTCGCGGAACATGCGCCGCGCATCGGTGCCCGGTCCGCCGCGCGCCCCGCGCCAGCGATAGCCGCGCCGCCGCGGCACGCGGGCTGGGCAGAGCGCGGGCGAAGCGGCGCAAGGTCTCGGCCTCCTCGCCCGGCGATAAGCGGCGCGCCGAGAGGCGCTCGGCGCCGGTCGCCTTGGCGCCCAACTCGCGCGTGTCCTCGCCGAAGATCGGCTCCGGACCGACGGAGGACTCATCGGCGGCGCGCAGCGGTTCCTCTTCGCTCGGCTCGCTTTCGACCATAGTGCCGACCGCGCCGAGGAAGTGCGCGTCGAACAGCGCGTCGAACTCGGCGAAGCGCTCCGGCTGCGGTGCGAGCGTGGCGTGCGCGGCGCGGCGGATGTCGCCGATCTCTTGCGGCCCGAGAAGGTCGATCGCCGCGAGCCAGGCCATCGTCTGCTCGGGCGCGACGGCGAAGCCCGCGCGCCGCAACAGCGCGGTGAAGCCGAGGAAATGGGCGATCGGGCCGGACGGGTCCGTCATGCCCCGGCCTCGACCAGAATGGCGTCGATCTTCGGCGCGATATGGATGAGATCGTCCTCGTCCTTGAGCACTACGCCAAGCGAGCGCCGGAACGCCTCCGGCCAGCGCGCGCCCTGCTCGTTGAGGAGCGTCGCGGCTTCCGCCCATTCGACCGCCTCGGCGATGCCGGGATGCTTGGCGAGCGGCTCGCGGCGCAAGCGGCCGACGGCTGAGACGACGGCGCGCGCCGCGCGCTCGCTCACGCCCGATGCGCGCATCATGATGATCCGCATCTCGCGCTCCGGCGTCGGATAGTCGATCCAGTGATAGACGCAGCGGCGGCGCAGCGCTTCGTGCAATTCGCGGGTGCGGTTGGAGGTCAGCACGACCACCGGCCGCTCGTAGGCGCGAATGGTGCCGCGTTCGGGGATCGAGATCTGGAAGTCGGACAGAAATTCCAGCAGGAACGCTTCGAACTCGTGGTCCGAGCGGTCGATTTCGTCGATCAGCAGCACGGTCTCTTCCGGGCGCCGCAGGCAGGCGAGCATCGGCCGCTCGATCAGGAATTCGTCGCGATAGATGTCGATGTGGCCGCCTTGGCTCGGCGCGCCGGTGCCTTGGCTTTCCTGCCGCAGCGCCAGCATCTGGCGCGGAAAATTCCATTCGTAGAGCGCCGCCGCCGCGTCGATGCCCTCGTAGCATTGCAGGCGAAGGAGCGTGCGGCCGAGCACGCCGGCAATCGCCTTGGCGGCTTCGGTCTTGCCGACGCCCGGCGCGCCTTCGAGCAGGAGCGGCTTGCCGAGCGCGAGCGCGAGGTAAGCAGCGGTCGCGACCTCCTCGTCGGCGAGGTAGTAGGCGGCCCGCAGCGCCTCTTCGAGCTCGCGCGGGTTGCCGATGCCGACGATGGTACGGCGCACCGCCATCAGCGCTTACCGCACGCGTGCCGGGGCGGCGGCGCCCCGCGCCTTCAGCGCCCGCAGAATTCTCTCCGGCGTGATCGGCAGCTCGTTGATGCGCACGCCGACGGCATTGAACACCGCGTTGGCGATCGCCGGCAGCACCGGATTGGCGCACATCTCGCCCGGCCCTTTGGCGCCGAACGGGCCGTCGGGGGCTGGGCGCTCCAGCACGGCGATGTCGTGCGGACAAATGTCGCCGGGGCCGGGCATCAGATATTCGTTGAAGTCGCGCGGTCCTTCGCGCGGGTCCGGATAATAAGGCTCCGGCGTCTCGTAAAGCGCGTGGCTCATGCCCATCCAGGTGCCGCCGACGAGCTGCTGCTCGACCAGCTTCGGGTTGATCGCGCGGCCGATCTCATAGGCGCTGGTCATCTTCAGCACGGCGACGTCGCCGGTCTCGTCGTCGACTTCGACTTCGGCGATGAGGCAGGCATGGGCGTAGCAGGTCGCCGGCGACATCTCGCCGGTTTCCGGATTGACGTCCGACAGCGGCACCAGAAAAATGCCGCGTCCCGAGATCGTCTTTCCTTGCTTGAACTGCGCCGCGATGGCGACGTCGCGCACCGAGATCGAGCGGTGCGGTGCGCCCTTGACCTGAATCGAGCCGCGCCCGTCGGTCTCGAGGTCGCCCGGATCGACCTCAAGCTCCTCGGCGGCCGCCTCCATCATCACCGCGCGCGCCTCGCGCGCCGCCGCCATCACCGCGTTGCCGACGCGATGCGTGCCGCGCGAGGCGAACGAGCCCATGCAATGCGGCCCGGTGTCGGAATCGGCGGTGTCGACATAAACGTCCTCGACCGGCACGCCCAGCGTCTCCGCGCAAATTTGCCGCGTCACCGATTTCATCCCCTGGCCGAGATCGATCGAGGAGAGGGCGACGGTGAATTTCCCGGTCGGATTGGAATGCACCAGCGCCTGGCTCGGATCGCCGCCGAGATTCATGCCGATCGGATAGTTGATGGTGGCGACGCCGCGCCCGCGATGCTTGGCCATGATCAGCGCCTCCTGGTGCCGAAAACCGAAGAAAAGCGCGGCGCGCCGTGCGTCGATCCGGCCGGCTGGGCCGCGGGCGGCGGCGAAGGCGGGCGCGGCGGTGGCGGCGGCGCGTTGTGCGCGGGTGCCGCGGCGGCGGGCCGCTCATAGGCGACCCGCTGCGGCGTCGCCGGTGCCGGCGCCGGCCGCGCCGATGGCGCGGGGGCGAGAGCCGGAGCCGGCGCGCGCGTCCGGTCGGCGCTGTCGCCGCCGCGTTGCGCGCCGCCGCCGGTCCGCGACGACATCCGGCGGAATTCGTCACGCAGCGGCCAGTTGGCCTTCTCGGCGGCGACCTGCGCGCATTCGATCAGCGCGCAGTTCTTCGCCTCGCGCCGGTGCGCCTTCATGTCGCCGTCGCGGTAGGTGTTGAGCATGCGGTATTCGAGCGGGTCCATGCCGACCGCGACCGCGCCCTTGTCCATCTGGCATTCCAGCGCGAAGTCGAGCGCGGTGACGCCGAATCCGCGCATCGCGGTCGCCGGCGTGCGGTTGGTGAAGACGCAGAACACGTCGGCGTAGACGTTGGGGATCGTGTACGGCCCGGGAATATGGGCGGCGCATTTGACCACGGCGTAGCTCGACAGCCGGGTGTAGGCGCCGCAGTCGAAATAAGCGAGCACCTTGCGGGCGATGATGCGCCCGTCGCTCATGACGCCGTCCTTGACGTAGATGCGCTCGGCGCCGCGCGGCGAGCCGAACTGCATCTCCTCGTGCCGGCTGAGGCGATAGCGCACCGGCGCGCCGGTCAGCCGCGCGGCGAGGATGGATAGCGGCTCGGTCAGCGTATCGACCTTGCCGCCGAACCCGCCGCCGACGGTGCCGCCGATGAAATGCAACTGGTTCGACTGCATCGCGTTGATCTTGGCCGAGGTGTCGAGCGAGAAGAACAGCGCCTGGGTCGAGGTGTAGACGACGAAGCGGCCGTTGGTGTCGGGAACCGCGATCGAGCCGTTGGTCTCGGTCGGCGCGTGCTCGATCGGCGACATCTGGTAGCGCTCTTCGAGCACGATGTCGGCCTGCGCGAAGGCGGCGTCGACGTCGCCGAAGCGCAGCTTCTGGTGATCGTATTTGCTGTAGTACTCGAACGTGTTCTTCGGATAGGCGGCGTTGACCGACACCGCGCCGGGCTTGAGCGCTTCCTCGACGTCGAACACCGCCGGCAGCGGCTCGTAGGCGACGCGAACCAGCGCCAGCGCTTCGAGCGCCGCCCGCTCGCTGGTGGCGACGATGGCGAGGATCGGCTCGCCCTTGTAGCGCACCACGTCGGTCGCGAGCGACGGCTCGTCGTCCTTGCCGAACTGGATCAGGCTCAAAAGCGTGTTGAGATTGACCGGCACATCGGCCGCGCGAATGATCCGCTTGACCCCCGGCGCGCGCGCCGCGACCGAATCGTCGATCGAGCGGATGCGCGCGTGCGCGTGCGGGCTGCGCAGCATCTTCAGATGCAGGAGATTGCCGAAGCGGTGGTCGTCGTAATAGGCCGAGGTGCCGGTGACGTGCCCGAGCATGTCCTGGCGCGGCGTCGGCTGGCCGACTTCCTTGAGATTGTCGTCGCGTTCGTCGGCGAAGATGTCTTTGCGCAGTTCGAGCATGGTGTTGTCCTTCAGGCGCGGCGACGGTTATCGCCGCGCGCGGCGTCGAGCACCGCTTCGATGATCGGCTCGTAGCCGGTGCAGCGGCAGATATTCCCGCAGATGGCGTCGACCACGTCCTCGCGGGTGGGATTGGGATTGCGATCAAGCAGCGCCTTGGCCGCCATCAGCATTCCCGGCGTGCAATAGCCGCATTGGGCGGCGAAGTGCTCCATGAAGGCGGTTTGCAGCGGATGCAGATCGGCGCCGCGCCGCAGGCCGGCGACGGTCTCGATCGACTTGCCGGCGCAGGTCTCGGCGAGCGTGACGCAGGAAACGCGCGGCACGCCGTCGATCAGCACCGTGCAGGTGCCGCAGGTGCCCTGCCAGCAGCCGCCCTTGACCGACAGATCGCCGACCGACTCGCGCAGCACGTCGAGCAAATTCGCGCCGCTCTCGACGAAGGCGGCGACGTCATCGCCGTTGAGGCGAAATTGAACTGGCGTCTTCATCGGCGTCTCATGCGTGGCCGGCGCCGAGGAGCAAGCGGCGCAAGTGAACGGGCAGGATTTCGCGCCGCCACCAGGCGCTGGCGATCGCGTCGTCGACCGGCGAGGTTCCGTCGGTCGCCACCGCAAGGGCGGGAGCGATGCCGGCGGCGTCGAGCGTGCGGCCTTCGAGCGCGCGTTCGGCGGCTTTGGCGCGCACCGGCGTGCGGCCCATTGCGTCGTAGGCGATGCGCGCGCCGGCGACCCGGCCGCTGGCGAGCGGCAGTTGCGCGGCGATCGAAAGAACCGACATGCCTTTGGGATGGACGCGCGTGACCTTCGCGAACCGGAACGCGTCCGCCGCCGGACGCTTGCAGACGACGCTGGCGACGAGCACGGAGCCGCGCTCGCGGCGCCCGAGAAATTCTTCGAGCGGCGGTTCGCGCTGGCCGAAGCCGCCGGCGAGCATGACCATCGCGTCGAGCGCGAGCAGCGCCGCCGCGAAATCCCCGTAAGGGGAGGGGGCGAACAGGTTGCCGCCGACGGTCGCCGCCTCGCGCACCGCCGGACCGCCGACCGCGCGCGCCACCGGATGCAGAAAAGCGAGGTCGCGCTCGGCGAGGATCGCCGCCATGGTGACGCCGGCGCCAAGCTCGATCCGGCCGGAGGAGAGCGCGACGTTGACGAAGCTCGGATCGGTCGAGCGCACGATCGTTTCGATCGACGCATCGGCCTCGTTGACCGCACGCATGACCAGCGTGCCGCCGGCAAGAAAGCGCGCGCCGCGTTCGCTCGACAGCGCCCCGGCCGCGTCGGCGAGCTTGGCGAAGGTCTTGACCGTTACGCTCACGCGCGGCCCTCCACTGCCGAGGCGGCGAGGTGGGTGCGCATCGCCGCGAAGCCCGCCTCGTAGATGTCCTCGCTGACCATGCGCGTCATCTCCGCTTCTTCGCCCTTGCGCGTCGAGAACGAACAGCGCCAATCCCAGAAGGTCCGATCGCCGTCGGTGACCGGCGCGAGCCGCACATGGGCGACGTAGTTGAACAGCGGAACCGGCGTCTCCAGCAGGCAATAGCTGAAAGTCTGCTCGAGATCGGAGAGCGTCAGCAGCCGCTCGCGCAATTCGGCGCCGTCGCGCAGGAAGAAGCGGCGCACGCAGCCGAGCTTGTCGGCACTTTGGCCGCGCTCGATCGCGCTCTTGGCGACGGCCGGATGCCAGCGATCGTGACCGTTGAAGTCGCGCAGCAACGCCCATACGCGGTCGGTCGGTGCGTCGATGATCGTCGAGCGGACAATCCGGATCATCGCCTCATCCTCCGAACTGGCGCTTCAAGGCGTCGAAGCCGCCCTGAAAGACGCCGCCTCCGATCGAGGAGACCAGCTCGGCCTCGCGCTCCGCCGGGCAGTCGAACTCCGCGGTCCATTCGACGAAGGTCCGGTCGCCGTCGGTGATCGGCGTGAGCCGCAGCGTCGCCACGTAGTTCTCGACGCCCATCGGCGATTCGAGGATCGAGTAGGTGCAGAACAGATCGAAGTCCGAGAGACCCAGAAGTTTTTCGCGGATGCGGTCGCCGTTGCGCAGGCGGAAATCGCGCACGCAGCCGATCTTGTCCGCCGGTTCGCCGTTCTCGATCCGGCTTTCGGCGATTCCCGGATGCCAGGAGGGCAGGCCGTTGAAATCGCGCACCCGCGCCCAGACGCGGTCGGAGCGGCCGTTGATGACGCTCGAGACGTAGACGCGGGCCATGTCGCTCTTTCCCTGCTCCTTGAAGATTGCCGTCAGCTCTGCCCGGACGATGACCCGCCGCCGCCTTCCTCAGGCGGCTTCTTCGGCGCCGTGTCCTTGCGGATCCCTTGCATGTCGCGCGCCTCGCGAATGAGGCCGGGCATGCGCGAGAGACTGCCGCCTTCGATGCCGATCTCGGCGAGGAGCTGGTCGATCATCGGCGCCTGCACGCGGTAGCGCAGCGCCGAGTTGATCACCTCGTCGGTGGCGCTGCGCCCGCCATGGCCGCCTCCGCCGCCGCCGAGGCCGTCGACCTGGAGGATGCGGATGCCTTCGATCTTCTCCATCGGCTTGACGCTCTCGCGCACGATGCCCTCGATCCGCTCGAGCAGCCGGCGGCGGAACAGCGAAGCGCGCGACGCGTCGGAGAGGACGTTCTCGGCTTCGTTGAGCGCCCGCTGCGCTTCGGCCTCGACGGCAGCGCGCACCTGTTCGGCCGCCGCCGCGATGCGCACTTCGTCGGCCTCCTTTTCGGCGATGAGCACTTCGACCGCGCGCCGGCGGCGCGCCGCCTCGCTCTCGCGCACCGTCTTGACCCGCTCCTCGGCCTCGACCGCCTGGGCGCGGGCCGTCTCGGCGTCGGCCTGCGCCGCCGACTGCTCGCGCGACTTGCGCTGGATTTCGATGTCGCTTTCCATGCGCGCGGTTTCGACCGCGGTCTCGCGGCCGATTTCGAGCTGGCGCAGCTCCCGATCGCGCAGGATCCGCGCCTCGTCGATGCCCCGTTCCGAGGCGATACGCGCGCGCTCGACCTCCTCGCGGGAAGCGATCTCGCGCTTCCTGCAGCGACTGGCTGCGCGCGACCTCGAATTGCTCGACCGCGCGTTGCCGTTCGAGCCGGGCGAGGTCGAGGATCTGCTCGCGCACGACGTCGGTGCGTCCGACTTGCTGCGCGGCGACGATATCGGCTTCCTTCACCCGACGATCGGCGTCGGCGCGCTCGGCGAGCTTGGCCGCGATCTCGATCGAGCGGTGCTGCTCGGCGATTTCCAGGACTTTCCGGCGCTCGACGTCGAGGACGTCGCGCGTCTTCGACGATTCGATCCGCTCCTGCTCCAGCGCAAGTTCGACCGCGATGCGCGCGGCCTCGACGGCCTCGCGCCGCCTGATCTCGGCGTCCTCGATCGCCTGCTCGCGGGCGATGTCGCGCGATCGGTCTCCTGCTCGGCGGCGATGCGCTCCGCGGCGAGCCGCTTCTCCTGCGCGATGCGGTTTACTTCGACCGCTTCGCGCGCCGCGATTTCGGCGGTGTCGACGGCGCGATTGCGGGCGATCTCCAGCGAACGCACTTCTTCGTCGCGCGATATTTTCTCCGCCGAGATCTTGCGATCCTCCAGAATCCGCACCGATCTCGACGATCTGGCGCGAAGCGATTTCGGCCGAACTCGATCGCTTCGTTGCGGGCGATCTCCAGCCCGCGCGTTTCCTGCTCGGCGCCGATGCGGTCGGCGGCGATTTTCTTGTCGAGCGCGATGCGCGCAATCTCGGTCGACTCGCGGGCGGCGATTTCGGCGGCCTCGATGGCCTTGATGCGCTCGATCTCGCGGCTGCGCGTCAATTCCTCGGCGGCGATCCGCTCGACGGCGATCTTCTTCTCCTGCGCGATGCGCGAGGCCTCGACCGCCTCGCGCGCCGCGATCTCGGCCTCCTCGATGGAGCGGCTGCGGGCGATGTCGAGCGCGCGGATGCGCTCCTCCTGCTGGATGCGCGCCGCGGCCATGACTTCGCGCGCCGCGATGTCGCTTTCCTCCAGCGAACGCGTGCGCTCGATCTCGAGCGTGCGGGTGGCAAGCTCGGAGGCGATGCGCTCGGCGGCGAGCGCCTTTTCGCGGGCGATGCGCGCGGCTTCGGTGGACTTCGCGGCGGCGATCTCCTCCTCGTCGACCGCGCGGTTGCGCGCGATCTCGCGGCGGCGGATTTCTTCTTCGAGCGCGATGCGCTCGTCGGTGACGACGCGCTCCTGCGCGATGCGCGCCCGCTCGGTGGTCTCGCGCGCCGCGATCTCGGCCTGCTCCAGATTGCGCGTGCGCTCGATCTCGAGCCGCCGGTTCTCCTCGTCCTTGGCGATGCGCGCCGTGGTCACCGAGAGTTCCTGGGCGATGCGCGCCTTCTCGGTCTCCTCGCGCGCCGCGATTTCGGCGTGCTCGACGGCGCGCGTCTTTTCGATCTCGCGCCGCTGATCGTCCTCTTCGCGGGCGATCCGCGCCTCGGTGATGACGCCTTCCTGGGCGATGCGCGCTCGCTCCACCCGTTCGCGGGCGGCGATCTCGGCCTCGTCGATCTGGCGGCCGCGTTCGATCTCGCGCTCGCGAATCTCGCGCTCGGAAATGATCCGCGCTTCCGCGATCGCGCGCTCGTGGCCGATGCGGGTCTTCTCGACCTCCTCGCGGGCGGCAATCTGCGCCTGCTCGGCCTCGGTGTCGCGCAGCGAACGCTCGCGGGCGAGCTCGGCGCGCTGAACGGCGCGCCGCACCTCGATGTCGCGCTCCTGATTGAGGCGCGCGGTCTCGCTTTCGCGGTCGATATCGAGCGCCTGCTTCTCGGCTTCGAGGTTGCGGCTGCGGATGAGGATCATCGATTCCTGTTCGATGTCGTTGCGCAGCTTGCGCCGGGCTTCGATGTCCTCGATGAGCTTGGTCAGGCCTTCGGCGTCGAACCGGTTCGACGGATTGAAGAACTCGAGGTCGGTCTGGTCGAGATCGGTGATGGCGACCGATTCGAGCTCGAGGCCGTTCTGCTTGAGGCTGTCGAGCGCCGATTCCTTGACCCGGGTGACGTATTCGCCGCGCCGCTCGTGCATCTCCACCATGGTCATTTCGGAGGCGACCGAGCGCAGCGCGGAGACGAGCTTGCCGGAAAGAAGGGCATCGAGCTCGCCGACATTCATCGTGCGCCGGCCGAGCGTTGCCGCGGCGATGGTCACCGCCTCGCGCGTCGGCGGCACCCGGACGTAGAACTCCGATTCGATGTCGACGCGCATGCGGTCCTTGGTGATGAGCGCGTTCTCCCGGTTGCGCACCACCTGCATGCGCAGGACGTTCATGTTGACCGGGGTGACCTCGTGAATGAACGGAAGGACGAAGGCACCGCTGTTGATGACCACTTTTTCGCCGAACAGGCCGGTGCGCACGAAGGAGACTTCCTTCGATGAGCGGCGGTAGAGCCAGTTGACGAAGTAGACGACGATCGCGATGACGATGACCGCGACGATGAGCCAGATGATCAGGCTACCGAGAATGGCGACGGACATCTTAGTTCCTCCCCGCCCGCCGACCGTCCGGTCCGACGCGGGCCTGTTCTTCGCTCTGGTCTGAAGCTTTCTTGATCGCTTTGAATTTTGCAACCTGGCCGGAAAGCAGCGCGCTCGACCGGCAGGCGCTCCATCGACGACGCACCGTAGAAGCCGTGGCAGTGGCGGGCGCGCGCGAGGACATACTCGGCGTCGGCCGGCTCGGCGATCGGGCCGCCATGCACCAGGATAAAGACGTCGCGGTTCACCGCCAGCGCCGCCTCGGCCATGGCGTCGGTCAGCGCCGGGCAATCTTCCAGCTTGATCGAGGTCGCCGCGCCGATCGAACCGCCGACGGTGAGGCCGAAATGACAGACGAGGACATCGGCGCCGGCGCGCGCCATCGCCGCCGCCTCCGCCGGATCGAAGACGTACGGCGTGGTCAGAAGATCGCGGGCGCGCGCCTTGGCGATCATCTCGACTTCGCGGCCGTAGCCCATGCCGGTCTCTTCGAGACCGGCGCGGAAGCGGCCGTCGATCAGCCCGACGGTCGGGAAGTTCTGCACGCCGCTGAAGCCGAGCCGCGCGACCTCGTCCAGGAACAGATCCATCTCGCGGAACGGGTCGGTGCCGCAGACGCCGGCGAGGACCGGCGTGCGGGCGACGACCGGCAGCACCTCGCGCGCCATGTCGACGACGATGCCGTTGGCGTCGCCGAAGGGCATCATGCCGGCGAGCGAGCCGCGACCGGCCATGCGGTAGCGGCCGGAATTGTAGATGACGATGAGATCGGCGCCGCCGGCCTCTTCGCCCTTGGCCGAAAGGCCGGTGCCGGCGCCGGCGCCGATGATCGGCTCGCCGCGCGCGCTCATGGCGTGGAAGCGGGACAGGATGTTGGAGCGCGGGATGCGCGGCATGCCGCTATCCTCTCGCTCGACGGCGGGTGAGGCGGCCGCCGAACAGGCGGCGGAATTCGGCGGCGATCTCCGCCGAAAATTGCGGATCGTTGATGTGCAGCGGCAGCCGGATCAGCCGGCGCGATCCGGTTTGCCGCACGGTCGCCTCCAGCGACCGGAACAGCTCTTCGTCGGCGTTCGGATCGGAGAACGGCCGGCCGGGCGCGTCGAGCGCCGACACGCCGCCTTCGGGCAGGAAGAAGCGCACCGGACCGTCCATGAGATTGAGCCGCTCGCCGATCCAGCGTCCGATCCGGACGTTCTCCTCCGGCGTCGTGCGCATCAGGGTGACGGTCGGATTGTGGACCTGCAGCGTGCGGCCGCGATAGCGCTCGGGCACGCTGTCCATCGGCCCGAAATTCACCATGTCGAGCGCGCCGCACGAGCCGACATAGGGAAGTTTCGTGCGTGCGATCGCGCCGAAGCGATCTTCGGTCGCCGGCAACACGCCGCCGCACAGGAGATCGCAGACCTCGGTCGTGGTGATGTCGATCACGCCGGAAAGCGTCGCCGGAATCGACGAGCTTCTCCATCGATTGCCCGCCGACGCCGGTGGCGTGGAAAACCAGGCACTCGAAGTCGGCTTCGAGCGCGTCGACGATCGCGTCGACGCAAGGCGTGGTCACGCCGAACATGGTCAGACCGATCGCCGGCTTGCCGTCACCGCGGCGCGCCGGACCGCGCTCGCGCTCGGCGCCGGCGGCGCGCGCTTTCACCATGCCGACCATCGCCGCCGCCCCATTGGCGAGAACCTGGCGCGACACCGAGTTGAGGCCGGCGACGTCGGTCACGGAATAAAGCATCATGATGTCGGAGGGGCCGACATAAGGCGCGACATTGCCCGAGGCGACCGAGGAGATCAGGACCTTGGGCACGCCGATCGGCAGCGCCCGCATCGCCGGCGCGACCAGCGAGCTGCCGCCCGATCCGCCCGCGGAAATGAGGCCGCCGACCGGTTCCTGCCGCCGGATCCAGGCCTCGAAGGCTTCCGCCATCGCGGTGATGGCGGCGCCGCGTTCGCCGGTGAAGACCGCGTTGGGCCCGCCGCGATAATAGGTGGCGACGTGGTGCGGCGGCACGTCCGCCGGCGACGGGCCCGCCGGAGGTGGAAAGATCGACCAGGATGACGCGCACGCCGCCGGCGGCGATCTGATCGCGAATGAAGCGCAGCTCCGCGCCTTTGGTGTCGAGCGTTCCGGCAACGATCACCGGCGCCGCGCCGCCGCGATGCATCGGCCGCAGATCGATTGCCGGCGCCGTGGCCGTCGCGGCCGGTTCGGGCGCGATGGTGTGCGTGCGCGCGGCGGTTTCGATCTGGGTCACCGGCACCGGCTGCGACCAGCGCGTCGGCGTCCCCGGATTTGACAGGTAAACGCGGACCGGGCCGCGCGCCTTGGCGGGACGACGCCCGTTCTCCTCGGGCTGCGCCTCGGCGCATCCTCTTCGACCGGCTCCGCCTCGCCGTGCTGGCCGACGCCAAGCAGGCGCTGTTGCAGTTCGCGGTCGGCCGCGAGCCGCGCCGCGTCCATGATCCGGTTGACCCGGCCGTTGATCATGATCGCGACGTTGTCGGCGACCGCGGTCGCGACCCCGATGTTCTGCTCGACGACGAGCACGCCGATGTCGCCCTCTTCGCCGAGATTGAGCAGAATCTCTTCGACCCGCTCGACGATGACCGGCGCCAGGCCCTCGGTCGGCTCGTCCATGATGAGGAGCCGCGGGTTGAGCAGGAAGGCGCGCGCAATGGCGAGCATCTGCTGCTCGCCGCCCGAGAGCTGATTGCCGCGATTGGTGCGCCGTTCGGCGAGACGCGGAAACGCTTCGTAGACGCGCGGGATCGTCCATTGCGACTTGCCGTTGCCGGCGGCGAGGCGCAGATGCTCGTCGACGGTGAGCGAAGGCCACAGGCGCCGGCCCTGCGGAACGTAGGCAAGGCCGAGCCGCGCGATCTCGGCCGGGCTGCGGCCGACGAGCTCCTCGCCGAGGAAACGGATCGAGCCGCTCGCGACCGGCATGAGGCCGACGATCGCCTTGCACAGCGTGGTCTTGCCCATGCCGTTGCGGCCGACGAGCGAGAGGACGCCGTGCTCGAGCTTCAGGTCGACGCCCTGCAGCGCGTGGCTGCGGCCGTAATAGACGTTGAGGCCTTTGATCTCCAGGAGGTTGGCGGGGCGACGGTCAGGCATGGACGCCACCCAGATACAATTCCTGCACCTCGGGATCCGCCTCGATCTCGTGCGGCGCGCCTTCCTTGAAGATGCGGCCATTGTGCATCATCGTGACGCTTTCGACGACGCGCAGCGCGACGTCCATGTCGTGTTCGATGATGATGTAGCCGATATGCGCGGGAAGCGCGGTGAGGATCGCCACCAGATCGCCGCGCTCGTTCGGCGACAGCCCGGCTGCCGGTTCGTCGAACAGGATGAAGCGCGGCGCGCCGGCGAGCGCCAGCGCGATTTCGAGCTGCCGCTGCTGGCCGTGCGCCAATTCCCCGACCAGGCGGTCGATGACCGACTCAAGGTGAACGAGCGAGATGAGGTCGGCGACCGATTGCATGATCGCGTCGCTCGCGCGCGTGCGGATGAAGGAGAAGCGGCCGCGCGAGACGCCGCGGCAGGCGAGATAGACGTTCTCGCGCACGGTGAGCCGCTGGAACAGGAGCGAAATCTGGTAGGTGCGGCGCAGCCCGCGGCGGATGCGCTCGTGCGGCGGCAGCATGGTCACGTCCTCGCCGAAGAACCGCACCGTGCCCGCGGTCGGCGGAAAATCGCCGGTCACGCAATTCAGGAGCGTGGTCTTGCCGGCGCCGTTCGAGCCGAGCACGGCGCGGCGCTCGCCGGGCCGCACATTGAGCGTGATGTCGGTCAAGGCGCTCAGCGCACCGAACAGGCGGCTCACCCCGCGCAACTCGATGGCGTTGCCGGTGCCGGCCGCGGTCATCCGTTCGGCGATCGTGCTCAACGGCCGTTCCTCCCGTCAGTCGCGCGCATTCGCGTCGACACACGCTGCCAGATGCCAATCACTCCATCGGGCGAAAACAGCACTATGATGAGAAAGCCGAGCCCGATGATGGTCTGGAAGCGGCGTCCGTCCAGCCCGACCGAGACCAGCGCGTCGAGTGCGAAGGTGCGCAGGATCACGTAGATGAGCGCGCCGATAAACGGCCCGATCGGGTGGCCGAGCCCGCCGACGACCGCGATGATGAGAATGTTGATCACCACGTCAACGCCGACCGAGAAGGGCGAGATCTGATTGTTCTGCCATACCAGCAGGATTCCGCCGATCGCCGCGATCAGCGCCGCGACGGCGTACGCGGCGACGCGGTGAGCGGTGACGTTGTAGCCGATCGCCTCCATGCGGCGCGGATTGTCGCGCACGCCCTGCAGCGCGAGGCCGAACGGCGCCCGGGAGATATAGACGACCGCGACGTAGCTGAGCGCGGCGAAAAACAGGATCATGTAATAAAGCGGGATCGGGTCCTTCCAGTTGATGCCGAAGAATTGCGGCGCCGGAATCGTCGTGAAGCCGTTGAAGCCGTTGAAGATCGGCCAGTTCTGCAGGGTCAGATAGAAGAACGCCGCCGCGATCGCCAGCGTGATCATGATCGTATAGATGCCTTCGGTGCGGGCGGAGAGCGCGCCGGCAAATGTGCCGAAGGCGACGGCGATCGCGATCGCCAGCGGCGCCGCCACCCACCACGGCCAGAACAGGCTGATGGCGGGAAGCGAACTCGCGCCGAACACCGCGATCATGTAGCCGGCGACGCCGGCCACGGTCATCTGCGCCAGGCTGACCATGCCGCCATAGCCGGCGAGGAACATCAGCGACAGCGCGATCATGCCGAGGATCAGCGCCCAGCCGACGACCTGGACGAGAATGAAATCGCCGGCGACCGCCGGGAGGATGCACCAGCACGACGCCCAGGATCAGAATCGGCGCGTGCTGCGAGACCCAACGTGACAACGCCCCGCTGCGCTCGTCGCCTGACACGGAGAGCGGGGCTGGTCCGGTGGTTTGCAGCCAGCGCCATCAGCGTCTTCCCAACAGGCCTTGCGGGCGAATGGCGAGCACGATGACCATGATCAGAAAGGTCAACACGGTCGCGTAGTTCTGGAAGTAGACTGCGCCGATTTGTTCGGCGCAGCCGATGATGAGCGCACCGAGCGCCGCGCCCGGTATCGATCCCATGCCGCCGACGATGACCACCACCAGCGAAGCCAGCAGAAAAGTGCGAGTCCTCGCCGAGCGAGATCGATTGGAAGGTGCCGCCGACGATGCCGGCCATCCCGGCGAGCCCGGCGCCGAACGCGAACACGATGACGAACAGCAAGCTGCACCCGGTAGCCGAGCACCGAGAGCATGTCGCGGTCGTCGACCCCGGCGCGGATCATGACGCCGATGCGCGTGCGAGTGAGCGCGAGCCACATGCCGACCCCGATGACGACCGCGGCGGCGAAAATGACCAGCCGTACGCGCGGATATTGCAAGAAAACGGTTTCGCCGCTCGATTTGACGGCGACGACGATCGGGGTCGGCACCGGACCCGCCAGATAGTCCGGGGTGTCGATCTGGATGGCGTTGCCGCCCCAGACCCAGACCATCAGGTCGGAGAAGACGATCGAGAGGCCGAGCGTGACCAGCGTCTGGCGCAGATCCTGGCCCTCCATGCGGCGGAAGATCAGGAACTGCATGGCGACGCCGACGACGGCGCAGCAAATAAAGGCGACGACGTAGCTGAACAGCCACGAGCCGGTCCACTGTCCGGCCTCGTAGCCCATATAACCGCCGAACAGATAGAGCGAGCCATGCGCGAGATTGACGTTGCGCATCAAGCCGAAGATCAGCGTGAAGCCTGACGCGACGAGAAAATAGAGCCCGCCGAGCGTGATGCCGTTGAACAGCGCGTTGACGAACAACAGCTTCTTGCCGAACACGCTCCTCGAACCCCGCCGGCCACGGCGCGAGAATGAGCCAGAGCGCGAAGATGACGACGACGGCGATGACGAGCGCGGCGACGGGATGGTGGCCGATCCAGCGGGCAAGCGCGTCGCCGCGGCCAGCGCCCTGGGTCCGCCCGTCATCGCCAAAAGCCGTCGTCACCTCCCGCCCTCCGAATTTGCCGAGAAACTACCGAAGCAGTGGCGCCACGACATGCTCGATAGTCTGATTTTCGCGCCCACCGGACCGCGGCCCCGGAGCCGCGCTCCAAATGTCGTTGTGGGCATGACCCCGTCACCAGCCGGTCGCCGCCTGAGCGGGATCATGCCCTATTCGCTTACGACACGCGCGATGGTCCGGTAAAGCGTCGGCGCAATCCCGACATGGGCGGAAAAGAAATGGGTGAAATGGCTCTGCGAGGAAAAGCCGAGCTCGATAGCCGATATCGGTGATCGACGTCTGCGAACTCATCAGCCGGTCGAGCGCGCGCTCGACGCGCATGGTGTTGGCGTAGAGCGCCGGCGTGAGCCCGGTGTTCTCGCGAAACAGCTTGAAGAAATGCGGACGCGAAAGGCCGACGTCGCGCGCCACGTCGCCGAGTTCGATGCCCTGCGGCAGGCCGTCATTCAGGAGCCGCAGCGACTTGCGAACGCGAAAGTCGATAGGAGCCTGCGGCCGCACGCGCAGGTTGGAGCGGCCGCGGTGTGCCCAGGAATCGTCAAAACACGCGTCGAACAGCTCGTTCAAGGCGCGATCGACGATCCGATAATTCGCGCCGGTGACCAGCGCGTCGGCGAGGTTCAAGGCGGTGGCGCGGATCGTCGTTCCGAACCGGATGCCGTTGGCGCCGAAGCGGAGGCTGCCGCGGCCCTCCTGATCGCGGTCGAGCCAGCGGTCGGAGATATAGGCGACCAGAAAGACCGAGAGCCTGTCGCCGGGATAAGGGTGAAAAGAGTGCGGCTGCCAAGGGTTTATCGCGACGCCCGCGGTTTGATCGACGCGGTGCGGAACCTCGTCGATGGTGACGATCGCCGGCGGGCCGCCGAGGTGAAAGGTCAAATGGCCTTCGCGATGAGCGTGCGTGCGCATCGGTCGGTCGAGCTGGTACACCGTCACCCGGCCAAACGAGCCGTGACAGACCGCCAAGGCGGTACTCATACGCTCTCTCCCAACGTTCTCTCCACGCCGCACGTTGTTGTTTTATTTGTGGGATTAAACGCCCGCAGGGCCTAATTGACAAGTGGCGCGCGCGCTCGCGGCGGTGGTGTCGCCCGCCGCTCGTTGACGCCCAGCCATCAAAGAATCAGACTGGCAGACACGGCCCCGCGACCCGCCGTCGACGGCGATGCGGGCTTGTGGCATCGGTGCCGCGCGCTGCTACGGTTTTGCCGGTCGGCCAGTGGGGGGCGACGGTCGCGCCCCGAAGAAACGCGCAAGCGCATTCGGCCGGCAAACGACGACCGTCGACGGCGCTCGGATCAAGGAGGGAACCTCATGCAGAAGGCTATTGGATTAGCGGCCGCGGTCGACGTTGACCGCGGCTGTCGGCATCGGATCGGCCAACGCCGCCGACAAGACTCAAGATCGGCGTAACCGCGACGCTCGAAGGCACCTACACCGTGCTCGGCGAGGACGGCATGCGCGGCTATGAGCTCGCGGTGAAGGCGCATGGCGGCAAGGCCGGCCGGCAGGGAAATCGAGACCATCGTCGGTTCCACCGACGCCAGTCCGGACTCGGCGATCCGCGCCGCCAAGAAGCTGGTCGAGCAGGACAAGGTCGACGTCCTCATCTCCCCGCTTTCGGGCGCGGAAGGCATCGCGATGCGCGATTATTCGAAGACCCAGCCGCAGATCACGGTGATCAACGCCGCGTCCGGCGCGCTGGAGACGACCTATGGCGATCCGTCTGCCGGGGTTACTCCGTCGCCCACTTTCTACCGCATCAACATGGACGGCGCGCAATGGCAGGCAGGGCTCGGCGACTACGCTCTACAACGTCAAGCACTACAAGAAGATCGCGACGATCGGCGAAGACTACGCGTTCGTCTACACCCAGGTGATGGGCCTGGTCGCTCGAATACTGCAAGGCCGGCGGCCAGATCACCAAGCGTCTCTGGGTGCCGCTCGGCACCAAGGACTTCGCCTCCTATCATTCCGCAGCTGCTGTCGGAAGACGTCGACGCGATCTATCTCGGTCTCGGCGGCGCCGACGCCGTGAACTTCCTCAACCAGTACCAGCAGGCCGGCGGCAACGCCCACCTCATCGGCGGCTCGATCATGGTCGACCAGACCGTGCTGTCGTCGAAGGGCAAGGCCAAGGACGTCGCTGATCGGCACCGTCGCCGGCCAGCGGCATGGCCGACAACGATCCGAGCCCGAAATGGCAGGCGTTCGTCAAGGCCTACCAGCAGATGCCGAAAGAAGGCTATTTCAAGAATCCGTTCGGCAGCCCGTCGCTGCTCGCCATCAACTACTACAACTCGGCCGACGCCATGTTCAAGGCGCTCGACGAGGTCAAGGGCGACCTCAGCGACAACAACAAGAAATTCCGCGCGGCGCTGAGCAAGATCGTGCTCGACGCCCCGAACGGAAAGATCACGCTCGACGAGAATCGCCAGGCGATCGGCACGAATTTCGTCACCGAAGTCGTCAAGGACGACAAGGGCGAGCTGATCAGCAAGGTGGTGAAGGTCATACCCAACGTGCAGCAGCGGCTCGGCTTCTCCAAGGCGGTCTTCGACAAGTTCGTTCCGCCCGGGCGCGACAACCCGCCCTGCAAGAAGGGCTACGAACTAACCGCGACGTGCGGCTAAAGCCCGACTCGATGTGGCGGCGGCGCCTTGATGGCGCCGCCGCTGCCTTTTTAAGGGGTGCGCAGCGCATAAGACGCACCATATAATGTGTGAGATTCGGGCGCCTATGCTGCCCGCTGTCGCGACGTCGCCGGGCGACGGAAAGGATCCGAGAGCATGCGCATCGTTTGCATCGGCGGCGGCCCGGCCGGGCTCTATTTCGGCATCCTGATGAAGAAGGAGAACCCGGCCCACCAGATAACGGTGGTCGAGCGCAATCGCCCCTACGATACCTTCGGCTGGGGCGTCGTGTTCTCCGACGCCACCATGGAGAACATGCGCGCCTGGGACGTCGAAACCGCGGACGCCATCGAGAGCGCGTTCAACCACTGGGACGACATCGAGGTGCTGATCAAAGGCCGGCGCATGCGCACCACCGGCCACGGCTTCGTCGGCATCGGCCGCAAGAAGCTGCTCAACATCCTGCAGGAGCGGTGCGAGCAACTGGGCGTCGAGCTCGTCTTCAACCAAGAGGTCGATTCCGATCTTGAATTCCTCGATGCCGACCTCATCGTCGCGTCGGACGGGGTGAATTCGAAGATGCGCAATCGCTACCAGGCGGTGTTCAAGCCCGATCTGGTGGTGCGGCCGAACCGCTTCATCTGGCTCGGCACCGACAAACGCTACGACGCCTTCACCTTCGATTTCCGCCGCACCGAGCACGGCTGGTTTCAGGCGCACATCTACAAATTCGACGAGGATACTTCGACCTTCATCGTCGAGACGACCGAGGACACGTTCAAGGCGCAGGGCCTCGACAAGGCCGACGAGGCGGCCTCGATCGGCTTCTGCGAAACCCTGTTCGCCGAAGTGCTCGAAGGCGCCAAGCTGATGAGCAATGCGCCGCATCTGCGCGGCTCGGCCTGGCTCAATTTCGGCCGGCTCATTTGCGGGAAATGGAGCCACTTCAACGGCCGCAGCCATGTGGCGCTGATGGGCGATGCCGCGCACACCGCGCATTTCGCCATCGGCTCGGGCACCAAGCTCGCGCTCGAAGACGCCATCGAGCTCACCAAGCAGTTCAATACGCTCGGCGCCACGCGCGACAAGATCCCGGCGGTGCTCGCGGCCTACGAGCAGGTCCGCAGCGTCGAAGTGGCGCGCATGCAGAATGCGGCGCGCAACGCCATGGAATGGTTCGAGGTGGTCGGCGGCCGCTATGCCGACACGCTCGAGCCGGAGCAATTCATGTATTCGCTGCTGACCCGCTCGCAGCGCATCAGCCACGAGAACCTGCGTCTGCGCGACAAGAAATGGCTCGAAGGCTATGAGCGCTGGTTCGCCGCGCGCTCCGGCCTCACCGTGCTGGCCGACGGCCCGACCGTGCCGCCGATGTTCACGCCCTACACGATCCGCGGCGTGACCTTGCCGAACCGCATCGTGGTCTCGCCGATGGCGATGTATTCGGCGGTCGACGGCATGCCGAATGATTTTCACCTGGTGCATCTCGGCAGCCGCGCGCTGGGCGGCGCGGGCCTCGTGTTCGGCGAGATGACCTGCGTGTCGCCGGATGCGCGGATCACGCCCGGCTGTCTCGGCCTGTGGAACGACGAGCAGGCGCTCGCCTGGAAGCGCCTGGTCGATTTCATCCACACCACGCCGGCCAAGGCCGGACTGCAGCTCGGTCATTCCGGCCGCAAGGGCTCGACCCGGGTCGCGTGGGAAGGCGCCGACCAGCCGCTCGACGAGGACAATTGGCCGGTGATCTCGGCTTCGGCGGTGCCGTATCTGTCGAACGGCGCCATGCCGCGGGAGATGACCCGCGAAGACATGGAGCGGGTGAAGGCGGATTTCTGCGCCGCGGCGCTGCGCGGCGTCACGGCCGGCTTCGACGTTCTCGAGCTGCATTGCGCGCACGGCTATCTGCTCTCGAGCTTCCTCTCGCCGCTGACCAACCGGCGCACCGACGAATATGGCGGCTCGCCGGAGAACCGCGCCCGCTATCCGCTCGAGATCTTCCGCGCCATCCGCGCGATCTGGCCGCCGGAGCGGCCGATATCGGTGCGCCTGTCGTGTCACGACTGGACCGATGGCGGCAACACGCCGGAGGACGCGGCGCTGTTCGCGCGCCTGTTCAAGGCCGACGGCGCCGACATGATCGACTGCTCTTCCGGCCAGGTCTGGTACGGGGAAAAGCCGGTCTACGGCCGGCTCTTTCAGACGCCCTTCGCCGACAAGATCCGCAACGAGGTCGGCATCGCCACCATGGCGGTCGGCGCGATTTCGGAAGCCGACCACGCCAACTCGATCATCGCCGCCGGCCGCGCCGATCTGTGCGCGATTGCGCGGCCGCATCTCGCCGACCCGGCCTGGACCCTGCACGAAGCCGCCAAGATCGGCATGACCACCGTGGCGTGGCCGAAGCAATATCGCTCGGCCAAGATCCAGCACGAAACCAACCTCGCGCGCGCGGCTGCCGGCCGGTCGCCGAGCTGAGCGAAGGCGGCCCGGTCGTGGCGGACAAATCGCTCGACGATCAGCACGTGCTCGTCACCGGCGCCGGAACCGGGATCGGCGCCGCCATCGCGGCCGCCTGCGCTCGGAGCCGGCGCGCGCGTGAGCCTCGCCGGCCGCCGCCGCGATCCGCTGGTGGCGTTGCAAGCCTCGCTCGGGAAGGGCCGTGCGCATGTCGCCGCCGATTTCGACGTCACCGACGAGAACAAGGTCAGCGCCGGCGTCGCGGCTGCGCGCGGCGCCTTCGGCCCGGTCGATGTCGCTGATCAACAATGCCGGCGAGGCGCCGAGCGCGCCGTTTGCCAAGACCGATGCGGCGACCTGGAGCCGGGCGCTGGCCGTCAATCTTACCGGCACCTTCCTGGTCACCAAGGCGGTGTTGCCCGACATGCTCGCCAAGCGCGCCGGACGGGTGATCAACATCGCCTCGACCGCGGGATTGATCGGCTACGCCTACGCCTCGGCCTATGTCGCGGCGAAGCACGGCGTCATCGGCCTCACGCGCAGCCTCGCGCTCGAGCTCGCCGGCGCCGGCATCACCGTCAATGCCGTCTGCCCCGGATTCACCGAAACGCCGCTGTTCGAGCGCGCCATCGACAACATCGTCGCCAAGACCAAGCGCAGCCGCGACGACGCGCGCGCGACGCTCGCCAAATCGAACCCGCAGGGCCGGCTGATAAAACCGGAGGAAGTCGCCGACGCGGTCATCTGGCTCGCGTCGGCGGGCGCGGCGTCGATCACCGGCCAGGCGATCGCGGTCGCCGGCGGCGAGGTGATGGTCGGCTGAGACTGGGGTCCTCGTTGGAATGCCGCCGACGCTAAAGAGCGCGGACTGATCGACGTCGCGTATTGGTGCGCCAAATTGGAACGAATGACCGATGAATGATTTCGCTTTGCCAGCTACGCGATACGCACGCAGTGGCGATGTCAGCATTGCCTATCAAGTCATGGGTGATGCGCCCATCGATATCATCATGGTTCCCGGCATCGTATCGCATGTCGAGTTTCTGCATGAGCTTCCGGGATACACGGCCTTTTTGCGCCGCCTTGCGAGCTTCGCGCGTGTCGTCACATTCGATAAGCGAGGGCAAGGATTGTCGGACAGGATGTCTGCGGCGTCATCGCTCGAAGAACGGATGGACGACGTTCGCGCCATCATGGACGACATCGGTTCCCGACAAGCCGTCCTTTTGGGATTTTCCGAAGGCGCGGCGATGAGCGCCCTGTTTGCCGCAACATATCCTGAGCGCGTATCTCATCTCATTCTCTTTGGCGGCTACGCGCGATCGTTCCGCACAGAAGAAATGATCTTGGAGCGCCTAAAGCTTTGGGGCACGGGGGCTGTCGGGATCAAGGGGCTCATGCCCGACCAGGCGACGAACCCCGACACGGTGGCCCTATTTGCCAGGTTCGAACGGCTCTCTGCCAGTCCGGGGGCGATCAAAGCCTATTCCTCGTTGAACATGTTGATCGATGTGAGCTCGGTCCTTCCGAACGTGCGCGTTCCGGCGTTGGTGCTTCATCGCCGCACGGATGCTATGGTCCCCGTCGAATTTGGCCGCGATGTTGCGGCGCGGATTCCGGGCGCGAAGTTCATCGAATATCCGGACGGCGACCACGCGTTCTGGACCGGCGACGTAGAGACACTGACCGGCGACATCGAAGAGTTCATAACGGGTCACCGTGACGGGTCGGTGGATGCGCTTGAACGCGTGCTGGCCACGGTTCTCTTTACCGATATCGTGGACTCGACGCGAAGCGCTGTCGAATTAGGTGATCAGACGTGGCGGCGGCTGTTGGACAATCACGATCAGATTGCGAGACAGACGGTCGATAAGCATCGCGGAACGCTGATTAAGAGCACTGGCGATGGCATTCTTGCGACGTTTGATGGACCGGGTCGCGCCGTTCGCTGCGCCATAGCATTTGAGGCCGCTTCGAAGCAGATTGGTTTACCCCTTCGCGCCGGACTTCATACCGGCGAAATCGAGATGAGAGGTCGCGACATCGGCGGCATTGCCGTGCACGCCGCCGCAAGAGTCATGGCTCAGGCCGGTCCTCGTGAAATTCTCGTGTCGCGAGTCGTAACCGAATTGGTTGCGGGAGCCGGATTGAGATTTTCGGAACGCGGATCACATGAACTCAAGGGCCTTCCCGGTCGATGGGACCTGTTTGCAGCGAGCCTCTAGGCTCGAGCAATGGCCGCTGTTGGCACTTCGCGTGATTTCGCTGCGTTCCCTTTGGATCGAAGCGGAAATCGGGCCGGGTTTTATGAGCAGACGGCCTAGGCGGCCAACTCGTTAGCAAGGAAACCGGCATAGAGCCGTTCGGACGAACGCTCAAGATCGCTCAGCCGTCGCGGCAATTCGCGGTACGTCAATTTCCCGTTCTGCTTGACGATTTGGCCGCCGACGATGACGGTATCCACGTTGGCCACTCCGGCGTGCAGCACGATTGCCGAAATCGGGTCGGCCGCAGCCCGCATGTTGATGTCGCTTTTGCGCAGCAGAACGATGTCGGCTTCCTTTCCAGGCGTGAGCGAGCCGATCCGCCCATCAAGCCCGAGGCATTGGGCGGACTTGATGGTGGCGAGCTCCAACGCCTGCCTTGCCGTCATCACCAGTTTGGTCGGCATGGTCTCCTGTTTGTGAAATGTATCGTTGGTCAGGGCTCGTTGCATTTGAATGAGAAAGCGCATTTGCGTGAACATATCCGTGCTCACGCCGGTCACTACATCGGTGCCGATATTGAAGTTGACGCGGGCGGCGAGCACGGCGCCGGTAGGCGGAAGACCCAAGCCCATTTGCATTTCGACTTCGGGCGTTATGGAAACGCTTGCACCATTGTTGGCGATGACCCTGAACTCGTCCGCGGTCAGAAAGTTTGCGTGAACCAGATTGATATCCGGACCGAGCAAATGTTGCTCGGCCAGATTCTGCATTGATTGCGGACGCGGTCCATGCTTGGCGCAGGCGACGTGGAATGAGGCGAGAAGCCCGAGATCGCGAGCGTATTTGATATCCGTTTCGGCCGTGCCTGGCGCAAAGTCAGTGCCGCGAATGGCGAGCGCCATCGTGACCAGAGCGTCGCTCGAGGAAAGCCGTTCCTTGCGCATTCTCCTGGCGTCGGCCGGATGCGGTTCTTTGGTGCCGAACAAGGTCATCGGCGTGCCGTAGGCAAACACGGCGCGGATGCCTGCTTCCTGAAGCGCATCCACGGCGGCGTCGGCGTGGTCCGGCGTGTTGACGATATGGCACCAGTCGAAGAGCGTGGTGACCCCGGAATTGATCTGATCGAGAGCGCCGGCAAGATTGCCGATATAGGCATCCTGCGCCGTATAAAGCCTGACAACTTTGCCGATCAGCACGTCAAAGTAATGGTCGAGAGTCCAATCCGCGGCGACGCCGCGCAACGCCGTCTGCCAAAGGTGGATGTGTCCGTTGATGAAGCCCGGCATGGCGATCATGCCGCGACCGTCGATCTCCATCACCGCCCAACTGCCGACGTTTCGGCCGACCGCAACGATCTTGCCATTGTCGATCAGAAGGTCACCTGGATCGATTATTCCAAGCGTGGGATCCATGGAAACGATGGTCGCACCCTTGATTCGTATTCGAGGCAGCATTGCCATTTCCCCGCCTTGGCATCGGTGGAATGTATCATTCGACCCCGTGGACCTCCCACACCCCATTCGCCTGTCGGCGGGCCGCCACAATCAACCGCGACTTTGGAGGTTGATCACATAGCAATGAGTCAAGCGCCTCCTGCACCGGTCATTGCAGTTCCTGCATCGGGGCTACTTGAAGCCTATAAATTTGAACCTTAAAATGATTACTCGTGTTGCAAGTCGGCCGCGCGAATTTCGCCGGCCCTCGACCGAAGAGGTATCGTGTGCAGGAAACCACCGGCGTTCCGCTCGACGCGGAAACCAAGGTCACCGAGCGGCCCGGCGACCATGAGAGCGAATTGCGCCTATGGCTGCGGCTCCTCACCTGCACGACTTTGATCGAAGGCGAGGTCCGCCGCCGGCTGCGGCAGGAATTCGACGTCACCTTGCCGCGGTTCGACCTCATGGCGCAGCTCGACAAATCGCCCGGCGGCATGACGCTGGGCGAGCTGTCGCAGCGGATGATGGTGTCGAACGGCAACGTCACCGGACTTTCCGAGCGGCTCGTGGCGCTGGGGCTGTTGGATCGCCGCCAGTCGCCGAGCGACCGCCGCGCGCAGCTCGTCAGCCTCACGCCGGAAGGGCGCCGGGCGTTTCGCGCCATGGCGCGCGCGCACGAAGGCTGGATCGCCGAGTTCTTCGCCAATCTCGGGCCGGCCGACATCGAGGCGCTGATGCGGCTTCTCGCCAGGACCAAGTCCTCGGCGCGGCGCGCGATCACCGCGGAGCCGCCGCGATGACCAGCGTTAATCCGGTCCTGCTGCCGCTGTCGGCCTATACGGCGCAACATGTGCGCCTGGCGGTCACCGGCCACGTCGCCGCGATCATGCTCAACCGTCCCGAGCGGAAGAATCCGCTGACCTTCGAGAGCTACGCGGAGCTGGCCAACATCTTTCGCGCCGCCGCCCGCGACAAGAGCATCAAGGCGATCGTCATCGCCGGCGAGGGCGGGAATTTCTGTTCCGGCGGCGACGTGTTCGAGATCATCAAGCCGCTCACCGAGATGCCGGCGGCCGGCCTTCTCGACTTCACGCGCATGACCGGCGAGCTGGTCAAGGCGATGCGCGCGGCGCCGCAGCCGATCATCGCCGCGATCGACGGCGTGTGCGCGGGCGCCGGCGCGATCATTGCCATGGCCTCCGATATCCGCATCGGCACGCCGGGCGCCAAGGTCGCGTTTCTGTTCAATCGGGTCGGCCTTGGCGGCTGCGACATGGGTGCCTGCGCCATCCTGCCCCGGATCATCGGCCAGGGCCGCGCCGCGGAATTGCTGTTCACCGGCCGCGCGCTCGGCGGCGAGGACGCCGAGCGCTGGGGGTTTTTCAACCGGCTCTCGGCGCCCGACAAGGTCGTCGCGGAGGCGCATGCGCTCGCGGCCGAGCTTGCCGCCGGGCCGACTTTCGGCAATGCCATGACCAAGCGCATGCTGGAAATGGAATGGGCCATGTCGGTCGAGACCGCGATCGAGGCCGAGGCCGTGGCGCAGGCCCTGTGCATGGAAACCGAAGACTTTACCCGCGCCTATCGGGCCTTTGCCGAGAAGCGCAAGCCGGTGTTCGAGGGCAACTGAACGCGTTCCGCGCCTCCGGCCGGGACCGCGCCGCCAAGGGATGACGCACCATGATCCGCTCGGCACATGTCGATACCTTCGCGCGGGATCATTTGCCGGCGCCGGAGCAATGGCCCGAGTTCTCGTTCGATCTGCCGGACCTGCGCTATCCGGAGCGGCTCAACTGCGTAAGCGCGTTCGTCGACGATTGGCTCACCGCCGGCCATGGCGACCGCGACTGCCTGATCTCGCCGAGTGAGCGGCTCTCCTATGCCGACCTTGCCGAGCGCGTCAATCGCATCGCCAACGTGTTGACCCGCGATCTGGCGATGGTGCCGGGCAACCGGGTGCTGCTGCGCGGACCCAACAGCCCGATGATGGTGGCGGCTTATTTTGCCGTCATCAAAGCCGGCGGCGTCGTCGTCGCGACCATGCCGTTGTTGCGCGCCAAGGAGCTGGCATTTCCGGTCGCCAAGGCCGAGATCCGGCTGGCGCTGTGCGACGCGCGGCTCGCCGACGAGATGGAGAAGACGCGGCCGCTCGCGCCCTCGCTCGCTCGGGTTGTCTATTGGGGGTCGGCTTCTGCGGACAGCCTCGACATCCTGATGAAGAGGCCGGGTTACGAACGGTTCGAAGCCTGCGACACGGCGAGCGACGATGTGTGCTTGATCGCGTTTACCTCGGGCACGACCGGCGTGCCCAAGGGCACCATGCATTTCCACCGCGACATGCTGGCGATCTGCGACAGCTTCGGCAAACACGTGCTGCGCGCGGTTATCGAGGACCGCTTCATCGGCTCGCCGCCGATCGCCTTTACCTTCGGGCTTGGCGGGCTGGTGCTGTTTCCGCTGCGCGTCGGCGCCGCCGCCATCCTCCTGGAGAAGGCGACGCCGGATGAGCTGTTGCCCGCGATCGGCAAATTCGGCGCCACGATCTGCTTCACCGCGCCGACCGCCTATCGGGCCATGCTCGGCAAGCTCGCCGCGCACGACCTTTCCACACTGCGCAAATGTGTCTCCGCCGGCGAGACGCTTCCGGCCGCCACCTTCAACGCCTGGCTCAGCGCCACCGGCATCCGCATCATCGACGGCCTCGGCTCGACCGAAATGCTGCACATCTTCATCGCCTCGCCGGAAGAGGAGATGCGGCCCGGCGCGACCGGAAGGCCGGTCCCGGGATACGCGGCGCGGGTGGTCGATGCGGCCGGCCGCGAGCTGCCGCCCGGCGCCGCCGGTCGTCTCGCGGTCAAGGGCCCGACCGGCTGCCGCTATCTCGACGACAAACGGCAGGCGGAGTACGTGCAGGGCGGGTGGAACGTCACCGGCGACACTTACGTCAAGGACGCCGACGGCTATTTCTGTTACCAGGCGCGCTCCGACGACATGATCATTTCCGCGGGGTACAACATCGCCGGGCCGGAAGTGGAAACCGTGCTGCTCGAGCATTCCGCCGTCGCCGAGTGCGGCGTCGTCGGCCAGCCCGATGCGGAACGCGGACAGATCGTCAAAGCCTATGTGGTTCTCAATCAGGGTTTTACGCCCGACGCCGCGCTCACCCGCGCGCTGCAGGAGTACGTCAAGTCGACCGTGGCGCCGTACAAATATCCGCGCGCCATCGAATATGTGAAAAGCCTGCCGCGCACCGAAACCGGCAAATTGCAGCGTTTCGCCTTGCGACGCATGGCGGCTGAACCGGCCACCAGCAAACTCGCGTCCTGAAGGAGATTGAATTGTCCGAGAGCCCGATCCGCACGCTCCCGCCGCGCACGAAGTCCAATCTCGTGCTGCAGCCGGCCGGCTGGCCGCAGCCCAAAGGTTACGCCAACGGCATCAAGGCGCGCGGCGACATGGTGTTCATCGGCGGCATGATCGGCTGGGACGAGCATGGCCGCTTTCCCGCGGACTTCGTCGGCCAGGCGCGCCAGCTCCTCAACAACATCGTCGCCGTGCTCGCCGAAGGCGGCGCGGCGCCGCAGCACATCGTGCGCATGACCTGGTACGTGCGCGACATGGACGAATACCTCAAGGCGCGGTCCGCGCTCGGTGAAGTCTACCGGGAGGTGATGGGCGACCACTATCCGGCGATGGCGCTCGTCGCCGTCGCCCGGCTGGTCGAGCCGCAGGCGCGCCTCGAGATCGAGACGACGGCGGTGGTGCCGGAGCGCTGAGCCGTGCCGCCGCCGTTTACGCTGTTGCCGGATTGCGCGCGGCCGACATTGGCGGGACCGGCGCTCGCGTGCTTGAATAGTCTTCGCCAATTGCGCGTAGGGGAGTGAGCGTCCGATGACCGCGATGACACCAGGAATCACCAAAGCCGGAACCGGCATAGACGGCATCGTCTGGAATATTTTGGGCCAGACCTATGTGCCGAAGCAGCTCTCGGAGAACTCCTTCTCGTGGCACGCGACGCTTCCGCCCGGCACGGGCGTTCCCCCGCACATCCATCCGACCCAGGACGAATTCATCTACATGCTGGAAGGGCGCTTCGACCTGGTCCTCGACGGCCGCGAGTTCGTCGCTACGACCGGCGACCTGATCCGGTTGCCGATGCAGATCCCGCACGGCCTGTTCAACAAGTCCGACCAGCCGATCAAATGCTTCTTCTGGGTGTCGCCGACGCGCAAGCTCTACGATTTGTTCTGGGCGATCCACAGCATGAAGGAGCAGACGCCGCCGGAAGTCGTGGCGCTCTCGGCCAAGCACGAAGTCGTGTTCCTGCCGCCGCCCGAATAACGACCGCGGCCAATCGGCCAGAGATCCGTCGCTCCGCCGGAACGCGCCCTGGACACGCTGTTTGATCGGGAAGATCATGCGCCCGAGGCAAGCAGGGCGCGACCATGGACGTCGGTGATTGGCTGCGAAGCGTCGGGCTTGGCCAATATGAGGCTATGTTCCGCGCCAGCGAAATCGACGCAGACATCCTGCCGGAACTGACCGATAGCGATCTCGAAAAACTAGGCGTGCCGCTCGGGCACCGCAAGCGTCTGCTCAAAGCGATCGCCGGCCTCGGCGTCGCCGCGGCCGCGCCACCAACCGCAACGCCGCGTGCAGCCGCCGAAGCGGCCGAGCGGCGGCAACTCACGGTGATGTTCGTCGACCTCGTCGGTTCGACTGCGCTGTCCGCCAAGCTCGATCCGGAGGATCTACGCAGCGTCATCGGTGCCTATCATCGCTGCTGCACGGAGCTCATCGAACGCAGCGGCGGGTTCGTCGCCAAGTATATGGGCGACGGGGTGCTGGCCTATTTCGGCTATCCCGCGGGCGCATGAGGATGACGCCGAACGTGCGGCGCAGGCCGGGCTTGCCCTGGTCGAAGCAGTACCCGAGCTTGAAACGCTGGCCGGCGTTCCCTTGCGGGTGCGGGTCGGGATTGCGACCGGCCTGGTGGTGGTCGGCGACCTCATCGGCACCGGTGCGGCCCAGGAGCAAACGGTCGTCGGCGAGACGCCGAACCTTGCCGCCCGTCTGCAGGCCATGGCCGATCCGGGCACGGTAGTGATTGCCGAGGGGACGCGGAAGCTTCTCGGCAATCTCTTCGAGCTCAGGGACCTCGGGACCAGGGACATCGCCGGCATCGCCGGGCCGGTGCGGGCGTGGGCGGTGCTGCGGGCAGGTTCGGCGGAAGGCCGCTTCGAGGCGCTGCACGCAAGCGGCCTCACGACCCTGGTCGGGCGGGACGAGGAATTTGCATTGCTGCTGCGCCGCTGGTCGAAGTCGAAGAGCGGCGAAGGCCAGGTGGTGCTGCTCTCGGGCGAAGCCGGGGATCGGCAAATCGCGGCTGACGGCAGCGCTGCTGGAACAGCGTCGCCGGTGAGCCGCACACGCGGCTGCGCTATTTCTGCTCGCCGCAGCACACCGACAGCGCGCTTTATCCGGTCATCGGCCAGATGGCGCGCGCGGCCGGATTGGCGCACGACGACGCGGCGCAAGCGACGCTCGACAAGCTTGATGTGTTGTTGGCGCGGACCGCGACCTCGCAAGAGGACGCTGCATTGTTTGCCGAGATGCTGTCGCTCGCAAGCGACGGCCGCTATCCCGTCCTTACCTTGACCCCGCCGCAGCGCCGGCAAAGAACGCTGGAAGCGCTCATTACCCAAACCGAGGCGCTGTCACGCCAAAATCCGTTGCTGATGGTCTTCGAGGACGCGCAATGGGCCGATCCCACGAGCCTGGAGCTGCTCGGTCGCGCAATAGATCGGATCGCGAGCCGGCGCGCGCTGCTGGTGGTGACCTTCCGGCCGGAATTCAAGCCGCCTTGGATCGGCCGGCCTTATGTCACCGCGCTCGGCATCAATCGGCTGGCTCAGCCCGACGTTGACGCAATGATTGACCGCCTGGTCGGCACCAGGTCGCTGCCAGCGAGTATCCGACGGGACATCGTCGAGCGCACCGACGGCATTCCGTTGTTCGTCGAGGAGATGACGAAGGCGGTGCTCGAGAGCGAAGGCGAAGCGAGGCGGACCGCCGCCGCCATTCCGTCGCCCGCACTGGCCGTCCCGGCAAGCTTGCATGCCTCGCTGATGGCCCGCCTCGACCGGCTCGGTCCGGCCAAGGAAATTGCGCGGATCGGGGCGGCGATCGGCCGCGAGTTCTCGCATTCGCTCGTAGCCGCGGTGGCCGGCAAACCAGAGCCGGAATTGGCATCGGCGCTCATGCGACTCATTGCGGCCGGTCTGCTTGTTCAGCCAAGGCGCGCCGCCGCACGCGAACTATCTGTTCAAGCACGCGCTGGTGCAGGACGCGGCTTACGGCACGTTGCTGCGCGAACCGAGACGCGCGCTCCACGTCCGCATCGCCGAAACGCTGGAGAGCCAGTTTGCCGAGATAGCCGAGCGTCAACCCGAACTGCTCGCGCGTCACTACAACGAGGCCGGGCAGATCGAGAAGGCGGCAAGCCTATGGGCCAAAGCGGGACAGCAATCGCTGGCGCGCTCGGCGCTGGTCGAAGCCGCCGAGCAGCTCCGCCGTGCCCTCGACCTGATCGCCACCTTGCCCGGCACGCCGGAGCTGCGCCGCACGCAGATCAAGCTCCAGGTCGCGCTGATAACGCCACTGCTTGCATGTCAAAGGCTACGGCGCCCCCGAAACCAAGGCCGCCATGGAGCAAGCACGTTTGCTGATGGAGCAAGCCGAAGCGCTCGGCGAGCCTGCCGAAGACCCGCTGCTGCTGTTCTCGGTCCTCTACGGCTTTTGGGCCGCGAGGATCGTGGCGTTCAACGGCGACGCGATACGCGAGCTGGCCGCGCAGTTCCTGGCGCTCGCGCAGAAGCAGGGAGCGACCTTCCCGCTGATGCTCGGGCACCGCATCATGGCTACTACGCTCCTCAGCACGGGAGACATCGCACGTTGCCGAGAGCACTATGATCAGTCGCTGGCGCTTTACGAACCGGTCGAGCATCGTGCGCAGGCGATGCGATTTGGTCAAGACGCGCGGGTGGTCATCCTGTGCTACCGGCCGCTGGCCCTGTGGATGCTGGGCTACCCCGACGCCGCGTTCGCCGACGCGGATCAAGCCGTCAAGGAAGCCCGCGAGATCGGCCACGCCGCTTCGTTGATGATTGCGCTGTACTATGCGCCAGCCACCTATTTGCTGTGCGGGCGCTATCAGGCAGCAAGCGCGGCGATCAATGAGCTGATCGCGCTGGCCGATGAAAAAGCCTCCATGCAATGGAAGGGGGCCGGAATGTTCGTGCGCAGCTGGCTTGTTGCTCTGACCGGAACGGCCGCGGATGCCGTGCCGACGATCACCGCCGGGCTCACGGCCTATCGGTCAACGGGGGCAACGGCCTGGATCCCATCGTATCTCTCGTATTTGGCCAAAGCCTACGCTGAACTCGGCCAATTCGATGAGGCTTGGCGCATGCATCGGCGAAGCAACGACAATGATCGAGACAACCGGGGAGAGTGGTGGGAAGCCGATATCCATCGCCGGGCCGGCGAGATCGCGCTCATGGCGCCGCAGCGGGATGCGGCGAAAGCGCTGGCCTGTTTCGAGCAGGCGCTCGCGGTCGCGCGCGCCCAGCAAGCGAAATCCTGGGAGCTGCGGGCGGCGATGAGTATCGCCCGGCTCTACCGCGACCAGGGCAAGCGCCAGCAGGCCCGCGATCTCCTCGCGCCGGTCTATGGTTGGTTCAGTGAAGGCTTTGACACGCTCGATCTGAAGGAAGCCAAGGATCTTGCTCGACGAACTGGCCGCATGAGGTTCTCGAAGTTCCGCACTCTCGGCTTGGCGCTGGTTCGCTCTCGAATTGGGCGTGACAGACCAAATCTACCGACGGTAGAATTGTTGGGCCGGTAACCGCGCGGCCATTTTGCGAAATCTGCGCGCACGGCTGACGACAACAACCATTCTCGGCCCCGACACGTCGAGTTTCTCACGCAACGTCGATTGGAGCATGTCCGTGCCCGACATTGTGCTGATCCATCCCCGCTTCGAGAGTTCGTATTGGAGTATGGAGCACGCTTTGGGCTTGCTCGGCGGCAAGGCTGTGTTGCCGGTCGCGAGCTTGCCGCTCCTTGCCGCGCTCACGCCGCCCGAGTACCGAGTGACGCTGATCGACGAGAACGTCGAGCCGATCGACTTCGATCGCTGCGCGCGCGCCGATATCGTCGGCCTCACCGGCATGTATGTCCAACGCACGCGCATGCGCGAGATCCTCGTCGAGCTGAAGCGTCGGGGCGTGTTCGTCGTCGTTGGCGGCTCGTGGATCACCGTTCGCGAAACCGACTTCGCGGATCTCGTCGACGTCATTTTCGTCGGCGAGGCGGACGAGGCGTGGCCGCAGTTTCTCCAGGATTGGGCGGCCGGGCGTCACCTGGCGCGATACGAGCAGACCGAACGAACCGACTTGACCAAGCTGCCGGTGCCGCGCCTCGACCTGCTGCCGATGAAGCAGTACCGCTTCGGCAGCATGCAGATGACGCGCGGGTGCCCTTTCACCTGCGAATTCTGCGACATCATCGTCGTTTTCGGCCGGCAGCCGCGCATCAAGACCTCGGCACAGATCCTCGCCGAGCTCGACGCGTTGCTTGCGGCGGGCAAGAGCACGGTGTTCGTCGTCGACGACAATCTCATCGGCAACAAGAAGGCCATCAAGGCGGTGCTTCGCGAAGTGATCGCCTGGCAGGAGAAGCACGGCTATCCAATCACCCTGGCGACCGAAGCCTCAGTCGACCTCGGCGAGGATGACGAGTTGATGCGGCTGATGGTCGACGCCAATATCGCGACCGTCTTCGTCGGCATCGAGACGCCGAACGAGGCGTCGCTGCGCGAGACCAAGAAGATCCAGAATCTCGCGGATCCGCGCGGAACCATGCTCGAGAAGGTCCACCGCATCCAGCAAGCCGGAATGGAAGTCTGGTCGGGAATGATCGTCGGTTTTGACAATGACGATGCGACGGTGTTCGAGTGCCAAAGGCGGTTCATCGAGGATGCGCACATCGTCAACACCATGGTGAATATCCTGGTGGCAATCCCAAGGACGCCGCTCTACACCCGGCTGGAGAAGGAAAATCGGATCGATAATTCCGACGAGGCCATTCGGCGCGGAAGCAATGTCATTCCCAAGCAACTCAGCGTGGCCCAGTTGCGCGACGGCTGCGCGATGCTGATGCGGGACCTCTATGCGCCCGCGGCCTACTTCGACCGGCTGGACAAGCTCTATCTGGAGCGCGGCTTGCGGCAATTAGTAGCGCGTTCGCGCTATTTGCGGCGCCATCCGCTGCGCGCGCTGGCGATCAACACGCAGTTGTTGATCGAGGCGCTGGCGACAATTTGGCAGCTCCTGCGCCGGATACCTGACGCCGCGGTGCGCCGCGAATACCGCCGCCGCTTGTGGCAAGCGTTCAAGCGCAGGCCGGAACCGGCGGTGCTGCAGGTCTATGCGCTGAAATGCGCGCTGCATTTCCATGCCTTCATGATGGCCCGGCAGATGATGGCGGACGTCGGAGCAGGGGCAGAAGGCGGGGAGCGAGTATCCCCGATGCCGCAATCGACGGCCGCTGAGCCGATAGCGCTCTCGGCATAGTTCCGTCAGCGGCTTCCGGCGTGACCGTCCGCAGGTTCCAGCGATCCTCAGCTTACGCGGCCTTGTTGACCTGCTCGCGCGCAAAGCCGGCCGTCGAGGCGTAGCCGCGCACGATCGCCTTGCGCTGCTCGAACGACAGCACATCGTCGATATTGCTGAAGCCGTCCGGCGCGCGGGCTTCGACGGCGTCGATGACGCCTTCCGGGCCGCCGCGGCGATTGCTGCGCACGATCTCGGCGGTCATCGGCAGCCGCGTCTGCTCGTAGAGCCAGAGCGCGTGCACCGGATGCTCGCGTCCTTGAGCCGGTCGGCGAGGAACGCGGGCGTCGAGGATCGCCTGCGAGGCGCCGTTCGAGCCGACCGGATACATCGGATGCGCGGCGTCGCCGAGCAGCGTGACGCGGCCGTGGCTCCAGCGCGGCAGCGGATCGCGATCGCACATCGGATATTCCCAGAATTCGTTGCGTCGCCTCGATCAGAGCGCGCGCGTCGACATAGGGGATGCGGAAGCGCTGCACGTGCGGCATCAGATCCTCGAAGCGGCCCGGCCGCGACCAATCCTGCTTCTGCGGCACCGGCATCGACGGGTCGCCGACGCGGCCGACCACCGCCCAGTTGGTCAGCCGCTTGTCGGGCCGCGAGCCTTCGGCGATCGGATAGACCACGAGCTTGGCGGCCAGTCCGCCGGCGACCACCATCGAGCGCCCGGTCAGGAACGCCGGCCAATCGATGGCGCCGCGCCACAGCATCAGGCCGTTCCACGTCGGCGGGCCTTCGTTCGGATAGAGCTTTTCGCGCACCAGCGAGTGGATGCCGTCGGCGCCGATCAAGCACGTCGCCGCGCGCGGTGTGCCGATGCGCGCCGTTGCGGTCGAAGAAATAGGCGGTCACGCCGGCTTCGTCCGGCGCTGAACGAGCCGAGCCGGCAATTCATATGAATGCGCGATTCGCCGAGCCGCGCGCGCACCGCCTGATAGATCACCCCCTGCAGCCGGCCGCGATGAATGGAGAATTGCGGAATGTCGTAGCCGGCGTCGAGCCCGCGCGGCTCGCGCCAGATCTCCTGGCCGAAGCGGTTGGTGTAGAACAGCTCGTAGGTGCGGATCGCGACCGCGTCGAGCCGGTCGAGGAGGCCGAGCTCGGCCAGTTCCTTGATCGCGTGCGGCAGCGTGTTGATGCCGACGCCGAGCTCGCGGATGGCGTCCGCCTGCTCGAAAATCTCGCAATCGATGCCGCGCGCGTGCAGCATCAGCGCCGTCACCAGACCGCCGACGCCGCCCCCGCGATGATGACCTTCATGGCCCAGAACTCCGCATCACCTCACAGTGGCGCACGGACTAGTGTGCCGCGGGCCGCTAAAAAATGCAATGATTTGCCGTCGGCATGGTTATGGCGGCCTGATCGCGCGGGGAACGCCCGGAAATCCGGACTTTCGACCGGGAGGAGAACAAACATGAGCCGGACCGCACATTTGCGGCGTGCCGTTTTTCGACGCCCAGCATCGCGCCTTCGCCGAGGAGCTCGACCAATGGGCGCAGCAGGCGGTTGACGATGTGGAAGAGGGCGACGCCGGCCACGCCGATGTCGACGCGCCTGCGTGCGCTGGGTGCGCGCGCTCGGCGCAGGCCGGCTGCCTGCGGCATTGCGTCCCGGCAGAGCTTCGGCGGGGCGCACGATCCGCTGCAGTCGCTTTATCTGGTGATCGCCCGCGAAACGCTGGCGCGCCACAGCGGGCTTGCCGACTTCGCCTTCACCATGCAGGGCCTCGGCAGCGGGCCGATCACGCTCGCCGGACGGACGAACTCAAGCGCCGCTATCTGCCGCGCGTCGCCGAGGGCGCCGCGATCGCCGCCTTCGCACTGACCGAGCCCGAGGCCGGCTCCGACGTCGCCGCCATGGCGACTCGCGGCGCGGCGCGACGGGCGGCGACTACGTGCTCGATGGCGAGAAGACCTTCATCTCGAACGGCGGCATTGCCGATTTCTACGTGGTCTTCGCCCGCACCGGCGAAGCGCCCGGCGCGCGCGGCATTTCCGCGTTCGTGGTCGAGGCCGGAACGCCCGGCTTCGACATCGCCGAGCGCATCGAAGTGATCGCGCCGCATCCGCTGGCGCGGCTGCGCTTCGACTCCTGCCGCATTCCGGCGTCGCATCTCATCGGCGCGCCGGGCGAGGGCTTCAAGATCGCCATGCGCACGCTCGACATTTTCCGCGCCGGCGTTGCCGCCGCGGCGCTCGGCTTCGCCCGCCGCGCGCTCGACGAGGCGCTGGCGCGCGCCAAGTCGCGAAAGATGTTCGGCCAGACGCTCGGCGACTTTCAGCTGACCCAGGCCGCGCTCGCCGACATGGCGACCGAGATCGACGCGGCGGCGCTGCTGACCTATCGCGCGGCGTGGCTGCGCGACGTCGAGGGCGTCGCCACCACGCGGGAAGCGGCGATGGCCAAGATGGCCGCGACCGAAGGCGCGCAGCGCGTCATCGACCGGGCGGTGCAGATGTTCGGCGGCCTCGGCGTCGGCGTCGGCTCGGTGGTCGAGCGGCTCTATCGGGAAATTCGTCCGCTGCGCATCTACGAGGGCGCGACCGAAGTGCAGAAGCTCATCATCGGCCGCGATCTGCTCAAGGAGCGGAACTGAGCCGCCATGCTCACGCGCCGGCGAGCATTTTCGCCAGCATGAAGCCGGAACCGGCGCCGGTGCCGGCGCCCGGCCAGGTCGAGGCGCCGACCATGTACAGGCGCTCGATCGGCGTGCGGTAGCGCGACCAGCCGAAGGCCGGGCGGAAGAGAAAATTCTGATCGAGGTGATGGCTGCCGCCGAGGCTGTCGCCGTCGACCAGATTGGGATTGTCGCGCTCGAGATCGGCGGGCGAGAGCACGGTGCGCGCGAGAATGGTCGCGGCCAAGCCCGGCGCGTAGCGCTCGATGATGCCGATCACGCGATCGGCGTAGGCTTCCTTGACGTCGTCCCATTGCGTGCCGGCGATGCTGCCGCGCGGCATCGCCGCGGATGTGCGACGGCAACACGCGCACCTGCACCCACAGCACGTGCTTGCCGGCCGGCGCGCGCGACGGATCGATCGCGGTCGGCTGCCCGACGACCAAGCGCCGGCTCGGCCGGCAGCAGCCCGTCGAGCGCCTCGGTATAGGTCTTCGCCATCGCCGCCGAGCGACGGCGCGAGATGCACATAGGCGAAGCGGCGCAGCTCGGCGCCGGCGCTCCAGCGCCGGCAGATCGCTGAGCGCGAGATGGATCATCATCGTCGCCGGGCCGGGCCGGAATCTTGGCGAGCCGCTGCGCCGCCGCCGACGATGGCCGGCACCAGATCGCCGAACAGCACGCGCGGATGAAGGTTGGCGATGACCGCGCGCGTCGCCTCGATGCGCTCGCCGCTCTGCGAGCACGACGCCTTTGGCGGCGCCGGCTTCGATGCGCGATGCTCTCGCACCGGCGCGCCGAGCCGCACCTCGCCGCCGGCGGCGGTGATCGCCGCGGACCATCGCGGAGATGATCGTGTCGGCGCCGCCGCGCCCGAGCGCCATGCCGAAAGCTCTGGTTCGGCCATCGATTCCAGATACGGAAACAGCGCGCCGCCGGCGCAGTCGGGCGAGAAATCAAGATGCATGCCCCAGATCGCCATCATGGTCTTGAGCTTGTCGTTCTCGAAATTCTCGTCGAGCCATTCGCGCGGCGAGGCGACGCAGGAGCCGCACCGTGTCGGCGACCCACGCGGTGCCGCGCGTGCGCCACGCCGAAAAGACCACGCGCAGCGCCTGCCAGCGACGGCAACGGCGAGCCGAGCAAGCGCGAAGATATGCGGCGCGTCCTGCGCCGAACGCCGCGGTCATGGCGCGCCAGCGTTGCGGCGTCCGCGGCGCTCAACGCCGCGATCCGGCTCGGCGTTCGCGTCGAGATTGCGTTCGACGCCGAGCCAGCTGCCGTCGGGAAACGCCGTCGCGAAGCACGCTCGGCGCCGACGAAGTCGAGGCCTTGCGCAAGCAAGCGATCCTTGTGGGCGGCAAAGAACGGCGAGCCGGCGAACAGGCCCAGATTCATGGCGTAGAGGTCGTGGCGAAAGCCGGGCCGGGTGATTTCGCGCGGTCTTGACCGCGCCGCCGGCGATTTCCGCGCGTTCGAGGACGGCGACCTTCCAGCCCTTGGCGGCGAGATGCAGCGCCGCCGCCAGCCCGTTGATGCCGGCGCCGATCACGATCGCGTCGTACGGCATTCTCGCACCTGCGTTGCGCCGGACTGACGCCGGCATGACGGATCGGCCGTCCGGTCGGTCGCTTGCCAGCGCAGATATTTCATATCTAAAATGTTCGACGCTAGGCTCCAGCCGCCTTATTTCATTGCCCGCAAACGAGCGCCACGGAGAGAATCACATGACCAGCACTCAAGTTCTCAGCGACCTTGCCTCCGCGCTCGCGTCCGGCGCCGTCGAGGTGGTCGACCTGACCGCGCCGCTCGGCCCGCAAACGCCGCTGATCAAGCTGCCGCCGGAGATCGGCAAGAACACGCCGGCGATCGAGATTCATGCGATCTCGCACTACGACAAGGACGGCCCGTTCTGGGCGTGGAACTGGCTCAAGCTCGGCGAGCATTCGGGCACGCATTTCGATGCGCCGGTGCACTGGATCAGCGGCAAGGATTACAAGGACGGCAGCACCGACACCATCCCGGTGAAGAATTTCGTCGCGCCGGCCTGCGTGATCGACTGCTCGGCGGAATCGGCGAAGAACCCCGATTTCCTCCTCACCGTCGACGGGGTGAAAGCCTGGGAGAAGACCCATGGCGACATCCCGGCCGGCTCTTGGGTGCTGATGCGCACCGACTGGTACAAGCGCAACGACAGCGAAGCGAAATTCCTCAACGCCGACGACAAGGGACCGCATTCGCCGGGCCCGGCCGCCGAGACCATTCATTATCTGGTGGCAAGGGCGTCATCGGCTGGGGGTCGGAGACCGTCGGCACCGATGCCGGCTCGGCCGGCGGCATGGATCCGCCGTTCCCGGCGCACACCTTCATGCACAAGAGCAACCGCTACGGCCTCGCCAGCCTCTGCCATCTCGACAAGCTGCCGCCCAAGGGCGCGATCCTGATCGCGGCGCCGCTGAAAATCGTCAAGGGCACCGGCAGTCCGCTGCGGGTGCTCGCGCTCGTTCCCAGGAAGTGAGTAAGCCGGCGGCGTTCGCGCCGGCGGCATTTCGGGGCAGGGGAACATGGCGGCCGACTACGTCATCGTCGGGAGCGGGATCAACGCGCTCGTTGCGGCCGCGCTGCTCGGCCGCAAGGGCCGCAAGGTGCTGCTCCTCGAGCGCAATGACCGCATCGGCGGCTGCATCCGCACCGAGGAGATCACCGCGCCGGGCTTCGTCCACGACGTGATGGCGACGACGTTCGTATTGTTCGTGACCTCGCCGGCCTACGCGGAACTCGGCCCGGAGCTGGAGAAGCGCGGCCTTGCCTTCGCGCATACGCCGACCCCGACCGCGGTGCTGCTGCCCGACGGCCGGCATGCGGTCCTCGCCATGGACCGCAAGGCGAATGTCGCGGCCTTCGACAAGCTCGCCGACGGCGACGGCGCGCGCTTCGCCGCCGACATCGACCGGGTCGGCGCCGACGCTCCGTTCCTCTTCGCGTTGCTCGGCGGCTCGCTGTGGTCGCGCGCCATGCTCAAGATCGTGGCGCGCCAAGCCTGGCGCCGCGGCCTGCGCGAGCTTGCGGGTTTCTTCGGCGAAGCGCTCGGCACCGCGCGCGGCTGGCTCGAGACCCGCTACCAGTCCGAGGTCGTCCGCGCGCTGTTCGCGCCGTGGGTGCTGCACACCGGTCTCGGTCCGGAGAGCGCTTATTCGGGCCAGATGGCGCAAGGTCATCGCCTTCGCGCTCGAAGTCGCCGGCGCGCCGATCGTCAAGGGCGGCGCGAGCAGCGCGCTCACTGCGTTCGAGCGCCTGATCCACGATCAGGGCGGCGAAATCCTGCTCGACGCCGATGTCGAGCGCATCCTCATCGGCGGGAAAGGCGCGCGCGGGCGTGCGGCTCGCCGAGCGGCAAGGAGATCGAGGCCGCACAAGGCGTCATCTGCTCGGTCACGCCCACTCAGCTTTACGGACGGCTGCTCGCCGACGCCAGGCTGCCGGCGCAGGTGATCCAGGCGCTGTCGCGCAATATCGCTACGGCAAAGGCAACATGCAGATCCACTACGCGCTCAAGACGCCGCCGAGATGGAAGGCGGCGGAGCTTGGCGCGGTCGCGCTCATCCATCTGACGCCGGGGCTCGACGGCGTGTCGAAAGCCGCCAACGAGGCCGAGCGCGGCATGCTGCCGGCGATGCCGACCGTCTGCGTCGGCCAGCCGGCGGCGCTCGATCCGAGCCGCTGCCCGCCCGGACACGCGATCCTCTGGCTGCAACTGCCGGAAGCGCCGCGCGTGATCAAGGGCGACGCCGCCGGCAGAGATTGCGACGCCGGCCGACGGCCGCTGGACCGAAGCAGTGCGGGAAAAATTCGCCGACCGGGTCGAGGCGATCCTCGCCGCGCACATCGAGGATTTCCGCGACAGCGTCATCGCGCGCAAGGCGTATTCGCCGAGCGATCTCGAAGCGCTCAATGTCAATCTGGTCGGCGGCGATCCTTACGGCGGATTTTGCGGCATCGACCAGTTTTTCCTCTGGCGGCCCTTCCACAGCACCATCAACCACGCGACGCCGGTGGCGCGGCTGCATCACATCGGCGCCTCGACCCATCCGGGTCCGGGGCTCGGCGGCGGCTCGGGTTATTTGCTGGCGAAATCGCTGCGCTGAGCCGGCTATCCGGCTTTGGCAGCGAGGGGGAATTCAACCATCGCTTCGCCGATGGCGACTTTCTCGTCGTTCTGGTTTTGCACCGTCACGTCGATCAGCACCCAGCGCGCTTTTGCCGTGGTCTGCTTGGATTTGACTACGCCGGTCGGCCTGATCGTCTCGCCCGGCCGCACCGGCTTGAGCCATCGCGTCTCCAGCCGGCGATGAATGGCGCCGGCGGGATAGGCCCAATCGGTCAGCATGCGCGAGATCAGCCCGAAATTGTTCATGCCGTGCATGATGACCCCGCCGAAATTGGTCTTGCCGAAGTCGCCCTGCATGTACGCATCGTCGAGGTGCAGCGGGTTGTAGTCGAGCGAAGCGTCGCAAAACAGCCGGATCGATTCGCGCGACACGGCAAAGCGCGGGCCGTCGATTACGTCGCCGATGCTGAGAGTGTCGAATGTGACCGGCATGTCGGCGGCTCCTTGCGCAGAACCTACATCGGGCGGATGGTCTGGCCGCGGCCCGAGCAGATCACCTCGCCGTGCTGATTGAAGAACACGTTGTCGTGGACGACGAACAGCCGCTCGCGCTTGATGAATTTGTCGAGCGCGCGCGCCGCAAGCGTGATCGTGTCGCCGGGACGGGCGGGAATATTGTAGCTCCATGACTGCCCGGCATTGACCGTCCCCGGGCTGCGCATCCAATCGTCCGCCGGCGTGCAGGCGAACATCAAAAGAATGTGGATCGACGGCGGCGCGATGAGCCCGCCGAACGGACCCGCCTTGGCGGCGGCCTCGTCGAGATAGAGCGGATTGGTTTCGCCGACCGCCCGGCAGTAGAGCGCGATCGCTTCTTGCGTCAGCGTGTAGGGCAGGGTCTTGCGCGGCTCCCCGGGCACGATCTCGTCCCAGATCTTGCGCAGGTTCGCGTCTTTCCAGAAGTCGGTCTCGAACTCCTTCGACGCTGCCGGCAGGGTCATGGCGTCACCGGCCTGGTCGGTCACTTCGGCAGCGCCGCCTGGATGGCCTTCCAGTTGAACTTTTTCGCCAGCGCCAGCGCTTCGTCATCGGTGATGCCGTTGAACGAAACGCTGAGCAAGGCGCTGGTGCCAAGAGCGACCAGGATCGCACCCGACTTCGGCTTGACGTTGAAGTTCCGGGTGACCTGGAAGCCGTCGATCGTCGAGGTGTTCAGGCGCGCCTCGCTGGTTTCGATGTTCATTCCGCTCCGGGTCGGCGCCAACGCGGCCTGAGCGGCCTGGCCAATAAGGATCTGCGCGTTCAAACGCGCCGGATCGCGGCGGTATTCGCGCGTAGCGGTGATCATGCTGGCGGCGGTCGTCTCCATCGACATGCCTTCGGGCTTGTTGCCCTTCCAGCCATCGAGGTCGATCAGAAACGGCACAAAACGCTGGAAGCTCTGCTCGGCGCGTGCCGCGGAAGATCGCAGAAGCTGGGCGGCCGGTAGCGCGGCCAGGGCGAGACGGATTGCATGGCGCCGATCGATCATCTGAACCCCCCAATTCACCGGTCCCGCAGCATAGCAATAGAGGCGGCCGGCGGCCAACGCGAACAAGGGCAAAGCCCTAAAGCGTCGCCACCGTCTTGAGCGCGCCGTCGAGCGCGATGCCGTTCTCGTCGAGCAAGGCCGCCTCGCGCAGCCGGCGCAGCCAGTCGGCGCCGTCGGTGCGCTGGGCGAGGAACGGCACCGCGCCGATCACGCGGTCGAATTTCGACAGCCCGCGCGCATGCGTGTCGGAATAGCCTTTCACCAGGCGCCGCGCGGCAATGATCTCGACGGCGAGATCGTAGTTCTCGGCAACGTGCTCGGCGGCGAGCGCGAGCCAGCGGTCGAGATGCTCCATCTCGCGTCCGTGCCGCAGCGTCCTGCGGCGCATCGGCTTGAGCGCGGCGAGCGTGTAGAGCATCAGGAACCAGTGGATCGTTCCCGAGCGCACGCGCCGGCCCTTGCGGAACGCCCAGCCGAACAGGCGCGGATGCGCTTCGAGGAAGCGCCCGAGCGAAGCGGGGAGGGTGCCCGCCACCTCCTCGAGGCGCGGGTGCATGTATTCGGTGGTGTAGACGATCTGTCCGGTGCCGACGCTGTTGTCGCGCTCGACGCGTTCGAAACGGCTGGCCCTGGTCTTCAGCTCGGCGACGCGGATCACGTCGTCATAGGCCATGGCCACGGCGATGTATTTGGCGGCGGCGGTGGTGAGCGCGAATCCGTTGACCGCGTCGCCATGCGTGCGGTCGAGGTCGTAGAATTTCGTCACCCGATTGAGATACTCGTCCGCGTAGGCCGGATCCTGGAAATCGGTGACGCGCTTGACGCCGGCGAACAGAATCTCGTGCAGGGCGAGCGGAAAAGCGCGGATGCGGGCGACGAGCTTGTCGAGCTCGGGGTGCCCGGCGGAGGCCGGCAGCGGCGCATAGCGTTTTTCAGGTTTGGCGGTAACTGCGGGCCGCGCCGCCGCCGGCGATTTCGATGCCTGGATGTAGGCGGCGCCGAACGCATTCAGGTTCGACTCGACGCCGCGGCCGCCGGATTTGATGACCGCCTCGAAGCTGTCGCGCTCGAACGGGAGCGTGCCGGATGCGGCGAGCGCGCCGAACAGGCAGGCCGAGATCACGCTGTTGTTCCGGTTGGCCAGCACCTCCATATCGAAGGCGATGACGCGCTTTGCCGCGACGTCGGCCGCCTCCATCACCACGTTCGGATCGGCGATGGCGTCGCCGGGTTTCTCCTTCTCGGCAACCGAGTAGAGGCGGTGGGTCGAGGCGATCAGCGTCGAGCGGTCGGGAGTGACCAGGCCGCGCAGGATCGAGCGCCCGGCCTCCATCAGTTCGGCGGCAAGGACGACGTCGACCTCGCCCGGTGCCGGCGTCAGCGACAGGATCGGCGCCTTGCCGCCCTTCGGCGGCAGCATCTCGACATAATAAAGAGTAGCGCCGGTGCGCTGCGCGACGCCTGGAATCGAGGTCGATTGCGCGTGCCAGCCCCGCGATTCCGCGAGCTCCACGATCCAGTCGGCGAGGACGCCGCCGCCCTGGCCGCCCATGGCGAGAACGGCGACGCAGATCGGCCGCTCGGTCGCGTATCGGGTCGGCATTCTCGACAGATCGTTCATGACGCCGCGGGTCCGCGTCAATCCGCGAAGGCGACGCGGTGCGCCTCGCGCCGGCGCTGGAGGAAGGCGATCACCGACCGACGCAGTCCGGATACGAAGCGATCGAACCAGCTCGGATTGTGGATGATGTCGGCGCGGTAAAACGAGGGGCACAGCACGGCCGCCTCCGCCACCTCGCCGCAATTGCCGCAACCGACGCAGTTGTTGTCGATCGCCGCGACCGGATCGTCCTTGAGCGGATCGTCGGTGTGCTTGACCGAGAGCGACGGGCAGCCGGAGAGCCGGATGCAGGCGTGATCGCCGGTGCAGACGTCCTCGTCGACGCCGAAGCGCTCGCGCACCATGCGCCGCCCGTCGCGCACCGACTTCTGGAACAGCGGCTTCACCCGGCGCTGCTTGTTGAGCATGCATTCGGAGGAAGCGACGATGACTTTCGGTCCGCCTTCCTTGCTCGTGAGCGCTTCGCGCAGCGTCTCGCGCATCTTGCCCACATCATACGTGCGATCGATGTGCCGCACCCATTTGACGCCGACCCCCTTCACCGCATCGACGATGGTGTTGTTGGTCGAGCGCGCCGGATTGAGCGCGCGCGAGGACATGATGTCCTGGCCGCCGGTCGCCGCCGAATAGAAATTGTCGACGACCATGATCACGCCGTCGTGCTTGTTGTAGACGGCGTTGCCGATCGAGGAGGAAAGCCCGTTGTGCCAGAAGCCGCCGTCGCCCATGATCGAGATCGGCTTCTTGTCGGCCTTGACGTTGAAGGCCGACGACGAGGCCGGGCCGAGGCCGTAGCCCATCGTGGTGCCGCCGATGTTGAATGGCGGCAGGCTGGCGAACAGATGGCAGCCGATGTCGCCGGCGATCTGATGCTGGCCGAGCTCCTCCTGGACGAGCTTCATCGCCGCGAAGATCGGCCGCTCGGGACAGCCGATGCAGAAGCTCGGCGGCCGCGGCGGCACCGTCTTCGCCAGTTCCTTCACCTTCGGATCGGCAAGGACGGCGGCGGCATCGGGCGGCGGCGGCGCGTTGCCGAGAAGATCTCTGCCGTGCAGCTCGAGAAAGCTTTTGATGCCTTTGGTGACCACCTGCGGCGTGTACTCGCCGGCCATCGGCAGCACGTCCTTGCCGCAGATCCTGGTCTGGATGTCGCGGCGGCGCAGGATGGTGTTCAGCGCCTGCTCGATGAATTCGGGCTGGCCTTCCTCGACCATGAGGATCGCCTTCTTGTTGGCGGCGAAGGCGGCGACCTCGTCGTCGATCAGCGGATAGGTGACGTTGAGGCAGTAGATCGGCACCGAGGTCTCGCCATAGACATCGGCGAGGCCGAGCTGCTGCAGCGCGCGCAGCACCGAATTGTACATTCCGCCCTGGACGACGATGCCGACATCGGCGGCCTCGGGACCGAAAAATTCGTTGAGCTTGCGTTCCTTGATGAATTTGACCGCGGCCGGCCAGCGCTGCTCGATCTTTTCCCGCTCGTGCAGATAGGAGGCGGGCGGCAGCACGACGCGGTCGGTGTCGCGCCGGGGATTTTCCAGCGCCTGGCGCAGCGTGAAGCTCGGTTTCTTGTTGTCCTTGGCGATGAAGCGGCCGTGCACGTGGCAGGCGCGGATGCGAACCTCGAGCATCACCGGCGTGTGCGAAGCTTCGGACAGCTCGAAACCGTCTTCCACGGCCTTGACGATCGTCGGCAGGTTCGGCCGCGGATCGAGCAGCCAGATCTGCGATTTCATCGCGAAGGCATGCGAGCGCTCCTGCATGATCGAGGAGCCTTCGCCGTAGTCCTCGCCGATGATGATCAGCGCGCCGCCATTGACGCCGCCGGAGGCGAGATTGGCGATGCGCGTCGGAGGCGACATTGATGCCGACCGGGGCCTTGAAGGTCACCGCGCCGCGGATCGGATACATCACCGAGGCGGCGAGCGTCGCCGCCGCCGCCGCTTCGGATGCCGAGTTCTCGAAATGCACGCCGAGATCGTCGAGCACGTCCTTGGCGTCGGCCAGCACATCCATCAGATGCGAGATCGGCGCGCCCTGATAGCCGCCGACATAGGAGACGCCGGATTGCAGCAGCGCCTTGGTGATGGCGAGAATTCCCTCGCCGCGGAATTCCTCGCCCTCGCCGAGTTTGAGGTCTTGGACTTCACGCGCAAACGATCGTTCCGCCATAAAAACCTCCGAGCCGGTTCATTCGCTCAGGGGAAAGCCGGCCGCGCCGAGTACTTATGAGACCTTCCATTTGGTCTTGCAACGGCCTCCCGCACCGGCAGAGCAGCTCATCGGCAGGCGCCGGGCGCGCCAGAATTCCGCGCCGATGGCCGCGGATGTGGCCGCGGATATTGCCCAACAGATAGCGGCACCAATGCCCGAAAATGAGCCAGCGCATCTGCTTGTCCTGGTCTTGTTTTAGGCTTAAAGTATCTCCGGTCAACAGCGGTTTGGCCGAGCGCGACGACACCGCTTGAGCTTGCCGCCAGGGAGGGTGGATTATGTTCAACGTCACGCGGCGCCAGGCCCTTGCGGGTGGTGGCGGTCTCATCTCGTCGTTGCTTTTGCCGCAGCGCTTCGCGCGCGCGGCCGCCGGCAGCACGCTCAACATCGCCTACAACGTCAACCTGCCATCCTTCGACCCCGACGTCGGCCCCTCCTCGGTCAACCCGACCATCCAGGCGATCTACCGCTCGATCTTCGATCAATATGTCGGTCAGAAACCCAATCTCGCATTCGAGCCCGGTCTGCTCACCGGCTGGGGCTGGAACGACGACAAGAGCAAAGTTTGGATGGATGTGCGGCAGAACGTCGTCTGGCACGACGGCAGCCCGTTCACGCCCGACGATGTCATCTGGTCGATCCAGCGCGAGGGCAAGCCGGACGGCGGCAATCCGGTGTCGTTCATCTGGGCCGGCATCGACAACTTCAAGGTCGACGGCAAGCGCATCACCGCCGACGTGAAGCAATACGATCCCGTCCTGTTCAAATGGATGGCGTTCCTCACCGGCTATGTGCTGCCCAAGGCCTACTACGAAAAAGTCGGCCCGCAGGGCTTCGAGAAGAAGCCGATCGGCACCGGTCCGTATATGGTCGACGCCTATGAGGGCAACGCCTATCTGCGGCTCAAGGCCAATCCGAAATACTGGGGCGGCAAGCCGGCGTTCGAGACCGTGGTGTTCAAGTTCGTCCCCGATGCGACGAGCCGCGTCGCCGAGATCGAAAGCGGCTCCTCGGACGTGACGCTCGAGGTGCCGTACGAGGAATTCGACCGGCTCAAGGGCAAGGCCGGGCTCAAGGGCGTGGTCACGCCGATTTCCGACATCGGCCAGATCTTCATCACCAATGGCGGGGTGATGGACGACAAGAACGTCCGTCTCGCCATGTGTCACGCCGTCGACAAGGAAACGATCGTCAAGCGGCTGCTGCGCGGCTATGGCGTGCCGATCGCTACGCTCGAGGCGCCGGAATACGCGGCCTTCGATCCCACGATCAAGGTGGCTTACGATCCGGCGCTGGCGGCCAAGCTCCTCGGCGCCAGCGGCTATTCGAAGGAAAAGCCGGTCAAGTTCACCATCCAGACGACGCGCGGCTTCAAGCCGAAGGATTACGAGATGATCCAGGCGATCGTCGGCATGTGGCGCAATGTCGGCATCGAAGCCAACATCGAGATCTACGAAATCGCCAAGCATTTCGAGCTGCGCATGTCGCACAAGCTCGCCCCGGCGGCATTCTACAATTGGGGCAATGCGATCGGCGATCCGACCACCTCGACCGGCTTCGCGATGTTCTCGAAGTCGCCGCACTCGGCGTGGCATTCGGACGACCTCGATGCCAAGATCGGCCCGCTCTGGGGCGAAAAGGACGAGAAGAAGCGCATCCAGGGCTGGAAGGACGTCGACCGCTACATTGCCGAGCAGGGCTACATCCTGCCGCTGCTGCAATACGCCCAGCCGATCCTGTACAAGTCCGATCTCAAGGTGACCCCGAACGTGTCGGGCGCCCTGCAGCCGACGCTGGTCTCGAAGTAGTCTCGTCGAAGCGGTCCGCCGCCGCGCCGGGGCGCGCGGCGGCAAATTGACGAGATCGGTTTCAAGGACCGTCCATGGTGCTCTTCGCCGTCCTCGTCAACCGCATGGCCTTGGCGCTGCTGACGCTTGCCGGCGTCGGCGTGATCGTGTTCGTGCTGTTGCGCGTGGTGCCGGGCGATCCGGTGGCGATGATGATCTCGCCGGGCGCGGGCCCCGCCGACATCGCGGCGCTCAAGGCGCATTACGGGCTCGATGCGCCGCTCGCCACCCAGTTCTGGATCTGGCTGCGAGGGGTGGTCACCGGGGATTTCGGCACCTCGATCACGCTGCATCTCTATGTGACCGAGGTGCTGGCCGCGCGGCTGCCGGCAACCGTCGAGCTCGCGACGCTCGCGCTCTTCGTCGCGGTGCTTTTGGGCGGCACGATCGCGATCGTCGGCACGCTGATGCGGCGCAGCGCCGGCGAAACCGTCATCGATGGATTGAACAGCATCATGCTCGCCGTGCCCGATTTCATCTGGGCGCTGGCGCTGGTGCTCCTGTTTGCCGTCGCGCTCCCGGTCCTGCCGCTCACCGGCCGCATCGACCCGGCGCTCGCGGAAGGCTTCACCACCCGGTTTTATCTCGTCGAGAGCGTCCTCACCGGCCGCTTCGCGGTCGCCGGCAATATCCTCAGCCACATGGCCATGCCGGCTTTGGCGCTGGCCCTGCCGCTCGCCGCCGTGATCGTGCGGCTGCTCAAGCAATCGCTGAAAGAAGCGATGGTGCAGGACTACGTGCTGCTGGCGCGGATCAAAGGCTTCGGCGAGCTTCGTCTGGTGCTGCAGGAGGCGCTGCGCAATGCCGTCGGCCCGACGCTGGCGCTTACCGGCGTCCAGTTCACTTTCCTGATCGGCGGCACGGTGATCGTCGAGCGCATCTTCTCCTATCCGGGCATCGGCAATCTGGCGATCGATGCCGTCATCAATCGCGACTTCCCGCTGATCCAGGGTCTCGTCCTGCTGTTCGGGTTGATCTTCATCCTGATCAATATCGGGGTCGATCTCACCGTCGCGGCGCTCAATCCGCGACTGCGGCATGCCTGAGCCGGAACCGGCACGACGTGGAACACTGGTCACCAACATCGACGATCGACACCGATCCGCAGCCGCCTTCGGTTGCCGTCGCGGCTGCTGCGCGACCCGAAGGTCGTCGGCGCCGGCGGCTTTATCCTGTTCCTGATCGTCCTCGCGCTTGGTGCACCGCTGATCGCGCCCAAGGATCCGTTGGCGCAGAACCTCCTCCTCGCCACCGTGCCGCCCGCCGGGTTCGCCGAAGCCGAGCCCGGCTATCTCCTCGGCACCGACGGCCTCGGCCGCGACGTGCTTTCGCGGGTGATCTTCGGCACGCAGGTCTCGCTTACGGTGGCGTTCGTCGCCGCCGGGCTTGCCTGCCTGATCGGCTCGCTGCTCGGTCTCCTCGCCGGCTTCCTTGGCGGCTTTGTCGAGGCTGTGATCTCGCGCCTCGTCGACGTGTGGATGGCTTTCCCGCCGGTGTTGCTCTCGATCCTGCTGGTCGCCGTGCTCGGCACCGGGCTGCATTCGGTGATCGCCGCCATCGTGGTCATCGACTGGACGCGCTTCTGCCGCGTGGTGCGCACCGAGACCATGGGGCAGGCGCAGATGGATTACGTGACCGCCGCGCGCACCATCGGCTTCGCGCGCCCGACGATTCTGTTCCGCGAGATCCTTCCCAATGTGATGCCGGTGCTCATTGCGCTGCTGACGCTGGAAATGGGTATCGCCGTCGTGGTCGAGGCGATCCTCTCCTTCGTCGGTCTTTCCGTCTCGTCGGATACGCCGACCTGGGGCGGCATGATCGCCGAAGGCCGGCAGATCGTGCATGAGGCCTGGTGGGTGCTGGCGGCGCCGCTCGCCGCGCTGTTCGCCACCGTGGTCGCCTTCAATCAGCTCGGCGACGGCCTCGCCCGCAGCCTCGATCCGGTGCTGCGCCGATGAGCGAGCCTCGGCTTTCGATCGAAGCGCTCTCCGCGATTTCGCTGCGCGACGGCAACCGGCCGGTCCTGCGCCGGGTGTCGCTCGCCGTCGATGTCGGCGAGGTGCACGGCATCGTCGGCGAGAGCGGCGCCGGCAAGTCGACGATCGCCAAGGCGATCCTCGGCATCATTCCCTCGCAGGTGAAGCTCATCGGCGGGCGGATCGCATTCGAGGGCCGCGATCTCCTGTCGCTGTCGCGCAACGAGCTGCGCGCATTGCTCGGCCGCGACATTGCGCTGGTGCCGCAGGACCCCTCGACCGCGCTCAATCCGTCGCGCCGGATCGAGGCGCAGCTCACCGACGGGCTGCGGCTCAAGCGCGGCCTTTCGGCGAAAGCCGCACGCGAACGCGCCGGCGCCCTGCTCGAAGAGGTGCAGATCCGCGATCCGGAACGCGTGCTCGCGAGTTATCCGCATCAGCTTTCCGGCGGCATGCGCCAGCGCGTGCTGATCGCCGCGGCGTTCGGGCTCGAGCCGAAGCTCGTCATCGCCGACGAGCCGACCACCGCGCTCGACGTCACCGTGCAGAAGCAGATTCTCCGGCTGATCCGTGCGCTGCAGGAACGGCATGGCACCAGCGTGCTGTTCGTCTCTCACGACCTCGGCGTGGTGGCGAAGATCTGCGACCGCCTGAGCGTGCTCTACATGGGCAGGGTGATGGAGCAGGGCGCGACCGAGGCGGTGCTGAGCGCGCCGCGTCACGCTTATACCCGGGCGCTGCTCGCGGCCAATCCCCGTTACGACCGGCCGGATGCCGGGCTCGAGCCGACACCGCCAGAAGTCATTGCCGCGCTGCGCACGGAAATTGCCGCCTTCGACGCGCGCGTGCGGGAGACGCCGGATGGCTGACGATCTCCTCGCCGCGCATGGCCTCGTCGTCGCCTATGGGCGGCCGGGATCGCCGGCAGTGCTGCACGGCGTCGACATGCGCGTCGGCAAGGGCGAGACCGTCGGCATTGTCGGGGAGTCCGGTTCCGGCAAGACGACGCTGGGGCGCGCGCTGCTCGGCCTCATCAGGCCGGTCGCCGGATCGGTCATATTCGACGGCAGCGACATCACCGCGCTCGAGGAGCGTGCGCGCCGGCCGCTGCGCCGGCGCATGCAGATGATCTTTCAGGACCCGATGTCGTCGCTCAATCCGCGGCACACGATCGGACGTATCCTGGTCGAACCGGTGCTGCTGCACGGCTTGGCGAAAAGCCGCGCAGCGGCGCTCGGCCTCGTCCACGGCGTTCTCGATCGTGTCGGTTTGGCGCGCGGCACGGTCGATCGGTATTCCTATGAGCTTTCCGGCGGCCAGCGCCAGCGCGTCGGCATTGCCCGCGCGGTGGTGCTGCGGCCGGACTTTGTGCTCGCCGACGAGATCGTATCCGGGCTCGACGTCTCCACGCAGGCGCAGGTGCTGCGCCTGCTCAAGGAGCTGACCAGCGAGATGCATCTCGCGCTCGCCTTCATCAGCCATGATCTGTCGGTGATCCGTTCGATCTGCCAGCGGGTGGTGGTGATGCGCGAAGGCAGCGTGGTGGAAGAGGGTCCGTGCGAGCGGGTCTTCGCCGCGCCGGTTGCCGCCTACACGCGCATGCTGATCGACGCCATCCCGCTGCCGGCGGTCGATCCCGGATGGCTTACCCGCGGCGTGGCGGTCGAGGCCGCCGCGACCGGCTGACGTCTCAAGTCGCGCCGTTGGCAACGGGACAGCCCGGCGCGATCCCTCACCAACCAGGTCCCGACCAGGAGGTAACCGTGTCTCGATCCGCCAGATATCTCGCCATAGCCACCGTTGGCGCCGCGCTCGCCGCGACGGCAACCACCGCTCGCGCCGATGGTGTTCCCGGCCTGCGCGGCCATGACCATACCGGCATCACCGTGCCGGACATCAAGCAGGCGGCCGATTTCTTCGTCAACGTGCTCGGCTGCAAGGAGGCGATGTCGTTCGGCCCGTTCGCCGACGAGAAGGGCACGTTCATGCACGACCTCCTCAACGTCAATCCGCGTGCGGTGATCCATCAGATCACCCTGGTGCGCTGCGGCTACGGCTCCAATATCGAGCTGTTCCAGTACAGCTCGCCCGATCAGCAGAACATGACGCCGAAGAACAGCGACATCGGCGGCTATCACATCGCCTTCTATGTCGACGACCTCAAGGCGGCGAAGGACTATCTCGACAGCAAGGGCGTGAAGACCTTCTTCGGTCCATTCCCTGTGGAGCAGGGACCGGCGGCGGGCCAGAGCATCACTTACTTTCTCGCGCCCTGGGGTCTGCAGATGGAGCTGATCAGCTACCCGAAGGGCATGGCCTATGAGAAGGGCTCGCCGGTGGTGCTGTGGTCGCCGCGCGAGCCGGCAAAGTAAGCGCGCACGCCGTCACGGCCGGGCATAGCCGTTCGCAGAACGGTGGCGCCTCGCCCGCCCATTTCCCGGCCATGACGAGCTAAGGGCGTGTACTTATAAGTGCGTTTGGCAATGTCTGCTTTGGCGAGGCGAAGCAGACATCCCAATTCAACGGCGTCACTTCCGCCTCGTACCCGAAGCGGACATGCAGCAAAAAGCGACGTTAGGGAACCAGCTCCGAGGCGAGAGTTCGTCGCGGGCCGCTCGATGGAGGTTCAGGTGCTGGTCAGGCCGCGCACTGCTCGGGCATGCCGACGAGTATTTTAGAGAGTGTCCGGCCGTCGGCGCTTCGTACTTCAACCGACCAGGCGGCCCATTTGCCGTCCCGACTGTGTTTCAAGTCCTCGGCGATGACCTCCGCAAACTCGCAAGCGGCCTGACTGTTGAGGAAATCGTCCCCGCGATAGTCGTAAAGGGACTGGCTCCCTGCCGTGAAATCGAAGAAAAAGCGCGTCATCGTCGATCCCTGCAAAAAACTGCACGCACGCTTCTAGCCGAACTCTCCTGAGCGCCGCTTAAATCGACCGATAAAAGTTTCAGCTTAAATCAACCGATGGAAGACCACTCAGTGGCGGCTGATCAATCGCGCGACGAAAGTGGAAGCCGCCAATTTTATTGTGGAAGTGGACCGCAACTGCGGTAGCAAACAGAAAAACGGCGTGACCTGTCCCCGGTTAATGGCTCATTAGGCTTTTGCCTTATCGTAGATTTTACATCTTTGCCGTATCGTCCGGTTGGGCGATTTGCTGGCGGTTTTCGCGAGAACGACGTTGGTACCGAATAATCTCATCTCCGATCTTGAGAACGCGATTGCAACTCGGTCAGCCGAAGCTGGCGCGATGCTGCAGCAAATAACCGACCTCTTTCTCCTGAACGTAGGGCATTATTCCGCCGAGCAACTGGACATATACGACGGCGTCCTGAATGAACTGATTGCCAACGTCGAAGTTGCCGCTCGCGTGAAACTTGCCCAGCGACTTGCGCCGCTGGACAGCGCGCCTGCCAATACGATCCGCTCGCTCGCTCTCGACGATGCGATCGAGGTCGCCGAGCCGGTGCTCTCTCAATCCGGTGCGCTGGATGACGATACTCTTACCCGTTGCATCGCCGCAAAAGGGCAGGAATATCTGCTTGCTATCGCCACTCGCAACACGGTCAGCGAAACGGTCAGTTATCGGTTGATAGCAAAGGGCAACAATAAAGTTCTGGGTACTTTGGCCAGCAATCCAGGCGCGGCAATCTCCGATCCGGGCTTCGACATGCTCGTGAAAAAGAGCGCCGACGATGATTGGCTGATGGAATGCGTCGCAGAGAGAAAGGACATTCCTGAGCATCACCTTCGCGCGCTCCTATCCAAGGCGTCGGAGATAGTGCGGCAAAGGCTGCTGACCGCCAATCCGGAGCTTGGCGAGATAATTCGCACGATTTTGCCCGCGAGCGCGCCATCGACGAACAAAACGCCAAACCCGTCGATGAACTACCGAGCCGCCGAGGAGGTCGTCAAATCGCAGGAACTTTCCGAGCCGGTTGTGCACGAGTTTGCCAAGGAAAAGAAACTTGCAGAAGTCGTGGTCGCAATCGCACAGCTGTCGGGTCTTTCGGTGGACGAGATTGAACGGTTGTTTATGGGTCCTTGGACCAGCCCGGTTGCCGTTATTCTGAAAGCAATCGGTTTCCGCCTGGCGACGGTAGACGCAATTTATCGTTCGCGCTTGGCCAGCGGCGAGACAGCGCACGACGATCTGATACAGACGAAAGCGGAATTTATTGCTCTTCGCCGTCCTACCGCGGAGCGAATTTTGCGGTTTTTCAACGCGAAAAGAGCCGTCAAAATTTCGAACCTTTCGGGAAGCCCGTCATTGGGCTACCGCCTCGGCTAGCGCGCCTGGGGGTAATCCAGGGCGAATTGGCCAACGTTGCTCATCGACTCTGAAATCAATCGGCCTTCGATTGCTCGCGCACGAGGTTGATGATGCCGGAGAAATCCTCGCCGCTGTGGCCTTGCTGCGCCATGTCTTCGTAGATCTGCGCGGCATGCGCGCCGAGCGCGGCTTTGGCCTTGACCAATTCCGCGGCCGCTCTCGCCAGCTTGAGGTCCTTGAGCATCAACGCCGCGGCAAAGCCCGGCTTGTAGTGGTTGTTTGCCGGGCTCGCCGGCACCGGACCCGGCACCGGGCAATAGCTGGTCAGCGACCAGCACTGGCCCGAGGATGCGGACGCGACCTCGAATAAGGCCTGATGCGAGAGGCCGAGCCGTTCGCCCAGCACGAACGCTTCGCTGACGCCGATCATGGAAATGCCGAGGATCATGTTGTTGCAGATCTTCGCCACCTGACCGTTGCCGGCCTCGCCGCAATGCACGATGCGCTTGCCCATGCACTCGAGCACCGGCTTGCCGCGCTCGAAGGCATGGGTCGAGCCGCCGACCATGAAGGTGAGCGTCGCCGCCTTGGCGCCGCCGACGCCGCCCGACACCGGGGCGTCGAGCGTGGCGATGCCGCTCGCGGCGGCAAGCGCGTGCGCCTGGCGCGCGCTCGCAACGTCGATCGTCGAGCAGTCGATGAACAGGGTGCCCTGCCGCGCCGCCGGCACGATCTCGTTCCACACCGAGAGCACATGCTCGCCGGCCGGCAGCATGGTGATGACGATATCGGCGTTTTCCACGGTCGCCCGCGCATTGGCGACGATCTGCACGCCGTCGCGGGCGGATGCCGCAAGTGAGGCCGGCACCATGTCGAAGCCCAGAACGTGACGGCCCGCTTTGACCAGATTGGCGGCCATCGGCGCGCCCATATTGCCCAAGCCGATGAATCCGATGCTCGACATGTTCGCCTCTTTCAATCGGGAAATTTCAATTCCAGTTCGCCGACGGAGCGGAAGTGACGGTCGACGATCTCCGCCGTGACGCCTTCGATGGTGTCGGGCCGCCAGGCCGGGTTGCGGTCCTTGTCGACGATCGCGGCGCGGATGCCTTCGATGAAATCATGCCCGGCAATGCACGCCAGCGCGATGCGGTAGTCCTGCTGGAAGCTTTCTTCGACCCTGGCGAATGATAACGCCGAACGGATGTTGCGCAACGCGACCTTGAGCGAGGTCGGCGATTTCGTCCGCATCGTCGCGAGCGCGGCGCGGGCGTCTTCGACATTGCTGGCGCGCAGCCGCTCGACAATATCTTCGACGCTGTTGGCCGCGTAGCAGCCGTCGATCCACTGCCGCGCCGCCGGCAATTTGCCGGCCGGAGGCGAAGTGGACAGGTCCTCGAGGCGGGCGCGCACCTCATCCGCCGCATGACAGTCGGCCAGCGCCGTGGGCAGCTCGGCAAGGCGCTGCGACGCGATGTTGATGTCGGCGAGGCCGCAATAGATCGCGTCCGCCGCGCCCATGCGCTCCCCGGTCAGCATCAGATAGGTGCCGGCATAGCCGGGCGAGCGCGCCAGCCGAAAGGCGACGCCGACGTCGGGGAAAAATCCGATCCCGACCTCCGGCATGGCGACCGCCGAGCGCTCGGTCACGACGCGGTGCGCCGCGTGCGCCGAAAGCCCGACCCCGCCGCCCATCACCAACCCATCCATCACCGCAATCACCGGTTTCGGATAGCGCGCGACCAGCACGTCCAGATGATATTCGTCCGACCAGAAACGCGCGGGGAGGGGATCCCCGGCTTTCGCCGCATCGTAGAGCGCGCGGATGTCGCCGCCGGCGCAAAATGCGCGTTCGCCGGCGCCGTCGAGCATGATCGCGCCGACCTGCGGATCGGCGGCCCACGCGCGCAACAGCCGGGCGATGGTGACCCCCATGTCCAGCGTCAGCGCATTCAACGCCTTCGGCCGGTTGAGCGTGATCCGCCGCAGCGAGCGCTCGCGGCGAACGATGACGTCGCCGTCCTGAAGAACTTCTCCGCTCATCGTCCGACAAGGCTTCTCGCCACGATGAGGCGCATGATCTCGTTGGTGCCTTCGAGGATCTGGTGCACGCGCAGATCGCGCACCAGCTTCTCGATGCCGAACTCGGACAGATAGCCATAGCCGCCGTGCAGCTGCAGCGCCTGGTTGGCGATCTCGAAGCAGCTGTCGGTGACGAAGCGCTTGGCCATGGCGCAGAGCGTGGTGGCGTCGGCGTCCTTGCGGTCGAGCGCCGCCGCCGCGCGCCACAGAAACGTGCGCGACGCCTCGAGCGCGGTCGCCATGTCGGCGAGGCGAAATTGCAGCGCCTGGAATTCGTCGAGCCGTTTGCCGAAGGCCTTGCGCTCCTTCATGTAGGCGAGCGTCTTCTCGAGCGCGATCAGCGCGCCGCCGAGCGAGCAGGCGGCGATGTTGAGCCGGCCGCCGTCCAGCCCGGCCATGGCGATCTTGAAGCCGATGCCTTCCTCGCCGAGCCGGTTGGCAACAGGCACGCGCGCGTTCTCGAATACGACCGCGCGGGTCGGCTGCGCGCTCCAGCCCATTTTGCGCTCGTTGGCGCCGAGCGAGATGCCGGCGGTATCGCCGGGCACGATGAGCGTGGAAATCCCGGACGGGCCTTCACCGCCGGTCCGCGCCATCACCACATAAAGGTCGCCGGCGCCAGCTCCGGAAATGAACTGTTTCTGCCCGTTGAGCAGGTAATCGTCGCCGTCACGCCGGGCGCGTGTGGTCAACGCCGCCGCATCCGAGCCGGCGCCCGGCTCGGTCAGGCAGTAGCTGGCCAGAAGCTCCATGCTGCACAACCTGGGCAGCCAAGTTTTGCGCTGCTCGTCCGAGCCGTAGGCGTCGATCATCCAAGCCGCCATGTTGTGGATCGACATATAGGCCGCGACCGTCGGGCAGCCGGTCGCCAGCGCCTCGAAGATCAAGGCCGCGTCCAGCCGCGAGAGCCCCGACCCGCCCACATCCTCGGAGATGTAGACCCCGCCCATGCCGAGCTCCGCAGCCTTGCGCATCTCGGCGACCGGAAAATGCCTGGCTTCGTCCCAGGCGAGCGCGTTCGGCGCGAAAACGTCGTCGGCAAAGGCGCGCGCCATATCGCGCAGCGCGATCTGGTCTTCGCCAAGCGAAAACTGGGGTGGCGCGCCCACGGTCGGATTAAGCATAAAGTCTTAGTCCCGGCTGACCGGCTGCTGGCTCGGGTATTTGGAAACCCCCGCGAGCCCGGGTCGCGGCATGGTCGCACATTTTCAGGCAGCGGCAAGGCCGGGGGGCCGGGCTTTTGGGGCAGCTTGATCGGCGAAAGGTCACCGTTTTGCAGAACGGCAAACTCACGTATAAGGCTCCTACTAAAGAGTGCCCCGGGAGAGACGTCACCGCGTGGAAAGGCCCTTGCGCCGCAACCGCGCCGGGTGAGAGCGACAAAGGTATCCATGGCGATCGCGCCGCCGGTATGCTTTCCAAAACACCGGTCCACGATCCGTCCCCGCCCGCGGCGAGGGATGTGCCGCTTCATCGCCGGCGCCCAGGGATAGCGGAGGACTGACCCCGTGCCGTCAAGCGATCTCGGCCTCGACACCCTCCCCAAGCTTCTGATCCACAATGCCGCGACCATCGGCGGCCGGCCCGCCATCCGCCACAAGAATCTCGGCATCTGGCAAACCTGGACCTGGGAGGAGATGCTCGAGGAGATTCGCGCCTTCTCGGTCGGCATGGCCGAGATCGGCCTCAAGCGCGGCGACCATTTCGCCATCATCGGCAGCAACCGGCCGCGACTCTATTGGGCGATCTGCGCCGGCCAGGCGCTCGGCGCCGTGCCGGTGCCGATCTATTCCGACGCCGTCGCCGAGGAAATGGCTTATGTGCTCGCGCATGCCGAGGTGAAGCTCGCCGTCGTCGAGGACCAGGAGCAGGTCGACAAGATCGTCGCGCTCTCCGAGCGGCTGCCGCAGCTTGCCCGCGTCATCTATGACGAGCCGCGCGGGCTCAAGGACTACGACCACAGCCGCCTGATCGCGTTCGAGGATGTGCAGCGCCTCGGCCGCAAGAAGCTCGCCGATGATCCCGCGCGCCTGCGGCAATGGGAAGCCGAAGTCGCCGCCGGCAAGGGCAGCGATATCGGCATCATTCTTTATACGTCGGGCACCACCGGGCGTTCCAAGGGCGTGATGCTCACCTACGAGAACGCGATCGTCTCCGCGCGCAACGCCAACGCCTTCGACCGGCTCGGCGCCAATGAAGAGGTGATCGCCTATCTGCCGATGGCGTGGATCGGCGACCACATTTTCTCTTACGTGCAGTCCTATGCTGCCGGCTATTGCGTCAGCTGTCCGGAGACCCCGGACACCGTGCTCGAAGACCGGCGCGAGATCGGCACCACCTACGCCTTCGCGCCGCCGCGGGTCTACGAAAACCTGCTGACGCTCACCATGGTGCAGATGGCGGACGCCAGTGCGCTCAAGCGCCGGATGTTCGATTTCTTCATCGCCTTTGCGCGGCGCTGGGGCGAGAAGATTCTCAATGGCGAGAAGGTGCCGCTGGCCGCGCGCCTCGTCTATCGCCTCGGCGATGTCCTGGTATACGGGCCGCTCAAGAACCGGTTCGGGCTCTCGCGCATTCGCGTCGCCTATACCGCCGGCGAGGCGATCGGACCGGAAATCTTCCGCTTCTATCGCGCGCTCGGCATCAACCTGAAGCAGCTCTACGGGCAGACCGAGGCTTCGGTCTACGTCACCGCCCAGCCGGACGGCGAGATCGACGCCGAGACCGTCGGCAAAGCCTCGCCCGACGTCGAGATCAGGATCGCCGACAGCGGCGAGGTTCTGTTCCGCTCGCCCGGCGTGTTCGCCGGCTACTACAAGGATCCGGAAAAGACCGCCGAGGTGCGGACGGCGGACGGCTGGGTGCAGACCGGCGACGCCGGCTTCTTCGATCCGAAGACCGGGCATCTGAAGATCATCGATCGCGCCAAGGATGTCGGCCGCCTCAATGACGGCACGCTGTTCGCGCCGAAATATATCGAGAACAAGCTGAAATTCTATCCGAACATCCGCGAGGCGGTGGCGATCGGCGCCGGGCGCGATTTCGTCTGCGTCATGCTCAACATCGACATGACCGCGGTCGGCAGCTGGGCCGAGCGCAACAACGTCGTCTACGGCTCCTATCAGGAGCTCGCCGGCCATCCGCTGGTCTATGACATGATCGCCAAGCACGTCGACGAGGTTAACCGGTCGCTCGCCGACGAGGAGGTCATGGCCGGCGCGCAGATCCGCCGCTTCCTGGTGCTGCACAAGGAGCTCGATGCGGACGACGGCGAGCTCACGCGCACGCAGAAGATCCGCCGCGGATTCATCGCCGAGCGCTACGCGCCGCTGGTCGAGGCGCTCTATGACGGCGTCAACGCCGCGCAGATTTCGACGCAGGTCACCTTCGAGGACGGCCTCAAGGGCACCATTTCCGCGCGCGTCGCCATCCGCGACATGCGCCCCTACGCGGCGCGCGCGGCGAAGATGGAGCGCGCGGCATGAGGGCGCCGTCTTCGCACGAGGTGAAACTCGGCGAGCCTGTTGCTCGCGGTCGAGGACGTCTCGCTCACCTTCGGCGGCGTGCACGCGCTCACCGACGTCTCCTTCGACATCCGCAAGGGCGAGATCCGCGCCATCATCGGCCCGAACGGCGCCGGCAAGACCTCGATGCTCAACGTCATCAACGGCTTCTACCGGCCGCAGGCCGGCCGCATCACCTTCAAGGGCGAGGAACGCGCGCGCAATGCGGCCGTATGACGCGGCGCACGGCGGCATCGCGCGCACCTTCCAGAATCGTCGCGCTGTTTCGCGGCATGACCACGCTCGACAACATCATGGCCGGCCGCACGCTGAAGATGCACAGCAACTTCTTCTGGCAGTTCATGCGCCACGGCCCGGCGCTCAGGGAGGAAGTCGAGCACCGGCACCGGGTCGAGGAGATCATCGACTTTCTCGAAATCGCGGCGATCCGCAAGATTCCGGTCGGGCGTCTGCCCTACGGCCTGCAGAAACGCGTCGAGCTCGGCCGCGCGCTCGCCATGGAGCCGGACCTGCTGCTGCTCGACGAGCCGATGGCCGGCATGAACCTCGAGGAGAAAGAGGACATGTCGCGCTTCATCCTCGACGTGAACCAGCATTACGGCACGACGATCGCGCTGATCGAGCACGACATGGGCGTGGTGATGGACCTTTCCGACCGCGTCGTCGTGCTCGATTACGGCAGCAAGATCGCCGACGGCACGCCCGACGAAGTCAAGCGCGACAAGAACGTGATCGACGCCTATCTCGGCGAGCCGCATGGGGTGAGCGTATGACCTCGCGTCCCGCATCGGCGACACGCTGGCGCGGCGGGATGCGGTAGCCCGCCCATGCATATCCTCTACCAGATCTTCGTCGATCCGTTCGTGCAGATGGGCACGGCGCCGGATCTGTTGGTGCAGACGCTGTGGGACGGCCTCGTCGCCGGCGTCCTCTACGCGCTGATCGCGCTCGGCTTCGTGCTGATCTTCAAGGCCTCCGGCGTGTTCAATTTCGCGCAGGGCATCATGGTCGTGTTCGCGGCGCTGACGCTGGTCGGCCTGCACGAGCATGGCGTGCCGGCTTTTCTCGCGCTCGCTCTCACCGTCGGTGGTCATGTTCGTGCTGGCGTTCGGCGTCGAGCGCCTGGTGCTGCGGCCGCTGGTCAATCAGTCGGAAATCATCCTGTTCATGGCGACCTTCGGGCTCACCTATTTCCTCATCGGGCTCGGCCAGCTCGTGTTCGGCGGCGATCCGAAAGTGATGATCGCGCGCGATCTCTACCTGCCGAGCGGCGCCATCGAGTTCAAGAGATTCGGCGGCTTCGTGTCGATGCAGAAGATCGACATCGCCGCCGTGATCATCGCTTCGATCATGGTGGCGGGCCTCGCGGTCTTCTTCCAGCGCACCCGGATCGGCCGCGCGCTGCGCGCGGTCGCCGACAGCCACCAGGCGGCGCTCTCGGTCGGCATCTCGCTCGAGCAGATCTGGGTGATCGTGTGGTTTGCCGCCGGCATCGTGGCGCTGACCACCGGCATCATGTGGGGCGCGCGCTCGGAAGTCTCGTTCTCGCTGCAGATCATCGCGCTCAAGGCGCTGCCGGTGCTGATCCTCGGCGGCTTCACCTCGATCCCGGGCGCGATCGTCGGCGGCCTGATCATCGGCATCGGCGAGAAGCTCGGCGAATTCTACTGGGGCCCGCTGCTCGGCGGCGGCATCGAAAGCTGGCTCGCCTACGTGATCGCGCTCGGCTTCCTGATCTTCCGGCCGCAGGGTCTGTTCGGCGAACGGCTCATCGAGCGGATCTGACGATGCTTTATCGCGAAGCCGGCCAGTACAAGACGAGTTACGCCGCCGACATGGCGATCTTCCCGATTCTGCAGGACCGGATCGCCATGGTGGTCATCCTGCTCGTCGCCTTCATCGTCATTCCGCTCACCGGCAGCGATTTCCTGCTCAACGCGGTGCTGATCCCGTTCCTGATTTTCGCGCTGGCGGCGATCGGGCTCAACCTGCTCACCGGCTATACCGGGCTGCTTTCGCTCGGCACCGGCGCGTTCATGGGGGTCGGCGCCTATGCCTGCCTCAAGCTGACGACGATCTTCCCGCACGTGAACATCATCATCTGGATTCTCGCCTCGGGATTTTTCTCCGCCGCCGTCGGCGTGCTGTTCGGTCTGCCGTCGCTGCGCATCAAGGGCTTCTATCTCGCGGTGGCGACGCTGGCGGCGCAGTTCTTCCTCGAGTGGTGCTTCATCCGCGTCCCCTGGCTCTACAATTACAGCGTCTCGGGCGCGATCGAGGTGCCCTGCGCACGCGCCTTCGGCGTTCCGGTCACCGGCCCGACGGCGACCTCGCTGACGCGCTATCTCGTCGTGCTCGCCATCGTCGTGGCGATGACCTGGATCGCCTCGAACCTCGTTCACGGCCGCATCGGCCGCATGTGGATGGCGGTGCGCGACATGGATATCGCCGCCGAGCTGATCGGCATCAGGCTATTCCGCACCAAGCTCCTCGCCTTCGCGGTCTCCTCGTTCTATTGCGGCGTGGCCGGCGCGATGATGGTGTTCCTCTGGTACGGCGGCGCCGAGGCCGAAGTCTTCGACATCGATCAGAGCTTTCTGGTGCTGTTCATGGTCATCATCGGCGGCCTCGGGACGCTGATCGGTTCGTTCTTCGGCGCCGGTCTCATCTACATCCTGCCGATCGCGTTGCGCGCGATCCCGGGCGCCTTCGGCCTGCCGATCCGCCCGGCGACCGCCGAGCAGCTGACCTTCGTCATTGTCGGCATGTTGATCATCGTCTTTCTGGTGGTCGAGCCGAACGGCCTCGCGCGCCTGTGGCAGATCGGTAAACAGAAATTGAGGGTGTGGCCCTTTCCGTACTGATGGTACACACTGCGTCCAAATTCCCGCCCCGGCCGGTTGGCCGGTCGGAGAACCTCGGTCCCGCTGAAGAGATCGAGGACCTGTGAATGCGCCGGCTGCGCGCCGGCGTAACAAGGGAGAAACGCCATGCGTCTGAAGCATCTTGCTCTCGGCCTGGCAGTAGCGACGATAGCGTCCGCGGCGGTTGCGACCGCGCAGGCGGAGGACGGCATCTACGTTCCGCTGTTCAGCTATCGGACCGGTCCCTACTCCGGAGCCGGCATGGCGATCTTCAACGGCATGCAGGATTATCTCACCATGCTTAACGAGCGCGACGGCGGCATCGGCGGCGTCCGGCTGATCATCGAGGAGTGCGAGACCGGCTACGACACCAAGAAGGGTGTCGAGTGCTACGACGCGACGAAGGGCAAGAGCCCGGTCGATCATCAACCCGTATTCGACCGGGATCACGCTGCAGCTCATTCCGAAGGCCGCGGTCGACAAGATCCCGGTGCTGTCGATGGCCTATGGCCTCTCGGCCTCGGCCGACGGCAACGACTTCCCGTGGGTGTTCAATCCGCCCGCGACCTATTGGGACGGCGCGTCGGCGTTCGTGCGCCACGTCGCCGACGTCGAAGGCGGCTTCGACAAGCTCAAGGGCAAGACCATCGGTCTCGTCCATCTCGATGCGCCTTATGGCAAGGAGCCGATCCCGCTGCTGCGAAGCGCTCGCCAAGGACTACGGCTTCGCGCTCAAGCTCTATCCGGTGCCGCCGCAGCAGATGCAGAACCAGACGTCGCTCTGGCTCGACATCCGGCGCGACAAGCCGGACTGGATCTACATGCAGGGCTGGGGCGCGATGAACCCGACCGCGCTCAAGGAAGCGGCCAAGATCGGTTACCCGATGGATCACTTCGTCGGCGTCTGGTGGGCGGGCGGCGAGGACGATGTGCGTCCGGCGGGCGCCGACGCCAAGGGCTACCTGGCGCTCAGCATCAGCGCCGTCGGCCAGAACTATCCGGCGGTCCAGGACATCCTCAAATACGTGGTCGACAAGGGCAAGAGCCAGGTCCCGTCGAAGGACAAGGTCGGCGAGGCGCTCTACAACCGCGGCATGATGAACGGCGTCCTCATCGCCGAGGCGATCCGCGCGGCCCAGCAGCTCACCGGCAAGAAGCAAGTCACCGGCGAAGACGTGCGCCGCGGCCTGGAGACGCTCAACATCACCGAGGCGCGCTGGAAGGAGCTCGGTCTCGAAGGCTTCGCCGCGCCGATCCATTTGAGCTGTGCCGACCACAACGGCCACAACGGCATCTCGCTCACGCAATGGGACGGGACCAAGTGGACCAAGGCGTCCGGCTGGATCGAGCCGATCAAGGACAAGGTCCTGCCGCTGATCGAGAGCGCGGCGGCGAGTTACGTTAACGCCAATGCCGGCTGGCCGAAGCGCACCGAGGCTTGCGACAAGTCGTCATGAGGTGGCCCGCGTCCTGATGGTGCACATTTGACCCGATCCCCGCGCCGGCCGACCGCCGGCCGGGTGCTCTCGTTCTCGTTGACCGGATCGAGGGGCTCATATCGACGCGCCGGCTGAGTGCCGGCGCAACTCAAGGAGGAGAAACAGCCAATGCGTCTGAAACATCTTGCTCTCGGCCTCGCGGTCGTGACGGCGGCGGGCGCCGCGGTCACGACGGCGCAGGCGGAAGACGGCATCTACGTTCCGCTCTTCACCTATCGGACCGGCCCGTTCGCCGGCTCCGGGATACCGATCGCCAACGGCATGTCGGATTATCTGAACATGCTGAACGAGCGCGACGGCGGCATCGGCGGCGCCAAGCTCATCGTCGAGGAGTGCGAAACCGGCTACGACACCAAGAAGGGCGTCGAGTGCTACGACACCGTCAAGGGCAAGAACCCGGTCGTCATCAATCCGTATTCGACCGGCATCACGCTGCAACTGATCCCCAAGGCCGCGGTCGACAAGATCCCGATCCTGTCGATGGCCTATGGCCTCTCGGCGTCCGCCGACGGCAATCTGTTCCCCTGGATTTTCAATCCGCCGGCCACTTATTGGGACGGCGCCTCGGCATTCGTGCGCCACGTCGCCGACGTCGAGGGCGGCTTCGACAAGCTCAAGGGCAAGACCATCGGTCTCGTCCATCTCGATGCGCCCTACGGCAAGGAGCCGATTCCGCTCCTCCAGGCGCTGGCTCAGGACTATGGCTTCACCCTCAAGCTCTATCCGGTCCCGGCGGCGCAGATGCAGAACCAGAGCTCGCTCTGGCTCGACGTGCGGCGCGACAAGCCGGATTGGATCTATCTGCAGGGCTGGGGCGCCATGAACCCGACCGCGATCAAGGAGGCGGCCAAGATCGGCTTCCCGATGAACCGGCTGGTCGGCGTCTGGTGGTCGGGCAACGATGACGACGCGCGTCCCGCCGGCGAGGAGGCGAAGGGTTACTCTTCGCTCGACCTCAACGCCGTCGGCTCGAATTTCCCGGTGATCCGCGACATCCTCAAATACGTCGTGGACAAGGGCAAGAGCCAGCTGGCCTCCAAGGACAAGGTCGGCGAGAACTTCTACAACCGCGCGGTCTGGAATTCGGTGCTCATTGCCGAGGCGATCCGCACTGCGCAGCAATTGACCGGCAAGAAGTTGGTCAACGGCGAAGATGTGCGGCGCGGCTTCGAAGGGCTCAACATCACCACGGCGCGGTTGAAGGAGCTGGGGCTCGAAGGCTTTGCCTCGCCGGTGAAGCTGAGCTGCGCCGACCACAACGGCCATGGCGGTATCTCGCTCGTCCAATGGGACGGCACCAAGTGGAACACGGTGTCCAGTTCGGTCGAGCCGATCAAGGACAAGGTCCTGCCGCTGATCAACAGCGCCGCCGAGGACTACGTGAAGGCCAATGCCGGCTGGCCGAAGCGCACCGAGCCTTGCGACAAGTCGTCGTAAGTCTCGTCATTCCGGATCGACGCGAAGCGTCGAGTCCGCAATCCATACTCCCGGACTGGGGTTATGGATTCCGGGCTCCTCGCGGAGCTTGTCATCGGGCCGGCCACTTCGGGCCGGACCCGTTGGCTCGGCCCCGGAATGACGGAGGAGTGAAAGATCGTATGACCGCCGTCGAGTCGATCAAGTCCGCGCCGGTGGCGACGGAAAGCTCGGCGGCAATTCTCGCGCTCAACAATATCGAGGTGGTCTACGACCGCGTCATCCTCGTGCTCAAGGGCGTTTCGCTCACGGTGCCGAACGGGGGAATCGTGGCGCTTCTTGGCGCCAACGGCGCCGGCAAGACCACCACGCTCAAGGCGATCTCCAATCTCCTGCATTCCGAGCGCGGCGAGGTGACCAAGGGCTCGATCATGTTCGCCGGCGCCGAGGTGCAGGCGCTCTCGCCCAACGAGGTGGTGCGGCGCGGCTGCATCCAGGTGATGCAGGGCCGCTACTGCTTCGGCCATCTCAGCATCGAGGAGAACCTGCTCACCGGGGCGTTCACCCGCCGCGACGGGTCGGCCGCGATCCGCGCCGATCTCGACAAGGTCTACGGCTATTTTCCGCGGCTCGCCGAACGGCGCACCGCGCTGGCCGGCTACACCTCCGGCGGCGAGCAGCAGATGTGCGCGATCGGCCGCGCGCTGATGTCGCGCCCGAAGATGATCCTGCTCGACGAGCCTTCGCTCGGGCTGGCGCCGCAGATCGTGGAGGAGATCTTCGCGATCATGAAGAACCTCAACGACAGCGAGGGCGTCTCCTTCCTGCTCGCCGAGCAGAACACCAACCTGGCGCTCAAATACGCCGGCTACGGCTATATCCTGGAAAACGGACGCCTGGTGCTCGACGGGACGGCGGAAGCGTTGCGCCAGAACGACGACGTCAAGGAGTTCTACCTCGGCATCGCCGAGGGCAAGCGCAAATCCTTCCGCGACGCCAAGCACTACAAGCGGCGCAAGCGCTGGCTCGCATAAGCGGCCGCGGCGCCGCGGCCGACGCGGGCCGGCGCGAAAAAGCCGGCCCGAACCACCGATAATTTATTTCAGGAATCATCGAAATATCCCTTGACGGCGGCCCCATATTTCAATATCTGTTGAAATATGAACAAGCCCCATGCTCTGGCGGCCTTGGCCGCTCTCGCGCAGGACAATCGGCTCGACGTGTTCCGTCTGCTCGTCGAGGCGGGTCCGCAGGGCGTGCCGGCAGGAAGCGTCGCCAAGGCGCTCAAGCTCGCGCCGAACACGCTCACCTTTCATTTCGATCGCCTGCGCGAGGCCGGCCTCGTCGCCGTGCGCCGGGAAGGCCGCTCGATGATCTACACCGCGCAGTACGAGGCGATGAACGCCTTGATTGCGTTCCTCACCGAGAACTGCTGCCGGGGCGCGGCGGACACGTGCGAGCCGCCGGCGGTCTGCAAACCCGCGTCTGCAAAGCGCGCCAAAGCTTTAGCCTAGAGGAGTCATCCCATGAAACGCCTGCATGTGCATGTTGCCGTCGACGATCTGCAACGCTCGATCGGCTTCTATTCCGCGCTGTTCGCCGCGCGGCCGTCCGTCACCAAGCCGGACTATGCCAAGTGGATGCTGGACGATCCGCGGGTCAATTTCGCCATCTCGACGCGCGGCGGGCGGGTGGCCTCGATCATCTCGGGATCCAGGCGGAGGACAAGGACGAGCTGAAGGAAATCTACGGCCGTCTTCATCAGGCGGACGGCGACGTCATCGAGCAAGGGCAAACGAGCTGCTGCTACGCCAAATCGGAAAAATCCTGGATCGACGATCCAGCCGGGATTTCCTGGGAGACGTTCCTGACGACGGGCGAAAGCACCGACTACGGCGACGGCAGCGGCGAACGCGAGGCGCGCGTTGCCCACAGCCAGGCCTGCTGTGCGCCGCAGGCTGCGCCGGCGCTCGGCGGCTTCGCAGCGGCCAAACTGCGTAACGCGCGTGCCGTGGCCGATCGTCCGTACACGGTGCTGTTTCTTTGCACCGGCAATTCGGCTCGCTCGATCGCCCGCTCGCTGTCCGACACTTTCGCGGGCATCGCGCCGGCCGGCGTGGCGGCCTTTATTGGCGCACAGCTCCTCGGCATGCTGGCGGCTGTTGTGTTGGGCCGCTGGCTCTGGGCTGGTCCGCCCGCAAACGAAGCGGAGTGAGACTTAATGACGATGCTCCTTGGCATTCCCATTCCGTCCACGAATCCGATTTTTGTCGCGATTGTCGCGATCCATATTCTGTTTGGTCTGGCAGCCATCTTGACGGGCGCCACGGCCATGCTGAGCCGCAAGGCGCGCGGCCGACATTCGAATTTCGGCATCGCGTATTTTTGGTGCCTCTTTGGCGTGTTCGTGACCATGAGCGTCTTGGCGTTCGCGCGATGGCAGGCGGACTATGACCTGTTCATCCTGGGCGCGCTTTCGTTTGGTGCCGCATGGTTGGGGCGCACGATTTTGCGGCGCCGCTGGCGCCAATGGCCCCGCTGGCATCTCGCCAGTATGGGCGCGTCGTTCGTCCTGATGATTACGGCGTTCTATGTCGACAATGGAAAGAACTTGCCGCTGTGGCGCGAGCTCCCGCAGATTGCCTTCTGGTTCTTGCCCGCGGTGATCGGTACCCCGATCGTGCTTTACGTTCTGCGAACGCACCCGCTAGTCCTTGCGTACGACCGGGCGCATGGCGAAGTCTCAAACCCAGACGCTGCGTAGGCGCCGGAGCGCGTCGCAGTATTCAGCGCGCCACCGCCTCGAAGCTCACGCCTTTCGGCGGCAAAAAATCGTCGGGCACGAAGAAATCGGGCGCCAGCTTTTGCGTCGGATCGACGCGATACTGGTCGAAATCCTTGACGCCGTTCTCCGCCAGAAAAGTATCGTCGATGAGGAAAGCGTCCGCTGAATTCGCGCGCGGGCTTGTGGAATATCGCGTAGGCCGCGTCGGCCATGATCTCGGGCTTGCGCGAAGCCCGCATCATCGCGTCGCCGCCGAGCAGATTGCGCACCGCGGCGGTGGCGATGACCGTGCGCGGCCACAGCGCATTGACGGCGATCCCCTGCGGCCGCAGCTCGCCGGCCAGCCCGAGCACGACGAGGCTCATGCCGAACTTCGCCATGGTGTAGGCGGTGTGCCGCGCGAACCATTTCTCCTGCATGTCGAGCGGCGGCGAGATCATGAGAATGTGCGGGTTCGCGGCCTTCTCCAGATGCCGGATCGCCCATTTCGAGACGACGAAGGTGCCGCGGGTGTTGATCTGGTGCATGAGGTCGAAGCGCCGCATGTCGGTATCGACCGCCGGCGTGAGCTGGATTGCGCTCGCATTGTTGACCACGATGTCGACGCCGCCGAAGCGGGCCGCGGTCTGGTCGAGCGCGTCCTTCACCATCGCCTCGTCGCGGACGTCGACGATCAGCGGCAGCGCCTTGCCGCCGGCGCGTTCGATCTCCTCGGCCGCGGTGTAGATGGTGCCGGCGAGCTTCGGATGCGGCTCGGCGGTCTTGGCCGCGATCGCGACATTGGCGCCGTCGCGCGCGGCGCGCAGCCCGATCGCGAGCCCGATGCCGCGCGAAGCGCCGGTGATGAACAGGGTTTTGCCAGCAAGCGACATGTTCGGCCTCACTTCCTGCGGGCGAGGAACGCCTGGAAGGCGGTGCGCGCCTCGTCGGATCGCAAGAGATCCTTGAAGTGCGACGATTCGGCGTCGATCTGCTTGTTGACCGCATCGAGATGGCCGCGCATCAGCCGGCGCGCCACCGCGACGCCGCCGCGGGGAAGCGCGGCGATCTCTTGCGCGGCCTTCAGCGCGACGCCGTCGACGGCCGAGGCGTCAACGACCGTGTTGACCATTCCCGCGTCCTTGGCATCCGCGGCGGAGAGCGGGCGGCCCATGATCAGCAGCGAGAACGCGCGCGCATGGCCCATGCGCATCGGCGCCAGCAGGGTCGAGGCCGCCTCGGGAATGAGCCCGAGCTTTACGAATGGCGTCGTAAACGTCGCCTCGGCGGCGGCGACGACGTGATCGCAATGCAGCAGCATGGTCACGCCGACCCCGACGGCAAGCCCGCCGACCGCGGCGACCAGCGGCTTTTGGCAGCCGGCCAGCGTCTTGAGAAAACTATGGCCGCGCGGGTCGAGTCCGCCCTCCGATGCGTTGAGAAAATCGCTGATGTCGTTGCCGGCGCAGAACACCCCGGGCGCGCCGGCGAGCAGGACGCAGCGGATGGCGTCGTTGCTGTCGGCTTCGTGTAACGCCCGGGTGATCCCGTCATACATCGCCCGGGTCAGCGCGTTCTTCTTCTCGGGACGGTTCATCCGGATCGTCCGGATGGCGCCATCGTCCGTCACCAAGACGTTGTCGGTCATTTTTCCTCCCGCACGCGCCCGCTCTGCCCGAGAATCTCGCCGGAACGCGGTCAGCCCGGACAATCAGGCAACGAAGTACAGCCGATATGAGTGAAGCCGCCGACTTTCTCCTGCGTGGCCGCCGCAGCCTCCAGCGCGTCGTCCGAGACCTCGAAGGTGAGGACTTGTTCTCCAGTGTGGTGGCGCTCGACTTCGGTGTCATTCATGTCAGTGATCCTCCTATTTGCTTGGTGCCTTTGCGTCCACGCTTTGGTGGCGGATCAGCTTCCCGATCGCGCGAAATTCTCCTCCCGCGGCGGCCCGGGCATGCGATTCGATAGTACGATAAAGGCCGACGACGCGCTCGCCGACCGGCGTAACCACGGCGCCGCCGCCGCCGGCGCCGCCGGTTTCGGCGGTGACCGCCGGTTCACGCAGCGTATGGTTGATCTCTTCGACCAGGAGCCAGGCCCGGCGGTAGGACATGCCGATCGAGCGCGCCGCCGCCGAGATCGACCCGGTCGACCGGATTGCTTCCAAAAGCGCGATCTTTCCGGGACCGATCCGCTCCCCGGACGCCAGATCGATGCGGATGGAGAGATGTGTACTGGCCATAATGCCTCATCCCCGAGAAGGGCGCCCTGAGAAATCACGCCGATGGCGGCCGTTCGTCAAGGGAGATGTTTGCGCGCGATCGTCGTCCAGAGGTGCAAGCAGCAATTGGAGAATGGCGACAAAGTGCGGCGGCCGAACAGCCGCCGCACCGAGCGTGGTCCAGTTCGGCCGCTATTGGAACAGCTTCATCGCGTTGATCAGCGTCTGCAGGACGCCGAGCGTCAGCGGGATGCCGACGAAGCCCCAGGCCAGGACAAGATGCAATGTAGTGGTGCCGCTTTGCTGATTGGTATCCGGCATATCAGTTCCTCCTCTATGCGCCGGCCGGTTTGGCCACCGCGCCGACCCGCATCTGCGCACGTTCGGCGTCTTCCGACTTCATGTGGTAGCGCGCATTCACCGCCTTCACGAGCGCGTTGGCGATGAAGCCGATCACGAACAATCCGGCCATGATGTACATGGTGACGTTATAGGCCTGCGCCTTCGGTACGCCGTGGGTGACTTGGTACTCGCGGATATAGTTCACCAGCACCGGGCCGAAGATTCCCGCCATCGACCAAGCGGTGATCAACCAGCCGTGAATGGCGCCGACATAGCGCGTGCCGAACATATCCCTGAGATAGGCCGGAACGGTGGCAAAGCCGCCGCCATACATGCTGATGATCACCAGGAAACACAGGACGAACGCGGCCACGCTGCCAATCGAACCCGTGTAGGGCACCACGCAGTAAAGTGCGAAGCCGAGCACCATGAATACGAAATAGGTGTTCTTACGCCCGAGGTAGTCCGACGTGGACGCCCAGAAGAAGCGGCCGACCATGTTGAACAGACTCATCAGGCCGACGAAGCCGGCCGCGGCGACCGCGGTGACCTTGCCCGGGAACATTTCCTGGCTCATGGCCGAAGCCTGGCCGAGGACGCCGATGCCGGCGGTCACGTTGATGCACAGTACGATCCAGATGCACCAGAACTGCGGCGTCTTCAGTGCGTCGTAGACGATACACGTCGTTGGTGGTGATCAGCTTGGACGCCTGCACCGGCGGGATATAACCTTCTGGTTTCCAGCCCGGCGCCGGCACCCGCACGATGAACGCGCCGACCATCATGAAGACGAAGTAGATCGCGCCCATGACCATGAAGGTCGGGGCGACGCCGATGTGGTGCTCGGTCCGGAAGTTGCTCATCAGCCAGACCGAGAGCGGCGAGGCGATAAAGGCGCCACCGCCGAAGCCCATGATAGCCATGCCGGTCGCCATTCCCGGCCGGTCGGGGAACCATTTGATCAGGGTTGAGACCGGGGAAATGTAGCCGATGCCCAGTCCGCAGCCGCCGACGAGGCCGTAGCCAAAATAAACGATCCAAAGATTGTGGATGGAGACGCCGAACGCCGCGATGAAGAAACCCCCGGCCCAGCACAGAGCGGCGGTGAACATCGCCCGGCGCGGGCCGCCCTCCTCGACCCAGCGGCCGAAAATCGCGGCAGAGAAGCCGAGCACGAAAATCGCCTATGGAGAAGATCCAGCCCAACTCGGGAAGATTCCAGTCGCCGGGCGCTGATTGCGTGATGCCGAGGAGCTTCGTCATCGGCAGGTTGAAAACGCTGAATGCGTAGGCTTGGCCGATGCACAAATGGATGCACAAGGCGGCCGGCGGCACCATCCAGCGGCTGAACCCCGGCTCAGCGATCGTCCGATTTCGGTCAAGAAAACCGAACAGCCCCCCAGATGCTTGCGCTTGCTCCACGGCACTCATCATTTCCTCCTGTCTCGGTTTATTATAAGCAGTGCTCCCGCATTTATTGTTTGTTATTGTCTGTGCGTCTTGTCCCTTCGTCCCTGCGATTCGGTTCTTGCCAGATGCTCGATGGCCTCGCGGACGACCGGGTCGAGTCCCGCGCCGCCCGCTTGCAGATGCGCAAAAATCTGTGCGCGCATCCGTGGATCCCAGAACTTTTTGATGTGATCAGCCGTCCCGGCGGACGCTGTTTCGTGCCCCTGACTCGCGAAGAACTTGCCAATTTGATTGGCCATGTAGACGAGCTTGTCAAGCGACATTGGGGACGGTTTCTTTGTTCGCTTGTTTCGCGATGCGGTGCGGATGCGTGAAAATCTCAAAGCCGTCGTCGCGCGCGACCGCGACGAGCGTGATTCCAGCGGCCTCGGCCGTGCGCAGCGCGAGCGCGGTCGGCGCGGATACCGCGACGATGAGCGGCGCGCCGACAGCGGCAGTCTTCTGCACCATTTCCACCGAGACCCGGCTGGTCAGCAGCACCATGCCGTCATCGCCGGACACATTGTCCCGCGCCAGCGCACCGGCGAGCTTGTCGAGCGCATTGTGCCGGCCGACGTCTTCGCGCACCGCCACGAGGCCGTCGCCCGGGCGCCAAAATGCCGCAGCGTGGACCGCCCGAGTTTGGCGATTGAGTTCCTGGCGCGGCGGCAGCGCTTCGAGCGCGCGCATGATCTCGGCCGGCGTAAAGGCTCCGCCGTCGCCAACGCGCGCCGGCGGCGCGCACCGCTTCGTCGAGGCTGTCGATGCCGCACAAGCCCGCAGCCGGTCGGACCGGCGAGATACCGCCGCCGCTCGCTCAAGGCGGCCGCGCGCGGCTCGGCGAGCCACATGCGCAATTCGATGCCGGCATCGTGCTCGACGATGTCGAGCTGACGGATATCGGCCGGCGACGAAACCAGGCCTTCGGTGAAGCTGAAAGCCGAGCGCAAAGTCCTCGAGGTCGTGCGGCGTCGCCATCATCACCGCGTAGGAGCCGCCGTCGTAGGTGAAGGCGACAGCGGTTTCCTCCGGGATGATGCGCTCGCCGTCGGCGATGCTGTGCTGGCGCCAGACCGATGCAGGCGACGGCGACCGTCGGCTCGCGCATGCGCTACTCCGCCGCCTCGATCGTCGCGGCGATGCGGCGGCTCTTGCGGGCAAGCTCATTGTACTCCTCCTGCCACTGCGTCGGGCCGTTCGACGGCGAGACCTGCGACCGCGGTCACCTTGTATTCCGGGCAGTTGGTGGCCCAGTCGGAATACTCGGTGGTGACGACGTTGGCCTGCGTGTCCGGGTGATGGAACGTCGTGTAGACGACGCCCGGCGCCACGCGCTCGGTGATCAGCGCGCGCAGCGTGGTCTCGCCGGCGCGGCTCGCGAGTTTGACCCAATCGCCGTCGTTGACGCCGCGCTGCTCGGCGTCGTGCGGATGGATTTCCAGCCGGTCTTCCTCGTGCCAGATGATGTTGTCGGTGCGGCGCGTCTGCGCGCCGACATTGTACTGGCTGAGGATGCGGCCGGTGGTGAGCAGCAGCGGGAAGCGCGGGCCGGTCTTTTCGTCGGTCGGCGATATATTCGGTGATGACGAACTTGCCCTTGCCGCGCACGAAGCCGTTCATGTGCATGACCGGCGTGCCTTCGGGCGCTTTTTCGTTGCACGGCCACTGGATCGAGCCGAGCTCTTCGAGCCGCTTGAATGACACACCGGCAAACGTCGGCGTGAGCTGCGCGATCTCGTCCATGATCTCGGACGGATGGTTGTAGTGCATGGGATATCCCATCGCGTCGCTGATCAGGCAGGTGATTTCCCAGTCCTCATAGCCATTCTTCGGCGCCATCACCTTGCGCACCAGCTGGATGCGGCGCTCGGCGTTGATGAAGGTGCCGTCCTTTTCGAGGAAGGTCGAGCCGGGCAGGAAGACGTGCGCGTAATTGGCGGTCTCGTTCAGGAACAGATCCTGCACGACGACGCACTCCATCGCGGCGAGGCCGGCCGCGACGTGATGCGTATCGGGATCGGACTGGAGAATGTCTTCGCCCTGGATGTAGATGCCCTTGAAGCTGCCGTCGACCGCGGCGTCGAGCATGTTCGGGATGCGCAGGCCCGGCTCCGTGTCGAGCGGCTTGTGCCACAACGCTTCGAACATCGCGCGCGGTCGTCGTCGTCGGCGATGTGGCGATAGCCGGAGAATTCGTGCGGGAACGAGCCCATGTCGCACGAGCCCTGCACGTTGTTCTGGCCGCGCAGCGGATTAACGCCGACGCCCGCGCGGCCGATATTTCCGGTCGCCATGGCGAGATTGGCGAGCGCCATGACCGCGGTCGAGCCCTGGCTGTGCTCGGTGATGCCGAGGCCGTAATAGATCGCGCCGTTGCCGCCGGTGGCGTAAAGCCGCGCCGCGGCGCGAATCGTTTCCGCCGGAACGCCGGCCATCTTGCCGACCGCTTCCGGGCTGTTGCGCGCTTGCGCGACGAAACTCTGCCCAGTCGCTGGAACGCGTCCCATTCGCAGCGCTCGCGGACGAACTTCTCGTCGACCAGCCCCTCGGTGACGATCGACATGCGCGAGCGCCGTGAGGATCGCGACGTTGGTGCCGGGCAGGATCGGCAGGTGATAGGCCGCCTCCACGTGCGGCATGCGCACGAGATCGATGCGGCGCGGATCGATGACGATGAGCTTGGCGCCCTGCCGCAGCCGCTTCTTCAGCCGCGAGGCGAACACCGGATGGGCGTCGGTCGGATTGGCGCCGATCATGATGGCGACGTCGGTCTGTTCGACCGAATCGAAATCCTGCGTTCCGGCCGAGGTGCCGAAGGTCGTGCTCAGGCCGTAGCCGGTCGGCGAATGGCAGACGCGGGCGCAGGTGTCGACGTTGTTGTTGCCGAACGCGGCGCGCACCAGCTTCTGCACCAGGAAGGTTTCTTCGTCGGTGCAGCGCGAGGAGGTGATGCCGCCGATCGAGCCGCGCCCGTATTTCGCCTGGATGCGCTTGAACTCGGAGGCGACGCGGTCGATCGCTTCTTCCCATGATACCTCGCGCCACGGCTCGCTGATCTTCTCGCGCAGCATCGGCTTGAGGATGCGTTCCTGGTGATTGGCGTAGCCCCAGGCGAAGCGGCCTTTGACGCAGGAATGGCCGCGGTTCGCCTTGCCGTCCTTGTACGGCACCATGCGCACGACTTCGTCGCCGCGCATCTCCGCCTTGAACGAGCAGCCGACGCCGCAATAGGCGCAGGTCGTGATCGCCGACCATTCCGGCTTGCCCATCTCGATGACCTTCTTCTCGAGCAGCGAGCCGGTCGGGCAGGCCTGCACGCAGGCGCCGCAGGAGACGCATTCGGATTCGATGAACTTCTCGTCCATCCCGGCGGCGATGATCGAATCGAAGCCGCGGCCGGAGACGGTCAGCGCGAACGTGCCTTGCACCTCCTCGCAGGCGCGCACGCAGCGCGAGCAGACGATGCATTTGGCCGGATCGAAGGAGAAATAGGGATTGGAATCGTCGATGCCGGGATTGCGGTGGCGGGCGCCGTCGAACCCGTAACGCACCTCCGCGAGACCGACCGCCTCTGCGGTCTCCAGCAGGTCGACGTCGCGATGTTTGCTGCGGTCGAGCGAATCGACCGGATGGTCGGAGACGTAAAGCTCCATCACGCCCTTGCGCAGCCGGTCGAGCCGTTCGCTCGCGGTGCGCACCACCATGCCTTCGGCAACCGGCGTCGTGCACGACGCGGGCGTGCCGGCGCGGCCCTCGATCTCGACCAGGCAGAGCCGGCAGGAGCCGAATGCCTCGAGCATGTCGGTCGCGCAGAGCTTCGGGATCTCGATGCCGGTCTCCATCGCCGCGCGCATGATCGAGGTGCCTTCGGGCACCGAGACCTGCTTGCCGTCGACCGAGAGCGTCACCGTCTTCTCCGATTTGGAGCGCGGCGTGCCGAAATCGATCTCGTGTATCAGCGAGTGGGGGAGTGTTTCCTGGAGCGCCATGGCGCGTTTCCTATTCAGCAGCTTGCAGGCGCGGGGGCGCGCCGAAATCTTCGGGGAAGTGGGTGAGCGCGCTCATCACCGGATAGGGCGTGAAGCCGCCGAGCGCGCACAGCGACCCGAATTTCAGGGTATGACAAAGGTCTTCCAGCAGCGTCATGTTGGCAGCGCGGTTCTCGCCGCGGATGATGTGGTCGATCACTTCCATGCCGCGGGTCGAGCCGACCCGGCACGGCGTGCATTTGCCGCAGGACTCGACGGCGCAGAATTCCATGGCGAAATGCGCCTGTTTGGCCATGTCCACGGTATCATCGAACACCACGATGCCGCCATGGCCTATCAGGCCCTCGCGCGCGGCAAAGGCCTCGTAGTCGAACGGCGTATCGAACAGCGCGCGCGGAAAATAGGCGCCGAGCGGGCCGCCGACCTGCACCGCTCGCACCGGCCGGCCGCTGCGGGTGCCGCCGCCGACATCGTCGACCAGTTCGCCGAGCGTGATCCCGAAGGCCGTCTCGAACAGGCCGCCATATTTGATGTTGCCGGCAAGCTGGATCGGCATGGTGCCGCGCGACTTGCCCATGCCGAAATCGCGGTAAAACGCCGCGCCCTTGTCCATGATGATCGGCACGGAGGCGAACGAGAGGACGTTGTTGATCACCGTCGGCCGGCCGAACAGGCCCTTGTGGGCAGGGAGCGGCGGCTTGGCGCGGACGAGGCCGCGCTTGCCTTCGAGGCTGTCGAGGAGGGAGGTCTCCTCGCCGCACACATAGGCGCCGGCGCCGAGCCGCACTTCCAGGTCGAAGGCGAAGGACGAGCCGGCGACGCGCTTGCCGATGAAGCCGCCGCGCCGCGCCGCGGAGATCGCCGCTTCCATCGTCGCCGCCGCGTGCGGATATTCCGAGCGGATGTAGATGTAGCCTTTGGTCGCTCCGACCGCGATGCCGGCGATCGCCATGCCTTCGATCAATACGAAGGGATCGCCTTCCATGATCATGCGGTCGGCGAAGGTGCCGCTGTCGCCCTCGTCGGCGTTGCAGACGATGTATTTCTGCGGCGCCTGGGTTTGCGCCACGGTGCGCCATTTGATCCCGGTCGGGAAGCCGGCGCCGCCGCGGCCGCGCAGCCCGGACTGGACGACCTCCTCGATGGTCGCCTCCGCACCGAGCGCGAGCGCGCGTTCAACCCCCTTGCCGCCGCCATGCGCGCGGTAGTCTTCGAGCGAGCGCGGGTCGACCACGCCGCAGCGCGCGAAGGTGAGCCGCGTCTGCCGCTTGAGCCAGGGGATTTCCTCGGTCAGCCCGTGACCAAGCCTGTGCTGGCCGTCGGCGATCAGCGACCCGAGCAGGCTTTCGGCGTCGCCCGGCGCGACCGGCCCATAGGCCATCCGGCCCACCGGCGTTTCCGCCTCGACCATCGGCTCGAGCCAGTAGAGCCCACGCGAGCCGGTGCGGACGATATCGACCGCGACGTTCCGCCGCGCGGCGGCGGCGCGCAGTGCGGTCGCCACCTCCTCGGCGCCGACCGCCAAAGCCCCGGCATCGACCGGTATGAACAGCCGCAGCGTCATCGCTGCGTCTCCGCCAGCAAGGCATCGAGGCGGCTTACGTCGAGCCGCCCGACGACGCGCCCGTCGAGCATGGCCGATGGCGCAGTCGCGCACAGTCCGAGGCAATAGACCGGCTCGAGCGTGACGCTGCCATCGGGCGCGGTCGCTCCCATCTTCAGCCCCAGCCGCGCTTCGGCACGCGCAGCCAAGGGATCGCCGCCGGCGGACTGGCAGGCCTCGGCGCGGCAGAGTTTGAGCACGTGCCGGCCGGCCGGTTCGCGGCGGAAGTCGTGATAAAAGGTGATGACGCCGTGCACCTCGGCGCGGGTGATATTGAGCGCCTCGGCGATCAGCGGCTCGGCGGCGGTGTCGATGTAGCCGAACTCCTCTTGCAGAGCATGAAGAATAGGCAGCAGCGGGCCTTCGCGATCGAGGTGCTCGCGAATGAGGCGAAGCGCCACGTCCCTGTCCCAGGGCGCGCGATCTCGATGGCCACGGCTTTGTTGCATTCAGCACACCTGCGGGCGCCTTCGGTCACCGTGCGCCGGTCCGCTTATCATGCGGATAAATATGCATTTTATAGTAATTACAAAAGGCCTCCGCATAAACAGGAATTTTGGTGGGCAGCGTCCTTCGCAGTGCAACAACCGCCGCGCCTAATTTTTGGTGTAGAGAGGCGTGGTCATGGGATGCGGCCCATCGCGGTGGTCGGCTGTGCGCGGCATCAGGTCGGGCGATTCGGCCGCAGCTTGCCGAAATGATGGGCGCGTCCTCGCCGAAATCGTTTTGTCGCGGGCGCGCGCGGCTCGCCCGTCAAGCGCGGCGCTCGCGAGCGCCTTTAGCAGAGCGCCTGCTGGCGCTATGCTGCGCAGATCCAGGGAGGTTCCAGTGCAGAAACTTGCCGTCCGTCCTTCGCTCGCCGAGCCGACGCTCGGCGCCTCGCTCGCGCGCGATGCCGAGGCCGCCGGCGCCTACGCGGCCGAGATCGAAGCGGCGCTCCGCGCCATGGGCCCGAAAGCGGAGCGCGTGGGCGAGAAGCGGACCGAGGCGGAGGCGCTCAAGGCCAGCGCCCGCGCGGTCAAGGAGCGCTTCTTCCGGCGCCATGCGGTTGCGATCTACGACGAGCTCACCGGCCATGGCGCGCGCAGCTTGCGCATTTCCGAGCTGGTGGTGGCGGCAGCCGCCCGCTATCCGGCGCTGCTGCCGACGCCCGAGCGGCTCAAGGAAGAGCGTGCGCTGATGCAGCAGAGCGCCAAGGAGGGCTACGAGGTCGATCAGGGCCTGTTCCTCGCTCATGTCCTCGCCGACGAGCGCTGCGGCATGCATTTGATCCACGCGATGCTCAAGCCCAAGCGCGAGGCGCTGGACCGCCTCGGCGAATTCCGCCGCACCGGCTTTGCCGATCTCGGCGAGGCGAAGGTCGAGCGCAAAGGCAAGATCGGCCACGTCACCGTGACCAATCCTCAATTCCTCAATGCCGAAAGCGATGTCACCACGGTCGCCACGGAAATCGCCATCGATCTCGTCTTGCTCGACGATGCCATCGAAGTGGGCGTGCTGCGCGGCGGCGTGGTGCAGCACCCGAAATACGCCGGCCGCCGCGTGTTCAATTCCGGCATCAATCTCACGCATCTCTATTACGGGCAGATCTCGTTCGTCGAGTTTTTGATCGAGCGCGAGATGGGGCTGATGCACAAGATCCTGCGCGGCCATTGGCGCTCTGAATCCTACGACGAGCAATTCGAGGACTATGTCGAGAAGCCGTGGCTCGCCGCGGTCGAAACCTTCGCCATCGGCGGCGGCTGTCAGCTCCTCTGCGTGATGGATCGCGTGCTCGCCGAGCCCGGCTCTTATTTCAACCTGCCGGCCAGCAAGGAGGGCTTCATTCCCGGCGCCGCCAATCTGCGCCTGCCGCGGCTCGTCGGCATCAAGCTCGCGCGCGAGGGCATCTTCTTCGAGCGTGTCTTCCACGCGGAATCGCCGGAAGGGCAGATGATCTGCGACGCGATCGTCCCCGCCGGGGAGATGGACGCGGCGATCGAGCGGGACGCGCTGCAGCTCGTGCAGGCGGGAATGACCAGCACCGTCGCCAACCGCAAGGCGCTGCGCGTCGCGCAGGAGCCGTTGTCGACTTATCGCCGCTACATGGCGACCTATGCGCGGCAGCAGGCCCTCTGTCTCTACGACCCGCGTCTCATCGACAATCTCGAGCACAATTGGCAACCCGGCCGCCGGCACATGTGACGCGCCGCTCAGTCAAAGAGGATTTACGATGAGCGCTTCCGAAACCGCCGCCGGTTCGATTCCGGAACTCACCTCGACTACGCGGGTGATCGTCGAGGAGAAAAACACCGTCGGCGCGATGGTGCCGGGTATGCCCTACGTGGCGGCCACGCCTTACCTCGTGGGCATCGCCGAGATGGCCTGCAGCCAATTGGTCAAGGATCTGCTGGAGCCGGGCCAGATCACGGTCGGCAGGAGGGTCCTCATCGATCATCTCGGTCCGAGCAAGGTCGGCGCCGAGCTGGTGCTCGAGACCGCGCTGGTGAAACGCGACCGCAATCGCTTCAATTTCACCGTCCGCATCGACGATGGCGGCCGGACCGTGGCGACAGTCGAACACGAGCGCGCCGCCGTCTCGTTGCAAAAAATCATGAGCGCGCTGGGCTGAGCCGGTAAGGCGTCGCCGCGGGGAGCGAAGTCGCATGCGGACGATCGCGGAGATGCTGCGTTGGCGCGCCCGGCGCCATCCGTCGCTGCCGGCGGTCTGGTTCGAGGGAAAATCGCAGGGCTACGGCGAGCTTGATGCGTCGAGCTCGCAGCTCGCGGCCGGTTTCGTGGCAAAACTCGGCCTCGCGCCCGGCGATCGGGTCGCCATACTGGACAAGAACAGCGCCGCCTATCTCGAGCTGTTCTTTGCGCTCGACAAGGCCGGTTTGGTCGCGGCGCCGCTCAACTGGCGGCTCACGCCGCATGAAGTCAAACAGATCATCGACGACATCAAGCCGCGGCTGATCGTCACCGGGCCGGAATTCAAGGCGCATGTCGCCGGGATCGACGTGCCGGCGATGACGTTCGCCGAGCTTGCCGCGCGGCGGCGAAGACCCGATGCGCGACGTCGACGGCGCGGTGTGTTGCCAGTTCTGCACCTCGGGAACCACCGGCCTTCCCAAAGGCGCGATGCTCACCGGCTGGAACGTGCTCAATGTCGGGCTCTGCATCGCGCATCGAGATTCCGGAGATCCGCGAAGGCGGCCGCCATCTTGTTTGTTTGCCCATGTTCCACATCGGCGGCGCCGGCTGGGCGATCTGGGCAATGCAGCAGGGCTCGGCCGCGATCATCGTGCGCGAGACCGTGCCGGACTTGCTGCTCAAGACCATGGTGGAGCAGAAAGTCGAGACCGCGCTGCTCGCGCCGACGCTGATGCTGTTCCTCACCGAGCTGCCGCAGGCGCGCGGCGCCGATTTCTCCGCGCTCAAGCACATCATCTACGGCACCGCGCCGATCTCGCCCGATCTCTTGCGCCGCTCGCTCGAGACATTCAAATGCCGCTTCTCGCAGCTCTACGGGCTCACCGAGACGACCGGTCCCTTCACCTCGCTCGGCCACGAATACCATTCCGGCGAGCGGCTCTGGTCCTGCGGCCGGCCGATGTTCGGCGGGCGCGTCCGCGTCGTCGATGCCGAAGACAACGACCTTCCGCCGCACCAGGTCGGCGAGATTTTGTATCAGGGCGAGAACCTGATGACCGGCTATTGGGCGCGCGAGGAGGCGACCGCGGAAGCGATGCGCGGCGGCTGGTTTCACACCGGCGACGCCGGCTACCTCGACGCCGACGGCTTCATCTTCCTCAAGGACCGGATCAGGGACATGATCGTGTCCGGCGGCGAGAACGTCTATCCGGCGGAAGTCGAAGGCGTGCTGATGGGCCACCCGGAGATCCTGGAGTGCGCCGTCATCGGCGTGCCCGATCCGAAATGGGGCGAGACGGTAAAGGCGGTGGTGGTCAGGCGCGCTAACGCCACGCTGACCGAGGCGGCGCTGATCGAATGGACCCGCGACAAGCTCGCCGGCTTCAAGCGGCCGCGCTCGGTCGACTTCATCGATACGCTGCCGCGCAACGCCAGCGGCAAGCTCCTCAAGCGCACGCTGCGCGAGCCTTATTGGCAAGGCTATGCGCGGCGGGTCAACTGAGCTCTCGGCGACCGCGAAAACTTCGTTTATAATCGTTCCATGCCCGATGGGGTGAAGTAGCCGTCCCGTGCCAGCGAAGGGATGACGGCATGCCGGTGACCTACGAGTCGTGGCTCGTTTTGCTGTCGATCGTGATGGCGATCCAGGGCGCCTATGTCGGCTTGAGCCTCGCCGTGCAGATCGCCGACGCGACCGGCATGCGGCGGCGTCTGCTTCTCGCCGGCGCGACCGTATCGCTGGCGGTCGCCATCTGGACCATGCATTTCGTCGGCATGCTGGCGGTGCGGCTCCCTTTCCCGGTCGACTATCTGGTCTTCCCGACGCTGCTCTCCTTCCTGGTCTGCGCCATCGTGGTCGGCGCCGCGGTCTTCGCCACCAGTTCCGGGCCGTTCACGCTGCTGCGTCTGACATTGTCGGCGTGCCTGATGGGCGGCGGCATCTTCTCCATGCACTACATCGGCATGAGCGCGCTCGACGCCTCGACCTACATGATTCACGACCGGATTTTTGTCGCCGCGAGCATGGCGATCGCCATCGCCGCCTCGGGACTGGCGCTTTGGCTCGCGGCCGGGCGCGGCCGGCGTCCGCCGCTTCTTCTGTCGGCGATCGCTTTCGGCATCGCCATCTCCGGCATGCACTACACGGCGATGGCCGGCGTCACGCTTTATCCCTACGCGCCGGCCGCCACCGGGGCGCCGGCGCTGTCGACCGACCTTCTCGCCATTGTCGTCGCGGTCGTCGCGTTCTGCATCTCCGGGATCTTTCTGCTGCTGCTCCTGCCCGACCAGTCGCGCGCGGCGGAGCCGATCGAACTGCAGCGCGGTGATTTGGCGGCGGCGCCCGCCGTGGAAATGGCGGCGTCGCCGGCGACGGTCCCGGCCGCTACGGGCGGGAATGGCGACGATCCGCAGTTCGGGCGCGGCACCTACGCCCCGCTCGGCGGCGCCGGCGCGCCGCCGCGCCGCTTCGCCCGTCATCTGCCGATCGAGCGCGAGGGCGGCACGCACTTCCTCGCCGTGGACGACGTCGTCGCGATCCACGCCAACGCGCATTACACCTACATCTTCGACGGCAGCGACAAGCTGTTCTGTCCGCTGGCCATCGGCGATGTCGAATCGCGGCTCGACAACAGCCGCTTCGTGCGCGTTCACCGCAGCCATATCGTCAATATCGATCGGGTCGTCGGCTACAAGCGCTCCGGCGACAATGAATTGGTCGAGATGGCCGGCGTGCAGCACTACGTGGTGCCGGTCAGCCGCAGCCGGATCGGTCCGCTCAAAATGCGGGTCGCCGCGCTCACCGGCACCGACCCGGCACTAGCTTTGCGCGCGCCGACATCGTTTGGCATCGCAGTAGCGGGATGCTCATTTCGGCCTGCCGGCTGATGCGTCAGTAGACCTGACGCAATTCGTGCAACGCGCCGTCATTCGTGCGCTTTGCCGGTCATTCGTGCATCCAGCGCGCACTGGTGCACCAGCTCTTGCTGCTGCAGAGCACAATTCGCCAAGATTTGTGGGCAGGATTTCTGCGTCAGAAAGCTGACGGTATTGCGCGCACGTCGGACGGGCCTCGGTGATGACCCTGGCCACGCCGGCGGCGCCAGGGAGGATGCCCGTGATACCTGGCGCTTTCGCCTATCATCGCCCGACATCCATCAAGGAAGCGGTCGGATTGCTCGCGCAATTGGGCGATGACGGCCGCGCGCTCGCCGGCGGGCACAGCCTCATCCCGATGATGAAGCTGCGCCTCGCCAGCGCCGGCGCATCTGGTCGATCTCGCCGGCATTGCCGAGCTCAAAGGCATCCGCACCGACGGCAACGATATCGTCATCGGCGCCATGACGACCCAGCACGAGCTCGTCGGCTCGGACCTCGTCGCCGGAAAGATGCCGATCCTGCGCGAAACCTCGCTGCAGATCGCCGATCCGCAGGTGCGCTATGTCGGCACGCTCGGCGGCAATGTCGCCAATGGCGATCCCGGCAACGACATGCCGGCGGTGATGATGTGCCTTAACGCCACCTACCAGGTCATGCGGCAAAGGCGGCGAGCGTCGCATCGCGGCGCGCGACTTCTACCAGGGCGCCTATTTCACCGCGCTCGAACCCGGCGACGTGCTCACCGCCATCCGCATTCCCGTGCCGCCCGCGGGCCACGGCTACGCCTACGAAAAGCTCAAGCGCAAGATCGGCGACTACGCGACCGCGGCCGCCGCCGTCGTCCTGACCATGAGCGGGGGCAAGGTCGCGAGCTGCTCGATCGGCCTCACCAATGTCGCCGAGACGCCGCTGTGGGCGGAGGAGGCGGCGAAAATCCTCATCGGCTCGGCGCTCGATGCGGCGACGGTGAAGAAGGCCGTGGCCGCCGCGGAGGCGATCACCGCGCCCGCCGCCGACGCCCGCGGACCCGCGCAATACCGCACCAAGATGGCCGGCGTGATGCTCACGCGCGCGCTCGCCCGCGCCAAATCGCGCGCCCGCGGCTGAGGGAGGAGGAAAGCCATGGCCAAATCCCAGATCTCGATGAAGGTGAACGGCAAGACCGGTCGAAGCGCTGGTCGAGCCGCGCACCTTGCTGATCCATTTCCTGCGCGAGCAGCTCAACCTGACCGGCCCGCATATCGGCTGCGAGACCAGCCATTGCGGCGCCTGCACCGTCGATCTCGACGGCAAATCGGTGAAGTCCTGCACCGTGTTCGCGGTGCAGGCGAACGGCGCCGACATCCGCACCATCGAAGGCATGGCCAACGCCGACGGCACGCTGCACGCGCTGCAGGAAGGCTTCCGCGAGATGCACGGGCTGCAATGCGGCTTCTGCACGCCGGGAATGATCACTGCGCGCCTATCGGCTGCTGCAGGAGAACAAAAATCCGTCCGAGGAAGAGATCCGCTACGGCATCTCCGGCAATCTGTGCCGCTGCACCGGCTATCAGAACATCGTCAAGGCCATTCAATTCGCCGCCGCCAAGCTCAACGGCGTGCCGTTCCAGGAGGCCGCAGAATGAACGCCATGACCCCAACCTCCGCCGAACGCGCCGCCAAGCTCGAAGGCATGGGCTGCAAGAGGAAGCGCGTCGAGGACGTCCGCTTCGTCCAAGGCAAGGGCAATTACGTCGACGATCTGAAGCTGCCGGGCATGCTCTACGGCGACTTGGTGCGCTCGCCGCACGCCCACGCCCGCGTCAAGAAGATCGACACCACCAAGGCCGCGGCGGTGCCCGGCGTCGTCGCGGTGATCACCGCCGAAACGCTCAAGACCGTCAACCTCGCCTGGATGCCGACGCTCGCCGGCGACGTGCAGATGGTGCTCGCCGACGGCAAGGTGCTTGTTCCAGAACCAGGAAGTCGCGTTCGTCATCGCGGAAAACCGCGACGCCGCGGCCGACGGCGTCGAACTGGTCGAGGTCGAATACGAGCCGCTGCCCGGTCAACGTCGATCCGCTCAAGGCGATGGCGCCGAACGCGCCGGTGATCCGCGAGGACCTCAAGGACAAGACCGAAGGCGCGCACGGCAAGCGCAAGCACTACAATCACATCTTCTCCTGGCAGGCCGGCGACAAGGCGGCGACCGACGCGGCGTTTGCCAAAGCCGACGTGACGATCAAGGAGCTGATCGTCTATCCGCGCTGCATCCGTGCCCGCTCGAGACCTGCCAGTGCGTCGCCTCCTTCGACAAGATCAAGGGCGAGCTGACGCTGTGGGGCACGTTCCAGGCGCCGCACGTCATCCGCACCGTCGGCTCGCTGATCTCGAAAATCCCCGAGCACAAGATCCACGTCATCGCCCCCGACATCGGCGGCGGCTTCGGCAACAAGGTCGGCGCCTATTCGGGCTACATCTGCGCCATCGTCGCCTCGATCGTGACCGGCCGGCCGGTGAAATGGGTCGAGGACCGCATCGAGAACCTCTCGACCACGGCGTTCGCGCGCGACTTCCACATGGACATGGAAATCGCCGCGACCAAGGACGGCAAGGTGACGGCGATGCGCTGCTACACCATCGCCGACCACGGCGCGTTCGACGCCTGCGCCAATGCCACCAAATGGCCGGCCGGCCTGTTCAGCATCATCAGCGGCTCGTACGACTTCCCGACCGCGCACGTGCTGGTCGACGGCGTCTATACCAACAAGGCGCCGGGCGGCGTCGCCTATCGCTGCTCGTTCCGCGTCACCGAAGCGGCCTATTGCATCGAGCGCGCCATGGACATCATGGCGCAGAAGCTCGGCATGGATCCGGCCGAATTCCGCATCAAGAACCTGATCCGCCGCGAGCAGTTCCCCTACACCTCGGCGTTCGGCTGGCAATACGATTCCGGCGACTATCACACCGCCATGAACAAGGCGATGGAGGCGGTCGACTACAAGAAGCTGCGCGAGGAGCAGAAGGCCAAGCGCGAGGCGTTCAAGCGCGGCGAGACGCGCGAGGTGATGGGCATCGGCGTCGCCTTCTTCACCGAGATCGTCGGCGCCGGTCCGTCGCGCGCCTGCGACATCCTCGGCATCGCCATGTTCGACTCCGCCGAGATCCGCATCCATCCGACCGGCACCGGCATTTGCCGGCTCGGCACCAAGTCGCAGGGTCAGGGCCACGAGACGACCTACGCCCAGATCATCGCGACCGAGCTCGGGCTTCCCGCCGACAACATCGCGGTCGAGGAAGGCAATACCGACACCGCGCCCTATGGGCTCGGCACCTACGGCTCGCGTTCGACGCCGGTCTCCGGCGCCGCGACCGCCATGGCCTGCCGCAAGATCAAGGCCAAGGCGCAGATGATCGCCGCCTACATGCTCGAAGTGCACGACGACGATCTCGAATGGGACGTCGACCGCTTCCGCGTGAAGGGCAATCCCGAGCGCTTCAAGACCATGACCGAGCTCGCCTGGGCGGCCTATCACGAAGTGCCGCCCGGCATGGAGCCCGGGCTCGAGGCGATCAACTACTACGATCCGCCGAATTTCACCTTTCCGTTCGGCGCCTATATCTGCGTCGTCGACGTCGACGTCGATACCGGCACCACCAAGGTCCGGCGCTTCTACGCGCTCGACGATTGCGGCACGCGCATCAATCCGATGATCATCGAAGGCCAGATCCATGGCGGCCTCACCGAAGCCTTCGGCATCGCCATGGGCCAGGAGATCCACTACGACGACGACGGCAACGTGACCACGGCCTCGTTCATGGACTATTTCCTGCCGACGGCGGTCGAGACGCCGCATTGGGAGACCGACTGGACGATGACGCCGTCGCCGCATCACCCGATCGGCGCCAAGGGCGTCGGCGAAAGCCCGAATGTCGGCGGCGTGCCGTGCTTCTCCAACGCCGTCAACGACGCCTTCACGTTCCTCGGCTCGACCCACATCCAGATGCCGCACGACCATTGGCGCACCTGGACGGCCGCGGACAAGCTCGGCCTGCATGGATAATGCGTTGCCGGCCGCTCTCAGGATCGTCATTGCCGGGCTTGACCCGGCTATCCATCTTATTGATCGGAGGAGGGGTGGATGCGCGGGTCAAGCCCGCGCGTGACGAAAAAAAGGGCCGACCGCGGTGAACTTGAAGCGCGAAGAGATTTCGGACCGCCTCGCCGCCGTCGGCTACGTCGCCGACCGCGACATCGCGACCGCGCTGTGGCTGATGGAGTTCCTCAAGCGGCCGCTGCTGCTCGAAGGCGAAGCCGGCGTCGGCAAGACCGAGGTCGGCCAAGGCGCTGGCCGCCGTGCATGAGGCCGAGCTCATTCGCCTGCAATGCTACGAGGGTCTCGACCAGAACGCCGCGCTCTACGAGTGGAATTATCAGCGCCAGCTCCTCGCCATCAAGACCCGCGAAGGCGTCGGCGAGAACGCCGACGCGATCGAGGAGCACATCTTTTCCGAGAAATATCTGCTCGAACGGCCGCTGCTCGCCGCCATCCGCCGCGCCACGCCGCCGGTGCTGCTGATCGACGAGGTCGACCGCGCCGACGAGGAGTTCGAGGCGTTCCTGCTCGAGCTGCTTTCCGATTTTCAGGTCAGCATTCCCGAGCTCGGCACCATCAAGGCCACCTCGATCCCGCGCGTCGTGCTCACCTCGAACGGCACGCGCGAGCTTTCCGACGCGCTGCGCCGGCGCTGCCTCTATCACTATGTCGATTTCCCCGACGTCGATCGCGAGGCGAAGATCATCCTGATCCGCACGCCCGGGATCGACACGGCGCTGGCGCTGCAGATCGCGCGCATGGTCGCGGCCGTGCGCAAGGAGGATTTGCGCAAGGTGCCCGGCGTCGCCGAGACGCTCGACTGGGCGGCGACGCTCGCCGGCCTCGAGGTGCACGATCTGCGGCAGGAGCCGGAAGCCGTGCACGAGACGATGATCTGCTTGCTCAAGACCCACGAGGATCGCGCCCGGCTCACGCGCGAAGTGAGCGAGCGCCTGCTCGGCAAGGTGGCGTGAATGACCGCCGACTTCCGCACGCCGCTCGTCCCCGCGAAAGCGGGGACCCAGCGCTGGATTCCCGCCTGCGCGGGAATGAGCGGAATGAGACGATCGGCGAGCCGACCCGCCGGCGCCTCGCCGGCTTCGCGCGCACCTTGCGCGACAATGGCTTCCGCGTCGGCCTCGCCGAGACGCGCGATGCGCTTGCGATCCTCGCTTCGCCGGCCGCGCTGCGCCCGGCATCGCTCAAGCCGGCGCTGCGCGCGCTGTTCTGCGCCACGCATTCCGATTGGGAGCGCTTTGACGAGATCTTTGCCGCCTTCTGGCAAGGCCACGGCATGCGGCAGCGGCAAACTCTCTCGGGCTCGCCGCTGCAAAGCCGCGCGCCGGCGCGCCGGCTTGCCGAGGCGCAAGTGCCGCAAGATGCCTTGGGCCTTCCCGACCGGGTCCAGCGCCGCAGCGAGGGCGACGCGGACACTGCCGCCGACGGCCGCGGCCGCCGCGAAGGCGCCTCGCGCGTCGAAGCGCTGACCACGGCCGATCTTCGCCACATCGTCGATCCCGAAGAGGTCGCGGCGACGCATGCGCTCGCCGCGCGCCTCGCCCGGGTGATGCGCGCGCGGCTGGTGCGCCGCGAGCAGGTGCGCCGGCGCGGCCGGCGGCTCGATCTGCGCCGCACCATCCATCGCAGCATCTCGCATGGCGGAATGCCGATCGAGCTCGCCTGGCGCCGCCGCAAGATCAAGCCGCTGCGGCTCGTCGTGCTGCTCGATGCCTCGGGCTCGATGAGCCTCTACACCGCGTTCTTCGTGCGCTTCCTGCACGGCGTCGTCGACAGCTTCCGCGAGGCCGAGGCCTTCGTCTTCCACACCCGCCTCGCGCATGTCTCGCCGTCGCTGCGCGATCGCGACGTCACCCGCGCGGTCGACAAGCTCGCCTTGATGGCGCAAGGCATCGGCGGCGGCACGCGCATCGGCGAGAGCCTCGCGACCTTCAATCGCTGGCATGCGCAGCGCGTGATCAATTCGCGCACCGCGGTGATGATCGTCTCCGACGGCTACGATACCGGCGAGCCGGAGCGGCTCGGCGCGGAGATGCGGCGCCTGCGCCGCCGCTGCCGCAGGATCGTCTGGCTCAACCCGCTGATCGGCTGGCGCGACTACTCACCGCAGGCGCGCGGCATGCAGGCGGCCTTGCCCTATGTCGATCTGTTTGCGCCGGCGCACAATCTCGAAAGCCTCGCCGCGCTCGAGCCGTTTCTGGCGAGGATCTGAGCCGATGAGCGCGCGCACCCGACATTCTGGAGATCATCTCGACGCGCAAGGCCGCCGGCGAGCCGTTTGCGCTGGCGACGGTCGTGCGCACGGTGGCGGCGACGGCGGCCAAGGCCGGCGCCAAGGCGGTGATCCTGCCCGACGGCACGATTTCCGAAGGCTGGATCGGCGGCGGCTGCGCCCGCGCGGCCGTGCTCAAGGCGGCGAAGGAAGCGCTCGCCGACGGGCGCTCGCGCCTCGTCTCGGTGGCGCCCGCCGATCTCCTCGCCGATCGCGGCGTCAAGGCCGGCGAGGAGAAGGAGGGCGTGCGTTTCGCCAAGAATATGTGCCCGAGCCAGGGCACCATGGACATCTTCGTCGAGCCGGTGCTGCCGCGGCCGCAAGTCGTCATTTGCGGTTCGAGCCCGGTCGCCGTCGCCGTCGCCGATCTGGCCAAGCGCACCGGCTTCGCCGTCACCGTCTGCGCGCCGGCGGCCGAGCAGCCGGCCATCGCCGAAGCCGATCGCCGCATCGAAGGCTATGCGCTGCCGGTCGAGGAGGGCGGCGCGCGCTTCGTCGTGGTCTCGACGCAGGGGCGCGGCGACGAAGCCGCGCTCCTTGCCGCGCTCGCGGTCGAGGTCGACTACGTCGCCTTCGTCGGCAGCCGCAAAAAAGCCGAGGCGCTCAAGGCCACGCTCGCCGAGCGCGGCGTTGCCGCCGCGCGCCTGGCCAAGCTCAAGGCGCCGGCCGGCCTCGATCTCGGCGCGATCACGCCGGACGAGATCGCGATCTCGATCGTCGCCGAGATCGTCGCGGTCAGACGCAGCGCCCATTCGCGCGCCGCGGCGCAACCGTCATCAGGCCGCTGACTGATTTCGGTTTGGATTCGCCTGAAAGGCTCTCTGGGTTAGAGGACGGAATATTTCGCTGTTTTTAGCACCATGGCCGCAAAAATATTATTTTCATCCGGGTGCTTGCTCGGCTGGCGTGGAAGATTATACTCCCTGCGGCGCGTGGCGGTGATCGAGATCGCAACAAACCGCCGCGCTTTGTATTCGGGAGATGGCGTTCATGTCTTCATCGTCAAAGCATCCGGAAACCATTGCGCTGCACGCTGGATGGCGCGCCGACCCCGCCACCGGGGCCGTGGCCGTGCCGATCTACCAGACCACCTCGTATCAGTTCCGCGACACCGAGCATGCCGCCAATCTGTTCGCGCTCAAGGAACTGGGCAACATCTACACCCGCATCATGAATCCGACGAACGACGTGCTGGAGAAGCGCGTCGCGGCGCTGGAAGGCGGCGTCGCCGCCTTGGCGCTGGCATCGGGGCAGGCGGCCTCGGCGTTTGCCCTGCAGAACCTCGCGCGCGTCGGCGACAACGTGGTCAGCTCGACCGACCTTTATGGCGGCACCTGGAATTTGTTCGCCAACACGCTCAAGGATCAAGGCATCGAAGTCCGTTTCGTCGATCCGGTCGATCCGAACAATTTCCGCCGCGCGACCGACGATCGTACCCGCGCCTATTATGCCGAGACCCTGCCCAATCCAAAGCTGACGGTATTTCCCATCGCCGAAGTCGCCGCCATCGGCACGCAATTTCGGCGTTCCGCTGGTCATGGACAATACCGCCGCGCCGATCCTGGTGCGGCCGTTCGATCACGGCGCCGCGGTGATCGTCTACTCGACGACCAAATATCTCGGCGGCCACGGCAACTCGATCGGCGGGCTCCTCGTCGACAGCGGCACCTTCGACTGGGCCGCGCATCCGATCCGCCAGCCGGCGCTCAACACGCCCGATCCGAGCTATCACGGCGCGGTGTGGACCGAGGCGGTCAAGCCGCTCGGGCCGATCGCCTACATCATCAAGGCGCGGGTGACGCTGCTGCGCGACATGGGCGCGGCGATGTCGCCGTTCAATGCGTTCCTCACCCTGCAGGGAGTGGAAACGCTGGCGCTGCGCATGGCCAAGCATTGCGAGAACACGCAGGCGGTGACCGATTTCCTGCGCAAGCGGCCGGAGATCGTCAAGGTCATTCATCCCTCGGTGCAGACCGGCGTGCATCGCGAGCGCGCCGCCAAATATCTCAAGGGCGGAATGGGCGGTCTCGTCGGCTTCGAGCTCGCCGGCGGCAAGGAGGCCGGCCGCCGCTTCATCGATGGGCTGCAGATGTTCTATCACGTCGCCAATATCGGCGATGCGCGCAGCCTCGCCATCCATCCCGCCACCACCACGCACTCGCAGCTCTCGCCGCAGGAGCAGGACGCGACCGGCGTGTCCGACGGCTATGTGCGGCTCTCCGTCGGCATCGAGCATATCGACGATATCATCGCCGATATCGAGCGCGGGCTCGCGGCGGCGGGAAAAGTCGCGAAGGCGGCTTGACCGCACCGCGCGGAGCGAAGCAACGAAGCAATCCGGAAACTCGCGCCAATACCGGATTGCTTCGCTGCGCCTGTCATCGGGCCGGCCACTTCGGGCCGGGCTCGTTGGCCGCAATGATGCGCGGGTTGGATTTCAAAATCCGCCGGCGGTGAAATTCAGCCGCTGCACCACGTCGTAATTCTGCTTGGCGACGGGGTAGGCGTAGTCGACCCGGATCGGGCCGAACATCGAATCCCAGATCAGGCTCGCGCCGACCGAGGCGCGGATCGCGTGCGAGTTGGCGATCTGCTGGGCGGGCGACAGCGAGGACGCCAGCGTCGAGACGCTCGACGCATTGGTCGCCCACAGGCTGCCGGCGTCGGAGAACAACGCCACCTTGAGCTGCGCGTCCGGCGTCACCAGCGGCATCGGCGCCTGCAGCTCGGCGGTGGTCGTCCAATAGACATTGCCGCCGAGATTGTCCTGCGTCGTTCCCGGGGTGATGTCGCGCGGGCCGAAACCATTCGGCGCGAAGCCGCGCACGAGTTGCGGGCCGCCGAAGAAGCCGTCGAGCAGCGGCAGTGACTGGCCGCCCCATGGCGTCGCGTAGCCGCTCTGCGCCCGCACCATGCCGACGACATCGCCGGCGATCTGATGGTAGTAGCGCGCGTCTTGCGTGGTCCGGGCGAATTTGGCGGCGCCGCCGAGGCCGGCAAACTCGACATTGGACTGGGTGCGAATTCCGCTGGTCGGATTGCGCGGATTGTCGAGCGTGCTGTAGGTGAGGCCGGTGCCGACCGACGACACCCAGATCGGCCCCGCCGCGGCCGCCTGCTGAATCGGCAGCGAGGCCGTGCCCAACGCCGGGTCGAGCGACAGGCCCTGATTGTAGATCGAGTAGCTCCACTGCACCGCCGTCTGGTCGTTCAGCGGCGTGCCGACCGCGACTTTGGCGCCATAGATGGTGCTGTCATAGGACTGATAGATCGAGGCGAAGGTCTCCTTGCCGAAGAGATCGACGCCGAGCGACAGCCGCGGACCGAGCGCATAAGGATCGGTGAAGCCGAGATCGAAGCCTCTGGCATATTGGCCGAGGAGCACCGAGGCCTTCACCGCGTCGCCGGTGCCGAGGAAATTGCGATCGCCGATGCTCAGCTCGACGGCCCACCCGTCGGTCGAGGAGTAGCCGCCGGAGTACTTGAAGTCTCCGGTCTGGTCTTCCTCGACCGCGACATCGACGATGAGGCGGTCCGGCGCCGAGCCCGGCTTGGTGTCGATCTTGACCGACTTGAAATAGCCGAGCTGCTTCAAGCGCCGCTCGCCGCGGTCGGCCAGCGCCCGATTGTAGGCGTCGCCTTCGACGAACTCGAATTCGCGGCGGATCACCTCGTCGCGCGTCTTGGTGTTGCCGTGAATGTCGATCCGCTCGACATAGAGGCGTTTGCCCGCGTCGACGGCGTAGACGAGATTGATCAGCCGGCCTTCCGGCGCGCGCTCGCTGCGCGCCACGGCGGCGGCGAAAGGCTCACCGCTCTTCGCCAGTCCGATGGTGAGGTCTTCGACCGTCTTGGCCACGGCGTCGGCGTCATAGATCTCGCCGGCTTGCGTGTGCAGATAGGAGCGCAGCGTGGCGGGATCGACTGATCTTCACGCTCGAATTCGATGTCCACCTTGCCGATGCGATACTGCGCACCTTCCTCGATCGCGAAGGTGACCACGACGCCTTTCTTCTCCGGCTCATAGCTCGCGGCGGCGCGTATCCGCACATCGGCGTAGCCATGGGCGAGATAGAAGCGGCGCAGGAGATCGCGGTCCGCTTCGATGCGGTCGGCGTCGTAGACGTCGTTGTCGAGGAGAAAGCTCAGCACGTTGGTCGCGCCGGTTTTGATCACGCTTCTGAGCTTGTCGGGCGCGAAGGCGTCGTTGCCGGCGAACAGGACCTGCCGGACCGCGAGCTTCTCGCCCTCCTTGATCTCGAAGACGAGATCGACGCGCTCGTTCTTGCCGGCGATCGTCTTCGGGTCGACCTTGGCTTCGAAATAGCCGTGCTCACGATAGAGCGCGATGATCTCCTTGACGTCGCCTTGGACCGTCGCGCGCGACAGCGGCCCCCGCTCTTTGGACTGCACCGCCTTTTTGAGGTCCTCGTCCTTGACCTTCCGGTTACCGTCGAAGGCGATGCGCGCGATGGTCGGGTTTTCCACGACCGTCACCAGGAGGCGCTCGCCGTTCCGCGCAATCCGCACGTCCTGAAAGAGGCCGGTGGCATAGAGGCTCTTGAGCGCCGCATCGAGCGCGGCGGCGTCGAGCCGCCCGTCGGCGGCAGGGCGAAAATGCGCGCGGATCATCGCCGCATCGATGTGCCGGTTGCCGGCGACCACGATGGCGGAATCCGCCGATGGCCCCGCGGCTGCCGGTGCGGCGGCCACGATGGCGATCAATCCAAGAATGCAAGCAGAGACGATGGCTGCGGTTACGCGGCCGTACATCACTCCAACTCCCCGACCGGTCGGGCGGAATTAAACCGGCCGGGCAGGCGGAACCGTGACCGATTATGTCGCAATCTGAGGAATTGTTGCGGCGCCAGGCGCGCCGCCGCACAAGCGGCCGGTTCTCGACACAATGGTTTACGCTTGGGCCGCGCCCGGGCGGGCTGTGGCGCGGCCGGTCCTAGCGCGCGTCGCGCTTCGCCCATCTCTCCGCCCAATGATGAAACGGCAGCAAGATCTCGACGAGCTTCTCGCCTTCGCCGGTGAGCCGATAGCCGGCGGGGCCAAGTTCAACGATGCCGGCCTCGCGCAACTCGGCAAGCCGGGTGTTGAGAATGGTCGGCGACAGCTTCCCGCATCGCTCGCGCAGGTCGCGGAAGTTCAGCGGGCCGGCGCGAAGCTCCCAAAGGATGCGCAGCGACCAGCGCCGGCCGAGGAGATCGAGCAACGCCATCACCGGCCGCCCCGATCGCGAGCCGCGAACGCGAGCGCCGGGTTTTGGAGTTTTCATCGCTCGATCAATCGGCTTGACTGCATATTTGCAGCATCCTGTTGCGCTTCGAGGACCCAGAACCGTCTCAAGATCGAGGCCCGCCGGCCGCGGAGCGTCCGGCACGCGATGGCCGCAACGCACTGATTAGCTGTTGGCGGAGCCAAGCGTTGGCCGGATCGCCATCCGCGCTGGCGTGCCAATAGAGGTAGGTGTCGAACGCCGGCACTTTGAGCGGAAACGCCACCAGCTGATTGCCGAATTGCGCGTTGAGGATGCCAGCGTGGCGTTGCGGCATCGTCAAGATCAGGTCGGTTTCGCTGACCACCCGGCACGCCGCCAAATGACTCTGGCATCGCAAACGAATGCGGCGGCGCAAATTCTGCCGACCCAGCTCGAAGTCTTCCGCGCTCAAGCCGCGGCGCCGCGACGAGACCGCGATGTGCTCCTGGCTCAAATAGGTGCGGAGCGTGAGCCTGGGGCCGACCTTCGGGTGACGCGGGCGAGCCACGACCGTCAGCCATTCGGTGCGAAGCCGCTCCCGCCTGATCTCGTCCGGCAACGGCAATAGGACATCGATCGCCGCATCGATCGTCCCGGCCGAGAGTTCGCGCTCGAGTTCGCGGCGCTCGGTCCTGCACGGTGCTGATGGTGACGCGAGGCGCGCGCTCAGCGATGCTGCGCATCAGCTTGCCCAGAAGCGCCGTCTCCAGCGCCTCGCGCATGCCGACGGTGAAATGCTTGACCGCGCTCGCCGGCGCGAAGCGGTCGCCCTTGGTCAGCGTCGCTTCGATGCCTTGGAGCGATTGGCGAATGGGCTCGATCATCCGCCGCGCCAGCGGCGTCGGCGTCATCAGGCGACCGTGCCGCGTGAACAACGGATCTTCGACCATCTCGCGCAGACGGCCGAGGGCATGGCTGATCGCCGGCTGCGACAGGTTGAGCCGCCGGCTCGCCCGGGTGATGCTGGCCTCGGCGTAGATGGTGTCGAAAACGACGAGGAGGTTCAGGTCGATTCTATTGATATGCATGGAGCTTATGACACGAAATTCTATCAATGCATTTGCTGAATGCTATCCCAGCGGCCTACCGTCCGCAATCGAGCTGCGCCGCAAGGACGGAGGCGTTCCATGGATTTTGAGCACTCGGCGAAGGTCAAAGCGGTGCAGCAGCGGCTGCACGCCTTTATGCAGGAACACATCTACCCGAACGAGCAACGCTACCAGGACGAGGTTGCGGCCGGGGATCGCTGGCAGCCGCCGGTCATCATCGAGGAACTGAAGCGGAAGGCGCGAGCGGCAGGGCTGTGGAACCTGTTTCTGCCCGATTCCTCCCGTGGCGCGCGGGTTGAACAATCTGGAATACGCGCCGCTCTGCGAGATCATGGGCCGTGTCCATTGGTCGTCCGAGGTCTTCAATTGCTCGGCGCCGGACACCGGCAACATGGAGACGCTGGAGCGCTACGGCACCGAAGCGCAGAAGCGGCAATGGCTCGAACCACTGCTCGACGGCGCCATTCGCTCGAGCTTCGCCATGACCGAGCCGGGAGTGGCATCGTCCGACGCCACCAATATTCAGAGCCGCATCGAGCGCCAGGGCGACCACTACGTCATCAACGGCCACAAATGGTGGGCAACCGGAGCGCCCGATCGGCGTTGCAAGCTGCTCATCGTCATGGGCAAGACCGATCCCGACAATCCGGATCGTCACCGACAGCAGTCGATGATCCTGGTCCCGCGCGACGCCCCCGGCGTGACGGTCCGGCGCTGGCTGCCCGTCTTCGGCTTCGACCATGCGCCCCACGGGCACGGAGAAGTTCTATTCGAGAACGTGAAGGTCCCGGTCACGAACATATTGCTCGGCGAAGGCCGCGGCTTCGAGATCGCGCAGGGCCGGCTTGGTCCCGGCCGCGTTCATCACTGCATGCGCGCGATCGGTCAGGCCGAAGTGGCGCTGGAGAAGACGTGCCGCCGGCTCAACACGCGGGTTGCCTTCGGCAAGCCGCTGGCCGAGCAATCGGTGATGCTCGAGCGCATCGCCGAAGCGCGGATCGAGATCGACCAGAACGCGGCTGTTGGTGCTCAAGGCCGCCGACACGATGGACAAGCTCGGCAACAAGGCGGCGCTCGCCGAGATCGCGATGATCAAGGTTGCCGCGCCGAATATGCTGTGCCGCGTGCTCGACCACGCCATCCAGGCCTATGGCGGCGCCGGCGTTACCGAAGACTTCGGCCTCGCCGCGGCGTACGCGGCGGCGCGCGTGCTGCGCATCGTCGACGGTCCGGATGAAGTGCATCGCAACCAGATCGCCAAGCTTGAGCTGCGCAAACACCGCACGCCACCGGCCGATCGGTCGGTGCCGCGCGCGCACGTGAATGCCGCCTGAAGACGGGTGTACGTCAGCCGGCACGACGCTCCGGCGCCGCGGCTTCGCCGGGAAACAACCGGTCCGAACTCCACGGCGTATTGCGCCGCGGTCTCGTGCAGCCGGGCGTTGTTGGCCTCGCGCAGCGCCGCGTCGGCCTCGCCATAGAGGAAGGCGAGGAACGCGTAGCGCCGCCCGCGCGTTACCGGCGTGACCTGATGCAGCGCGCCGCAGGAGAACACGACGGCGCCGCCGTGCGGCGCGCGATAGCGGCGGCTGCCGAACTCCGGAAAGACGAGATCGCAGCCGTCATAGTCCCGGTTGAGGTTGATGGTGACGGCGAAGCGCCGGTGCTGCGCGCCGATATTGACGTTGTCGCGATGGCGATGGAAATGGCCGCCGACGGCGCTGTCGTAGCAGGCGACGATATAGCGATCCATGCGCGTCGCCTCGAACTGGAAATATTGCGCGATGGCCGGGACGAGCCGGCGCACGATCTGGCTGCGGATCGCCTCGCGCAGCTCCGGGTGGGCGACAACGAGATCGTTGCGGCGCTTGAGCCGGTAATCGACCACCCGCGCGGTCTTGCCTTCGACGTCGAGCAGAAAGCCGGAATCGCTGCCGCCGAGCTTTTCGTAGAACTGGATGAGCACGTCGCAGAGCGCAAAATCGAAGATGCGCGGCACGATCAGCACCGGCGCGCAAAGCGGCACGCCGGCGGCGTCGTCGACCGCCGGCAGGCTCCGCAACACGTCACGCACGGTCTGCGCATGCCCGGCGGGTTCGTCCCACGGGACATTGGCGACCGCGCGCAACATCGGGTCGAGCACGATGGTGCGCGGCATTTCGGCGGCGCCGAAGGCGCCGCTGACCGCGCCGTCATAGTCGGCGATGAACGACACCGCGGCGGTGCACAGCGCGTTGTACGGCGCCGGATCGGCCGGCGGCGCCGTGAGCACGCCGTAGAAGACGATCCGCTCCGGGTCGAAGAGGTGGGCTTCGCGCATGAGTTCGGCGAGCTCTTGGCCGGCACGCGGGTTTGCCGGCGAGCCGAGGAAGGCGAGGACGATCCAGCGGCCGGCCGCCACCTGAAGATTGAACGAGCCGTCCGCGATCAGCGGCGCGCCGAACCAGGGGACGGGGTCGCCGAGAATGATCCCGCCAGTGCCGCCTTCAATCTTGCCCATGATGGAGCCTTCGGGGGCCTGCTGCCCCAGGGCGAACAATCCTAATTCTTGGTAAATTTTGTTCTAACCCGCGGCGGCGGCGAGCTCGGAACCGATCGTTTCGATGGCGTCGACCAATATGTCGAGGTCGCCATCGCGGGTGCGGTGGTTGGTGATGGAGATGCGGATGCACGAGCGATTGTCGATCTTGCAGGTCGAAGGCGCCGCGATCCCGCGCCGCTGCATGGTGGCGACCAGCTTGACATTGAGCGCGTCGATCGCCGCGTCGTCCATTCCGGGCGGCTCGTAGCGGCAACAGACGATCTGCAGCGGTACCGGAGCCATCAGCCGCAGCAGCGGCCGCTTCTCGATTCGCGCCGCCAAAATCCGCGCCTGGGCGCAATTGCGTTCGATCGCTTCGCCCAACGCCTGGGTGCCGTGTTCCTGGAGCGTGAACCAAACCTTGAGCGCGCGGAATCCGCGTGACAGCTCGATACCGAGATCGCTGGGCCAGGTGCCGCCGCCTGCAAGTCCGTCGGCCGCCGCCAAGTAGGGCGGCCGGTCGTCGAACGTCGCCAGCAGCGTTGCCCGGTCGCGAACCAGAAGACAGCCCGCGTCGTAGGGAACGTGCAGCCATTTGTGCAGATCGAATGCGAGCGAATGCGCGGACTCGATTCCGGCGAGGCGTGGAGCCAGTTGCGGCGAGAGAATAGTCAAGGCGCCGAACGCGCCGTCGACGTGAAACCAAAGCTCCTCGTCGCGACACAGATCGGCGAGGGCGGCAAGGTCGTCGGTAGCGCCGGTGTTGACCGTCCCCGCGGTGCCGACGACGCAGAATGGCTGCAGGCCGCGGACGCGGTCCTCCTTGATGCTCCGGCGCAGGGCGTCAACGTCCATGCGAAACTCGCGGTCGATGCTCACCCGGCGCAAGGCCGCGCCGCCAAGCCCGAGCAACTCGAAGGCTTTCGCCAGGCACGAATGGCCTTCGCTCGAAACGTAGCCGACCAGGCGCGCGCCGCCGACGCCTTGCCGGCGAACATCGGTGATGGCGGAAGTTCGCGCGGCTGCGAGGCCGAGGAGGTTTGCCATCGAACTGCCGGTGGTGAGCAAGCCCGCCGCGCTTGCCGGAAATCCGAACCAGCGCGCCATCCAGTCGATGACGCATTTTTCGACGTGAATGCCGCCGTGATCGCGGCCGCCGCAATTGGCGTTGAGTGCGGCCGCAGCCATTTCCGCCAGCACGCCGCCGGCCGTTCCGGTGCCGTGAACCCAGCCCCAGAAGCGAGGATGGGTGTTGCCGGTGCCAAACGGTAGAATCAATTCGCGCAGATCGGCGCAAACCTTGCGCACGTCTTGCGAAAGGCGCGGCGGCGGTTCGGCTAGGCGCTGCTGCACCGCTTCCGGCATGGGCGTCCACACCGGACCGTCCCCAGCGTGCTCCAATCGCGTGATCAATGTGTCCAACAGCGCATGGGCCTCGCCGCGGAAGGCCTGCCAGTCCGCCGGGTCGAGCAGTGACCGCCCGTCCGTGATCGCCGGTCGAATGGCGTCTGAGGCTCGTTTCATGGCCGCCGCCTTTGTCTTTCGGGTTTTTGATCCCCGGACATTTTACTATGGTCGGCAGGCAATGACCGATTCGCGGTTGTGACGCGACAATGAGGTCCAAATCGACCGTGAGCGAAGCGCCGCCGCCGGCCTTTCGGCGCGAGCGGATCCGGGAGCTCAACCGCTTGCTGGAGCAAGATCCGGATGCGGTCGAAGCCCGTTTCGAACGCGCGGGGCTCCTGCGCGAGCAGGGCGCATTCGAAGCGGCCAAGCGCGACTATCTCGAAGTGCTGCGGCAAAGGCCGACCGACTTCGCCGCGTTGAATGACTTCGGCGCGCTCGTCCTCAAAGCCGGGTTCCGCGGCGCCGCACGCACGCTGTTCAGCGCGGCCGTCGAGCACCACCGGGACAATCCCAGGGGCCACGTCAATCTCGCGAACTTGCTGTTGCTGATCGGCGAGCTCGACCAAGCCAGCATTCATTTCGAAGCCGCGTTACGGATCGATCCCGATCATATTCATGCGCATCGGGGAATGAGCAATCTTCTGGCCGAAATCGGCGATGAAGCGGGCGCCCGGCGGCACCGCGACAAGGGCTTCAGAAATCATGCGCTGACCACGTTGCCCTATCGCGGGGAGCAACCTCCCGTTTCGGTGCTGCTCTTGGTCTCGGCCGTCGGCGGCAACACGCCGACGGAGTCCTTCCTCGATGACCGCTATTTTCACACCACCGTGCTGGTGACGGAATACTACGATCCGAAGTTGCCGTTGCCGCCCCACGATCTGGTCTTCAACAGCATCGGCGATGCGGATTTATGCCGCGAGGGCCTCGAAGCGGCGTGTTCGATCGTCGCCCGAACCGGCCGTCCGGTGATCAATCATCCGCAGGCCGTACTCAAGACCGGGCGTGTCGCCAATGCCGAGCGCCTGCGCGGCCTGCCGGACATCATCGTTCCGAGGATGATGACGCTGCCGCGAAGCGCGCTCGCCGATGCCGGCGGCGTCGAGGCTGTCGCCGGCAATGGCTTTTCCTTTCCATTGCTGGTGCGTGCGCCGGGTTTCCATACCGGCCGCCATTTCGTCCGTGTCGAAACTCCGGAACGGCTTGCTGCCGCCATTGCGAAATTGCCCGGCGAGGATGTGTGGCTCATCGAGCAGCTCGACGCCCGGGACAATGAGGGCATGTTTCGCAAGTTTCGCGTGATGATCGTCGATGGGCAATTGTATCCGCTGCACCTCGCAATATCGCAAGACTGGAAAGTCCACTATTTCACCGCCGACATGGCGCAGTCCGCGGAGAATCGCTCCAAGGACGCCGCGTTTCTCGAGAACATGACCAGCGCCGTCGGGCGACGCGGCATCGCGGCGCTTGAGCGCATCGGCAAGATGCTCGGCCTCGACTATGGCGGCATCGACTTCGCCGTGAACGCGCAGGGCGAGATTCTGTTCTTCGAAGCCAACGCCACCATGGTCGTGGTCCCGCTCTCGCTCGACGAGAAGTGGGATTATCGCCGGCCGGCTGTCGATAGAGTATTCGCGGCCGTGCGCACGATGCTCGTGGAAAGATCGATCGGGAGCAGCGCAGCGGGCGGCCGCGCGTCCTCGGGCAAGCTTGCTCTGTAGCGCCAGTCGGCCTTCAGGCCGGCGCCGTTCGCGCGATCCGATGAATGGATCGTGCCCAGCATTGTCGGTGCCTGCACATTTTTTAGTCAGCAGCGAGCGGGAGGCCACCACGGCGCAGGCCCTTGCGGCGGCCTGGGCCGGCGAGGATTTCGAAGTCAATTCAAAATGATAGACATCGAAGCGGCGCGCGGCCGCGCTGGCACGGGCTTTGCGAAGCGCCTCCTGCCTAATCACCAATCGCCCATCGCCCTGATGGCAAGCCCAAGCAGCAGCGTCTCAAGCGCTCGCATGCCCGACAAGGAGAGCGTCCCATGACCTTCGACAAGATTTCGCGCCGCCGTGTTCTGCAGGGAACGGCCGCCGTGGCCGCGGCGACGGCACTGCCGCTGCGCCAAGCCGCTGCGAGCGACACCACCGTCGGCTTCATCTATGTCGGCTCGCGCGACGACTATGGCTACAACCAGGCGCACGCCGCCGGCGCCGCCGCGCTCAAGAGCATGCCCGGCATCAAGGTCGTCGAGGAAGAGAAGGTCCCGGAGACCGACGCCGTGGAAAAGACCATGGAGTCGATGATCAATCTCGACGGCGCCACGCTCCTGTTCCCGACCTCGTTCGGTTACTTCAATCCGCACATGGTCAAGATGGCCCTGAAGTTCCCGAAGCTGCGCTTCGAGCATTGCGGCGGGCTGTGGACCGACAAGGACCCGAAGAACGCCGGCAGCTATTTCGGCTACATCGACGAAGCCCAGCACGTCAGCGGCATCGTCGCCGGCCACATGACCAAGACCGGCAAGCTCGGCTTCGTCGCCGCCAAGCCCATTCCGCAGGTGCTGCGCAACATCAATGCGTTCACCATGGGCGCCAAGCTCGCCAATCCGAAGGCGACGCTGCAGGTGATCTTCACCGGCGACTGGTCGATGCCGGTGAAGGAGGCGGAAGCGACCAACGCGCTCATCGATCAGGGCGTCGATGTCGTCACCTGCCACGTCGACGGCCCGAAGACCGTGGTCGAGAACGCCGCGCGCCGCGGCGCCATGGTCGGCGGCTACCACGTCAACCAGGCGGTGCTGGCGCCGCAGGCCTATCTCACCGGCGCCGAATGGAACTGGGAGGTGCTCTATCCGCGCTTCGTCAAGATGTTCACGGCCGGTGAGACCATCCCCAATTTCTACCGCGGCGGGCTCAAGGAGGAGCTGGTGAAGGTCTCGCCCTATGGCCCGATGGTGTCGGAGGCTGCGCGCAAGCATGCCGACGAGGTGAAGGCGGCGCTGATGGCCGGCACTTACGTCATCTTCAAGGGGCCGATCGCCGACAACAAGGGCAAGACCGTCATCGCCGCCGGCGTCTCGCGCGGCCAGACCGACGCCGAGCTCGAAAAGATGGACTATCTGGTCGACGGCGTCATCGGAGCGACTTCGTGAAGGCAGACGTCGGCGCGCCGCTTGCCCCCTCGGGGGCAAGCCCGATTTTTGCGCGTGCCGGCCTTCGGCCGCAAGATCGGCGGCGCGGCGGAATTCGTCCTCATCCCCGCGCTCGCCATCGCGGTCTCGCTCGTCCTGTTCGGCATCTTTGTCGCGCTGTTCCGCAAGAACCCGCTCGACCTCTACTTCTATATGTATCAGGGCGCGTTCGGCACCTGGTTCTCCTGGCAGAACACGCTGACGCGCGCCGCGCCGCTCATTCTGACGGCGCTGTGCACGGCGCTGCCGGCGCAGCTCGGCATGGTGATCATCGGCGGGGAGGGGGCGTTGCTCATCGGCGCGCTCTGCGCGACGAGCGCGGCGCTGGCGCTGCAGGCGGCGCCGCCGCTCTTCGTGCAGGTGGCCATGGCCTGTGCCGGCATGGTCGGCGGCGGGCTGTGGATCATGCTGTCGGGCGCGCTGCGCCACTATCGCGGCGTCAATGAAACGATCTCGAGCCTGCTTCTCGTCTACATCGCGCTCGCGATCCTCAATCACCTGGTCGAAGGCCCGATGCGCGACCCGACCAGCCTCAACAAGCCCTCGACGCGGGAGATCGGCGCCGTCAACATGATCGGCACCATTCCCGGCACCGACGTGCATTGGGGCTTTGCCTTCGGCATCATCGCGGCGGTGCTCGCCTACATCCTCATCTACCACACGGTGTTCGGCTTCGCCGCGCGCGTCGCCGGCGGCAATATCCGCGCCGCCAAGGTCGTGGGGCTCGGCGTCGGCAAGCTCATTCTGATCACCTGCTTTCTCGCCGGCGCCGCCGCCGGGCTCGCCGGCATGATGGAGGTCGCGGCCGTGCAGGGCCGCACCAACGCCAATCTGGCGGCGGGCTACGGCTTCAGCGGCATCCTGGTGGCGTTCCTGGCGCGGCAAAATCCGCTGGCGGTCATTCCGGTCGCCATCCTCCTCGGCGGCATCGGCGCGAGCGGCGGGCTGTTGCAGCGGCGTCTCGGCCTGCCGGACGCCTCGGTGCTCGTGCTGCAGGGCACCATCTTCGTCGTCGTGCTCGCGAGCGACGCGCTCTATGGCCGCGTGGGCTTCCTGCAGCGAAAGGCGTCCTGACGTGACCGACCCGGGATCGATCGGATACTGGACCGTGCCGCTCGCCGTCCTCGGCGGCGCGATCCGCGTCTCGACGCCGTTCCTGTTCGTCAGCCTCGGCGAGTGCATCACCGAGCGGAGCGGCCGGATCAATCTCGGCCTCGAGGGCACGCTGGTCATGGGCGCGATGACCGGCTACGGCGTTTCCTATCTCACCGGCTCGCCCTGGCTCGGCGTGCTCGCCGCCGGCATCGCCGGCGCGGGAATGGGCGCGCTGCACGCCGGCATTTGCGGACTGCCGCGCGTCAACGACATTGCCGTCGGCATCGCCTTGATGCTGTTCGGCACCGGGCTCGCCTTCTATCTCGGCAAGCCGTTGATCGAGCCGACGGCGCCGCGGCTTCCCTCGATCGATTTCGGCTGGTGGAGCGACATTCCGCAGGTGCGCGCCGTGCTGCGGATCAATGTCCTGTTCATCATCGGCGTGGCGCTGGCGCCGATCCTCGTCTGGGCGCTCAAGACCACGCGCTGGGGCCTGATCATCCGCACCGCCGGCGAGAGCGCCGATGCCGCGCGCGCCATGGGCTATTCGGTCAATCTCATTCGCCTGCGCGCCACCATGTTCGGCGGCTTCCTCGGCGGCATCGGCGGCTCCTTCCTCTCGCTCGTCTACCCGGGAAGCTGGAACGAGGGCCTCTCCAGCGGCCAAGGCATCACCGCGGTCGCGCTCGTCATCTTCGCGCGCTGGAACCCGATGCTGTGCCTCGCCGCCTCGCTCCTGTTCGGCGGCGCCGCCGCGCTCGGGCCGGCGCTGCAATCGGTCGGCGTGAGCCAGGGCTATCACCTGTTCAACGCCGCGCCGTATATTCTCACCCTGCTGATCATGATCGCGACCTGTTCGCCGAAGCGCACGCTCGTTGGCGCGCCGGCGGAGCTGTCGATCACGCGGTAGGCGCGCGGCAAGGCAGGGCGGGCAGGGGCAAGGAGGGCGAGATGCTGGAACGTTCGTCGGGGCGTTACGTGGAAGCCGATCCCTACCGCTGGCCCTATAACGGCGATCTGCGTCCGCAAAACACCGCGCTGATCATCATCGACATGCAGACCGACTTCTGCGGCGTCGGCGGCTATGTCGACAAGATGGGCTACGACCTCTCGCTCACCCGCGCGCCGATCGAGCCGATCAAGCGCACGCTCGAAGCCGCACGCGGCAAGGGCTTTCACGTTTTCCACACCCGCGAAGGCCATCGCCCCGATCTCGCCGATTTGCCGGCGAACAAGCGTTGGCGCTCGCGCCAGATCGGCGCCGGCATCGGCGATCCCGGTCCGTGCGGCCGCATCCTGGTGCGCGGCGAGCCGGGCTGGGAGATCATCTCCGAGCTCGCGCCGCGCGAGGGCGAGCCGATCATCGACAAGCCCGGCAAGGGCTCGTTCTGCGCCACCGATCTCGAATTGCTGCTGCGGCTGCGCGGCATCGACAACATCGTGCTCACCGGCATCACCACCGATGTGTGCGTGCACACCACCATGCGCGAGGCCAATGATCGCGGCTTCGAATGTCTGTTGCTCGAGGATTGCTGCGGGGCGACCGACAGGGGCAATCACGACCACGCGCTCAAGATGATCAAGATGCAGGGCGGCGTGTTCGGCGCGGTCTCGGATCGGCGAAGTTCATCGAGGTCATCGCGTGAGCGCCGCGACCGCACGCGAAACCTTCGGCGTCGAAGCGGTCGGCATGACCAAGCGCTTCGGCGAGTTCGCCGCGCTCGATCAGGTGTCGCTGAAGGTCAAAGCCGGCACGTTCCACGCGCTCCTCGGCGAGAACGGCGCCGGCAAGTCGACGCTGGTCAAATGCATCATGGGCTACTACCAGGCCGATGCCGGCGACCTTCTCGTCGGCGACAGGCAGGAGATCATCAACAATCCGCGCGCGGCGCACGCGCTCGGCCTCGGCATGGTCTATCAGCACTTTACGCTGGTGCCGGCGATGACGGTGGCCGAGAATTTCGTGCTGGCGCGCGACGAACTGCCGGCGGTGGTCGATTGGGCGCGCGAGCGCAGGGCGCTGGAAGAGTTCCTGGCACGCATGCCGTTCCGCGTGCCGCTCAACGCCAGGGTTTCCGCGATCTCCGCCGGCGAGCGGCAGAAGTGCGAAATCCTCAAGCAGCTTTATCTCAAGCGCCGCTTCCTCATCCTCGACGAGCCGACCTCGGTGCTCACGCCCGGCGAAGCCGACGAGGTGCTCGGCATGCTGCGCGACATGGTGGCGAAGGGCGCCCTCACCGTCCTGATGATCACGCACAAATTCCGCGAAGTCATGGCCTTTGCCGACGAGGTGACGATCCTGCGCCGCGGCCGGCTGGCCGGGCAGGGCCGGGTCAAGGAGCTAAGCCCCGACGCCATGGCGCGCACCATGATCGGCGCCGAGGAGCTGACCGTGCAGCCGCCGCGCACCGGCGAGTTCGGCGCGCCGCGGCTCGACATCGAGAAGCTCAACGCGCTCGACGATGGCGGCCAGCCGGCGGTGCGCAACGTCTCGCTGTCGATCCGCGGCGGCGAGATCGTCGGCGTCGCCGGCGTGTCCGGCAACGGGCAGCGCCAGCTCATCGAGGTGCTCGCCGGCCAGCGCGAGGCCGAGAGCGGCGACATCTATCTGCAAGGCGACAAATATCACGCTACCCGCGAGGAGATGCGGCGGAACCATTTGTCGGTGCTTCCCGAGGAGCCGCTGAAGAACGCCTGCGTCGCCCGCATGAGCGTTGCCGACAATCTCGCCTTCCGCGAATTCGATCAGGCGCCGTTCGCCGCCGGCGGCTGGTGGCTCAACCGCGCCCAATTCCACGAAGACGCCTTGCGCAAGATCGCGCTCTACAAGATCAAGACCCGCTCCGACGATACCGCGATCGGCGAGCTTTCCGGCGGCAACGTCCAGCGCACCGTGCTCGCGCGCGAGCTCGCCGGCGACGTCGCCATCCTGATCGCGGCCAATCCGTGCTTCGGGCTCGATTTCGCGGCGGTCGCGCAGATCCACGCCGAGATCATGGCCGCACGCAACCGCGGCGCCGCGGTGCTCCTGGTCAGCGAAGACCTCGACGAGCTCCTCGAGCTCGCCGATCGGCTGGTGGTGATGTTCCACGGCGAGATCGTCTACGAAGCGCGCGCCAGCGAAGCCGACCTCACCGAAATCGGCCGCCACATGGCCGGGCATTAAATGCCGTCATCGCGCGCGAAGCGAAGCACTCCGGCGACCGCGCCTACGGTCCCGTGACCGCAAGCACCGCTTCCTTGATCTTTGCCACGGCGTAGTTGCCGACCTTCTCGAGCTCGAGATGCGGAAAGTTGGGCATCTCGTCGGCGGCGACGACGCAATCGACGATCGCCGGGCCGTCGACCGCGAACGCCTCGCTTGATCGCGCCGTGCAGTTCGCCGGGCTTGGCGGCCTTGAATCCGTGGCCGCCGCAGGCGCGGGCGAGCGCCGCGAAATCCGGATTGGGAAATTCGATGCCCTTCGCGGAACGGCGGGCAGCCCGACCGATTCGGCCTCCAGCGGGATCAGCCCGAACGCCGAATTGTTGTAGATGACGACCTTGACCGGCAGCTTGTGATGCACGGCGGTCAGGAATTCGCACATCAGCATGTTGAAGCCGCCGTCGCCGCAAAGCGCGATGACCTGGCGCGAGCGGTCGAGCGCCTGGATGCCGTTGGCCTGACCGAGCGCCGTGCCGACCGCGGCATTGTTGAACGAGCCGATGATCCGCTGCGATCCGCTCTGGCGGATCCAGTTCGCCGACCACAGCGTGTTGAGCCCGGTATCGAAGACGAAGACCGCGTCGCGCGCGGCAAGATCGCTGACCGCGCGCGCCACCGCCTGCGGATGGATGCGATCCTTGCTGCGCGCCGGATCGGCCTGCTTGTCCAGCATCTCGTCCCACTTCCGGCGTTCCTGGGTCACCCGGTCGCAGAACTTGCCGTCGCTCTTGGCGGCGACCTTGTCGAGCAGCAGCTTCAGCGTCGGCCGCACCGAGCCGACGACGCCGAGCGCCGTCGGCGCGCGCCGGCCGAGCACGCGCGCCCGATCGTCGATCTGGATGACGGCGCCCTTGTGCGGCAGAAATTCCGAATACGGATAGTCGGTGCCGAGCATCAGCAGCAGGTCGCAGTGCATGACCGCGTTGTAGACCGGCCTTGGTGCCGATCATGCCGATGCCGCCCATCCAGCGCGGGTCGTCGTAGGGCATGATGTCCTTGCCCTTGACCGAGTGGATCAGCGGCGCCTTGAGCCGATCCGAGAGCGCGCGCAGCTCGTCGGCCGCGCCGTGGCATCCGGCGCCGCACATGATGACGACGCTGCCGGCCGCATCGATGCGGCGGGCGATCTCGGCGATGTCCGCCGCGCTCGCCGCGAGCTCGGGCTTGCGGCTTCAAGCGTCGCGACGCTCGACGACGCCGCCGTCGGCCTTGGCGGCGATGACATCCTGCGGCAGCGTGAGATGGGCGACGCCGCGCCCGGCATAGGCGGCGGCGATCGCCTGATGAATGACGGCCGGCGCCTGCGCCGGCGAGGAGACGGTTTCGGTGTAGAGCGAGACGTCGCGGAACAGCAGATCGGGCTCGGTGGTCTGGATGAAGTCGGTGCCGTGCATCTTGCGCGGCATGTCGCCGGAGAGCGCCAGCACCGGCGCGTGGTCGCGGCTCGCTTCGTAGAGGCCGGCGACCAGATGGGTGCTGCCGGGCCCGGTGGTGCCGGCGCACACGCCGAGCCGGCCGGTGAGCTTGGCCTGGCCGGCGGCGGCAAGCGCCGCGCCTTCTTCGTGGCGCACGCCGATCCATTCGATGTCGCTGCGGCGGACGGCGTCGGCGAGCGGATTGAGCGAATCGCCGATCAGCCCGAAAATGTGCTTGACCCCGATCTGCTCCAGCGTGCCGACCAGGATGTCCGCAACGGTCTGGGACATCGGTGCCTCCTATTTCGCCGACATTCGGCGCCGTAGCGTGGTCCGTAGAGCATATAAGCGGCGCAGCCGGAAATCGGCCGCATTCCGGTTCGGACCGCATCAATCGTTCGACAGAATGCGCGATTGCGATTTGGCAAGCTGCCGGCTCCGGGACGGCGCTGTTCCGAACTTCACGCCTTTCGCTTCCGTGCCGAGCGCGGTCAGAATGGCGATCGCAACCGCGACCGTGCCGGCGACGACGGCAAGCGCGAACCCGTAATCGTTGCCGTAATGCGCGGCGATTGCCGCCTGCAAGGTGGCGTTGACCGACGCGATCAGATTGCCGAGCTGGTAGGTGAAACCCGGGAAAGGTGCCGCGCGCGTCGTCGGGCGACAGCTCGTTCAGATGCACCGGGATCGACGCCCCAGGCGCCCTGCACCATGACCTGCATCAGGAACGCGCCGACCGCGAGCCACACCGCGGTCGCGGCAAAGGCCCACAGCGGCAGCACGGCGAGCGAGAGCACCGCGGCGATGATGATGCATGCGTCGCGGCCGAAACGTTCCGACAGCGAGCCGAAGAAAATGCCGCCGATGATCGCGCCGATATTGTAGATCGACCGCGATCAAGCCGACTTCGTGCGGTGAGAAGCCGTGCTGGACCTGCAGGAAGGTCGGATAGAGGTCCTGCGTGCCGTGGCTGAAGAAGTTGAACGCGGTCATCAGCAGCGACCGCGTAGATGCCGAGCCGCCAGTGCGATTTGCAGAACGGCCAGCGTGTCGCTGCGCTGCGTCCGTCGGCGTCCAGCTCGGCGACTCCGGCACGCTGCGGCGGATGTAGAGAACCAGCAGCGCCGGAATCACGCCGACCATGAACATGCCGCGCCAGCCGATGTACTGGAAGAGCAACGCCGTAGACGATCGAGGCGAGGAAATATCCGGTCGGATAGCCCGATTGCAGCAGGCCGGAGACGAAGCCGCGCGCCTGCGGCGGGATGCGATTCCATGGTGAGCGAGGCGCCGACGCCCCATTCGCCGCCCATGGCGATGCCGTAGATCGCGCGCAGCATCAGCAGCGCGGTCAGGTTCGGCGCGAAGCCGGAAGCGAATTCGATCACCGAGTAGAGCAGCACGTCGACCATCAAGGTCGGCCGGCGGCCCCAGCGGTCGGCCGCGCGGCCGAACAGGAAGGCGCCGATCGGCCGCGTCGCCAGGGTCAGCAGAATGGCGACGGTGACGTGCGGTCACGTCGGTATCGAATTCCTGCGCGATGTCCGTGAGCACGAACACCATCAGAAAGAAGTCGAAGGCGTCGAGCGTCCAGCCGAGGAAGCTCGCCGCGACCACGTGCTTTTGCTGACTGGTCCAGCCGGACAAGTGCTGCAATCTGCATGAGGATCCCCTTGGTTTCGCTTGCTCTGCCGTGCCTCAGGCTTTGTCGCTCGCCGGACGCCGCGGCACCAGGGCGTTGGCGATGAGTTCCTGCACCATCTCGGCCGGTTTGGTTGATCGTTTGCGTCCGCAGCTTGAGCAGACCGCGATCGGGCCGCGACTTCGACAGTCCGCTTCTCGATCACTTCGCTTTCGATGTGCAATTCGTCGCCGGGAACGCACCGGAATCGGCCAGCGCAGACTAGTCCATGCCGAGCCCGATGGTGCCTTCGACGGCCCGGTATTCGCTTCCGGCAACGAGCCGCATGGTCAACGCCGCGGTATGCCAGCCGCTCGCGACCAGCCGGCCGAATATCGACTTTCGTCCCCCTTCGTCGCTGAGGTGAAACGGCTGCGGATCGAACTGTTTGGCGAAAGCAATGATGTCGTCCTTCTCGACCCGAACCCGGCCGTCGGTTTGAGAACTCTCGCCGACGGCATAATCCTCGAGGTATCGCTCGCTCATACTTTGACCGGCTCCTGGGTCGGCGGGCAGGGGGCAGAGCCTCCGCGTGCGCCGTTTTTGCGGGAAGGCACAAGTCACATCGGCCGCGTGCATCCGTCAATGGGAGTGGTGTGCATGCGAGATGAGCCCTTCGTGCACGGCGGGAGGGGTCACGCCAAGCACGGCGACAATGGCGATGATGATGGCGCCCGCCGCAGCTTCGATCACGGTGTTGCGCCGCAGTTGCCGCCAGGCATCGCGCACCACGCTTGCGCCCGCGCCATGCACCAGCCGGGGCGTGAGCCAAACCCGGTTGACCACGGCGATCGCGATCATGGCAACGAACAATGCGATCTTTATCAGCAGCAGGCGGCCGTAGTCGGTATCGGTCAAGGCAGGAATGCCGCCGACGAGGTACCAGGTGTTGATGATGCCGGTAAGGAGGATCGTGCCGACGCTGGCGATGCCGAAGCTCGAAAAGCGCAGCGTCGCGACACGCGCGATGGCGACCGATGCCGCCTCGCCTCGCGCGCCGCTGAGGAGGAGCGCCAGCGGAAGGAGCGTCCCGGCCCAGGCCGCGGCGGCGACGAGATGCAAGACGTCGGCAACCGGATGGACGATGCCCTCAACTCCCGCGCCGCCGGCCGCGTGGCCGGCCCAAGCCAGTGCTCCGACGAGACCCGCCGCCAACGCCACCACGACGACGTTGATCCAGACGGACTTGGCCGGCTGTGCCGACAGGAACGGAACAAACATTGCGGCGAGGAGACCGACGACGACAAGACGCTCCAGCCAGTCGCGGCCAAAGCCGGTGTTGAGCAGCACGATCGGCAGGATGCCGTGCGAGAACACGTCCGGCCATGGCTGATCGCTCATCGATTGCGCGACGAGAACGAACCATGGCACGCCGGAAACGACAGTCAGCGCCAGACTGGTCCAGGCGATCCAGGCGAGGCGGGGCCGCACCGAGGCCGCCACGCGCGCTCCGCTCTCGGCCCGGCGAAACGCCGGCTCGGCGATGAAGACGATAAAGAACGCGACGCCGGCCACCGTGATCGTCGCGGCAAGATGAATGGCGCGCACGTAGATCAGCGGGTCGTTCAAGCCATCCTCCGGTCGATGCGCCGGACCTGCGCGATCATGAGCCGCCCACGCTGAACGAGAAGCTTCCCTCCGTGGTGTGGGTGTCGACCGAAAGCGCGCGCCAGCGAACCCGGTAGGTGCCGGGCGACAGGTGCTTGAGACCGACGCGCATGACGTTGCCGCTGATCTGCGCCTTGCCCTGGTCGACGCGCGCGCCGTTGGCGTCGGTCACTTGCACCGAGCTGAAAGCCGGCTCGAGCTCCTGCGTGAACCACAGCGACACATCGCGCGGCGCGCTGCCCACCGCGCTGCCGACGAGGGGGCTCGCATGATCGAGGAAGGCGTGCGCGCTGGCGCTGCCGGTGCCGAGCGCGCAGGAGCAGAAGCGAAAGGATGCCGATAAGCGTTCGCATGGGTGGCTCCTTAGAAGGTCGGTTTGGCGGGCGGGGTCGAGGTGCCGCCGATCAGCGGCTGCCCGAGGGTCTTCGGGAACATGTCGTCGAGATAGAGATGCAGCTGGCCGATGACGCCGACGGCGGTCCCGCTCGCACGGTTGACCGGAATCATCGCCTCCACGCCGACCTGGAAATAGCTCCCGACCCAGATCACGCCCGGATTGATCGTGCCGGTGGTGATGAAGCTGTTGCCGAAATTGTTGGCGACCGGCGTCGAAAGCTGCGCCTCGACGATCGGAATGAGATGATTGATGAAGTCGGGGAGCTGGAGATCTTTCACCTCGGATTTGAGGTAGGGCATGCTGTATTGCAGCGACGCGCCGTAGACGAGCAGCTGCGGAACCGGGGTACCTTGCGACACGATGAAGGACGTGGTCGGGATCTGATAGCCGATCTGTCCGGTCACCGCGAACGGCCGTGCCCAGGCCACGGTGTCGGGAAGTCTGGCCGAACCCCTGGCCGAAATAGTAGGTGGGCGTGAGCAGGCTGTAGGAGGTTCCGATCCCGGCATTGGTCGCGCCGGTGCCGCCCCAATCGACGATCAGGCCGAGCAGCATCGCGGTCTCGTGCGCAGCCGTCCTTCAGGAGCTGATACTGGAACGTGGTTTCGAGGTCGCCGAAACCCATCAAGGTGGGACTGCCCGGCTGGCGGATCTGCGACCAGTCCTCGCCGATCGAGACGCCGAAATCCTCGGTGATGCGCTTGGAGAGCTCTCCGGAAATGTCCCACTGCGTCGCCGGAGGGACATCGCCGGTCTTCGACCAGGCGACGGTCGGCAGCGACAGTTCGTCGGCGACGCAGGGATCGTCGGTCACCAGCGTCGCGGGAAGGAAACGCGGGCCGACGAAGCAATGGGCGAAGGCGTCCGAGAGCGGCAGCAACAACAACATGAGGCCGAGCGCAAGCGCGCGCGAATATTGCGGAAGGCATGACATAAAAGTTCTCCACTTAAGCGTGGGAAACGCCGCTCGCGACGGATGCCGGCCGGGATCGATACGCAAGATTGCCGGCGAGCCCCGGGAGCGGCTTCAGCGATCACGCCTGCGGCGGAGGGCCTCGCGGCTGCCGGCTCGGATGCCGGACGGCAATTTCGTTTCGCCAACCGGCCGCCGGCCAAATGATTTCGCCGGATCAGCGACGATGGCGGGAAAAAGCTGGAAGGCGGAAGGTGCCGCAAGAACCGGCGGCGCGGCAAGACAACAGCCGCAATGGTCGCACAGCGGGCCGTTGCCGGTGGTGCCGGGCAGATCCGCCGCACCGTCGGCGCCGTGGCCGTGGCAGATGATTGCGGTCGGATCGAAGCTTGCCGCGGCGCTCTGGACGAGGTCAATGCCGCCGGCGATGGTCTGCAGGGCGAGCGCGTAGGCGGCGATCCATCCGATCGCGCGTCGCCACCTGGTCGGCACGCAGCGGCCCACGAAAAGCTCCCTGACGATCCATAGCATGACGGGCAACCCGTGCAAAGTTCCTCGCCGGACGGGTTTCCCTCTGCGCGCCGGTGCGGCTATCATCGCGCAGCCGAACGGCCGGAGGATGACCATGTCGATGCCGCGGAGCCTATTGCTGTGCGGCGTTCTCCTCTTCGCCTGCATCGGATCGCCGGCGATCGCGTGGGAGGACGAAAATGGCGACTGGCTCGCCACCCACCACGCCATCTACGAGCTGGAAAATCTGATCGCGTTCCTCGAGGCCGACCCGCAGACCGATGACGGCTACAAGGCGCCGATCATCACCAAGGCGCGCGCCGAGATCCGGCGGCTGCAGGCGAGCGCTCGGCCCGCCGCAATGGCGCTGGACGACGCCGTGCTGCTACAGCCGCAGGCCGATCTACATTCGCTGAGCGCAAGGCTTGCCGGGCGCGCGGCGCGTACTCTCACTCCGCCGGCGCGGCGGGCGGAGCGGCGAAGCGGCGCGGGAACAGCCGCTGCCGCATGCGTGAGGACCATTCGCTGAGCCGGTCGAGATAAAGATAGAGGACCGGCGTCGTGTAGAGCGTCAGCAACTGGCTGATCAGCAGGCCGCCGACGATCGCGATGCCGAGCGGACGGCGAATTTCTCCGCCGTTGCCGAAGCTCAGCGCCAGCGGCATCGCGCCGAGAATCGCGGCCGAGGTCGTCATCATGATCGGACGAAAGCGCAGCAGGCAGGCCTCGAAGATCGCGTCGTAAGAGCTCAAATTGCGCGCGCGTTTCGCCTCGATGGCGAAATCGATCATCATGATCGCGTTCTTCTTGACGATGCCGATCAGCAGGATCACGCCGATCAGCCCGATGATGTCGAATTCGGTGTGGACACACCATCAGCGCCAGGAGCGCGCCGACGCCGGCCGACGGCAGCGTCGACAGGATCGTGATCGGATGGATGTAGCTCTCGTAGAGCACGCCGAGCAGGATGTAGACGGCGGCAATGGCGGTGAGCGATCAGGATCGGCTCCTTGTCGAGCGATTGCTGAAACAGCTGCGCCGTGCCGGCGAGCGTGCCGCGGATCGATGCTCGGCATGTGGATGCGCGCGATGGCGGCGTTGATCTCGTCCGCCGCCTCGCCGAGCGACTTGCCCGGCTGCAAATTGAACGACATGGTCGAGGCGACGAACAATCCCTGGTGATTGACCGACAGCGGCGTGTGGCTCGGCCGGTAATGGCTGACGGCGGCCAGCGGGATCATCGTCTCCAGCGTGGTGCTGACCGCGGCGCCGGCGGACGTGCGAACCTTGACCGGTATTGGCGAGCGCGTTGGTGACGGCGTTGCGCGCCGCATTGGCGTTGGCGGCTGGTCGCAGCCGTTGCGCTCGATCGTCGCGGCGATGTCGGCGTGCCGGACGCCTGGTACGGCTCGCGCCAGGGCGTGGCGACGGTCGCCGTTCGCGGCCGGCGCCGTGACCGTGCCCACCGGCGCGTTCGATGGTCGCGGTGCCGGCCGGCGTCGCTCCGGAGGTCGCCACGTAAACGTCGCGCAGCGAATTGGGATATTGCGTGTAGCGCGGGTCGATCTCCATCACCACGTGGTACTGGTTGATGGCGCTGTAGATGACCGAGACCTGGCGCTGCCCGAATGCGTCGTAGAGCGTGTTGTCGATTTGCAGCGGGCTGATGCCGAGACGCGCGGTGGTGTCGCGGTCGATGTCGAGATAGGTCTCCAGCCCGCGCTGCTGCTGATCGGAGCTCACGTCCGTCAGAACCGGAATTGTGCTCGAGCGCGTCGACGAGCTTCGGCGTCCACGTGTAGAGGTCGTCTGCACGTTGTCGGATTGCAGCGTGTACTGGTATTGCGCGTTGCTCTGCCGGCCGCCGGCGCGCATATCCTGCACGGCGGCGAGATACAGCCGTCCGCCGGGGACCTGGGCGAGCTTCGGCCGCAGCCGCGCGATCACCTGATCCACCGACACGTTGCGTTCCGACAACGGCTTCAGCGAAACGAAGACCGATGCCGGTGTTGATCTGCGCATAGCCGCCGCCGCTGCCGACGCCGGTGTAGCCGACGACGTTCTCCACCGCTGGATCCTGCTGCACGATGCTCATCATCTGCCGCAGCTTTTGCGCTCATCGCCTGGAACGAGATGCTTTGATCGGCCTGCAGCGAACCGACCATCCGTCCGGTGTCCTGCTGCGGAAAGAAGCCCTTGGGCACGATAATGTAACAGCTCCACGTTCAGGCAAATCGTGGCGATGAAGATCAGCAACACCAGGCGGCTGTGGCGCAGCGCCCAAGTGAGCGAACGTCGCGTAAGCCGCGCGCACGCGCTCGAAGAGGTCGTGGCCGACGCTCCGCGCTGCTGCGCCGGCCGCGTGCGCAGGAACAGCCCGCACATCATCGGCGTGGTGGTGAGCGAGATCGCCAGCGATATGAGAATGGCGATCGACAGCGTGACGGTGAATTCGCGGAACAGCCGGCCGAGAATGCCGCCCATCAGCAAGATCGGAAGGAACACCGCGATCAGCGAAAGGCTGATCGAGAGCACGGTGAAGCCGACTTCGCGCGCGCCGCGAAAGGCGGCCTCCATGCGGCGGCATTCCCTCTTCCATGATGCCGGGAGATGTTTTCCAGAACGACGATCGCGTCGTCGACGACGAAGCCGGTGGCGATGGTGAGCGCCATCAGCGACAGGATGTCGAGGCTGTAGCCGAACAGATACATGACGCCGAAGGTGCCGACGATCGAGATCGGCACCGCGACGCTCGGAATCAGCGTCGCGCGGAAGTTGCGCAGGAAGAGGTAGACGACGATCGTGACCAGGATGACCGCCATCACCAGGGTCAGTTCGGTATCGTGCAGCGAGGCGCGGATCGTGGTGCTGCGGTCGATGGCGACGGTCACGTTCATATCGGCCGGCATCGCCGCTTCCAGATGCGGCAGCTCGGCCTTCACGTTGTCGATGGTCTCGATGATGTTGGCGTTCGGCTGGCGGTAGAGGATGACGAGCACCGAGGGCTGGCCGTTGGACATGCCGAGATTGCGCACGTCCTGGACCGAGTCCTGTACGTCGGCGACGTCCGACAGGCGCACCGCGGCGCCGTTGCGGTAGGCGATGACGAGCGGGGTATAGTCCGCCGCCACGTTGGCCTGATCGTTGGTGTAGATCTGATAGCGCCGGTTGCCGTCGTCGATCGTGCCTTTCGGGCTGTTGGCGTTGGCGGAAGCGAGCGCCGCGCGCACGTCTTCGAGGCCGATGCCGTATTTGTAGAGCGCCTGCGGGTTGAGCTCGACGCGCACCGCCGGCAGCGTCGAGCCGCCGATGATGACGTTGCCGATGCCGCTGAGCTGCGAGAGCCGCTGCGCCAGGACGTTGCTCGCGGCGTCGTACATCTGGCCTTGCGTCATCGTCTTCGAGGTCAGCGCAAGAATAAGGATCGGCGCGTCGGCCGGGTTGACCTTGCGGTAGGTCGGATTGCTCGGCAGGTTGGCCGGCAGATCGGCGCGCGCGGCGTTGATCGCCGCCTGTACGTCGCGCGCGGCGCCGTCGATGTCGCGGTTGATGTCGAACTGCAGCGTGATGCGGGCCTGTCCGATCCCGCTTTGCGAGGTCATTTCGGTGACGTCGGCGATCTGCCCGAGATGGCGCTCGAGCGGCTCGGCGACGCTGGTCGCGACCGTGTTCGGGACTGGCGCCGGGCAGCGTCGCGGTGACGCGAATGGTCGGAAAATCGACTTGCGGCAGCGGCGACACCGGCAATTTGGAGAATCCGAGGATGCCGGCGATGGCGATGCCGAGCGTCAGCAACGTGGTCGCCACCGGCCGCGCGATGAATGGCGCGGAAATGTTCATTCGGCGGGCTCGCGCCGGCGCCAGCGGATTCGCCGGCCGCCGTCCGGTGAGACGCACCGCCAGGCGATCGAAGTAGAGATAGATCACCGGGGTGGTGAACAGCGTCAGCATCTGGCTGACGATCAAGCCGCCGATGATGGCGATGCCGAGCGGCTGGCGCAGCTCGGAGCCGGTGCCGGTCCCGAGCATCAGCGGCAAGCGCGCCGAGGATCGCCGCCATCGTCGTCATCATGATCGGGCGGAAGCGCAGCAGGCAGGCCTGGTAGATCGCCTCGCGCGGCGGCAGGCCCTCGACGCGTTCGGCCTCCAGCGCGAAGTCGATCATCATGATCGCGTTCTTCTTGACGATGCCGATCAGCAGAATGATGCCGATGATGGCGATCACGTCGAGATCGTAGTGCAGCAGCATCAGCGACAGCAGCGCGCCGACGCCGGCCGACGGCAAGGTCGAGAGGATGGTGATCGGATGAATGAAGCTCTCGTAGAGAACGCCGAGCACGATATACATCGCCACCACGGCGGCGATGATCAGGAACACCTCGTTGGCGAGCGATGATTGGAACGCCGCCGCCGTGCCCTGGAATGCGGTGGTGAAGCTGATCGGAAGGCCGAGATCCTTCTCGGTCTGCTCGAATGGCGTCGACCGCGGCGCCGAGCGAGACACCCGGCGCGGTGTTGAACGAGATCGTGGTCGCCGGCAGCTGGCCGTAATGGGTGATCAGCAGCGGGCCGGTGCGCTGCTCGAGATGCACGATGGCCGACAGCGGCACTTGCCCGTTGCGTGGTCGACGACGACGACGGCAGGTAGATCATCGACAGACCGTCGAGCGAGCGCTGCAGCGAAGGATCGACCTCCATGATCACGCGGTACTGGTTCGACTGGGTGTAGATGGTCGAGATGATGCGCTGGCCGAACGCGTCGTAGAGCGCGTTGTCGACCGTCGCCGGCGTGATGCCGAAGCGGGCGGCGGTGGCGCGGTCGATGACGATGTTGAGCGTCAGTCCCTCCTGCTGCAGGTCGCTGGCGACGTCGGTGAGCTGCGGCAGTTGGGCGAGACGCTGGGTCAGGCGCGGCACCCAGGTGTTGAATTCGGTCGGATTGGCGTCCTCGAGCACGAATTGGTAGGGAGCGCGGCTGATCGTGGAATCGATGGTCAGGTCCTGCACCGGCTGCATGTAGAGCGAGATGCCGACGATGCCGGACATCTCCTGCTGGATCCGCCGGATGATCTGCGCTGGCGTTGAGGTTGCGCTCGTCGTGCGGCTTCAGGTTGATCAGGAGGCGGCCGGTATTCTGCGTCTGATTGGTGCCGTCGACGCCGATGAACGAACTCAGGCTCTCCACGTCCGGATCGGCCAGGATCGCCTCGGCGATGTCGTTCTGCAGCTTGGCCATCGCCTGATAGGAAATGCTCTGCGACGCCTCGGTGATCGCCTGGATCATGCCGGTATCCTGCACCGGGAAGAATCCCTTCGGGATCAGGACGTAGAGGATCAGCGTGAAGGCGAGCGTGAGCAGCGCGACCAGCAGGGTGAGCGGCTGGCGGTCCAGCACCCAGTTCAGCGCCCGGCCGTAGAGCGCGATGGTCGCGTTGAAGGCGCGTTCGGCCTGCAGGTCGAAGCCGGTGCGCTCGGTATCCGGGCGATGGCGGATCAGCTTGGCGCACATCATCGGCACCAGCGTCAGCGAGACGACGGCGGAGATGACGATGGTGACCGCGAGCGTGATGGCGAATTCGTGGAACAGCCGGCCGACGACCTCGCCCATGAACAACAGCGGGATCAGCACCGCGATCAGCGAGATGGTCAGCGAAATGATGGTGAAGCCGATCTGCTGCGAGCCGCGTAGCGCCGCCTCGAGCGGCTCCATGCCGTCTTCGACGTAGCGGGCGATGTTCTCGATCATGACGATGGCGTCGTCGACCACGAAGCCGGTGGCGATGGTCAGCGCCATCAGCGACAGATTGTCGAGGCTGAAACTGAGCAGGTACATGACGCCGAGCGTGCCGACGAGCGACAGCGGCACCGAGAGACTCGGGATGATGGTGCCGGGAAGCGTGCGCAGGAAGACGAAGATCACGATCACGACCAGGACGACGGCGAGGCCGAGCTCGAACTCGACGTCGGCGACCGAGGCGCGGATGGTCACGGTGCGGTCGCTCAGCACGGCGACATCGATCGCCGCCGGCAGCGTGGAGATGATCTGCGGCAGCAGCGCCTTGATGCGATCGACCACCTGGATGATGTTGGCGCCCGGCTGCCGCTGGACGTTGAGGATGATCGCCGGCGTGGTATTCGCCCAGGCGCCGAGCTTGGTGTTCTCGGCGCCGCCGATGACGTTGGCCACGTCGGAAAGCCGGACCGGTCCGCCGTTGCGATAGGCGATGATGGTGTTGGCGTATTGGGCGGCGCTCTCCACCTGATCGTTGGCGTTGATCGTGGTCGCCTGCGTCGGGCCGTCGAAATTTCCCTTCGGCGTATTGACGTTGAAGTTGGCGACGGTGGTGCGGACGTCGTCGATATTCAGGCCATAAGCGGCAAGCGACTGCGGATTGAACTGGATGCGCACCGCCGGCCGGTGCCCGCCGCTGATGCTGACCAGGCCGACGCCGCTGAGCTGCGAAATCTTCTGCGCCAGCCGCGTCTCGCTCATGTCCTCGAGGTCGATGAGGGATACGGTCTTCGAGGTGACCGCAAGCGTGAGGATCGGCGCGTCGGCCGGATTGATCTTGGCGTAGACCGGCGGGATGGGAAGATCGCTCGGCAGCAGATTGTTCGCGGCATTGATCGCGGCCTGGACTTCCTGCTCGGCAATGTCGAGGCTGAGATCGAGGCCGAACTGCAGCGTGATCACCGACGCGCCGGCGGAGCTCGCCGAGGTCATCTGGTTCAGCCCCGGCATCTGGCCGAGCTGGCGTTCGAGCGGCGCCGTCACCGACGACGTCATCACTTCCGGGCTGGCGCCGGGATAGAAGGTCTGCACCTGGATCGTCGGATAATCGACCTCAGGCAGGGTCGAAAGCGGCAGGAAGCTGTAGGCGACGATGCCCGACAGCATGATCGCCACCATGAGCAGCGTGGTGCCGACCGGACGCAGAATGAAAGGTTCGGAGACGTTCATCGCACCGTTTCATCGTCTCGCGCACGTGCGCTCGCCGCCCGGATCAGCCGCTATTGGCCGCCGCTATTGGGTCGCTTCTGCGAGTGATCGTGGTTGTGCGGCTTGTCGGCCGCTGCGGGCGGCGCGGGAGTGCCCGCGGCATTGGGTGTTTGGCCTGCGGGCGGCGGAGCATCCGCCGCCGGCGGCTGATCGGAATTCGCCGGCGCCGCGGTCGCCTGAGGCGCTGCGGCACCACTCGTAGGTACCGTCACGCGCGCTCCGTCGCGCAAGCGGTCGGTGCCGTCGACCACGACCCGCTCGCCGACCGAGAGCCCCGATTTGACATGCGCCATCGGGCCGTCGGTCGGGCCGACGCTGATCGGCCGCACCGACACGGTGTTGTCGGCGTTGATCAGATAGACATAGGTGCCGGGCGCGCCGCGCTGGATCGCCGCGGTCGGCACCGTGACCACGTTCTTCAGCGTCCTCACCAGGAGCTGCGCATTGACGAACTGGTTGGGAAACAGCGCGTTGTCATTGTTCTCGAACTGTGCGCGCACTTTCACGGTGCCGGTGGTGGTATCGATCTGGTTGTCGAGCGCCGATACCAGCCCGGTCGCGAGGAGCTTCACGTTGGCGCGGTCATAGGCCTGCACCTGGAGCGCGGTGCCGGCGTTGAGTTGCGGCACGATCTCCGGCAGATCGTCCTCGGGAACGGGAAAGATCACCGTAATCGGCTGCAGCTGGGTGACGACGGCGATCCCGGTGCTGTTGTTGGTCTGCACGTAGTTTCCCGGATCGACCAGGCGAAGGCCGACGCGGCCGGTGACCGGCGAGACGATGTGGCAGTAGAGTACGTTGAGCTTCTGCTGATCGATCTGCGCCTGATCGAGCTTCACCGTGCCTTCATCCTGCTGCACGATGTAGATTTGATCCTCGTATTGCTGGCGGGCGATCGAATTCTGCTCGGTCAGTTTCTTGTAGCGGTCGAGATCGACCTTCGCCTGCGCGAGCACGCCCTCATCGCGCGCCAGCTGGCCTTCGAACTGGGCTTGCTGCAGCTCAAAAGGGCGCGGGTCGATCTGCGCCAGGAAATCGCCCTTCTTGACCGATTGTCCCTCGGTGAACCCGACCGAGATGAGCTGGCCGTCGATCTGGGTCTGCACGGTCACCGTGGCGAGCGGCGTGACGGTGCCGAGCGCGTTGACCACGACGCGAATGTCGCCCTGTCCGACGGTCGCGGCGCCGACCGACTGCGACGCCGCGAGCGACTGCGACCGGCCGGCGGCCGGTTGGCTGGTGCGGAACACGCGGACCAGTTCGTAGCTGCCGAGAACGATGCCGATCAGGACGATGAGGCCGACGATAAAACGGCCGGTCCGGCCGCGCGGCCGCTCGATGATCGGGGCCGGCGCCGTTCGGCGGAAGTTAGGCGTCGCCTCGTCGTCCGTTCTGCGCGTTCGCTCGTCCATATGGCGCGTTCGTTGGTCCAGGCTCGCCAGTATATAAGGGGGGCCGATGTGCCCCGCCTAATGAAAATTCGCTAATGCGCCCGTGGCTTTGGCTCACGGGCAGGGCGCGCCACGCGCAGCGATCGACGAGCGGTTTGAGCCGCCGCGCAATGTCGTCAGATTCGCAGGGCAAATCAAGGGGTTGTGGGTCACGCTTGGGCGCCTGGTCGAGGCGCGCCTAATACTTGCGGCAGCAGCGAGAGTTCCTTGACCAGGTCTTTTTGCGCCGGCAGCAGGTTCGTGTCCCAGCCGCCGCCGAGCGCTTCGATCAGGCTGACGCTGGCCAGGAAAAGATTCTGGCGGATGGTCAGTTCGGCTTCCTCGTCGGCCAGAAGCGTTAATTGCGCCGTGACCACGGTGGTGAAATCGATGGTGCCTGCCCGATACTGATTCATGAATACGCGCACCGCATCGCGCTGCGCCTTGACCGCGGCCTGCTCCTTGCCGAGCTGCTGCTTGAGAATTCGGATGGCGGCGAGCTGATCTTCCACCTGCTGGAAGGCGGTGAGCACCGTCTGCCGATAATTGGCGACGCTCTGCCAATAGACGGCGCGCGCGGCATCGACCTGCGCAGCGCGCAGTCCGCCGTCGAACAGCGTCTGCGTGCCGGCGGCGCCGAGCGACCACACCTCGTTGGCGACGTTGAACGGAAACGGCGTGGCGCCGACCCACTGCAGCATGCCGGACAAGGTGATCTCCGGGAAATAGGCGGCGACCGCGACGCCGATCAGCGCGTTTTGCTCCTGCATCGTGCGTTCCGCCGCGGCGATATCGGGACGCCGTTCGAGCAACGTCGAGGGGACGGTCACCGGAATCTTCGGAACGTTGCTGCCGAGAAGATAGGTGGCGATGGTCAGCTCCGCCGGCGGCCGGCCGATCAGTATGGCGATGGCGTGTTCGAATTGCGCGCGCTGCGACGCCGACATTGATCGCTTGGGCTTCGGCGTTGAGCACCAGGGCCTGGGCCGAGCGAAGCTCCGCCTCCGAGACGCAATTGCTGCCGCCGGGCGAGGGGCAAAAGCCGGCGTTGAATTGGTTCTGCATGATTCGCAGGGTCTCCTTGTCTTCTTTGACGGTGCGCTCGAGCAGATCGCGGAGCGAGTCGGCCGCGCGCAGATTGAAATAGGCGAGGGCCAGCAGCGCCTGCGCCGAAAGCTTGGCGTTGTCGAGATCGGCGGCGCTCGCCTGCGCCGCCGAGGCGTTGCTTTCGATCTGGCGGCGCACCTGGCCCCACACGTCGAGGTCCCAGGTGCGCTGAGCGAGCTGCGGTGTGATAGATCGCGTCAGAGTTGCCGCCACCGCCGCCAGCCCGCCCCGCCGAAGCCGCCGGCGTTCGGCCCGGTATGCGTGCGCGTGACGGTGTAGCTTGCCGTTGCGATCGGGAACAGCGACGCCTGCGCCTCCCGGATCAGCGCGCGCGCCTGCTCGTAGGCTGCGGCCGCGGCGGCGACGGTCTGGTTGGAAATTTCGACCTGCTTGAGCAGGACGATCGAGCTTCGGGTCGCGATAGAACGCCCACCAGTCGCCGCGATCGACGCCGTCGCTCGGCGTCGCGACTTTCCAGCCTTTGAGCTCCTTGTATTGCGTCGGCATCGGCGCGGCGTCGGGGGAGTAGTCGGGGCCGACGGCACAGCCGGCAAGCGACAGCGCGAAGAGTCAATGCCGCGACGGAGCGGGAGGCCTGCGTGCCTGAAAGCACGCCGCGTCGCACCCAACCGCCTCGACCACAACAAGCATGGGCCAACGCAACCACTGCCGCAAACCCGTCGTTTGCCACCCCGGAACGGACGATTACGCCAACTCACGCCGCGCCACGCCAACACCCGCCGCGGCGCGCGCCGCGGCGTTACCGATGACTTTGCTCTTCTTCGCGGCGACCCCCGTCCCCAGCGATCGCGTCAACACGCAACCATGCCCCACGCCGGAGCGGGATTCAACACGGCGCCGGCGATTGTCGGGGGAAAGCGCGCTTTTATTGGCGCGCTGTGTTGTTCGGGCGACACGCCGGCGCCGGCGAGCAGCATCGCGCATGCGCCGCCGCCGTGCGGCAGGCGCACGCGCTACGTGCAGCCGGCAAGCGGAAGGGAGCGGATCTAGTGCTCAGCGAAACCAGGATGGGCCGCCGCCATTACACTGGGATTCCGTCCGCCGTTGCGCGCCCGCGGGAGCGTATCGCCGCGAGGTTTGCTGCTGCGTGCTGCGGCTGCGGGGCGTTGAAGCCGCCACCAAACAGCCGCGAGAAGAAATTGTCGCCGTAAAAGCCGCCGGGCATCGCCAGCGCTTCGCGCCGCACGGTGTTTTCCTGACGCTCGATCGGAATGTCGGCGACCTTGCGTTCGTCGCTCTTCAGGATCGCCAGCAGCACTTTGTCGCGGCCGTAGACGTCGTCGCGGAATTGGAGCTTGCCGTCGTCGTCCACGAACGCGGTTTGATAGGTCAGATGGACGGGGAGGAAATTCGGGAACTGGATGTCCTGTTCGTTGCTGCCGAACATCCTGCGGATGCGGTCTTCGGTGTAGCCGTCGCGCGGACGCACGATCGAGAGCAGAACCTCGGCGTATTTCACCGGATCCTGCACGCGCATGCAGCCATGGCTGAACGCGCGGCTGTCTAAGGCGAACAGGTGCTTCTCCGGCGTGTCGTGCTGATAGACCAGGAACTTGTTGGGGAAGTTGAAGCGCAGCCGGCCGAGCGCGTTTCTCTCGCCGGGCGGCTGCGAAATGTGGACGGTGCCGTCGGGATTGGTGCTGACCTACAGTCCCATCCGCGCCAGCACCGTCGGATCCTGCTGCAGGGCCGGCATGTATTCCTTGGCGACGATCGAAGGCGGCACGTTCCAGGTCGGATTGACCGTGATGTACTTCATCTCCGCGCTCATGATCGGCGTCGGCATCGTCGGCTTGCCGTCGACGATCCTCGTCATCCACAGCTGCTTGCCGTCGTGCATGACGCGCAGCGTGAAATCGGGAAGATTGACCATGACGTAGGTCCGGCCGAGATCGTGCGGCATCCAGCGCCAGCGTTCCAGATTGGCGACGATGGTATCGATCGGACGATCGGGCTGGCGGCCGTTGAGCGCGTCGATGGTCGCGGCGTCAGCATGCCGGTCGGCTTCAGCTCGTGCTCCTGCTGAAATTGCTTCACCGCCTCGGCGAGCGTCTTGTCGTAGGTGGTGTCGTCGTCCGCCGGCAGGCCGAGCCGCTCGCGCAGCTGCGGCACGCGTTCGTCCTGCGCGCCGATCTTCGGCGCCGGTCCATTCGGAATTGGCGCCTGTCCGGCGCTTCCTTGCCGGCGCGCAGTTCGGCGAGCTTGGCCTTCAGCGCGAGGTAGCCCGGGCGTGCGGCTCATAGCCGCGAGCACCTCGCGCGACGTCCTTGGCGTCGACATGTTGGCGAGAACGTCGGCCGGGTCAGGGACCTTCTGGTCGTAGTAGATGTCGCCGCTGACGCGCGACCAGTGCACGCGGCCGACCTGCGCGTGATGCGCGTAGGCGATGATCGAGATCGAGAGCCGCAGCTCGGCTTCGGCGAGCGCGGCGGGATCGGTCAGCGAGGCGAAATCCGGGGTCGGATAGTCGGCGGGATCGAGACCGTCGGCGTCGACCTGGCCGAGATAGGCGATCGCCGCCTTCGCGCCGGCGTTCGGCTTGCCGTCGGTCAGCCAGAGCGGCGCGTAGTCGCGGCTCGAATAGAACGCATCGATGGTCGCTCGGTCCTTCTTGCCGCCGATCATCCGATCGAACTTGCCGTTGGCGAGGTCCCGCAATTTTTCGGCGATCGCGGTATTGCCGTCGGCGACGCGCGGGCGGAGCCGCGGCCGGCGCGATGGCGCCGGCGTCAGGGTGCCGTTCTCGCCGGCGCGGCCGCCGGTTGCTGCGTTCGGATCGCCGCCGCAGCCGGGGCTGCCGGCGCGGGGCCGCGCACGGTCGTCGCCGGTACGGCCGGCTGGTCGGCGCTTGTTCGGCTTCGCCGCGTCGCCGGGCTGCCGCCATGGATGCTGGCTGTTCGGTCGCCGGATCCGGCTTCGTCGTCGGCGCTGCGGCAGCGGTTGCGGGTTGTTCGGCCGATTGCGAGGCTTGGCCGCGGTATCCGATTGATCGGGCTTGGCGGATGCGTCCGGCGCGGAGCCTCGTCGGTCGGCCCCTCGCGTTTGGCGGCGGCTTGCCGGAATCGCCTCGGTCGCCGGCGGCGCCGTCATGGCGGGCGGCCGTATCGCCCCCGCTCATCGGGTCCGCGACCCCGCCGCCGGCGCGGCTAAAAGCAGAACGACGATCGCGGTCGAGGCGAGAAACCGATCGAGACGGACGCCCGTCATTGCAATTTCTCCCGTTTCAGCCCGCGATCAGGCGATCGACAAGGCCTATCGCGAGTTGGGACGATCATCCCCAACCACGTCATTTTTGCGGACCGAAGTCCTGCTTCGGAACTCACATTACGTGAGGCGGCTGATTTGTCGCTGCGGGCAACCGCAATATTGCGACCAAATCAGGCGATTTTCGGCGGCTGTCGCTCCGCGGCCACGCTTTACCCGGCTCCGCCGTTCCTCCGTGCGCTCGCTCGTGCAGGCCCAGCGCTCCAGCTTGCGGTAGAGCGTCGAACGCCCGATTTGCAGCCGTCGCGCGACTTCCGACATCTGCCCCCGGTAGTGGGTAACGGCGTACCGGATGATGTCGGCCTCCAGCTCCTCGAGCGGCCGCATATCGCCCTCGGCATCGAGCAAGGGCAGCATGTCGAGCGGCGCGCGGGCGTGGACGCTGCCGGCGCGGACGGCGCGAAATCCGGCACAGGCGCCGCGTGTGGCTCGGGCCATGCTCCGGCGCATCGAGGTGCTCGCGCCGCCGCGTCCGCGGATCGGCTCCTGGGCGGGGCTCGCGCGCCGGCGCCGCAATCTGCGCCGTGATCTGCGGAAACTCTGCGACGCCGACTGCTGTCGCCCTCGGCGAGCACGACGGCGCGGAACACCGCGTTCTCGAGCTGGCGGATATTGCCCGGCCAGCGGAAGGCGGTCAGGAGCCGCAGCGCCTCCGGCGTGATCGGCGCCGACGCGTTTGCCTTCCTCGGCGGCAAAGCGCGCCAGGAAATGCCGGGTCAGCGCCGGAATGTCGTCCGGCCGCTCGCGCAGCGGCGGCACCGTGATCGGAAAGACGTGCAGCCGGTAGAACAGGTCCTCGCGGAAGCGGCCCTGCTTCACGTCGGCGATCAGGTCGCGATTGGTCGCCGAGACGATGCGCACGTCGACCTTGACCGGCTTGCGCGCGCCGACCGGCTCGACCTCGCCTTCCTGGATCGCGCGCAGCAGCTTGACCTGCGCGGCGGGCGGCAGTTCGCCGACCTCGTCGAGAAACAGCGTGCCGCCCGACGCCTCGACGAACTTGCCGACATGACGCTCGGTCGCGCCGGTGAACGACGCCCTTCTCGTGGCCGAACAGGATCGACTCGACCAGGTTTTCCGGCATGGCGCCGCAATTGACCGCGACGAAGGGCTTTGCGCGCCGCTCGCCGGAGCCGTGGATCGCGCGCGCGATCAGTTCCTTGCCGACGCCGGATTCGCCGGCGACGAGCACCGGGATGCTCGAGGCCGCGGCCTTTTCCGCCATGCGCAGCACCGCGTGCATGGCCGGGCTCTTGGTGATGATGTCCGTAAAGCCGAGCGTGCCGGAGCGGCTGTGCTTGATGCGGTTGAGCTCGCCTTCGAGCGCGCTGGTGGTGAGCGCGTTGCGCAGGCTGACATGCAGCCGCTCGGCGCCGACCGGCTTGACGACGAAATCGACCGCGCCCGCGCGCATCGCCGAGACGACATTGTCGATGCCGCCGTGCGCGGTCTGCACGATCACCGGCACGGTGATGGCCGCTTGCCGCAAGCGCGCCAAGCACGCCGAGACCGTCGAGGTCCGGCATCACCAGATCGAGGATCACGCAGTCGATCGCGGCGCCGTCCGGCCCGGTGAGCAGCGCCAGCGCCGGCGTCGCCGCCGTCGAGCGATCATCGCCTCATAGCCGAACTTCTGCAGCATGCCCTCGAGGAGCCGGCATTGCACCGGATCGTCATCGACGACGAGGATGGCCAATCGGTCCCCCTGGCGGCTTGCTTGCGGCACATGGCACGTTGTGCCGTTTCGGGGCACTCTGGCCGAGGAGACTTAACGAGCCATTAAATATATGATGTAGGGCTCGGCGGCGGCGGCATTCCGGGGTTTCAAGCAATGATTTCAGTGCCACGTTTCGCGTCAAGTTCTGCGGAGCAGGGCTCGAACGTGTGACGAACGAAAGGTGAAGGGCCGATGGCTGACGAGCGAGATCGACGCCATCCGCGCACTATTGCTGACTTCGAAGCCGCGACCGGTTGGATGGGCGGAGCGGCGCGAGGCGTCTCGACGAGGTCGGCTCGATTTGGCCGGTCGCCGACGATGTCGAACTCGCCGCAGTCGATCTCGGAGGCGTGCCCGGCGAGTGGTCGATCGCTCCAGGAAGCGACGCCGCGCCGCGTGCTGATGTTCTTCCACGGCGGCGGCTATTGCTCGGGCTCCATTCGCAGTCACCGCCGCATGCTGACCGAGGCGGGACGAGCGGCCGGGGTGCGCACGCTGGCGGTCGGATATCGGCTCGCGCCCGGAGCATCCATTTCCCGCGGCGCTCGACGACGCGATTGACGGCATGGCGCTTTCTGCGCAAGGAGAAGCATTACGTCGGCGCACATCGCCGATCGGTGGCGACAGCGCCGGCGGCGGCCTTACGGTTGCGCTGATCAACACGCTGCGCGCGGCCGGGGAAGAGCAACCGGCGTGCGCGTGGCTGGTGTCGCCTTGGACCGACCTGACGATGTCCGGCGCGACGCTCGGCACCAAGGATGCCGTCGATCCGCTCATCCACAAGGACTATCTCGGCGAATTGGCCGATGCGTATCTTCCGGCCGGCCTGGATCGAAAGGACCCGCGTGTCTCGCCGCTCTATGCGGACTTGGACGGATTCCCGCCGACGCTCGTCCAGGTGGGATCGGACGAGACATTGCTCGACGACGCCGTGCGTTTCGCGGCGGCCGCCGGCGCGGCCGACGTTGCGGTGACGCTTGGAGATTTGGCCGCACATGATTTACGCGTGGCATCTGTGGAACGCGCACCTTGGAAGCCGGCCGCCGTGCACTCGCAAGCGCCGGTGCGTTTATGCGCGGGCATCTCTGAGGCGCGGAACTCGGGCGCGCCGCCCACGTTTTCCCGGGTCGGCCCAGGAATATTCGTCTCGGTCATTGCCATGCTTGCCGTCGCCAGATCATCGCCGTTCCCGGCTGCACTCCGCGGCTGCGCGGTATCGCGAGGCGAGGCGCTCGCTGCACACGCCGGCGTCGGCGCAGAGCCGGCGCGGCCTCGACTGGATGAATTTTTTCATCGCCGACGTGCAGACCGGCTTCGGCACCTTCGTGGCCTTCTATCTGGCGCAGTCGGGCTGGTCGCAGGCAAGTGTCGGCGTGGCGCTGGCGGCAGGCGGAATTGCCGGCGTGGTCAGCCAAATTCCCGGCGGGGCGCTCGCCGACGCGGTCACCTGGAAACGCGGGCTTGGCCGCGCTCGGCATTCTCATGACCGCGCGCGGCCGCGCTGCTCCTCGCGCTTGAAGCCGAATTTCGTCTTCGGTGTTTCTCGCGCAAATCCTGCAGGGCGCGACGGCCGGCATCATTACGCCCGGCGATCGGCGCGCATCAGTCTCGGCCTCGTTGGCCGCAGCGCCATGTCGGTGCGCACCGGCCGCAACTACCGCTACGCGGCCGGCGGCCATGCCTTGACGGCGGCGCTGATGGGCGTCGCCGGCGCGTATCTACGCGAACGGCGCGATCTTCATCGCCGCGGCGCTGTTGTGCGTTCCCGCGCTGATCGCGCTCAGCTTCATCCGCGGCGAGGAGATCGACTACGCCAGAGCGCGCAATGCCGCGCGCGGCAAACACGCGGCCGACGTGGCGCGCGTCGTCGACCTCTGCAAAAATCGCAGGCTCGTCCTGTTCACCGCGCGCGACGGTGTTGTTCCAGTGGCCGATGCTTCGATGCTGCCGTTGATCGGGGAAAATCTCGCCGCTTCGGTTCACGACGCAGGCGGCGATCTGGATGTCGGGGCTCATCATCGTGCCGCAGATCGTCGTGGCGCTGCTGGCGCCGTGGGTCGGCTTTCATTCCGAGAAACGCGGACGCCGTCCGCTGCTGCTGATCGGCTTTGCGCTCGAGCCGGTCCGCGCCGCTCCTGCTCGCCTTCACCGCCGGGCTATCCGTTCCTGATCGTCGGACAGATCTTGAGCGGGATCACCGGCGCGATCATCGGCGTCCTCACCGTTTTGGTGATCACCGACCTGACCGCCGGCACCGGCCGCTTCAATCTCGCGCGTCGGCACCGTCGGCGCGCTGAGCGGCATCGCCGCCTCGATCAGCACCAGCGCGACCGGATTCCTCTTTCAGGCGCTCGGCCCCACGATCGGCTATCTGCCGCTCGCCGCCATCGCTGCCGCGGCAACTGCGGTGCTGTGGGTGTTCTTGTCGGAGACGAAACCGCAGAAGTACGAGGACTAGATCGCGGCCTGTGCGACGTCTCATCCGCCGCACTTCGTCAGCAGCTCCGCAAACGCCCGTGCGAAGGTGTGCACGTCGCCGGGCCAGCGCGCCGATACATAATTGCCGTCGCGCACCACGAAGGCCGGACGATCGTCGTCGAAGGTGTCGCGCACCATGCCGCTCGTTTTGCGGCGGTAGTCGGGCGCGTCGGCGGGAACGTCGAGGAAGTCTGCGGGCGCGCCAGCGCGCGCGTGACTTCCTGCTGCACCGACATATAGCCTGCCGGCTTGTCCGGCGCCGTCTTCGTAGGTGCGGTAGTAGTTCGGGTCCCAGAAGCGGACGATGCGCCCGACCGGCCAGCCGCGCGCTCCAGCGCCCAGGTCAGCGCGGTGGTCTTGCGGCCGAACAGGACGGAATGGCCGTCGCTCCGCGGCTGCGCGCGGCGAGGAGGACGCCATGGCAGATCGCCGCGACCGGCAAGCCCGCCGCGAAAAACTCGGCCACGAGTTTCTGCAGCACGTCGCTTTCGAGATATTCGCGCATGCCGCGGGCGCGATGGCCGCCGGGGAGGAGAAGGCCGTCGAAATCTTCGCGGCGGACTTGCCGCCACGAGAGCGGCGCCTTGTAGGCCGGGTCTTCCCCCATCGCCGCGTAGGCCTGCCGCGCATCCGCATTGGCCCGCATCACGCGGCCGACCGCGGTGAAGCGGCTGCAGCCCCGGCAGGAAGCCCCAGAGATCCAGACCCTCGCCGGTGAGCATCATGTCGTCGGCTTCGCCGGGCCGGCCATCGGGCGTCGCGAAGGTGACGGAATGGCCGAGCCGCTTGAGCACGCTCCAGCTCACGGCGACTTCGGTCGGATCGAAATCCCGGCTCGGGATCGGAATGAGCACCTTCGCCATGTTCGATCTCCGGTTGCGGGCGCGGCGATCCGCGGCGGCCTTGCGCGTGCCTTAGTGCTGCGCCACATGAATGGCCGGTGAGGCCAGCCATTCGATGCAGTCCCAAACTTCCATGCGATCAGACAATGTCGAAAAGCACAGCCGCCAAACGGCCGGCCAAGAACGGCCCGGCGCGCAAAAACCGGGCTCGGAGCGCTGCCCGAGTGGAATCTTCGCCGACCTCTATTCCGGCCTGGACGATCCCGCGATCAAGCGCGACCTCGACCGCGCCGACGCCGACTGCGTCGCGTTCGAGGAGGCCTACAAGGGCAAGCTCGCCGAGCTGGCGCGCGTCGCCGAAGGCCGGCGCGGCGCTCGCCGAAGCGGTGCGCCGCTATGAAGCGATCGACGATCTGATCGGGCGGCTCGGCTCCTATGCCGGGCTCCTGCATGCCGGCAATACCGTCGATCCGGCGCGCACCAAATTCTACGGCGACGTGCAGGAGCGGCTGACCGCGGCGTCGACGCATCTTCTTGTTCTTCACGCTCGAGCTCAACCGCATCGACGACGCGCTGCTCGAAGCGGCGATGGCCGATCCGGCGCTCGGCCATTACCGGCCGTGGCTCGAGGACGTGCGCCGCTACCGGCCCTATCAGCTCGAGGATCGCGTCGAGCAGCTGTTCCACGAAAAATCGATGACGGCCTATTCCGCCTGGAACCGGCTGTTCGACGCCACGATCGCCAATCTGCGCTTCAAGGTGCTGGGCAAGACGCTCGCCATCGAGCCGACGCTCAATCTGCTGCAGGACCGCTCGGCGAAGAAGCGCAAGGCCGCCGCGCAGGCGCTGGCGCACACGTTCAAGGACAACGTGCAGCCAGTTCGCGCTGATCACCAACACGCTGGCCAAGGACAAGGAAATCTCCGACCGCTGGCGCGGCTTTGCCGACATCGCCGACGCGCGGCATCTCGCCAACCGGGTCGAGCGCGAAGTGGTCGACGCGCTGGTCGCCGCCGTGCGCGCCGCCTATCCGCGGCTGTCGCACCGCTACTACGCGCTCAAGGCGCAATGGTTCGGCAAGAAGCGGCTGCCGCACTGGGACCGCAACGCGCCGCTGCCGCAGGTGCCGACGCGCACCGTCGGCTGGACCGAGGCGCAAGAACACGGTGCTGACCGCCTACGGCGCGTTCTCGCCGAAGATGGCGGCGATCGCCGAGCGCTTCTTCGCCGAGCGCTGGATCGATGCGCCGGTGCGCCCGGGCAAGGCGCCGGGCGCGTTCGCGCATCCGACCGTGCCGTCCGCGCATCCTTATGTGCTGCTCAACTATCAGGGCAAGCCGCGCGACGTGATGACGCTCGCCCACGAGCTGGGCCACGGCGTGCATCAGGTGCTGGCCGCGCCGAACGGCGCGCTGATGGCGCCGACGCCGCTGACGCTCGCCGAGACCGCGAGCGTGTTCGGCGAGATGCTCACTTTCAGGAAGCTGCTTGGCCGACACGCGCGACCAGAAAGAGCGCAAGGCCATGCTCGCCGCCAAGGTCGAGGACATGATCAACACGGTGGTGCGGCAGATCGCGTTCTACACTTTCGAGCGCGCCGTCCACACCGAGCGCAAGAGCGGCGAGTTGACCGCCGAGCGCATCGGCGAGCTATGGCTCGACGTGCAGCGCGAGAGCCTCGGCCCGGCGATCGAGCTCAAGCCCGGCTACGAGACGTTCTGGGCCTATATCCCGCATTTCATCCACTCGCCGTTCTACGTCTACGCTTACGCCTTCGGCGATTGCCTGGTGAATTCGCTCTATGCGGTCTACGAGCGCGCCGACGAGGGCTTTGCCGAGCGCTATCTCGCCATGCTCGCGGCCGGCGGCACCAAGCATCATTCCGAGCTGCTCGCGCCCTTCGGCCTCGACGCGCGCGATCCGGCGTTCTGGCAGGGCGGGCTCGGCGTCATCGAGCGGATGATCGAGGAGCTGGAACGCTTGGGTTGACGCAACTGGATATTTAGTTTGCCGTAGGCGTAATGCCGAAATCCGAAAGCCCCGACCGCGAAAAGAACCGCTTCTCCGCCCGCGCCGCGCGCTATGCGCGGGTCGGCGCCAATGTCGGCGGCGTCGCCGCGCGCTACGCGGGACGACGGCTCCTGGGCGGCGAGCCCAATCGCGCCGGCGAGGCGACCGCGCTCGCCTCGGCGCTCGGCGATCTCAAGGGTCCGATGATGAAGGTCGCCCAGCTGATGGCGACCATTCCCGATCTGCTGCCGCCGGAATACGCCGCCGAGCTGCAGAAGCTGCAGAGCGACGCGCCGCCGATGGGCTGGGCCTTCGTCAAGCGGCGCATGAAGGCCGAGCTCGGCGCCGACTGGCAGAGCAAGTTCGCAGAGCTTCGAGCATCATCCGGCGGCGGCCGCTTCGCTCGGCCAGGTGCATCGCGCGCGCTCGCTCGACGGCGCGCTGCTCGCCTGCAAGCTGCAATATCCCGACATGCAGTCGGCGGTCGAAGCCGATCTGCAGCAGCTCGAATGGCTCTTCGCCATCCGCCGCCGTCTCGATCCGGCGATCGACACCACCGAGATCGGCAAGGAGATCGGCGCGCGCATGCGCGAGGAGCTCGATTACCGGCGCGAGGCGAAGCACGTCGCGCTTTACCGCACGATGCTCGACGGCATCGACATCGTGCGCGTGCCGCGCGCCTGGCCCGAGCTCTCGACCGGCCGCCTGCTCACGCTCGACTGGCTCGAGGGCACGCCGCATGCTCGCGCACAAGAACGACGCCGCTCGCGGTGCGCAACGTGCTCGCCACCGCCATGTTCACCGCCTGGTGGTTTCCGTTCAGCCGCTTCGGCGTCATTCACGGCGACCCGCATCTCGGCAATTACACGGTGTTCGAGCGCGACGGCGCGCCGGCCGGGATCAATCTCCTCGATTATGGCTGCATCCGCATTTTTCCGCCGACCTTCGTGCGCGGCGTCGTCGATCTCTATCACGGCCTCCTGCACGGCGATGACGATCTCGTCGTGCACGCCTACGAAACCTGGGGCTTCCGCCGGCTCTCGCGCGACCTGATCGACACGCTCAACATCTGGGCGCGGTTCATCTACGCGCCGCTGCTCGACGACCGCGTGCGCACGATCGCCGACGGCGTAGCGCCGTCCGAATATGGCCGCCGCGAAGCGTTCCGCGTGCATCAGGCGCTCAAGCGCAAAGGGCCCGGTGACGGTGCCGCGCGAATTCGTGTTCATGGACCGCGCCGCGATCGGCCTCGGCGCCGTGTTCCTGCACCTGCGCGCGGAGCTGAATTTCTATCGGCTGTTCAACGAGGCGATCGAGCACTTCTCGCATCGATCGCGTCGCCAAGCGGCAGGCGGCGACGCTCGCGGCGGCGGGCTTATAGCGGAACGAGGCAGGCGTGCCGGCGAGAATCTGGGCTCGCAAGTCGATCGCGGCGTTGGAGGCCGAGGCCGCCGAGCCCGAGGTCCAGGCGTTGACCGCGCATGATGGGGTGCCGTTCAAGCGCAGCCTGTCGGCCGTCAATCTCGTCGCGCTCGGCATCGGCGCCATTATCGGCGCCGGCATTTTCGTGCTGACCGGACACGCCGCCGCGACGAACGCCGGCCCGGCGATCACGTTCTCCTTCGTCCTCGGCGCGATCGCCTGCGCCTTCGCCGGCCTGTGCTACGCCGAAATGTCATCGACCGTCCCGATCGCCGGCAGCGCCTACACTTATGCGTACGCCACCATGGGCGAGCTCATCGCCTGGATCATCGGCTGGGATTTGATCCTCGAATACGCGCTCGGCGCGACGACGGTCGCCATCGGCTGGTCGGGCTACGTGGTGAGCTTTCTGAAAGATTTCGGCATCGTCGTTCCCGCGACTTATGCCGATCGCGCCTTTGCCTATGACGCCGGCCACGCACGCCTGGCACGCGACCGGAGCCATGCTCAATCTCCCGGCGATGGCTGATCATCGTCGGAATTTCCGCGCTGCTCGTCGTCGGCGTGCGCGAATCGGCGCGAACGAACGACGTGATCGTCGCGGTCAAGCTCGTGATCATCGTCGTGTTCATCGCCGCCGCCGCGCCGTTCGTCAGCTCGACGCACTGGGTGACCGCGGGCAATCCGCAGGGCCGGTTCATTCCGCCCAATATCGCGCCCGGCGAATATGGCGTGAGCGGTCTCGTGCGCGGCGCCGCGGTGGTGTTCTTCGCCTATATCGGCTTCGACGCGGTCTCGACCGCCGCGCAGGAGGCCAAGAATCCGCAGCGCGACATGCCGATCGGCATTCTCGGCTCGCTCGCCATTTGCACGCTCCTTTATGTCGCGGTGGGCTTCGTGCTGACCGGCATCGTGCCTTACGACAAGCTCAACGTGCCCGATCCGATCGCCGTCGGCATCGACGCCATGGGGCATGGCGTTCCTCTCGCCGCTCATCAAGCTCGGCGTGATCCTCGGCCTGACTTCGGTGATCCTGGTGATGCTCCTCGGACAGCCGCGGATTTTTTATTCGATGGCGCGGGACGGGCTGCTGCCGCCGATCGCCGCGCGGGTCCATCCGCGCTTCCGCACGCCCTACGTCACCACGATCGTCACCGGCATCGTCGCTGATGATTCTGGCCGGCCTCCTGCCGATCGGCCTCGTCGGCGAACTGGTCAGTATCGGTACGTTGTTCGCCTTTGCGATCGTGTGCCTCGGCACGCTCGTCCTGCGCATCACGAAGCCGGGACTGTCGCGGCCGTTCAAGGCCCCGGCTCTTTATATCGTCGCTCCGCTGGGCGTGGTGTCGTGCGTGTTCCTGATGTGCGGGCTGCCGCTCGATACCTGGCTGCGTTTCGGCGCGTGGCTCGCGATCGGTATTTTGCTCTACGGATTCTACGGCATCAGGCACAGCCGCGCCGGCGACGCCGCGGGATGACGGAGCGTGGATGACGTGCTAGCTGCACGGCGTACGGCTTTTGCGCGGATCTTTCATGAGCTCGATCTTTACGGCCGGCGGATCGGCGGACGCGATCCCGATCTGGTTCGTCACGGCGGCGAGCTATGCGGAGGTGCGCGAACGGCTCGATGCGCCGGCGCGCGCCTTCGCCGATGCGGCCGGTTTCGAGCCGAAGGCCGGCCAGCATCTGTTGCTGCCCGGCAAGGCCGGGATCGGCGGCGTGCTGTTCGGACTCGAAGCGGCCGACGATGCGAAGGACTTGTTCCTTGCCGGGCGGCTGCCGCAGCATTTGCCGGCCGGCATCTTCCGGTTCGCCAACGATCCGCATGACGCGCGGCTGGCGGCGCTCGGCTTCGCGCTCGGCTGCTTACGCGCTTCTCGCGCTACCGCAAGTCGGAAGGGCGCGCGAGTCAAGCTCGATCCGCCGCAGGGCGTCGATCGCGACGATCTCGCGCGCGTCGTCGCAGGCGGTGACGCTGGCGCGCGACCTGATCAATACGCCGGCGAACGACATGGGACCGGCGCGAGCTCGAGGAGGCCGCGCGCGCGCTCGCGGCACGCCATCGGCGCGACATCCGCGTGATCGTCGGCGACGATCTGTTGCGCGAGAATTTTCCGCTCATCCATGCCGTCGGCCGCGCGTCCGCCGGCGCGCCGCGGCTGATCGAGCTCACTTGGGGCGAGGCAGGTCGATCCGCGGGTCACGCCTCGTCGGCAAGGGCGTTTGCTTCGACACCGGCGGTCTCGACATCAAGTCCGAAAGCGCGATGCTGCTGATGAAGAAGGACATGGGCGGCGCCGCGACCGTGCTCGCGCTCGCGCAGATGATCATGGACCGCAAGCTGAAAGTGCGGCTCGCGGTGCTCATTCCCGCGGTCGAGAATGCGATCTCCGGCGCCGCTTTCCGGCCGCGCGACGTCTACCGCTCGCGCAAGGGGCTTACCGTCGAGATCGGCAACACCGATGCCGAAGGCCGGCTCGTGCTCGCCGACGCGCTGGCGCGTGCCGACGAGAGCGCGCCGGATCTGTTGATCGACATGGGCACGCTCACCGGCGCGGCGCGGGTCGCGCTCGGTCCCGATCTGCCGCCGTTCTACACCGACGACGAGGCGTTGGCCGCGGCGCTGTCGCGCCACGCCCGGCGGAGAACGATCCGCTCTGGCGGCTGCCGTTGTGGCAGCCCTATGATGCGATGCTCGACTCCAAGGTCGCCGACCTCAACAACGTAGCCTCGAACAGCTTCGCCGGCTCGATCACTGTGCGCGCTGTTCCTGCAGCGGTTCGTCGAGCGAGCGAAAGCCTGGCTGCATCTCGACATCTTCGCCTGGACGCCGACCGCCAAGCCGGGCCGGCCCGAGGGCGGCGAGTGCCAGGCCGCCCGCGCGGTCTATGCGCTGCTCGTCGAGCGTTACGGCTGAGCGCGCCGACGCGATGCCTGCGTTCGACCCCCGCGTCACGCCGGCCCGTGCCGATCTCGCGGCGAAGGCGCTTGAAGGCAAGGTGAGGGCGGCGCGCTATGTCGAGGGCCGCCTCTACGAGGTCGTCGAGCCGCAGGCGCCGCTGCGGCTCGAGCCGCGACCCGATGCGCCGCTCGCCACCGAGGCGCTCGCGGGCGAGCGCGTGACGATCTATGACGCGAACGCGGAAGGCTGGGCCTGGGGCCAGCTTGCCGCGGACGGTTATGTCGGCTGGCTGCCAGGAAACGCGCTTGCCGAGCCCGGCGCGCCGCCGACCCACAAAGTGACCGTGCCGCGGACGCTGGTCTTCCCCGGTCCGTCGATCAGGCTGCCGCCTTCGCAAGCGCTGCCCTTCGGCGCGCGGCTCGCGGTCGCGCGCACGCAGGAGCGTTTTGCCGTGACCCGATCCGGCGCCTACGTGCCGGATATCCATCTCGCGCCGATCGACGCGTATGAAGCGGATTTCGTCGCGGTGGCGGAGAGGTTTGTCGGCGCACCTTATCTGTGGGGCGGCAAGACCGTGCTCGGGTCTCGACTGCTCGGGCCTCGTTCAGATCGCGCTGACGGCGTGCGGCATGGCTTGTCCGCGCGACAGCGACATGCAGGAAGCGGCGCTCGGTAAGCCCGTCGCCGCGGCCGCCGATCTTGCCGGCCTGCGGCGCGGCGATCTCATCTTCTGGAACGGCCATGTCGCCATCATGCGCGACGGCGCAAGCTTGCTCCACGCCAATGCCTTCCACATGGCGGTCGTGGCGGAACCCGTCGCCGAGGCCGTCGCCCGCATCCGCGGCGCCGGCGACGAGATCACCGGCGTGCGGCGGATCTGACCGCGGAAGACGCTTCTGGCGCGACCGCCCTGATCTGATCTACGCTTGGCGTCCCTGCAGAGCCCCTGGAGCGCGGAGCAAAGCATGACGAACGCCGAGCAAAATCCGCATGCCGCACCGTCAAGCGTTCCCCACATCACCGCACGCCGTCCGGCTCATCTCAGCCTGTGGATGAGAGAGCTGCCTTTCACCCTGGTGTTGATCCTGACCATCGCCGGCGTCGCTTACACGAGTTTTTCGAGAAAACCGATCGTGGGCTACTGGGAAATTCTCGCGCCGATCATCGCCCTCGTCTGCGTCGGGGCCGGATGGCAGGACGCGACTGACAAAGCCGCGCGATTGCGGTTGATCGTGACGCAGGCGCTGCATTGGTCGGCGTTTCTGCTGGTGATGAACATGCTGTTGTTGAGCAGCGTTCAAGCGCTTTTCACTTCCACCGCGACGGCATTGGCGATTTTCACCTTGCTGGCGCTCGGCACCTTTACCGCGGGGATACAGGTCCTTTCCTGGCAGATCGCTCTTCTCGGTCTCATCATGGCGCTCGGCATTCCAGCGATTGCATGGATCGAGAATTCGGCTTTGCTCGTCGTGCTCATTGTTGCGGTTGTGGTTGGGATCGGCGCGGTGTTGTGGTGGCACTGGCGAGAACGACGCGCCGATCGGGCGTGAGCGCGGCGCAATGGCGGCCGATTTGCCGCGTCGGGCGGTTGCGGGCTACACTCGCGGGCGCCGGAGCGCATAACAAAGCGTCGTTCCAAGCCGCGATTGCGCTCGGCCACGGCGACAATGGGGGGAAAGCATGAAAACATCAGCCTGGATCATTCTTGCCGGCGCGGCCGCGATTGCGGCGGCAGCCGGCCTGCTGCCGCACGCGCAGGCCGACTCGCAGATCGACCGGGGCAAGTACCTGGTCGTGCTGGCGAGCTGCAACGACTGCCACACGCCCGGGTTCTTTCTCGGCAATCCGGATATGTCGAAATATCTCGGCGGATCGGAGGTGGCGTTCGAAATTCCGGGCCTCGGCGCGTTCGCCGGCCGGAACATCACGCCGGACAAGGAGACCGGCATCGGCGCCTGGACTTCGGAGCAGATCGCCGCGGCGATCACGACCGGAAAGCGCCCGGACGGCCGCGTACTGGCGCCGATCATGCCCTACCACGCCTTCTCCTACATGACGAAGGAGGACGTGGCGGCGATCGTGGCATTTCTGCAAAGCATACCGGCCGTCAAGCACGAGGTCGCCGGCCCGTTCAAGCCGGGCGACAAAGTCACGTCCTTCATGTTCAGGGTCTTGCCGCCCGGCGAGACCGCCGCGCAAGCGCCGAAGTAACGCGACGTCGGCCGCGCGAGCCGGGCATGGCCCGGCTGGCGCCGCTATTGCCCGACCACCTCCGCCGCCGCCGTTTCCAGCTTGAACGCGGCGGCGAACAAAGCGCGCGTGTATTCGTCCTTCGGGTTCTTGAACAGCTCGGCGGCGGCGCCGCTCTCCACCACCTTGCCATGGCGCATGACCAGGAGGCGGCTCGCCAACGCGGCGACCACCCGCAAATCATGCGAGATGAACAGATAGGTCAGCTCATGGCGCTTCTGCAGGTCGCGTAACAGGTCCACCATCTGCGACTGGATCAGCATGTCGAGCGCGCTGGTCGGTTCGTCGAGCACGATGAAGGTCGGCTCGAGCACCACGGCGCGGGCGATGGCGATGCGCTGGCGCTGGCCTCCGGAGAACTCGTGCGGAAAGCGGAAGCGGGTCTGCGGATCGAGGCCGACATCGTTGAGCGCCGCGACCACCCGTTCGTCGCATTCACGCGTCGATAGATGCGGGTGATGCACGTTCAGGCCTTCCTTGATGATGTCGGCGACCGAGAGGCGCGGAGAAAGCGAGCCGTAGGGGTCCTGGAAGACGATCTGCATGTTGCGGCGGTGCGGCCGCATTTGCTTGAACTTCAGGCCTTGCAGCTGGTTGCCCATGAACACGATCGGGCCGTTCGAGGAGATGAGCCGCAGCATGGCGAGCCCGAAGGTGGTCTTGCCGGAGCCCGACTCGCCGACCACGCCCAGCGTTTCGCCCTTGCGTAGCGCGATGCTGACGCCGTCCACGGCCTTGATGTGACCGACGACGTGGCGCAGCACGCCGCGCTTGATCGGAAACCAGACTTTGAGGTCGGTTGCCTCTAGCACCATCGGCGCTCCGGGTTGCTCCGGCGCCGGATCGGGCTTCGGCTCGGCGGCAAGGAGCGCGCGCGTGTAAGGGTGTTCCGGCTTGGCGAAGATGCTCTCGACCTCGCCCTGCTCGACGATCTTGCCGTCCTTCATCACGCAGACCCGGTCGGCGATCTTGCGCACGATGCCGAGGTCGTGGGTGATGAACAGAAGCGACATGCCGAGCCGCTTCTGCAGGTCCTTCAACAGCGCGATGATCTGCGCCTGCACGGTGACGTCGAGCGCCGTGGTCGGCTCGTCGGCGATCAAGAGATCGGGCTCGTTGGCGAGCGCCATCGCGATCATCACGCGCTGGCGCTGGCCGCCGGAAAGCTGGTGCGGATAGCTTTTGAGCCGGCTCTCCGGATCGCGGATGCCGACCTGGGTGAGCACCTCGACGATGCGCGCGCGCGCCGGCTCGCCGGTGAGGCCGCGGTGCAGCAGCAAAATCTCGCCGATCTGCTTCTCGATCGTATGCAGCGGATTGAGCGAGGTCATCGGCTCCTGGAAGACGATGGTGATGTTGTCGCCGCGCACGCGCCGCATGTCGCGTTCGGAAAGCTGTATCAGGTCGCGGCCCTGGTAGAGGACGCTGCCCGAGGGATGGTGAGCGGCGGGATAGGGGAGGAGCTTGAGGATCGCGAGCGCGGTCACCGATTTGCCGGAGCCGGATTCGCCGACCAGCGCTGTGCATTGGCCCTTGATGATGTCGAAGGAAATGCGGTCGACCGCAACCGTATCGCGGCCGCCGGAGCGGAAGCCGATGGAAAGATCGCGGACGCTGAGGCAAATGTCCTTGCTCATGCGAACGTCTTCCGCGGGTCGAACGCGTCGCGTATCGCTTCGCCGATGAAGATCAGAAGCGAGAGCATGACGGCGACGGCGAAGAATCCGGTCAGGCCGAGCCACGGCGCCTGCACGTTCGCCTTGCCCTGGGAGAGGAGCTCGCCGAGCGAGGCCGAGCCGGGCGGCAGGCCGAAGCCGAGGAAATCGAGCGCGGTCAGCGTCATCACCGAGGACGACATGATGAAGGGCAGGAACGTCATCGTCGCCACCATCGCGTTCGGCAACAGGTGACGGAACATGATGACGGCATTGGAGACGCCGAGCGCGCGCGCCGCCTGGATGTACTCGAAATTGCGCCCGCGCAGGAACTCGGCGCGCACCAGGCCGACGAGCCGCACCCAGGAGAACAGCAGCAGAATTCCGAGCAGCACGAAGAAGCCGGGCACCAGCACCGAGGAGATAATGAGCAGCAGATAAAGTTCCGGCACCGAGGTCCAGATCTCGATGAAGCGCTGGAACAGGAGATCGATCCAGCCGCCGAAGAAGCCCTGCACGGCGCCGGCGGCGACGCCGATGACCGAGGACACGATGGTCAGCGTGAGGCCGAACAGGACCGAGATACGGAAGCCGTAGATCAGCCGCGCCAGCACGTCGCGGCCCTGGTCGTCGGTGCCGAGCCAATTGTATTCGAGGTCGCCGCAGCCGGTGAGGTGCTCGCGCTCTACCACCGGCTTGCATTCGGCTTCGGTCAGCATCCAGGTCGGCTTCGACGGCGCCGGCGTCGGCAGATTGAGATTATGGGTGTTGTAGGAATAGTGGACCGGCGGCCAGATCATGAAGCCGCTCTTGTCGGCGACGAGCTTCTGCAGGAAGGGATCGCGATAGTCGGCCGCCGTTTCGAAGTCGCCGCCGAAGGCGGTCTCCGGATAGGTGAAGACGACGGGAAAATACGACTTGCCGTCGTAGCGGACGTAGAGCGGCTTGTCGTTGGCGATGAACTCGGCGCCGAGCGAGATTACGAACAGGATGAGGAACAGCCAGAACGACCAGTAGCCGCGCCGGTTGGCCTTGAAGTTCTGCCAGCGGCGGATGTTGATCGGAGAAAATTCAAAGCCAAGCGGCAGGCCGGCCAGCCCCATCGGCCCGGCCGGCTCGACGTCGGGCTTGAGCGCGACGTCGTCGACGGCCGGATCGATTTTTCTCTTGGCCCATGACCTGACCTCGTCCACCTCACACCTCCCGCGTCTCGAAATCGATGCGCGGATCGATCCAGGTGTAGGTCAGGTCGGACACCAAATTCACGACCAAGCCAAGCAGCGCGAAGATGTAGAGATTGGCGAACACGACGGGGTAGTCGCGGTTGAGCACGCTTTCGAAGCTCAGGAGCCCGAGGCCGTCGAGCGAGAAGATCGTCTCGATCAGCAGCGAGCCGGCAAAGAAGGCGCCGACGAACGCGCCGGGAAAGCCGGCGATCACCAGCATCATGGCGTTGCGGAAGATATGTCCGTAGAGCACCTGCCGCTCGGTGCACCCCTTGGCGCGCGCGGTCAGCACGTATTGCTTGCGCAGTTCCTCGAGGAAGGAGTTTTTCGTGAGCAGCGTCATGGTGGCGAAGGCGGCGAGCCCCATGGAGATGATCGGCAGCGTGAGGTGCCAGAAGTAGTCAAAAATCTTGTGCCACCAGGAGAATTGCGCCCAATCGTCGGAGACGAGGCCGCGCAACGGGAAAATGTTGAGGAACGAGCCACCGGCAAAGAGGATGATGAGCAGGATCGCGAACAGGAAGCCGGGGATGGCATAGCCGACGATGATCACGCCCGAGGTCCACACGTCGAACTGTGAGCCGTCGCGCACCGCCTTGCGGATGCCGAGCGGGATCGAGATCAGATAGCTCAGCAGCGTCATCCAGATGCCGAGGGAGATCGAGACCGGCAGCTTCTCCTTGATGAGGTGCAGAACGCTCACGTCGCGGAAATAGCTCTTGCCGAAATCGAAGCGCAGATAGTTCCAGAGCATGATGGAGAAGCGCTCGTAGGCCGGCTTGTCGAAGCCGAACTGCTTCTCGAGGCTCTTGATGAATTCCGGATCGAGTCCCTGCGCGCCGCGATATTTCGAGTTGGTCTCAAGCTGGGAGCCGCTCTTGAGCGCGCCGCGCGAGGAGAAATCCCCGCTGGCCGAGCCGGAAATGCGCGAGGTCGCGCCGGTGTCGGAGCCGGAGAGCCGGGCGATCACGCGCTCCACCGGCCCGCCCGGTGCAAATTGCACCACGACGAACGACACCAGCATGATCCCGATGATGGTGGGGATCATGAACAGGACGCGGCGCACGATGTAGGCGGTCATTCGCTGGCTCTCTTCCCCTCGCCGTTGCGGAGAGGGGTCGGGGCGGAAGACGTGAGGCTTAATTCTCGTTGTCGTCGCCGGCGCGTCACCTAAGCCCCTCCCTGACCTCTCCCGTCAGGGGGAGGAAACATCCTCGGTTTGCGCGCACTCTACCCCGCCCGATGGATTTTCGCAGCCCTTTCGGGGTCATACCACCAGGTTTCCGGGATGCCGCGAAAGTAACGCGGCTGCGCCGCAGGGCGGCCGAACACGTCCCAATAGGCGATCCAGTGTGACGGCTTGTACCAATGCGGTATCCAGTAGCGGCCGGTGCGGATCAGGCGATCGAGCGCGCGGCAAGCGGTTACCAGCGCGGGCCGGCTTTCGGCGGCAATGATGGCGTCGATCAGCGCATCGATCGCCGGATCGGCAATGCCGGCGAGGTTGTTCGAGCCCTTGAGCGCCGCCGCCTGCGAGGAAAAGAACGAGCGCAACGAATCGCCGGGCGTCGAGGAGAAGCTGAACCGGTCGACCGTGATGTCGAAATCGAAACCGTCGCGGCGGGCGCGGTACTGCACCGGGTCGACGATGCGCAGGCTCGCCTCGATGCCGAGGATGCCGAGATTCTTGATGAACGGCGCGTGATGCGGCTCGAAGGTCGGCTCGTCGATCAGGAACTCGATGGTCATGGTCTCGCCGCTCGGCAAAACGAGCTTGCCGTTCTTGATCGTGCAACCGGCCTCCTTGACGAGCTGCGAGGCCTTGCGCAGCAGCGCGCGATCCTGGCCGGAGCCGTCGGAGACCGGCGGCGCGTAAGGTTCGCCGAAGACCTCGTCCGGCAGGTGGGCGCGGAACGGCTCGAGCAAAGCAAGCTCCGGCGCGTCCGGCTTTCCTTGCGCCATCATGTCCGAGTTCTGAAAGACCGAGACGGTCCGCTCGTAGGACCCGTACATGATCGTCTTGTTCGTCCATTCGAAGTCGAAGGCGTCGCACAGCGCCTCGCGCAGGCGCGGATCGGCGAATTTCGCGCGTCGCGTATTGATGAACCAACCCTGCGCGCCCGAAGGCGTGTCGTCCGGCAGCGTGTCCTTCTTGACGCGGCCCGCCTTCATCGCCGGAAAATCGTAACGCGTCGCCCAGAAGCGCGAGGTGAACTCCTCGCGAAACACATAGCTCCCGGCGGAGAAACCTTCGAAGCCGACCTCGCGATCGCGGTAATATTCGAAGCGCACGATGTCGAAATTGTTCTGCCCGCGCGCCACCGGCAGGTCGGCGCCCCACCAATCCTTGACCCGCTGATATTCGATATAGCGGCCGGGCTCGAAGCGGCCGACCTTGTAGGCGCCGGAGCCGAGCGGCGTCTCGAGCGTCGATTCCTCGAACGGCTTTCCCGTGTAGTAGGCCCGCGAAAAAATCGGCAGGCCGGCGACGAAGAGCGGCACGTCGCGGGCGCGTTTCGGCGCGAAAGCGACATCGACGACCGTATCGTCCTGCGCCTGCGCGCCGACGAGATCGCGCAGCAACTGGGTGATGATCGGATGCCCCTTGGCCTTGAGGAGGTTGAGCGAGAAGGCGACGTCGTGCGCGGTGAGCCGCGAGCCGTCGTGGAACCTGGCCGCGGGCCGGATGAAGAACCGGTAGCGGAGGCCGTCGGCGGAGCGCCGCACCTTCTCGGCGGCAAGCCCGTACATCGCGTCCGGCTCGTCGCCGGAGCGGACCATGAGCGTCGCGAAGGTGAGGTCCATCCCCTGCGCCGCGTCGCCCTTGAGGATGTAGCTGTTCAGCGAATTGAAGGTGAGGAAGTTCTGATTGTATTCGCGGTTCGGCCCGATCTGCGAGAACGTGCCGCCCTTCGGCGCCTGCGGATCGACGTAGCGGAAGTGATGGAAGTCCGGCGGATAGGCAAGCTCGCCGAACGCCGAGAGGCCGTGCGTTTCGATCTCATCGTCGGCGCGGGCGGGCCATACCCCACGAATGCCGCCGAGCGCCGTGGCGCCTGCGAGCGCGAGCGCGCGACGGCGTGAAAGGCGGATCATGCGCCCCGCCCGCCGCGCGCATTCCCCGCTCTGTAAGGGGGAGGGGAGCGCGGCCGCGCGGCTCGCAAAAATTTCACGGGTGGCTTCCCGTCTTCGCGGCCTTGTCGGCGTCCCACCACCAGATCGAGGGAAAACCCGACATGCCGTATTTCGGCATCGTCTCGGGACGGCCGAAGCGGTCCCAGCGGGCGCTGCGGACCTTGCCGTAGGTCCATTGCGGCACGACGTAGTCGTTCCAGAGGAGGATGCGGTCGAGCGCCTTGGTGGCGGCGACGAGATCGGCGCGGCTCTTGGCGAAGATCACCTGTTCGATCATCGCATCGACGGCCGGGTTCTTGATGCCGACCATGTTCGAGGAGCCGGACTGGTCGGCCGCCTGCGAGCCCCAATAGCCGCGCTGCTCGTTGCCGGGCGAGAGCGATTCGCCCCAGGAGTGGGTGATGATGTCGAAATCCCAATTGCGCAGCCGGTTCTCGTATTGCGCCTCGTCGACGGTGCGCACCGTCACGCCGATGCCGAGGCGGTCGAGCGAGGGCTGATAGAACAGGAAGACGCGCTCGAAGCTCGGATCCTCGGCGAGGAATTCGACGCTCAACGGCTCGCCGGTCTTGACGTTGACGAGCTGCCGGTTGCGGATCTCGTAACCGGCTTCCCGGAGCAGCCGCACCGCCTCGCGCAGATTGGCGCGCACCGCCTCGGGATTGCCGTTGACCGGATTGGTGTAGGGCGCCGTGAACAGCTCGGCCGGCACCTTGTCGCGCACCGTCTCCAGGATCTCAAGCTCGCGGCCGGTCGGCACGCCGGTGGCGGCAAGCTCGGTGCCCTCGAAATAGCTGGCGATACGCCGGTACTGGCCGAAGAAAATCTGCCGGTTGGTCTCCTCGAAGTCGAAGGCGAGATTGAAGGCGCGGCGCACGCGCTGATCCTGGAATTTTTCGCGGCGTATGTTGAAGACGAAGGCCTGCATCAGGCCGATATTGTTGATCGGGAATTCCTCGAGGAGGATGCGCTTGTCGTTGACCGCGGGGAAATCATAGGCCGTCGCCCAGTTCTTGGCGCTGTTCTCGGTGCGCCAATCGACTGCGTCGGCCTTGAACGCCTGCAGCGCGATCGTGGTGTCGCGGAAATACTCGAACCGCAGCTCGTCGAAATTGTCGCGGCCGACATTGACGTTGAGGGTCTTGCCCCAGTAGTCGGGCGCGCGTTGGTAGATGATATTGCGCCCCGGCGAGAACTCCTTGATGCGATAGGCGCCGCTGCCGAGCGGCGGCTCGAGCGTGGTGGCGCTGATGTCGCGCTTGTTGCCGTTCTGGTCGGTGCCTTCCCACCAATGTTGCGGCAGCACCGTGAGCTGGCCGACGATCTGCGGCAGCTCGCGATTGCCGGGCGCGTCGAAGGCGAAGGTGATTTCGCGCTCGCCGGTGGTCTCGACCTTGACCACGTGGCGATAATAGGAGGCGAATTGCGGGTGGTTTTTTCTGAAGGCGTTGAAGGAAAAGATCACGTCCTGCACCGTGATCGGCTCGCCGTCGTGCCATTTCGCCTCGGGCCGCAGCCGATACGTGGCCCAAGCGAAATTATCCGGATAGCTGACGGCCTCGGCGAGGAGCCCGTATTCGGTCGATACTTCGTCGAGCGAGGAGGTGAGCAGCGTGTCGTAGATGAGCGGGATGCTGCCGGCGAGCGCGCCTTTGACGCCGGCGATAACCATGTTGAAGTTGTCATAGGCGCCGATGGATATCTCGCGCACGATGCCGCCTTTCGGCGCGTTGGGATTGACGTAGTCGAACCGCTCGAAGCCGGCGGGGTATTTGAGGTCGCCGAACAGCGACACGCCGTGACGCCAGGCCGGATTTTGCTCCTGCGCCTGCGCGGGATCGATCCAGGCGCGCAGCGGAAGCTGCCGGGCGGCAAGCGCAAGCAACGCGGATTTGAAGAGCGATCGGCGGTTCACTTTCGGCAACTCCAATCAAGCTCGGGCGGCGAGCAGGCGGTCAATGGCGCTGATTATGTGGTTTTCAATTGCGGCGCCAGCGTGCCCGCTCGGCCCGCGACGAAATGCACTTCACATCCGCGTGCGGACGCGGCGAAAGGAAAGCCGGCGCGAAAGCTATTTCGCCTTCGGCGCGGAACCCGCGCCACTGGATGGCGCCGGCGCCGGCGGATTGGCCGCCGCGGCCGGGCTGCCGGCTTTCTGCGCCGCGGGCAGCGGCTGCGGACTATCGGATAGCGAATTGAGATAGGCGACGATGTCGGCGCGTTGCTTCTCGTTGCCGATGCCGCCGAACGACATCAGTGTGCCGGGAACGTCGGCGCGCGGGTCGGTGAGCCAGGGGTTCAGGTTGTCCACCGTCCAGGTACCGCCCTTCGCTTTCAAGGCCGCGGAATAGTTGAAGCCGGGAGCGGACGCCACGGCCCGCCCGACGACGCCATAGAGATTGGGACCGACTTTGGCGCGCTTCGCCTTTGTCCAGCGTGTGGCAGGTCAGGCATATTTTCGCGGCCTGGGCGCCTTGCTGCACCGAGGCGGACGCGAGCAAGGCGTCGAAATTCTGCGCCGGCGCCGCACCGCCCTGCTTCTGTGCCGGCTGCTCCTCCTTCACCGCGATTTCGTAGCCCGGCTTTGCCGGCGCCGGGGTCGAGAAGATCGCGCCGGAGGCGATGTGCATGGCCAAAAGAAACAGGCAGGTTCCCAGCAATGCGCCGAGAATCTTGTTGATTTCGAACGAATTCATCGCTGAATCGCTCCGCAGCGAGGAGGGGAAGAGCGGCGCAGAGATAGCCGGTTTGTCGCGCGTCTTGCAACCCGTATGTGCCACCATGAACGACGTCCTCATTGTCATTCCCGCCCGCATGGCCTCGACCCGGCTGCCGGGGAAGCCGCTCGCCGACATCGCCGGGCAGCCGATGATCGTGCACGTGCTGCGGCGGGCGCAGGCCGCGGCGATCGGCCCGGTGGTGGTGGCGACCGATTCGCGGGAGATCGAGGCGGCGGTGCGCCAGGCCGGCGGCCGCGCGGTGATGACCCGGCCCGATCATGGCTCCGGCACGGACCGCATTGCCGAGGCGCTCGGCCAGGTCGATCCGGGCGGCAGGGCGGCGATCATCGTCAACCTGCAGGGCGACGTTCCGACGCTAAACCCTGCCGATCTCGCCGCCGCCCTGGGGCCGCTCGCCGACCCCGCCGTCGACATCGCCACGCTCGCGGCGGAGATCGTGCACGCCGAGGAGCGCGACGACCCGAGCGTCGTCAAGGTGGTGGGCACGCCCGTTTCCGCCGCGCGTCTGCGCGCGCTCTACTTCACCCGGGCGGTCGCGCCGGCCGGGCCGGGGCCGCTCTATCACCACATCGGCCTCTACGCTTTCCGCCGCGCGGCGTTCGAGCGCTTCGTCGCGCTGCCGCCCTCGCTTCTGGAGAAGCGCGAGCAGCTCGAGCAATTGCGCGCGCTCGAGGCCGGCATGCGCATCGACGTGGCGCTGGTCGAGGGCGAGCCGCTCACCGTCGATACGCCGGAGGATTTGGCGCGGGCGCGCGCCGTGCTAACGAGCCGGTCATGAGCAAACGCAAGAAGATTGCATTCCAGGGCGAGCGGGGCGCCAATTCCCACATCGCCTGCAATGAGGCCTATCGCCGCTACGAGCCGCTGCCCTGTCCGACCTTCGAGGACGCCTTCGCCGCGGTACGCACCGGCAGGGCGGCGCTCGCCATGATCCCGATCGACAATTCCGTCGCCGGGCGGGTGGCGGACATCCACCATCTGATGCCGCGCTCGGGACTGCATATCGTTGCGGAATGGTTCCTGCCGGTGCAGCACCAGCTGATGGCGCCGAAGGGCGCCAGCCTGAAAACGATCGAGACGGTCGAGAGCCACGTGCATGCGCTCGGCCAATGCCGCAACATCATCCGCGCGCTCGGCGTCAAAGCGGTCGTCGCCGCCGACACCGCGGGCGCCGCGCGCGAGGTGGCGGAGGCCGGCGACGTCACCCGGGCGGCGCTGGCGACGACGTTGGCGGCGCGGATCTACGGGCTGAAGATCCTGAAGAAGGACGTCGCCGATGCAAAGCACAACACCACGCGCTTCGTCGTCCTGGCGCGCAAGGCGGAGTGGGCGAGCCGCCGGGAGCGGCGCGTGATCACCACCTTCGTGTTCGAGGTGCGCAACATCCCGGCGGCGCTCTATAAGGCGCTGGGCGGCTTCGCCACCAACGGCGTCAACATGACCAAGCTGGAAAGCTACATGGTCGACGGCAACTTCTCGGCGACGCAATTCTACGCCGATGTGCAGGGCCATCCGAAGGATCGCGCGCTCGAGCTTGCGCTCGAGGAGCTGGAATTCGTCTCGCAGCCGAATACGCTGAGAATCCTCGGCGTCTACCCCGCGCATCGGTTCCGCCGCACGTTTAAATAGGGTGCAAGCATGAGCGACGAGGAAGCAAAAGTCCGGCGCACGCTGCACATGCGGTTCACGCTGCCGGCGGGCGATTCGGGCCAGCTCGCCGCCATGGTCAAGGCCGCGGCGCCGTTCTACCAGATGTTCGGCAACGCCCAGGTCCGCTTGCTGCAGAACGTCGACGATCCGGCGAAGTTCATCCAGGAGATCGAATACGAGGCGCGTGAGGATTGGGAGCTCAGCCGGCAGCGGATCGCCGGCGACACGCGCATGCAGGTCTATCTGCAGACTTGGCGCACGATGTTTCCCGGTGCGATCGAGATCGACGTCTTCCAGGAGGTGTAATTCTTTCCTCCCCTTGCGGCGGCGTTCTTTGAGTACGGCGGCCGAACGCCGCCGATGGCCCGCCGCGCTTTTCGCGCGGAGATGATCAAAGCATTAACCCCGCATTAACCATCCCTGCGCAGTTTATTAACGAATTGGAATCAGCAGGGATCGGGAAAGCCGCGTGTCCAGCCTCGTTTGCCAGCGCCAATCGCTGCGGTTCCGGGCCCGCTCCTATATGGCGTTCGCCATCACGCCGCGGGCGCCGGTCGTGGACTGGCTCGCCGACCTCGACGCCAATCTCGAGCGTTCCAAGGGCTTCTTTGCCGGCCATCCGGTGGTGCTCGATCTCTCGGGCGTCAACCTGCGCGCGCCGGCGATCGCGCATCTCGTCGCTGCGCTCGAGGAGCGCAATATCCGCGTGCTCGGCATCGAGGGCGTCGACCCGGCGACCGCCGAGCCGGGGCTGCCTCCCGTTCTCCGCGGTGGACGTGGAACGCCGGGCCTCGAAGCGGGCGAGCGCGCCGCCGCCACCGTCTCCGGCAGGCTGGCGCCGCAGCGGCAGTCGCTGGCCTCGCTCCTGATCGAGGATCCGGTGCGCTCCGGGCAATCCATCGTGTTCACTGAGGGCGACGTCACCGTGCTCGGCTCGGTCGGGTCGGGCGCCGAGATCGTCGCCGGCGGATCGATTCACGTTTACGGGACGCTGCGCGGGCGCGCCATGGCCGGGGTCAACGGCAATGCGCGCGCGCGCATTTTCTGCCACCGCGTCGAGGCCGAGCTTCTCGCCATCGACTCTTATTACAAGACGGCAGACGACATTGAGGACAGCCTGCGCCGCGGACCGGCCCAGGCATGGCTTGAGGGCAGCACGCTGAAAATCTCGGCGATGCAATAGCAATGAAAGGCAAAGAACTATGGCCCACGTCTTAGTCGTGACATCTGGCAAAGGCGGCGTCGGCAAGACTACCTCGACGGCCGCGCTTGGAGCCGCCCTTGCCCATGATGGGGACAGGGTCGTCGTCGTCGACTTCGACGTGGGGCTGCGCAACCTCGATCTGGTGCTGGGCGCCGAACGCCGGGTGGTGTTCGACCTGATCAGCGTGATCAATGGCGTGGCCAAGCTGTCGCAGGCGCTGATCCGCGACAAGCGGCTGGAGAATCTCTTCCTGCTCCCGGCCTCGCAGACCCGCGATAAGGACGCGCTCACCGAGGAAGGCGTCGCCGCCGTCATCGCCGAGCTGCGCGACCGGTTCGACTGGATCATTTGCGACAGCCCGGCCGGAATCGAGCGCGGCGCGACGCTGGCGATGCGGCACGCCGATTCGGCGATCATCGTCACCAATCCCGAGGTCTCCTCGGTGCGCGATTCCGACCGCATCATCGGCTTGCTCGACTCCAAGACCGTCAAGGCCGAACGCGGCGAGCGCGTCGACAAGCACCTCCTGATCACCCGCTATCATCCGGCCCGCGCCGCCCGCGGCGAGATGCTGTCGATCGACGACGTGCTCGAGATCCTGCTCACCCCGCTTCTCGGCATCATTCCGGAGAGCGAGGAAGTGCTGCGCGCCTCCAATGTCGGCTCGCCGGTCACGCTCAACAATCCGCTCTCCGCTCCCGCCCGCGCCTACTTCGACGCCGCCCGCCGGCTCCGGGGCGAGGAGATCGCCATGCATGTTCCCAACGAAAGCAAAGGTCTGTTCGGCAAGCTGTTCGGACGGAAGGCAGCATGAACCTGCTTAAGCTATGGCAACGCCGTAGCGCGCCGGTGGCGCGCGAACGCCTGCAACTATTGCTCGCGCACGAACGCAGCGCGCGGAGCCAGCCCGATCTCCTCGGCGTGCTGCGCGAGGAGATCCTCGACGTCATCCGCCGGCACGTCGCATTCGAGCCCGACAAGGTGCAGATCAAGATGGATCGCGGCAGGTCGGTGTCGACGCTGGAATTCGAGATCGAGATCCCGAACGGGATCCGTATCAGCATGGCGCGCGCGTCGTAGCGCCGCAGTCGAATGTCGACCGCCGATCAAATCGAGCCGGACCTCGATCCGCTCATCCCCGCCAAGGCGGCGACCCAGAAGACCCCGGCAACAACGCGATCCTCGCCTGGATTTCCGCTTTCACCGAAACGGGCGGAAGAGGACGCTAGATCGTCTGATTGTACTCGCCGACTTCCTTGTGCGTGCGCAGCACCGCGTCGACCGCCTCGAACATCTCGCGCATGCGCGCCTCCGAGGCCGGGCTTTCGACCACCACGACCAGCTCCGGCTTGTTCGAGGAGGCGCGCACCAGGCCCCAGGTGCCGTCCTCGACCGTCACGCGCACGCCGTTGACGGTGACGAGATCGCGGATCGGCTGGCCGGCGACCTTGCCGCCGTTCTTCTTCTCCGCCTCGAAATGCTTCACCACCGCGTCGACCACGCCGTATTTCGCCTCGTCGGCGCAGTGCGGCGACATGGTCGGCGAGCCCCAGGTCTTCGGCAGCGCATTTTTCAGATCGGCCATGCTCTTTCCCGGATTGCGGTCGAGCATGTCGCAGACGGCGAACGCGAAGATCAGCCCGTCGTCGTAGCCGCGGCCGAACGGCTTGTTGAAGAAGAAATGGCCGGATTTCTCGAAGCCGGCGATGGCGCCGATCTCGTTGACGCGCCGCTTCATGTAGGAATGGCCGGTCTTCCAGTAGTCGGTCCTGGCGCCGTTCTTGATCAGCACCGGATCGGTCGCGAACAGCCCGGTCGATTTCACGTCGACGACGAACAGCGCGTTCTTGTGCTGCGCCGAGATATCGCGCGCCAGCATGACGCCGACCTTGTCGGCGAAGATCTCCTCGCCCTCGTTGTCGACCACGCCGCAGCGGTCGCCGTCGCCGTCGAAGCCGAGCGCGACGTCGGCCTTGCTTGGCCAGCACCGCGTCGCGCATGGCGTGCAGCATCTTCAGGTCTTCGGTATTCGGATTGTATTTCGGGAAGGTGTGGTCGAGCTCGCAGTCGAGCGGCACGACTTCGCAGCCGATCGCTTCCAGCACCTGCGGCGCGAACGCGCCGGCGGTGCCGTTGCCGCAGGCGCAGACCACTTTGAGCCGGCGCTTGAGCTTCGGCCGCTTGGTGAGGTCGGCGATGTAGCGCGCCGGAAAATTCTCGACGAACTCATAGGCGCCGCCGCTCTTGCGTCTTGAAGCGGCCGTCGAGCACGATCTCCTTCAGCCGCGTCATCTCGTCGGGGCCGAAGGTGAGCGGGCGGTTCGGCGCCCATCTTCACGCCGGTCCAGCCGTTGTCGTTGTGCGAGGCGGTGACCATGGCGACGCAGGGCACGTCGAGATCGAATTGCGCGAAATAGGCCATCGGCGTCAGCGCGAGCCCGATGTCGTGCACCTTGCAGCCGGCGGCGATCAGGCCGTTCGTCAGCGCCATCTTGATCGAGGCCGAATAGGAGCGGAAATCGTGGCCGGTGACGATCTTCGGGCTTCGCGCCCAGTTCGCGGATCAGCGTGCCGAGCCCGAGCCCCAGCGCCTCGACGCCCATCAGGTTGATCTCGCTGCCGAACAGCCAGCGCGCGTCGTATTCGCGAAAGCCGGTGGCTTTGACCATCGGCTCGGATTCGTAGGCGTAGGTGTTGGGCTTTAGCTGCGGCTTTGGCTTGGGAAACATCGGGCCTCGGGCAAGAATTGCGCTTCAATATAAGAGCGAATAGGCAATGGCGAATAGCAGATAAGGTTCCCTATTTATCGCCGTTCGTCACTTCGCTATTCGCCGCTTCGCCTTTTGGCTCTCCGCGTCGGCGCCGCCGCCAGCGGATCGTCCGGCCAGGGATGTTTCGGATAGCGGCCGCGCATCTCGGCGCGCACGGCGGCGTAGCTGCCGCGCCAGAAGCCGGGCAGGTCGCGGGTCATCTGCACCGGCCGCTGCGCCGGCGAAAGAAGCTCGATCGACGAGCGGCGACGCTGCCGCCGGCGATCGCCGGATGGCGGTCGAGGCCGAACAGCTCCTGCACGCGGATGGCAATCTTCGGACCGCCTTCGGCCTCATAGTCGATCGGCACGCGCGAGCCGGTCGGCGCTTCGAAATGGGTCGGCGCCTCGGCGTCGAGCCGCCGCGGCAGCGGGTAGGGGAGACGCGCGTGCGAGCGCGCGCGGCAAATTCGTCGGCCGAAAGCTCGCGCCAGCGCGGTCTTGCCGGCGAACGACCGGGCCAGCCAGTCGATATCGGCGCCGAGCGCGGCGTCGGACAGATCCGGCCATTCGCTGCCTTCGGCGCGGCGCAGAAACATGACGCGGTCGCGCCATTGCCGCAGCGCTTTGCTCCACGGCAGCCGGGCGATGCCGAGCCGCGCCACGCCCTCGGCCAGCAGTGCGCGCTGCCGCCTCGTCTGCGACCGGCGGCATCGGCTGCTCGGCGAGCGCGATGCGCGCCGAGTCGGCGCAGCCGGCGCATCCGCAGGCTCGCGCTCGCCGGATCGAAGGCGATCTCCTCGCGCGTGTCGATGCGATCGGCAAAGCGCGCCTCGATCTCGGCAAGCGTGATCGGCGCGGCCAGCAGGATGCGGCCCGCCGCGGCGCTGCCGGTGAGTTCGGCGACCGCGAGATAAGGCTCGCGCGCGAGCGGGGAGGCGGGATCGACCTGCGCGCCGCGGCCGTTCGCCAGCAGAAACGCGCCGGCCGCTCCGCCGCGGTTTTTGGCGATGCGCTCCGGATAGGCGAGCGCGAGGAGCGCCCCGGCACTCGCTTCCCCTCCTCGTAGGGCGGGCTTCGGCGAGCGTATCTCCGCCCATCGGTCCGCCGCCATCGCGCGGCCTCGCGCGCGCGCGGCGAACGGTCGCGGCGAAGCGCGTCGAGGCGGACGCGGAGATCGACATCGTTGCCGCCGAGGCCGCGCTCGCCGATCAGGACCGCGATCTCGGCGGCGTGCAGCGCTGATCCTTCGGCGCCGCGTCGACCACCATGCGCGCGAGCCGCGGCGGCAGCGGCAGGCGCCGCAGCTTTCGCCCTTCGTCGGTGATGCGGCCGTCGGCGTCGATGGCGCCAAGTTCGGTCGAGCAAGGCCTTCGCCTCGGCGAGCGCCGGGCGCGGCGGCGGATCGAGGAAGGCGAGCTTGCTCCGCGCCGGCGCCCCATGCGGCAAGATCGAGCGCAAAGCCGGAAAGATCGGCGGCGAGGATTTCCGGCCGCGAAAAGGCTTCGAGCGACGCGGTCTGCGGCTCGTCCCACAGCCGATAGCAGACGCCGGGCTCGGTGCGGCCGGCGCGGCCGCGGCGCTGGTCGGCGGCGGCGCGCGAGACGCGCACGGTTTCGAGCCGCGTCACGCCGACGTCGGGCTCGTAGCGCGGCACGCGCGCGAGCCCGCAATCGACCACGATGCGCACGCCCTCGATGGTGATCGACGTCTCGGCGATCGAGGTCGCGAGCACGATCTTGCGCCGGCCGGGCGGGGCCGGCGCGATGGCGCGGTCCTGCTCGTCGCCGCCGAGCGCGCCGTAGAGCGCGACGATGTCGGTCGACGGATCGAGCCGGCCTTCGAGCAGCGTCCGCGGCGCGGCGGATTTCCGCGGCGCCGGGAAGAAAGGCGAGCAGCGAGCCGGTGTCGGCGCGCATCGCCCGCACGATGGCGTCGGCGACCTGCGGCTCGATCGGCCGCGCGTCGCGGCCGAGATAGCGCGTCTCGACCGGGAAGGCGCGGCCTTGCGCCGCGATCACCGGCGCGTCGCCGAGGAGCTTGGCGACGCGCGCGCCATCGATCGTCGCCGACATGACGAGGAGCCGCAAATCCTCGCGCAAGCCCTGCTGCACGTCGCGCGCCAAGCGCGAGACCGAGATCGGCGTCGAGCGAGCGTTCGTGGAATTCGTCGAACAGCACCGCGGCGACGCCGTCGAGCATCGGATCGTCGAGGACCTGCCGCGTGAAGACGCCCTCGGTGACCACCTCGATCCGGGTGCGGCGCGAGACCTTCGAGCCGAACCGCACCCGCAAGCCGACCGTATCGCCGACCTGCTTCGCCGAGCGTCTTCGCCATCCGCTCGGCGGCGGCGCGCGCGGCGAGCCGGCGCGGCTCCAGGACGAGGATGCGGCGGCCTTCGGCCCAGGGCTCGCCGGCGAGGACCAGCGGCACGCGCGTGGTCTTGCCGGCGCCGGGCGGCGCGACCAGCACGGCGGCGTTGTGCCGGCGCAGCGTCGCGGTGAGTTCCGGCAGCGCGGCGTCGATCGGGAGCGGCGAATCCTTCATGGTCATTGCCGGACTTGATCCGGCAATCCATAGGGCATCGCCGCATGGACCCCTGGGTCAAGCCCGGGGGTGACGAGCGAGAATGTGCGGTCCGAAGTTATCCACTGCATCGTGCCAATCGCCCGAAAGACCTATATTACCGGGCATCATGCCCGCCGCACAGAAAGCCCAGCCCGCCGCCTTGCCGGTGAAGAAAGGCGACCACGTCTTCCTCGTCGACGGCTCCGGCTACATTTTCCGCGCCTATCACGCGCTGCCGCCGATCAACCGCAAGTCGGACGGGCTGCAGCTCAACGCGGTGTTCGGCTTCTGCAACATGCTGTGGAAGCTGCTGCGCGACATGAACGGAGGACAAGCCGACGCATCTCGCGGTGGTCTTCGACAAGTCGGAGAAGACCTTCCGCACGCAGATGTACCCCGACTACAAGGCGCACCGGCCCGATCCGCCCGACGATCTGCGCCCGCAGTTCAAGTTCATCCGCGAGGCGGTCCACGCCTTCGACATTCCCTGCCTCGAACAGGACGGATTCGAGGCCGACGACCTGATCGCGACCTATGTGCGCGAGGCGTGCGAGGCCGGCGCCGACCGCGACCATCGTCTCCTCGGACAAGGATCTGATGCAGCTCGTCAATGACCGCGTCGTCATGTTCGACACCATGAAGGACAAGAAGATCGGCCGCGCCGAGGTGATCGAGAAATTCGGCGTGCCGCCGGAGAAGGTCATCGAGGTGCAGGCGCTGATCGGCGATTCGACCGACAACGTGCCGGGCGTACCCGGCATCGGCGTCAAGACCGCGGCGCAGCTCATCGGCGAATACGGCGACCTGGAAACGCTGCTCGCGCGCGCTTCCGAGATCAAGCAGGACAAGCGCCGGCAATCGCTGATCGACAACGCCGAGAAGGCGCGGCTGTCGAAGAAGCTCGTCACGCTCGACGACCAGGTGAAGCTCGACGTGCCGATCGGCGATCTCGCCGTGCACGAGCCCGACCACAAGCGGCTGATCGCCTTCCTCAAGGCGATGGAGTTCAACGCGCTGATGCGCCGCGTCGCCGAGTTCGCCGAGATCGACGCCGGCGAGATCGAGCCGGACGCGCGGCTGGCCGGCACTTTCTCCGCTCCCGCGCGCGGGGGAGGACGACGCGCAAAGCTCGCGCCGAAGCCGGCGGGTCGGCCGCGCCGAGAAAGCCGCGCAGGCGGGGGAGGAAGAGAAGGCGCGGCGCCGCAGCTTCCTCTCGCCCGGCCGCCGCAACCGGCCGACTTGCGCAAAGCGAAAGCCGAAGCGCCCGCGCAAGGCGCGCTCACGCCGCAGGCGCTCGCGAGCGCGCGCATGCAAGCGGCGCGCAACGCCAAGTTCGATCGCAGCAAATATGAGACGGTGCGCGGTCTCGATCGGCTCAACGCCTGGATCGAGCGCGCGCGCGACCTCGGCGTTGTCGCCATCGATGTCAGCGCCGCGAGCAGCGATCCGATGCAGGCGGAGCTGTGCGGCCTTTCGCTTGCCGTCGCGCCGAACGAGGCCTGCTACGTGCCGCTCGGTCATCGCCGGGGCGGCGAGGGCGGCGGCGCCAGCCTGTTCCGCGGCGACATCGCGCCCGAGCAGATTCCCGAAGGCGCGGCGCTCGACGCCTTGCGGCCGCTGCTCGCCGACCGCGGCGTGCTCAAGATCGGCCACGACCTGAAATTCGCCTGGCAGATATTGGCGCTGCGCGGCGCCGAGATCGCCGCCTATGACGACACCATGCTGATGTCGTATGCGCTCGATGCCGGCCGGCAGAACCACAGCCTCGATTCGCTCGCCGAAAGCACGTTCACCCACGCGGTCGCCGACATCGACGCGCTGATCAAGGCCGGCAAGACCCGGATCGGCTTCGACGCCGTCGGCATCGACCAGGCGACGGCCTACGCCGCCGAGAAGGCCGACATCGTGCTGCGGCTGTGGCAGGTGCTCAAGCCGCGGCTTCCGGCCGAGCGCGTGCTTGCCGTCTACGAGACGCTGGAGCGGCCGCTCCTCGCCGTGCTCGCGCGCATGGAGCGGCGCGGCATCTCCATCGACCGGGAGGTGCTCTCGCGGCTCTCCGGCGAATTCGCGCAGGAGGCTGCCGGCCTCGAAGCCGAGATCAGGAAGATCGCCGGCGAGGACATCAATCCGGGGAGCCCGAAGCAGCTCGGCGACGTGCTCTTCGGCAAGCTCGGGCTTCCCGGCGGCACCAAGACCCGGACCGGCCAATGGTCGACCGGCGCGCGCGCGCTCGAAGACCTCGCCGAGCAGGGCCACGAACTGCCGCAGAAGATTCTCGACTGGCGGCAGGTCTCGAAGCTGAAATCGACCTACACCGACGCGCTGCCCGGCTTCGTCAATCCGACGACGCACCGCGTCCACACCAACTACGCGCTCGCTTCGACCACGACCGGGCGCCTCTCGTCATCCGATCCGAATCTGCAGAACATCCCGATCCGCACCGAGGACGGCCGCAAGATCCGCCGCGCCTTCATCGCCGCGCCGGGCACGAAGCTCGTCTCCGCCGATTATTCGCAGATCGAGCTGCGGCTTCTCGCCGAGATCGCCGGCATCGAGCCGCTGCAGAAGGCGTTCCGCGAGGGCCTCGACATCCACGCCATGACCGCCTCGGAGATGTTCGGCGTGCCGATCAAGGGCATGCCTCCGGAGATCCGCCGCCGCGCCAAGGCGATCAATTTCGGCATCGTCTACGGCATCTCCGCCTTCGGCCTCGCCAACCAGCTCGGCATTCCGCGCGAGGAAGCCGGCGCCTACATCAAGAAATACTTCGAGCGCTTTCCCGGCATCCGCGACTACATCGAGGAATCGAAGGCGTTCGCCAAGAAGCACGGCTATGTGCTCACGCTGTTCGGCCGCAAATGCCACTATCCGGAGATCTCCGCGCCGAATCCGTCGGTGCGCTCCTTCAACGAGCGCGCCGCGGTCAATGCCCGGCTGCAAGGCAGCGCCGCCGACATCATCCGCCGCGCCATGATCCGCATGGAGGATGCGCTGGCGAAGAAGAAGCTTTCGGCGCAGATGCTTTTGCAGGTGCACGACGAACTGGTCTTCGAAGTGCCGGACGCGGAAGTGGAGAGGACGCTGCCGGTGGTCAAGGCGGTGATGGAAGACGCGCCGCATCCCGGCGGTGTCGCTCTCGGTGCCGCTGCAGGTCGAGGCGCACGCCGCGGATAATTGGGACGCGGCGCATTGAGGGGCAAACATGAAAACGCTGCTGGCGCTCGTCGGCGTCATCGTCCTGTTGATGGGGCTGGTCTTTATCGGCGCAGGGCTCGGGATATTTCCCTTACCCGGCCGAGAGCTTCATGATCAGCCAGACTCGCTGGGTCTATTACGGCGCCGCAATCGCGGTCGTCGGGCTCCTCATCGTCGTCTTCGCGCGGCGATGAACCGCGTGACGCGCGCCGCGTGCCGTGAGGATGAGCCGCCTCACTGCGCGGTGAGGCCGCCGTCGAGCACGAACTCGGCGCCGGTGACGAAGGCGAATTCATTGGAAAGAAGATAGACGCAAAGCGCCGCGACCTCAGCGGGCGTGCCGAAGCGGCCGAGCGGGACCGACGCGGCAAGCCGCTCGCGGGCGCGCGTCGGATCGCGGAATTGTCCGATCATGTCGTCCGCCATCGGGCCTTCGATGAAGGCCGGGTGCACCGAATTGCAGCGCACCGCGGGTTTGAGCCGCGCGCCGGAGAGCGCGACCGATTTGGTCAGAAGCCGCACGCCGCCCTTCGACGCGTTGTAGGCCGCGAGGTTGTGTCCTCCGATCAGCCCGGCGACCGAGGAGATGTTGACGATCGCGCCGCCGTCGCGGCGCAGAAGCCGCATGCCGTATTTGCAGCCGAGAAACGTGCCGTCGAGATTGATCGCCATGACCCGGCGCCAAGTGGCGAAGTCGGTGTCCTCGACGGTGCCGACGGCGATGATGCCCGCGGCATTGACGATGCCGTCGAGCCGCCCGGGCGCCCGCTCGACGGCGTCGATCGTCCGCTTCCAGTCTGCTTCGGAAGTGACATCGAGCGCATGGTCGGTATTACCGCGGCCGGGGAGGTCGGTCCTGATCGCGGCGCCGCCTTGCTTTGCCAGCCGCGTCGGCGATCGCGGAGCCGATCGCACCGGCGGCGCCGGTGATCAGTACGACCTTGCCCTTGAGACGATCCATGTGCGCCATGCCCCGTTTGCTTGCAGCCACTCATAGGCGGATGCGCGCCGACATCAAGCGCTTCGTCGCGGGCGGCGTGAGACGGAGGGGATCAGCGCTGCGCGGAAGCCGGCACGGCGTTGCTGCAAATGAGCCGCACGGCAAGATCGACGGCCTCGCTGTTTTGCAGGATGCGCCGGTGCCCGGCGCCTTGCATCGGCCGGAGCTCCGCCGTCGGCCACGCGGCCGCAAGGAGTTCGGCTTCGCGAAACGGCACCTCCTTGTCGGCGGGATCGTGCAACACGAGCGCCGGATGGCCGGGCAGGCGGAGCGTCGCCAGGTCGGTCTCGCCGAGCGGCACCGGGATGAAATCCTCGATGCGGCGGCGGAATTCGGCGCGGTCCGGCTCCGACAGCTGCACCGCCGCGCAGAACCGCTCGATGCCACGCTCGAACGAGCAGGGACCCGCGAGATGAACGCTGGAGGTCACCGCGAGGCCCTGGGTGCAGGCGTAGATGCTTCCGGCGGCGCCGCTGGAATGGCCGATCACCGCCGCGACCTCGCCCAAGGCGCGCGCGACCGCGCTCACCGCCTCGGCAAAATGCGGAACGCTCGAAGCAGTGCCGGTCGAATCGCCATGCGCCGGGCAGTCCATCGCCACCGCGCGGAAGCCGCGCTCGCGCAGCCGCGGCACGAAGGCGTGGAATTGCGTGCCGCGGCCCTCCCAGCCATGCACCATCAGCACGGTCGGTCCTTCGCCCCAACTAAAGAGCGCCAGGTCATCCGCGCCACAGCGGACGGAACTGCGCTCGGCGTCGGCGAGGAGCGCAAGCTCGGCGGAAGTCCGCCGGTGCCGGCGCGGCTTGGTGAACAGCGCGAATGCGGCGTCGACCGTCATTGGTTCCGACCGGCGCATGCTGCTCGCCTGGAAGCTATTTGAGAACTATTTGAGTCGGGCCGGCGCGGCGATCGGCCAGCGATCACTGCTTCGCCTGCGGGCTGGCATCCTTCCCGGCCGGCTTGCGGTCGAGCAGGATCACGGCGCGATAGGCGTTCACCAGGCCGGCGCCGAAGTCGGGATGCGGCTTGGCGGTGGACATGATGATGGTGCGGATGTCCTTCGGCTTGAGCGAAGGGTTGCGTTCGAGGCAGTAGCGCCGCGATCCCGCTGACATGCGCCGCGGCAACCGACGTTCCGGTGGCGATCTGATAGGCGTCGCCGGGCGCGAGCGCGAGGATCTCGACGCCGGGAGCGGCGACCGCAATGTACTGGCCGCGATTGGCCATCTTGAACAGGCCGTCACGGCTGTCGCTCGCGGTCACGGCGATCACATCGGGATCGGCCGCCGGATAAAGCGGCGCGGAATCCGGGCCGGCGTTTCCGGCCGCCGCGATCAGCACCATGTCCTTCTCGTAGGCCGCCGCCAGCATCCGGTGCAGCGCCGGATCGGCCGGGCCGACGAAGCTCATATTGACGACGCGGGCGCCGCCATCCGCGGCCGATTGCAGGCTTTTGTAGATGGCAAAGGAGGTGCCCTTGGACCTGCCGGGCGTGTCGTCGAAGGCGCGCGCCGCCAGCAGCCGGACGCCGGGCGCGATGCCCAGAAGCTTGCCGTGCGCGGCGATGGCGCCGGCGATCGCCGTTCCGTGCTCCGGCGGATTGTCTTCGCCGCCCAATTCGTCGACGTTCGACACGATCGTGCCGGCGAGATCGGGATGTTTCGCGTCGATTTGCAAATCGATCACGGCCACCAGGATGTCTTTCCCGGTCGCGACCTGATGCGCTTGTTCGACCTGCAGCTTGCCGAGAACGTATTGTGCGGCGTCGCCGTGCGTGGCCGCGTCGCTCTTCGCTGCGTCCTCCTGCAGCGTGTAAAAATAGTTGGGCTGGGCGCTGGCGACGATGCGCTCGTCCTCGATCACGCCGACGAGGTCCGGCACCGAACGGCCGCCGGGAATGCGCCAGCGAGAGAAGGTGCTGCGGATCAGCGGAAAGCCTTGCGACTCAAGTTGGGTCAGGTTGTAGCGGCGGGCGAGCTGATCGATGGCCTGCGGCGTTGCGCCTGCCGAGAATTCGACGATGATCTCGTCGGCGACGAAGCGCCGCTCGCCGCGCGGCGGTACGCCGCTGCCGCGATTGTTGCCGCCGCCACGCAGCGACACGTCCGGTGGGTTCGGGCCGGTATCGCCGGTGAAGCCGCGGCCGATGATCGTATGTCTTGAACCGCCGCCGCCGTCATAGTGCGTGCCGGTATAGTGGGCGCCCGTCCGGTCGCCGCTGGAATGCGTGCCGACCGTCCTGCCGGTGGTGCGGCGCGGCGCCGTCATGGTCCGGCCGCGCATGCCGCCGCCCATCATCGGCCGGCCGAAACCGCCGCCGCCCCCGCGCCCGAAGCCGCCAAAGCCGAAAGCCGCCGCCGGGCGCGACACATCGATGAGGCACGCGCTCAGAAGCAGAGCCGAGAGCGAAAGGCCAATGACCAGCCGCAGGCTGCGCGCGGTGCTTCGCATGGCACACTCCTTATATGGCTGCCGCAGCTGCCGAGCGGCGACCAATGTCCGAGCACGATTCGAGGGTGAAACCGTGGCGCAGTCGCGCGCACAGCCGAACCCCGGACAAAAGCTCATTGGGTCGCGGCAATGAAGCCGACGACCTTATCCTCCTGCAGCGTCTTCACGATGCGGGCGAGATCCGCCTTCGGCAGCTCCTTGGCCGCGATGCGTACGCGGTATAGCCCGCCGGCGGACGGTCCGTCCGCAATGCTGAGTTTGTTGGTTTCCAGAAACTTGGCGACATCGGCGGCGCTCGCCTGCGGCTGGAAGCGAATGAGGGCATAGGCGCCCTCGCCGGTGACGCTCTTTGGCGCCGACGCGGTTTCATAGCCGCCCGGGTTCTTTTCCTTGAGGGCGATGCCGGCGAGCAGTCCGGCCTGCAGCAGGATGGCGAGCGCCGCCGCGCTTGCCGACCAGGCGAGCGTGCGCGGCGAGAGGGAAGCGAAGAATTCCGCGATCCGGGCGCCGAGATTAAGCGATGCCGCCGGCCGGCGCGCCGGCTCGGCGTCGATCTTGGCGAACAGCGCCTGCATCGCGCGCGCCGACGGCGCGCCCAGGTCTCGTTGAGATGGATGGTCTGGCCGAGCTCCTCGCGCACCAGTTCGTAGCGGCGGGCGAGCTCGGGATCGCTGGCGAGCGCCGCTTCGACGCGCTGCGTATCGCGACGGCTGAGCGTTCCCGCCGCATGCCACGGCAGCAGCAGCTCGATATCGCCCGGTTCGGTTTCGTTCGCCGCGTTCATGGCCAGCCTCGATCGATTCCCTGCTCCTTGAGGAGCTCCGACAATTTCTTGCGCGCGTAGAACATGCGCGTCTTCACCGTCGCCTCCGGGATGCCGACAATTCCCGCGACCTCCTCCACCGATTTCTCGTGGTAGTAGACGAGGTCGACGATCTCCCGATGCTCGGCCGAAAGTTTGGTCAGGCATTGCCGCAAGACGGCGCCCTTGTCCTTCTTCGCCAGCGCGACTTCCGGATCGTCGGCATGATCCTCGATCGCGTCGGCGGTCTCCTCGTCCAGTTCCTCCTCCGGCCGGCGCCGCAGCACCGAAAGCGCCTTGAAGCGGGCGATGCTCAACATCCAGGTCGAGACCGCCGAGCGCCCCTCGAACTTCGCGGCTTGCCGCCAGACGTCGAGAAACACGTCGCTGATCAGATCCTCCGCCGTTGCTTCGTTGCGCACCAGCCGCAGCACGAACCGGTAGACCCGGACGTGGTGGCGCGCGTACAGCACCTGCATCGCGAGCCGATCGCCGTGGGCGATCCGTCCGATCAGAACCTCGTCCGAAGTCGTTTGCATCGGCAGGGCTATCGGCTCGTCAATTTAGTCGCGTGCGGTGGCGCGCAGGTTCAACGGCAATCGAAGAAAATTTGCGCGGCCTTTTCCCGGCTCGCGAGCGGCGGCCGCCAGTTTCCCCGTTCGAGCGCCTTTGGGCAAGCTAACGGCGACCCGCGGCGCATTATGGGGTTTTTCTGCCCGATCAGGCGGCCCCCCAGGCGGCCCATCCTATAAGTCCGCGGCCGCTGCAGCCGCAAGGACGCCGGACTGCGATCGATGACGAACACCGTGAACCTTTTCTCCGGCCGGCCCGACCAATCGGTATCGGAACTCAAACCTCGGAGAACGACCATGTCACGCACAATCATCCTCAGTCTCGCAACGGCGGCTACCATCGCCGTGGCCAGCCTTGCTTCCAGCGCGGCCGACGCCAGAGGGTTCGGCGGCGGCGGCGGCGGGTTCGGTGGCGGCGGCGCCAGGAGCTTCAGCGGCGGCAGCCACTTCTCGAGCGGCAACCACTTCGCTGGCCGTTCCGTCGGGCGCAGCCACGTCGCGGCGCTCAATAACGGCCGCGGCGGCCGCACCGGTCATCCCGGCCATCCCGGTCACAATCACTGGACGCATTGGCATAAACATCACTGGATTTTCCGTGATGGCATCTGGGTCGATATCGACGGCGGCGTGGACGACGACAGCTACGACGCCCCGGTCGCGGCGACCCCCGGTCCGTGCACCTGCCTGACCAAGACCTACACCCAGGACGGTCTGGTGGTGTTCGCGGATGTCTGCACCAACGAAGCGGCGAGCGCGCGGGTCGACGGCACTGCCGCCGATATCACCCCGCTGCCGACGCCCGAGCCCAAGGCCAGCAACGTGACCCCGCTCCCGCCGGCCGACAGCAAAGCCGCCGCCGCATCGCAAGCGCCGACCTCGACGAACTACGCCGGCCGCACCTACAAGGACTTCCTGGCGGCCACCCAGGCGGCTGCGCAGAAGAACTGATGACGCCGGCAAACACGCAAGCCTACGTCTCCAACCGAAAACTGGGTCGCCTGCGAGAGATCGCAGGCGACTTCTTTTTAGCGGGGAGTTGCCTTCCTTCGTCTTCCCCGGCTAGGCGGTGATGGATGAACCTTGTCGCCGCCATGACCGATCCGTTCGCGCCGCACCTCGCCTTTGGCTTCGACCCGATGTGGGTGTCGGTGACGATACTCGCCGTCACCTATGCGGCGATCATCGCCGGACGCCTCAATCGCGCCGTGGTGGCGCTGGTCGGCGCCTCGATCGTGGTCATCATCGGGCGTGCTCGACCAGGATGAGGCGGTCAAAGGCATCGATTGGGACACGATCGGGCTTCTCACCGGCATGATGATCCTGGTCTCGATCTCACGCCGCTCCGGCCTGTTCCAGTGCCTGGCGATCTGGTCGGCGCAGCGGGTCAAGGCCAATCCCGCCGGCATCCTGCTCATGCTGCAGCTCGTCACCGCGCTCCTCTCCGCGGTGCTCAACAATGTCAGCACGGTGCTGCTGATCGTGCCGGTGACGCTGGTCATCGCCGAGGAGCTCGACCTGCCGCGCTTTCCCTTCCTGTTCGCCGAGGTGTTCGCCGCCAATATCGGCGGCACGGCGACGCTGATCGGCGATCCGCCCAACATCCTGATCGGCTCGCAGGTCGGGCTCGGCTTCAACAGCTTCCTGGTCAATGTCGCGCCGATCGTCGTGCTGGTCATGGCCGTGCAGGCGATCCTGGTGCATCTCGTCTGGGGCCGGACCTTGCGCGCAAGCCCGCAGAGCCGCGCGCTGGTCATGGGCATGAATGCGCCGGGCACGATCACCGACTGGGCGCTGCTCGACCGCTCGGTCGTCGTGATGGGCGCGGTATTCGCCGCCTTCGTGTTCGGCCGGCCCTTGCATCTCGAGCCGGCGACCATCGCGCTCGCCGGCGCCGCGGCGCTGATGCTGCTCGACAATTGGAAACACGCGGGCGCCAAGCAGGCGGACAATGTGCAGCGGACCTTCGCCGAGGTCGAATGGACGACGATCTTCTTTTTCATCGGCCTGTTCGTCGTCGTTCACGCGGTCGAGGTCAGCGGGCTCCTCGGCCTATTCGCCGACCGGCTGGTGGCGCTGACCGGCTATAACGTCGCCGTCGCCGGCACGCTTATTCTGTGGATGTCGGCGGTCCTCTCGGCGCTGATCGACAACATCCCGTTCGTCGCCACCATGATCCCGTTGATCAAGAGCATGGGGCCGACCTACGGCGCGCCGGAGACGGTCGAGCCGCTGTGGTGGTGCCTCTCGCTCGGCGCCTGCCTCGGCGGCAATGGCACGCTCACCGGCGCCTCGGCCAATCTCGCCGTTGCCGGCATCGCCGAGCGCAACGGCGTCCGCTTCGGCTTTCTGCGCTATCTGCGCTACGCGGTGCCGATGACGTTGGTGTCGATCGCGATCTGCCAGGCCTATGTGTGGCTGCGATATTTCTGAGCGTTTCGACGCCTCTGGGGCGGTCGAGAAAACGGCTTTAAGTATTTGTTTGCCATGGCTGAAAAGCAGCCATTTACCAAGACAGGCTAGGCTCCGGGTCACGATCTTGAACCCTTTCCGCCATCCTTCCCACTCACTGCGGCGGGAACGTTCGAGCCTACGGCACGTTAATCGAGCCGAGTTGCGTGCTCCCGACGGGAGCTTGGGCTTTTGGGGAGTTGCCGTGGTGGATCGACGCCGTAGCAAGCTGTTGAACGGGTACGCAGCCATCTTTCCGGGCGCGATCCTTGTCGCTCTTCTCAGTGCGGCGGCGCCAAATCAGGCGCGCGCCGGGTTTTTGGACTTCCTCTTCAGCGGTTTCCACCACGACGGCCCTTCGCCGTCGGTCAGCTCCTATGCGGAGCCCGGTACGCCCTGCGCGCAGCACGGAAGGCGAGCACGCAGCGGGCCGCGGCGTCGTCTTTTGCGTGCGGCTCTGCGACGGCCAGCACTTCCCGCTCGAGCGCACGCTCTATGCGACGCCGGTCGAGACCTGCCGGGCGATGTGCCCGGCGAGCAAGACCAAGGTGTTCTTCGGCGGCGGCATCGACCACGCCTCGGCCCGTGACGGCCAGCGCTACACCGATTTGGACAGCGCTTACGTCTATCGCGACCATCTGGTGCCCAACTGCACCTGCAACGGCAAGGACGCGTTCGGGCTTGCTCCGTTCGATGCGAAGAACGACCCGACCTTGCGGCCCGGCGATATCGTCTCGACCAAGGACGGCTTCGTCGCCTATGCCGGCAAGCGCGCCGGCGAGGTCGCGGAATTCACGCCGGTCGATCCGGCCACGCTGTCCGCCGCCCTCGGCGTCAAGCAGCAAAGCGTGCAAACGGCCAAGCGCACGGTTCAGCCCGCACCTGATGTCAGCGACGACGAGCCGGGGACCGTCGTGCAGCAGCCGCAGGCCGGCATGCAGGCGGACCTGCGCGGTCAGGCCGAGATAGCCGACGACTTCCTCAGCGAGCGACAGCGACGAGGTGAGACCCGGCGATTCGATGCCGAACAGGCAGACGAGTCGCGGCAGGCCGTGCGCCGAAGGGCCGGCGACGACGAAGTCGACCTGCGGCTCGCCCGGTCCGCTCAGCTTCGGCCGCACGCCGCAATAGTCGGGCAGCAGCGAGCCTGCCGGCAGGCCGGGCCAATAGGTGCGGATGCGCTCATAGAAGGCATCGGCGCGGCGCGGATCGACCGTGTAGCTTTCCTCGTCGATCCATTCCACGTCCGGGCCGAAGCGCATGCGGCCGGCGAGGTCGATGGTGACGTGCACGCCGAGCCCGCCATCGACCGGCGTCGGATAGACGAGCCGCGAGAATACCGGGCGCCCGGCAAAGCCGAAGTAATTGCCCTTGGCGAGCACGAGCGGCGGCACCCGGTCGGCCGGGAAACCCTCGATGCGGCGTGCGAGCTTTTGCGCGCCGAGGCCGGCGGAATTGACCACGGCGTCGAAGGCGACGGTGCCGGCGTCTCGGCCGCCGAATTGCACCTGCCACTGCGATCCTGCGCGATGCATCCGCTCGACCGGCGTCGCGAACGCGATCATGCCGCCGCGGTCGGCGAGCTCGCCCCAGAGCGCGCGCATCAAGCCGTGGCTGTCGACGATGCCGGATTCCGGCGACAGCAAGGCGCCGACGCAGGCGAGCTCCGCCTCGAGCGCGCGCGCGGCATTGCCGCCGATCAGCTCCAACCCTTCGACGCCGTTCTTGCGCCCTTGCCCGAGCAGCGCCTCGGCCTTGGCGAGCTCAGCCGCGTTGGTGGCGACGATCAGCTTGCCGCATTTCTTGTGGGCGACGCCGTGCGTGGCGCAGAATTCATAGAGCAGGCGGCGTCCGCGCGTAGAGTGGCGCGCGCGCAGCGAGCCGGTCGCATAGTAGATGCCGGCATGGATCACCTCGCTGTTGCGCGAGGAGACGCCGTTGCCGATGCCGCCGGTCGCCTCGGCAACGGTCACGTCATGGCCGGCAAGCGCCGCGGTGCGCGCGATGGCAAGACCGACCACGCCGGCGCCGACCACGAGGATCTGCATGGGTTCCCGCCTCTATTGCCCTTGTTCTAGAATATGATCGCCAACGAGGGACCTGTCATGGCTGATGCGGCGGAAAGTGTCGTGCGCGTGTGTTCTCAGTCGGATGTCGCGCCGGGTACGGTGAAGGCGTTCGCCGTCGGCGCGGCGATGCTTGCCGTCTACCACATCGACGGCACTTTCTACGCGACCGACGACGAATGCACCCATGCGGCGGCGAGCCTTGCCGACGGCATGATCGACGGCGACACCATCGAGTGCTGCATGCATATGGGCTCCTTCCATATCCCGACGGGCAGGGTGGTGGAGCCGCCCTGCGAGACGCCGCTGCGCACCTACAAGGTCGTGCTCAAGGACGACGACGTTTTCGTCGATCTCAAGCACAACGCCGCGGGCGAGCCGCAATGAGGCGCGCCGCCACGGTGGCGATCTGAGAACGCCGTCCGCTCAGCTCTTGCTGATTCGGAATGTCGTGACCTTCGCTTCCTTGTGCGTTTCTTCCAGCCTGTCGCCCGTCTCCCTCACCAGGTTCGGAATATCGATGCCGGCGAGCGGATCGGTGCATTCCACGATCAGGAGATCGCCCGGCCGCATGCCGGCGAGCGCCTTGCGCGTGCGCAGCGCCGGGAGGGGGCATTTGAGGCCGCGCAGGTCGAGGGTCTTATCCGCCATGGTGTGAGGGTCGCCGGAACCGCAAATCGCTTCTATCATTAGCGGCGATGGTCACGCCCAATGCAACGCCCATGCGCGTCGTCGGCCTTGCCGGCTGGAGTGGCGCCGGCAAGACGACGCTGATGACGCGCGTTATTCCGCTGCTGGTCGGGCGCGGCCTCACGGTCGCGACCGTCAAGCATGCGCATCATGACTTCGATATCGACAAGCCGGGCAAGGATTCATGGCTGCACCGCCAGGCCGGAGCGAGCGAGGTCGCCATCGCCTCGAGCCGGCGCTGGGCGATCGTGCACGAGCTGCGCGGAGAAACCGAGCCGTCGCTGGCGGAGATCCTGGCGAAGCTCGCTCCGGTCGATCTGGTGATCGTCGAGGGCTTCAAGCGCCACGCGCATCCGAAGCTCGAGGTGTTCCGCGCCGCCATCGGCAAGCCGCTGCTGCATCCGAACGACGATTGCATTGTCGCGATCGCGACCGACGCGCCGTTGCCGCGGGCGCTGGTGCCGGTGGTGATGCTCGACGATTTGGAGCGCATCGCCGATGTCCTGCAGGCGGAGGCGCTGCCGCGCGATCTCATCGGGCCGCCGCGGGAAGACACCTGATGGTGCGGCAACGATTCAGATTTCCGGATGGCGCGCGGCGATGCGGTCGGCTTCGGCGGCCTGTTCCGGCGTGTTGACGTTGAAGAAGGGATCGACCGGTGTGACCGGCCACTCGGCGACGCCGCGGCGGTAGCGCGCGCTCCATTGATCGACCTTGCGCACGCCCTCTTCGCTCACCGCCCGCCGCAAATCGGCGCGCAATGCCACCGGCCAAAGCGCGACCACCGGATGCCGACGCTCCCCCGAAGCGGCGCAGGCGATTTGCCCGCCGGCGGCGACGCGCGCCTGATGCAGACGCGCCACCAAATCCCGCGGCAGGAACGGACAATCGCCGGGAACGCTCACGAGCCAGGCGATCTCCGGCGCTTCGCTCGCCGCCCAGTCGAGGCCGGCAAGAACGCCGGCGAGCGGGCCGGCGTGATCCGGCACGCTGTCGGCGATCACCGCGAGGCCGCTATCGGCAAAGCGCGCCGCATCGCCGGCGGCATTGAGGACGAGCCGGCTGCATTGCGGAGCGATGCGCGCGCGCACGCGTTCGAGAATGGTCGTGCCGCCGACGCTGATGCGCGTCTTGTCGCCGCCGCCCATCCGCCGCGCTTCCCCGCCGGCGAGGACGACGCCGACCGTCGGCGGAGTTGCCGGGCGCGCTGAGCCGTCCCGGCTCATTCAACCGGAGCTGCCCAACACGCGCTCGATCTGCGCCGCGCTCGGGGTCACGTGATAGAACATCGTGTAGAAGTCGCGGGTCATCGCCTTGATGTCTTCGGGGAAGCGGTCGGGATAGAAAATCTTGCCGAGCCACCACAGCCCGATCAGCCGATTGACCGCCGGCGGAAAATCGGTCCAGCCGAACGGCAGCTTCGGCGACAGATAGACGCGGCCCGATTTGACCGCGCCGATTGCGGCCCAATCCGGATCGCTGCGAACTTTCGCTGCGAATTCCGCGTCGCTGGCGATGATGATCTCCGGGTTCCAGCCGCGAACGTCGTCGATCGTCACGACGCCGTGCGAGCCGTGCAGCTCGGCGGCAACGTTGCGCGCGCCGATGAACTCGATCGACTCGCTGATCATCGACTTGCCGAGGCCGGTCTGCAGGCCGCTCTTGTCGCGCGCATAGTAGACCTTCGGCCGCTTCTCGTTCGGTACGGCGGCGCTGCGTTGGCTGACGGTGGCGATGGTCGTCTCGGCGGAGCGCGCGAGCTTCTCGGCGTCGTCGCCGCGCCCGATCAGCTTGCCGAGAGCGCGGTAGGTCGCGCCGGCCTGATCGAAATGGCCGTCGAGCAACGCATAGGGAATGCCGCTCTTTTGCTCGACGCTGGCGGCGAGCGCCGCGAAGCTCCCCTCGACATTGCCGATATCGACGATGAGATCGGGCTTGAGCGCGACGACGGCGGGGTCGAGATTGGCGGCATCGCCGCGGCCGGTGATCCGCGGCAGCTTCGGCCGCGCGGCGATCTCGGGCAGCAGAAACTCGCGGGCTTCCGGCCCGGGCGGCTCCAGCCAGCCCATCAGCAGATCGGGGGCGAGCGTATAGAGCGTCACCGCTGCCGGCGGGCCAGCGGGATAGACGCGGGTGACGTGATCCGGCGCGGTGATGGTCCGTCCGGTCGCGTCGGTGACGGTCGCGGCGGAAGCTCGCCGCGGCATGACGAGCGCGGCCGCGAAGCCGCTGAGAAAAATTCGACGATCAACGCGCATCGGGTTCAATCCCTGCTGTGTCGGCAGCCTGTGTTTGGCAGTCTCAGTCGCCGGAGGCCGACGCTAGCGGGGATCGGCGATCTTGAGAAGCTGCTTGCCGAAATTCTCGCCGGTGAACAGGCCGCATCAGCTGCGCGGCAAAGTCGCCAGTTGGGCGAGCCGCGCGGGTTGTCACTCGAAACCTTGTCGCTATATTGCACGTTTCCCGCGCCCGGAGGGATGGCCGAGTGGCTGAAGGCGCTCGCTTGGAAAGCGTGTATACGGGAAACCGTATCGTGGGTTCGAATCCCACTCCCTCCGCCAGCCGCCATGTTCGCGATCGCTCCGCCATGATAGCGCGCTATTTTGCACAGCTGCTCCTAAATTTCCTTCGCACGAAAAGTGCATTCGCGGCCCAGCCAGCGGGTGCGTCGCCATGCGTCAACAATTGAACCAGCGGCGAATGGTCGGCTGGTCAGGACTCGCTATGAGCCCGCACGAGCATGGTTGAGACATCCTTTCTTGGCCGCTTCCAACGCATCCTTCAGACTCTGCGCGCTCCTCTGCAGCCCGCTGCGCTCCTCGGGCGTCAGGTCAGGTTGCAAAACCGCGACAACGCCGCTGCGACCGACGACGCTCGGCAGCGAGAGCGTGACGCCAAATGCGCGCTGGTAACTGCCGACCGGGATCGCCGCGCGTTCGTCGCGCAACACGATTTCTGCAATCCGCGCCGAGACAATACCGATGCCATACTGGCTCGCGTCGTGTCCCTCAATGATGGTGATGTTGGCGTAGCGAACGTCGTTTTCGAGTTGCGTGCGTACGTCGTCGAGCTTCTCGCCACGCTCCTGCAGGAGTGCCGTCACCGGCACCCCGGCAATGCGCGCAGACGACCACAGGAAAACCTGCGAGGTGCCGTGGTCGCCGATCACTTGTGCCTCCACATGCGCAGGGTCCACGCCAAAATGCTTTCCGAGGTGGACGCGAAAGCGCAGGCTGTCGAGGAATGTGCCTGCACTGAGTACGCGATCGTGACCCGCCGCATCGCGCGCAATATCGGCGAGCGGATCGGGTGGATCGGTGACTGCGACCAGCACCGCGTTGGGAGCGGCGCGCACAATTTGCGGGACAATGTCTCGATAGATCGACAGCGTTCTTTTCGAGCAGCTTGAGCCGCCCTTGCGGATCGTTGCGGTCCGTGGCACCGCCCATTTTCTCGTTGACGCCCGAAGTGATTAGCACCACGCCTGCGCCGGCAAGCGCGTCGTAATCACCGTGCTTGATATCGACCTTCGGGGAAAGCGGCGTGCCATAGCGGATGTCGGTCGCCACCGCTTCTGCCGTCTTGCTGGTCCGGTTGACGAGCACGATTTCACGCGCGCTGCCCCGCGTCACCGCCGCGAGCGCAATGGCGCAGCCGACATTCCCGGTGCCGATGATGCCGAGCTTCATGGGATTTCTCCCTATTCTGGCCAATTCCGGAGTGCTCAGACGCGCGGCCGGAAACGTCCAAGGTGTTCAGTCCACCATTGGGCTCAGACCCGGCGCCAAGCCGGCTGACTGGGATCAACCAGCTCAAACCGGACCGGCGCAATTCCAAACAGTGCGATCACCGCCGGCTCCTTTGCATCCCGCATCACACCGTCATAGTGCGGGGTGCGCGCAACGCGCCTGACGAAGCCGCCGGCGGGAACTGCCACAGTATTTCTCGGATCGAAGTCCGCCCCGCTGTTCACCCACCACGTGCCGGACAGGACTAGCGAGAGCCGATCGGAAGCGTAGGTGTGTGGGGCGCTCATGTAACCCGGGTACCACTTCATCAACACGAGATAGGGCCCAGACTTGTCCAAGCCACCGTAGAGTGTGGCCATCTCGCCGCTGTGCGGCGGGAACCCGTTTATCCAGCCGCTCCACTCGATGGCGTCGGGAGGCGTGATTGCCGTCTCCGCGGGGTTGATCTGTCCAGCTTGTACGGACGCGTCAAGCATTGCGAGTGGCAGAACGGCGAGTAACGGCGCGATCAGTAATCCTCGACGCGTGGAACAAATGGAAGGATCCGCCGCGAGGACTGAGGTAAGGCTGCGCTCCAAGACATTTTTGTTGCAGGGCATTTCCGTCTCCCTTGATGGACAGGTCCCGTGCCAAAACCTTTGCAGTAGATCCGCCCGCCGTCCGTGGCACTGATCGGGCTCATGGCGGCTTTGTCACCCTGCGCCACGTGTCGGCGGCGCCATGAATTCGGGACCGATCGGATCGATAATCGTTTCCTGCAGGATCCGATCGATCTCGGTCTTCGCGGCAGTGTCGAGCCGCCAGCCCGTCACCTCGTCGACCGGCTGCAGTTGATCGGGATGACGTGCGCCCCACAGCGCCGTGGTGACGCCTTGATCGAGCATCCAGCGCACCGCCAGCTCAATGACGCGTTTTCCGAAGCGTTCCTTGGCAAGCCGATCGAGCCTTTGCACGGCATTGAGATATCGCGTGAATCGGGGCTCGCGAAACTTCGGATCGGTGCGTCGCAGATCGTCGCCGCCAAAAACGGTATTCGGCCGCATTCGCCCGGACAGCAGGCCACGACACAGTGCGCCATAGCCTAACGTCGCGATTTTATTCTTGCGGCAGTAGGGCAACAGGTCGGCCTCGGCCCCACGCTCGAACAGGTTGTACGGCGGCTGCAGCACATGCAGCGGCGCAATGCGTCGAAACTGCTCCATCTGGCTGACCGAAAAATTGCTGACACCTATGGCGCGGATCTTTCCCTGTCTAAACAGCGCCTGCATCGCCTCGGCTGTTTCTTCGACCTCAACCAAGGGGTCGGGCCAGTGCACCTGATAGATGTCGATGTAATCGGTTCGAAGCCTGCGCAAGGAGTCCTCGATTCCCGCGCATGATGCTGGAACGGCTGGCATTGCGAAATACCTTCCCAGCCTCCCATTCGAGTCCGCATTTGGTGGCAATCAGCACGCGCGAACGCAGGTTGGCCTCGGCGATCGCCTTGCCGACGATCTCTTCGGAGTGGCCGAATCCATAGGCAGGAGCAGTGTCGATGATGTTGATGCCATGCTCCAACGCGGCGCGGATGGTGGAGATAGAGACAGCGTCGTCCGTCCCGCCCCACATCAAGCCGCCAATGGCCCAGGTGCCGATCGCGACCGATGACACTTTGAGCGAGGTGCCGGGAATGTCGCCAAACTCCATGTGGATTTCGAGAGCTTCGGCTTGATTGGCCATATTCTCCTCCTTCGCGAGCGTTCGCCGTCAGATCGTCAGTTGCGCGGGGTCGGCGTGAGTGCCGCCGCCTCCGCAGCGATCAGGCCGAGCGCGGTCTGGTTGGCATGCAACTGGTTCGCATCCTTGACCGTGTTCGTGCCTCCTCGAGAGAGAAAATCACCGGCGATTCAATCGCCAGGTGGCCCGGGCCGTTCCGCTTCCCAGCGCCCTTCGATATCGGTGCAGGTTCGTCATTGTGAATGCCGCATACACGCTATTATTGTAATCGTAATATCATGATGATGAGCCATGCTCGATCCCGTCCTGCTTCAGACTTTCCTGGCGATCGCCCAGACCCGGAGTTTCACCCGGACCGCCGAGCGCCTCGGCTTGCGCCAGTCGACGGTCAGCCAGCACATCCGCAAGCTGGAGGAGGAGGCCGGACGCCGGCTCTTCGTCCGCGATACCCATTCGGTGACAATGACGGCCGACGGAGAGGCCATGATCGAGTTCGCCCGCGGCATCCTGGCGGCGAACGAACGGGCGGAGCGCTATTTCGCGGGCTCCGAGCTGCGCGGCCGGCTGCGGTTCGGCGCGTCGGAGGATTTTGTGACGTCGCTTCTGCCGGAAGTGTTGCGGGAGTTTGTCCGCACCCATCCGCTGGTCGAATTCGAGCTCACGGTTGGCCTGAGCGGCGAGCTCAACGAGAAACTTGAGCGCGGAGAGCTTGACCTCGTCTGCGGCAAACGTCGTCCGGGAGAGGATCGCGGACGCGTTGTCTGGCGCGATCGGTTGGCTTGGGTGTCCGGCGATCTGCCGCGCCTCGATCCATCGACGCCGGTGCCGCTGATCCTCTATTCACCGCCCAGCATCACCCGCGACATCGTTCTCGCCGCGCTTGAGCGGTGCGGTCGTCCCTGGCGCATCGTGTGCACGAGCGGCAGCTTGAGCGGGTTGCGGGCCGCGGCGCTCGCCGGACTCGGCGTCACGATTTTCCCCGGAGATCTGATCCCGACGGGCCTTGCCGAGATGCCGAGCGGTCACGGTCTGCCCGATCTCGGCACCGTCGAGTTCGTTCTGCTCGGCGCGGCAGAACCATACGCGGACCTGCCGCCGAACTCGCGGAAGCAATTCTCGCGAGCGGCATTCGGGTGTAGCTGGCAGGTCTCTTCTCCACCCAATTGTTGCTGCGCTTGAAAGAGGCCTCCGCACATGAAAACAAATCACAGGGCCTCAGTACTGTGACTTAGTCGCTTCGCGCTTCGAAAGCGTGCCGAGCAGCGCCGACTTCGGCCGCGTTCACCGCGGGCGCAGCATTGCCCCAGGAATTGCGGATATAAGTCAGCACGGCGGCGACCTCGTCATCTTTCAAAAGCCAGCCGAATTCTGGCATGGCCGCACCAGTCGGTGCCCGCTCGGTGGCAACACCTCGTGCCCCGCGCAATACGATATGCATAAGGCTCGTCGAGTCGGTTTGCTGAACGACCGATGAACCTTCAAGCGCCGGAAACAGATTGGCAGCCCCTTTTCCGTTGCCCCCGTGACAGCCGGAGCATTGGTCGGCATAGATCCTGCCGCCGATTTTCATTGCTGTCTGGTCGGCGGGTGGACCCTGGTTTTGTTTGTCATTTTTGCCCGGCGCGTCCTTCAAATAGATCGCGATCGCTTTGAGGTCAGCGTCGGTCATGTGCGACGTCGACAGACTAAGCGTTTCCGACATCGGACCATTCGCGGCGCCGACGCGGCTATGACCGGTCTTGAGATAGGTGGCGATGTCATCGACCGACCAGCCGCCAAGCCCGCGGCGATCGTCATTGGTGATGTCGGACGCGAACCAACCCTGCAACGCGTAGCCTTGCAGCCGCTCGCCGGTCTTGTCGCCGCCGAGAAAGTTCTTCGGTGTGTGGCACGCCCCGCAATGTCCCAGGCCTTCGGCCAGATAGGCACCGCGATTCCATTCTTCGCTCTTTGCGGCCGTTGGCCGGAATGTGCCCGGCGTAAAGAACAGCTCGTTCCAGACGATCATCGACGCGCGGATATTGAACGGAAATGGCAGTTGATCTGCGTTCACCGTGTTGGAGACGGCCGGCACGGTGTCGAGATAGGCGCGGATCGCCAGCGCATCGTCGCGCGTGACCTTGGTGTAGTAGGTGTAGGGCATGGCCGGATAAAGATGCGTGCCATTGCGGCCGGTGCCCTTGTTGCAGAGCGTCGACGAATTCGTCGTCCGTCCAGGCGCCGATGCCGGTCTGTTGGTCGGGCGTGATGTTCGGCGCAAGGATGTTGCCGAACGGCGTCTCGATCGGACGCCCGCCGGCGAAATCGCTGACCGCTTCCCGGCAATGTATGACACGCGGCGCAATCGCCGACGATCGTCAGGTAGCGGCCGCGCTCGATCTGCTTGAAATCCTGTTTGTCGATATCGCCCGCGACGGCGCCGCCGGACGACAACGCCAGAGCGCGCACCGCAAATGCGCCAGCGCGTTGAGCTGAGGTCTACGCATGGACCAGCGGCCCCGGATTCTTCGAGGTATTGCGACCGGATCGCCTTCGCCGACCAGAATGCGAGCGCGCCGACCGTGCCGGTCGGGTTGTAGCCGGCATTTTGCGGAAACGCGGTAGCGCCCTGCACAAACAGATTCGGAACGTCCCAGCTCTGCAGATACTTGTTGAGCGCGCTGTTGCCGGGATTTTCGCCCATGATGGCGCCGCCGCAGAGATGCGATGTCTGATAATCGGTCACGTCGTAGGGGCCTTTGCGCGGCTGCTTCACCACCTGCTTGGCGCCCATTTGTTGGAGGATCTCGGCATACTTGTCGGTGAGAAACGCGCTCATCTTGAGTTCGTTGTCGTGCAGATCGATGGTCATCCGCATCAGCGGCCGGCCGAAGCGGTCCTTGTAGGTGGGATCGAGATCGAGATAGATGTCTCGATAGCTGTAGAACGAGCCGTGACACGCGCCGCCGACAGATAACGGTGCTGAGATAATTGTCGCGCAGCGCCTGCTTCCACTTCGCGCCCCAGGCCGGCGTGCCGGGCGGCACCGCCATGCTCTCGAGCGGACGGCCGTTGGTGCGAACCTGGCCGATATAGCCGCCGCCGACAAATCCGAGCGGACCGTGATCGAAATTATCGCCGTTGAACTCGTCGATACACATGCCGATCGCGCCCGAAGCGATGAACGGATTGAAATTGTATTTGTCCTTGTCGAAGAAGCCGACCGCGGTCGACATCGTCTGATGCGTGAAATTGCGGCCGATCTGGCCTTGGCCGGTCCGCGGATCGTACGGCGTGCCGATTCCGGACAGCAGCAGAAGCTGGACGTTAAACAGCTGGAACGCGCACAGCAGCACGAGATCGGCCGGCTGCTCGAATTCCTCGCCCGACGAATTCACATAGGTCACGCCGGTCGCCCGCTTGCCGGTGTTGTCCAGATTGATCCGCATGACTTCACATTCGGTGCGCGCCTCGAAATTCGGATTGCGAAGCAGCACCGGCAAGATCGTCGTCTGCGGCGTCGCCTTCGAATAGTTGGCGCAGCCGAACCATTCGCAGAAGCCGCAAAAGGTGCACTGCCCGAGCGTGACGCCGAGCGGATTGGTGTAGGGTTGCGACAGGTTCCCCGACGGCTGCGGATACGGCTTGTAGCCGAGCTGCTTCGCGGCCTCGGCGAATAGCGTGTGGCCGTAGCCCTGCTTCTGGGCCGGCGTCGGATACGGCCGCGAGCGCGCTCCTTCGAACGGATTGCCGCCGTCCTGGATTTTGCCGTTGACGTTGCCGGCCGTGCCCGACGTGCCGCACAAATACTCGAAGTCATCGTAGTGCGGCTCAAGATCATCGTAGGTTATGCCCCAATCCTGAATCGTCATGTCTTCGGGCAGAAACTTCTCGCCGTAGCGCTGCGTCAAATGCGAGCGAGCGTGAAGTCGGTCGGCAGAGAAGCGAAACGTCTCGGCGTTCCAATGCAGTCCGCCGCCGCCGACGCCGTTGCCGAGCATGAAAGCACCCCAGTTGCGCACCGGCAGCGCCGTTTGACTGGCGTTGTTCCGGAACGTCACCGACATCTGCGCCGGCTGCAGGAACAGCTGGTGCTGCAAGCGGTAGCGCAGCTCGTCCTGCGCGTAGGAAATGGGAAAGTCGGTGGCCGTGTCGCGCCACGGGCCGCGCTCGAGCGCGACCACGTCGAGCCCGGCCTGCGTCAGTTCGTGTGCGAGAATGGAGCCGGTCCAGCCGAGCCCAACGATGACGGCGTCTTTTCGGGGAAGCCTGCGCGCCATTGTTCTGATCTCACTGCACTCAATTCAAATCAGACCGGGATGGCGATCTGACGATGTTATTGCGACCAGTTTGGATGACTGGCGATGCTGACCGGTCGGCAACGTGAACGCGCTCGTTGTGACGATCGATCCAGTCGCGGTAGTCGTAGTGGGTACCCGGAAAACCGATCATCTTCCACGCGGCCATATCTTTGTTGCCGCCGTAGATCGGGTCGGCGAGGAAGCCGTTCCGCGTGTCCGTGAGAATGAGGGTGAAGAAGCTCTGGCCGTCGAAGCCATCGAGCTTGAAGGAGCCGTTTTCGAGACCGGCGATGACCTCGTCCTTTTGGTCGTCGGAGAGATCGGCAAAACCTTTGCCGCCGTATTTGCCGCGACAGGCATCATCGAGCGCGGCAAGCGCCTTGCGGTATTGCTGCGCGGCCGTAAGCGGCGATTGCGGACCCTGCTGCTTCGTCCCCTGCTGGAACGGACCCATCATGTAGAGGTTTTCGTTGCGCCCGTAGGGACCGGCAAGCTGCCGGTCAATGAACACCGCGCAGCCGATGTCTCTTGCCGCCCGGCGTTTGCGGATCGGGCGGAATGAGGCGGTCGACGAACGCCTCGACGGTCGCTGCCTCTTGCTGGAGTGAAATAATGCCAACCACCAGGCGTGACGGCGTTGGCGGATCGGCCGATCCCGACTTCCACGGTAAGCCGCCCTTGATGATAGTGGCGCGGGCAAGTGGCGAAGTCAGCAGCAGCGCGACCGCGCTGGAGCCGAGAAGCTGTCGCCGATTGAGGTGGTGCATGGCTACGATCGCGTCACAAAACTGTTAAGATCAAACCGCCGCCCCTCGCGCCCGGGCGGGATGTGGGCGCTGTTACTCGATATAGCTATCCGGCCGGGATTTTTAGTCGCGTTTGTTGAACAGCGTGTCAAGGGCTTAGCGCACCGCCATAGCTTAGGGAGGAGACAATGGATCCGAAGAAAACGAGAGAACCATGACGTTGCTGGTCTTGGCCTATCTAGGCGGTGTGCTGACCATCGTCAGCCCGTGCATTCTGCCGGTGCTGCCTTTCGTGTTCGCCCGCGCCGACAGGCCGTTCGTCCGAAACGGGCTGCCGATGCTGCTGGGTATGGCGCTCACGTTCGCCGCGGTTGCGACGCTCGCCGCGGTCGCCGGCGGATGGGTCGTTGAGGCCAACCAATACGGGAGAATTGCCGCATTGGTCCTCATGGCGCTGTTCGGACTCACTCTGGTATTCCCGAGTTTTGCCGAAAGCATCATGCGACCGGTCGTGGGCATCGGTGCGAAGCTTTCGGTTTCGGCCGAGCGCGGCGCGGGCGACGATGCGTCCATCTTTCCCTCGCTTCTGCTCGGCGTTGCGACCGGGTTCCTGTGGGCGCCGTGCGCCGGGCCCGTGCTCGGCCTTATTTTGACCGGCGCCGCACTCAACGGCGCGAACGTCGGCACTTCGCTACTGCTGCTTTCCTATGCCGTCGGGGCCGCGACGTCTCTGGCCCTCGTCCTCCTCCTCGGCGGCCGCGTCTTCGCGACCATGAAACGCTCCTTGGGCGCCGCGGAGTGGGTGAAGAAGGGCCTGGGCGTCGCGGTTCTTGTCGCCGTCGTCGCGGTCGCTTCAGGGCTCGACACCGGCTTGCTGACCAACATTTCGTTTTCGAACACCGCAGCGCTGGAACAGCGGTTGATCGACCGTCTGCGGCCGCAATCGAAACCGGCCCAAGAATTGAAACCGGCCCAAGAATTGAAACCGGTCCAGAGAGCTCGATGCAGTCTTCCGTCGTCATGACCGGCGACCCGGCCATGATGATGAAGGCGAACCCAGACGTGAACGGCCCGAACCTAACCGTGGAAGGCGGCTTCCCCTCCTTGTCAGGCGCGGTGGAATGGCTGAATTCGCCGCCGCTGACGCCAGAGGGCCTCAAGGGGAAGGTCGTTCTTATCGACTTCTGGACCTATTCCTGCATCAATTGTCTGCGTTCAATTCCTTACGTGAAAGCCTGGGCCGAGAAATACAAGGATCACGGGCTGGTCGTGATCGGTGTCCACACGCCGGAGTTTGCCTTCGAACGCAATATCGAAAACATCCGGCACGCCATCTCCGATCTGAAGATCGGATACCCGGTCGCGGTCGACAACGACTACAAAATCTGGCGCGCGTTCGACAACGCGTACTGGCCGGCGCACTACTTCATCGATGCTCAAGGCCGCATGCGCCATCGCCACTTTGGCGAAGGCGAATATGACGAGTCCGAGCGCGTCATTCAGCGGCTTCTTGCCGAAGCCGGCGACAGCGGCGTTCCCGGCAACCTCGCGACCGTCAACGCGTCGGGCGCGGAGGCGGCGCCCAGCACCGGCGACGATAAATCGCCGGAAACCTATATCGGCTACAACCGCGCGGACAATTTCGTCTCGCCCGGCGGCGTCGTCGAAGACAAAAGCCATGTCTACGACCCGGCCGAGCCGCAGCTTAATCAGTGGAGCCTATCGGGCGATTGGACGGTCAGCGGCGAGAGTGCGACGTTGAATGCAGAAAGCGGCGGCATCATTTATCGCTTCCACGCCCGCGACTTGCATCTTGTGCTCGGCCCGGCGGCAGACGGCAAACCGACACGGTTCCTGGTAACGATCGATGGCCACGCGCCGGGCGAAAATCACGGCACCGACACCGACGCGGACGGTCATGGAGTTGTCGACGGGCAGCGCCTGTACCAATTGATCCGCGAGAACGGCGCGGTCAGCGATCGCACTTTCGAAATCCGGTTTCTTGATCCCGGCGTTCAGGCCTATGCATTTACCTTTGGCTGAGGAGAGATACTCAGCCCAATTCAATCTTCTCCCAGTCCATCGAATTCTTGTGCACGTTTTTGTGGGCGAGGCGGACACTTCAGTTCGACGGACGTTCTTGTCGATTTGGCATTCGAGCCCACAAACGATCGCCGCGGAGCTCAGACTGCTGCACCGATCTTCCCGAGAAAATCGGTGCAGGCAGCATCGCGGATGGATCAGTAGGCTATTTGGCCACCTTGCCCTTCAGCACGCCAGCCAATTGGCCCATGAGGTAGCCGAGCACACCGCCCAATATGGCGGAGACGATGATGAGAACCAGCGGATTGGAGTTGTCCGCGGCGGTCAACGCATCCAACTTGCCCGCCGACAACGTGTAGCCGACCAGCGCGGCATAGCCGAAGACATTGGCCGGGACGCAGGAGAGCAGATCGACAGAGGCGACGATAACGAGAAAGAAGACCGTAACCCCGACGACAATCGCCGGCCAAACCGTTCCTAATGCCGGCACCGGAACTTTGGCGATGATAAGAAGCGCAATCCAGGCGATCACGGCACCATAGATCATGCCGGCGATCGTCTTGGTGAGCGCCTTGGTATCGCCACCCGCAGCAAAGAAGCAGCCTGCCGCGATGAACCCAACCCAAACGAGTGCGAAGGCGGCCAAAGGGCCGAGCGCGATAAATGCCCAAATGCCGCCCAGTACGGCGACACTCACTGACAGCGCAAGTAATTCAGACATGGTCGTTCTCCCCGGTTGAATTGCTGTCTTACGAGCACGCTTTCTACGTCGGACTGCCTTCCTCTTCGAAAGCACCCCTGACGATGTTAGCAGAGCACAGGTGTCAGCGCGGTTGATTTTCTGACCTCGGGGGAAAGTTCGAGCCATCGATCTTTAAAGTGAGGAGCGGGCTTTTCTTCGCCCCGGACGTCGTCTTGACCGTTTGATCGCCGGTCGCGAACACATGGATGCCCGTTGCGGATCAAAGGCGGACATGGCGAAACCTCCGCGCGATGTCCGCGTTGCCAGAAAGCAGACAATGGCGCGCGTGTTTAGGAGTCCACGCCCCGTTCTTTATCTGGCGCTGCTACGATATTGGCTGACGCGGCGGCTCAGTGGTCCGATCCGCGCTTTGCCTCATTCGGCAAATTTGATCGGGGCGGCAAGCCGAGCGTGACCCGTGTCTTGCCGTCGAGCCGCCAAACCTCGCCGCTCGCTGTCAGCCGCTCGTTAAGATAGGTTTCGGCTTGGTCTAGACGATCTGCGAAAGAAGCCGGCTTGTTGTCCGATGCGCTCCAGAAGTCGTTAAACAGTGTCCTAACCAAATTGCGTCGGCGTTGAATTTCCTGATCGTCAGGGGAGATAGCTGCGCCGTTAACCTGAGCGCCCTGGCCGATTTTCGAATCGGCGGCAGCAGGGCCGGCGTCGAGAGTCGTTGTCGGCGATTCGGCGACGCGACGCTCGACGGCGATGGCTCCGGTTTTCACCGTAGCGCGTTCGGTCCGACTTTCAGCCGTAGTATTCGAGGTGATATGCGCGGGCCGGGAAAAATGCTCGGTCACCCTACGGAAGGCCGCAACAATCTCCGCGAACCATTGCCGGATTTTTTCCACCACGCGCCTCGCGGTGCCCAGTTTCACTGTGCGCGGCTCCAGCGGGTCGGGCGCACTCGCGCTTCCGTCGCCTATAGGAATCCGGAGGATGCCGCCGATCGTCCACTATTGTAGCAGAGTCGGCGTTCATTTGCGCCAAGGTCCCGGGCGCAGACCACAGAAATCTAAGCGAAGCAACCGGCGCCATTCGGCAGCCTGCGCCGAGCAGCGCGGCTCGCTCGTCGTTACGCCAACGTCAGAGCTCAAATGCGATGAAAACGATGAACAGGACACCGGCTGCGAGCATCAGAAACTCGATGGGGTCATAGTGCGGAGCGTGATTGCTCAGACCTTGCTTGATTCGCGCGAGCATGACGGGTGCCTTCCTACATGACAAACGCCGGTTTCTTCCTTTGGTGCTTTAATGGCTTGTTCCAACCGCGGGAGCGATGTGTGGACGTTAACGAATGGCAGGTAGCCGCCCGCTCAGGGTTGTAGATTGACTGGCCTTGACCAGCGGCGCGGTGCCAAGATCGATGTCGACACGCGCGAATGTGCCGACCATCGCGACCAAAGTCGCACATAACAGGCCAACGACCACAATCTTCAAATGGGTCTTGCGGTCCACGCTGTGCATCGAGTGATTCATGGTCTTCTCCTGTCCATTTGCCGGCAAGGGGGCCTAAAAACCCGCACGACCGTCAGCGGACCTGAGGGAACATTAACTATGATGAGATCAGTCGCTCTACTGTACCTAGGTAGGGGCGCGATATCGGAAGAAGTTGGGGAACCGATACGAAGGTATAGGGCGGCAGCCCGGGGGACCCCGTGGGGAACCCGCCGGGCCGCCAACAGCGAAAGCTAATGGTACCCGACCGCCTCTACCGCGCTAGTGCACAAAGCTCACGAACATTTCGGCGTGCGCTTCGCGCCATGTGGGCTCGGGCTGGTGGAAGTGGCGAGTGTGCCGATAGGCCGGCCAATTGCCGGCGACCGCGTGCCGCGTCAGCGACCGATGACGATATGCGACCCGCACGTGACGATATGCGACCCGTATGGCGACGTGGGGTTGGTCGAGTGGCATCCGCGAGCGTGACGCGAGCATCGATCCGCCGCCGCCATGCGGATCTACGATTGTTAAGCCGGCAAGCGAAACGCGATGCACGCGGGTGAGGCCGCCGCCGGAGTTCGCATCATAAACGGAGGCGGTGCCGTCGCCGTTCACCGAGCGAATGACGGCCACATGCCGCGTGCCCCAGAGCGCCGCCATGCCGGGAGCGGCGGCAGCGCGCGGAAACTTGTACCAGCTCCTGACCAGCCACAAGGAGCGATCTGAAAGGCCCAGGTCGTGTGCGGCGCCGCAGCCGCAGAATAGAGTGCGCGGGCAGTCGGCCGGATGCGCGACCACTTCGCCGCGGCCATCTGCGTAGCGCGATGAAAAATGTGCATGATGGGCCGTCGCGGCGCCGGCGCGAGCATGATGATGATAATGATGCGAATAGGAATGTGGGGAAGCGCCGGCATTCGTACCGATCAAGGCGAGACCGATTAGAGCAAACAAAGAACGTCGCAGCATCACAGAACTCCTGACAAAATTTCCGGGAAGTTTTTATTTTTGCTTTTCATATGTGGCAAAAATCAGCCATAGTTGCGTACGCAACAAAGAGTTCCCGCCATTTTTGGGCCGGGTTTACGACGCAAACGTAAAGCCGGTAAACGCGCCCGCCTGAGGCGACGCTTCGCCGCGCCGCCGCACCACGACGCGGCCGGCCCGAAGCGGACGTACAAAAAGCCGCGGATCGATGCCCGCTCACGGCGATGAACAGACATTGCGATTTGACCGCGTCATGTCCGTCGGCGACCCGAACCGGTCGCGATGACAAGTCAGTCGATAATGGGGAAATCGGAATCCGGCAGCAGATACCGGGGGAGCTATCGGAATTACACGTGCGGGTCAGAATTCTGTGTAAGCTCGATTTCTCAAGCTCGGTTTTGCCCTCCGTTGCTAACGTCCCGGGAATATCGGAGGAGAATTGCGAGCGCGATCGACCACCGAGCCAATCACTGATGCGATCCATGTAGATATAGACGACCGGGGTGGTGAACAGCGTCAGCAGCTGCGAGATGAACAAACCGCCGACAATCGCATAGCCGAGCGGCTGTCGAATTTCCGACCCAATTCCCGTTCCGAGCATCAGCGGCACGCCGCCCAGGAGCGCGGCCAGCGTCGTCATCAGGATGGGTCGGAACCGCAGCAGACATGCCCGGTGGATGGCATCCTCGCTGCTCAGCCCGTGTTCGTGTTCGCTCCGCGAGCGCAAAATCGACCAACATGATGCCATTTTTTTTCACGATGCCGATCAGCAGGATGATGCCGATGATGCCGATGACGTCGAGCGGCATGCCGACCAGCATCAGCGTCAGCAAGGCGCCGAGCCCGGCCGAAGGCAAAGTCGAAATGATGGTGAGCGGATGGATCGTGCTCTCGTACAGCATCCCGAGTATCAGGTAGATCGCAACCAACGCCACGAGGATCAGGATGGGGGTGCTGCTGAGCGAGCTCTGGAACGCCTGTGCGCTGCCCTGGAAGCTGGCGGCGATCGAGCCGGGCATGTGAAGATCCGCGGTGATCTGCTGGATCGCCGTCACCGCCGCGCCGATGGTGCTGTTCGGCGTGAGATTGAAACTCAGCGTCACCGACGGGAACTGACCTTGGTGGTTGATCACCAGCGGGGCCGCCGAGGGGGTGATGGCGGCGATTTGATTAAGCGGCACCATGCCGCCGCAGTCGACTTGTGCATAGATTCGGCTGAGAGCGTTTGGGCCAAGCTGGTAGCCGGGGTCGACTTCGAGGATGACGTAGTATTCGTTGAGGGTCGTGTAGATCCGCGCTACATGGCGCTGGCCAAAGGCGTCGTAGAGAATGGAATCGACCAACGCGGGATCGACTCCGAGGCGGGAAGCAACATCGCGGTTAATCTCGACCTTCAGCGTCGGACCTGCGTTTTGTTGATCGCTTGCGACGTCTTCCAGTTGGGGCAGTCCCTGCATTTTCTGCAGAAGAACGGGGGCCCAGTGGTTGAGTTCGTCGCTGTCAACGTCAACCAGCGTATACTGATATTGCGTCTTGGAAAGTCGAGCGCCGACGGTGATGTCTTGGGCCGCCTGCATGTAGAGCCTGATTCCCTGGATCGGGCGCAGCGCGCGATCCAGGCGCGCTAATCACCAGGTCGATGTGAGCTCCTCTGCCCCTGCGGCTTGAGGGTGATGAACACGCGCCCGTCATTCTCCGTGACGGTCGCGCCGCCAGGGCCGATATAGCCGACCGCCGACGCGACCGCGGGGTCCGTGCTCACCACATCCAGAATCGCCTGCTGACGATTTGCCATAGATCGCGGCGAGATGTCCTGGGATCCCTCGCAGATGCCGACGATCAACCCGGTGTCCTCTTGCGGGAAGAAGCCCTTCGGAATCCAGAAAAACAGCGCCATAGTCAGGCAGACGGTGAGAATCATGACGGTCAGCGTGATCCGGCGGTAGCGCAGGGCGACGACCAAGCCCCGGTCGTAGGCCGCGACCAGCGAATCAAAAAAGCGCTCGAGCGCCCTCGACATGCATCCGGGGTTGCCACGTTCCGGCGCGAGGAGGCGGGCGGACATCATCGGCGTCAGCGTCAGCGAAACGATGAGGGAGACGACGATCGACATCGCGACGGTAACGGCAAATTCGCGGAACAGCAGGCCCACGATTCCGCCCATCAGAAACAGTGGAATGAACACGGCGATCAGCGATATGGACATCGACATGATGGTGAAGCCGACTTCGCCCGCTCCCTTTATCGCGGCCTCCATCGGCGTGGCACCATCCTCGATATGTCGCGCGATGTTCTCGATCATCACGACCGCATCATCAACGACGAACCCGACGGCGATCGTCAGCGCCATCAGTGAGAGATTGTCGAGGCTGTAGCCGAGTGCGTACAACACCGCGAACGTGCCGACCAGCGACACAGGCACGGAAACGGCGGGGATAATCGTCGCCCAAAGCTTTCGCAGGAATATGAAAATGACGCCGACGACCAGCGCGATCGTCAGCAGGAGTGTGCGCTGAACATCGGCGACGCTGGCGCGGATGGTTTGCGTACGATCGGATACGATCTGGACCTTGATCGACGGAGGAATGGAGGCCTGGAGCTGCGGCAGCGCCTTCTTGATCGAGTCGACGGTCGCGATCACGTTGGCGCCAGGCAGGCGCTGGATCGCGAGGAGGACGGTCGGGGTAGAACCGAGCCAGCCGGCGAGCGTCGTATCCTGGGGCGCAACCACCGCGCGGCCGACATCGCGGACGCGGACCGGGGCGCCGTTGCACATAGGCAATAATGTAGTTGTCGAAGCCGCTCGCGGTCATGAGCTGATCGTTAATCGACAGCGCATAGGCGTGCTCGCCGCCGTAGAGTATGCCCTTCGGTTGATTGACTGTGCTGTTGGTGAGGGCGGTCCGCACGGTTTCCAGATCCAGTCCCTGCGCGGCAAGCTTCGCCGGGTTGACCTGGACGCGAATCGCCGGGTTCTGCTGGCCGCCGATGCTGACCAGCCCGACGCCGGTCACTTGCGATAGCTTTTGCGCAAGGATGCTGCTCGCGTAATCGCTGACCTTGGTGAGCGGAAGCGTATCCGAAGTAAGGGCAATCAGGAGGATCGGCGTGTCCGCCGGATTGGTCTTGCGGTAGATCGGCGGATTGAGGAGGTTCAACGGCATCTGATTTGCCGTCGCGTTGATCGCCGCCTGGACGTCCTCGGCGTACGAGTCGATGGTTCGACTGCGACTGAACTGGAGGGTGATCTGCGTATAGCCCAATGCGCTGCTCGAAGTCATTTGCGTCAGGCCGGGGATCTCGCCGAATTGCCGCTCGAGCTGCGTTGCAACCGTTGCCGCCATCGTCTGCGGATCGGCGCCCGGCAACTGCGCTGTTACTTGGATTGTCGGGGAATCGATTTCCGGCAGAGCGGCCACCGGCAGGAGCTCGTAGCCGACGAGGCCCAACAGGACAATCGCCGCCATCAGCGAGCGCGGTGGCTATCGGCTTGTGGATGAAAGAAGGCGGAGAAATTCATGGCAACATGCCGGAACTCGCCGTCGAGGGATTTGGCACGGCATCGGGATCGTTGGGGTTCGCAAGCGTCACCAGCGTACCGGGCGACAGGCGGTATTGGCCGCGAACCACCACGGTCTCGCCGGCGTGAAGGCCCGTTTCAATGAGCGCTACGCCGTTGAGCGACTGCCGCATCGACACCGGGCGTATCGCGACCTTGTGATCCTGACCGACCACGAAGACGATTCGGCCCTGTGGCCCCTGCTGGACCGCGTCCAGCGGGATGGTCAGTGCATCGTGCTGGGTCGACACGACCAGCCGGACGCTGACGAACGTGCCGGGCCAAAGCTGGCGCTGCTGATTAGGAAACACTGCTTTGAGCTGGACGGTGCCGGAGCTCGGATCGGCTTGGTTGTTCACGACAAGAAGGCTGCCGGTATCGAGCTGGGTTTTGTCGTCCTGGCTGTAAGCGATGGCTTGCAGCGGCCCCTTGGCCACCGCGTCCTGAACTTCCGGTATGCTCGTCGTGGCGACGGTGAAAATCACGCTGATTGGCTGAACCTCGGTGACCACGACCAGCGCGTTCGACGACGATCGGCTTGCATGAGGCGATTGCGCGCGGGCGCCGGCGAGCGCCGTTGTCGTGCCGAGGACGTCGGCGGGTGAATGATATTGCCAACGTCGAGCAGGCGGAATCCGGTGACACCGTCGAACGGGGCAACCAGCGAGGTATAGCTCAGCTGGGCTTTGGCATTATCGATGGCAGCCTGGTCGCTTTTGATCTGCGCATTGAGTTCATCGACGGCGGCCTGCTGATTGCTCGACTTGTTCAAGCGCGATGGAATTCTCGTTGGCGAGACCGCCAGTAACGCTGAAGGTTGAGTCTGTGCATTCTGCAGATGGGTCTGGTCGTGGCTCAGCGTCGCCTCCGCCTGATCGAGCTGCGCCTGATAGGTGCGCGGATCGATCCGGGCGAGCAAATCACCCTTCTTGACGAGTTGACCTTCCTTGAAGTCAACGCTGATCAGCAGCCCGGTGATCTGGCTGTGAACTGTTGCCGTGTTCAGTGCGGTCACCGTGCCAAGGCCGGTCAGGACGATCGGCATGTCGCGCTGCTGGACGGTGGTTGCGATGACGGGAATCGGCTGGAGCGCCGCCGCCTCGGGCGCCGGCTCTCGATCGGACCTCGAGTAAACGACGATCCCGACCGCCACAAGGGCGATGGCGATGCCGGCAAGTCCGATTTTAGTCGATCCGCGCCTCATCGTTCGCCTCTGTGTGCAGACCTCGGTGCAAGCGCCCGCGACGAACCAATCACCTGATAACCGGATTTCCGTCGGCGGGGATTCTCTCAAGATCCTCTTTATGCAGATTGGTGTGCGCCATGGCAGCCTGCTGCGGCAATGCTCGCAGCCACTTGTTGAGTGAAATTTCCTGAAATTCCGGCGCGACAAACATTTCGAGGAACACCAGATCCTCATCGCCGGTGTTCTGAACGTAGTGGCCCGCCATGGCTGTGACGAAGCCGACATCATTTGCACTGAAGTCCATCGTGCGGGCCTTTTCCTCGCCAGGAAACACCGTCATCCGCCCTTTGCCCTTGATCCAGTATTGCCATTCGCTGCCGTTGGGATGCCAGTGCATCGCGCGGATGCAGCCGGGTTTCACCGTCACGATCGCCGACGCGATTCTCGATGACGCTGGAAAATTCCTCGAGTCGATAATCTTCGCGCTGCCGGCGCTGCTTTCTTTCGTCGGCTTCATGGTGCTTGCCTTGAATGTATAGGACATCTTGGGTTTGGCAGCGTGCCGGGCAACTTCGGCGATCTCTTCCTGCAACGACTTGACCGGCTCATCGCTACGAAAAATGTACAGCGGCTCTCCTTTCGGCAGGTTCGCGATGGCCTCGGCGGTCAGCCCGAAGTTCTGTTGGAGGATTTCTGGTGGCGTATGCTTTAGCCAATCGGACAAGAGAAGGGTGCTCTCTTCCGAAAAATCCCCCTGGTTGAACACGAGCAAAAACTCGCATCCGTCCTCGCCCAGAGCCTGGATTGAATGTGGAGCACCGGCCGGAAACAACCATAAATCACCCGCGGAGACATCGTCGATGAACATCGCGCCTTCAGGGGTGAACAAGGTAACGCGTGCCTTACCCGTAAGCATCAGCGCCCATTCATCGGCCAGGTGCCAATGAAGTTCGCGGAAACTCCCCTTCGTCAACCGCATATTGACGCCCGCGACATCCTTGGAGGCCGGCAGCTCGCGCGATGTGACCTGATGGGTCCATCCGCCTTCTTGAACGCGGCGATGGGTCAGATCGAAGGAATACCAGAAGGGCTCGACGACCCCATGATCCGTTGGCGGCGGCACATCGGCATTGGGATTGAGCTTCACCAGACCGATGTTTTGCGGACCGGGATTGCTCGCGGACTCGTTGCGTTCGGCTTTGTACGTCTCAAGGGCGAGGCCGCTGAAAATCCGCGTGGGATCCGAGCTGAAGGATGAAGACATGACACGGCTCCTTTCGATTGGACGTCTTGTGTTTCTGCAGATGTTTCTGTCCCGCTCCCATCAGCGCCGATTGCGTCAACTTTGATGCATATTGCCAGAAAAAGATGAAGCCAAGGACAGCGTTGGTCGCAGCGTAGAGGTTAGTCGTACTCGCCGCCGGCGTTGACTCGCATATGGTCTCGGGTTGGCGCCGCGGAGCGCCTCGCCAGGTTGCTCGACGGCGACGTCGACCGGCCTCTAAACCTACGTATTGGTCCCTGCTACCTATATGCAATGGAGCGATCGAGCCCGCGCTTTTACTCTCGCCTCATCAGGCCGACCGAGCGAGCCCCCATCCCCCGACACCCCCATCGCCCGGCCATAAGCCTGAATTGATGCATCATCTAGGGACCTCAAGTGGACGACACCGCTTGGGGTCCTTTCTTGTTGCCATGCCGGAAATTCAAAGCGCGCACGGTTGACGGCATGGGCTTGGCCCATCCCGACATCGGGACGTTTTTTGTAAAAACATCGGCATTTGCTCCGCCAGCAGGACATTTGCTCCGCCGCAGGATCTGTCTTGTGTATCCGTCCCAGTAGACTAATCTGGAGCTGGCTGGAGCAACGCTGCTGGATTGTCGCGGATAGCGACCGATGCAGTTGTGTGCTCCGCTGACACCAGCGACGATCGGGAGCCGAGGGGGTCTCGTGTCGCAAAGTTTGCAAAAGCAGGCCGGACACCCGCTGCTCGAGTTCGCTGAACCGACGCGGCGGCTGGTTAGCTCGATCGGTCTCGCGGTCGCGGTCTGTGTTGCCTATTTTTGCGCCGCCCGGCTGAGCCTTGCTCTGCTCACCAAGCCCGACGGCGTTGCGGTGTTCTGGCCGGCGGCCGGCGTTGCGACCGGCGTTCTGATCGCCTTTGGTCCCCGCGCACGGTTACCGGTGGTGGCCGGAGCGATGGCCGCGACCATCGTGGCCAATCTCCTGGGCGACCGAACCGTCTGGAGCGCCATCGTCTTCGCCTTCTGCAATGCCGGCGAAGCCGTGCTCGTCGCCGGCATCATCGAGTACTATTTTGGGCCGTCATTCAGTCTCGGCCGGCTGCGCTACGTGCTCGGACTGCTTGCGGCCGCGATCGTCGGTACCGCGGTCTCGGGGGTCGGGGGTACCGCGGGCTACGTGTTGTTCCAGGGTTCGACGACGCCGGTTCTGACCATTTGGTATCACTGGTTCGCGTCCGACGCACTTGGCATCCTCACGGTGGCGCCGCTGTTGATCGGGCTCGTATCGGCGGCGCGCGATCCGCCGCGGCGGAGCGAAGTCGTCGAAGGCGCCGTGGCGCTCGCAATGTTAGCGGCGATGAGCGCGCTTATTATTTTTCTGCCGCTCGAACCTTGGGTGACTGCGGCGCCGGTCGCCCTGCTGTTTCCCCTGCTGCTGTGGCTCGCGGCCCGCTGCCGGCCGCTTTTCAACGCCGCAGCCGCGTTCATCGTTGCCCTTACCATCGTTTGGACGACAACATTCGGCATCGGCATTTTCGGTGACGCAAGCTTTCCGATTGCTCAACGCATCCTGGCTGCCCAGGCCAGCATCCTGGCGGTGTCGCTCTGCGCGTTCGTCCTTGCTGCGCTGTTTGCCGAACGGCGGCAGCACGAGACGGAGCTCACGCAGAGCGGTGCACGATTGCAGGACACGCTGACGGAGTTGCGGCTGCTCTACGAAAACGCCCCGATCGGGCTCGCGTTTCTCACTCCCGATTGCCGCTATCTGCAAATCAACCGACACTTGACGGAAATCTGCGGCATTTCGGTCGCCGAGCATATCGGCCGGTCGGTGCGCGATACGGTCCCGCAAGTCGCCGACCAGGTCGAATATATCGTGCAGACGATTTTGCGGACGGGAGAGCCGATCACCGGCATAGAGGTCAAAGGCCAGCGGCCGGACGGCGGCAACGCAGAGCGTGTGTGGATTACCTACTGGCATCCCCTCAAGGTTCCGGACGGCGGCATTCTCGGCATCAACGTCGTAGCCGAGGAAATTACCGAACGTAAGCGCACGGAAGCGGCGCTTGCCGCCAGCGAGATCAGATTTCACGAGCTCGCCGACAACATGAGCCAGTTTGCCTGGACCGCCGACGCGCAAGGCAATCGGTACTGGTACAACAAGCGATGGTACGACTACACCGGAACGACGTTCGAAGAGATGCAGGGCGCGGGGTGGCAGAAAGTGCACCATCCCGATCATTTCGACCGCGTGATGAATCGCATACGTGAATGCTTCGGAGCCGGCAAGGCGTGGGAAGACACATTTCCGCTACGCGCCCGGAACGGCACCTATCGCTGGTTCCTGTCCCGTGCGCTCCCCATCCACAATGAGGCCGGCGATCTCGTCCGCTGGTTCGGCACCAATACCGACGTGACCGAGCAGATCGAGGCCGAAAAGGCTCTGCGGCAATTGAATGAAACGCTCGAACAGCGTGTCGAAGCCGAGGCGCATGAACGCGCCCGCATCTGGAACGTGTCGCAGGATCTTCTCGCCGTCCTCGACTTGAAAGGTAGATTTGTCGCGGTCAATCCGGCTTGGACCGCAACGCTTGCGTGGCCAGAAGGAGATTTACTCAACAAGACGTTCGATTGGCTGGTGCACCCTGACGAGCGGGCAAAAATCCGCACGCAACAGCGTCGCCTCGCCGAAGGCCACAAGACGCTGCATTTCGAGAATCGCTACCGCCATAAGGACGGCTCCTATTGTTGGCTGTCTTGGCAGGCCGTGGTCGAAGGGGATTACATCTATGCGGTCGCCCGCGACGTCACCGATCTCAAGAATACCGCAGAGCAGTTACGGACTTCGCGCCAAGAGCTTGCGCAGGCGAGCCGGCAGATAACGATGGGAGCGATGGCCGCCTCGATCGCGCACGAAGTCAACCAGCCGCTTGCGGCTCTGGTCATGAACGCCAATGCCGGCTTGCGTTGGCTCAACAAAGCCGAACCCGATCTCGACGAAGTGCGCAACGTGTTGACGAGTATCGTGGATGAAGGACATCGCGCCGGTGCGGTGGTTGCCGGCATCCGCGCGATGTTCCGCAAGGATGCAGGCGAGCGGGGCCCGGTAAACGTGAACGGCCTCATCACCGATGTCCTGAATGTCGTCCGTGGGGAACTCGAAAGTCATCGGATATCGCTGCACAGCGAGTTGCGCGACGGGCTCCCGTGATCGTTGCCGAGCCGACGCAATTGCAGCAGGTGCTTCTCAACCTGGTCATGAATGCCGTCGACGCCATGAATTCGGTTGCGGATCGAGAACGTGTCTTGGTGGTCAGAACCGAGACTGACGAAACGGATCAAGTGCTGATCACCGTGGAAGATTCAGGCACCGGAATCGATCCGGCCCATTTGAACCGCATCTTCGAGGCGTTCTTTACGACCAAAGCTCAGGGCATGGGAATGGGGCTGTCGATTTGCCGTTCGATCATCGAATCTCACGGCGGTCGGCTTTCGGTCTCGGCGCGCCATCCTTACGGATCGATTTTCCGCGTCGCGTTGCCGATTACCGAAACGGGCGATGACAGGGACGGGTAGGCGACGCTAGGCAGCCTTGCCGCCCTTCAACGCTGAATCAATGCACTCGATCAGATGATCTTCACTGAAAGGTTTGGTCAAGTAGCCGACCGCGCCGCTCTTGATGGCCTTTCCTCGCAGTCTTTCGTCCGGAAAAGCGGTAACGAATATGACCGGCATACGATTGCCGTCGGCGATCAGACGATCCTGCAACTCGACCCCGCTCAAGCCGGGCATCTGGACATCGGTGATCAGGCACGCCGTCGCCGTCACCTGCGCCGATTCAAGGAATTCCTCCGCCGAACAAAATGTCGCTGCTGTGTAGCCCAGCGACCGCACCAGGGATTTCGTGGCCTCCCTCACTGATTCATCGTCGTCAACGATCGAAATCATGGGCACCTGCTGCAATTCATGCTCCCGAGTTCTGCCGGACGGCGGAAGGAAGAGTAGAACGACTCCGCACCCGGGACCAAGTGTGCGGTAGGACTTTTCCGGCACCGGAAAGTGCGACGCGTACTATACCTAGGTGGCGCGCACTATACTTAGGTTTAGAGCGCTGGCTATAAGCGCTCAATTCAACGAACTTCCGAACCATCGCGGGTTGTGAATTGAATCACCTTGCTCGCCTTGATAGCGGGCCCACCGCTCTCGACGCGGGCAATCACGCTTGCCGAGTGATCGACGCGCGCGTTGAACCCGATCACGACACCCACGATCGCCGCGACAAGCGCGAGTACGACAACCTTGATATGAGTGTTCCGGTCGGCGGTCACCATCGAGTGGTTCATCGAAGTTCTCCCAGGTCTCGGCCGTCTTCTTGCGGCTGCCGGTCATGGAGATCGTCACAAATCTCGCCGGCGTTACCTGAGGTTTAGGCGTGCCGGACCGATGCTTCCATTGAACCTCGGGAAGCCTTCCCGGTCGGAAATGATGAGGCGGGTTATACTAAGGTTCAGCCCGGTTATTGCTTCGCGCGCCGGAGTCCCAGTGCGTCGGCCATTCTGACGAGATCGGCCAACGAACGCGCCTGCATCTTCTTCATCACGCTGCCGCGGTGCACTTTTACCGTGATTTCGCTGACGCCGAGCTCAGCCGCGATCTGCTTGTTCATCAGACCGGCGGTGACGAAGCCGATCACCTGCTGTTCGCGCGGGGTCAGTGACTCGAAGTGGGCGCGCACTTCGAGAAGCGCCTGGTTCTCGGCGCGTCGGGCGCGGTCGCGCTCGAGCGCGATCTGAACCGCATCGAGGAGATCCTGGTCGCGGAAAGGCTTGGTGAGAAATTCCACCGCTCCGGCCTTCATGGCGCGCACGGTCATCGGAATATCGCCGTGTCCGGTGATGAAAATGATCGGAATGCGAATGTCGGCCTTGGCGAGCTCGGCCTGGAAATCGAGCCCGCTGACCCCCGGCAACCGGACATCGAGGACGAGGCAGGCGGCGGTATCGGGCAGCTTGAGTTTCAGAAAATCGGCGGCCGAGGCGAATACCTCAGCGCGCAGGCCGACCGATCGCAACAGGCCCCTGAGCGCCTCGCGCAAAGGTCGGTCATCGTCGACCACGAAAACGGTCGATTGAGCGTCGGGTTGCTCCTTCACGACTCGGCTTCCTGTCCGGCGGCCGCCAGAGCGGGTCTGAAAATCCCGATCCGTTCCGGCACGTTAACCGATGGATATCTTTGCAAAAAACCCGCCGATTGGCGAGCCGAAAAAGACCGGCGATGGATCTCCAGCGCTTCCGGCGAGCCGCCGGTCGCTGCCGTCGCTTCCCGTGCAAACAAACGAATCCGCGGCTTCTGACTGCCGGATCGACCTAGTCCGTCGCTACAACCACCTAAACGTTAGTATCGGCCTTCCGATCTCTTTCGATATGGTTGTCTTACCTCCGTACAGTAGAGCGATTGTTTTTACGTTTTTACTGTCTCCCCCAACAAGAAGAACAATCTGTCAACAGGGCAACCGACGCGTCAGCGTCGAAAGAGGGGGAGCCGTCATGTCGAATACCAATCATCTGATCCGTGCTGCCGGAGCCGCGCTTGCGTTGGCCGGAGCCGCGCTTTGGAGCACCGCTGCGCAGTCGCAAACGCAGTCGCAAATGATGGCCATGTCGGTGGAGAGCAACGCCGCGCTCGCTTATCAGGGCGTTGCGTCTGATGAAGCCGGCGTCAAAGCCGAGGCACCGGCCCGGCTTCGCCGGCAGATCGTCGACTACACGAGCGCGGAAGCGCCCGGCACCATCATCATCGATACCCCGAACACTTACCTCTACTTCGTGCTCGGCGGCGGCAAGGCGGTGCGCTACGGCATCGGTGTCGGCCGCGAAGGCTTTACCTGGTCGGGCATAAAGACGATCGAGCGCAAGTCCGAGTGGCCGGACTGGATCCCGCCCACCGACATGCTGCAGCGTCAGCCCTACCTGCCGCGCTTCATGGCCGGCGGCCCCGGCAATCCGCTCGGCGCGCGCGCCATGTATCTCAGCGGCACCGTCTACCGCATTCACGGCACCAACGCGCCGGCCACGATCGGCAAGCATGTGTCGAGCGGCTGCATCCGCATGGCCAACGAAGACGTCATCGACCTCTACAGCCGCACGCGCGTGGGCACCAAGGTCGTCGTGCTGCCGATGGGCCAGCGTCACGTCGCGGAGATCGAGCCGACACAGCCGACGCACACCGCCCTCGCGCCGGTGCTCGACACGTCGGGTCGCTTCCACGCGTCAGGCATCTACTGAGCCGCTGCCGTAGCGAAGCAATCGACGACAGGGGAGGTCGATATGTTTGAAAAAATAACTGCGATCGCTGCTGCGGCGGCCTGCGCCGGCGTGATCGTAGCCTTCGCTCCCGGGTTCGCGCCCGAAGTGGTCGCCGGCACCTCGCAGCCGGTCGAGTCGAGCGTGACCAGGGTCTACACGTTCACCCAGCAGGTCGATTTTGCGGCGCCCGCCGTCGACTTCCGCAAGGCGGCCGAGTGGAAATACAACGGTAGCGAAAATCCGAAGATCATCTGCGAGCGACCATGGCCCTATTACGACCGCGCCTGCCTGCGCGACCATCGTGTGAATGCAGCCGCGACGCGCGCCGTGCGCGTCATCGCCAACGATCGCGCGGCCGCCTCGACAGCGGCCACCGCGACGCGCGATGCCGCTCGCAAGTTCGCTGACGCGGCCGTGTCAAAAGTCGCTCGGCCGGTTACTCGCGTTGCGTACGCGAAGCATTGATCCAAAAAATACTCGGGGAGACGTTCGATGCGTGCGCCATTTGTCTACAATCTCAAGGGAACGATCGCGGCAGTGATCCTGAGCTGCTTCATCGCCGGCGGCGTGTCCGCGATGACCGGCCCGGCGGCCACGAAAGCGCAGCAGACCAACTCGATCAATCGCACCAACAAGGGCGATCGTCTGCCGTCGGCCGTGACGTCCCGGACACCGGTGAAGCTGATGCCGCTCGGATGCGACTCGGTCTTCAGCCCGATCGTTGATCCAACGCGGGCGCATGTCTACAAGCGCTGCGTAGTCTAAAACGCGGCGTCTGGCCGGCGTGAGGATGTGCGGCGGCGCAGGTGTGTCGCCGGACGTAAGGTTGCCGGAAGTAAAAGAGCTCACGATCCAAATATTGGCGACACGCCCTGCACTGGCGCTGAAAGCGCGTGCTCGGCTCAGGACGAGGCCGCCTTGTTCGCCTCGATCTCGGCTTCGAGCCGCGAAATGTTCTGCATCAGGCGTTCGCTGGTCAGGCGCAGGAAATAGTAGCCGAATTCCGGATTCTGGAAATAAAGCTCGAGCAGCTTTTCATAGGTGATGGTGAGCACGTCGCCATCCTCGATGCATTCGACCGTCTGCGTCCGCCGATTTTCCGGCGCGACAAAGCCGAGTTCGCCCATGAAACGTCCGGCCGGCAGCTCGATGTTGATCTCCTTGACCAGGAATTTGCCAGTGACGGTCAGGAGCATTTCCTTGGCCACGTCGCCTTTGTGAAACAACACGTCGCCGCGGCGGTATTTTCGCGGGGTCATGAACGGCCGCAGCCAGTCCATCGACAGATCGCCCTGCGCGGAAACCCGCGCCTTGCGCACCAAACTCAGCATCTGCCGCAGCCGGAAGACGTTGATCGGCAGCGACAGCAGATAGAGCAGGAAGGTGGTCACCGCGCCGGCCATCGCGCCGTAAGCGATGAAGAACACCATGCTGATGATGCCGATGATGCGCAGCGGCACGATTGTGCGCACCATCAATGTGGCGACGTAGAACACCGCGCCGGTCAGCGCCAGCATGTTGGTGAAATTGATGTTGGCCAGGATGAGCTCGACCAGCCGGCTGATCACCGCCTCGAAAGTCAGATGCGCGGGATCGAGGCCGAAATGCGTGAGCACTTTTTCGATCCGCAGGCTCTGCGTCGCCATGTCGAGGGCGCGATGGAATATGGCGCTCGGGTCCAGATTTGCGCTGTTCATCCTTCGCTCGTTCGCATCTGCCGAGGGCCAGCCGGGGACCGAATCAACGTCGTTTGCAGCGGCAACCTAGCGCGCCGCCGCGTGCCGGATCATCTTCTACGCGCAGCATTAAATGTCCGCAATCGACCCGGCTGTCTTACTGGCCGCTCGGCGTGCGCATGCCGAACCAGGCATCGCGGATCTGGTGGTAATGCGTTGCCGGATCGTAGAGGGAAACCGGCAGGCCGAGCACCTCGGCCGAAAGCCGGCCGACCGCGGACACCAGGCTATAGGAGGCGACCACGCGGTCGTGTTGGGCGACGATCAGGCTGACGCGCGCATTAACCAGCGCCTGCTGGGCATTGAGCAGGTCGAGGGTGGTTCGCTGGCCGGCCTGGGCCTCGTTGCGCACGCCGTTGAGCGCCCGTTCGGAAGCCTCATTCTGGCGGTGCGCGGCCTCGACCTGCGCCTTTGCCGCCTGCAGCTGCCCCCAAGCTTGTACGACGTTGGCCCGGGTCTGGTCGCGCACCTGATCGACGTTCAGGCGCTGCTGGGCGACCGTCTCCTTGTCGAGGCGGATGGCCGAGTATTCGGCGCCGCCTTGGTAGATCGGCACCGTCAGGTTCAGCATCGCCGTTCCCAGGAACAAATTGGGCGTGATGATGTTGGGGAGGGTTTGCTGCTGGACGCTTCCCTGCAGGGCGAGCGTCGGCCAAAGCGCTCCTTCCGCGATCTTCACCTGCAGTTGCGCGACATCGACGCCGTAGAGCGCGGCGAGCACGGAGGGATTCTGCGCCGCGCCAAGCGCGATCGCGGCGTTCATCGCCGGCGGCGCCAGCCGGTCCACCGGAGCCGCCGGCGCGAGATTGGCCGGATCGTTGCCGATGATGCGGCGATAATTGGCTTTCGTCGTCATCAGCGTCGATTCCGCCGCGTGCAGGCTCGCTTCGCCGGCCGCCAACTGGGCCTCGGCCTGCGCAACGTCGGTCAACGTCACCTGGCCGGCGGAGAAGCGGTTGCGCGTATCCTTGAGCGTGCGGTCGAGAATACGCAGGTTGTTTTGTTGGACTTCGAGATTGGCGGCATCGCGCGACATGTCCATGTAGACGGTCGCAGCCGATAGCAGCACCGATTGCTCCAGCATGCGCAGCGTTTCGCGCGCCTGCGAGACTTGGCTTTCGGCAGACCGCACGCGGTTTGCGGTCTGCTGGCCGTTGAACAGGGTCTGCTGGCCGCTAAAGCCGATCGATTTCGGGGTGGTATATCCTTTGATCGTGAACGCCGCCCCATTGGGCAAGCCCGGCGGGATCGGCGGAATGAGTTCCGGTCTCGTTGGTGAACTGCTCGCCGATCGCGGCGGTCGCGGAAAGCGTCGGGCGATAGCCGGAGAGCGCCTGCGCCACGCCCTCGTCGGTCTGCCGCACGATCGCACGCTGGGCGTTGAGCTGTGGATTATTCTCGTAGGCGTGCGCCAGCGCCCCCTCGATCGTTTCCGCGGTCGCAGGGCGCGTCGCGGCGGCCGCGGTTAGCGCCATGGCTATAAAGACGGCCGCAGCCATAGCGCGGCGCGCCGGTCGATCCGCGACCGGCGGCGAAGCAAAACCGGCGGAAAGGCCCCATTCGGCGTCGAAACAATCGCGTGCCGACCGCGAGCATGGCGACGGGGATGGCGACTGCTTTCGAGCCCGGGGAACGACAACTCTACTCGCCACAATCAGCCCCGATCTGCGCGGCAAACCTTAACGTGGGCGTTTCCGCCTTACAAGGTTGCGGGCAATCGGGAGGGCTCTGGGCCAAGCGCCGGAGGTTGCAACGGCAAAGATCCGCCTGCTGCCGCCGGTCAGTCGTCCCGGTTGTGGCGGTTCCTTCCGGCAGACTCCGGCCGCGCCAGCTGCCGGAGCTCGCGCACACCGAGCGACAGCGCGGCGAAGACAAGCGGAAGCATGAAGTAGAGCACGCGGAACGTCAGCAGCGTCGCGACCATCTCCTCCTTCTGAAATTGCGGAAGGCCGAGGAGCATCGTCGCTTCGATGATGCCGAGGCCGCCGGGCGCGTGGCTCAACGTGCCGAGGAGCGAGGCGGTCAGGAAGGTGACGAGGATGGTAAGGAAACCGACTGCGGGACTGGACGGCAGCAACGTGTACATCGCGAGCGTCACCAAACTGAGATCCGCCGCGCCGATGCCGATCTGAAGGAGGGTCGCGCGCAGAGACGGCAGCACCAGCCGCCAGCCGGAGCGGCCGATGGCGCGCGGTCCTCCGGCGAGCCAGGCCAGATAGCCGCCCACGACCAGCAATGCCGCCAGTCCGATCGTCCGGTTGATCCATGGCGGCAGATGATCGACGACGCTCGCTACGTCCGGCGCATAGGCAATTGCGCCGCCGAGCAGCGACGCGTTGCCCAGCCAGAACGTCATGCCGGTGATGACGGCGATCTTGGCGATGTCGGCGATGGTCAACCCCCACGCGCCGTAGATGCGCAGCCTGACCAGGCCGGCGGTCAGCACGGTGACGCCAAGATTGTGACCGATGGTCGAGCTGGTGAAGCTCGCCAGCGCGGCGACCGGGTAGGGGACCTCCTTCCAGCCGATCGTGCGCAGCGCAAACACGTCGTAGAAGGTCAGCGTGACATAGCCGGCAACCACGAACACGCCGGCGAGAGCGATCTTGTGCGCCGGCTGAGCCTCGAGCGCGGCGACGACCTTGGCGAGATCGACGTCGCGCAACAGCAGATAGAGCGCGAACAGAGCGAAGGCGAGGATCAGCAGGCTGAACGCCACGCTGATCCGGTTCCGGTTCAACCGGGGAATAAAGGTCTGCGCGGTGCTCGTCACGTCGGCCTTCGGCTTACGGTGAGGAGCGTCCCCGCCGACACAAGATCGTCATCTGATTCGCGGCGGCAAAGTCCCACCGTTGCGTAACAGTATTGTTACGATGCGATCGCATCCGGAACCGCGATCGGAACGGGACCGTCACACGATTGAGATATGAAATGGCAATTGTCGTCGCATGCGATTCGAAAAAAATGCGCGAGCCGGGCGGTCGCGTCCGGGAAGTTTCAGATGAAGGTTCTGGTTGCGACGGACGCCTGGCATCCGCAGGTGAACGGGGTCGTGCGCACATTGGGCTCGCTGGCGCGCGCCGCGACGAAGCTCGGTGCGACGATCGATTTCCTCACGCCGGAAGGCTTCCCCTCCTATCCGGTGCCGACCTATCCCGGCTTGCGCTTGGCGTGGCCGGGCCGGCGGGCCATCGCCGAGCGCATCGACAAAGCGCGGCCGGACGCGATCCATCTGGCGACCGAGGGACCGATCGGTTTTGCGGTGCGCAACTATTGCCGCCGCCGCGGCCGGCCGTTCACGACGAGCTATACCACGCGGTTTCCAGAATATATCTCGGCGCGCTCGCCGATTCCGGAAGCCTTGATCTACGCGATATTGCGCTGGTTCCACGGCGCCGCCAGCGTCACGATGGTCGCCACGCCCTCGCTGCGGAGCGAGCTTGGCGAACGCGGCTTCCGCAATCTCGGCATGTGGACGCGCGGCGTCGATGTCGATCTGTTCCGCCCCGACCGCGCCATCGATCTCGATTTTCCGCGGCCGATCTTCATGACGGTCGGGCGCGTCGCGGTCGAGAAAAATCTCGAAGCGTTCCTGTCGCTCGATCTGCCCGGCAGCAAGGTCGTGATCGGCGACGGACCGCAATTGGAGAAGCTCAAGCGCGACTTTCCCCAGGCAAAATTCCTCGGGCCGCTGGAGAACGGAACCCTGGCCGCGCATCTGGCGGCTGCCGACGTGTTCGTCTTTCCGAGCCGCACCGACACTTTCGGCATCGTGCAGCTCGAGGCGCTGGCGAGCGGCGTCCCCGTTGCCGCTTATCCGGTGACCGGCCCGCGCGACGTCATCGGCAGTCATCCGATCGGCGCCCTGCACGCCGAGCTCGACGTCGCCTGCCTCGAGGCGTTGCGCGTCTCCGCGCGATGCGTGCCGCAAATTCGCACTGAGCTATTCATGGGAAAACAGCGCCCGCCAATTCCTCGGCCACGCCCGCAAGGTGGCTGCCGGCAGCCGCGAAGCGGAGCTGGCGATGCCGATCACCGAGACCGCTTCCGGCTGAGGCGGCGTGACCGAGTTGTCATTGTTCGCCCGCAACGAGAGGATCACGCATGACCAGTCTCACGCACGCTGAACTCGACGAACAAACGATCACCAAGGCGTATGCGCGCTGGGCGCCGGTCTACGATCTGGTGTTCGGGCCGGTGTTCGAGCGCGGCCGCCACGCCGCCATTGCCGCGGCCGAGCGCGTCGGCGGACGTATTCTCGAAGTCGGGGTCGGCACCGGCCTGTCGCTGCCGCACTATTCGCGCGCGTGCCGGCTTTGCGGCGTCGACATCTCCGAGCCGATGTTGCGCAAGGCGCAGGAGCGCGTAGCCGAATACGGACTGGAGAATGTCGAGGGGCTTTGGGTGATGGATGCCGAGCATCTGTCCTTTCCCGATCACTCGTTCGACGTGGTCGTCGCGCAATACGTGATCACCACGGTGCCAAATCCCGAGGCGACGCTCGACGAGTTCGCGCGCGTGCTCAAACCGGGCGGCGAGATCGTGCTGGTGAGCCGGGTCGGCGCCGAGGCGGGATTGCGCCGCGCTCTGGAGCATTGGTTTGCGCCGGCCGCGCGCAAGCTCGGCTGGCGCACGGAATTTTCCTTCGAGCGGTACGCGCGGTGGGCGAAGCGGACGAGCGGCGTACGCCTCCTCGAGCGCCGCGCCATGCCGCCGCTCGGGCACTTCTCGCTGATCCGGTTCGCCAAGGACGGCGACGCCGCGCGCGCCCGCGATGGCGTTGCGCAAGAAATTTATCCGGCGGCGCGCGCCGCAAGCTGAACCGACAAAGCGTCGCGGCCGGCGATTCGCGCGACGCTCCATTTCCTCCCTGTCACAAGGGATTCATCGAATCGCCATATCCAGGCCGGATAACCTCGCGACGGGGGAGATCGATGGAAAGCTTTCTGGAGACTTTACGCATCCAACGTTGGGACGATCATCGCTACTACCATCACAGCCGGATCAATCAATCGCTCCACCTCGTCAGCGCCATCAGTTTTTTGTTCTCCTATGTGATGATCTTCAAGGACCCGGCGATATCGGCGCTCGCCGGCTGGCTGGTGGCGATGACCACGCGCCAGGCCGGGCATTTCTTCTTCGAGCCCAGGGACTATGACGTGGTCAACCAGGCCACGCACGAGTACAAGGAGCAGATCAAGGTCGGCTACAATTTGCGCCGCAAGGTCGTGCTGCTGACGATCTGGGCGTTGTCGCCGCTGCCGCTTTATTTCGATCCGACCTATTTCGGCATCTTCACGCCGCACGCCGACAAGACCGAGTTCATCCGCCACGTCGCCGACATCTGGCTCGCCCTCGGCATCGGCGGGGTCCTGTTCCGGGTCGTGCAGCTGTTCCTGCTCAAGGACGTGCAGACCGGGCTTGCTTGGGCCACCAAGATCCTCACCGACCCGTTCCACGACATCAAGCTCTACCACAAGGCGCCGCTCGCGCTCCTGCGCGGGGAGCTGATCGATCCCGGCATTCACGCCGACTGGGACGAGGAGGATGCCGAGGAAGCGCCGCGGCCGACGTGAGGCTGCATCGCCGCGTGAACTCAGCGTCGCGAAAACAATCGGCGGGCGATCATTTCCTTGAGCACCGCCCGCTTGATCGATCGATCGGTCAGCGCCGGATCGCTCCACCACCACCCGTCCTGCTGCATCGTTCGGGCCGCGGCGACGAAACGGTCGGCAACCGCCGCGAAATCGGCATCCGTATAGTTGAGGCTGAAGATGAGGCGGCCGGTTCCGATCCAGCTCAGCGCCAAGCCCTCGGCGCGCAGGTAATATTGCAGCATCCAATTATAGCGGGACGGTTGTCGGTAGCAGACGGTCCAGATCGAGGACATGTTGGCGACCTCGACGGGAAGCGCCTCGGCGCGCAGCCGTTCGTTCAGCTGCGCCGCCCGCGCGTCCCAGATCCGGTCGAGGTCGCGGTAGCGGTCCTGCCCTTCCGCCGTCTGCAGATAGCGCAGGAACTCGTTCATCGCCGCCATCACGTAGGGGTGCGAATTGAACGTGCCGCGGGCAAAGCAGATGTCGGCCGGCCGGTCGTCGCGAAAACGCTTCATCAGTTCGCGGCGGCCGCAGACGACGCCGATCGGCAGCCCGCCGCCGAGCGTCTTGCCGTAGGTGACGAGGTCGGCGCGGGCGCCGAAATATTCCTGCGCCCCGCCTTTGGCGAGGCGGAAGCCGACGAACACCTCGTCGAAGATCAGCACGATCTTGCGCTCGTCGCACACCGCGCGCAGGCGCTTGAGCCAATCGCTGTAAGCCTCCCGCTCGAAGCGCGCGCGGCGCGTGCTGTCGAGGAGCGCCGAGTCGCTCGGCGCGGAGGCGTTCGGATGCAGCGCCTGCAGCGGGTTGACCAGCACGCAGGCGATGTTCTCGCGCGTACGCAGCACGCGCAGCGATTCCTCCGACATCTCCTTGAGGGTGTAGGTCTCGTGCGCCGGCAGCGGGTTGCCGATGCCCGGCTGCACATCGCCCCACCAGCCGTGATAGGCGCCGCAGAAGCGCACGAGGTGCGAGCGCCGCGTGTGATAGCGCGCGAGCCGCACCGCCTGCATCACCGCCTCGGTGCCCGACATGTGAAACGACACTTCGTCGAGGCCGGAAATCTCCTTGAGCAGTTTCACGTTCTCGATGATCAAGGGATGATAGGCGCCGAGAACCGGGCCGAGCTCGCGCACCCGCGCGGCGCCGCGTTCGATCGCGTCCTTGTAGAAATCGTAGCCGAAGAGGTTCACGCCGTAGGAGCCGGTGAGATCGTAGACGCGGTTGCCGTCGAGATCGATGACGGTCACGCCGTCGCTCGCCTGCACGAAGGCGGCGGCGGGCAGGTGCGCGCGCACGTGACGGCTATACTGGAACGGCACCCGGTAGGCGTCGGTGAATTGCAGGTCGGAAATCCCGCCGGCCGCCTCGGCGGTGCGCCGGATGGTCTCGGCGAAGCGCGTTTTATAGAGCGCCGACAGCCGCTCGAAGCCGGCGCGGCGGCGCGCCGCAATCGCGGCGGGGGCGCCGTCGGAGCAAAAGAATCGCGTCTCGTCGTAGTCGTAGAACGGCACCAAGGCCGCCAGCCGCCGGGCGATCCGCGCATGGCCGGCAAGCGAGCGATGCTTGGCCTGGGAAAGATCGAGCCGCCGCCGCAACGTTACGACCGAAGTCGCAAGCGCCGCGGCGCCGACTCCATAGAATCCAAGTGTCGTTGTGGCCCATTCCACCAAATCGCGGTTTACCGCGCCGAGTTGACAGCGCCATGACGGTCCGTTCCCAACTGCTGCGGATGCTGGCGCAGGAGGACATCAATTTTCTCCTTACCAACCGCATTCCGCGCCGATGGGCGACGCAGTTCATCGGCTGGTTCAGCCGCATCGAACAGCCGCTCATTCGCGATCTTTCGATCGGCGTGTGGCGGCTATTTGCCGACCTCGACCTGCGGGAGGCGCAGAAGACGCAGTTTCGCAGCATGCACGACTGCTTCACCCGCGCGCTCAAGGAGGGCGCGCGCCCGATCGACCGGCGAGCCGACATTCTCGTCAGCCCATGCGACGCCATCGTCGGCGCTTGCGGCGCGATCGCGGGCACGGACCTTTATCAGGCCAAGGGCTTTCCCTACGCGCTCGAAGATCTGCTCTGCGATCCCGGCCTCGTCGACGCGCACCGCAACGGGCGTTACGTCACGCTGCGGCTCACCTCGAGCATGTATCATCGCTTCCACGCGCCGCATGATTGCCGCGTCGAGCGGGTGGTCTACGTGTCGGGCGACACCTGGAACGTCAATCCGATCGCGCTCAAGCGGATCGAGCGGCTGTTCTGCAAGAACGAACGCGCCATCGTGCAGACCAAGCTGACGCCGGGCGGCCAGGCGGTGACGTTGGTCGCGGTGGCCGCCATCCTGGTGGCGAGCATTCGCCTGCATTGCCTCGATGCCGTTCTGAGCCTCCAGCACCGCGGGCCCAACGTCTTCGACTGCGATGCCGAATTCGGCAAAGGCGAGGAGCTGGGCTGGTTCGAGCACGGCTCGACCATCATCGTCTTTGCGCCGGACAATTTCGCGCTGTGCGAGGATGTGCGCGAAGGCGCGACTATCCGCGCCGGCGAGCCGCTGATGCGGCTTGCTTGAGCGGCTGGGCGCTGCTCCTTCAGCTCGCCGCCTTCTTCTGCTGCGCGACCAGTGCGTCGTCCTTCTCTCGTGCGCGCACGGCAGCCGGGCGGGCGCTCAGCCTCTGCCAGTATTGCAAGAAGGCAGGGCGCTTCTCGATCGTCCCGAACATCAGCCCGAATCCGATATGCGCGCCGACATAGAGGTCGGCTGCGGTAAACGTGTTGCCGACCAGATACTCGGCCGCCGACACGGCCTGTTCGAGCACGGCCATGACCCGGTCCGTGGTCCCATATCCCATCATGCCCTCTCGGCCCTGCGGCACGACGAAGCCGAGCGCTTTGTTGCTGGCCGCAGCCTCGATCGGGCCGGCAGCGAAGAACAGCCAGCGGTAATAAGGAGCGCGCAGGCGATCGCCCGGCGGCGGCGCCAATTTGGCCTGCGGAAAGGCATCGGCAAGGTAAGCGCAGATCGCCGCCGTCTCGGTCACCACGACGTCGCCGTGGCGCAACGCCGGCACCTTGCCCATCGGGTTGATCGCGAGGTAGTCGGGCGACTTCGCGCTCGTGGCGAAGTCGAGCACTTCGGCCTTGTATGGCTGGCCGACCTCCTCGAGCATCCAGCGCGCGATCCGGCCGCGCGACTGCGGATTGGTGTAGAGAACAAGTTCATCGGCCATGTCGACTGTCCCTAGCGGATGTCTGCAAGCGAACCCAATAGCCGATGCCACGGCGATTTGCACGAATTATGACGCAACTCAGTCTGGAGCGCGCAGCCGATAGCCGACTCCGGTTTCGGTGAGGATGTATTGCGGCCGCTCGGGATCGGCTTCGATCTTCTGCCGTAGCTGCCGCACATAGACGCGAAGATATTGCGCGTCGGTCAAATTGTCCCACAGCTCGCCGAGCAGGAATTTGTGGGTGAGCACCTTGCCGGCGTGCTGGACCAGCACGCGCAGCAGGTCGTATTCCTTCGGCGACAGCTTGATCTCCCGTTCGCCGACCTTGACGATGCGCCGGACCAGGTCGACGGAAAGCTCGCCGAGGCGGAAGGTCGGCCGTTCGCCGTGGATCTGCAGTTGATGTCGCAGCGCTGCGCGCATCCGCGCCAGCAGCTCGTCCATGCCGAACGGCTTGGTCACGTAGTCGTCGGCGCCGAAATCGAGCGCCTGCACCTTGCCGGCCTCGTCGTCGCGGCTCGACAGCACCACGATGGGGACGCTCTCGTTGCGCGCGCGGATCGTCCGCAGCAGATCGTGGCCCTGCGTGTCCGGCAGGCCGAGATCGAGAATGATCAGATCCGGAGCTTCGCGAAGCAGTTCGAGCGCGGCTTTGCCGTTCGGCGCTTCGAGGGTTTGATAGCCATGCGCGTTGAGCCCCATGCGCAAGAGCTTGCGGATCGGCGGCTCGTCGTCGACCACCAGGACGCGGAGCGGGGCGGCGTTCATGCGGCGGCGTCCAGGCGTTGGCGTTCGCGCGGGATCGGCAGGCTGATGGTGAAGGCCGCGCCGGTGCGGTCGGTGCGGTTCGCCGCGACGATGGTGCCGTGCATCGCTTCGACGAAGCCGCGCGAGATCGCAAGGCCAAGCCCGGTGCCGGCGCGCACCTGGTCGGTCTTCTGCGCCCGGTAGAACTTGTCGAAGATGTGCTCGAGGTCGCCGGCGGGAATGCCGCTGCCTTCATCGAGGACGCGCAAGCAGACGGTATCGCCGCTGCGCCAGCCCTGGATGCGGATCGTCGTCTCCGACGGCGCGTATTTGGCGGCGTTGTCGAGGAGGTTGAACAGCGCCTGCTCGAACAGAACGGCGTCGAGCTCGAGCATCGGCAAATCCGCGGCGAGGTCGAGCTCGACGCGATGGCGCGCGAGGATGCGGCTGGCGCGACGCAAGGCGCTGCCGACGATCTCGGCGAGATCGTGCAGGGCCACGTTCGGGCTGATGGCGCCGGATTCGAGCTTGGTCATGTCGAGCAGGTTGGCGATGAAGCGGTTGAGCCGCTCGGATTCGTCGATGATCGTCGCCAGAAGATCGGCTTTTTGCGCATCGTCGAGCCGTTCGCCGAGATCGCGCAGCGTTCCGGCCGCGCCCAGCACCGAGGCAAGCGGCGTCTTCAGGTCGTGCGAAATCGAGGTCAGCAGCGCCGAGCGCAGCCGTTCGGTTTCGGCGGCGCGCTCGACGCGATCCATCTCCTCGACCAGGCGCACGCGCTCGATGGCGAGCGCGCCCTGGTCGGCCAGCGCATCGAGAAGCCGCCGCTGATCGGGGGTGAGCAGCGGGCCCGGCTTGTCGCTGTCGATCCCCATCACGCCGATGGCGCCGCGGCCGGTGTGCATCGGCAGGAACAGGCGCTTGGCGCCGGGCAGGGTATCGGAGCCGCGGCCGGCGACGCGATCGTTCTGCCAGGCCCAATTGGCCGCGGCGAGATCGGCGTCGTCGAGGATGTCTTCCGGCGGATAGCCGGCCTTCACCGCGATCGAGCCGCCCTCGGGCAGCAGCAGGACGACGCGCACTTTCAGCATCAGCGCGGTCTGGTAGGCGGTGGCCCAGAGCACGTCGTCGAGCGTGCCGGCGCTGGCGAGCTTGCGGCTGAAGGAATGCAGCGAATCGGTGGTGCGCGCGCGCTCCATCGCCGCCGTGGCGAGCGTGCGGCCGCGCGCGGCGACATTCGATACCAGGATGGCCACCAGCGTGAAGAAGAGGAAGGCCGCGATATTGACCGGGTCGGTGATCGTGAAGGTGTAGATCGGCGGCAGGAAGAAGAAGTTGTAGCAGAGCGAGGAGGCGACGCTGGCGAGCAGCGACGGCCAAAGCCCCAGACGCACCGCCACGACGACGATCGCGGTCAGAAACACGAGATCGACGTTCTCGGCGCCAAGAAACGAATTGATCGCTGCCGCGGTGGCGAGCGCTAATGCGACCGCGACCAGCGCCGCAATGTAGGGGCGCGGATTGACCACATCGTCGCGCTCGGCGGCGCGCACCGACTTCTTCGGGATCGGCTGCCCGGCGATCGTTTCGCCGGCGATGACGTGGACGCTGATATTGCCGGAGCGGCGCACCAGATCATGCACCACTGAGCCGTGCAGGATTTCGAACCAGCGGGTGCGCGACGACTTGCCGATCACGATTAGCGTTGCGTTGTTGGCTTGCGCATAACCGATTACGTCTTCGGCGATCGGCCGGTCGCTGGCCGGGAGCGTGACCGCCTCGCCGCCGAGCGCCTCGGCGAGCCGCAGCGTATCGGCGATGCGGTCGCGTTGCTCCTCCGAGAGCTGCGCGCTGCGCCGCCCTTCGACGTAGAGCGCCATCCACGGGCCATGCAGCCGGTCGGCGAGGCGCTTGGCGTAGCGCACCAGCCCGGCGGCACGCGGGTCTTCGCTGATGCACACGAGTATCCGCTCGCCCGCCGGCCACGGACCCTGGATGGCGTGCGCCTGCATTTCCGTGAGCAGTTGCTCGTCGACCCGGTCGGCGGTGCGACGCAAGGCAAGCTCGCGCAGCGCCGTCAAATTAGCCGGCGAGAAGAAATGCTCGAGCGCGCGCTCGGCCTGCTTGGGGACGTAGACCTTTCCTTCCTTGAGCCGCTGGATCAGATCGTCGGGCGTAAGATCGACCAGCTCGATGGCGTCGGCGCGATCGAACACGGCGTCCGGAACGGTCTCGCGCACACGCACATGCGTGATCTGCGCGACCACGTCGTTGAGGCTTTCGATGTGCTGGATGTTGACGGTCGTGTAGACGTCGATGCCGTGGTTCATCAGCTCCTGGACGTCGAGATACCGCTTCGGGTGGCGGCTGCCTTCGACGTTGCTATGCGCGAGCTCGTCGACGAGAACGATCTGCGGCCGACGGGCGATGATCGCATCAAGATCCATCTCCTCGAGCTTTTGGCCCTTGTATTCGACGCGTCGGCGCGGAACGGTCTCCAGGCCTTCCAGCAGCGCCTCGGTTTCGCGGCGGCCGTGCGTTTCCACCACGCCGGCGACGACATCGTAGCCGTCTTTCTTGCGGGCGCGGGCCTGCTGCAGCATCTCGTAGGTCTTGCCCACGCCCGGCGCAGCGCCGACGAAAATCCGCAGCTTGCCGACGCGCCGCTCTTCACGGCGCGCCGCTTCAAGGAGCGCTTCCGGTGAAGGCCGATGTTCGGAATCGCGCCGCTGATCCGCCATTACGGGTCAGATGTCTCGACATCTTTCGGGCCTGCCGCCCTATCCGGAGGTCAACCGGTCGAGCGCCAAATTGAGCAGCAGGACGTTGACGCGGGGCTCGCCCAACAATCCGAGGAAACGACCCTCCGTCTGGTCGGCGACGAGCTCGCGGACGCGATTCTCCGGCAGATTGCGCGCCTTGGCAATACGGGGCGCCTGGAACAGTGCAGCCTCGGGCGAGATGTCGGGGTCGAGGCCGCTCGCCGAGGTGGTGACCAGGTCGATGGGGACCGAGGCCGCGGGGTTCTCCTGCTTGAGCTTGGCGAGGTCGCCCTGCACGCGATCGATCAGCGCCTTGTTGGACGGTCCGAGGTTCGATCCGCCGGAATTCGCCGCGTTGTAAGGCGCAGCAACGGATTTCGTCGAATCGTTGGGGTCCGGGGCGGTCGTCGCCGATGGCCGGCCGTGGAAGTATTTGTCGTCCGCAAAGGTCTGCCCGATCAGCGCCGAGCCGACGACGTGGCCGTCGCGCTCGATCATGCTGCCTTGCGCCTGGCGAGGAAAGACGATCTGGGCGATGCCGGTTATCGCCAACGGATAGGCAAGACCGGTAACGAGCGTCAGGGCGACGAGGACGACGATGGCGGGACGGATTTCTCGGAGCATAGCTCTGTTCTCCTCAGGCGAGGTTCAAGGCGGTGACGACGAGGTCGATCGCCTTGATGCCGATGAATGGGATGATCACGCCGCCGACGCCGTAGATCCAGAGATTGCGCCGCAGCAGCGGGCGCGGCGCCGATCGGGCGATAGCGGACCCCCTTCAGCGACAGCGGGATCAGCGCAATGATGATCAGCGCGTTGAAGATGATCGCGGAGAGGATCGCGCTCTGCGGCGTCGCTAGGTGCATGATGTTCAGGGTCTGTAACTGCGGATAGAAGGCGACGAACATCGCCGGGATGATGGCGAAATATTTCGCCACGTCGTTGGCGATCGAGAAGGTGGTGAGCGCGCCGCGGGTCATCAGCAGCTGCTTCCCGATCTCGACGATCTCGATCAGCTTGGTCGGATTGGAGTCGAGATCGACCATGTTGCCGGCCTCGCGCGCAGCCTGCGTGCCGGTGTTCATGGCGACGCCGACGTCGGCCTGCGCCAGCGCCGGCGCGTCGTTGGTGCCGTCGCCGCACATCGCGACGAGCTTGCCCTTGGCCTGCTCGTCGCGGATGAGGCGCAGCTTTTCCTCGGGCGTCGCCTGGGCGAGGAAGTCGTCGACGCCGGCTTCGGCCGCAATCGCCGCGGCCGTCATCGGATTGTCGCCGGTGATCATGACCGTGCGGATGCCCATGCGGCGCAGCTCGGCGAAGCGCTCGCGGATGCCGCCCTTGACGATGTCCTTGAGGTGGATGACGCCGAGCAATTTGCCGTCCTTGGCGACCGCGAGCGGCGTGCCGCCTGACTTCGCGATGGCGTCCGCGATTGCAGTGACATCGCGCACGGTCTCAGCACTGACGTTCGGACGCAGCGCCTGCACCGCGCCGCCCGGCGCCGACGGCAGCCGGCGACGTATTGAGAAAGTTCAAAATCGCGTCGACCGCGCCCTTGCGGACCCAGGAAGAGCCGATTTCTACGCCGCTCATGCGGGTCTGGGCGCTGAATGGGATGAAGTTCGCCTTCATCTCCGCAAGCTCGCGGCCGCGGATGCCGTATTTTTCTTTCGCCAGGACGACGATGGAGCGGCCCTCCGGCGTCTCGTCGGCGAGCGACGCCAATTGCGCGGCGTCTGCCAATTCCTGCTCGGTCACGCCGCGCAGTGGCTTGAATTCGGTCGCCTGGCGGTTGCCGAGCGTGATGGTGCCGGTCTTGTCGAGGAGGAGCGTATCGACGTCGCCCGCGGCCTCGACGGCGCGGCCCGACATCGCCAGCACGTTGAACCGCACGCAGACGGTCCATGCCGGCGATGCCGATCGCCGAGAGGAGCGCACCGATCGTGGTCGGAATCAGCGTCACGAACAGCGCCACCAGAATCACGACCGAAATCGTGCTGCCGGCGTAAGCGACATAGCTCGGAATCGTTGCAGTCGCGAATACGAAGATGATGGTAAGGCCGATCAGCAGAATGTTGAGCGCAATCTCGTTCGGCGTCTTTTGCCGTTCGGCGCCTTCGACCAGCCTGATCATGCGGTCGAGGAAGGTCGAGCCGGGCGCCGCCGTGATGCGCACCCGGATCCAATCGGAGAGCACCTGGGTGCCGCCGGTGACCGCGGAGCGGTCGCCGCCCGACTTCGCGGATCACCGGCGCGGATTTACCGGTGATCGCCGCCTCGTTGACCGAGGCCATGCCCTCGATCACTTCGCCGTCCGATGGAATGGTGTCTCCGGCTTCAACCAGCACGACGTCGCCGACCTTGAGATCGGTCGAGGGTACAAGCCGAAAGTTCTGCGTGTCGCCCGCGCCGCTCAGGAGTTTGGCCTGGGTTTCGGTGCGCTGCCGACGCAGCGTCGTCGGCCTGGGCCTTGCCGCGGCCCTCGGCGATGGCTTCGGCGAAATTCGCAAAGAGCACGGTGAACCACAGCCACAGTATGATCTGGAATTCGAACCCGATGTGCTCGCCGCCGGTCACCAGATCGCGAATCAAGATGACGGTTGTCAGCGCCGTGACGATCTCGAGCACGAACATGACCGGATTCTTCATCAGCGTGCGCGGATTGAGCTTGACGAAGGCGGAGCCAATGGCCGGCACGACGATCTTCGGATCGAACAGCGCCGACACCGGCATGCTCTTGCGCAGGTGTGAGGTTTCCATCGAAGTGCTCCGAACCTAATTGGATGAGAATAGAGTGCCGGCGTTGATGGCGAGCTGCTCGACGATCGGGCCGAGCGCGAGCGCCGGGAAGAAGGTGAGGCCGCCCACGATCACGATCACGCCGACGACAAGGCCGACGAACAATCCGCCTGTGGTCGGGAACGTACCCGCCGACGGCGGTACCGATTTTTTTGCGGCGAGCGAGCCGGCAATCGCCATGGTCGGGATGATCATCCAGAACCGGCCGACAAACATCGCGACCGCGCCGCTGAGATTGTAGAATAAGGTATTGGCGCTAAGCCCGGCGAAGGCCGAACCGTTGTTGCCGTCCTGCGAAGTGTAGGCGTAGAGGACTTCGGTAAAGCCGTGCGGCCCAGGATTATTCATGGCGGCGACGGCGGACGGCACCAGCATCGCGACGGCGGTCCAGCCGAGGTACATCAGCGGTAGGACGAGAATGGCGAGCATCGCCATCTTGACTTCCTTCGCCTCGATCTTCTTGCCCGACATATTCGGGCGTGCGCCCCACCATCAGGCCGGCGACGAAGATCGAGATGATGACGAACAGCAGCATGCCGTACATGCCGGCGCCGACGCCGCCGACGATGATCTCGCCGAGCTGGATGTTGATCAGCGGGATCATGCCGCCGAGCGCGGTGAAGGAATCGTGCATGGCGTTGACCGCGCCGCACGAGGCGGCGGTGGTGATGACGGCGAAGAGCGCAGAAGCCGACGATGCCGAAACGAACTTCCTTGCCTTCCATGTTGCCGCCGGTGAGACCGAGCGCGTTGAGCGCGTCGTTGCCGTGCGCCTCGGCCGCATAGCAGGCGATCACGCCGGCGATGAACAGGACGCCCATCACGGCGAGAATGGCCCAGCCTTGCCGCTGATTGCCGACCATGCGGCCGAACACGTTGGTCAGCGCCGCCCCGATCGCGAAGATCGAGATGATCTGCACGTAGTTCGACAGCGCGGTCGGGTTTTCGAACGGATGCGCGGCGTTGGCGTTGAAGAAGCCGCCGCCGTTGGTGCCGAGCATCTTGATGGCGATCTGCGAGGCGACCGGGCCGACCGCGATGGTCTGCTTGGCGCCCTCGAGCGTGGTCGCATCGACATAGGCGCCGAGCGTCTGCGGCATGCCCTGCCAGACCAGGAACAGCGCATAGGGTACGCAGATCGGGATGAGGATGTAGAGCGTGCAGCGGGTGACATCGACCCAGAAATTGCCGACGGTGCGAACCGAGTGCCGCGCGAAGCCGCGGATGAGCGCGATCGCGAGCACGATGCCGGTCGCCGCCGACAGGAAGTTCTGATGCGTCAGGCCGAGCATCTGCACGAGGTAGGACATCGTGCTTTCGCCGCCGTAGTTCTGCCAGTTGGTGTTGGTGATGAAGCTCATCGCCGTGTTGAACGACAGATCTTCGGCGACGGCCGACTGCCCGGCCGGATTGAACGGCAGCGAGCGCCTGCAGGCGCATCAACGCGTAAAGAATGAGAAAGCCGCCGACGTGGAACAGCAGCATGGCGACCGTGTAGGTCACGCGCGTGCTGCTCCTGGCGTTCGTCGACGCCGGCGATCTTGTAGATCGCGACTTCGACCGGCCGCAGGATCGGCGAGAGGAACGTGCGCTCGCCGTTGAAGACGCGGGTCATGTAGGCGCCGAGCGGCGGCGTGATCGCGACGATGATCGCGCAATAGAGCAGAATCTGGACCCAGCCGATGACGGTCATGGTCGTCTATTCCTTCAGAACAGTTCGGGCTTGAGCAGGGCGTAGATGAGGTAGACCAGCAGCCCCGCGGTCACGACGCCGGCGAGCGAGTAATCGAAGATCATGGCGGGTCTCCTTAGAGCCGGTCGCAGGCGTAGACGTAGCCGATCGACAGCGCGAAAAAGACAAGCCGATCGCCAGCACGACGACATCCATCATGGAAGTGCTCCGAATAAAATCCTTATTGGAAGCAGATGCGATGTCGCCGCGCGCAGCCTTGACGCAGATCAAAGACGCGCGACATTTCCGCCTCCAGCGCGCGATTATCTGTCACCGATCGGATAGGAATTCGAGACGACCGGAACAAAAAAGTTATAGGAATTCCATAAAGGTCGGCGAGCGACTGAGGGAAATAAGCCGGCGTTTGCGACAGCGCGATGACGCTCGCATCGCATGGAGATCACTGAAAAAATAGGCCCCACGGCCCGTTGCTGGGTAACGATGCCGTGGAGCCTATGCCCCGACCCCCTCGCATTGGCCTACGTAAACTCTTGGGGCGCTATGGCTCCGGTGAATGATGTGCACGCCTGCTCGTAGGAATTCCAGATAGAATTGTCGCCGCTGTAATAAGCGCGAAATAAAAGGCGTGACGGCGACACGCGCGCTTTCTCCGATCTTCGCAGGACTCCGGCGAATGCCGGCGATACAATCAAGCGATGTTTGACCGATACTAGACCCGGAATGTTTGAGCGCCTCCCCGTTCTATTCCAATCGGCGATGTACGCACTTCGCGGCGGCTTCCTCATCCGGCCGTTGGCGATCGCCGTTGCCTTGGGAATTGTTGGCGCAGCGCTTTCTTCTCTAGAAGAATCGGCGCCGGGGATCGGCGCCTGGATCCCCAACATCCTTTTCCCCTCGCACGAGGATCCGGGCGTGGCTCAGATGATCCTCGCCAGCATCGCGACTTCGATCATGACGGTCGTGTCGATCGTATTCGCGATTCTGCTGATGACGCTCACGCTCGCCTCGACGCAATTCTCGCCGCGCATTCTGATTAGTTTCGTCAGGGATCGTACCACGCAATGGACTCTCGGGATTTTCCTCGGAACCTTCTCCTACTGCATGGCGGCATTGCCGGCTGCGCGGTCATTGCCGCACCCGTTCGTGCCGGTCGCGACCGTGACCGGGGCCATGGTGCTGGCTCTGATTTGCGTTGGTTGGTTGATTTATTTCATCAACCACATCTCGCAATCGATCAGTGTCAACCACATCGTCGATCGAATTGCGCGCGAGACCGAGTTGGTTATCGAGGAGCTCATGCCCTATCCGCGAGGTCCGTTCACGTTGCCCGATCGGGGCGAGGCGGCGCCGGCAACGGATGGTACGATCCTCAATCAACGGTCTGGCTATATCCGTTATATCGACATCAAGCACCTGGTCGACTTGGCCAAGGCCTACCGCATCTGCCTGTATTTGGAGCGTCGCGTGGGCCAGTTCGTCCCAGCCGGCGTTCCGCTCGCCCGCGTCTCAAGGGTCGAGCGTGTCCCGGCCGGTCACGCGATTTATCTTGCCGCCGCGTTCGATATCGGCCCGACACGGACCATGCAGCAGGATGTTGAGTTCGGGATCATCCAGATCGTGGATATTGCACTGCGCGCCATGTCTCCGGCGGTTAACGATCCCAGCACGGCGATCAGCTGCGTGGACCAGCTCAGCCGAATCATAATCGCGTGGGCTAGGCGGATGCCGCCGCCGGCCCACTATTACGCGCCGCCGCACGTGCTGCGGCTATTCGTGCCCTGGATGACATTCGACGGCTTGCTTGACACGGCGTTCGAACAGATCAAGCACTATGCTGCTGCCGATGTCGCGGTAAGCTTGCGGCTCATGCGCGCCTTCAGCGACATTGCAAGCACCACCGAGCATGTCGATCTTCGCGCGAAGCTCCTCGAACGAGGGCGGCGCGTAGCGACCGGGTGCGCCGGGCACCTAACGGATGACGACGTGACAAAATTGCAGCAGCGCCTCGCCGCGCTCGAGGGGATTGTCGGCGGTGAAAAGTGAGAGAGAGCCGATGCAGGAGAATGCCATTCCCGGCGCGTTCGGCAGCTTCCAGCCCGAGCCTCGCGCCGGGATCTTGGCAATCTCTGGCCGATACTTGGCGTACGATCACCTCTCTCGAGTTCTTTCGCCGCAATCGGTTGCCGCTTGTCAATTTCCAGATTGCGGCAAGTCTAGTGGGTGAGATGAAAGCCGTGCGTGGCCAGATCGGTCTTAGCTAGCACTCCGACCATCAGCACCGCGAAGACAGCTGCCAATGCGGAGTAACCAGCGCGGTTTTCGCGATCTCTGAATTGATTGCGCATAGTTTACTCCACTGAAATAGTCTGGTTCGTAATTCGCTCGCGCCATTTGCGACGGGCGTTCCTGGGGTGGATGTGAAGAGGCGGGCATTTGAAATCCAGACGGAACGTTTGCGCCCGTTATAAAGGCGGCATAAACGCCGCCGTCCTCGCTAGGACTTCGACTCCCAACAAAAACGGATCACGATCGCTCCGGCCATCTTTATGAGCAGCCGGTCGAATCTTTATTCCGTCTAAATATCGTTGGGCATCGATCCGTCTGGCTTCTTTATGGCCTTTGACGCCATTTTACCCGGTGCGGCCGTTAGGCCTGCACAGCGAGATGATGTTCATGGCTTTTGCTGGCGATCGCGCGGTTCTGATCGAGCGGGCCGATGAGGCGCTCCAACTAGCCTTGGCGCCCACGGCCGGCCTATTCTCCAAGGTGACGCAAGGCGCCTGCGCGCGGTTGCCGGCGCTCAAAGGGTCGGGCTTGGCTGCCCGGCTCGAACGACTGATCGAAGCCGGCGCCTGGGCGGAAGCTGCGCTGGCTCTCGTCGAGCTTGAAATGCCAGCATGGACCGTCAGGCGCCTTGCTTGCGAGGCTGGCGAATGGGCTTGCTCGCTGTCGCGGCAGCCAAACCTCCCTATTGCCGTCGACGATACCGCTGAAGCCAGTCACGAGGTGCTGGCGCTGGCCATCTTGAGAGCCGTGATCGAGGTGCGGCGGCGCAGTGCTGCAGCCGAGATGAAGTCCGCGGTCCCGTCTGTCGCGGCGTCATCGCAGCGAATGTTCTGCTGTGACAGTTTCGCCTGAGCGGTCCGCGATGCGCTCTGACATTCAGTCACGTCACTATGCCGCCTTTATGACAAAGGGTGCGATGTCGTCTCGAATTTATATGCGATCGGAAGCACGTTCAGTCTCAGGCAACGATAGCGCGAGGAACTCCAATGCGCACCAGTCCAGCTCGTAGTGAACCCGACCCGGCAAGTACCGCACGGACGGCGCCGGGATTTTGGTCAAAGCTTGTGCAGGCCTTCGACGACTATCTGGCCGAACGAACGAAACGAACCATCCCCGAAGTCACCCTCCGGCGTTGCAAGCGCGAGATCGATCGCTGTCGTCGGCTCATGCACAAACCCGCAAGAGCGCCGGCCGCAATCAGGATCAATCGCGCACCGCGCCATCCGGCATAAAACATGGCCGTGGCTATGGGCAGACCGGCCGAAACGATCGACGCGAAGTGTCAACCCCTGCGCGGCATTAGTCTCATCGTGAATGGGAAGCAGCGGACGTTTGACCGCAGCCTACTGGCGCGCGGTGCGTCAGCTCCCACGGTCAGCAAGTTCCCCCGTCGGCCCGATCCAAGCATTCTCAGCGAATTGATCCCGCTCTACTTCATCGGAAGGAACAAAGCCGGCTTGTGGGTGGCGCGCGAGGCGGAGGGGCGAGCCGGCGGAATTTTCCTGCTTAAGCGCTCGGCGCTGCGGTTCGTGGCCAAGCGCGGCGCGCCGGCCGGATGCGCGACGATGCTGCTGAGCGAACGCTTTGAACTCGACGTGGAAAACCACGGCAATCCGCTTGCGGCATGGCTCGACGCGGTGCTGCGCAAGATGGCCACGCTCATACTGGAATATCCGCCTCCAATGGCCATCAGACGAAATATTTTTAGGGGAGAAGGTGAATGATCCACGCAAAAGAGGCCGAATCTCCTTCGTGGCATCAATTCCCGCCCTTTATGATGGGTCAGGACCAACAGGGAAACTGGGTCGTGCAGGAGCAAAACGGAGTCCGCGGCGGCCTATTTGTCGATCGCGACGCTGCGCTCCGATACGTTCGGTCCGAGAATGGGGGTCGAGCGCAGGCCGTCATCATAATTTCCGGAATTTTCGAGCTCGACATGACGCGGAAGCCTACAGCGGCACCTTGCCAGCAAATTGCTGCCGACACGCCGCGGCTCCGCCGGGTCGCGTAATCCGCCGGCTAAGAGGAGCCTCCCTGTGACCAAAACGCAGCAGCTCATCTCCACCGCAGGTCGCATAAGCGAGTCGACATTGGATACAATGATCCAGCTTGCGCTGGTCGGAAAATCACATCGTGTCATCGCTGCCGGTGCCGCTAGTCTGGATATCTATCGCGGTTTGCATGGCCGCGGGTTCTCGCGCGTAGCGGCGCTGGCCGACTCCGCCGTTTCTCACGTCCAGCACGATGCCGCGTTGGTAGCGGGACCACACTCCGTCAACGCGCTTGAAGCATTGTTGGCTCGAGTCGTATCGCGACTCTGCGCTCAGGGGACGATCGTGGTCTGGATAGATACGGTTAGTGGACAGCGCGGTAAGCCAATCCAGCTGGCGCTGGAGCGATTGGCATTTCACATCCAATCAGCAGCGACATGCGGAACAGGTTTTGTCATTGCCGCGCGCCGTCATGATTGTGGTTGCCTCGCGAATGCTGCGTGAGGAGCGAGTGCGGTGGCCCGAACAATGCCCAGGCGCCGGCGCATAAAGGCGCCGGAGGAGTTGCATAAGATAGAGGGTTGGCTATTTGCCATTCTGCGTTTCGCGATAACGCCGGAGCAGACCAACCGCGCCTTCGTCATGGCCGTTGCTCGGCAAATGGATAGGCCCGGCTCCAGTTTTCGTGGAACACAATTTGGATTTTTTGTCAGGACAAGCATCGAGTTCTGCGATGCGATCGCCGCCGCCGACCATCCCGAAAAGCTTGCTAGCTTGCGACATCAAATAAAGAGAATTGATAATCCCCGCCTGCGACGGGCGTTCGAGGGCGTTCTTGAAATCGATTGGCCCGAAACGCCGCCAAGCGCACCGCGCGGACGCGGCCGTCAGCATCTGTTCAAGGGTCTGGCGCCTAGCGGACGACGCCGCGACCAAGAAACGAGCCCCGCGCCCAGGTTCGCCAACGCGGGTTTATGGTTTGGAGGAAGATCAACATTTAGCGGCGCGCGACACGGCGTAAAGCTTGAGGCGGCTGACCGAAAGCGCGGATAATCTTTCGCGCGCCGCCTCGACTTACAGGCGTTCGATGGCCTTCGCCGGGCGTGACGCCCATTTCGCCGAAGCGCAGGCGGCCGCCGCGCGGCTTAGGGAAGCGTGCGGAGAACTGCGCCGCGCAGACACGGCTAGGGAAGGGGCCACAAGCCCCACAGGAATCCCTTGTCCTTGTCGACGACCGCTTCCGTCTGCCCGGTGCCGACATTGAGCACCTTTTCGCTCAGCGGCTCGACGCGATTCCACCAGCCGCCGCCGAGCGCCTGAAACAGCGCCGCCGTGTCGGCAAGCCGCGCGGCGCGCGCCTGCACCACCTGGATGGTCGCCTGCAGATAGGTCTGCTGCGCGTTGAGCAGCAGCAGCACGTTGGCGTTGCCGCTCTGCATCTGTTGCTGCGCGAGATCGAAGCTGATCTTGGCGGCGCGTTCGAAATCGCGCGCGGCCCGCAAGGCATCGGCGTCGTTTTGCAGTGCGCGCAGCGAGTCGGCGACGTTCTGCACGGCGCCGATGACCGTGCCGCGATAGGTCCACGCCGCCGCTTCATAGGTGTCCTTCGCGCCCTGCAAGCTGGTGCAGCAACGTGCCGCCGTCGAAGACCGTCTGCGTGGCGTTGCCGGCGAGCGTCCAGAACAGATTTTGCGGCGCCAGCAAGCTGGCGAGCGCCGTGTTCGTGTAACCGGCATTGCCGTTGATGGTGAAGTTCGGCAGCAGGTTCGCGGTGGCGACGCCGATCTGCGCGCTTGCCGAGTGCAATTGCTCTTCGGCCGCGCGCACGTCGGGCCGCTGCTCGATCAGCTGCGAGGGCACGCTGACCGGCAGATCGGCCGGCAAGTGCAGATCGGCGAGCTTGAACGACTCACGCGGCCCTTCGCTCGGATAGATGCCCGGCGAGAGCCGCCAGCAGGTCGCGCTGCTGCGCGAGCGCCTTGCGCAGCGGCGGCAGCGTCGCCTTGGCCTGGGCGAGCGCGGCCTCCTGCGTGGCGAGGTCGCTGCGGTTGGCGAAGCCTTTTTCCAGCCGTTCGCGGAAGGTATCGACCATCTTGCTGTTGATCGCGATGAGCTGGTTGGTGGCGTCGATCTGCCCGCGCAGCGAGGCCTCGGTGATTGCGGCGACCACGATATTCGCGGTGAGCGCCAGATAGGCCGCCTCGACCTGGAAGCGCTGCGTGTCGGCCAGCGCCTGCAGCGATTCGACCGTGCGCCGGTTGAGGCCCCAGACGTCGAATGTGTAGGACACCAGAACCTGCGCGGTATCGAGATCGAAGATGCTGGCGCCCGAGGCGGGGACCGGCGAGAGCGCCGCCGAGGTGCGCTTGCGCGTCGGATTGAAGTTCGCCTGGACCAGCGGGAAGATACTTTCCCTTCTGCGCCTCAGACCGCTTCCTTCGCCGCGCGCAACGTCGCCAAGGCCGACTGCAGATCGGGATTGTTGCGCAGCGCGCGCTCGATCAAGGCGTTGAGCGCCGGCGATTTGAACAGCACCCACCATTTCTGCGGAATGTCGCGGCCTTCGACGAACCGCTGCGGCCGGCCGGTCGGCGCATCGGTCGCGGAGGTCTGCCCGGCGAGCGGCTCGCGCGTATAGCGGGTGACCTCGGGCGCGGCGGGATGCAGGAAGTCCGGCCCGACCGCGCAGCTTGCCAAGAGGGTCGCTGCCGCGAGTGCGGTGGCACCTGCAGAAAACCACCTGGCCGCTACGTACAACATTTGGAATGGGGACTATGGCAACGGACGCACGAGGTCGAAACGCCCGATCCGGCATTATTTCCGATTTAGCCGCCACTGGCTGTGTTCGGCTGGCCACACTGTACATTATTCACCGGCGGCTACAGGGCGACCCGATCGGCCCCGACACCAAGCGATCCGATCGGCCCCGACACCCAGCCAGATCGCCGGCCCCGGCGCGCGGAGAGAGAAAGTCTATCCGTGATAAACTGTCATGAGTCGCGCTGTACAGTGAGATTAATGCCAGTCCTGTGATTAATCACAGTAGACCGCGGGGGCCTGAAGAATGGCCATGTCGCGGCCTCTCCCGTGACCTGTGGAAACGTCTGACGATGGCCCCCCGCACGACCAGCAGCCGGCTGAGAGTGGCGATCGCCGGCGCGGCTATCGCCGTCGCGGTCGTTGGCTATTGGGCGTGGCACCCACGCGACGGCGCGAAATCGCCAGTCGGGGCGACCACGACAGCCAATGCCGAGCGGTCCAATGCACCGCATGAGGCCGCCCGCGATCGGGACAGCGTGGATCTGTCGGATTCGCAGCTCGCCTCGGTGAAGGTCGCGCCGGTCGAGGAGCGCGACTTTCCGGTCGAGAAGGAGGCGGTCGGCAGCATCGACTTCAACGAGGAGCTGTCGGTGCAGGTCTTCACGCCGTATCAGGGGCGGATCATCGCGCTGTTCGCCTCGATCGGCGACGACGTGAAGAAGGGGCAGACGCTGTTCACCATCGACAGCCCCGATCTGCTGCAGGCCGAGTCGACCTTGATCGCGGCGGCAGGCGTTGCCGACCTGACCACGCGCAATCTGGCGCGCCTGCGCGAGCTCTATACGACCAAGGCGGTTTCGCAGCACGACCTCGAACAAGCGATCTCCGATCAGCAGACCGCCGAAGGCAATCTGCGGGCGGCGCGCGATGCGGTGCGCATCTTCGGCAAGACCGATGCCGAGATCGACCGCATCGTCGCCGAACGCAGCGCCGATCCGACGCTCGTCGTGCCGAGCCCGATCACCGGCCGGATCACGGCGCGCAATGCGGCGCCGGGTCTGTTCGTGCAGCCGGGCAATCCGCCGGCTCCTTACACGGTGGCCGACATCGACACGATGTGGATGCTGGCGAATGTCGCCGAGGCCGACAGCCCGGCATTCCGCGTCGGCCAGCAGGTGCAGGTCACGCTCGCCGCGTTTCCCGACTCGCGTGTTCGACGGCAAGATCACCACGATCGGCGCGACCGTCGATCCCGAACACGCGCCGCGTGCTGGTTCGCTCCGAGATCAACGATCCGCAGCACGAACTGCGTTCCGGCATGTTCGCGAATTTCGTCATCAGCGTCGGGCGCCGGTGCGCTCGCCGGCCGTTCCGCTCGACGGCGTGGTGCGCGAAGGCGATGGCACGCATGACGGTGTGGGTCACCGCCGACCGCCGGCGGTTCACCAGGCGGACCGTCAAGATCGGCGAGCAGCACGACGGCTACCGGCAAATTCTCGAAGGCGTGCAGGTCGGCGAACTGGTCGCCACCGAGGGCGCGCTGTTCCTCAGCAACACGCTGGCGACCGCGGCGTCGCAGTGATGACGCGCGCGCGAGCGAATCGAGCTGACGCCGTGCTGAAGGGCATGCTCGCATTCGGGCTGACGCGGCGTCCGATCGTTCTGCTGGGCCTGCTGGTTTTCATCGGCGGCGGGCTCATCGCCTTCTCCAGGCTCAACATCGAGGCCTATCCGAATCCCGCGCCGGTGATTCTCGAGATCACCGCGCAGGCCGCCGGCCTCTCCGCCGAGGAGATGGAGCGCTACTACACGATCCCGATGGAGGTCGGCCTCTGCCGCCACGCCCGGCGTCGACAATATCCGCTCGACCTCGTTCTACGGCCTGTCCTTCGTGCGCGTCACCTTCAAATACGGCGTCGACTATTACTTCGCCTATACGCAGGCGGCGATCAGCCTGCAGCAGAACGTCAGGCTGCCGAGCAACGTCAGGTGCCGCAGATCCAGCAATCGAGCCTGGTCGGCGAGATCTATCGCTATCAGGTGGTCGGTCCGCCGCATTTCGGGCTGACCAATCTGCGCACCGTGCAGGACTGGATCGTGCAGCGGCGGCTGTTGACCGTTCCGGGCGTCGTGCAGGTCAACACCTGGGGCGGCACCACCAAGGAGTACGACGTCGAGGTCGATCTGCACAAGCTCGACGCCTACAACGTCACGATGCCGCAGGTGATCACCGCGCTCGGCAACGCCAACATCAATGTCGGCGGCCGCGAGATCACCGTCGGCCAGCAATCGGTGAACATTCGCGGCATCGGCCTCTTCGACAGCGGCGGCAACGAGGATCTGACCCAGGGCTACCACGTCGACGACATCGAGAACGTCGTGCTCGGCGCAGTCGAACGGCGTTCCGGTGCAGGTCAAGGATGTCGCCAAGGTCTCGGTCGGCTACGTGCCGCGGCTCGGCATCGCCGGACGCGATCACGAGGACGACGTCGTCGCTGGCGATCGTGGTCATGGGCCGCACGCTGCACACCAATGACGTCGTCCCGCGCATCAAGGCCGAGATCGAGAAGATGAACACCGACGGCACGCTGCCGCCGGGGGTGAAGCTCGTTCCCTACTACGACCGCACCACGCTGGTGACGGTCACCACCACACGGTCCTGCACAATCTCATCTTCGGCTGTCTGCTGGTCTTTCTCATCCAGTGGATCTTTCTCGGCAATTTGCGCAGCGCCATCATCGTCGGCGTCAACATTCCGTTCGCGCTGTTCTTCGCCGTCATCATCCTGGTGCTGACCGGGCGAGGACGCCAACCTGCTGTCGGTCGGCGCCGTCGATTTCGGCATCATCGTCGATTCGGCGGTGATCCTGGTCGAGAACATCTTTCGGAATTTCCAGGCGAGCCCGGCGGAACGGCAACGGCTGCTGCGAGCAGCTCGCCGAGGGACGCTGGGGCGCCGATCCGACCAGCTCCGCCGATCCGGCGGCGCCGCAGCTGGACCGATCGGCTGCGGATGATCCTGGCCAGCGCGCTGCAGGTCGACAAGGCGATCTTCTTTTCCGCCGCGATCACGGTCGCGGCGTTCGTTCCGCTGTTCACCATGCAGGGCGTCGAAGGCCAGATCTTCAGTCCGATGGCGCGAACCTACGGCTTCGCGCTGGTCGGGGCGCTTGCTCGCGACCTTCACGGTCACGCCGGTGCTGGCCTCGTTCCTGCTTCCCGAGCACGTCGAGGAGACCGAGACCATTGTCGTGCGCGCGCTGCGCCGCGATTTACACGCCGGTGCTGCGCTGGTCGCTCGCCACCGCCGGACCATGGTCGCGATCGGCGCGGCATTTCTGTTGCTCATCGCCGCGCTTGCTGGCGTCGCGGCTCGGCAGCGAGTTCCTGCCGGCGCTCGAGGAAGGCAATCTGTGGATCCGCGCGTCGATGCCGCCGACGATCTCGCTGGAGGCCGGCGATGCCGGTCGACGACGAAGATGCGCGAGATTCTGCTGCGCCATCCGGAAGTCATCACCGTCGTCTCCCAGCACGGCCGGCCGGACAATGGCAGCGACGCATCGCCGTTCTCCAACGTCGAGTTGTTCGTGCCGCTGAAGCCGTTCGACGAATGGCCGACGGGCATGACCAAGGACAAGCTGATCGCCCAGCTGCAAGCAGGAGTTCGCCGACGAATTCGCCGGCATCGAGTTCAACTTTTCCCAGTACATCCAGGACAACATCGAGGAGGCGCTCTCCGGCGTCAAAGGCGCCAATTCGGTCAAGATCATCGGCCGCGATCTGACCAAGCTCGAGCAGCTTGCGCAAACGCGTGATGCAGCGAGATGGCGCAGGTCAAAGGCATCACCGATCTCGGAATTTTCCACGTCCTCGGCCAGCCGAACCTGAACATCAAGGTCGATCGCGACAAGGCGGCCCGCTACGGCCTCAATACCGGCGACGTCAACACCGTCGTGCAGGCGGCGATGGGCGGCACGCACGGCGACCACGCTCTTGGAGGGCGATCGCCAGTTCAGCGTGACCGTGCGGCTGCCGCCCGAGTATCGCGACAGCCTCGACGCCGTCGGCAACATCAAGGTCGGCTACCAGACGCCGAGCGGCGCCAATGCCTATATTCCGCTGCAGCGAGCTCGCCGACTATCACGCTCGATACCGGCGCCTCCTACATCTATCACGAGCGCAACGAGCGCTATATTCCGGTCAAGTTCAGCGTGCGCGGCCGCGATCTCGGCAGCACGGTCGCCGAAGCGCAGCAGCGGATCGCCAGCGAACGTGAAGCTGCCGACCGGCTATCGCATCGTATGGGCCGGCGAGTTCGAAGAGCTGCAGCAAGCCAAGAGCCGTCTCGCGGTGATCGTGCCGATCAGCCTGCTTCTGATCCTGGTGCTGCTCTACGGCCTGTTCAATTCGTTGCGCGACAGCCTGATGGCGCTCGCCGGCATTCCCTTCGCGGTCGGCGGCGGCGTCCTGGCGCTTTATCGTCACCGGCCTGACTTTCAGCATCTCGGCGGCGATCGGCTTCGTCTCGCTGTTCGGCGTGTCGGTCATGAACGGCATCCTGATCATCACCTACTACAATCAGGCGAGCGCGACCGGCATGAGCCCGATCGAGGCGATGTTTCACGCCGCCGAACAGCGGATGCGGCCGATGCTGATGACGGCGCTGTCGGCCTGCATCGGTCTGCTGCCGGCGGCGATCTCGACCGGCATCGGCAGCCAGGTGCAGCGGCCGCTCGCCACCGTCGTGGTCGGCGGCATGCTGATCGGACCGATCATGTTGCTCGTGGTCGTGCCGGCGCTGCAGACCTTGTTCGTGCGTCGGGAAAACCGGGCAGCGCCGTCGGCGGACGCCGCGGGCGCGCCGGCGAACGAATGAGGCGGCGATGGCGAAGACGATGAGATTGAGCGCCGTCCATGTTTTGGCGATTGCGTTGCTCGGCGCCAGCGCCGGCGCTGCGCGTCGCCGAGGCCAATCGCAACGGGCAGAAATTTTTTCGGCCGCACGCGAACGCGCCGGCGACCATCGTGCCGCCGAATCGCGCGACCATCAGCGGCACCGACGCGTCTCGGCTAGGTTCCGGTCCGGCGAAACTGGGCGGGCCGGCCAAACCGGCTTCCGGCATCAACGGCACGACGATTAGGCCCAAGCACTAGCGTTCCAGTCGGCCGCCGTTCCGCTTCATCTGCATACATATTGGTCGCTCGTTGCATACATTATGGATGTATATTTCGTGCGCGAACCGTCTTATCTTTGCTTGCGATAAGGATTCGAGGAGCCAACGGATGACCTCAAATGGAGAGTCTCCCTGACACGGAATCCGGGAATTCCAAGAACATTTCCCCGGGTTTGCGCGTAGCCGGCATCGCGTTGCGCGCGGCGTTCATCGCCTGTCTGCTCGTGCTGACGGTGCTCGTCAGCATGCCTCAGAACGAGACCATTTGGACGGTCTACGACACGCCTTGGGATCTCGTCCGGCTGGCGCTGGGCATCGCCGTCTGCGCCGGCATTGTGATCCAGGCTCTCAGGACGCCGGTGGACGCCAACAGTTATCGCACTTGGCTCTATCTCGGCCTCGCCGCGGTGCCCTTTGCGCTGATCTGCATTTTCGCCGTCTGGTACGGGATTTAAGGCTCGATCAGGCGCCCGGTGGCGGCTTTGATGGCGGCTTCGGTGCGCGTCTTGGCGCTGAGCTTGGCGCGCGCGTTGTCGGTGTGGAAATCCACCGTGCGCTTGGTCAAGCCGAGGATCTGCGCGATCTCGAGCGAGGTCTTGCCGCGCGCGACCCAGGTCAGGACCTCGACCTCGCGATCATTGAGGGCGACGAGCTTGGGCCATAGCTCGGTGCGCGCGACGCCGGCGAGCCGCGCCGTGATGATCGTCGCCAGCACCTCGAAGTCGATCGGTTTGGTGACGTAGTCGTCCGCGCCCAGCTGGCGACCCTTGAGTTCGTTGTCCCGGTCGGTCAGCGCGGTGAGGAACACGAAAGGCATTTTCGCGAACCGCGGCGCCAGCGCCACGAGCCGCTCCAGGAGCTCGAAGCCGGACATGATCGGCATGCTGATGTCCGACAGCACCAGATCGGGCATCGTCTTCAAGATAGCGGCGAAGCCCTCGCGGCCGTCATGCGCCAGCGTGACCGCGTAGCCGCGATCGACAAGCTCCTCGGCGATCAGCGCCGCGGTCTCGCGATCGTCCTCGATGCAAAGGATCTTCTTCTGCGCTTCGGGCATGGTCGCCAATGGGTAGCGCGAATCGAGCCTGAATTTAACCCAGCTGAGGCAATTAACCGGAATGAGGTTCCGGTCGGAGCCGGCCTCGTATATAGCTCGATACAGATGCCGGACCTGAAGAGACCGCCGTTGCGGTTCCAGGGTGCCTCTACTCAGCGATGGCCCGTCCATGCGGCAGCCGCGTTCGATCCGGTCTCACCTTACCGGGGTGTTCCTGGTCTTCTTCTTTCTGGTCGTCGTTCTCGGCCTGTTCAGCATCTGGCGGCTGAGCAATTTCAACCGGCTGTCCGCCGACGTGGCCGAGCTGTGGCTGCCGACGACCCGCGTCCTCGGCGATCTCAACAATTTCACCTCGGACTTCCGCGCGATCGAGGGCAGCAACCTCCTTTCGTCGGACGCCCCGGAGATCGCGGCGACCGAAGCGGAGATGGCCGGGCTCGACCGCTCGATCGCCGACGCCGAGCGTGGCTTCGAGCGGATCCGGCGTCATGCAGCCGAAGACGATCTCTACGGCCGCTTCAAGGAGCGCTGGACCGACTATCGCGCCATCGTCAACCAGATCCTGGTGCTGTCACGCACCGGCCGCAAGGCGGAAGCGCTGGCGATCTACGCCGGCGCCTCGCGGAAGGCCTACGACGCGGCCAGCGACACGCTCGGCCAGCTGACCGACCAGGCGGTCGCCGACGCGCAAGTCGCCAGCGACCGTCTCGGCGTCGCCTATTGGCAGGCGTTCTGGCTCATCCTTCTCGCCATGGTGGTCGCCGGCGTGATGGTCGTCGCCGCCCTTGTCCATATCCGCCGCTCGATCTCGGCTCCGCTTCTGCATCTCGCCGACCGCATGCGCCGGCTGGCGGCCAACGACACCGACATCGATATCCGCGAGACCGAAAGACGCGATGAGATCGGCGAGATGGCGCAGGCCGCCGTCGTCTTTCGCAAGAATGCGATCGAGCTGATGCGCAGCCAGCGCATGCTCGCCCGCCAAACGGCGATGCTCAAGGAGCGGTTGGCGCAGGAACAGCGCTTGGCTTTGCTGCAGCGGAATTTCGTCTCGATGGCGTCGCACGAGTTCCGCACGCCTTTGACCATCATCGACGGCCACGCCCGCCGCCTGATCAAGACCAAGGACTCGGTCACGGCCGACGAGATCGGCGAGCGCGCCGGCAAGGTTCGCGCCGCGGTGCTGCGGCTGACGCATTTGATCGACAATCTGCTCAACTCCGCCCGGCTGATCGACGGCGGCGCCGCGCCGTATTTTCATCCCGCCGAGATGGATATGGCGGCGCTGCTGCACGAGGTCTGCCAGGTGCACCGTGAGATGACGCCGGGCGCGCAAATCACCGAGCAAGTCGCGCACGACGCCGATGCCGATGGCCGGTGACGCCAAGCTCCTGTTCCAGGTGTTCAGCAACGTTCTCTCCAACGCCGTCAAATATTCGCCGCATGGCGGCGCGATCGCGGTTGAGGCCGAGGTCGCCGCCGGCGACGTCGTTGTCAGGATTTCCGATCGCGGCATCGGCATCCCGGCCGCCGACCTTGTTCATCTGTTCGAACGCTATCACCGCGGCAGCAACGTTTCCGGAATCGTCGGCACCGGGGTCGGTCTCTACCTGGTAAAGATGGCGGTCGAGCTGCACGGCGGCCGCGTCGAGGTGGACAGCAAGCGAAGGCGACGGCGCGCGCTTTACCATCCGCCTGCCGCTCCGCCCGGCGCCGGGAACGAATGTATGGCCGCCGGCGCGCGCGCAAGCGGCCGTGGCCGCGGCCGAGGAAGGACCGCCCATCGTCGTGCCGGCGGAGAGCGCGCCGTCGGTCTTGCCGGGCGTGGAGCAAGGCAAGAGTTGACGTCGCGACGATTTCTCTCGCCGCGGCGATCTGATATTGCTGGCGCCGGCTCGTTCCCTTTAGCGGAAAGATTGAGATGAAAGCGGTGAAAATCGTTGCGCTCGCCCTGCTCGCGTGCCTCGCTTGCGCGTCCGCCACGCCAGCCGGCAGCTGGGCGCGCCTGCCGGCAAACGGTCTGGTCATCAAGGCGGACTGGCAGAGCCCGCGGATGCTTCCGCGGCGTTTCCGCAACCACTGCGTTTTCGACGCCGATCCTGCTCGCGCCTATTGCTCCAATCACTGCGGATTTGATTACCAATTCTACTACTGCTCGCGCGGATCCTTCGGCTGTTGCCGGATCGGTTTTGGATATTGCGATTGGAGCGGCTTGCTGCGCTGTCATCCCTGAGACAGGCCGGCCGGCGCGGATCGCACATTGTTACCGGCCGGTTGCGCGTTTCATTCAGAATTGTCACCAATGGCGTTGCGCGGTCATAACGAATATCGACTAGGTAATTTCACGACGTGTTTAGACCTTGAATCTAAGAGCGGTATCCAGGCCTTGGGCAGCTGGGATTCCGCCAATGCGCAACATCACTCGCCACCTTCGCGGCGCGATCGGCCGCATACGACGCTTCGGGCCGCATCAGTCCGGTTCGATGGCCACATTCGCGGCGATCGCCGCCGTCCCGCTGATTTTTTCCGTCGGCGCCGGAATCGACTACGGCTCGGCGGGCATGGCCAAGTCCAAGCTCGACGCGGTCGCCGATACGGCTGCGCTTGCCGCCGTGGATCACCAGGCGATAACGACCACGCCGGCGGTGGCCCAGACTACGGCGACCAACGTCTTCAATGCCGAGGCCGGCAACCTCACCAACGTGACGGTCAACAACGTGACCGCGGCCGTCACCGACGGCACCACCGGCCGCACCGCCGTCGTCAGTTACTCGGCGACGAAAACCAACACCTTCATGGGCATCGTCGGCATCCCGACGACGACCGTAACCGGCCAGTCGACCGCGCAGGCCGGCTTGTCGACCAACATCAATTTCTATCTGCTGCTCGACAACTCCCCGTCCATGAACATCGCCGCCACGACCGCCGGCATCAACACGATGGTGGCCAACACTTCGGCCCAGGGCGGCTGCGCCTTCGCCTGTCACGAATCCAATCCGGCCGCCGACAATCTGGGAAATCCCGGCGGCATCGACAATTACACGCTCGCGAACAATCTCGGCGTGGTGACGCGGATGCAGAATCTGGCGAGCGCGACGCAGTCGCTGATGACCACGGCGTCGGCGACCGAGGGGTCGAACACGCAATACCAGATGGCGATCTACACCTTCGCCAATTCGGGCCTCAACACCATCCAGCTGCTGACGTCGAATCTCACGAACGCCAAGACGGCCGCCGCCAATATCAACGTGACCGAAGTCTACTCCAACAACTGGCTCACCAAAACGAACAACAACAGCGACACCGATACGAACTTCGAAACCGCGATGTCGCAAATCAACGGCATCATGCCGGCGCCGGGAACCGGCACGCCGAGCAGCACGCCGCAAGAGGTGCTGTTCATTGTATCTGACGGCGTCGACGACGAGGTCTCGACGACGTGCTCGCAGTCGCTCAGCGGCAGCAACCGCTGCCAGCAGCCCTTCAACACGACGTGGTGCACGACGGTAAAGAATCGCGGCATTCTCATCGCGGTCGTGTACACCGACTATCTGCCGCTTCCGACCAACACCTGGTACAATAACTGGATCGCGCCCTTTCAAAGCAAAATCGCTCCCAATATGCAGAGCTGCGCGTCGCCGGGCCTGTTCTTCTCGGTGACCACGGACGGAGACATCACGGCGGCGATGCAGGGACTGTTCCAGCAGGCCATTGCGACCGCGCGGCTGGTCAAATGACCGCGAACGTAGCGGCGGCGTCCCGCAATCATTCGAACGCGAGCAATCGGCTTAATCGCCCATTGACCAGCGCCCAGCAAAATCGATCCGCGGGCCCGGCGCGTTAGCCGGCCGTTCGCCGCCGGATGATGGGATAGCGGCGAACAACGCGGGTCATCGGATGCGTTCCGTCCTCGTCTTCGCCGCCCTTGCCCTGACCGCGAGCGTCGTGGTGCCGCGTTATGCCAGGCAAATCGCCGACACGCCGGCATCGGTCGTGCGGACCGCGGCGCCTGCGACCGCGGCGGCCGCCGAGGCGGCCTATTCGCGCTCAGTCGTCGTGCCGCGCGACGCGCGCGGCCAATTCCAGGTGGACGCGCGCGTCGATGGCCGCCGTCTGAGCTTCACGGTCGATACCGGCGCGTCGGTGATCGCGCTCACCGCGACCGATGCGGCGCGGCTCGGCATCCACCCGGCACGGAACGACTTCGTCGAGGAGGTCAGGACCGCGAACGGAACCGTGCGCGCGGCGCCCACGACCCTGGATTCCGTCGAGGTCGGCGATCTTGTCGTGCGTGACGTCGCCGCCCTCGTCCTGCCGGACGCGGCCCTGAGCGACAATCTGCTCGGCCTGTCGTTCTTGTCGCGGCTGCGCCGCTTCGAATACAGCGGCGGCAAGCTGGTGCTCGAGCAATAGCGCGACCGCGCCCGTGGTTTGAGCGTTTGATCGTCGCCGTCAATAAGGCGTTAACGCTGTACGCCTTGCGGCTTTGCGTTCCGGACAACGAAAAATCAAGGCTTTGCATGCGATCAGAGGACGGCAAACCTCGGATCCGGTGACCAGATGGTTAGGCTTCGCGATATCGCGTGCCGCTTTGCCCGTGCCCGGCACGGTGCAACGGCGGTCGAATTCGCCCTGATCGCCCCGTTCTTTCTGGCGACGCTGCTCGCCATCATGCAGGTGGCGGTCTTCTTGTTCGCCCAGCAGACCTTGCAAAATGCGGCGTCGCAGGCGGCCCGCTACTTCATGACCGGGCAGGCGCAGAACGGCAGTTGGAGCGCGTCGACGATCCAGACCAAGATCTGTCCGGAGATCCAGGCGCTGTTCACGTGCAGCAACGTCATCGTCAGTGTGCAGAATTACGCGTCTTTTTCCTCCGCCAACACGTCGGCGCCGGCTTTGTACAACAACGGCCAGCCGATCACGACCTGGCCGTTCGATCCCGGCACCCCCGGCGAAGTCATGGTGGTCATGTTGGTCTACCAATGGTCGGTGGTCAGCGGCCCGTTGGGCTTTGTCCTGGCCAATCTGCCGAACAGTGCATCTGAAATGATGGGGGTGAGCGCCTTCCGCGTGGAGCCCTATTCGTCGTGATGCCCCGCCTGGCCAGCGTCTTTCGCCGTTTTGTCGCATCGCGGCGTGCCGTCGCGGCGATCGAATTTGCCATGGTTGTGCCGATTCTTTTGCTGATGTTGCTGGCGTCATTCGACGCCGGAACCGGGATCGCCATTTACATGAAGGTGCGATCGGCGACCTACACGCTGGCCGCCATCACCAATCAATATCCGACGATCCAAACGGCCGACATGACGACCATAACCAGCGCGACCGCGAAGGTGCTCGCTCCCTATTCGAGTGCGCCGGCCGTCGTGGTCATTAGCCAAATAAAGGCTACGACGGCCACGCAGGCGACGGTAAGCTGGAGCTACTCGCCGACCACCGGCAGCGCGCTTACCCAGGGGGCGGCGTACAGCAATCTGCCGGCCAATTTCGCGCAGAATACCTGCGGCGGCGCGTATCCGTGCTACATGATCTTCGCGCAGGTGCAGTACAGCTATTCGCCGTCATTCGGCTATTTCATGACCGGCCCGATCACGCTCTCGGACAGCCTGTACGCCACTCCGCGCACCACCGTTTGCATCCCGTACAACGGCGTGCCCGCTGCGTGCACGCCGTAGGGTCGCTCGTAGTCGGTTTGCTGAACGCCAACATTCGGCGCAGACAAGGGCGACGGCGGGACCGGCGGCGAGCTTAGCTGGTAACGTGCGCGGTGCTCACCGCCTCTCGGACAGCCTGTACGCCACTCCGCGCAGCAGCACACTGCGTATTGCACCCGCCGCAGAGCGTGAATTCGTGCTAGTCGTTTTGCGATAAGCGGCACGCGATTCCCGAGCGTTCAAGGGATCGCCAGTCAGAAACCTTCATCGCCGAATATGATTTCTGGTTCCCCCGGCCGGCCTGGGCTCGGGCACACCCGGGGACGCGAGCGAACCACCTTACTGTGAGACGTGCGCGGTGCTCACCGCCTGCTCGAACATCGTCACCAGCGCGTTGGTGATGTCCGCGGGCGTGTTCGCGGTGTAGTAGAAGCCGGGCGAAGCGCAGTTCTGCAGAGCTGTGGGAATGTTCGCGATGTTGGTGTTGGCATAGCCGTCTTCGTTATTGGCAAAGGCCGGATTTGGATGCACGATCGTCCCGTAAGGAATGTAGAGAACGGCCACCGTTATCCCGCGGCCCTTCATCGTCCCGCAATAGTCGTTGGTGTCCTCGGTGTTTGGCGGGATGCACAGTCGACGAATTTTGATAGGGCACGGTGGCGTTGGTGGTCCAGTGCTGTGACGACCAGTTCCCGCCCGATTGGGTTTGGTAATCCTGCGAGCCGTCGGTGACGATGAATACATAGGGCAGCGCGTTGGTCGGGCCGCTGCCGGTGCCGATCGCCGCGTTGGTGATGAACGTGTTCATGCCCTTCAGGGCATTCTCGAAATGCGTGCCGCCGGATCCGAGAGTGGCGTTTTGGCCGGTATCCAACAGGTTCGCGAGTTGCGCAGCAAAGGTGGTGATCGTACCGCCGGTGAGGCTGTTGGTCAGACCGACGGAACAGGAATTGCTGCTGTTGGCGGCGGCAGTACAGAGGTTCTGGATGAACGGAAACAGTCCCACCTGGAATTGATTTGCCAGCCCGTCATTGGTCTCGGTGGTCACCGCCTGGCTCAGCAACGCGTTCACCGCATAGCCGACGGCATCGGCGCGCAACTGGATGCACGACGTTGTCCCAGGACTGGGGCACGAGCTGACCTGGCTGTTGGTCCAATTCACATATTGGCCGCAGCCCGACGGTTTCCCGCTGCCTGGGGACGCCGGCGTGCTGCTGTCGTTGGTGTACAGGGGCGGGTTGCTGGTGCAGCCGGCTGGGGATGCGGCGCTTGTTCCCAGGCGCGTAATGATAAATCCCATGCAGTACCCGGCGTAGGCGGCGGTGGGGTAACCGCCGGAGGTGCTGGGCCATTGGCTCGGGATGTTTTGGCCCGCGTAGGGCCATAATCCTTGCCACGGTCCGTTTGCCCCGCCCCAGCTTTGGGCTTGGGTTTGCGAGCAAGTTCCTTGCGCACTGAAATGGCAGGCGAACTGGCACCCCTGCGGATAGCCGTTGGCAGGCGGACTGTTCGCCGGGTGCAGGTTGTCGGGATTGACCGCCATCAATCGCGTCATTTCCGCGGTGGTCGATGGAAAGCTCATCGATCCGGAGACGTCGAGCATCAGATAAAAATTGATGTAGGCCGGCAGGGTGAAGCTCGCCGTGGATGATCCGGAAACCGTGATGTTGGGAAAACCGACCACCTTCATGAAGAAGGTCGGCACTTGATAGGAATAGGTGGCGGTGGCGCTGATCACCGTTCCGGTCTTGGTGACCGTGGCGCCGGGGTTCGTACCCGTAAACGCAGTGGTTTCAGCACCAAAGAAATTCGTGGCGTAGGTTGAGCCGCCGCTGACGCTGCCATTGCCGACCATTGTCTTGGCGGTCGTGACGATCGGCGAATTCTTGGAGACGGTCGCGAGCGTCGCCGCGTCGGCGGCCGCTTGCAGCTTGGTGCGGATCATCGACGCCATCGAGTAATCGACGACGCAGCCCACGGCGCTGACCATCGGAATAGCGGCTATTCCGGTGATTATCGCGACGTTTGCCCGCGAGTTCGCGCGGAAATTGGCTGCCAGAATCCGCAGCGGCTTGGCGCTGCCGGCTAGTACCTTCAAGGCGGTCTTGAACATGGCGCATGTGCTCCGAAGATGCGTTTCTATGACCAGACCGCTAGCGAATTATTACTTCGACCGCCGAAGGTCCCCGCCGGCCTAGCCGGTATTTCGAGAGGATTAACCATTGCCTGCCGGTATTGCCGAAATATCGAGGGTTCGGGCGTTTTGCCGACGGCGAGGATTAATGGTGCCCGGCGGCAAAATTCGCGACCAGGGGCGCCCGGAGCGGGAGCGCCTCGCGGAAGTGGGGGAGCAAGTGCCCCTCCGGCCCGAATGGCGGCAACAGACGCTATTCGCCTGGGCTGCTGGCGTGGTCGAACGCTCTGATTTCAGAGATATCCGCTGGGCATTTCCGCGGCGAAACGGGCCGGATCGCCATGCCAGGTGATCCGGCCGTGATCGAGCACATAGACGCGGTCCGAATGCGGGAGGGCGAAGGTGACATTCTGCTCCGCCAGCAAAAGGGTGAGCGAGGTCGCCTGCCGCAGCCGCTCGATCGCCTTGGAGAGCTGGCCGAGAGATCAGCCGGAGCGAGCCCGGCATCGTTTGCGATGCGTGTCCGCGGGCCGTCAGGTTATGGGAACGAGTAACAGGTGACAAACGTGCAGGAGCAAAGCGCGTTCCGTTTTCGCGGGCGGTCAAACGAGCGAACGTGATTTTCCCGCGGCACGTCCGGTATGTATACTGCCGATGCGGGCCCGTTGCGGCCGATGACGCGGGTGTAGCTCAATGGTAGAGCAGAAGCCTTCCAAGCTTATGACGAGGGTTCGATTCCCTTCACCCGCTCCAACTTTTTCGAGCACTTGCGCCCGTCCCCGTCGTCTGCCGAGTCGAGCGGGCTCAAATAAAGCCAAGTATGCCTTTGGACCGGCGAACGCTCACTGCAGCCACGGCGCAGAGCCGCGCCTCGCACCTCGCGAGTATCCATCCGTCACATGATACGGTTTCGCCGCGCTGGAACTCCTCCTGCGCTTGATGCTGCGCCGCTAAAAACTGACGCTGGATCGCGTCGGCCAGGTCCGCCGATGGCATGGGACGGTCACTAGGCAACTCATTATGCAGCGCGCGTAGTTCTTCGCTCGTCGCAATTTCATCGAGATAGGTCTCTCCTATCCGAATAAGCGGCCGCAGGTCTACGAAGTGGACCTCGTCGACGCCGCAAGCCTTGAGCGCACCCCGCCCGATTGCGGCCGCATAAAGCGTACCCATCATCGCGACCGCACCGACAAATAGTCGCCGGTTTCGATTAAAGCCGATGTTCTTCATAGCGCGCCGTCCGCTTGAAACCTTTTCTTTAGATGATCGGCAAGGCGGATCGAAGTAGCGACAATAGTCAGAGTTGGATTCGGCCAACCGCATGTTGGAAAGAGGGAGCCACCAGCCACGAAAAGATTGTGGGTATGATGGACCTTGGCGTTTCCGTCGGTTACTCCGCGCGCCGGGTCGTCGTCCATACGGGTCGTGCCCATATGATGTACGTTGAGGCAACCGTGCAGCAGGTCATCCGCTCCCTCCCGCATTTCGATCCGCATTCTACCGACACCGGATCGTCCCACTTCTTGCGCGATCAAGCGCTGAGCCTTGATCACTCCTTCTTGGTCGAGCCGAGACAGTTTCCAATCCAATTGTGGATGCGGGCGGCCAAGAGGATCTTTCTTCGTCGATCAGATTCACCCGGCTATCGCGGTTCGGCATTTGCTGCGGGAAATTCGCCAACAAATACGCCGTGCCCGGGGTGGCCGATCGACATCGCGCGACCTCGCCCATACCAACCGGATCGGATATCAATGCGAACATATCGTCAATCGACACCCTGTTTCTTATTGCCTTCGCATGGCGAAATGCAGCGGACACCGGCACGATCTCGGAGCGAAATTTGGGGATTTGCAGTTTCTGCACTTTACTAGTGGGCAACGCAATATGCGCCCGCACATGGATATCGCCATACGATTGTTCACCGAGGTAATATTTGAGCATGGGATTCGCAGTTCCGGGCACGATGTAGCCGCTTGGGTACCAAAGGTGGCCTTGGAAGAACCGGCCAACTAAGTCACTGTGATTTCCAATGCCCGAAAATCGTTGCTGGTTGGACAATAGCAACAAGCGCGCATTTTCGATCCCACCGCATGCGATCACGAAGTACCTGGCCTTGACGCGAAATTGATTGCCTGCGATCGATCGCACCATGACGGTGTCGATGTTGTTAGTTGCGGAGTTTTCCATCGAAATTTCGGATGTGTCCGCATAAAGTATGACTTTTATATTTTTTGCGCGGTCAAGCTCGCTGCCATATGTCAAGCCGAAGCGCACGCGGTTGTATCGAGAAACCGTCGTTGCCACTCTCGTTTTATCAAACGGAAAACTTTCGAGCCCGAGAGCTGAACCAATCTTCTCTGCGTCGTAATCAAATTCGCCAATTCTTAGAACGTCGTGAGCTCTGACATAGTAGGGGCGTAACTCTTGGTAGCTATAGGGCCAGCCTGAATACGCAATCCAATCTTGTTTTTCGAAGTCGTCTGGTTCAAGGGGGGCGCAGTGTCCACCCCAATGATTTGTGGTTCCCCCGAAAAATCGCAGACGATCCGCATTCACGTTTCCGGTGCGGTGACCCACATCGTCTATTTGGGAGAGCCTGTCTACTTCCGGATCAATGCTCAGGCCACCCGCTTCGAGGAGACAGACGCGTAGGTTGGCGTTGGCAAATTCCCGCGCAATGGTTATGCCAGCCGCTCCAGCGCCAACGACGCAGAGATCGGCTTCAATATTAGCTCCCGATTCAATTTTACGCGCATCTAAGAAGCTCTTGTATTCCATCTGTTTGTTTCGGTGGTTTGCAGCTGAGCGGTGAGGCGCCCGATCCCAAGAGCGGATCGGCTCCCCAAGATCACTTGGTCACCTGCTTTCCAGCCTCCTCGGCCAAGATCTCGATCTCTTCGCCCGAAAGAGCGCGATCGTAGATGCGGACGTCATCAACGTAGCCATTGAACTCATTGCTGGCGTCATCAATATCAGGCCCATTTAGCTCGCCTCCAATTACTAACGGCCTATTCAAACTTTCCGAGTCGAGCCGAATTTCTCCGGCGTGCGTCTGGCTGCCGATCAGCTTGCCATTGACGTAGAGCGACATCTTTCCCGTTTCCCCATTATAGGTGCCCGCCAAATGCACCCATTCGCCAACTACCGGCTCAGCTTGACCGCCTGGAAGCCGATAAAGGCTCACCTCCGTTTCGGTCAAGCCGAGGTGCCACTTATAAAGAAGAACATTATTTTCCCGTCCGTAGCCGAGGTAAAATAGGTCGGGGTGGCCTGCCTCTCTCCATTGGCGTTGAACGACCGCGATAAACCCTGCTTCTTTGTCGTTGGTCGTCATGCCGAGCAGCCTTTCGGCCGAGCGGACGGCTTTTCTCCAAACGCGTTGATAAATAGTGGGAGGAGTCCAAAGGCTCCTCGGGTAAATATGCGCGAGGACGGTGATTTGTCCTTTAAGTCTGTTGAGGGATTCCGAGGCGGGAATCCGGACGATGGTGCCGCCGTCAAAGGCGATCGAACCGGCAAATTTACCCGTGCCCCATTCGGCTCCGGCGCATTTGCAGGGATAATGATCCCGTTGTCGCCGTTACCGGAAGAGTCTTTGACCGCGTTACCGGAACCTTCCTCGAACTTCCAGTGTGCCACTAAACCGCCGCTTCCGAGACCCTCGTCCGCTGCTGAGGCTCCGACGAGCGGCCAAGCGATGCTGACGAGAAAAATCGCTACGGCGAAGCCGCGGCCGGTTATCCAAGCCGGGCCATGCGCGGACGCTGCAGCTGCATACGTTAATAACCGTCTGTGAGCGGCCACTATGGGGGAGGCGGGGATAGCAAACGGTCTACCGCCAGTAAAGAGCCGACCTTCGGGGCGGCAACGTGATTTACCGGATGGCGTCCGACCATATTGCGCGCGTTGATCGCGCCCTTCGATCTCACGGCGGTTCGGCGCGCTACGCGAGCGCCGTGCATCCGGCAAACACGCCGCCCGCGCGGCAAGGGCCGACCCTTGCCTTGCCGAGCATGAAAGGGCATGAGACCGGCTGTAGCGGGAAACTGCGGCAGCCGTTCCGTACACCTTATATGTACGAGGTATATCGGGTGTCGTGGGCCGCCGCGGTCTAGGAGTGTAGCTCAACGGCTAGAGCACCGGTCTCCAAAACCGGGGGTTGGGGGTTCGAAATCCCTCCACTCCTGCCAGTTCAGGGATCAGGCGTCAGCGGCTGGGTCGTTCCTGAAGCCGGATGCGTGATCCTTCACCGCTGATACCCGATCCCGGCCAGCTTGACGGTATCATCGGCCGGCAGTAGGAAGCTTAAATCGTCAGCGGCCCGGCAACGGACTTCCGCGGCGAACATTCCCCAAAAAAGGATCCGCTTGTGGGTCTCCTCCTGAAAAATGGGCGGGGAATGACTATTTGGACAAGCGATGGCGAAGATCAGCCCATTCAAGTTTCTGCAGGAAGTGCGGGCCGAAGGGCAGAAGGTCACTTGGCCGACGCGCAAGGAGACGACCGTCACCACGATCATGGTGTTCGTGATGGTGTTCGTCGCGTCGATCTTCTTCCTGCTCGCGGATCAGCTCATGCGGCTCGGCGTCAGTTTCCTGCTCGGTATCAACACGTGAGCGTTTTCCAATTCGCGACCTCACCATCCATGAATCCGGAATTCGTCACATGACCAACCGGTGGTACGCGGTCCACGCCTATTCGAACTTCGAGAACAAGGTCGCGGACTCGATCCGCGAGCAGGCCAAGCAGCGCGGCCTCGCCAGCCTGTTCGAGGAGATCCTGGTGCCGAAGGAGAAGGTCGTCGAGGTGCGGCGCGGCCGCAAGGTCGACGCCGAGCGCAAGTTCTTCCCGGGCTATGTCCTGGTGAAGATGCAAATGACCGACGAGGCCTATCACCTGATCAAGAACACGCCCAAGGTGACCGGCTTCCTCGGCTCCGACAACAAGCCGATGCCGCTGTCGGAAGCCGAGGCGCAGCGCATCCTCCATCAGGTGCAGGAAGGCATCGAGCGGCCGAAGCCCTCGGTCTCCTTCGAGGTCGGCGAGCAGGTGCGCGTCTCCGACGGCCCGTTCGCCTCCTTCAACGGCACCGTCGAAGAGGTCGACGAGGCGCGCTCGCGGCTCAAGGTCGCGGTGTCGATCTTCGGCCGCGCCACGCCGGTCGAACTGGAATTCGGGCAGGTGGAGAAGCTATGACGCGTCGTTGCCGGAGGGTCGTCTGCGCGAGCGCGGCGGGGAGGGGACCACTCGCGACTGACCCGGAGGCCTCAAGCCCCCCGCGGCAGCGACGAGAGTGAGCGTGAACCGTGGGAGGCGCGGGCGGTCGCCAGCCGTCCAGAGCCGCACCACTGACAGGAGCAAGGCATGGCGAAGAAGATCACCGGATACATCAAGCTGCAGGTGCCGGCGGGGGCGGCCAATCCGTCGCCGCCGATCGGGCCTGCGCTCGGCCAGCGCGGCCTCAACATCATGGAATTCTGCAAGGCGTTCAACGCGCAGACCCAGAAGCTGGAGAAGGGCGCCCCGATCCCGGTCACCATCACGGTCTATGCCGACCGCTCGTTCACGTTCGAGCTGCGCACGCCGCCGGTGTCGCACTTCCTCAAGAAGGCGGCCAAGCTCGAAAGCGGCTCGAAGACGCCGGGAAGCGAGATCGCCGGCTCGGTGACCAAGGCGCAGGTCCGCGAGATCGCCGAGCAGAAGATGAAGGATTTGAACTGCGACACGATCGAGGCCGCCATGCGCATGATCGAAGGCTCGGCGCGCTCGATGGGCTTCGAGGTGAAATCATGAGCGCACTCGGAAAACGCACGCGCAGCGCGCGCGAAGGCATCGATCGGGAGAAGCTCTATCCGCTCACCGAAGCGGTGAAGATGGTCAAGGAGCGCGCCAAGTCGAAGTTCGACGAGACCATCGAAGTGGCGATGAATCTCGGCGTCGATCCGCGGCACGCCGATCAGATGGTGCGCGGCGTCGCCAATCTGCCGAACGGCTCCGGCCGCAACGTGCGCGTCGCGGTGTTCGCGCGCGGGGTCAAGGCCGACGAGGCCAAGGCCGCCGGCGCCGATATCGTCGGCGCCGAGGATCTGGTCGAGAAAGTGCAGGGCGGCACGATCGACTTCGACCGCGTCATCGCCACGCCCGACCTGATGCCGCTGGTCGGCCGGCTCGGCAAGGTGCTGGGTCCGCGCGGTCTGATGCCCAATCCCAAGGTCGGCACGGTGACGATGGATCTCGTCGCCGGCGTCAAGGCGGCCAAGGGCGGCGCGGTCGAGTTCCGCGCCGAAAAGGCCGGCATCGTGCAGGCCGGCATCGGCAAGGCCTCGTTCAGTGCCGAGAAACTGGTGGAGAACATCCTGGCATTCGCCGACGCCGTGCAGAAATCGCGGCCGGCCGGCGCCAAGGGGCACTTCATCAACCGTGTCGCCATCTCCTCGACGATGGGTCCGGGCGTGAAGGTCGAGCCGGCAAGCCTGTTCCCCGGTTCGCAACAGGCGCATTGACGCGCCTTGCAGGCACGCGCCGGCGCCAGCGAATCCGCTTGGCAAAGCCGGCGCGAGGGTCTAAATAACGGTCGAGGGCGTGCCGGCCCGGTTTGTCGGCGCGCCTTTGTGCGCTTCTCGAAAACCAGGTGAGCGAGCCCTTCTCTTAGCGTCAATCCTGCGCGGATTTTCCTAAGAGGCGGAGGAGCTTGGCGGCAATCCTTAAGCGTACTCCTGTCCGAGACTGCAGGCGCCGGCAACGGCTTAATTCGGGCCTCCAAAAGAGCGCGAGCCAGCATAGACGGGTGAAGGACAAGGGCAATCAAATTGCCCTTCGGTTCTGACCTCGACGGCCCGGGATAGCGAAGGCTCTCCCGGGGGGCAGGGTGTAAATGTCGTCCTGCCCGGTGCCACCCTCCGCATGTGGAGGGGGCGTTGCGCGGGACGGCCGGCATCAACCCGGCGGCTCCGCAACATCGGACCGCCAACCGGAGAGAGCTGGTGGATCGCGCGGGAAAAAGTGAGCTCGTCGCCGCCCTTGGCGAGGTCTTCAAGGCCACCAAGGTCGTCGTCGTCGCTCATTATTCCGGCCTCACGGTCGCCCAGATGCAGAATCTGCGTCGGCAGATGAAGCAGGCGGGCGCGAGCGTGCAGGTCGCGAAGAACCGCCTCGCCAAGATCGCTCTTGAAGGCAGCGACGTCGCTTCGATCGCGCCCCTGCTCAAGGGGCCGGCCCTGATCGCCTTCTCCGGCGATCCGATAGCGGCGCCGAAGGTCGCCGTCGATTTCGCCAAGACGAACGAGCGGTTCGTCATTCTCGGCGGAGCGATGGGCAAGACCGCGCTCGACCCGAACGGGGTCAAGGCACTTGCGGCCTTGCCTTCGCTCGACGAGCTGCGGGCGAGGATCGTCGGCCTCATCCAGGCGCCGGCGACCAAGATCGCGCAGGTGGTGACTGCCCCTGCGGCGAAAGTCGCCCGCGTGGTCCAGGCCTATGCCGCAAAGAGCGGGGAAAGCGCGGCGGCCTGAATAGCCGCCTCATCTCTAAGGTTAGAACCGAAGGACAAGTGAAATGGCTAACTTGCAGAAGATCGTCGACGACCTGTCGGGCCTCACCGTGCTCGAGGCGGCGGAACTTGCGAAGTTGCTCGAAGAGAAGTGGGGCGTTTCGGCCGCCGCGGCGGTCGCCGTCGCGGCTGCTCCTGCCGCCGGAGGCGCCGGCGCCGCTGCCGCTGAGGAGAAGACCGAGTTCACGGTCATACTCGCGGCCGTCGGCGAGAAGAAGATCGAGGTGATCAAGGAAGTTCGCGCCATCACCGGCCTCGGCCTCAAGGAGGCCAAGGACCTGGTCGAGGGCGCTCCCAAGCCGGTCAAGGAAGGCGTCAACAAGGACGAAGCCGCCAAGATCAAGGCGACGCTGGAAAAGGTTGGGGCAAAGGTTGAGCTTAAGTAAGTAATGCTTACTTAAGGCGGATCCCCCGGTGGCGAGCGGAGCGAGAACCGGGGATCCCGCGAGGCTGATGACGGAGATGGCCCGGGCTAAAGCCCCGGCCATGACGACGCTAAAGAGTGCGGCTGGCGTATGGAGACGATTCGGCCAAACGGCCGAATCACGGCAAATAGGACGATTCGACGCCTGTCCCGACGGTCGCGATGGATTGCGGCCTTCCGGAGAGTCGTCTTGATCGCCACGACGATCCAAATCCTTCGGGTTTGGATCAACGGCTTGGACGCGGCTTGCCCCGCTCCGGGCCCGATGGATCGATTGAGCGAGAGGACATAATGGCGCAGACGTTTATCGGTCGGAAGCGCGTACGGAAGTTTTTCGGAAAAATCGAGGAAGTCGCGGAGATGCCGAACCTCATTGAGGTTCAGAAGGCGTCCTACGACCAATTCCTGCTGGTGCAGGAGCCGCAGGGCGGCCGGCCGAACGAGGGCCTGCAGGCCGTGTTCAAGTCGGTGTTCCCGATTTCCGACTTTTCCAGCACCTCGATGCTCGAATTCGTGAAGTACGAGTTCGAAGCGCCCAAATACGACGTCGACGAATGCCGCCAGCGCGGCATGACCTATGCGGCGCCGCTCAAGGTGACGCTGCGCCTCATCGTGTTCGATATAGACGAGGAGACGGGCGCCAAGTCGGTCAAGGACATCAAGGAGCAGGATGTCTACATGGGCGACATCCCGCTCATGACCAATAACGGCACCTTCATCGTCAACGGCACCGAGCGGGTCATCGTCTCGCAGATGCATCGCTCGCCGGGCGTGTTCTTCGATCACGACAAGGGCAAGACCCACTCCTCGGGCAAGCTCCTGTTCGCGGCGCGCATCATCCCCTATCGCGGGTCCTGGCTCGACATCGAGTTCGACGCCAAGGACATCGTCCACGCGCGCGTCGACCGGCGGCGGAAAATCCCGGTCACCTCGCTGCTCTATGCGCTCGGCATGAGCGGGGAGGAGATCCTCAACACCTTCTACAAGCAGGTGCCCTACAAGCGCACCAAGGACGGCTGGCGCGTGCCGTTCGATGCCAACCGGCTGCGCGGCTACAAGGCGGTCAACGATCTGGTCGACGCCGACAGCGGCAAGGTCGTGCTCGAGGCCGGCAAGAAGCTCACGGTGCGCCAGGCGCGCCAGCTCGCCGAGAAAGGGCTCAAGGCGCTGCGCATGACCGACGAGGAGCTGATCGGCCATTACATCGCCGAGGACCTCGTCAATCCGAAGACCGGCGAAATCTACGCCGAGGCCGGCGAGGAGATCACCGAGAAGAACCTCAAGGTCCTCAACGAGCAGGGCTACAAGGAGCTGCCGCTCCTCAACATCGACCACGTCAATGTCGGCGCCTACATCCGCAACACGCTGGCGATCGACAAGAACATGACGCGCGAGGACGCGCTGTTCGACATCTACCGGGTCATGCGCCCGGGCGAGCCGCCGACGATCGACACGGCGCAGACGATGTTCAACTCGCTGTTCTTCGATTCGGAGCGCTACGACCTCTCCGCGGTCGGCCGCGTCAAGATGAACATGCGGCTCGATCTCAACGCCGAGGACACCGTGCGCATCCTGCGCAAGGAGGACATCATCGCGGTGATCCGCACGCTGGTCGATCTGCGCGACGGCAAGGGCGAGATCGACGACATCGACCATCTCGGCAACCGCCGGGTGCGCTCGGTCGGCGAGCTGATGGAGAACCAGTATCGCATCGGCCTGCTGCGCATGGAGCGCGCCATCAAGGAGCGCATGTCGTCGGTCGATATCGACACGGTGATGCCGCAGGACCTGATCAACGCCAAGCCGGCGGCGGCGGCGGTGCGCGAGTTCTTCGGCTCCTCGCAGCTCTCGCAGTTCATGGACCAGACCAATCCGCTGTCGGAGATCACCCACAAGCGGCGTCTTTCCGCGCTCGGGCCCGGCGGGCTCACGCGCGAGCGCGCCGGCTTCGAGGTGCGCGACGTGCATCCGACGCATTACGGCCGCATCTGTCCGATCGAGACGCCGGAAGGGCCGAATATCGGCCTGATCAATTCGCTCGCCACCTATGCGCGGGTGAACAAATACGGCTTCGTCGAGACGCCCTATCGCAAGGTGAAGGACGGCCGCGTCACCGATGAGGTGATCTATCTCTCGGCGATGGAGGAGGGGCGCTACACCGTCGCGCAGGCCAACTCCACGATCGACAGCCGCGGGCGCTTCACCGACGATCTCGTGGTCGTGCGCCATGCCGGCGACGTGCAGCTCATTCCGCCCGACAAGGTGGATTTCATGGACGTGTCGCCGAAGCAGCTCGTCTCGGTCGCCGCGGCGCTGATCCCGTTCCTCGAGAACGACGACGCCAACCGCGCGCTGATGGGCTCGAACATGCAGCGCCAGGCGGTGCCGCTGGTGCGTGCCGAGGCGCCGTTCGTCGGCACCGGCATGGAAGGCGTGGTGGCGCGCGATTCCGGCGCGGCCATCGCCGCGCGCCGCACCGGCATGGTCGACCAGGTCGACGCCACCCGTATCGTGATCCGCGCCACCGACGAGCCGGATCCGACCAAGCCCGGCGTCGACATCTACCGGCTGCAGAAGTTCCAGCGCTCGAACCAGAACACCTGCATCAACCAGCGGCCGCTGGTGAAGGTCGGCGATCAGGTCAAGAAGGGCGACATCATCGCCGACGGTCCCTCGACCGATCTCGGCGAGCTCGCGCTCGGCCGGAACGTGCTCGTCGCGTTCATGCCGTGGAACGGCTACAACTTCGAGGATTCGATCCTGCTCTCCGAGCGGATCGTCAAGGACGACGTCTTCACCTCGATCCACATCGAGGAATTCGAGGTGATGGCGCGCGACACCAAGCTCGGCCCCGAGGAGATCACCCGCGACATTCCCAACGTCTCGGAAGAGACGCTGAAGAATCTCGACGAGGCCGGGATCGTCTATATCGGCGCCGAAGTTCGCGCCGGCGATATCTTGTGCGGCAAGATCACGCCGAAGGGCGAGAGCCCGATGACGCCGGAAGAAAAGCTCCTGCGCGCCATTTTCGGCGAGAAGGCCTCCGACGTGCGCGACACCTCGCTGCGCGTGCCGCCGGGCGTGCAGGGCACCGTCGTCGAAGTGCGCGTGTTCAACCGCCACGGCGTCGACAAGGACGAGCGTGCGCTCGCCATCGAGCGTGAAGAGATCGAGCGGCTCGCCAAGGACCGCGACGACGAGCAGGCGATCCTCGACCGCAACGTCTATGGCCGCCTTGCCGAGCTTCTCGAAGGCCGCCAGGGCATCGCCGGCCCGAAGGGCTTCAAGAAGGACACCAAGATCACCCGCGCGGTGCTCGAGGAGTATCCGCGCTCGCAGTGGTGGATGTTCGCCTCGCCCAACGACAAGGTGATGGCGGAGATCGAAGCCATCCGCAAACAGTACGACGAGTCGAAGAAGCGGCTGGAGCAGCGCTTCCTCGACAAGGTCGAGAAGCTGCAGCGTGGCGACGAATTGCCTCCCGGCGTGATGAAGATGGTCAAGGTCTTCGTCGCCGTGAAGCGCAAGATCCAGCCCGGCGACAAGATGGCCGGCCGCCACGGCAACAAGGGCGTGGTCTCGAAGATCGTGCCGCTCGAGGACATGCCGTTCCTCGGCGACGGCACCTCGGTCGACATCGTGCTCAATCCGCTCGGCGTGCCGAGCCGCATGAATGTCGGCCAGATCCTGGAGACCCATCTCGGCTGGGCCTGCGCCGGCCTCGGCCTCAAGATCGGCCACGCCGTCGATCTTTATCAGGGCAAGAAGGACCTCAAGCCGCTCAAGGAGCTGCTGCGGAAGGTCTATGGCGACGAGGAGACCATCAAGTCGCTCGACGAGAAGGGCCTCCTCGAGCTCGGCACCAATCTGCGTCACGGCGTGCCGATTGCGACGCCGGTGTTCGACGGCGCGAAGGAGGCCGACATCGAGCACATGCTCGATCTCGCCGGTCTCGACCATTCCGGGCAGGTGACGCTGTTCGACGGGCGTACCGGCGACACGTTCGACCGCAAGGTGACCGTCGGCCACATCTATATGCTGAAGCTGCACCACCTCGTGGACGACAAGATCCACGCCCGCTCGATCGGCCCCTACAGCCTGGTCACCCAGCAGCCGCTGGGCGGCAAGGCGCAGTTCGGCGGCCAGCGCTTCGGCGAAATGGAGGTGTGGGCGCTCGAAGCCTACGGCGCCGCCTACACGCTGCAGGAAATGCTGACGGTGAAGTCCGACGACGTCGCCGGCCGCACCAAGGTGTACGAAGCGATCGTGCGCGGCGACGACACGTTCGAAGCCGGCATTCCGGAATCGTTCAACGTGCTGGTCAAGGAAATGCGCTCGCTCGGCCTCAATGTCGACCTGCACAATTCCAAGCAGCAGCGCGGCGGCGGCGACGGCATGGCTGCCGAGGCGGCGGAGTAACGCATCGCATCGTCATTGCCGGGCCTCGCCCGGCAATCCACGCGGCGGCGAGGCCGGATGGATGCCCGGGGGTCAAGCCCGGACATGACGGACGAAAGAAAATGACGGTAGCGGCCGACATGGTCGGCAAGCGGAGAAGACGATGAACCAAGAGATCATGAATCTTTTCAGCCCGCAGGTGCCGGCTCAGGTCTTCGACCAGATCCGGATTTCGATCGCGAGCCCGGAAAAGATTCTGTCCTGGTCCTACGGCGAGATCAAAAAGCCCGAGACCATCAACTACCGCACCTTCAAGCCCGAGCGCGACGGCTTGTTCTGCGCGCGCATTTTCGGGCCGATCAAGGACTACGAGTGCTTGTGCGGCAAGTACAAGCGCATGAAGTACAAGGGCATCATCTGCGAGAAGTGCTCGGTCGAGGTGACGCTGTCGCGCGTGCGGCGCGAGCGCATGGGCCATATCGAGCTCGCCGCGCCGGTGGCGCATATCTGGTTCCTGAAATCGCTGCCGAGCCGGATCGGGCTCCTGCTCGACATGACGCTCAAGGACCTCGAGCGCATCCTCTATTTCGAGTACTACGTGGTGCTCGAGCCGGGACTGACGCCGCTCAAGGACCGCCAGCTCCTGAGCGAGGACGAATACGTCAAGGCGCAGGACGAGTTCGGCGCCGACAGCTTCACCGCCATGATCGGCGCGGAAGCGATCCGCGAAATGCTCAAGGCGCTCGATCTGGAGAAGATGGCGGTCGATCTGCGCCAGGAGATCGCGGAATCGACCTCCGAGCTCAAGCCGAAGAAGCTCGCCAAGCGGCTCAAGCTGATCGAGGCGTTCACCCAGTCCCGCAACAAGCCGGAATGGATGATCCTGACGCATGTGCCGGTGATCCCGCCGGACCTGCGCCCGCTGGTGCCGCTCGATGGCGGCCGGTTCGCCACCTCCGACCTCAACGATCTCTATCGCCGCGTCATCAACCGCAACAACCGCCTGAAGCGGCTCATCGAGCTGCGCGCGCCGGACATCATCATCCGCAACGAGAAGCGGATGCTGCAGGAGGCGGTCGACGCCCTGTTCGACAACGGCCGCCGCGGCCGCGTCATCACCGGCGCCAACAAGCGGCCGCTGAAATCGCTCGCCGACATGCTCAAGGGCAAGCAGGGCCGGTTCCGGCAGAACCTGCTCGGCAAGCGCGTCGATTATTCCGGCCGTTCGGTGATCGTGGTCGGTCCGGAGCTCAAGCTGCATCAGTGCGGGCTGCCGAAGAAGATGGCGCTCGAACTGTTCAAGCCGTTCATCTATTCGCGGCTCGACGCCAAGGGCCTGTCGACGACCGTGAAGCAGGCGAAGAAGCTCGTCGAGAAGGAGAAGCCCGAGGTCTGGGATATCCTCGACGAGGTGATCCGCGAGCATCCGGTGCTGCTCAATCGCGCGCCGACGCTGCATCGCCTCGGCATCCAGGCGTTCGAGCCGGTGCTGATCGAAGGCAAGGCGATCCAGCTGCATCCGCTGGTTTGCGCGGCGTTCAATGCCGACTTCGACGGCGACCAGATGGCGGTGCACGTGCCGCTGTCGCTCGAGGCGCAGCTCGAAGCGCGCGTGCTGATGATGTCGACCAACAACATCCTGCACCCGGCGAACGGCTCGCCGATCATCGTGCCGTCGCAGGATATCGTGCTCGGCCTCTACTACCTGTCGATCATGACCGAGAACGGCCCGGGGCAGTGGAAGCTCGAGCTGTATTCGCAGAAGGAGATGAAGCGCGACCGCAAGAAGAAGAACATCGTGCAGGGCTTCTATCGCAACATCAGCGAGGTCGAGCACGCGCTGCAGGAAAAGACCGTCGGGCTGCACAGCAGGATCAAGTACCGCTGGGACGGCGTCGACGAGGACGGCAAGCCGTTGCGCAAGACGTACGAGACCACGCCCGGCCGCGTGCTTCTCGGCGAGGTGCTGCCGAAGCGGCCGAAGATCTCGTTCGACCTCGTCAACAAGCTGATGACGAAGCGCGAAATCTCCAGCATGATCGACACCGTCTATCGCCACTGCGGGCAGAAGGAGACGGTGATCTTCTGCGACCGCGTCATGGCGCTCGGCTTCCATCACGCGTTCAAGGCCGGCATCTCGTTCGGCAAGGACGACATGGTGGTGCCGCATACCAAGCGCGCGATCGTCGAGAAGACCCGCGATTTGGTCAAGGAGTTCGAGCAGCAATACAATGACGGCCTGATCACCCAGGGCGAGAAATACAACAAGGTCGTCGATGCCTGGTCGAAGTGCACCGAGGAAATCGCCGACGCGATGATGCAGGAAATCTCGGCCACCAAGCCGGCGACGGAGAAGGGCGCCGAAGCGCAGGTCAATTCGATCTACATGATGGCGCATTCCGGCGCGCGCGGTTCGCCGGCGCAGATGCGCCAGCTCGCCGGCATGCGCGGCCTGATGGCCAAGCCGTCCGGCGAAATCATCGAGAGCCCGATCATCTCCAACTTCAAGGAGGGGCTCTCGGTGCTCGAGTACTTCAACTCGACGCACGGCGCGCGCAAGGGCCTCGCCGACACCGCGCTGAAGACGGCGAATTCCGGTTATCTGACGCGTCGGCTCGTCGACGTGGCGCAGGACTGCATCATCACCGATGAGGACTGCGGCACCACGCGCGGCATCAAGGTGCGCGCCATCATCGATGCCGGCAAGGTCGTGGCCTCGCTGGCCAGCCGCATCCTCGGCCGCACCACGGCTGAGGATGTGCGCGATCCGTCGGGCAACGAGGTCCTGGTGCCGAACGCCACGCTGCTCGAGGAGCCGCATGTCGAGCGGCTGGTCAATGCCGGCGTGCAGGAGGTGAAGATCCGCTCGGTGCTCACCTGCGAGACGATGACCGGCGTCTGCGGCAAGTGCTATGGGCGCGATCTCGCCCGCGGCACGCCGGTCAATATGGGCGAGGCGGTCGGCGTCATCGCCGCGCAATCGATCGGCGAGCCGGGCACGCAGCTCACCATGCGCACGTTCCACATCGGCGGCGCGGCGCAGATCTCGGAGCAGTCGTTCGTCGAGTCGAACTTCGAGGGCACGATCAAGATCAAGAACATGAACGTCGCCCGCAATTCGGACGGCGATCTGATCGCGATGAACCGCAACCTGATCGTCGCCGTGCTCGATCCGGACGGCACCGAGCGCGCCGTGCACCGCATCCCCTACGGCGCGCGGCTCAAGGTCGACGACGGCGAGCACATCAAGCGCGGCCAGCGCATCGCCGAGTGGGATCCGTACACCCGGCCGATCCTCACCGAGGTCGAGGGCACGGTCGGCTTCGAGGATCTGGTCGAAGGTCAGTCGATGACCGAGACGCTCGACGAATCGACCGGCATCGCCAAGCGCGTGGTGATCGATTGGCGCTCAGGCTCCGCCCGCGGCCAGCAGGACCTGCGTCCCGCCCTCGTGATCAAGGGCAAGGACGGCAAGATCCTCAAGCTCAGCCGCGGCGGCGACGCCCGCTACATGCTGGCGGTCGACGCGATCATCTCGGTCGATCCGGGCGCCAAGGTGAAGGCGGCCGACGTCATCGCCCGCATTCCGACGGAAAGCGCCAAGACGCGCGACATCACCGGCGGTCTGCCGCGGGTGGCGGAGCTGTTCGAGGCGCGGCGGCCCAAGGAATCCGCGGTGATCGCGGAGATCTCCGGCACGGTGCGCTTCGGCCGCGACTACAAGAACAAGCGGCGGATCGCCATCGAGCCGGCCGGCCAGGATGAGGAGCCCAGGGAGTATCTCGTCGCCAAGGGCAAGCACATCCACTTGCAGGACGGCGACGTGATCGAGAAGGGCGACTTCATCGTCGAAGGCAACCCGGCGCCGCACGACATCCTGGCGATCAAGGGCGTCGAGGAGCTTGCCGGCTACCTCGTCAACGAGATCCAGGACGTCTATCGGCTCCAGGGCGTGGCGATCAACGACAAGCACATCGAGGTGATCGTCCGGCAGATGCTGCAGAAGGTCGAGATCGACGATTCCGGCGAGACCGACCTGATCCAGGGCGAGCAGATCGACAAGATCGAGTTCGACGAGGTCAATGCCCGCGTGACGGCCGAAGGCAAGAAGCCGGCGACCGCGCATCCGGTGCTGCTCGGCATCACCAAGGCTTCGCTGCAGACCCGCTCGTTCATCTCGGCGGCTTCGTTCCAGGAGACGACGCGCGTGCTCACCGAAGCCGCGGTCAACGGCAAGGCCGACACGCTCGACGGCCTCAAGGAGAACGTCATCGTCGGCCGCCTGATCCCGGCCGGAACCGGCGCGATGATGAACAAGATCCGCGAGGTCGCGATCAAGCGCGATGCGCTCATTCTCGCCGAGCGCGAGAAGGAGGCGGCGATAAAGGCGGAAGCCGCCGCCGAGCCCGCGGCGCTGCCGGCGGCGGAGTAGGGCGCCAGCTGATCGAGGGTTACGGGAAGGCCGCCTTTGGCGGCCTTTTCGTCTCACGTGCATTCATATCGGATGCGTGACGCGCGGTCATGAGGCGCGAGCGCGGCCGGCATGCGCTGACGCGCGGACAGCGTTCGAGCGTGCGTTCCCATCGCAGATGTGCTTGCGCTATCGCAGTTTTATGCCCATATCGGCTTGACTTGCGCGGGTAGCGCCGATACATACCGCGCACTTTTCGGCAGGCGGTGAGCTTCGTCCGTCGGAACGGCCTGTCCGGGTTCCCTGTAAGCTATTGAAAGTCGGTTGCTTTCTTGGCTCCCCCCGTTGGGTATGGGACGCGGCGCGACGCCTCGACTAAGGAAGCTCAAACGCTGCCTCTGACTTCGGAAAGTCAGATCGGCTAACGCGCACGATCGCGGTCATTTGCGTCGCGGTCCTCTGCGGAGCTCAAGCGCCCTTCCGCGCCGGAAAGCGGAAGGCGCTATTTCGTTTGCGCGGACGTTGCGCGCAGCAAAAGGGGCGCGAGCCCCGAGAAGGAAAGTTCAGGCGAGCGATGCCGACGATCAATCAGCTCATTCGCAAGCCGCGGGTGACGCAGCGCGCGAAGAAGAAGGTGCCGGCCCTGCAGCAGAGCCCGCAAAAGCGCGGCGTCTGCACCCGCGTCTACACGACGACGCCGAAGAAGCCGAATTCGGCGCTGCGCAAGGTCGCCAAGGTGCGCTTGACCAACGGCTTCGAGGTGATCGGCTACATCCCGGGCGAGGGTCATAACCTGCAGGAGCACTCGGTGGTGATGATCCGCGGCGGCCGCGTCAAGGATCTGCCGGGCGTGCGCTACCACATCCTGCGCGGTGTGCTCGACACGCAAGGCGTGAAAAACCGCAAGCAGCGGCGTTCGAAATACGGAGCCAAACGACCGAAATAACGGGTCGTTTTGCGTTCAAAGAGGCCAGACGGAGATGGCCGGGACGAGCCCGGCCATGACGAAGGAAGCAAAGAGATGTCCCGCCGCCACAGGGCAGATAAGCGCGAGATCCAGCCGGACCCGAAATTCGGGAACGTCGTGGTCACGAAATTCATGAACTCGGTGATGCACGCCGGCAAGAAGTCGGTGGCCGAGAACATCGTCTATGGCGCGCTGGACATGATCGAAGGCAAGACCCGGCAGAATCCGATCACCGTCTTCGAGCAGGCGCTCGACAATGTCATGCCGTCGATCGAGGTGCGCTCGCGCCGCGTCGGCGGCGCCACCTACCAGGTGCCGGTCGAGGTGCGGATCTCGCGGCGCCAGGCGCTCGGCATCCGCTGGATCATCTCCGCGGCGCGCGAGCGCAACGAGAAAACGATGACCGAGCGGCTCTCCGCGGAGCTGCTCGACGCGTCGAATAACAGGGGGAACGCCGTCAAGAAACGTGAAGACACGCACCGCATGGCCGAAGCCAACCGTGCCTTCTCGCACTATCGCTGGTGAATCAGGCGACAGCGAAGGATTTATCCCCCATGCCCCGCACCCATCCGATCGAGGACTACCGCAACTTCGGCATCATGGCCCACATCGATGCCGGCAAGACGACGACGACCGAGCGCGTCCTCTATTACACCGGCAAGAGCCACAAGATGGGCGAGGTGCACGAAGGCGCCGCGACCATGGACTGGATGGAGCAGGAGCAGGAGCGCGGCATCACCATCACCTCGGCCGCGACCACCGCGCTGTGGAACGGCAAGCGCCTCAACATCATCGACACGCCCGGCCACGTCGATTTCACCATCGAGGTCGAGCGCTCGCTGCGCGTGCTCGACGGCGCCGTCTGCGTGCTCGATTCGAACCAGGGCGTGGAGCCGCAGACCGAGACGGTCTGGCGGCAGGGCGACCGCTACAACGTCCCGCGCATCGTGTTCTGCAACAAGATGGACAAGATCGGCGCGGACTTTTTCCAGTGCCTGAAGGACATCGTCGATCGTCTCGGCGCCAAGCCGGTCGCCATTCAGCTGCCGATCGGAGCCGAGAGCCAGTTCAAGGGCGTGATCGATCTCGTGCGCATGGTCGGCGTCGTCTGGGACGAGGAGACGCTCGGCGCCAAATATCACGACATCGAGATTCCGGCCGAGCTCAAGGACCAGGCCATCGAATATCGCGAGAAGCTGGTCGAAGCTGCGGTCGATCTCGACGACGCCGCGATGACGGCCTACCTCGAAGGCAAGGAGCCCGACGAGGCGACGCTCAAGCGCCTGATCCGCAAGGCGACCATCGAAGGCATATTCTTTCCGGTGCTGTGCGGCTCCGCGTTCAAGAACAAGGGCGTGCAGCCGCTGCTCGACGCCGTGGTCGACTATCTGCCGTCGCCGGTCGATGTTCCGCCGATGAAGGGCGTCGATCTCAAGGGCAACGAGGTCGAGCGCAAGTCCTCCGACTCCGATCCGCTTGCGGTGCTCGCGTTCAAGATCATGGACGATCCGTTCGTCGGCACCATCACCTTCTGCCGGATCTATTCCGGCAAGCTCGAGAGCGGCACCGGCGTGTTGAACTCGACCAAGGAACGCAAGGAGCGCGTCGGCCGCATGCTGCTGATGCACGCCAACAACCGCGAAGACATCAAGGAAGCCTTTGCCGGCGACATCGTGGCGCTGGCCGGGCTCAAGGAAGTGCGCACCGGCGATACGCTGTGCGATCCGCAGAAGCCGGTGATCCTGGAGAAGATGGAATTCCCCGATCCGGTCATCGAGATCGCGATCGAGCCGAAGTCGAAAGCCGACCAGGAGAAGCTCGGCGTCGCGCTGGCCAAGCTCGTGGCCGAGGATCCGTCGTTCCGCGTCACCACCGATCAGGAATCCGGCCAGACCATCATCAAGGGCATGGGCGAGCTTCATCTCGACATCAAGGTCGACATCCTCAAGCGCACCTATAAGGTCGACGCCAATATCGGCGCGCCGCAGGTCGCCTATCGCGAGAAGATCACCCGCCCGGCCACCGTCGACTATACGCACAAGAAGCAGACCGGCGGTCACGGCCAGTTCGCGCGCATCAAGATCGTCGCCGAGCCGACTGCGCCCGGCGCCGGCTTCGATGTTCGAGAACGATGTCGTCGGCGGCGCGGTGCCGAAGGAGTTCGTCCCGGCCGTCGAGAAGGGCCTGGAAGCGATGCTCGGCTCCGGCGTGCTCGCCGGCTTCCCGGTGGTCGACCTCAAGGTGAGCCTGATCGACGGCGCCTCTCACGACGTCGACTCCTCGGCGATGGCGTTCGAGATCGCGGCGCGCGCCGCCTTGCGCGAGGCGCTGCAGAAGGGCGCCCCGGTGCTGCTCGAGCCGATCATGAAGGTCGAGGTGGTGACGCCGGAGGACTATACCGGCTCGGTCATCGGCGATCTCAATTCGCGCCGCGGCCAGATTCAGGGGCAGGACATGCGCGGCAACGCCAACGTCATCTCGGCGATGGTGCCGCTCGCCAACATGTTCTCCTACGTCAACAATTTGCGCTCCATGTCGCAGGGGCGCGCCACGTTCACGATGCAGTTCGACCACTACGAGCAAGTGCCCCAGGCGGTCGCCGATGAGGTTCAGGCAAAGTATGCCTGATATCCCGGCGGCGAGCGCCTGAGAAACCAGAACGCGATGCCAGATTTTGACTAACAGTCGAGGAGCCGACCAATGGCCAAGGAAAAATTCCAGCGCACCAAGCCGCATTGCAACATCGGAACGATCGGCCACGTCGATCACGGCAAGACGACGTTGACGGCGGCGATCACCAAGGTTTTGGCCGAGAAGGGCCAGGCGCAATTCACCGCCTACGACCAGATCGACAAGGCGCCGGAAGAGAAGGCGCGCGGCATCACCATCGCCACCGCGCATGTCGAGTACGAGACCGACAAGCGCCATTACGCGCATGTCGATTGCCCCGGGCATGCCGACTATGTGAAGAACATGATCACCGGCGCCGCGCAGATGGACGGCGCGATCCTGGTGGTGAGCGCCGCCGACGGCCCGATGCCGCAGACCCGCGAGCACATCCTGCTCGCCCGCCAGGTCGGCGTGCCGGCGCTCGTCGTCTATCTCAACAAGGTGGACATGGTGGACGACCCCGAGCTCCTGGAGCTCGTCGAGCTCGAGGTCCGCGAGCTTCTCTCCAAGTACAATTTCCCCGGCGACAAGATTCCGGTGGTCAAGGGCTCGGCGCTGGCGGCGCTCGAGGGCAAGAGCGAAGAGCTCGGCAAGACCTCGATCAACGCGCTGATGAAGGCGGTCGACGAATACATTCCGCAGCCCGAGCGCCCGAAGGACCAGCCGTTCCTGATGCCGGTCGAGGACGTGTTCTCGATTTCCGGCCGCGGCACGGTGTGCACCGGCCGCATCGAGCGCGGCGTCATCAAGGTGGGCGAGGAGGTCGAGATCGTCGGCATCAAGCCGACGCAGAAGACCGTCGTCACCGGCGTCGAGATGTTCCGCAAGCTGCTCGACCAGGGCGAGGCCGGCGACAATGTCGGCTGCCTGCTGCGCGGCACCAAGCGCGAAGAGGTGGAGCGCGGACAGGTCCTGTGCAAGCCGGGCTCGGTGAAGCCGCACACGAAGTTCAAGGCCGAGGCCTACATCCTCACCAAGGAGGAGGGCGGACGCCACACGCCGTTCTTCACCAATTACCGGCCGCAATTCTACTTCCGCACCACCGACGTGACCGGCGTGGTGACGCTGCCGGAAGGCACCGAGATGGTGATGCCGGGTGACAATATCGCCATGGAGGTGACGCTGATCGTGCCGATCGCCATGGAGGAGAAGCTGCGCTTCGCCATCCGCGAGGGCGGCCGCACCGTCGGCGCCGGCGTGGTGGCGAGCATCGTGGAATAGGGAACAGGGCGTAGCGGCATCGCGAATGGACTGAAAGTTCTGTTCGCCATGTCGCAATTCGCCGCCGGCGAGGAAAGAGATAATGAACGGCCAGAACATACGCATCCGGCTCAAGGCGTTCGATCACCGCATCCTCGATGCGTCGACGCGTGAGATCGTCAATACGGCCAAGCGCACCGGCGCGCAGGTGCGCGGGCCGATTCCGCTGCCGACCCGGATCGAGAAGTTCACGGTCAATCGCTCGCCGCACGTCGACAAGAAGAGCCGCGAGCAATTCGAGATGCGCACGCACAAGCGCCTGCTCGACATTGTCGATCCGACGCCGCAGACCGTCGATGCGCTGATGAAGCTCGACCTCGCCGCCGGCGTCGACGTCGAGATCAAGCTCTGAGGCGCACAGGGGATTTGAGAAAATGCGTTCCGGGGTGATCGCGCAAAAGGTCGGGATGACGCGGCTCTTCACCGAGAGCGGCGAACACGTGCCGGTGACGGTGCTGCGGCTGGCCAATTGCCAGGTCGTCGCTCATCGCACCAAGGAGCAGAACGGCTACGTCGCGCTCCAGCTCGGCTCCGGCACGCGCAAGGTTCAGCGCACGACCAAGGCCGACCGCGGCCATTTCGCCGTCGCCAAGGTCGAGCCCAAGCGCAAGCTCGCCGAATTCCGCGTCGACGCTGACGGCGCTCATTCCGGTCGGCGCCGAGATCACCGCCGATCACTTCGTCGTCGGCCAATACGTCGATGTTACCGGCACCTCGACCGGCAAGGGCTTTGCCGGCGGCATGAAACGCTGGAACTTCTCCGGCCTGCGGGCGAGCCATGGCGTCTCCATTTCGCATCGTTCGATCGGCTCGACCGGAGGCCGGCAGGATCCGGGCAGGACCTTCAAGAACAAAAAGATGCCCGGGCACCTCGGCGTCGAGCGGGTGACGACGCTCAACCTCAAAGTCATGCAGACCGACGTGCCGCGCGGCCTCATTCTGGTCGAGGGCGCGGTGCCCGGCGTCAAGGGCGGCTGGATCACGGTGCGCGACGCGGTGAAGAAGAAGCTGCCGGACGCAGCGCCGAAACCCGGCAAGTTCAAGCTGTCCGAGGCCGCGTCCGCCGCGCCTGCGGCGTCCGATGCGGCTCCCGCGGAAGCCGGCGAACAGGGCGGCGCCAAACCCGAGAAGAAAAAGGGCGAGTGACAATGGAGCTCAAAGTCACCACGCTCGAGGGTAAGGCGGCCGGCTCGCTGACGCTGTCCGACGCTATTTTCGGGCTCGAGCCGCGCCAGGACATCATCCATCGCTGCGTCGTGTGGCAGCTCGCCAAGCGCCAGCGCGGCACCCACGCGGTGAAAAATCGCGCCGACATCAATCGCACCGGCAAGAAAATGTACCGGCAGAAGGGCACCGGCTCCGCCCGCCACGGCTCGGGGCGCGTCAATCTCTTCCGCGGCGGCGGCCGCTCCTTCGGCCCGCAGCCGCGGAGCCACGCCATCGGCCTGCCGAAGAAGGTGCGTGCGCTCGCGCTCAAGCATGCGCTTTCGGCCAAGGCCAAGGACGGCGGCATCATCATCCTCGACGCATTGACCGTGAAGGAAGCCAAGACCAAAACGTTGCGCGGCCGCTTCGAGAAGCTCGGCCTCGCCAATGCGCTGATCGTCGACGGCGCCGAAGTCGCCGCCGACGTGCGCACCGCAGCACGCAACATCCCGAATATCGACCTTCTCCCGGTCGCCGGGATCAATGTCTACGACATCCTGCGCCGGCAGAAGCTGGTGCTCACCCGCGCCGCCGTCGATGCGCTGGAGGCGCGATTCAAATGAGCACCAACGATCCGCGCCACTACGACGTGATTCTCGCGCCGGTGATCACCGAGAAGGCGACCGCGGCCTCCGAGCACAGCAAGGTCATCTTCAAGGTCGCGCTCACCGCGACCAAGCCGCAGATCAAGGAGGCGGTCGAGAAGCTGTTCGACGTGAAAGTCAAAAGCGTGAACACGCTGCGGCGGCGCGGCAAATGGAAGGCGTTCAAAGGTCGCTTCGGACTGCAGTCGACCACCAAGCGCGCCGTCGTGACCCTCGAAGAGGGCCAGACGATCGACGTGACCACGGGATTGTAAGGAGCGGGCGCGATGGCACTCAAGACCTACAATCCGGTTACGCCTGGACAGCGCCAATTGGTGCTCGTCGATCGGTCCGGCCTTTACGCCGGCCGGCCGGTCAAGGGATTGACCAAGGGCAAGAAATCGAGCGGCGGACGCAACAATGGCGGTTCGATCACCATTCGCTATCGCGGCGGCGGCCACAAGCAGGCCTACCGCCAAGTCGATTTCAAGCGCCGCAAATTCGACGTGCCGGCGACGGTCGAACGGCTCGAATACGATCCGAACCGCACCGGCTTCATCGCGCTGCTCAAATACCAGGACGGCGAGCAGGCTTACATCCTGGCGCCGCAGCGGCTGTCCGTCGGCGACACCGTCATTGCCGGCGAGCATGTCGACGTCAAGCCCGGTAACGCAATGCCGCTCGCCAGCATTCCGGTCGGCACCATCGTGCACAATATCGAGCTGAAAATCGGCAAGGGCGGGCAGATCGCGCGCTCCGCCGGCACCTATGCGCAGATCGTCGGCCGCGACGGCGAGTACGTGATCCTGCGGCTCAATTCCGGCGAGCAGCGGCTCGTGCACGGCCGCTGCATGGCGACCGTCGGTGCCGTGTCGAACCCCGACAACATGAACGTGTCGATCGGCAAGGCCGGGCGCACACGCTGGATGGGGCGGCGCGGCCATGTGCGCGGCGAGACCATGAACCCGGTCGATCATCCGCTCGGCGGGCGCACCCGCGGCGGCCGTCATCCGGTGACGCCCTGGGGCAAGCCGACCAGGGGACACAAGACCCGCAGGAACAAGAGCACCACCAAGTTCATCATGCTAAGCCGCCACGCGCGGAAGAAGAAGAAGTAAGGCGGAGGTTAGGAGCGATCATGGCGCGTTCGATCTGGAAGGGCCCGTTCGTCGACGGTTATCTGCTGAAGAAGGCGGACGCCGCGCGCTCGTCCGGCCGGCACGACATGATCCGCATCTGGTCGCGGCGTTCGACCATCCTGCCGCAATTCGTCGGGCTGACCTTCGGCGTCTACAACGGCCAGAAGCACATTCCGGTGATGGTCAACGAGGAAATGGTCGGCCACAAATTCGGCGAGTTCGCGCCGACGCGTTCGTTCTACGGCCATTCGTCGGACCGCAAGGCCAAGCGCGCGGGCGCGGCCGGAGCGCCGGGCGCTCCGGCGGGCGAGGGCGCCGCGGCGCCGGCTGCTGCGGCCGCGCCGGCAGGCGGCACGTCGTGAGGCGGGAGCGAGGCTTATGAGCAAGAAGAAGCGCGACCGCGCGCTGTCCGACAACGAAGCCAAGGCCGTCGCCCGCATGCTGCGGGTGAGCCCGCAGAAGCTCAATCTGCTGGCGCAGCTCATTCGCGGCAAGAAGGCCGCGGCGGCGCTCGCCGATCTTGAATTTTCGCGCAAGCGCATCGCCCGCGACGTGCGCAAATGCCTCGAATTGGCGATCGCCAATGCCGAGAACAATCACGACCTCGACGTCGACGATCTCGTCGTGGTCGAGGCCCATGTCGGCAAGGGCCTGGTGCTGAAGCGGCACGAGCCGCGGGCGCGCGGCCGGGTCGGAAAAATCTTCAAGCCATTCTCGAACCTCACCATCGTGGTGCGTGAGGTCGAGGCGGCGCAGGCGTAGCGGAGACGAAAATGGGTCAGAAAGTCAATCCGATCGGGCTGCGCCTGGGCATCAACCGCACCTGGGACTCGCGCTGGTATGCCGGCAAGACGAGCTACGGCTCGCTGCTGCACGAGGACATGGAGATCCGCGCCGCGCTGATGAAAGAACTAAAGCAGGCCGCGGTATCGAAGATCGTGATCGAGCGGCCGCACAAGAAGTGCCGCGTCACCATCCATTCGGCCCGCCCCGGCGTCGTCATCGGCAAGAAGGGCGCCGACATCGAGAAGCTGCGCCGCAAGGTCGCCGAGCTCACCGACAGCGACGTGGTGATCAATATCGTCGAGATCCGCAAGCCCGAGCTCGACGCCCAGCTGGTCGCCGAATTGATCGCGCAGCAGCTCGAGCGGCGCGTCGCCTTCCGCCGCGCCATGAAGCGCGCGGTGCAGTCGGCGATGCGGCTCGGCGCCGGCGGCATCCGCATCAATTGCTCCGGCCGGCTCGGCGGCGCCGAGATCGCGCGCATGGAGTGGTATCGCGAAGGCCGCGTGCCGCTGCACACGCTGCGCGCCGACGTCGACTACGGCGTCGCCACGGCGTTCACCACCTACGGCACCTGCGGCGTGAAAGTGTGGATCTTCAAGGGCGAGATCATGGAGCACGATCCGATGGCGCAGGATAAGCGCATGGCCGAAGGCGAGGCCGGCCGGCCGCGTCGCGACGCGGCGTGAGCGAGCGAAGGATCTGAGAAGAGGCGTCCGTCATGCTGCAACCGATGCGAACCAAATTCCGCAAGGCGCACAAGGGCCGCATCCACGGCGTTGCGACCAGCGCCGCCGATCTGGCGTTCGGCCAGTTCGGGCTCAAGGCGCTCGAGCCGGAGCGGATCACGGCACGGCAGATCGAAGCCGCGCGCCGCGCGCTGACCCGGCACATGAAGCGTTCCGGCCGCGTCTGGATCCGCGTGTTCCCCGACGTGCCGGTGTCGAAGAAGCCGCTCGAGGTGCGCATGGGTTCGGGCAAAGGCACGCCCGAGCTCTGGGTGGCGCGGGTCAAGCCCGGCCGCATCCTGTTCGAGCTCGACGGCGTGACGGTGCAGGTGGCGAAGGAGTTGCTCGCGCTTGCCGCCGCCAAGCTGCCGATCAAGACGCGTTTCGTCGAGCGCATCAGCGAGTAGGACGTGGCATGAAAGCGACCGACATCAAGGTGATGACGATCGACCAGATCGACGACGAGGTGCTCAAGCTGAAGAAGGAGCAGTTCAATCTGCGCTTTCAGCGCGCCACCGGCCAGTTGGAGAACACGGCGCGCGTACGCGAAGTTCGGCGCGATATCGCGCGGCTCAAGACCATTGCGCAGCAGAAGCGCGCGGCGAAGAGTTGAGAGGATAAGAGATGCCCAAGCGCAGCCTGCAAGGCGTCGTGGTGAGCGACAAACAGAACAAGACGCTGGTGGTGCGCGTCGAGCGCCGCTTTGCGCATCCGATATTCAAGAAGACGATCCGCCGCACCAAGAAATACTATGCGCACGACGAGAACAACGAGTTCAAGGTCGGCGACATGGTGTGGATCGAGGAACACCGTCCGATTTCCAAGCTCAAGCGCTGGGCAGTGGTGCGCGGCGAGAAGAAGAAGGCGTCGTAAGCGCGGCGCGAAGCGGAGTGAATGGGGTAGCCCATGATCCAGATGCAAACCAATCTCGACGTGGCGGACAATTCCGGCGCGCGCCGCGTCATGTGCATCAAGGTGCTGGGCGGCTCCAAGCGCAAATACGCCACCATCGGCGACGTGATCGTCGTTTCGGTGAAGGAGGCGATTCCGCGCGGCCGGGTGAAGAAGGGCGACGTGATGAAGGCGGTCATCGTGCGCATCTCCAAGGACATCAAGCGCGCCGACGGCTCGATCATCCGCTTCGACCGCAACGCCGCCGTGCTGATCACCCCGCAGATGGAGCCGGTCGGCACCCGCATCTTCGGGCCCGTCCCGCGTGAACTCCGGGCGAAAAACCACATGAAGATCATCTCGCTCGCGCCCGAGGTGCTGTGATGGCGGCGAAGATCAAAAAGGGCGACACGGTCGTGGTGATCGCCGGGCGCGACAAGGGCCGCTCCGGCGAGGTGATCGAGGTGCGCCGCGACGAGGCGCGCGCGCTGGTGCGCGGCGTCAACATCGTCAAGCGCCATCAGCGGCAGAGCCCCTCGCAGGAGGGCGGCATCATCTCCAAGGAGGCGTCGATCCACCTGTCGAACATCGCGCTCGCCGATCCCAAGGACGGCAAGCCGACCCGGGTCGGATTCAAGTTCGAAGGCAAGGGCGACGCGCGCAAGAAGGTGCGCTTTGCCAAGCGTTCGGGAGCGGACATCAATGGCTGATACCGACGAGAAACAGGCGAAAAAGGCCGATACGTCGCAGCGCGCCGAGAAGCCCGAGAAGGCCGAGAAGCCGGCCAAGGCTGAGAAGGCGGAAAAGGGCGACAAGGCGCCGAAGGCGGCCAAGGGCGACAAGGCCCCTGCCGAAGGCAAGGCCGAGAAGCCGAAGACGCCGCGCGAGCCCGAGCCGCGCGTGCCGGCGCGGCTCAAGGTGCAGTTCGATGAGGCGATCCGCAGCAAGCTCGGCGAGCAGTTCGGCTTCGGGAACAGGCTGCAGATCCCGACGCTCGACAAGATCGTCATCAATATGGGCGTCGGCGAGGGCGTCGCCGACCGCAAGAAGGTGGAATTGGCCGCCGCCGATCTCGCGCTCATTTCCGGGCAGAAGGCGGTGATCACCAAGGCGCGCAAATCGATCGCCACCTACAAGCTGCGCGCCGGCCAGGCGATCGGCTGCAAGGTGACGCTGCGCAAGACGCGCATGTACGAGTTTCTCGACCGGCTGATCAATATCGCGCTGCCGCGGGTACGCGACTTCCGCGGGCTGAGCCCGAAGAGCTTCGACGGCCGCGGCAACTACACGCTCGGTATCAAGGAGCACATCGTCTTCCCGGAGATCGACTACGACAAGGCGGCCGACGTCTGGGGCATGGACATCACCGTGTGCACCACCGCGCGCAATGACGACGAGGCGCGCGCTTTGTTGACGGCGTTCAATTTTCCGTTCCGGCAGTGAGGCAGGCAGCCTCAAACGCGGACCGTTTGGAGAACGAGATGGCGAAGAAGAGTTCGATCGAGAAGAACAACCGGCGCCGCCGGATGACCAAGAAATTCTCGGGCCGGCGCGCGCGGCTCAAGGAGATCGCGCGCGACAAGACCAAGCCGGTCGAAGATCGCTTCGCCGCGACGCTCAAGCTCGCCGAATTGCCGCGCAACTCCTCGGCGACCCGCATTCGCAACCGCTGCGAGATGACCGGCCGGCCGCGCGGCTATTATCGCAAGCACAAGCTGTCGCGCATTGCGCTGCGGGACCTCGGCTCGAAAGGGCTGATCCCCGGCCTGTTGAAGTCGAGCTGGTGAGGAGGATCGTACGATGCCGATGAACGATCCGCTTGGCGATCTTCTCTCCCGCATCCGCAACGCGCAGATGCGCAACAAGAGCAAGGTTTCGAGCCCGAACTCGAAGCTGCGCGAGAGCGTGCTCGATGTGCTCAAGACCGAGGGCTATATCCGCGGCTACGCGGTCGTGGAACGTGAAGGCCGCTCGGAGATCGAGATCGAGCTGAAATATTTCGACGGCGAGCCGGTGATCCGCGAGATCGAGCGGATTTCCAAGCCCGGCCGCCGGGTCTATAGCTCGGTGCGCAATCTGCCGCGTATCAATAACGGGCTCGGCGTCGCCATCGTATCGACGCCTAAGGGGGTCATGGCCGACCATGACGCCCGCGATGCCAATGTCGGCGGCGAAGTTCTGTGCACGGTATTCTAGGCCGGGCGACGGTAAGAAAGACAAGAGCAACGGACCAGATCATGTCGCGTATCGGCAAAAGGGCGGTCGCGGTCCCCTCCGGGATCACCGCCAACGTGGAAGGCCAGACCGTCAAGGTGAAAGGCCCGAAGGGCGCGCTTTCGGCCGTGCTGCCCGACGAGGTCGCCGTCAAGCTCGACGGCGGGCAGATCAAGGTCGATCCGCGCAATGAGACCAAGCGCGCGCGCTCGCAATGGGGCACCTCGCGCACGCTCGTTGCCAATCTCATCGCCGGCGTCACCAAGGGCTTCGAGGAGCGGCTCGAGATCAACGGCGTCGGCTATCGCGCCGCGGTGCAGGGCAAGAATCTGCAGCTCGCGCTCGGCTATAGCCACGACGTCGTCTATCCGATCCCCGAAGGGATCACCATCGTGACGCCGCGCCCGGTCGAGATCGTAATTACCGGCACGGATCGGCAGAAGGTCGGGCAGGTCGCCGCCGAAATCCGCAAGTACCGTCCGCCGGAGCCCTACAAGGGTAAGGGCGTCAAATATGCCGCCGAGCGCATCTTCCGCAAGGAAGGCAAGAAGAAGTAACGGAGCCGCCGATGACCAAGCTCAAAGACCGGACCGAGCGGCGTCAGGGGCGCGTCCGCGGCGTTTTGCGGCGCGCGGCGCGTGAGCGCAAGCGGCTCTCGGTGTTCCGCTCCTCCAAGCACATCTACGCGCAGGTGATCGACGACGATCGCGGCGTCACGCTCGTCTCCGCCTCTTCGATCGAGAAGGCGACGCGCGAGAGCCTCAAGACCGGCGCCAGTGTCGACGCGGCGAAAGCGGTCGGCAAGCTGATCGCCCAACGCGCGCAGGAAAAGGGCGTCAAGGACGTCGTGTTCGACCGCGGCGCTTATCTCTATCACGGCAGAGTCAAGGCGCTCGCCGAAGCCGCCCGCGAGGGCGGGTTGAACTTCTAAGGACAGTGAAACATGGCACGTGAACCACGCGACCGTAGGGACGAACGCGACAGCGAGTTTGTCGACAAGCTCGTGCACATCAACCGCGTCGCCAAGGTGGTCAAAGGCGGCCGGCGCTTCGGCTTCGCCGCCCTGGTGGTCGTCGGCGATCAAAAGGGGCGGGTCGGCTTCGGCCACGGCAAGGCGCGCGAGGTGCCGGAAGCGATCCGCAAGGCGACCGATGCCGCCAAGCGCACGCTCACCCGGGTGCCGTTGCGCGAGGGCCGCACGCTGCACCACGACGTGGCCGGCCGCCACGGCGCCGGCAAGGTCTATCTGCGCGCCGCGCCGCCCGGCACCGGCATCATCGCCGGCGGGCCGATGCGCGCGGTGTTCGAGACGTTGGGCATGCAGGACGTGGTGGCGAAGTCGATCGGCACGTCCAATCCGTACAATGTGGTGCGGGCGACCTTCGACGCGCTCCAGCGCCAGGATTCGCCGCGCTCGGTCGCCGCGCGCCGCAACGTCAAGGTCTCGGCCCTGCAGGCGCGCCGCCGCGACGGCGACGCCACCGAGCAGGCGGCCGATTGAGCGCGATCCGGGAGCAGGCGATGAACAGCGGCAAGCAGGCGGGAAAGACCGTCAAAATCCGGCAGGTCGGCAGCCCGTCGCGCCGGCCTCACGGCCAGCGCGAAACGCTGGTGGGTTTGAAGCTCAACAAGATCGGCCGCGTCGCCGAGCTCGTCGACACGCCGCAGACGCGCGGGATGATCGCCAAGGTCGCGCATCTCGTGGAAGTGGTGGAGAAATAGAGACCATGAAACTGCACGAACTCTCCGGCCGTCCGGGCGCGCGCAAGACGCGAAAGCGCATCGGCCGCGGCATCGGCTCAGGCAAGGGCAAGACCGGCGGCCGCGGCGGCAAGGGCCAGACCGCGCGCTCGGGCGTGCGCATCAAGGGTTTCGAGGGCGGCCAGATGCCGCTGCATCGGCGCTTGCCCAAGCGCGGCTTCAAGAACACGCCGTTCGCGCGCAAGCTCAATGAGGTCAGTCTCGGGCGCCTGCAGCAGGCGATCGACGCCGGCCGGCTCGACCCGGCGGTGACGATTGACGCCGCGGCGCTGGTCAAGGCAGGCATTCTGCGCCGGGCCAAGGACGGCGTGCGGGTGCTTGGCGACGGCGAGCTCAAGGCCAAGATCGCTCTCTCGGTGTTCGGCGCCTCGAAATCGGCGCGCGCGGCGGTCGAGAAGGCGGGCGGCACGGTCGAAATTCTCGCTCCCAAGGCTGAGACGAGCGAACAGGCAGCCTGACCCCTATATAGGGCCCAGGGGAGAGGAGCGGCGGATGGTCTCGGCAGCAGAACAACTGGCAGCCAATCTCAACTTCTCGGCGCTGGCCAAGGCCGAGGAGCTGAAGAAGCGCATCTGGTTCACGCTCGGCGCGCTGCTCGTTTATCGGCTCGGCACTTATATTCCGCTGCCGGGCATCGATCCCAACGCCTGGGACCAGATTTTCCGCACCCAGGCCGGCGGAATTCTGGGCATGTTCAACATGTTCGCCGGCGGCGGCATCCACCGCATGGCGATCTTCGCGCTCAACATCATGCCCTACATCTCGGCCTCGATCATCATTCAGCTGATGACGACGGTGTCGCCGACGCTCGAGCAGCTCAAGAAAGAGGGCGAGCAGGGCCGCAAGATGATCAACCAGTACACCCGCTATCTCACGGTGGTGCTGGCGGCCTTCCAGGCCTACGGCATCTCGGTCGGCCTCGAGGGGGCGGCGACGGTGGTGACCGATCCGGGCCTGTTCTTCCGCATCTCGACCGTCATCACGCTCACCGGCGGCACCATGTTCCTGATGTGGCTCGGCGAGCAGATCACCCAGCGCGGCATCGGCAACGGCACTTCGCTCATCATCATGTCGGGCATCGTCGCGCAACTGCCCTCCGCCATCGCCGGCACGCTCGAGCTTGGCCGCCAGGGCGCGCTCTCGACCGGGCTCATCCTCGTCGTCCTGGTCATGGCGGTGGCGGTGATCGCCTTCATCGTGTTCATGGAGCGCGCGCAGCGCCGGCTGCTGATCCAGTATCCGAAACGCCAGGTCGGCAACCGCATGTTCGAGGGCCAATCCTCGCATCTGCCGCTCAAGCTCAACACTTCGGGCGTGATTCCGCCGATCTTCGCTTCTTCGCTGCTCCTGTTGCCGACGACGATCGCGAACTTCACCGCCGGGCAGGGGCCTGGCTGGCTCACTGTCATCACCACCCAGCTCTCGCACGGGCGGCCGCTGTTTCTTGCGCTCTATGTCGGCCTCATCGTCTTCTTCGCCTTCTTCTATACGGCGATCGTGTTCAATCCGACGGAGACCGCCGACAACCTGAAAAAACACGGCGGCTTCATTCCCGGCATCCGGCCGGGCGAGCGCACCGCCGAATACATCGACTATGTGCTGTCCCGGATCACCGTGATCGGTGCCGCTTATCTCGCGATCGTGTGCCTCTTCCCGGAAATGCTGATCTCCTATGCGGCCGTGCCGTTCTATTTCGGCGGCACCTCGCTCCTCATCGTGGTCAGCGTGACCATGGACACGGTGGCGCAGGTGCAGGGCTACCTGCTGGCGCACCAGTATGAAGGTCTGATCAAGCGATCGAAACTGAGGGGGCGCCGTCGATGAGATTGATCCTGCTGGGCCCGCCGGGGGCCGGCAAGGGAACACAGGCCCAGCATCTCGTCGCCAAATACGGCATTATCCAGCTCTCGACCGGGGACATGTTGCGGGCAGCGGTGAAGGCGGGGACCCCCGTCGGCCGGCAAGCCGCAGACATCATGGCTCGGGGGGCGCTCGTGCCCGACGAGATCGTGGTCGAAATCGTCGCCCAGCGCATCGAGCAACCGGACGCGCACAACGGCTTCATCCTCGATGGATTTCCGCGCACCGTCCCGCAGGCGCAGGCGCTCGACCGCATGCTGGCCGGGCACCACCTCGCGCTCGACGCGGTGGTCGAGTTGCGCGTCGATGAGGCCGCCCTGCTGCGGCGCATCGAAAGCCGTGTCGCGGCGATGAAAGCGCGGGGCGAGGCGGTGCGCGATGACGACAGCCCTGAAGTCTTGCATCGGCGGCTTGCTGCCTATCGCGAGCAGACCGCGCCGCTGATCGCTTATTACCGGCGGCAGGGCACTCTGCGCACCGTCGACGGCATGGCGCCGATCGTGGAGGTCGCGACGGCGATTGAGAAGGTGCTGGCAAGGCAGAAGAAGACAGGCTTGGCCCCACGGTCGCGCGTTGCCGCCCGAAAATCGAAGCGGGGAGCCGCTAAAAAACCGGCCAGGCCGAAGGGAACATCCGAGACAGCGTCCAGAATAGGAAGAAAATCCAAGAGCCGGGTCAGTGCCGCCCGGCGCAGGGTTGGCGCGGCCCGCAAGTCGCCGCGCGGTGGCCGGAAGGGCGCTGGAGGCAAGCCGAGGGCGGGAAAACGTCGTCATTAGCGGAAGTTGTACACGAAGTCGCTAGCCGAGGTTGACGAAAGCAAGAGGAATCCATTAATAAGCCGCAAATAACCCGGCGGAGATGCAGCGACGAGGCCAAGCCTAGCGGCAGGCAGGCGTTGGCTTTTTACGTTTGTGGCTTCTCGTGACATTGGGATCGACTGATAGCGGCCGGGCGGCGCGGCGAGACACCAAGCCGGCCCGCAGAAGGAGCAACTGAGTGGCCCGCATCGCTGGCGTCAACATCCCCACCAACAAGCGCGTCGTGGTCGCGCTGCAATATATCCACGGCATTGGCTCGGCCAAGGCCAAGGAAATCATGCAGAAAGTGTCGATACCGGACGCGCGCCGGGTGTCGCAACTGACCGATCAGGAAGTCCTGCAGCTGCGCGAGGTGATTGATCGCGACTATATCGTCGAGGGCGATCTGCGGCGCGAAGTGGCCATGAACATCAAGCGCTTGATGGATCTTGGCTGCTACCGCGGCTTGCGGCATCGCCGGGGTCTGCCGGTTCGTGGGCAGCGCACGCATACCAATGCGCGTACCCGCAAGGGCCCGGCCAAGGCTATTGCCGGAAAGAAGAAATAGCGCGTCGAAAATGACTACGTGACGGCGCCGGCGCGGCCGGTTCCGATCCAGGACAAGGGTTCAGAATGGGTAAGGAAGCCACGCGCGTCCGTCGACGCGAGCGTAAAAACATCGCCTCCGGCGTCGCGCATGTGAATGCGACGTTCAACAATACCATGATCACGATCACCGACGTGCAGGGCAACACCATCGCCTGGTCGTCGGCCGGGACGATGGGTTTCAAGGGCTCGCGCAAATCGACGCCGTATGCTGCGCAGGTCGCCGCCGAGGATGCGGCGAAGAAGGCGCAAGAGCACGGCATGCGCGCGCTGGAAGTCGAGGTGGCCGGCCCGGGATCGGGCGGGAATCGGCGCTGCGCTCGCTGCAGGCGGCCGGTTTCACCATCACCTCGATCCGCGACGTAACACCGATCCCGCACAATGGCTGCCGTCCGCGCAAGCGGCGGCGCGTATAGGACATCCGGTCGATGGATATTGAACATCTGCCGCCGCTCGAGCACGGCACCAATTCTAGCCCCACGGAGCGGAGTGGGGCGCGCGAGACGTTGGCGCCGCGCAACGCGATGGGTGATAACGTGACGATTCAGAAGAATTGGCAGGAACTGATCAGGCCGAACAAGCTGCAGGTTGCCGCCGGCGCCGATGCGCGGCGCGCGGCGACGGTAGTCGCCGAGCCGCTGGAGCGCGGCTTCGGCGTGACGCTCGGCAACGCGCTGCGGCGCATTCTGTTGTCCTCGCTGCAGGGCGCCGCCGTCCAGTCGGTGCATATCGACGGCGTGCTGCACGAGTTCTCCTCGATCGCCGGCGTGCGCGAGGACGTGACCGACATCGTGCTCAACATCAAGGACATCGCCATCAAGATGCAGGGCGACGGGCCCAAGCGCATGGTGGTGAAGAAGCAGGGTCCGGGCACGGTGACGGCGAGCGACATCCAGACCGTGGGCGACATCGTGGTGCTCAATCCCGAGCTGGTCCTGTGCACGCTCGACGAGGGCGCCGAAATTCGCATGGAATTCACGGTCAACACCGGCAAAGGCTACGTGCCGGCGGAACGCAATCGGCCGGAGGACGCGCCGATCGGACTGATTCCGGTCGACAGCCTCTACTCGCCGGTGCGCAAGGTCTCCTACAAAGTAGAGAACACGCGCGAGGGACAGATCCTCGATTACGACAAGCTGACGCTGTCGATCGAGACCAATGGCGCGGTCAGCCCCGACGATGCGCTCGCCTATGCGGCGCGCATCCTTCAGGACCAGCTCAACGTGTTCGTGAACTTCGAGGAGCCCAAGCGCGAGACCACGCAGGAGTCCATTCCCGACCTCGCCTTCAATCCGGCGTTCCTCAAGAAGGTCGACGAGCTCGAGCTTTCGGTGCGTTCCGCCAATTGTCTCAAGAACGACAACATCGTCTATATCGGCGACTTGGTGCAGAAGACCGAAGCGGAGATGCTGCGCACGCCGAATTTCGGCCGCAAGTCGCTCAACGAGATCAAGGAAGTGCTGGTGCAGATGGGCCTGCATCTGGGCATGGAAGTGCCGGGCTGGCCACCGGAGAACATCGAGGAACTGGCCAAGCGCTTCGAGGATCATTACTGAGCAGGGGGCAGTCATCAGATGTCAGTAATCAGAAAGTGTTCTGATTGCTGATTATTGAAAGCTGATATCTGAATGCGTCACGCCAAAACCCACCGTAAGTTCAGCCGGCGCTCGGACCATCGCCGCTCGATGCTGGCGAACCTTGCCGCGTCGCTGATCAAGCACGAGCAGATCATCACCACGCTGCCGAAAGCCAAGGATCTGCGGCCGGTAGTGGAAAAGCTGGTCACGCTCGGCAAGCGCGGCGATCTGCACGCGCGCCGGCAGGCGATCGCGCAGATGCGCGACCTCGCCATGGTGCGGAAGCTGTTCGAGGTGATCGGCCCGCGCTACAAGGGCCGCGACGGCGGCTATACCCGCGTGCTCAAGGCCGGGTTCCGCTATGGCGATTCGGCACCGGTCGCGGTGATCGAGTTCGTCGATCGCGATGTCGAGGCCAAGGGGAAGGATTCCGGACCGGTGCAGGTGCGCGCCGAGGAGCCGGCTCCGGCGCCGGCGTAGCTCGCCACCCGCTCTTTCACGGCCCCGCCTGCACGCCTATATGTGGCGGCGCTGATTTGGGGTTGCTCCATGCCGCATCTGCGCGCTTTGACCGCACTCGTTGCCGGGTTGCTGGCGCTTTCCGGTTCGCTCCCGGGTGCCGGCGCGCAGGAGCGGCGCGCGCCTTCTTCCGGCGCTGAAGTCCAGCTTTCGTTCGCTCCGGTGGTGCGCCGGGTGGCGCCGGCAGTGGTCAACGTCTATGCAGCGCGCGTCGTCGAGAACCGCAATCCGTTCCTGAACGATCCGTTTTTCCGCCAGCTCTTCGGCGCCGTGCCGCGCGAACAGGTGCAGCGTTCGCTCGGCTCCGGCGTCATCGTCGATCCCGCCGGCCTCGTCGTCACCAATTACCACGTGATCGAGGGTGCGAGCGCGGTGAAGATCTCGCTCGCCGACAAGCGCGAATTCGACGCCGACATCGTGCTCAAGGACCAGCGCAGCGACTTGACCATCCTGCGCATCAAGGATGCAAAGGAACGCTTTCCGGTGCTGGAGTTCGGCAACTCCGACGAGCTGCAGGTCGGCGACGTGGTGCTGGCGATCGGCGATCCGTTCGGCGTCGGGCAGACGGTGACGCACGGCATCGTCTCGGCGCTCGCCCGCACCCAGGTCGGCATCAGCGATTATCAGTTCTTCATCCAGACCGACGCCGCGATCAATCCCGGCAATTCCGGCGGCGCGCTGGTCGACGTCAACGGCCGGCTCGTCGGCATCAACACCGCGATCTTTTCGCGCTCGGGCGGCTCGCAGGGCATCGGCTTTGCCATCCCCGCCAACATGGTGCGCGTGGTCGTCGTCTCCGCCAAGGGCGGCAGCGGCGCGGTCAAGCGGCCGTGGCTCGGCGCCAAGCTGCAGGACGTGACGCCGGAGATCGCCGAAAGCCTCGGCCTCAAGCGGCCGAGCGGCGCGCTGGTCGCGAGCGTCGTCGCCGGCGGCCCGGCGGCGCGTGCCGGGATCAAGACCGGCGACCTGATCGTCAATATCGACGCAACCGCGATCGAAGACCCGAACGCCTTCGACTATCGCTTCGCCACCAAGGCGCTCGGCGGGGTGGCGCAGATCGGCCTCGTCCGCCAGGGCAAGGAGTTGACCGTCCCGGTGGCATTGGAACCGCTTGCCGACACGCCGCGCAACGAGGTCGAGATCCGCGGCCGCTCGCCCTTCCTCGGCGCCACAGTCGCCAACCTCTCGCCGGCGCTGGCCGACGAGCTGCGGCTTGATCCGCAGAGCGAAGGTGTCGTCATCACCGACATTGCCGACGGCTCGACTGCGCAAACGATAGGCTTCCGCAAGGGCGACATCGTCCTTTCCGTCAACAATCAGAAAATTGTCAAATCCGCCGATCTCGAGCGCATTACCAATGGCAGCAACCGGCAATGGCGCGTCACCATCGTGCGCGGCGGCCAGCAGATATCCGTCATGTTCAGCGGATGAGCCAGCGCCCGAAAAAGAGCACGCCGAGTCTATTCGCGGCCGCCGGCCTCGAACACGACGCGCCGCGGCCGCTGGCCGACAAGTTGCGGCCCGACCAGCTCGCCGACGTGGTCGGGCAGGATCATCTGCTCGGCGCCGACGGCGCGCTCACCCGCATGCTGGAGACGCGCTCGCTCGGCTCGCTCATTTTTTGGGGCCCGCCCGGCACCGGCAAGACCACGGTGGCGCGGCTCCTGGCGCATGCGACCGAGCTCTACTTCGAGCAGATCTCGGCGATCTTTTCCGGCGTCGCCGACCTCAAGAAAGTGTTCGACGCCGCGCGGCTTCGCCGCGAGACCGGGCAGGGGACGCTCCTCTTCGTCGACGAGATCCACCGCTTCAACCGCGCCCAGCAGGATTCGTTCTTGCCGGTCATGGAGGACGGCACCATCGTGCTCGTTGGCGCGACGACGGAGAACCCCTCCTTCGAGCTGATCGCGCCGCTCTTGTCGCGGGCGCGCGTGCTGGTGTTCAGGTCGCTCGACGCGCCGGCCATCGAGAAGCTCCTCGCCCGCGCCGAGACGATCGAAGGCAAGAAGCTGCCGCTCGATGAGGACGCCCGCGCCTCGCTCCTGCGCATGGCCGACGGCGACGGCCGCGCCGCGCTCACGCTCGCGGAAGAGATCTGGCGCGCCGCCCGCCACGGCGAAACCTTCGATGCCGCCGCCCTGCAGGAGGTCGTGCAGCGCCGCGCGCCGATCTACGACAAGAAGCAGGACGGTCACTACAACCTGATCAGCGCGCTGCACAAATCGGTGCGCGGCTCCGACGCCGACGCGGCGCTCTACTATCTCTGCCGCATGCTCGATGCCGGCGAGGACCCGCTCTATCTCGCCCGCCGTATCGTGCGCATGGCGGTCGAGGATATCGGGCTTGCCGATCCGCAGGCGCTGGTCGTGGCCAACGCCGCCAAGGACGCTTACGATTTTCTCGGCTCGCCGGAAGGCGAGCTCGCCATCGCCGAGGCGGTGATCTATGTCGCCACCGCCCCGAAGTCGAACGCCACTTACCTCGCGTTCGGCGAGGCGATGCGCACGGCGAAGGAAGCCGGCTCGCTGCTGCCGCCCAAGCACATCCTCAACGCGCCGACCAAGCTGATGAAGAACGAAGGCTACGGCGCCGGCTACGAATACGACCACAACGCCGACGACGCGTTCTCCGGCCAGGACTATTTCCCGGAGGCGCTCGGCCGCCGGCAGTTCTACGATCCGCCGGAGCGCGGTTTTGAGCGCGAGATTCGCAAGCGCCTGGACTATTGGGCGAAGCTGCGTAAAGAGCGGAGCGGACCGTGAGAGGCAGCGCGCGGGCCGCGGCAGCCGGGCGGCGGCAAGCAGATCGCCGGCCCGCGCCATCGGCGCCGCCCGCTCCGTCATCTCGAGGTGGGGGCGCAGCACGCCGCCAAGGGTGACCGCGGCGCCCGGGCCGGATCACCCGAGGCGCGCGTCCGGCGTGCGCCTCAGGCTGAGGCGGAACCGAGCGGCGCGCCCGCTGCGGCACCTACCGGCGTGCAGAACGTCGCCGTGACCGCCGACGAATTCGGAATGCGCGTCGATCGTTTCCTGGAAAGGCGTTTCCCGGGCCTGAGCTTTTCCCACATCCAGCGCGTCATCCGCAAAGGCGAGGTGCGGGTGAACAGCAAGCGCACGCAGCCGAAGAACCGGCTCGTGGCCGGGCAGACGATTCGGATTCCGCCGCTGCGGCTCGATGCGCCGAAGCCGCGAGCGCCGGGCAGCGAAGCCGACGAAAAGACCCGCGCCTTCCTCAAATCGATCACGCTCTACGAAGACGGCGATGTGCTGGTGCTCAACAAGCCGATCGGGCTCGCGGTGCAGGGCGGTTCCGGCACCACGCGCCACATCGACGGCATGCTCGACGTGCTGCGCGACGCGCATGGGCAGCGCCCGCGGCTGGTGCACCGGATCGACAAGGACACCGCGGGCTGTCTCCTCGTCGCCAAGACGCGGTTCGCGGCGGCCGCTTTGGCCAAGACCTTCCGCTCTCGTTCGGCGCGGAAGGTTTATTGGGCGCTGGTCGCCGGCGTGCCCAAGGTGCAGCAGGGTCGCATCTCGACCTTCCTCGCCAAGGAGGAGCGCGAAGACGAATCGTTCATGCGCATCGCCCGCCACGGGGACAAGGGCGCCAGTCACGCGGTGACCTATTACGCGGTGGTGGATACCTCCGGGCCGCTTCTCGCCTGGGTCTCGCTCAAGCCGGTGACCGGCCGCACCCATCAGCTGCGCGCGCACATGGCGCATATCGGCCATCCGATCGTCGGCGACCCCAAATATTTTACGCGCGAGAACTGGGAGCTGCCCGGCGGCATGCAGGACAAGCTGCATCTCCTCGCCCGCCGCATCGTCGTGCCGCATCCGCGCGGCGGCACGATCGACGTCACCGCGCCGCTGCCGCCGCACATGCAGCAATCGTGGAATCTCCTCGGCCTCGACGCCAAGCGCTACGACCCGATCGTCGAGGCGCCGGAGGAGTAACTCTTTCCGCTCATTCCCGCGAAAGCGGGAATCCAGACGGGCCACAAGTACGAACTGGGTCCCGCTTCCGCGGGACGAGCGGCTGACATCGTTCGCTTGACAGGCAACCAAAAGGTTGCATATTGTGCATGGCATGGATGCAGTGTTCAAGGCGCTGGCCGATGCGAGCAGGCGAGAGCTGCTCGACCGGCTGCGCGCCGAGAACGGCCAGACGCTCGGCGAACTGTGCGCGCGCCTCGACATGACGCGGCAGGCGGTGAGCAAGCATCTGGCGATTCTGGAGGACGCCAATCTCGTCGCCACCGTGCGGCGAGGGCGGGAGAAGCTGCACTACCTCAATCCGGTGCCGATCCACGAGATCGGCGAGCGCTGGATCGGGAAATTCGAACGCCATCGCCTGCAGGCGCTGAGCGACATGAAGCGAGCGTTGGAAGAAGGGGCAGGAGAGTAGCGATGAGCAAGCCGAAGTTCGTGTACGTGACCTACATTCGCACTACGCCGGAGAAGCTGTGGGCGGCGCTGACCGATCCGCAAACGATCAGGAAATACTGGTTCGGCATCACGGCCGAATGTGACTGGACAGCCGGGCTCGCCATGGCGTCTCAAGTTTGAGGACGGCCGCACGGCCGACATCGGAGAAATTTTGGAGGCCGTTCCGCCGAGCCGACTGGTGATCCGCTGGCGCAACGAGTTCAAGCCGGAGCTGAAAGCGGAAGGCTATTCGCGCTGCACGATGGAGATCGAGATGGCCGATTACTATCCGGGCTACGGCGGCAAGGCGGTAAGCTCATCGATCCATCACGAGGTCGAGGCCGAGGGTGGCGGCAAGTTCATCGAGGCGGTGTCCGGCGGCTGGCCGAAGGTTCTGTCGAACCTCAAGTCGCTGCTCGAGACCGGCGACGTGGCCTTCGCGGCCTGACACGGAGACCGGGAATGGTCGACATCGGCGCCTTCAGACCAAAGACTGTCTATGTCATCTATATCGCCTCGACGCCGGAGAAGGTCTGGCAGGCGCTGACCTCGTCGGAATTCACCCGCCAATATTTTTGGGAGCGCAGCGTCGAACTTGAGCCGAAGCTCGGCGGCGTCTTCGTGCTGCGCCTGCCGGACGGCCGGATCAACGTCAAGGGCAAGGTCATCGCGTACGATCCGCCGCGCAAGCTGTCGGTAACCTGGCAGGTCGAGTGGCCCGAGGAGTTTCGCAAGCTGCCCGAATGTCTTGTGACTTACGAGCTGGCGCAGGCGGGCGAGGCGGTGCGCCTGACGATGACGGAATCGCACTCCTGGGACGTCCCGGACGCAATCCTGACCGGCGGCCGCATGGGTTGGCCGGCGATCCTGTCGAGCTTGAAAAGCCTGCTCGAGGCAGGCCGGCCGCTCGCGATTGCGATGGAGCCGCCGAAAGAGATGATCGAGGCGATCAAGCGGCTGCGCTGATCAGCGCAGCGCCCCGTTGATCCGGTCGAGCACCGCTGAGCCGGGGCACAGTTCCTTCTCGCCAAGCGCATTGAGCGGCTTGGCGACGGTGTTGAGATGGCCGTGCAGATCCTCCGCCTCGGCCGCGACGTAGAGAAGGCCGGTGACGATCTGCCCCTTGGCGGCGTGGTGCTGCAGGAAGCTCATGGCGGCGAGCCGGTCGTGCACGTCGTAGTCCGAATTGAGCTTGCGCAGCGTGACCGTCGTGCCGTCATGCTGCTCGACCGTCTCGACGCTGCCCGGCGCGTAATCGACGTTGATCGGCGCGCGGCCGGTGATGAAGTCGAGCCGGTTGACCGCCTCGTTGTGCTCGCGCACGTAATCGAAGCTCTTGGTCGAGCCGGCGTGGTTGTTGAAGGCGACGCAGGGCGAGATCACGTCGATGAAGGCGGCGCCCTGGTGTTCGATCGCGGCCTTGATGATCGGCACCAGCTGTTGCTTGTCGCCGGAGAACGAACGCGCCACGAAGCTGGCGCCGAGCTGCAAGGCGAGGCCGACCATGTCGATGGCGTTGTCGTTGTTGGTGACGCCGCGCTTCGATTTCGAGCCGCGGTCGGCGGTGGCGGAGAACTGGCCCTTGGTCAGGCCGTACACGCCGTTGTTTTCGACGACATAGACCATGTTGACGCCGCGCCGCATGATGTGGGCGAACTGGCCGAGCCCGATCGAGGCCGAGTCGCCGTCGCCCGATACGCCGAGATAGATCAGGTCGCGGTTGGCGAGATTGGCGCCGGTGAGCACCGAGGGCATGCGGCCGTGCACCGAATTGAAGCCGTGCGACGCATTGAGGAAATAGTCCGAGGTCTTCGACGAGCAGCCGATGCCGGAAATCTTCGCCACGCGATGCGGCTCGATCGAGAGCTCGAAGCAGGCCTCGATGATCGAGGCGGTGATCGAGTCGTGGCCGCAGCCCGCGCAGAGCGTCGAGATCTTGCCCTCGTAGTCGCGGCGGGTGTAGCCGAGACTGTTCTTGGGCAATTCGGGATGATGGAATTTCGGCTTCACGACGTAGGTCATGTGGTTGAATATACTCGATGTTGTCGGGAATTTCCAGCGCTCGAAATGCGGCGTGGCGGGGTGATGCACAATCTCGGCTCGGCATGATGGGATCGCTCCGGGACCGGCGATGCCATCGACTCCCACCATCGCGTCCGATACGTTCCGACACGCAACAATGGGGCCGACGCCCCGGTTTTCCAATGAATCCCGCGCTAATTGTCAGACACGGCCGTAATCTCGTCTCGGCGATGGAGATTAACGCTAATCGGCTTATCGGCCGCGAGATGGTGCCGATGCGGACCGACACGCTGGCAATCGAGCCCACCAGCGCCTGCAATCTCAAATGCCGCTTCTGCGCGTATGAGAAGAAGGAGTCGCCGAAGATCTCGATGAAGAATGATCGGTTCGCCGATTATATCGGGCAGGCACTCGCGCTGGGGTACCGGCGCTTCCATCTGACGCCGAACACCGGCGACATCTTCATGGACCGCCGCATCTTCGACAAGCTCCGCTTCCTGGAAGAGCAGCCGGGCGTCGAGGAATACCAGTTCTACACCAACTTCACGATCTTGGACGCCGACGACATCGCCCGCCTGGTGAAGCTCAAGAAGCTCAAGTTCATGGTCATCAGCATCTATGGCCATGACCGCGAGAGTTTCGTGAAAATCGCCAAAGCGACCAACAAAGTCTATCAGCGGTTGTTGACGAATCTGGAGACGTTGCTTCCGCTCCTCGACCAGCGCGCGGGCGTTCTCGGCATCGCGATCCGCTCAACGCGCGACATGCCGCGCACTCCGGAAACCGATCTCCTGAAGTTGCTTGAGCGCTACAAAGCGGCCGGCATCTCGGTCAAGCCTTCGCAGCTCTATCACAGCTGGGGCGGCAAGATCACAGCGGACGATTTGCAGGGGCTCGCAATCGACGTCATGGATTCGAGCAAGATCTACAAGAACGGCGCTTGCTCGCTCCTCTTCACCGGCGTGCAGATCATGGCGACCGGGCTCGTGCATGGCTGCGCGTGCGTCGATGTCGATGCCTCGCTCAAGATCGGCGATCTGAACGAGCAGCCGCTGGGCGAAATCCTCTCGACGAGAAACCCGCTCTATATGGCCCTGATCGAAGAGCAGCAGCGCGGGCTGTTCCGCCCGGTCTGCCGAGACTGCGGCTTCTACAAGAGCATCTACCACAGCCGGTCGGAGGACCGCAGGGAATCGATCCCGATCCGCTCCATCGCCGAGTTCAAGACCGTGCTCGACGCCAAATCCGCGGCCGCGGCCGCGTGACCGGCGCGGCGTTCTTTCTCGCGCTGCGGCCGCCGGACGACACCGCGAACTCAGGCTCCGCTACGACACCACCTTGCCCTTGCGCAGCGGCGTCACCTTCAGCGCGTCGAGGTGATCGGCGACCGCGCGGGCGATGAAACGCGCGGTGATCGGCGTGCCGTCATAGTGCAGGATCGGCACCAGCCGCACCGGATCGATGCTGCATTCGTTGACGATGAGCGAGCGCAGCTGCGAGTCGCGGTTCTGCTCCACCACGAACACGAAATCGTGCTCGCCGATGAAGCTGGTCACGCTGGAATGGAACGGGAAGGCGCGCACCCGCAGCCGGTCGAGCACGTGGCCGCCGGCCTCGAGGAGCGCAATCGCTTCGTCCATCGCCGGCGAGGTCGAGCCGAAATAGATGACGCCGTATTTCGTCGGCTTCTCGGAGTTCGCCTGCAGCGGCCGCGGCACCATGTCCTTGGCGGTCTCGAACTTGCGCAACAGCCGCTGCATGTTGTCGGCGTAGGCCGGGCCTTCCTCGGTGTAGCGCGCATAGCGGTCGCGCGAGGTGCCGCGGGTGAAGAACGCGCCCTTGGTCGGATGCGTCCCGGGAAGCGTGCGGTAGGGAATGCCGTCGCCGTCGACGTCGAGATAGCGGCCGAATTCCTTGCCGGCCTCGAGCATGGCGGCGGTCATCACCTTGCCGCGGTCGAATTTGCGGCTGTCGTCCCAGGTCAGCGGGCGGCTGAGCCGGTGGTTCATGCCGATGTCGAGATCGAGCATCACGAAAACCGGCGTCTGCAGGCGGTCGGCGAGGTCGAAGGCCAGCGGCGGCGAATTCGAACGCCTCCGCCGGGTCCTCGGGGAACAGAAGCACGTGCTTGGTGTCGCCATGGGAGGCGTAGGCGGCGGAGATGATGTCGGTTTGCTGCGTGCGCGTCGGCATGCCGGTCGAAGGCCCGGCGCGCTGCACATCGAAGATCACCGCCGGGATTTCGGCGAAATAAGCGAGGCCGACGAATTCCTGCATCAAGGAAATTCCCGGCCCGGAGGTGGCGGTGAAGGCGCGCGCGCCGTTCCAGGCGGCGCCGATGACGATGCCGATCGAGGCGAGCTCGTCCTCCGCCTGGATGATGGCGAATTTGTTCTTCTTGGTGCCCTGGTCGACGCGCAGGCGGTTGCAGTGGCTGGTGAACGCGTCGGCCAGCGAGGAGGACGGCGTGATCGGGTACCAGGCGCAGACGGTGGCGCCGCCATAGACCGCGCCCAGCGCGGCGGCCGAGTTGCCCTCGATGAAGATGCGGTCGCCGACCGCGTTGGCGCGCTTCAATCGCAGGCCGATCGGGTGTTCGACGTTCATCATCACCCAGTCGCGGCCGAGATGCAGCGCGTGCTTGTTGGCGTCGAACAGCTTCTCCTTGCCCTTGTACTGCTCGGCGATCAGCCGCTCCATCTCGCCGATGTCCATGTCGAGCAGCGCCGCCAGCGCGCCGATATAGATGATGTTCTTGAACAATTGACGCTGGCGCGGATCGGTATATTCGCGATTGCTGATGGCGGTGAGCGGCACGCCGATAACGGTGACATCGTCGCGGAATTTCGACTTCGGCAGCGGCTTCGTCGAATCGTAGAACAGATAGCCGCCCGGCTCGATGCCGGCGACGTCCTGGTCCCAGGTCTGCGGGTTCATGGCGACCATCAGGTCGGTGCCGCCGCGCGCGCCGAGATGGCCGGCTTCGGAAATACGCACCTCGTACCAGGTCGGCAGGCCCTGGATGTTGGAGGGGAAAATATTGCGCGGAGCGACCGGGATGCCCATGCGCAGCACCGAACGGGCGAATAGTTCGTTGGCGCTCGCCGATCCCGATCCGTTGACGTTGGCGAAGCGGATAACGAAGTCGTTTACGCTTTCGATCGGCATGCCTGTTCCGCGTGAGTCATATCGATGAGGTATTTTTGCATGTCCCACGCGCCGGTGGGGCAGCGTTCGGCGCACAGCCCGCAATGCAGGCAAACGTCTTCGTCCTTGACCATGACGCGGCCGGTCTTGAGGCTGTTGCCGATATAGAGATCCTGGCTGAGGTTGTTCGCCGGCGCCTGCAGGCGCGAACGCAGATCGGCTTCCTCGCCGTTCTCGGTGAAGGTGATGCAGTCCATCGGGCAGATATCGACGCAGGCGTCGCACTCGATGCAGAGCTGACCGGTGAATACGGTCTGCACGTCGCAATTGAGGCAGCGCTCGGCCTCCTTCAGCGCCAGCTCCAAATCATAGCCGAGCTCGACCTCGGCCTTGATGTCGCGCAGCGCAACCACCTTCTCGCGATGCGGCACCCGGTAACGCTTGTCGAGCGTGATCTCGTTGTCGTAGCTCCACTCGTGGATGCCCATCTTCTGGCTGGTGATCGCGAGCTGGGGCGCCGGGCGGACGTTCACGTCTTCGCCGCGGCAGAACCGATCGATCGATATCGCGGCTTCGAGCCCGTGCGCGACCGCCCAGATGATGTTCTTCGGCCCGAAGGCGGCATCGCCGCCGAAGAAGACCTTCGGATGGGTGGAGGCCATGGTCTTGGGATCGACCTTGGGCATGTTCCACTGGTCGAATTCGACGCCGCTGTCGCGCTCGATCCAGGGGAAGGCGTTCTCCTGGCCGACGGCGACCAGCACGTCGTCGCAGGCAAAGTGCTGGTCCGGCTCGCCGGTCGGCACCAGGTCGCGGCGGCCCTTGGCGTCGCGCACCGCCTTGACCTTCTCGAAGGTGACGCCGGTGAGCTTGCCGTTGTCGTGGGTGAATTCCTTCGGCACCAGGATAATTGAAGATCGGAATGTCCTCGTGGATCGCGTCCTCCTTCTCCCAGGGCGACGCCTTCATCTCCTCGAAGCCGGAGCGCACGATGACCTTCACGTCCTCGCCGCCGAGCCGGCGCGAGGAGCGGCAGCAATCCATGGCGGTGTTGCCGCCGCCGAGCACGATCACGCGCTTGCCGATCTTGGTGATGTGCCCGAACGAGACGTTGGACAAGCCAGTCGATGCCGATGTGGATGTTCTTGGCCGCTTCCTTGCGGCCGGGGATGTCGAGATCGCGGCCGCGCGGCGCGCCGCAGCCGACGAAGATCGCGTCGAAATTCTCGGCGAGCAACGCCTTCATGCTGTCGATGCGCCTGCCGCCGACGAATTCGACGCCGAGATCGAGGATGTAGTCGCATTCCTCGTCGATCACGCTTTCCGGCAGGCGGAATTTGGGGATCTGCGTGCGCATCATGCCGCCGGATCGCGGGTCCTGATCGAACACCACGCACGCGTAGCCGATCGGCACGAGGTCGCGCGCCACGGCGAGCGAGGCGGGGCCGCCGCCCACGAGCGCGATCCGCTTGCCGTTCTTCTTTTCCGGCGCCTTGGGCAGGCGGGCGCTGATGTCGTCCTTGAAATCGGCGGCGACGCGTTTGAGCCGGCAGATCGCGACCGGCTCCTTCTCGACCCGGCCGCGCCGGCAGGCCGGCTCGCACGGCCGGTCGCAGGTGCGCCCGAGAATGCCCGGGAAGACGTTCGATTCCCAATTGATCATGTAGGCGTCGGTGTAGCGGCCCGCCGCGATCAAACGGATGTATTCGGGAACCGGCGTGTGCGCCGGGCAGGCCCACTGACAATCCACGACCTTGTGGAAGTAGTCCGGGACCGAAATGTCGGTAGGTTTCATCAACTCCTCTTGCACGCAGCGTCTCGCCGATTGCGTTGGCGAATAGACACGCTGCTGCCCGGATCCGGTCTCCCCGCGGCGTGGCTCCGTCGTCCAAATCCGGCGGCGGATACTAGTCGAGCAAGGCGCGGATTTCCACCGCTTCACCTTGTCGTAACAACGTTTTGTCGCTGGCGGCCCGTGACAAAAAGCGCAAGCGGCGCAGCCGAAATTCGCACCTTTTTACCGGCTCGCGCGCGGGTGCCCTTTTGTTAACGTAAATCATTGAATATATTGTCTATTTTGTGTCGGCAAGAAACGAACAATGACCGCGCGCAGGGAAGCGCGCTGGCGGCCTTTCTGCTCTGCGCTATGGTCTAAGGTCTTATGCGCGATCAGCCGAAAAATGCCCCGCCAGGGAACGCCACCGAGGCGGCGCGGCGCGCCGCGCGGCCGATCCCGCGCCGCCGCTTCTACGCCAAGGCCACGACTGCGCGCGTCAGCGCGGGCTATGCCGTTGCGCTCGACGGCAAGCCGGTGCGCACGCCGGCGGGCGACGCGCTCGCCGCGCCGACGCTGGGCTTGGCGCAGGCCATCGCCGCCGAGTGGGAGGCACAAGGCGAAACCATCGACCCCGCCAAAATGCCGCGGACGCGCTTGGCCAACGCGATCATCGATGGCGTGCGCGTCAGGCCCGGTCCGGTCGCGGCCGAGATCGAGAGATATCTCGCCTCCGACCTCGTCTGCTATCGCGCCGGCGAGCCGCAGGGCCTGCGCGAACGGCAGGCGGCGCACTGGGATCCGATCCTGGCCTGGGCGCGCGAGGTGCTCGGCGCGCGCTTTAGTTTGGGCGAGGGCGTGGTGCATGTCGCTCAGCCCGAGGCGGCACTCGCCGCCGCGCGGGCCGCGATTCCCGACCGATCCGTGGCGTCTTGGCGCCGTGCATGCGCTGACGACGCTCACCGGCTCGGCGCTCATGGCGCTTGCTCTCGCGCGCGGTGGGCTGTCGGCCGATGCAGCGTGGCAAGCCGCGCATGTCGACGAGGACTGGAACATGGAGCAATGGGGCCGGGACGATCTGGCGCTTGAGCGGCGGGCATTCCGGCATGCCGAGTTCTTGGCGGCGGCGGCAGTGCTGTCGGAATGCGGCTCGGGCTTGAGCGAAGCGAAACCCGGGAACTCGGGCGACTCAGCGCCTACCCGCCGGTGACGCTCATGTGGCGCGCGAGCGCCGGCCGCTGGTGGCGGCGGTCGATGATGAAATCGTGGCCCTTGGGCTTGCGCGAGATCGCTTCGTCGATGGCGGCGAGCAGGAGGTCGTTGCCCTCGGAGGCGCGCAACGGCTTGCGCAGATCGGCCGCGTCCTCCTGGCCGAGGCACATATACAGCGTGCCGGTGCAGGTGACGCGCACGCGATTGCAGGATTCGCAGAAATTGTGGGTGAGCGGCGTGATGAAGCCGAGCCGGCCGCCGGTCTCGGCGACGCGTACATAGCGGGCCGGGCCGCCGGTGCGGTAGTCGAGGTCGTCGAGCCGGTAGCGCTCGGACAGACGCGCGCGCACCAGCGAGAGCGGCAGATATTGGTCGAGGCGGCCTTCGCCGATCTCGCCGAGCGGCATCACTTCGATCAGCGTGAGATCCATGCCGCGTCCGTGCGCCCATTCGATCAGCCGCGGAAACTCGTCCTCATTCACGCCCTTGAGCGCGACCGCGTTGATCTTGATCTTGAGGCCGGCGGCCTGCGCGGCGTCGATGCCGGCGAGCACGTCGTGCAAAGACGCCCCAGCGCGTGATGGCGCGGAATTTGTCGGCGTCGAGCGTATCGAGCGAGACGTTGATGCGCCGCACGCCGTGCGCCTCGAGCTCCGGCGGCATATTTGGCGAGCTGCGATCCGTTGGTGGTCAGCGTGAGCTCGTCGAGATGGCCGGAGGCCAGATGGCGCGAGAGCGACGCGAACAACGTCATGATGCCGCGGCGCACCAGCGGCTCGCCGCCGGTCAGCCGCAGCTTGCGTACGCCGCGCGCCACGAACGCCGAGCACAGGCGGTCAAGCTCTTCCAGGGTCAGGAGATCGGCCTTGGGCAGGAAGCTCATGTGTTCCGCCATGCAATAGACACAGCGGAAGTCGCAGCGGTCGGTCACCGAGACGCGCAGATAGCTGATCGCGCGGCCGAACGGATCGACCAGCGGCGGGTGCCCGGAGGCACCGTCAAGGTATTGAATTAACACGTTTTCCACGTCCACGCTGTCCATCGGCAGGCGTTTCGGTGACCGCGGCTCCATATGAGCCAAAGGCAGCTTATCGGACATATAAGCTTAAGTAGTCAGCCTTTGTGCCCGATAAAGTCCTGATCGTCCATAATATTTTTGACCTGCCCGAGATCGTCGATGGCCGCCGGCAATTCCGCGAACGAACTGATGACCCGGTCCGGGCGCAAGGACGCAATCGGGACGTCGGTGTAGCCGAAATCGACCGCGATCACCGGCACGCCCGCGGCGCGGGCGGTGCGAATGTCGGTGACGGAATCGCCGACCATGATCGCCCGCTTCGGCTCGCCGCCGGCGCGCTCCACGGTCGCCGAAACATCTTCGGATCGGGCTTCTGCACGCCGAAAGTGTCCTGGCCGCAGATCGCGGCGAAGCGCTGCGTCAGATGCAGCGCCTCGAGGAGGCGCCTCGACAGCCATTCGAGCTTGTTGGTGCATACCGCGAGCCGATAACCCTGGCCGGCCAGCCGGTCGAGCGCCGCTTCGAGGTGCGGGAACGGCACGCGAGCGGTCGGCGATGTGCTCGGCGTAGTGCGCAACGAATGCTTCGTACAAACGATCGACGTCGGCCGGCGCGCAGTCGCGTCCTTCCGTCGCCAGCGCATGCTCGATCATGCCCCTCGCTCCGCCGCCGATCAGTGGCCGCGCGGTTTCGAAGGGAACGACCGACAGTCCCCGCTGCGCGAGGGTGAGGTTGAGCGTATCGATGAGGTCGGGGGCGGTATCGACCAGCGTGCCGTCGAGATCGAAGACGATGGTGAGCATGCTCCCGCCTAACCAGGGATCGTCAGCGATGCAAGGCGGGCGCGGCCGTTCCGCTGCGGCTGCGCTTTCCCCCTAGGATCGGCGCTCGGAAGGCGGCTAGAGAGCGGCCATGGACGTCGAGGCTCAGAAGCGTGCCGCCGCCGCCCGCGCTCTCGATTTCGTGCGGCCGGGCATGCGGGTCGGGCTCGGCACCGGCTCGACCGCCGAGCATTTTGTCGATGTTGCTCGGCGAGCGCGTGCGCGCGGGCCTCGATATCGTCGCCGTGCCGACCTCGGAAGCGACACGCGCGCAGGCGGACGCGGCTCGGCATTCCGCTGACGACGCTCGACGAGACGCCCGAGCTCGATCTGACCGTCGACGGCGCAGACGAGATCGCGCCCGACTTGACGCTGATCAAGGGCGGCGGCGGCGCGCTGCTGCGCGAGAAGATCGTCGCCGCGGCCTCGGCGCGGATGATTGTGATCGCCGATGAATCGAAATGGGTGTCGATGCTTGGGCAGTTTTCCGCTGCCGATCGAGATCGCGCCGTTCGGCGCCAGATCGACCCATCGTGCGGTCGAGGAGGCCGTGGCCGAAGCCGGCTGTCCGGGACCGGCCGCGTTGCGCCAGCGGCCGGATGGCCAGCCTTTCGTCACCGATGGCGGCCACTGGCTCCTCGACGCGCGGTTGCAGCGCATTCCCGATCCGCGTGCACTGGCGGCGCAGCTCTGCAGCGGTGCCGGGCGTGATGGAGCACGGCTTGTTCATCGGCCTGGCGCAGACTGCTATTCTTGCCGGCCCGGACGGCGTGCGCCTCGTCGAGCGCCGCTGAACGCAGTTCACAGGAGCACGAGCTTCACCATGTCCGATCATGACGTCGATCTTTTCGTCATCGGGGGCGGCTCGGGCGGCGTGCGCGCCGCGCGCATCGCCGCCCAGCATGGCGCGCGCGTGATGCTCGCGGAGGAATATCGCGTCGGCGGCACCTGCGTCATCCGCGGCTGCGTGCCGAAGAAGCTTCTGGTCTACGCCTCGCGTTTCCGCGCCGAATTCGAGGACGCCGTCGGCTTCGGCTGGACGCCGCCGCACGCGACATTCGACTGGCCGACGCTGATCGCCAACAAGGATAAGGAGATCGCGCGGCTCGAAGCGGCCTACACCGCGACGCTGGAGAAGGCCGGCGTGACCATCGTCAAGAGCCGCGCCGTGCTCGCCGACGCCCACACGGTGCAATTGGCCAATGGCGAGCGCGTGCGCGCGGCCTATATCCTGGTCGCCACCGGCGGCGCGCCGACCTATGGCGATCCGATCCCCGGCATCGAGCACGCGATCTCGTCGAACGAGGCGTTCCATCTGCCGCAATTGCCGACCCATGTGGTGATCCAGGGCGGCGGCTATATCGCGGTCGAGTTCGCCGGCATTTTTGCCGGCCTCGGCTCGCGCGTGACCCTCGTCTATCGCGGCGAAAACATCTTGCGCGGCTTCGACGACGATGTGCGTCAGCATCTGCGCATGGACATGGAAAGGCACGGCATCAAGGTTCTGACCGGCTGCAAGATCGCGGCGATCGAGCGAAGCGGCTCGCGCTTCTCGGCGCGGCTTTCCGGCGGCAATCAGCTCACCGCCGACTGCGTCATGTTCGCCACCGGCCGGCGACCGAACGTGGCCGGGATCGGGCTGAAGGAGGCCGGCGTCGAGATCGCCAAGAATGGCGGCATCGCCGTCGATGAGTATTCGCGCACCAGCGTCGCCCACATCTACGCCATCGGCGACGTGACCAACCGCATCAATCTTACGCCGGTCGCCATTCGCGAGGGCGCCGCCTTCGCCGACACGGTGTTCGGCGGCAAGCCTACCGCGGTCGACCACGCCAATGTGCCGACCGCCGTGTTCTCCGATCCGGAGGTCGGCGCCGTCGGGCTTACCGAGGCGCAGGCGCGCGCGCGCCTCGCGCAGACCGATGTCTATAAGGCGATGTTCAAGCCGCTCAAGGCGACCTTGTCCGGCCGCGACACCACCGTGTTGATCAAACTCGTCGTCGACGGGCTGACGGATCGCGTCGTCGGCTGCCATATCGTCGGCGAGGGCGCGGCCGAGATGATCCAGGTCGCCACCATCGCCGTCAAAATGGGGGCCACCAAGGCCGACTTCGACGCCACCATGGCGCTGCATCCGACCACCGCCGAGGAACTGGTGACGATGCGGCAGAAGAGCGCCAGCTACGCGCGCGAAGCCGCGGAATAGGCGGAAAATCGTCGGACTGTCGCGTCGTTTGGCCGGCGTGTATAAGACCGCCGACGAAGGCCGCGAGGCTCACAAGGCCTTGCCGGCACGGAGAAAGCCACATGTCCACGCGGACGAGCGCGGCGAAATGGAGCCCGGATTCCTGGCGGGCAAAGCCGGCCGCGCAGATGCCGGAATATCCCGACGCCAGGGCGCTCGCCGACGTCGAGGCGCAGCTCGCGAGCTTTCCGCCGCTGGTTTTTGCAGGCGAGGCACGCAACCTCAAACGCGCGCTGGCGCAGGTTGCCGCCGGCCAGGCGTTCCTCCTTCAGGGCGGCGATTGCGCGGAGAGCTTTGCCGAGCATGGCGCCAACAACATCCGCGATTTTTTCCGCCTGTTCCTGCAGATGGCGGTGGTGCTGACCTATGCGGCGGCCTCCCCGGTGGTGAAGGTCGGCCGCATCGCCGGCCAGTTCGCCAAGCCGCGCTCTTCGCCGACGGAAAAGCACGACGGCGTCGAGCTCCCGGTCTATCGCGGCGACATCATCAACGGCACCGATTTCACGCCGGCAGCGCGCACGCCCGATCCGCGCCGGCAGCTTGAGGCGTACCGGCAGTCGGCGGCGACCTTGAACCTGCTGCGCGCCTTCGCCACCGGCGGCTACGCCAATCTGTCGAACGCGCATCAATGGATGCTGTCCTTCGTCAAGGACTCACCGCAATCGAAGCGCTATCAGGAGCTCGCCGGGCATCTCACCGAAGCGCTCGACTTCATGCGCGCCTGCGGCATCGATCCGGAAGTGCATCCGGAGATGCGCACGACCGATTTCTTCACCAGTCACGAGGCGCTGCTTTTAGGTTACGAGCAGGCCTTCACGCGCGTCGATTCGACGACCGGCGATTGGTACTGCACCAGCGGTCATATGCTGTGGGTCGGCGATCGCACCCGGCAGCTCGATCACGCGCATGTCGAGTTCTGCCGCGGCATCAAGAATCCGCTCGGCCTGAAGACCGGTCCGTCGCAGAAGCCGGACGAGCTGCTGCGGCTGATCGACATTCTCGATCCCGACAACGAGCCGGGCCGCCTCACCCTGATCTGCCGGATGGGCGCCGACAAGGTCGCCGAGCAGTTGCCGCCGATCGTGCGCGCGGTCAAACGCGAGGGTCGCAACGTGGTGTGGTCGTGCGATCCGATGCACGGCAACACCATCACCTCGGTGACCGGCTACAAGACGCGCCCGTTCGATCAGATCCTCAAGGAGGTGCGGACGTTTTTTCAGGTTCATGCCGCCGAAGGCACCTATGCCGGCGGCGTGCATCTGGAGATGACCGGCCAGAACGTCACCGAATGCACCGGCGGTGCGCGCGCGATCAGCGACGAGGATCTCAACGATCGCTATCACACCGTGTGCGATCCGCGGCTCAACGCCGAGCAGTCGCTCGATCTCGCTTTCCTCCTTGCCGACTTGCTCAAGTCGAAGCGCGACGGCAAGGCGAAGCCGCTGCCGGCCGTCGCCGGGTTGTGACGGAAGGAACAAACGAGTTGTTGTTCTCATCCGATCCCGAGGATGGCATCGGGATGGGTTACCAGTCGCGCCGGCGACGCCGTTGCCCGAGACGCTCAAGTCTTGGTTAGCGCTATCCTTTGTTGGCGCATGATCCTTGCAGAACCGGTTCCACTTTCGGGTTCATGCTCAGACCATCGCCATGAACGAGCGTCCGGCCGACAAGCTGGCCATTGCCGTGGCGCAGCTCAACCCGATCGTCGGCGACGTTTCCGGCAATCTCGAGCGGGCCCGCACGGCGCGCGCGCAAGCCGCCGGCGACGGCGCCGATGTCGTTGCCTTTCCCGAGCTCTTCATCGCCGGCTATCCGCCGGAAGACCTGGTGCTCAAGCCGGCCTTCCAGGCCGCGTGCCGCGCCGCCGTCGAGACGCTGGCGCGGGAGACCGACGACGGCGGCCCCGCGATGCTCATCGGCACGCCCTGGGTCGAGGACGGCAAGCTCTACAATGCCTATGCGCTTCTGACCGGCGGCGCGCATCGAGGCGATCCGCTTCAAGGTGGACCTGCCGAATTACGGCGTGTTCGACGAGAAACGGCTGTTTGTCCCCGGGCCGGTGCCCGGCCCGATCACGATCAAGGGCATCCGCGTCGGCATCCCGATCTGCGAGGACATCTGGGGACCCGACGTGGTCGAGTGCGTGACCGAGACCGGCGGCGAAATCCTGCTGGTGCCGAACGGCTCGCCCTATTGGCGCGGCAAGATCGGACGACCGGCTCAACATTGCGGTCAATCGGGTCGTCGAGTCCGGCCTGCCGCTCGTCTACCTCAACAGGTCGGCGGCCAGGACGAGCTCGTCTTCGACGGCGTGACTTTCGCCTTGAACGCCGATCGCTCGGTCGCATTCCAGCTGCCGGACTTCCGTGAAACGGTGGTGACCACGCATTGGTCGCGAACGCAGGGCGTCTGGCGCTGCACGCAGGGCCCGATCGCCGCGGCCGAGGAACCGGACCAGGCCGACTATACCGCCTGCATGGTCGGGCTGCGCGACTATGTCGAGAAGAACGGCTTCAAGGGCGTCGTGCTCGGCCTTTCCGGCGGCATCGATTCGGCGCTGTGTCGCGGCGCTCGCGACCGACGCGCTCGGCGCCGATCGCGTACGCTGCGTGATGCTGCCGTTACCGCTTCACCTCGCAGGACTCGCTCGACGATGCGGCGGCGATCGCCAGAGCGCTCGGCGTTCACATACGACGTGGTGCCGATCGAGAGCGCGGTGGGTGGGCTCGAAGCGACGCTGGCGGACGTTTTTGCCGGCGCGCCGCGCGACGTCACCGAAGAAAATCTGCAGGCGCGCGCCCGCGGCACCATCCTGATGGCGATCTCCAACAAATTCGGCCTGATGGTGGTGACGACCGGCAACAAGTCGGAAATGTCGGTCGGCTACGCCACGCTCTATGGCGACATGAATGGCGGCTTCAATCCGATCAAGGATCTCTACAAGACCGAGGTCTTTCGTCTGGCGCGGCTGCGCAATCGCTGGAAGCCGGAAGGCGCGCTCGGCCCGATCCGGGCGCGGTCATTCCCGAGAACGTGCTGACGCGCGCGCCGAGCGCCGAGCTGCGCGAAAACCAGACCGATCAGGACACGCTGCCGCCCTACGACGTGCTCGATCAGATCCTCGAGCGGCTGGTCGAGCGCGAGGAGCCGGTCGGCGACGATCATCGCCGCCGGGTTTGATCGTGACACGGTGATGAAGATCGAGCGCATGCTCGGCCTTGCCGAATACAAGCGCCGGCAGGCCGCGCCGGGCGTGAAGGTGACGCTGAAGAATTTCGGCCGCGACCGGCGCTATCCGATCGTCAACCGGTTCCGCGATCCGGGCACCGCGCTTCCCGAGCCCGACCGCGCGCTGGCGAAGAACGCCGCCACCGCCAAGGCCGGAGCCGCGGATTTCTGATTATTGTTGCTGGGTCGGCGCCGGCGCCGCCGCCGAGGGCTTGCTGCCGGCCACGAAAGGCGGTCCGACGGTGCGTACCGGCCGCTTGCTGGAATTGCCGTCGGCGGTGTTCGCAATCGGCGTCGCGGAGCCGGCCTTCGCGTCCGGCGGCGTCGCGGAACTTGGCCTTCGCGTCAGTTGGCGTTGCGCCGCCTTTGACCGGTTTTCCCTGCGGCGCTTGCGAGAGCGCTTTCGCCTTCTCGTCGGTCACGACGATGTCGCCGCTTTCGAGCGTGGTCGCGTCGTCGGCGTTCTTGAGTGCGTCGGCCCAGGTCTGGCCCGGCCGGCGGCACGAGCAGCCCGGCGTGACTTCGCGCCGATACCGGAACGCGTTCGGCAGCTCGGTGTAGGCCTGGCCGCTGACGACCGAAACGGCTTGGTTGATGTCCTCGCCCGGATTGCGAAAGCTGTAGAGCGCGGCTTCGGTCGCGGGGCACAGCCGCTGACAGGAGCGCTGGTCGTCGGTGAAGCGGTTCTGCGCCGTCGAGTACGAGACCGGGAAATAAAAGCCGTCGCAGGTGCGCACGCACACCGTGCGGAAGGTGCCGGACGGCGCGCCGTCGCCGCCCGGGCTGATCACGTTGCCGCCGAACAGCGCGTCGAAGAAACCGGCCGGGCCTGCGGCCGCGGCGGCGGTGCGATACTGCTCGCCGCAATTGTTCTGCGCCAATTGGCCGATGAGCGCGCGGCGCTGAGCTTCTTGATCCGAGTTGCCGCTCTTGAGCCGCTCGAGATCGCTCATCATCCGGTCGAGGTTGCCGCGCATCTGCTGGACCTGCGAGTTGAGCGGCGTGCACTGCGGTGACTGGCCGGTGAACAGGGCAAAAAAGCCGCTGATCCCCTCGCAGCCCTGCCGGCGCGATTGGGCGACGATGCGGTCGAGATCGGCCTGCTGCTTGGCGACAGCCTCCTCCGCGTGTCTGATGAGGTCGGCACGCGCCGGGTCCGCGGAGCCGCGATTGACGTTCGCCAGCTGGGCTTCGAAACGCGCACAGACCGGATTTGCCGCCGGCTGATCGGTGCGCGGTCTGGGCGCCGGCAGGGACGGAGAGGACGCCGGCGCCGAGCATGACCAGGCCGAGACCGCACAAGAATCTGATCATTATGGGTCCCGCCGGCTTCGCCGAAGTGGCGCGATGAAGCGACGCAATGGTGACCAAAATGTGAACAAAGCCGGGTTGTTGTTGTCACTCCGCGTCCGGCTGGTTCTCCGGGCGCGCACGGTCGAACGCTGGAAGCGCGAGGCAGGCGGCGTCGATGCCGACGATCTTGGGGAACTTGTCGAGCGGGACCTTGAGCCGCCTTGCGTTGGCAACCTGCGGCACCAGGAAAACGTCGGCGATCGTCACCTGCGTCCCGCAGGCGTAGGGGCCCGGCCGCACCAGCGCCTCGAGGGCGTCGAAACCGGCAAGGATCCAGTGATGATACCAGGCGTCGATCGCGCTCTGCTCCTGGTGCATCTCGTTCTTCAGATAACGCAGCGGCGATGTATTGTTCAGCGGATGGATGTCGCAGGCGATGATTTGCGCGAGCGCGCGGGCCTGCGCGCGGCCGAGGGGGTCCTTAGGCAAGAGCGGCGGCTCGGGATGGGTCTCATCCAGATACTCGATGATGGCGAGCGACTGGATCAGCACCTCGCCCGTCGGAGTAACCAGCGCCGGCACGCGCATCTGCGGGTTCACGGCGCGGAATTCGGGGCGCTTGTTGTGGCCACCGTCCTTGATGAGGTGGACGGAAGCGGTCTCGTAAGCGAGGCCCTTGAGATTGAGCGCGATGCGCGCCCGGTAGGCGGCCGACGAGCGGAAGAAGGAATAGAGCTTCACGTTTTCTCCCGCGTCAGTCCTCGTCCTGGTCTTGCCCGGCCTCGGCGACGAGTTGCGCCGATCGGGCGGTGAGCTGGCGCAGGGCGCGGTTGAAGACGTCGCGTTCCGCCGGCGTCAAAATCTCGGTCAGCCGGCGGGCGAAGTCGAGCGCGTGCGGCGCCAGCTCCTCATACATGGTGCGCCCGGCGGCGGTGAGTGAAAGGAAGGCTTCGCGCATGTCTTCGCGATTGGTGCGCCTGGCCAGGAGCCGGCGCTTCTCCAGCAGCGCGACCGCGCGCGACACCTTGGTCTTGTGCATGTGTGTGTGCGCGCCGATCGCTTTCGCGGTCATGACGCCGTATTGCCCGAGCGTGACCAGCACCCGCCATTCGGGCACGCCGATGCTGTAGCGACGGGCATAGACGCGCGAGAGCGCCTGCGAGGTGAGGCTCGCCACCACGTTGAGCTGATAGGGCAGGAATTGTTCGAGCTTGAGCGCCGCCCTGCCGCCGGGCGTTATCGCCTCCGCGACCAAATCGTCCCGGACGTCGCCTTCGCTTGCGCGTTGAACGGCCATGGCATCATCCGCGGCACTGCCTGTGGCATTGCCCTCGGGCAAGCCTGCGCGCCGGCGGCCCGGCCGGCCGCGGCAACGCTACGGAAACATGAACGAAGTCGCGTTGCCGCGCAACGGCGGTTCCGGCAGGCTTGCCACGGGGGACGCCCGGCACGGGTCGGCTAAAACGCGTGCGGCCGCGCGCGGGTCGGATCAGCGCGCGCACTCGATGGCGACGAAATTGTCGCAATGGGCGTCGTGGCAGGAGCCAGTCGCGGGAACGCCGCCGGTGATGTCGTTGCGATCGACCTTGCGATACGACAGCGCGTGGGCGAATTCGCGCGTGTGGCAATAGGAGTTCGCCGCCGCCTCTCCGCAGGAAGCGCCGGAGGCGAGGCAACGGTCGATGCCGTAGCCGTCGGCGTTATTGGCGATGATGAAGACGCGTTTTTCTGCCTGCGCGGCAGCCGCGCCGAAGAGCACAACGGCGAAAGCAACGGCCGCGATCACTGAGCGCATGGACCCCCACCCGGCGCCAGGTAAAGGCGCGCAAAACCTGGGTTGTAGCTGAGCATAAGAATGCGACGGCGGAGTTGAGGTTTCGTTAACTCCCTGCGGTTCGCAACGCCGAATCGGCTCCAGCGCACGCTTTCCACAGGCTTGCGCGTGCTTTGCCGGGCGGGTTCGCCGCGCGCGCGACAGGTGACGCTGGCGGCTTGACGCGGTAGCCGTCCTCGACCATTGTGCGCGCCATGAACGGCCTTAACCAAATCTGCGGCGTTTGCCGGGAGATTATTCGCTAGCGACCAAACGCTGGCTGCGGCCGTCTTTTCTCCATCGAGACCAATGACGCCCGGCCAGCAGGCCCGAGGTGCGTGGTTCGATTCCGATGGAACTCAAGCTCTACGATACGCTCACGCGCGAGAAGCGGATTTTCAAGCCGCTCGATCCGGCGAACGTGCGCATGTATGTGTGCGGGCCGACGGTCTACGATTTCGCCCATATCGGCAACGCCCGGCCGGTGATCGTCTTCGACGTGCTGTTCCGCCTGTTGCGCCACCTCTACGGCGCCGAGCACGTCACCTATGTGCGCAACATCACCGACGTCGATGACAAGATCAACGCGCGCGCGGCGGAGGAATTTCCCGACCTGCCGCTCAACGAGGCGATCCGCAAGGTCACCGAACAAACCGACCGGCAGTTCCACGAAGACGTAAGCGCGCTCGGCTGCCTGCGGCCCACGGCGGAGCCGCGCGCGACCGAGCACATCGCCGAAATGCGCACGCTGGTCGAGCGGCTGGTCAAATCCGGCAACGCCTATGTCGCCGAGGATAATGTGCTGTTCAGCGTCGCCGTCGATGCCGGATTACGGCCGGCTGTCGCGGCGGCCGCTCGATGAGATGATCGCCGGCGCGCGCGTCGAGGTCGCCCCCTACAAACGCGACCCGACCGATTTCGTGCTGTGGAAGCCGTCGAAGCCGGGCGAGCCGGCCTGGCCGTCGCCCGCCGGTATCAAGGCGCCGGGCCGGCCGGGCTGGCACATCGAATGCTCGGCGATGGCGTGGAAATATCTCGGCGAGATTTTCGACATCCACGGCGGCGGCATCGATCTTGTGTTTCCGCACCACGAGAACGAGATCGCGCAGACGCGCTGCGCCTTCCACACGCCTGTGATGGCGAATTATTGGATGCATAATGGCTTTCTGCAGGTCGAAGGCGAGAAGATGTCGAAATCGCTCGGCAACTTCGTGACCATCCGCGATTTGCGTCAGGATTGGCCGGGCGAGGTGCTGCGCCTCGCCATGCTGCAGACGCATTATCGCCAACCCATGAGCTGGACGGTCGCCGGCCTGCACGAGGCGCAAAAGAATCTCGATCATTGGTATGCGCTGACCGCCGATGCGGCGCCCGGCTACCTGTGCGCGGATGCGCTCGATGCCCTGACCGACGATTTGAATACGCCGAAAGCACTCGCGGCGCTGCACGAATTGCGCGGCGAGGCGGCAAAGGGCGCCAAGCCGGCCGCCGCATGCCTGAAAACGAGCGCGCAGCTGATCGGGCTGCTCGACCGGACGCCTGATGAATGGGCGGCCTTCCGGCCGGCATCGCTGGCGATCGACGAAGCCGCGATTGCCAAGCTCATCGCGGCGCGCAACGCCGCGCGTAAGGCAAAGGACTTCAGCGAATCCGACCGCATCCGCGACGAACTTGCGGCCATGGGCGTCGTGCTGAAGGACACCAAGGACGGCACCACCTGGGAAATCGCGCGATGATGGCGAACGCGCAAGCAGAGCTCGCGATGCGGCCGCTGCTGCCGACCGACGCTCCGTTGCTGGCGGAGATCTTCCGCGCCAGCATCGAGGAATTGACCGGCGACGACTATAGCGAGGCGCAGCAGACGGCCTGGGCCGAGGCGGCCGACGATTTGGCGGCGTTCGCGGAAAAGCTTGTCGGCGAGCTCACCCTCGTCGCCACATTCGCCGGCTCGCCCGTCGGCTTCGCGTCGCTCGCGGATAATACGCGTATCGACATGCTCTATGTGCATCCGGCGGCGGCCGGGCAGGGCGCCGGTGCGATGCTCTGCGATGCGCTGGAACGGCTCGCGGCCGCGCGCGGCAGCAAGGAGATCACGGTCGAGGCGAGCGATACGGCAGTTGGATTTTTCGAGCGGCGCGGTTTCGCCGCGCAGAGCCGCAACACTGTGTTCCGCGCCGGCGAGTGGCTCGCCAACACCACGATGGCAAAGCCGCTCGGCCCCCGCGACGGCAAGGCGAGCGCGTCATGAAACGTCGCGACATCCCGTTCCAGCGCCATTGGCTGTACTATCTGCGTGCTGAAATACGCGGTGATCGGCATCGCGGCCGCCGTCACGCTGTACACGGTCTTTCGGCTTTATTCGGGTTAGAACCATGATCTTCGGTATGCGGACCCACCATGTCGCCATCGCGCTCATCGCCATACTGATCGCGGTTGCATTGGTGTCGAATTATTATCTCTGGTGAGATCGCTTCATGACGCGCGAGCGCCTTTATCTGTTCGACACTACGCTGCGCGACGGCGCGCAGACGAACGGCGTCGATTTTACCTTGGCCGACAAGCTCACGATCGCGCGCATGCTCGATGAGCTGGGCGTCGATTACGTCGAAGCCGGCTATCCCGGCGCCAATCCGATCGATACGAGCTTCTTTGCCGAGAAGAGGCCGCTGCGCGCACGCCTCACCGCATTCGGCATGACCCGGCGGCCGGGCCGGTCGGCCGCGAACGATCCCGGCCTGGCGGCGCTCTTGCAGGCGCAGGCCGACGCCATCTGCTTCGTCGCCAAGTCGTGGGACTATCACGTGCGCGTTGCGCTCGAGACCACGGAAGAGGAGAACCTCGCCTCGATCCGCGACAGCGTGCGCGCCGCCAAGGCCAAAGGCCGCGAGGTTTTGCTCGACTGCGAACACTTCTTCGACGGCTACAAGGCCAATCCGCAATACGCGCTCGCCTGCGCCAAGGCCGCTTATGAAGAGGGCGCGCGCTGGGTCGTGCTATGCGACACCAATGGCGGCGCGCTGCCGCATGAAGTCGAGCGCATCGTCGCCGACGTGTGCCGGGCGATCCCCGGCGACCATGTCGGCATCCATGCCCATAACGACACCGAGCAGGCGGTGGCCAACACATTTGCCGCGGTGCGTGCCGGCGCGCGCCAGATCCAGGGCACGCTCAACGGCCTCGGCGAGCGTTGCGGTAACGCCAATCTCGTCTCCATCATCCCGACGTTGAAGCTCAAGCCGGAATATTCGCAGAGATTCGAGATCGGCGTGTCGGATGACGCGCTCGCCCGCCTCGCCCGGCTCTCGCACGCGCTCGACGATCTCCTCAACCGCGCCGCCGACCGCCATGCGCCCTATGTCGGCGAGAGCGCGTTCGTCACCAAGGCCGGCATCCACGCCTCGGCGATGATGAAGGACCCGACCGCCTACGACCACGTCGCGCCGGAGCGGGTCGGCAACAGACGCAAGATTCTGGTCTCCGATCAAGCCGGCCGCTCGAACCTCCTCGCCGAGCTCGACCGCATTGGCTTTCCCGTCGAGAAGAACGATCCGCGGCTTTCTCGCCTGCTCGACGAGGTCAAGGAGCGCGAGGCGATCGGCTACGCCTACGAGGCGGCCGACGCCTCGTTCGAGCTCCTCGCCCGGCGCTTGCTCGGCAAGGTGCCGCATTATTTCGACGTGGAGAAATTCGACGTCAATGTCGAGCAGCGCATCAACGCCAAGGGCGAGCAGGTCAGCGTGAGCCAGGCGGTGGTGAAGGTGAAGGTCGGCGACGACATCATGATTTCCGCCGCCGAAGGCAACGGCCCGGTCAATGCGCTCGACCTCGCGCTGCGCAAGGACCTCGGCAAATATCAAAGCTACATCACCGGGCTCGAGCTCACCGATTATCGCGTGCGTATCCTCAATGCCGGCACCGAGGCGGTCACGCGCGTGCTCATCGAGAGCGCCGACGAGAGCGGCGAGCACTGGACCACGGTCGGCGTCTCCGCCAACATCATCGACGCGTCGTTCCAGGCGCTGATGGATTCGATTGTCTACAAGCTCATGAAATCCGGCGCGCCGGTGTGAGACGGCTGAGCCACCCTGCCGCTTGCGCCAAACCTCCCGACCCCCACCCCTAACCCCTCCCCACAAGGGGGAGGGGAACAGGAGCGCTTATGATCGATCACATCTCCGTCGCGGTGCGCGATCTCGACGCGTCGGCGAGTTTCTACGCGACGCTGCTCGCCCCGCTCGGCCTGGCCAAACTACGCGAATGGCCGAATGCCGCGGTCGGCTTCGGCAAGAAATATCCGGAATTCTGGATCAACCGGCGTGACGCCATGCATCGCGTCGCCGACGACAGCGGCGTGCATGTCTGCCTGCGGGCGCGGGACACCGCCGCCGTCGACGCCTTCCACGCCGCCGCGCTCAAGGCCGGCGGCACGTCGGACGGCGCACCCGGGATGCGGCCGGAATACTACGCGCACTATTACGCCGCCTTCATCCGTGATCTGGATGGCAATCGTATCGAAGCGGTGACGTTCCTGCGCGAGGGGGCCGCATAGAAATCATTCCGGCGCCGGAATGACCTCACATCCGTTCGGCCGGCACCGCCATCTTCTTTTCCACATCCGCGACCGTCCGTGCTGCGTCGCGCAGCTTCGGTAGGATGTCCTCGACGCGCTCGGCGACCAGGAGATTGACGCCCCGCGCCGGCGGCGGCACCAGGCCGAGGCCGCGCATATGCGCGACGAGCGCCAGCAAGGGGTTCCAGAAGCCGTTGATATTGGCGACGAGGATCGGTTTCCGGTGGCGGCCGAGCTGGGCCCAGGTCATCTGCTCGACGAGCTCCTCGAGCGTGCCGAGGCCGCCAGGCAAGGCGACGAAGGCGTCGGCGCGTTCGAACATCGTGCGCTTGCGCTCGTGCATGTCGCTGGTGACGATCAGCTCTTGCGCGAGCCGCCGCGGCCGTTCCGCCGCCGTCAGGAATTCGGGGATGACGCCGGTGACCGCGCCGCCATGCTCGATCACCGAGCCGGCGAGCACCCCCATCAGGCCGATCGATCCGCCGCCATAGACGAGCCGCACGCCGCTCTCGGCGAGGATTTTGCCGAAACCGCGCGCCGCCTCGACGAAGGCCGGATCGGCGCCCACGCTCGACCCGCAATAGACGCACAGTGCATTGATTTTGTTCATGGAGTCCTACTCATGGAAGGGCTAGATGTGGCGTTGATTCGCCTGCGCCGCAAGCTCTCCGGCGCGCTGGGACGCCGGCGCGCGACGATGCAGGAGCGGGCAAAAGTCTCTATATGACGGAGAACACGCAGTGAGATTTGGGCGGTGCCGTGGCGGCCCGTCCTTGGCCTTAGCTCGCAAATGAGAGAATTCCAACGATCGACGCCTCGAGCGCGGCCTGAGGTGATTGCCAATCGCGCGGCGCTCGCCTCGATGCTCGTTCACCTGTGGCCCTATATCTGGCCGGCGGACCGCCGCGACCTGAAGGGCCGCGTCGTGTTCGCGATGGTGCTGATCTTCGTCGCCAAGCTCGCGACCGTCGCGGTGCCGTTCACCTTCAAATGGGCGACCGACGCGCTTGCCGGCCATGGCAGCGCGCCGCTCGGGCCGGACAATTGGCTCGCCTGGGCGATGGCGGCGCCGGTGGTGATGACGCTCGCCTATGGCGGCACGCGCATCCTCATGGGGGTGCTGACGCAATGGCGCGACGGCATTTTCGCCAAGGTGGCGATGCACGCGGTGCGGCGGCTGGCGATGCTCACTTTCGAGCACATGCACCTGCTGTCGCTGCGTTTCCACCTCGAGCGCAAAACCGGCGGACTGACGCGCGTCCTCGAACGCGGGCGCAACGCCATCGAGACGATCGTGCGCATGCTGCTGCTGCAGCTCGCGCCCACCATCGTCGAGCTCGCGCTGATCGTCGGGGTGCTGCTGTTCCACTTCGACTGGCGCTACGTGATCATCATCATGCTCACCGTCGCGCTCTATGTCGGCTTCACCTTCTACGCCACCGAATGGCGCATCGGCATCCGCCGCAGGATGAACGAGAGCGACAACGACGCCAACACCAAGGCGATCGATTCGCTGCTCAATTACGAGACGGTCAAATATTTCTCCGCCGAGGAGCGCGAGGCCAAGCGCTACGACCGCTCGATGGCGCGCTACGAGGACGCGAGCGTGCGCGCCTATACCTCGCTCGCCGTGCTCAATGCCGGCCAGGCGGTGGTCTTCAGCATCGGCCTTGCCGCGGCGATGATCCTTTGCGCCGTCGGCGTCGAGAACGGCACCAACACGGTCGGCGATTTCGTCATGATCAACGCCATGATGATCCAGCTCTACCAGCCGCTGAACTTCATGGGTCTGGTCTACCGCGAGATCAAGCAGGCGGTGATCGACATCGAGACCATGTTCGCGATCCTTTCGCGCAAGCCCGAGATCCTGGACCGGCCCGGCGCGCGCCCGCTTCAGGTGCGCACCGGCACGATTCGCTTCGACGATGTCTCGTTTGCCTATGAGCCGGCGCGGCCGATCCTCAAGGGCTTGAGCTTCGAGGTCGCGGCCGGGCGCACCGTGGCGATTGTCGGGCCTTCCGGCGCCGGCAAGTCGACGATCTCGCGGCTCCTGTTCCGCTTCTACGACGTGACCGGCGGCCGCATCCTCATCGACGGCCAGGACATCCGCGATGTCACGCAGGCTTCGTTGCGCGCCGCCATCGGCATGGTGCCGCAGGATACGGTGCTGTTCAACGACACGATCCGCTACAACATCCGCTACGGCCAATGGGACGCGAGCGACGCCGAGGTCGAGGAGGCGGCGCGGCTGGCGCAGATCGACGGCTTCATCCGCCTCTCGCCGAAGGGCTACGAGACCGAGGTCGGCGAGCGCGGCCTCAAGCTTTCCGGCGGCGAGAAGCAGCGCGTCGCCATCGCCCGCACCATCCTCAAGGCGCCGCCGATCCTGCTGCTCGACGAGGCGACTTCCGCGCTCGACAGCCATACCGAGCGGGACATCCAGGACGCGCTCGACCGCGTGGCGAAAAACCGCACCACGCTCGTCATCGCCCATCGGCTCTCGACCATCGTCGGCGCCGACGAGATCCTGGTGCTTGACCAGGGCGTGATCGTCGAGCGCGGCACGCATCAGCAATTGCTGGCGCAGGGCGGCCTCTATGCCAGCATGTGGAATCGCCAGCGCGAGGCGCAGATGGCGCGCGAAATTCTCGCCGAAGTCGGCGACGAGGCGGAGGCGCCCAATCGCAATCCGCCGGACGCCGTCGCCGATGTCGAGGAGAAGGAGCTGCTACCCACCGCCGACGCGGCCGAGTGAGCATTCCTGCTCTTGCTATTTCCGCCAAAGCTCAGCACATTGCCGCCGCTTCGTGGATACCCAAAGATGAGCCAGCGCTAATCAGATGGTCGCAAGCCCCGGCGTTACGCCGGCTTCGTGACCCAGTCGAGCTTCCTGTCGGCTGACGGGAAGCGGCTCATCGATAATTGCATCCTATGCGCTGTATCTCCGGAGCGTGTCCTGTCCCATCCCCTTTTGACCGCGCCCATCGGGCCGAGCCTGCTGCGGCTTGCCGGGCCCACCACCGGCCTCATGGTGGTGCAGATTTTCGTCGCCATCGCCGATACCTATTTCATCGGCCGGCTCGGCACTGACGCGTTGGCCGGACTGGCGTTGGTCTTTCCTTTCATCGCGCTGATGCAGAACATCGCAGCCGGCGGCATGGGCGGCGGCGTCGCCTCGGCCACCGCGCGCGCCTTGGGCGCGGGGCGGCTCGACGACGCACGCGCGCTCGTCGTCCATACTCTCGTCCTGGCCTTGGCATTCGCTCTTCTCTTCACGGCGCTCGCCTGGACGATCGCGCCCGCGCTCTACCGCCTGCTTGGCGGCAGCGGCGTGGCGCTGCAGCGCGCGCTGACTTTCAGCTATGTGTGGTTCAGCGGCGGGATCGCGGTGTGGGTCTACTTTTTCTTGTCCGCCATCCTGCGCGGCGGCGGCGACGCGGCGACGCCCGGCCGCTATGGGCTCCTGACGTCGCTCGTTTACGTGCCGCTGTCGGGCGTGCTGACGCTCGGCATCGGCGACTGGCCCGGACTGGGCGTGACCGGCTCGGCGATTTCGTCGCTGATCGCCACGGGCGCGGGGTCGCTCCTGCTGGCGCGTGCGCTATGGCGCGGCAAGCTCGGCTTCACGCCCAAGCTTACCGGCGTCCGCCTGCAGGGCCGGCTGTTTGCGGAGATCCTGCGGGTCGGGCTCATGAGTTCGTTCACGACCTTGACCGCCAACCTCACCGCTGTGCTGGTCACCGGTCTCGTCGGCCGCTTCGGCGTTGCCGCGCTCGCCGGCTATGGGGTCGGCGTGCGCCTCGAATTCATGCTGGCGCCGCTCGCCTTCGGCATCGGCTCGGGTCTCACGACGCTGGTCGGCGTGGCGGCCGGCGCCGAGGCGTGGCCGCGGGCGGTGAGGGTCGCGTGGACCGGCGGCCTCATCGCTTTCGCCATGATCGGCTCGCTTGGCTTCGCGGTCGCGCTGCTGCCCGAGACCTGGTCGCGCCTGTTCGTCTCGGACCCCGACGTCGTCGCCGCCAGCGTCTCTTACATTCGCCACGTGGCGCCGTTCTATTGTCTGTTCGGGCTCGGCTTGACGCTGAACTTCGCCAGCCAAGGCGCCGGCCGCATGACCGCGCCGGTGGTGGCGGGGGTCATGCGCATGGTGACGACGACGCTTGGCGGATGGTTTGCCGTCGAGCGGCTGGGGCTTGGGCTCGACGGCGTGTTCGCGGCGATCGCGGTCGGGATGGCGGTTTATGGCTGCCTGATCGCCGGGCCGCTGCTCATCGCGCCCTGGGGGCCGAAGCGCCCGCCTATCGTCGCTCAACGCCTGCTATAAGCGCGCATGTCCATCGTCGACTCCATCCGCTCCCAGCTCACGCCGATCCATCCGGAGGGCTACCCCTTCATCGGCGGCTTCGCTCTCGCGAGCCTTATTCTCTTCTGGCTGTGGACGCCGCTCGGGTGGCTGGCGACGGTGGCGACGCTGTGGTGCGCCTATTTCTTCCGCGATCCGCCGCGGGTGACGCCGGCTCGCGAAGGGATTGTCGTGGCGCCGGCGGACGGCCGCGTGAGCCAGCTTGCCAATGCCGCGCCGCCGCCGGAGCTTGCGCTCGGCGCGCGGCCGCTCCCGCGCATTTCCATCTTCATGAGCGTATTCGACTGCCACGTGAATCGCAGCCCGGTCGCCGGGCGCGTCGAGCGCATGGTGTATCGCGCCGGCAAGTTCCTCAGCGCCGATCTCGACAAGGCGAGTGAGGACAACGAACGTAACAGCTTCGTCATCGCCACCGCCGGCGCCCGCATCGCCGTCATCCAGATCGCCGGGCTCGTCGCCCGGCGCATCGTTCCGTTCGTGCGCGAGGGCGACGCAATCGCCGCCGGCCAACGCATCGGCATGATCCGGTTCGGCTCGCGCGTCGATGTCTACCTGCCCGAAGGCGCGCGGGCCCTGGTCGCCGAGGGCCAGACCGCCATTGCCGGCGAAACCGTGCTCGCCGATCTCAAGGCCGCGGAGCCGGCGCGCACGTTCCGTGTGAACTGAGAACGATCGTATCGGTGGTGTTAACCTTCCCGGCGTGCGTCGGCACGCGCGGCATCTGCGCAAGCGCAGCGTCGATGGCGAATCTCCCGCGCAGGGGCTATGTTCTCGCCATGGCCATGCAGCAGCCTCCCTTCGGTCCGCGCCTGCCGTCGGCGAAGCGGCGCCGATTCCGCCGCATTCCGGTGCGCACGCTGGTGCCGAACGTCATCACGCTGCTGGCGCTGTGCGCCGGATTGACCGCGATCCGCATGGCGTTCGAGAACCGCTACGTCCTGGCGCTGGCGGCGATCGTGTTCGCCACCATCCTCGACGGCATCGACGGCCGTTTGGCGCGGCTCCTCAAGGGAACGTCGCGGTTCGGCGCCGAACTCGACAGCCTCGCCGACTTCGTCAATTTCGGCGTCGCCCCGGCGCTGATCCTCTATTTCTGGGGCCTGCACGAGCTGAAATCGGCGGGCTGGATCGCCGCCATGGTGTTCGCCATCTGCGCCGGCCTGCGGCTCGCCCGCTTCAACGTCATGGCCGAGGAGCCGGATCGTCCGGCCTGGGCGAGCAATTTCTTCGTCGGCATGCCGGCGCCGGCCGGCGCCATCACCGTGCTGTTGCCGATCTATGTCGTATTTCTCGGCGTTCCGCGGGCGCCGTTCCTGATCTGGCTCACGCTTGTTTACACGCTCGTCATCGCCTCGCTCATGGTCTCGCGGCTGCCGGTGTTTTCCGGCAAGCGCGTCGGCAACCGCGTCCCGCCGGAAATGGTGGGTGCCGCTGGTGGTGGTCGTCGTCCTGTTCTTCGCGCTGCTCATTGCCTATCCCTGGATACTGCTCACGACCGGGACGCTGGCTTACCTGGTGAGCCTGCCGTTCGGATGGCTGTCCTACCGGGAGTATGAGCGGCGCTCGCGAGAGGGCCGCGCGGAGCCGGCTCCGGCGTCCGCAACGCCGCCGACGCCGGTTGCCACCACCGGCATCGTGCGCCAATCCGAGAGCGAGGATCGTCCGTCGCGCCTCAATTGAGCCGTATCGCTGGCGCTCCTGAACGGCCGCGAGGGATCGATATGCGAGTTGCCCGCCGCACCTTCCTGGCCTCGGCAATGGCGGCTGTCGGCGGCTCCGGCCGTCGTCCGCGTCGCGGCGGCCGACCCGTCGCGGATGACTCTCAAGCTGCATCATGACTTCTCGTCGGTCTCGTGCGTGCACGATCGGTTCCTGGCGCCGTGGGCGCGCAAGGTCGAGGCGGATTCCGGCGGGCGCATCCGTATCGATATCTTCCCCTCGATGCAGCTCGGCGGCCAGCCGGCGCAGCTGTTCGATCAGGCGCGCGACGGGATCGCCGATATCGTCTGGGCGGCGCCGAGCAACACGCCCGGGCGCTTCGCCAAGATCGAAGCGTTCGAACTCCCGTTCGTCGCCTCGCGGCGCGCGCTGGTCAGCACCAAGGCGATCGCCGACTACGCCGAGGCAAATCTGAAGGATGAATTCCGCGAGGTGCGCCCGATCTGCTTCTCCTGCGCCGACCGTGGCGTCGTGCATGCCAATCGGCCGATCCGGACGCTGGAAGAATTCAAGGGATTGCGGCTGCACGTAGAGACCCGTTTCGCCGGCGAAGCGGTACACGCGCTGGGCGCCCGCGCGGTGCCGATGCCGAATGCGCAGTTGCCGCTGGCGATTGCCAAGCACGTCATCGACGGCTGTGTCGACCCGTGGCATGTCACGCCGGCGCTCAAGCTTTACGACCTGCTCAAAGCGCATACCGATTTCGCCGATGCTTCGCTGAGCTCGAGAACCTTCGTGCTGGCGATGAACAAGAGCGCCTACGAGCGGCTGCCGCGCGACCTCAAGGCGGTGATCGACAATAATTCGGGACAGATGGCGGCTGGCATGGCCGGCGCGATGTGGGACCTCGAGGCCGCCGCGGTCGCCGATATGGTGGTGCAACGCGGCGATTCAATCGTCACGCTCCTCCCGGAAGCGGTCGAGCACTGGCGCAAGGCGACCGAGCCGGTCGTCGATGCGTGGCAAAAGCAGATGAAGGAGCACAAAGTCGATGGCGGCAAGCTCCTCGCGAATGCGCAGGCGCTTTTGGAGCAATACGCCAACGAGCCCGAGCCGCAGCCCCCGCAGCGACCGCAACCGGAGCAGCCGCCACGACCCGAGCAGCAGATCGCCGCTCAGCCGGCGCCGCCGCCGCAAGCCAAAGCCGATGTGCCGCCGCCGAACGCGAATGCTCCTGTGCCAGCGCCGGCCGCGGTGGCAAAGCCCGCTCCGACAGTGGCGCCGCTCAAGGACCTTGACATCCCGCTGTAAGGCGATTGCCGATTCAGGACGGCAGCGGATGGCCCGGCATCAAATCGTAGGGATGCGCCCAGCCCGGCAGCGTCTTGATGCGATCAAGCCACGCGGCGATGTTCTGATGCTGCGCGGCAAGATCAAAGCCGTATTCCTCCGGCGGGTAGTAAAGGTAACTGGTGAGCGATATGTCGGCGATGGTCGGCTCCGCGCCCAAAAAATAGGGGCTGCGTGACAAGCGCTTGTCGAGAATGGCGAGCGCGCCGTCGATCCGGCCCTTGAGGAATTCGAGCACGGCCGGATGACCGGGCGGCTTGGCGAAATTGCGCAAGAAACGGTAGGGACCGAAATTGCCGCCGACCTTCTGATTGTCGAACAAGATCCAGCGCAATGCTTCGAGCCGCGCCTCCTCGTCGCGTGGCAGGAATTTTCCCGAATGTTCGGCGAGATAAGTCAGGATCACGCCCGACTGGCTGAGTTTCCTCCGCCCATGCACGAGCACCGGCGCTTCGCCCATTTCGTTGACGTTTTCCCGATATTCCGCCGTACGTTGAACACCCTTCTTGAAGAAGTCGACAAAGACCGGCTCCCAGTCGGCGCCGATGAGATTGAGCATCAACGCCGCGCGATAAGCGTTGCCCGATTGGGCGAAGCAATAAAGCTGATATTCGGCCACGACGCCCCCCTAGCGCGACAGCGACATCGGCGCGCCGCTCGTCGTCTGGCCGTCAAGACGATCACCGCCGACGGCAAACTGCGCCAGCGCCTCGCCCTTGTGGTCGCGGATGATCAGCATGCCATGCTCGAACGTCCATTTGCGGCTGGTGAAGAAATTGCCGGGGCAGCCGCCCTCGGGCGCGATGGTGCCTTGATTGGCGCCGGCCGCGCTGCCGAAATTCATGAAGCAGGCGCCGCCGGCGGTCGCCGCGAGCTTCCATCGGCCGGCGAGGTTGACCGGGGGCGGCGGCGGCGGAGGTGGCGGCGGCGGAGGCGGCGCGGCCTGCGCGGCGGCGGCTTGTTCGTCGGGCCGGCTGCCGCCGGCGCATCCGGCGAGTGCCGCGAGCGCGAGCACCAAGGCGGCGGCCTTGGTCCCGCAAACGCCCCATGACTTGCCGGCCCGCCAATCGATCATTCGCGGATCAGCAAAGCCGAAAAACGCTCAGGAAAGAAGCCCCAGTCATTGGACGCACTTTGCGCCATCGATGCGAGCGGTCGCAAACAAAATCGACGCCGGACTGGCCGCGGTCATTTCATGGTCGGAATGACGAACTCGGCGCCTTCCTTGACGCCGGAAGGCCAGCGCGCGGTCACCGTCTTGGTCTTGGTGTAGAAGCGCACCGCGTCGGGACCGTGCTGGTTGAGGTCGCCGAAGCCCGAGCGCTTCCAGCCGCCGAAGGTGTAATAGGCGAGCGGCACCGGAATGGCGAAATTCACGCCGACCATGCCGACCTCGACGCGGCTGACGAAATCGCGCGCCGCGTCGCCGTCGCGGGTGAAGATGGCGACGCCGTTGCCGTATTCGTGCTCGGACGGCAGCCGCACCGCCTCCTCGTAGTCCTTGGCGCGCACGACCGAGAGCACCGGACCGAAAATCTCCTCCTTGTAGATGCGCATGTCGGGCGTCACGTCGTCGAACAGACAGCCGCCCATGAAATTGCCCTTCTCGTAGCCCTGCAGCTTGAAGCCGCGGCCGTCGACGACGAGCTTGGCGCCTTCCTTGACGCCGAGATCGACGTAGCTCTTGACCTTTTCCAGGTGCGCTCGGTGATCAGCGGTCCGTAATCGGCCTGCGCGTCGGTCGACGGACCGATCTTCAGGCTCTCGACCCGCGGCACGAGCTTTTCCAGCAGGATGTCCGCGGTCTTCTTGCCGACCGGCACGGCGACCGAGATCGCCATGCAGCGCTCGCCGGCCGAGCCGTAGCCGGCGCCGATCAGCGCATCGACCGCCTGGTCCATGTCGGCGTCGGGCATCACGATCATGTGGTTCTTGGCGCCGCCGAAACATTGCGCGCGTTTGTTGTGGGCGCATGCGGTCGTGTAGACGTATTCGGCGATCGCCGAGGAGCCGACGAAACCGACGGCCCTGATGCGCGGGTCGGTCAGGATCGTATCGACCGCTTCCTTGTCGCCGTTGACGACATTGAGCACGCCCGCCGGCAGGCCGGCCTCGACCAGCAGCTCGGCGAGCCGCATCGGCACCGACGGATCGCGCTCCGACGGCTTGAGGATGAAGGCATTGCCGCAGGCGAGCGCCGGGGCGAATTTCCACATCGGGATCATGGCCGGGAAATTGAACGGGGTGATGCCGGCGACGACGCCGAGCGGCTGGCGCATGGAAAAGAGGTCGATGCCGGGACCGGCGCCCTCGGTGTATTCGCCCTTGAGCAGATGCGGAATGCCGCAGGCGAACTCGACCACTTCGAGGCCGCGCTGGATGTCGCCCTTGGCGTCGGCGAAAGTCTTGCCGTGCTCGGAGGAGAGAAGCCGCGCCAGGCTAGTCGAACTCCTTCTGCGCCAGTTCGAGAAACTTCATCAGCACGCGGGCGCGCCGCTGCGGGTTCGTCGCCGCCCAGGCCGGCTGTGCGCGCTTCGGCGACGGCGATCGCGTGCTCGACCTCGGAGCGCTTGGCGAAGGCGACCTGGCTTGCACCTCGCCGGTATTGGGATTGAAGACGTCGCCGAACCGCCCGGATGCCCCCTTTACCTCCTTGCCGCCGACGAAATGGCCGATCTCCCGCATAGGCATTCTCCCTGATAGTCGAACGGCGCCGGATGCCGTTTTGGCGCGGCATTGTGCGGGTTTTTTCCGCACCGGTCACGGGGGCCGAGATGGGTCTTTTGTCGCGCAGTGCAGGTTCGCGCAACGCGCGGCCGGCCGGGCGATCGGATACCACAGGTAACCGTCCCTTAAGCGCCATGACGCTACCTTGCCCCGGCCCGGCGCGCAGTCGCAGGCGGGAGTTTTGTTATGGATATTTCAACGGGCCTTGGCCTCGCCGCCGGGGCAACCGTCGTCGCCACCCTGATGCTCATGGGCGGCGACCTGCGGATGTTCGTCAGCGATCACGCCATCATCATCATTTTCGGCGGGTCGTTCGCCGCCACGCTGATCCGCTTCCCGTTGACCGCGATCTTTCACGGGCTGCCGCTGGGAGCCAAATTTGCCTTCACCATGCGGCGCATGACCCAGCGCGAGCTCGTCGATGAGATCGCCGGGCTCGCCGAAATCGCGCGCAAGCAAGGCCCGATCGGGCTGGAGAAGGTCGAAATCGAAGATCCGTTCCTCGCCAAGGGCATCCGCTTCGTCGCCGACGGCTACGACGCCGAGTTCATTCGCGACAATCTCGAGCGCGATCGCGACAATTTTCTCACCCATCTCGACGAGGGCCAGAAAATCTACCGCGCGGTCGGCGACTGCGCGCCGGCCTTCGGCATGATCGGCACGCTGGTCGGCATGGTGCAGATGTTCGCCAACATGACCGACCCTTCGAAACTCGGCCCGTTCATGGCGACGGCGCTCTGGCGACGCTCTACGGCGCGGTGGTTGCGAACATCATCTGCCTGCCGCTCGCCGACAAGCTGCACCTCAAACTGGTCGACGAGGAGATCAACCGTACGCTGATCATCGACGGCGTGCTGATGATGCGCGAACTCGAAGAGCCCGACCTCGGTGCGCGAGATGCTGCTCGCGTATCTGCCGGAAAAGCATCGGCACGACGAACCGGAGTCGGACACGGAGCCGGTGCCGGCTTGATGGATCGGCTGGATCGGCACGGGATTTAAACCATGGCACGGCGCAAGGAAGCGCATGGCGGCGGCCACGGCTGGTTCGTCACCTTCGCCGATCTCATGGGCCTGCTCGTGAGCTTCTTCGTCATGCTGGTCGCGTTCTCCAACCAGGACGAACGCAAGCTGCAGATCGTGGCCGGTTCGATGCGCGATGCTTTCGGCGTGCAGACCAATGTGCGCTATTCCGGCGTCATCGAGGTCGACGGCCTGCCGACGCGGCCAAGGCTCAAGAACGCAGCGAACATCGCGCCCGAGGATGCCTCCGCGACGCCTACGCCCGATCAGCAGGACCGCCAGCGCGAATTCGGCGCCAAGGCGCAGAACGATCGCTCCTTCGCGCTCGCCGCGGCGTCGCTGCGTCAAGCCTTGCAGGAGATGCCGGAGCTCACGGAAGCCTCCAAACATATCATGGTCGAGGAGACCAAGGAGGGAATGAACATCGAGATCGTCGATCAGGAGGGTCGCTCGATGTTTGCCGAAGGCTCCAAGGAGCCTTACGAGCGCACGCGCCGTATCATCGAGAAGCTTGCCGGACCGCTGAAGGCACAGCCCTACCGGATCGCAATCACCGGCCACACCGCCGCCTCGAAGACGGCGCCGCGGCCGGATTACGGGCCGTGGAACCTGTCGGTCGATCGCGCCAATGCGGTGCGGCAGATCCTGGAAGAAGAGGGGATGCCGTCGACCAGTTTTTACGCCGTGGCCGGCAAATCCGACACCGACCCGCTTTTTCCCGATGACCCCTTCATCGCCGCCAATCGCCGCGTCACCATCACCTTGATGCGTGAAGCCCCCCCGGTACCGCCGGATTTGCAGCCTTAGAGGAGCGGCGGGAGGCGCGCAGACGCCGTTCGACGCTCTTGCGCCCAACCAGCAGGGTGAACAATTGACCGCCCTGGTGGGTTTGCTCGTCAGGGCTGGTTTTTGGGACTGGCGCTGGTGACCATCACTCCGCGACACAGAGCGTGTATAGGCGCGGCCCTGCATCCGATCCCGATGCAGAAGCCAGGAGCAGGGGGCATCCTGCCTCGAATTCCATGACCAATAGTGCAACGGCTCCGCTCGCGGGCGAGGCGCCGGTGGACGGCAGCACCGAGGCTCGTTCCGGCTTGTGGGGCCTCGCGCTCGGCAGCATCGGTGTCGTCTACGGCGACATCGGCACCAGCCCGCTCTATGCGATGCGCGAAGCGGTGGTGGCCGCTTCCGCCGGCGGCAATGGCGACCTCACGCGCTCCGCGGTGCTCGGCGTCCTGTCGCTCATCCTGTGGGCGCTGATCGTCATCGTCACGCTCAAATACGTGCTCATTCTGCTGCGCGCCGACAACAATGGCGAAGGCGGCACGCTCACGTTGATGGCGCTCGCCACGCGCGCGGTCGGCCGTGTCGGCAGGGCCGCGAGCGTTGTGGCGCTCCTTGGCATCATCAGCGCCGCGCTGTTTTATGGCGACGCGGTGATCACGCCGGCGCTGTCGGTCCTCTCGGCCATCGAAGGTGTCGACGTCGCGACGCCGGCACTGCACGCCTATGTGGTGCCGCTGACCGTCGCGATTCTGATCGTGCTGTTTGCGTTCCAGTCGCGCGGCACGGCGAAGGTGGCGGCGTTGTTCGGGCCGATCATGTCGGTCTGGTTCGTGGCGATCGCGATCCCGGCGCTGGCGTGGGTCGCCGCCGATCCCGGCGTGCTGCGGGCGCTCAATCCGGTCCACGGCGTCGCCTTCCTGCTCCATCACGGCATGGTCGGCCTCTACACGCTCGGTGCCGTCTTCCTCGCGGTGACCGGCGCGGAAGCGCTCTACGCCGATCTCGGCCATTTCGGCCGCTTGCCGATTCAGGCTCGCCTGGCTCGGTCTTGTGCTGCCGGCGCTGGCGCTCAATTACCTCGGCCAGGGCGCGCTCGTTTTCGCTCACCCGGAGGCGATCGCCAATCCGTTCTTTCTGCTCTATCCCGAATGGGCGCGCATTCCGATGGTGGTGCTGGCGACGGCCGCGACCGTGATCGCCAGCCAGGCGGTGATCACCGGCGCCTATTCGCTCACCAGCCAGGCGATCCAGCTCGGCCTGCTGCCGCGGCTCGAAATCCGCCATACCTCGGCGCAGCAGGCCGGCCAGATCTACATGCCGCGCGTCAACACGCTGCTGCTGCTCGGCGTGCTGCTGCTGGTGGCGCTGTTCCGCTCGTCGAGCGCGCTCGCCTCGGCCTATGGTATCGCCGTCACCGGCACGATGGTGGTCACCGGGATGATGGCGTTCGTGGTCATCTGGCGGATGTGGCGCTGGTCGCTGGTGGCCGCCGCGGCGCTGATGGTGCCGTTTCTGATCATCGATCTGACCTTCCTCTCCGCCAACATGCTCAAGGTGGTCGAGGGCGGCTGGGTGCCGCTGGCGCTTGGCGGCGTGCTGATGCTGGTGATGTACACGTGGCGGCGCGGCACCAGGATGCTGTTCGACAAGACCCGCCGGCTGGAGACGCCGCTCGACGATCTGGTGCGCGTGCTGGAGCGAAAGCCGCCGCAGCGCGTTCCCGGGACGGCCGTGTTCCTCACCAGCGATCCGAAAAGCGCGCCCACCGCGCTCTTGCACAGCCTCAAGCACTACAAGGTGCTGCACGAGAAGAACGTGATCCTTAGCGTCGAGACGACGCACACGCCGCGCGTCGAGCCGGCCAAGCGCGTGCGCATCGAGCCGGTCGGCGCGACCTTCATGCGCGTATTGGTGCGCTTCGGTTATATGGAGACGCCGAACATCCCCAAGGCGCTGGCGATTGCGCGCAAGCTCGGCCTGCAGTTCGATATCATGTCGACGTCGTTCTTCCTGTCGCGCCGGGCGCTGCGGCGGGCGCCGCGCTCGGGAATGCCGCGCTGGCAGGACCGGCTGTTCATCGCGCTGGCTCGTTCGGCCAACGATGCCACGGATTATTTCCAGATTCCGACCGACCGGGTGGTCGAAGTCGGCACCCAGGTCAATATCTAGACGCAAAAGCTGCTTGATTCCGGCGCGGCTGACGCAAGCTGGCGGCTCGGATTGGGTGAGGGCTGCGAGGAGATGACGATGGCGGATCAACCGGGTGGCGCGGGCAGAGTGCACGATCTGACGCCGCAGGAGGTCGCGCAGGGACTCAAGGAAGGCCGCATCGTGCTGGTCGACGTGCGCGAGCCGAACGAGACCGCGCTCGAACGTTTCCCGGGCGCGGTGTTGGTGCCGCTTTCGTCGTTCGATCCGGCGACGATCCCGGCGCCGCCGGGCTCCGAGGTCGTGTTCGCCTGCCGCTCCGGCCGTCGTTCGGTAACCGCGTCGCTGGCGGCGCAGGAGCAAGGCTTTGCCTATGATTCCCATCTGGCCGGCGGAATTCTGGCATGGAAGGCGGCCGGTCTGCCGACCGAGAGCTGAGCCGGATCCCCGCGAGCAATGATCTCGAAGCATTCTCCACGGACCGGCGGCGATCATCGCGGCGATCGTCGCCGCCATCGCGCTTGTACGTCGCCCTGACGGCGCCCGCGCAGCAGGAGCGCGTCGTCAATTTCTACAACTGGTCGGACTATATCGATCCGACGGTGCTCGACGATTTCAGCAAAGAGACCGGCATCAAGGTCCGCTACGACACCTTCGATTCCAACGACACGCTGGAGACGAAGCTCCTCGCCGGCAAGTCCGGCTACGATGTCGTGGTGCCGACCGGCTATTTCCTCGCGCGCCAGATCACGGCCGGCATTTTCCAGAAGCTCGACAAGAGCAAGCTGCCGAATCTCGCCAATGTCTGGCCGGAGATCGCCAAGCGCCTCGCCGTCTACGATCCGGGCAATCTGTACGCCGTCAACTACATGTGGGGCACGACCGGCATCGGCTACAACGTCAAGAGCGGCGAGGCAGGCGCTCGGGCCTGACGCGGCGATCGACAGCTGGGACGACGTCTTCGATCCGGACAAGATCGCCAAGTTCAAGGATTGCGGCGTCTACCTGCTCGACTCCTCCGACGACATCATGCCGGCGGCGCTGCATTATCTGCACCTCGATCCGAACTCGAGCAATCCGGCCGATCTCGAGACAGGCGACGGATCTGCTGACGAAGATCCGGCCCTTCGTGCGCAAGTTCCATTCCTCGGAATATCTCAATGCGCTGGCGACCGGCGAGATCTGCCTCGTCCGTCGGCTTTTCCGGCGACGTCAAGCAGGCGCAGAAGCGCGCGGCTGAGGCGAAGGCACGGCGTCGAGATCGGCTACGCGATCCCCAAGGAGGGCGCGCAATTGTGGTTCGACAATCTCGCCATTCCCAAGGATGCGCCCGACGTCGACGCCGCGCACGCGCTCATCGACTATCTGCTCAAGCCCGAGGTGGCGGCGAAGAACACCAATTTCATCTCCTACGCCAATGGCAATCTGGCGAGCCAGAAATTCATCGATCCAGTCGATCCTCGACGACCGCACGATCTATCCGGACGCCGCGACCATGGCCAAGCTCTACACCATCATGGCCCACGATCAGAAGACGCAGCGCCTGATCAACCGGCTGTGGACGCGGATCAAGACGGGAATATGATCCGCAGCGTTTGGCGTGAAGTCTCGCGGCATTTGCCGCGATTCACACCGCGGCCTTCGGCCGCCACCGGCGATGCAGCCAGAGCCACTGCTCCGGATGCTCGCGCACCCAGCCTTCGATCACCGAGGTGATCGCCTGCATGGTGCCGGCGATGTCGATGCGGCCGTCGGCGTCGCGTGGCGGCTCGATCGCATCGGTGATCTCGCCCCAGAAGCTGTTGCCGTCGGGCTGCCGGACCACGCGCATGCCGTGGATCGGACATTCGGTCTGCCGGGCGAGGACCGCGATCAGCGGATTGGCGAGGCAGCTCCGGCCGAAGAAGGTCACCGGAACGCCCTTGGCGTAGTGCTGATCGACCAGCATCCCGACATGGACGCCGGATTGCAGAAGCCGCGCGAGTCGCACCGGCGCGTCGAGGCTGGCCGCGCACCAGTTCCCCCATCAGCGGCTCGCGCAGCCGGGTCACGACATCGCCGACGGCGGCGATATTCGGCCGCCGATAAAGCACCGCCGATTTGGCCCCGTACAACTTCGCCGCCAGGGCGGATATCTCCCAATTGGCGAGATGGCAGGCAAAGACGATGGCCGGCTTCTCCGCCTTCTTGATGCGCGCGGCAGCGCTCCAGCGTTTCCGGCGACAGGCGAACGGTGTCCGCCATGGACGGCCCGAGGCCTTCGATCTGAAACTCGTCGAGATGCGCGAACTCGACGGCGACGCGGCCGAGATTGTCCCAGACGCCGGCGAGGATCGTCTCGATCTCGGCGTCGGATTTGTCCGGGAATGCAGCGTGCAGATTGTCGCGGCCGATGCGATGCTCGTGGCGCAGCGGGCCGATCTTGCGCATCAGCGCGCCGGCCATATTCGCCGAGCGCCTGCGGTCCATCCGCTTGGCCGCATGCAGCGTTCCGACGGCGGACGCGCCGATCGCCGCGTCGATCATGAGCTTGAAACGCCACGCCGCCACCTGAAGGAGCTTGAAACGCCGCGCCGCCATCAGAACATGACGATGATTTTGCCGAACACCTGCCGGCTCTCGAGCCGCGCCAATCCGCGTTCGAAATCGGCGAGCGCGACTTCGGTGTCGATCACCGGCAGGAGGCCGGCCTGCATCTTGGCCAGGCTCTCGCGGATGTTGCGCATCGAAGCGCCGAACGAGCCGAAGATGCGGTATTGCTGCAGGTAGAGCTGGAACAGGTTGAGGTTCGTGGACTGCCCCGAGGTCGAGCCGCAGGTGACCAGCCGCCCGCCGCGCTTGAGCGACAGCAGCGAGCCGTTGAACGTGTCCGGCCCGACATGCTCGAAGGCGACGTCGACGCCCTTTTTGGCGGTGAGCTTGCGCACGACGCCCTCGAAACGCTCGGTGCGGTAGTTGATCACGTGGTCGGCGCCGAGCGCCTTGGCCTTCGCCGCCTTTTCGTCGTCGCCCACGGTGGTGATGACGGTGCAGCCGATCGCCTTCGCCATCTTGATGGCGGTCGTGCCGATTCCCGAGCCGCCGGCCTGCACCAGGATGGTCTCGCCCGGCTCGAGCCTGGCGTTGTCGAACAGCATGTGCTGCACGGTCGAAAAGGCGACGGGCGCGCAAGCGGCGTCGCGGAAGCTGACCTGCGGCGGGATCGGGATCACCAGCCGCGCCGGCATGTTGAGCAAATCGCGGGCGAAGCCGTCGACATGGAAGCCCATGATGCCGCCGATGTTTTCGCAGAGATTGTCGCGGCCCTCGCGGCAAGCCCGACAGGTGCCGCAGGTCAGTCCGCCATAGGCGACCACACGCTCACCGACCTTGAATTCGCCGGTCTCGCGGCCGACCGCGACGATCTCGCCGGCCGCCTCGACGCCGACGACGAGCGGAAGCTTGCGTTTGGCGAACGCCATGCCGCGCCAGCCCCAGAGGTCGAGGTGGTTGAGGCCGATCGCCTTGATGCGAATCTGGACTTCGCCGGCCGCCGGCGCCGGAGGGGCGCGACATCGCGCAGCTCGATCTTGCGGTCGGCGACGAGGGTGAGCGCGCGCATCGAATGCAGCTGAGGATCGCTCCGGCGTTCGCTGCCGATAGTTTGTTCCGCGACGCCGGTCACGCCGGCTCCCGCGTCATGACCAGGCAGACATTTTGGCCGCCAAAGCCGAAGGAATTGGAGATGGCGCGGTTGACGCGCGCGTCGCGGGCGACGTTCGGCACCACATCGAGCTGAATCGCCGGGTCCGGGATCTTGTGATTGATGGTCGGCGGAATGCGCTGGTGCTCCAACGTCAGCAGCGTGAATACCGCCTCGACCGCGCCGGCCGCGGTCACCGTATGGCCGATCATCGACTTGTTGGATGAGATCGGGATCGAGCGGGCGCGCTCGCCGAAGACCGTCGAGACGCCGAGGTGCTCCATCTTGTCGTTCTCCGGCGTCGAGGTGCCGTGCGCGTTGATGTAGTCGACGCCCTCGGGGCCGATGCCGGCGTCGGCAAGCGCATTGCGCATGCAGGCGATGATCGGTTTGCCGTCGGGGCTCGATCGGGTGCGGTGGAACGAGTTGGATTTCTCCCCACAGCCTTCGAGGATGCCGAGGATGCGCGCGCCGCGCGCCCGCGCGTGGTCGAAATCCTCGAGCACGAGCGCGGCTGCTCCTTCGGCGAGCACGAAGCCGTCGCGGTTTTTCGAGAACGGCTTCGACGCGCGCTCCGGCGGATCGTTCTGTGTCGAGAGCGCCGAGAGCAGCGAGAAACGGATCAGTAATTCTTCGGTCAGCGAACCGTCGGCGCCGAGCGCCAGCGCCGCCTCGCACTCTCCGCGCCTGATCGCCTCCAGGCCGAGCTGGATGGCGCTGGCGCCGGACGCGCAGGCGGTGTTGAGCGAGATCGGCGAGCCCTCGGTGCCGAGATGCTCGGCCAAATGCTCGCCGATGATGGCGAATTTGAACGCGCCATGGGTCGCGGCGAATTCCGGAGCGACCCGCAGCAGGTGGGAATATCGCGTATCGGCATTGGCCCCCGCCATCTCCGCCAGCTCGATGCGGGCCGGCCATTCGATCTCGAGCGGCGGCAAAGCAAGAAACAGCGGGCCGGGAAAATGGCCCTTCGTCCCGAGGCCGGATTGCGCGATGGCCTCTTCGCAGGCCAGGAGCGCCATGCGTTCCGAGTGTTCCGCCGTCGTCATGCCGTCCTGATATTCGGTATCGACTGCGCCGGCGATCGTCGTACGCAGGCCGTCGAGCGGAAAGCGTGAGATGCGCCGGATGCCGGAATGGCCGGCGGTCAATTTTCCCCAATTGTCGTCCTTGCCGACGCCGAGCGAGGTGATGACGCCCATGCCGGTGACGGCAATGACGCGGTGGCCTGCTTTATTGCGTGTCGCAGCGCTTGCCATGACATTCCCCTCTCTCAGTCGACCCGCTCAATCAACGCGAGGCCTTCGCCGCGCCAGTTGCCGACATTGGTTACGACAATCTGCGTCAGCGACGACGGACTCTCGCCCATGTCGCCGCTGCCGGTCGGCGCGAACAGCCTACCATGCTCGAGGGCGGCGCAGGCGATGCCGAGATTAGCAATGAACTGGGCCTCGACTCCATGCCCGATATAGGTCCCGCTGTTGCGCACCGGAAGGCCGATTTCCTTGAGCACGCGCGCTTCCGCCGAAGTCGCCGGCTCGAAGCCGGCGGCGCCGGAGATGATTCCCGCGTGCGCAGGATCGACCGTTGCGGCGATCGCATCCCACTGGCGGCGGAGCGTTGTTTCGATCTCGCCTGGCTTGCGCCGGTTGCGGTCGCAGATGATCGACGAAATCCGCGCCCGCGGGCGTGCGCCGCGCGCCCGCGCGTGCTCGGGGCTTTCAAGCACGAGGAACGCGCCCATATTGGCGAACGCGATTCCACCCACCGGGCCGCGATCCCAGACCGGCGCAAATTTGCCCTGCAGCGGCACGCTGCCGAGCTCGAATATGAGCAAGATGTCCCAGCGCGTAGCGTTGTAAGCACCGCCGACCAGGGTCAGCTCGCTCTGTCCGGCGGCAATGCGCGCCTGGGCGATGCGCACCGCGTCGACACCGGCGGCCTCCTCGCCCAGGAACGTACGCGAGGATCCGAGGACGCCGTGCAGGATCGAGATGTTGCCGGCGAGCAGGTTCGGGAGCTGCGCCAGGAACAGGGTCGGCCGCAGATCGCTCATCAGGCGCTCATTGAGGAAGGCGCCGGGTTTGGGCACCGTGCGCAGGCCGGCAAGGATCGCGGTGTCGACTTCAACGTCGCGCTCGCCGCCGCCGGCGGCAACGATCATGTCGGTGCGGTCGAGGAGGTCGGCTTTTCCGGCGATGCCGGCGTCGCTGAGCGCGAGGCCGGCGGCATAAACGCCGAGGCGCTGCCAGGCCTCCATCTGCCGCTGATCGCTTTTCTTCGGGATCTGCTTGTCGAAATTGATCGGCCCGAGCCCGTGCACGATGTAGGGAGCAAAGCTTTTATCGTCGTAGACCGGGGGATCGCCGCGTTCGAGGTGGCTCCATGTCGCTTCCAGCCCCTCGCCCAGACAGGTGAGAAGACCGACGCCGGTGATCCACACCTCGCGGCGTTCGGTCACCTAGCCAGCTCCTTGACCGGGAGCTGGAGCCGCTCCGCCCATTCCAGCACGGCTTGGCGCAATTGCGGAGTTGGGTACGGCACGATGCGAAAGGTCAGCTGTGCGTCGCACACGACGGTGCCCTGGCGCCGTCCCTTGCACTTGCCGATGGTGTAGCCCGAGCCTTCATGCAGCACGGTCGCCTCGAACTCCAGCTCGTCGCCGGGAAACACCAGGGTGCGGAATTTGGCTTCCTTCACGCCGGCGAGTATCGCCATGCCGGTGAAGCCGCAGAGCGCGTTCGCCAACCACCCGGTCGTCTGCGCCATGCATTCGGTGAGGAGCACGCCGGGCATCAGCGGATAGCTCGGGAAATGACCCTCGAAGACCGTGCTCTCCCGCGGCACGTTGCAAATGGACCGGACCACGCGCGCAGCAGCATCGAGCGCGACGATCCGATCGACCATCTGAAAATATTCAAGACGCATGCTAGGCGCCTCAGGCGCCCTTGGCCGCGATCAATTCGTCGATCCGGTCGCTCAGATTCTTCAGCACGAAGTACTGATCCGTCGTCGCCTTGCCGTCGTTGACTTCCTGGGTCCACTGCTCGAGCGGGAGCTTGATGCCGAACGCCTTGTCGATGGCGAAGGCGACATCGAGAAAATCCAGGCTGTCGATCTCAAGATCGTTGATCGCGTGACTTTCCGGCTTGATGTTCTCACGCGGGATGTCGCACGTTTCGGCGATGATTTCGGCGACTTTATCGAACGTACTGGACATCAGGCGTGCTCATCCGGTGGTCGCGACGGGTGCGGGCAATAAAGGAGACGGAACAAGCCCGATCCCCTACGGGCCACTTGGGTCGTGAACGCCCCGTATAGCGAAGGACTTGGCGGAGTTCAACGGCGCGTTTCTCGCGCCGCAGCCGCACAATTGCGCTGATCTGCCGCCATTTCAATCGGTTGCGAACTATCCTAGAATCTCTGTCTTAGGCCCGCCGCCCAGATGCGCGCCGTGACGGCGTATCGCTGGTCATTCGCCAGCGCTTCTCTGGGGTGGAACGCGGCGCGGAGCGGTTCCATGAGCAAGATCGCCGGCAAATTGGTCATTCGCTCTCTTGCGGCCGCTCTCGGTTTCGCCGTGGCGCAGTTTCCGGCGGCGAGCGCTCAGGCTGCCGGCTATGATGTCGGCAAGATCCGTATCACCGAACCCTGGGCGCGCGCGACGCCGAAGGGCGCCTCGACGGGCGCAGGCTACATGACCATCACCAACAACGGCCCGGCGCCGGATCGGGTCGTCTGCGTATCGAGCGACGCCAGCGCCCAATGCCAGATCCACTCGATGACCATCGAAGGTAACGTGATGAAGATGCGCCCGGTCGAGGGCGGGCTGGAAATCAAGCCGGGTGAGACGGTTACGCTCAAGCCGTCCGCCACGCATCTTATGTTTCTCGACCTCAAGCAACCGCTGCAACAGGGCAAGACGGTCAAGGTGACGCTCAAGTTCGAGACGGCGGGGACGGTCGATGTCGAGTGCCCGATCGCCGCGATCGGCGCGGCCGCGCCCGGGATGCCCGCGGGCGGCGGCGGGATGATGGAAGGCCATGGCGGCATGATGCAGATGAGTCCCAAGCACTAAACTTACGTGAGCACTGACTGCATGCGTGGGTCATGCAGCGAATTGCCTGCCGCGAGTGCTGTTCGACCGTCGCACCTTACGGAAAGTTAATACTAATCGCCGTATACGATTGCGACGCAATCGGTCTGCGGACATGAGCGACGTCGATCCAAAAAACCTGCGCGGCGGGTCAGAGCAAGTCGAAGATTTGCCGGCGGATGCGCGAAGCGCCGCGGCCGATGCCGCAGCTGCGATGCCGCGCATCGCCATCGCCGAGGCGCTCCGCAACAACTGGATCGAGATCTGGTACCAGCCCAAGATCGATCTCAAGCGCAAATGCCTGGCCGGCGCCGAAGCGCTGGCGCGTATCCGTCACCCGCAATTCGGTGTGTTGCCGCCGGGCAGCTTCCGTCCGGACGTCGACGAGGAGGGCATCGCCGAATTGACCCAGCAGGCGCTGCTGGCGACGCTCTGCGACTGGACCATGTTCGAGGAGGCAGGGTTCAATCTGCACCTCGCCATCAATGTGCCGGTCCGCGCGCTGTTCAAGCTGCCGATCCCGCGGCTTGTGGCGGAGTACCGTCCCAAATCGGAGCGCTGGCCCGGGCTCATTCTCGAAGTGACCGAGGACCAGATCGTTCGCGACATCGGGCTGGCCAAGGAGATCGCCGCCCAATTCCGCGTCAACGGCATTGTCATCGCGCTCGACGAATTCGGCGCCGGCTTTTCCTCCTTCGCCAGCCTGCGCGACCTGCCGTTCGCGGAGCTCAAGATCGACCGCAGGTTCGTGCTGCATTGCGCGACCGACGCGGCCGACGCCGCCATCTGCCAGACCGCCGTCGACCTTGCGCATCGCTTCGGCGCCGTTGCGGTCGCCGAAGGTGTAGAGAACGCGGCGGATCTGCAGGCTCTGATGGTGATGGGGTGCGATTTCGGACAGGGCGCGCTGATCGCGCCGCCGATGCCGAAAGAGCGTTTCGTCGAGCTATTGCGCCAGCGCATGAGCAAGCCGCGTGCGGCCGCGGCCAGGCCCGCTCCGGCCGCCGGCCAAAAGCCGGCCGGCCGCGTCGCTTAGTTGGCGCCTATCGGTTTCCCGGTTCGCGGAACGCCGCCGCCTTGCCCTCGGGCAAAGGCATGCGAAAGACGTTGAGCGTCATCGACACCATGACGTAATAGCCGAGGATGCCAACGAGCTCGACCATCCCGGCATCGCCAATGAGCTTATGCACGCGCTTATACGTGGCGTCGCTCACGCGCCGCGTCGCGTAAAGCTCCTTGACCAAGGCGAAGATCGCCTTCTCGTCCGCCGGCGCCGATTTCGGCACGCGACCGGCCTGGATGTCGCGAATGGCGGCGGCCTTCACGCCTTGCTTCTGCGCGATTGCGGCGTGCGCCATCCATTCATATTGCGCCTTCCAGAATTGCCCCGTGCACAAGATCGCGACTTCCGACAGGCGCGGCGGCAGGCTGGTGCCGAAACGCAGATGGGCGCCGAGCTGTTGCGCCAGCTGCCCGTAGCCCGGCGCGTGCAGGTAAACCGCGAACGGACCTTCCATGATGAACCGCCCGCGCGGGCCGGACTTGATCGCCTCGACGAGCGCCTGTTGCTCGTGCGTGAGGTGATGCAGGTCAAGAGCCGGCAGGCGCGGCGGGCCCGCTCGGCGCGATGTTCGCGGTCGATGACGATTTCTTCGGCATTTTCTTGAGCATCCTTTTGGGCATGAAGTCCTCCGGGCAACCACGCATGGTTTTGGTGGGTCGGGCGGGCTGGCGATCGCTCGGCGCTCTTTTTGGCATCTCGCCGCAGTTTCCGCTAGGAACATCACATGGCAATCGCGGTGAAAGCGCTGTTCTTCGACGTTTTCGGGACGCTGGTCGATTGGCGTACCTCGATCGCGCGCGAGGCGAAAGCATTACTCGAGCCGCGCGGATATGCCCTCGACTGGTTGGCGTTCGCGGACGCTTGGCGCGGCGAATATCAAGGCGCCATGGAGGAGGTGCGCGCCGGCCGCATCGGCTTCTGCAAGCTCGACGTGCTGCATCGGCGCAACCTCGATCTGGTCCTGCCGCGCTTTAACGCCGGGTCGCTCGGCGACAACGAACGCCGCGATCTCAACATGGCCTGGCATCGGCTCGACGCGTGGCCGGATGTCGCCGGCGGGCTTGCTCGGCTCAAGCGGCGTCATCTCCTTGCGCCGGTTTCGAACGGCAATATCTCGCTGATGGTCGATCTCGCCCGGCGCAACGATTTCCCCTGGGACGCGATCCTCGGCGCCGAGATCGCCGGCGATTACAAGCCGAAGCCTCGGGTCTATCTGGCCGCAGCCGCGGCGTTCGATCTTGCTCCGCAGGAGTGCATGATGGTCGCCGCGCACACCGCCGACCTGATGGCGGCATCGGCCGTGGGCTTGCGCACCGCCCATGTCGCCCGGCCGAACGAAAAAGGACCCGGCCGCGGCGAGGCAAAGCCCAGCGCGACGGTCGATGTGGCCGCAAACAACCTTGAGGATTTGGCTGCGCAGCTCCGCGTATGATTTTCGTGGCCGCGCTTCAAATCATCCGTGATGGCGCGGAAAGAGCTGCTCGCGCGCCCGAATCCTCGCCGCGGCGCGGCGCATCTGCAACTCGAAAAATCCCTCGATCAACTTGCTCAGATAGTTCAGCACGGCGATCATTGGGGCGCTCCCCTTGTTGTCCTGTCGTGTCGCCTCATGCCTACACCTTAGGATCGGTGGCGGCGGGAGGACGTGACCGCCGTCACAGTCATTCGTTTTCCATATAAGCCATTGTTATAATGGGTGAATTGGCGACGTGGCGCTAGCTGGCGCTCGGCGGCAGCACGCGAAATCCGGTTTCCGCCTCAAGCGTGATGCGGCCGTCGGCAGCGGCGCGTGCCCAGCGGGCGCTCGCAGGCAGGCCGCCGAACGAAAAGAAGTGCAGAAAGACGCCGACCGGAGCTGCATCGGCGAGCGCCCGCACCAGGTCGTCGGGCGTGGTCATCGCAAACATTTGCCGGATCGAGGCCGGAGCGCCGCGCCAGCGCCTGCGCGGAAGCCTGCACGCCGCAGCGGCTCGCGTAACGGATGAGCGCGGCGAGGTTGGTCGGGCCGGCCAGCCCGATGCGCACGCGATGGTCGAAGCCGAAGGCGCGCAGCCTTGCGACGAAATCGAGAATCGCGCGCGCATCGAAGCAGAACTGGGTGACGATCTCCACGCTGAGCCCGGTCGCCTCCGCGGCCGCGATTTTCGCCGCCAGCGCGCGGTTAAGCTCCTCATCGCCGATGCGTGGATGGCCGCCGGGATAGCCGGCGATGCCGATGCTGCGGATGCCGCGGCGCCGCAGCACGCCGCTGTCGATGGCGTCACTGGCGCGCCGCAATGGCCCGCATTCGGCCCGGTCGCCGGCGATGACAAGACGCATGACGCACGCCGGCCTCGCCGTTGAGCCGGGCGAGGAAATCGTCGAGCGAAGCGATGCTGGCGAAGTTGCGCACCGCGACATGCGGCACCGGCTCGAAACCGGCGGCACGCAGCCGCACCGCCGCGGCAATTGACTCTCCGGCCGGCCGGTTGGCAACGGCGCTGATATAGATTCGCGTCCCGCGCCGGAGCACCGCGAGCGCGGCAATATCGGCCGCCGACGGCCGCGTCGCCTCAAGCGAGAAATGCTCCATGAGCGCGACGATGCGCGCAATCGCGGGGGTATGTTTTTCGCCGGCGGCTGGTGCGAGCGCAGCCATGCCGCCTCACGCGCGCCGGCGTGAGATCACGTAGGACTCATCGAAGAACCAAAGTCCGCCGCGTTCGCGCAGCACCGAGCGCGTGGCGTCGATGTAGCGGCCGTCGGCGACCACCTCGCCGAGCCGGTCGTCTTCCACTTGCGCCACATAGATCGCCGCGTTCCACGCCGCGAACAGCGTCGAAGTGCCGATCGAATCCGAGATTTCCGACGGCAGCGTGTGCATGACGTAGCGGAACAGCGAGCGGTTGTCGGCGTAGGCGTTGAAGTTGAGGTCGCGGCCGGCGGGGCCGAGCTCGTGCTTGACCGCTTTGAGGATCTGGTGGCGGTCGTGGATGAACGGATGATCGTCCGGCCAGACCTTCTGGACGATCTCCATGCCCGGGTCGTGGCCGTGCGAATGGATGGCGATGAGCCGCCCGCCGGGGCCGAGCGCCCGGGCCAGCGGCGCGATCACCCGCTTGGCCTTGAATTCGAGCGAGGAGCGGGCGCGATAGGGTTGCGAGGCGATGACGAGATCGTAGTTGGCGATGGTGCCGCCGGGCCTGGGAATGATCGGGTCGAGCAGGAACCTGTGGTCCTCGCGATAGATGACGAGCACGACCGGACGCTCATACATCGGGTTGCCGGTGCGCGCGCTCACCCCGGCTTTCCAGTTGAGCGCCAGGAACGGCTCGAGATCGATGATTTGCTGCTCGAAGCGATGCGCGGAATTGCCGATGAGCGGAAGCTCATGCCAGACCAGGCTCGAGGCGGCGTTGAGCGACTTCACGGCGAGCCACGGCGCGTCGGCATAGGCGAGATTGGTGAGCACCAGAACGCTCGCCGGATGCTCGAAGAAGCGATCCGACATTTTCTGCAGCGTGAGGCGGACGTCTTCGAGGCTGATCTCCTTGCCGACGGTGTAGAACGGCATGTGCGGGAAACGGTCGTGCATGGCGCGCATGACGCGCACCAGCACCGAGCCGTCGCCGACGCCGGCGTCGAACACCCGCACCGCCGGCGGGCGCGGATGGATGTGGACGAGCTCTTCGGAGACGCGGTGCGCGACCTCCCATTTCTCGCTGCAGGTGTTGACGAACAGCAGATATTTTTGCCGGTTGTCGAAGAAGCGGAAGTTGCGCTGCGGATCGCCCGGCTTGACCGGCTCGGCCGGCGACGATGCCGGCACCAGCGTCGGCCGGGACTCGCGGGAGCGTTCGATGACGATAGGACGCGGCCCTTGCGGCGGATGCGTCGCCATGAAGCCGTGGATGCGATCGAGGGTGTCGGTGGTGATGCGCCCGCCATTGCGCAGCCGCGCCGCGAGCTTGCCGTCATTGACCGCGCGGCGTCCGAAGGTCAATTCGGCAAGGCCGGTTTGCCGGCAATAGTCGGAGATTTCCTCGAGCAGTTGCTGGGCGTTCATGGCGCCGCTCCCCGGGTTCCTCGTTGGCGCGGCGTTCTTCGAGATTTCTTGGCGCGCCGATTGGACCGCCAGCCAATCAAGCAGTGGGGCAGGGGTAAACCACAAAAATGCCCACCAAGATAGTGGGCAGACTGGTGGGATATTTCCCAATCTTCAAGACCAGTCAGCACCGCGAGTGGTGCGCTCCAACGCCCCCTGCGAGATCGGGCCTGGCGGCTCGCGGCCCTGTTTCGGCTTCCGCGGAACCGGCCACAATATTGCCTTGGCGCAGCCGGGACGCAGCCCTTCTGGCTGCTCCGGCCTTGGGTTATCGTCGCACCGGGAACGAGGGGTCAGCACGGATGCTGTGGGGCAGAAAACGCAAACCGGCTGCGCCGGCCGGGGAGGGCGAGCCGCCTTCGCCGTTGAAGCAGGCGATGCATCAGGCGCGCATCGAGGCGGCCGAGCGGACCGGCGTCGTTGTCGATATGCGCGACGCGGAGCTTGCTCGCCTCGAACTCCTCAACGAGGCGCTCGATCCGCTCTTTGCCGACATTCCGCCGGAGATCGAGCTGTTCGACCGCGGCGTGAGCCGCGGCGATACCCCGCGGCTGTGGATCGATGCCGTGGCGCACATCGCCATGGGGCGCGACAAGCGCATTTACCGCTTTCTGCACGATACCCGCGTCGGCCGGCGCGTGCTCGCCGAATCGCACGAGATCCGGGACATGGTGCAGGCGGTTACCGGCTACGCAGCGCGCCGCATCATCGAGCGCGAACGCGCGCTTGACGAAGATCCCGATTTCATCCGGCGCGTCGGACCGCAGGCGGCCGCGCGCGAACGCCGCCGTCGGCGCTGGCGCGCGGCCGGCACGTTCGTGCTCGGATTTCTGCTGGGCGGGCTGGCGCTGCTCGCGGCCGGCGTCCTGGTAGCGAGTCGATTTTAGATTCCTCGATGCTCGATCTAGGGCGCGGATCGCAACTAAACATCGATATCGCGCTTAGTTTCCGGCCTAGTTGGTGAATGTGTTACGCTGTGCTGCCAGCTAAAAATTAAACCCGGTGCAAACCTTAGGAGAATCCCTCATGTCCGCGTTCGTTCGTCCACTCGCGGGTGCCTTGAGCATCGTCTGTTTTACCGCCGCGATAGCCATCTTATCCAATGGCAGCGCGTTGGCGCAGGCCGAGGCCGCCCCGCCCCCAGTCAAGCAGATGGCGCTGACGGACAAGCAGATCGGAGGCGTAATTGCCGGGCAAAAGGATATTGATGCGATCATGGAGAAGATGCCGCAAAGCGGCAAGCCGGATCCGAAGGCCGTCGCGCAGCTCGATGCTGTGGCCAAGAAGAATGGATTTGCCAGCTACGGCGAATACGCCAATGTCGTCGCCAACATCAGCTTGGTGCTTGCCGGCTTCGATCCAGCGACCAAAAAGTATGTCGGCCCCGAAGCGGTGATCAAGGCGCAGATCGCAGAGGTGGAGGCCGACAAGAAAATGTCGGCCAAGGACAAAAAGGAAGCTCTTGCCGACCTCAACGACGAGTTGAAGACCCCCGAGCCGCCGATCGAGAACAAGGGCAATATTGATCTCGTCGCAAAATATTACGACAAGCTCGCCGATCTCCTGGGGCAGGATCAGCAGTAATCGCCAAAACCTGAGCGGACATGCCGCGGCGGTGGTCGAGAGTTGGCTTTGCGGGCAAAGCCGACATTGACCGATTGCGTCCGTCGACCTCAATTTATGAGGACACACCCTAGCAGAGCGTTTCCCGTTCGACCTCGTGCATGCCGCCATCGGCGCCGCGCAGCCGCGTGATTACGGCGCAGCGCCAGGCGCCCGGCGTTCCGTCGATGTGGAAGACGTTGTACCCGCCGGCGTGCTCGCGGCCATGCGGCGCCTGCGCCGACGCCGACGGGACGCCGACCGCGGGAATGGCGTTGCGCGGACCTTTGAGCCATGCGAGCGAGCGGCGGTGGTCGTGACCGTGGAGCACGAGCTCGGCGCCCTTGTCCGCGAGCACGCGGCGAAACTGCCGTGCGTCGGTCAGGCGCCGCAAATGGCGCTGCATGCGGCTGACCGGCGGATGATGGATGAGCACGACCCGGAAAAGTCCGAAGGTTTCGTCGAGAGCCGCCGCGAAACGTGCGAGCTGCTTCTCGCCGAGGCGCCCGGTCGCCAGAAGCGGCGCGGTCGGTACCGCGGAGGAGAGCACGATCAGCGCCACCGGGCCGCGCCGGCGCACAAATGGAAACTCGCCGGGCTCGCCTTCGTCGCCGCGCATATATTCGCCCCAGAACTCGGCCGGCAACCGCTTCGCTTGCGGTACATAGATGTCGTGATTGCCGAGAGTGACGGTCACGTCGGCCGCCGGTCCGAGCGTCTGCAGCCATGTGCGCGCCCGCGCGTATTCCGCCGGCAGCGCCAGATTGACCAGGTCGCCGGTCACGGCGACGTGGTCGGCGCCGCGGGTCTTGAGGTCGCGCGTGATCGCATCGAGCGTCTCGACGCGGTGCACTTTCTTGCGCCCACGGTGCCAGTTGATGAAGCCGAGCCCGCGCTTGCCGGGAAGCTCGATGAGGCGCGGCCGCATGGCCAAGTGCAGATCGGAGAGGTGGGCAAGCGCGAACATGGTGTCGAGAGGATACGCGAATTCGGACCGGCAATTGGGATTTTGTCACATCGCCTTACTTGCCGCGGCGTGACCGGCGCTTCACGCGTCCGCTCCGATCGCGATGATAGGTCAGCGCCAGAGCAATGCAGTGCCGGAGTTCTTTCACCGGGACCGCGTCGCCGTTCTCGAAGACGATGGCTCTGTTCTTCTCGAAGGTGAATTTGTCCGCGTACCTGTCCCTGAACGTCTCCACGAGATTGGTTTGACAGTGAAAGTACATGGCGTATCGGCCCTCTAAACCCTTGGCGTTGATCCTCACCATGCTCCCGCTTCTCGTCTGCGTGGTCAGATAACTCGGCTCGCCCCAACGGAGCGTCTCGTCCAATTCGCCGACGCCTTCGGTCGCCGATGCCGTGTCGAAGATCAGTTGGCGCAGCACGAGGAGCTTGCGCCGCACCTTGGCGGAATAGCCGGCAAAGATCGCGGCAACGGCCGGGTCGCCGAATTTCCTGAACTTGCCGGTCCGCTTGGCCATGGCGTCGCCTATCCGTCCCGAGCTTCGATCACGAATTGCCGATGAGGATGCCGGCGAGGAAGACCAGCACGCCGCCGACCACGACCTGGAAGGCGGCCTGCAGGAACGGCGTATCCATATAGCGCGTGCGGATCCAGGAGATCACGATCAGCTCGATCGCCACCACGACGAAGGCGAACGCGGTGGCGGTGTAGAATTGCGGAATGAGATAGGGAAGCGCATGGCCGAGACCGCCGATCGTGGTCATCACGCCGCATACCGCGCCGCGCACCACCGGCGCGCCGCGGCCGGTGAGCGAGCCGTCATCGGACAAGGCCTCGGCGAAGGCCATGGAGATGCCGGCGCCGATCGCGGCGGCAAGTCCGACCAGGAAGGTCGACCAGGTGTTATGCGTGGCGAAGGCCGCCGCAAAGAGCGGAGCGAGTGTCGAGACCGACCCGTCCATGAGCCCGGCAAGCCCGGGCTGGACATATTGCAGCACGAACATCCGCCGCGCGGTCTGGTCCTCGGCTTCGCGCGCTTTCGGCGCGATCTCCTCGCCAAGCTGGTGCGCGAGTTTCTGGTGCTTGGTCTCGGCGGCGGCGAGCTCGCTCAGCAGGTCGCGGATGGCGCCGTCATGCGCCGATTGCGCCGCCCGCGTGTAGAAACGCGCGGTCTCGTACTCCATCTCCTCGGCGAATTTGCGCACCGCATCGAGCCCGAGCGGCCGGTTGAGCCAGATCGGACGCCGCGCGACAAAACCTTTCACGTCGTGGCGCCGGATGAGCGGGAGGAAGTCGCCGAATTTCTGCCGATGCAGCTCGAGCAACTGGTCCCGGTGTCCGATCTCTTCCTCGGCCATCCGGTCGTATATCGCCGCCGTGTCCGGATAGGACGTGCGCAGGCCGTCGGCGAACGAGCGATAGATGTGGTTGTCCTCGTCTTCATTGGAGATGGCGAGGGCCAGCACTTCCCGTTCACTGAGGTCGGCGAAGCGTTTCACGGGCGGGTTTCCTTGATGATTGGAACAATTCTAAAGTAATTTGAGGGCAATCTCAATCGTCCGCAATGGTGCGGCGCCGATGCAAATTTGGCATGTTCAAATTTGGCATGTTCAAATTGGAGTCTTGGCGGTGACGGTGAGGGTCCGATGAAACACGCGACCGCCTCGGCGCTCGATCGGCTCACGGGACTCTTGGCCGAGATCCGGCAATCTCAACTGTTGAAGGAAAAGTCGCGCGGCGTGTTCTATTGCCGAGCGAAGGCGTTTCTTCACTTCCACGAGGATCCGGCCGGTCTGTTTGCCGACATTCGGACCGGTCCGGACTGGGAACGCATGCCGGTCGACAGCAAGGCCGATCAGGCCAAATTATTGCGCCTAGCTTCGTCGCCACGTTGCGGCGCTGTCTTAAGTTCAACGTCCGGGTACGCATGGACCTCGACCGTCTTCGCCGTGCTTTGGAACCGGCCATCCGGCGCCTTCTGCATCTGCATTGGCGCTTTGCGCGCGGGCTGACCGTCGGCGTGCGCGGCCTGGTGATCGACACGCAAGGCCGCGTGTTCCTGGTCAAGCACAGCTATGTCGCCGGCTGGCATCTGCCGGGCGGCGGCGTCGAAGTCGACGAAACCCTGGCGAGCGCACTCGCGCGCGAGCTGCGCGAGGAGGGCAATATCGAACTGAGCGGCCCGCCGGCTTTGTTCGCGGTCTATCTCAACCGGCGCATTTCCCGGCGTGATCATGTTGCGCTCTACGTCGTGCGCGCCTTCGAGCAGACCGCGCCGCCAGAGCCGAATCGTGAAATCGTGGCACACGGGTTCTTCGCGCCGGGTTCGCTCCCCGAGGATACGACCCGCGGAACGCGTCATCGCATCGCCGAGGTGCTTGGCGGGCGCGCCATCGGCGCGCTTTGGTGACATGCGTGTCAGGCAGGCGCTGCGTCACCGAACCTCGTCATATCATCGTGAGCGCATCGTGTACGCCGCAACCATGCCCTCTTAGGCGCGTTAGCTACGCATGGGCGGCTTAACGCCGAAACAGAAGGAGAGATCGCGATGCGCAGGACGATGATGGCAGTCGCCGCGGCCGTTGTGCTCGGCACGGCAACGATGGCGACAGGCGCCATGGCGGCGCATGCCGGTGGCGGTGGCGGAGGTGGCGGCGGAGGAGGCGGCCACAGCATGGGTGGCGGGGGCGGCGGCCATAGCATGGGTGGCGGAGGCGGCTGGGGAGGCCACGGCATCGGTGGCAGCAGCAGCAGGGAGCCCGCAGTTTCAGCGGCCGCACCTTTAATGGCAACGCCGGCGTAAGCGGCCGGACCTTTAGTGGCAACGCCGCCGTGAGCGGCCACGCCTGGAACAATGGCGGCGGATCGGGCGGCGGCGGTTGGGGCCACCACCATCACTTCGCCAGAGGCTTTGGTGGCGGCCTGTTCCTGTATGACGGCGGCGGGCCCTATGACTATGACTACGGTTACTGCGGCGACCCGTATTACTATGGCTACCCGGGCTGTTACGCCGATAGCTGGTAACGAATAGCGGATGCGCCGCGCCTCGACAGGCGCGGCGCATTTGCGTCAAGCGAACCGGCCGCGATCGTGCGGCAGCGTGAAGTCGATGAGCGGGCCGATCGGCACGATGCCGCTCGGATTCAAATTGCGGTGGCTGCCGTAATAGTGACGCTTGATATGATCGAGGCTGACGGTCTCGGCGACGCCAGGTACCTGGTAAAGATCGCGCAGGTAGCTCCAGAGATTTGGATAGTCGGTAATGCGCCGCACATTGCATTTGAAGTGGCTGTAATAAACCGCGTCGAAGCGAACAAGCGTGGTGAACAACCGCCAGTCGGCCTCGGTGATCCGCCGGCCGACGAGGTAGCGCTGGCGTGAAAGCCGTTCTTCGAGCTGATCGAGCGTCGCAAAAAGAGCGCGTGCCGCTTCTTCGTAAGCAGCCTGCGTGGTAGCGAAGCCGGCGCGATAGACCCCGTTGTTGACGTTCGGATAGACGATCGTCGTTGATCCGGTCGATCTCGGCCCGCAGTTCGACCGGATAGTAGTCGGTGTGCACATCGGTAAACGCATCGAACGCCGAATTCAGCATGCGGATGATTTCGGAGGATTCGTTGCTGACGATGGTGCGTTGTTTTTTATCCCACAGCACCGGCACGCTGGCGCGGCCGTTGTAGCGCGGGTCGGCAAGCAAATAGATATCGGCGAGCGTTGACTTGCCGTTGACGGTATCGAGCGTCGCGCCCGGTTCGGTACCGAATTCCCAGCCTTTTCTACTGAGGAGCGCCGCCATGACGGAAAGCGAGATCACGGCCTCGAGCTTCTTCAGCTTGCGGAAGATGAGGGTGCGGTGCGCCCACGGGCAAGCGAGGGAAACATAAAGATGATAACGGCCTGGTTCGGCGGGAAAGCCGCCTTTGCCCGTTGGTCCGGGGCTGCCATCGGCGGTGACAAAATTGCGGAAGGTCGTTGTGGTGCGAACGAAATGCCCGTCCTTGGTGCGCGCCAAACTCTTTGCCGGTATCGTCTTGCCAGGTGCCGTCGACGAGCAGGCCCATTTATCGTCTCCGCCGATCTTCAGCCGCTGATTTAGTCATTCCTGTCGCCGGTGTTAGTGTCGGACAGTCACCGTCTTGCTCCGCGCTGGACCTCGGCCAACGCAGGTGCTAGGCGCGGCGGAATGAACGATATTTCGCTGACTATTTTGCCCGAGATGGAGGGTGACGCGGCCGCGATCGAGCGCCTGCACGAGCGCACCTTCGGTCCGGGTCGCTATGCCGAAAACCGCGTATCGCTTGCGCGAGAGCGTGGCCCACCGGCTCGAAGTGTCGTTCACCGCGCATATCGGCACCTTGCTGGTCGGATCGGTCCGGTTGTCTCCGGTACGCATCGGCGAAACGAAGGCGCTGCTTCTGGGGCCGCTCACCGTGGAGCCGGCCTTCCGCGAGCGCGGCGTCGGCCAGGCCTTGATCAAGCGGGCGCTCGATGAGGCCCGCGCCAAGGGTCATCGGTTGGTGATCCTCGTCGGCGACGAGCCTTACTACGGAAAATGCGGCTTCCGGCCGATCCCCGCCGGCGCGGTCAGCATGCCGGGACCGGTCGATCCGGCACGCCTCTTGGTCGCCGAGCTGGTCGACGGCGCTTTCGCGGGTGTGTCCGGGCAAATCCGGCCGGAGTGGGAGAGCGCGTAGCGCCGGTGTCCTCAGCGGCCCTCGCGCGCCCAGGTTCCGGCGAGACTGCCAAGGAGCAGCAGCAGACCGAGCAGGCCGGCGAAGACCGGCAGCACGCCGATGCCGCGCACTACGCTTGCGTCACGCATCTTCAGGCCGATCCAGTCGTCGCCCTTGTAGGTGTCGCCGGAGCGCACGGCGAGGATGCGCGGCACGTCGAGGCCGTTGCCGTCGTCGAGACGCCGGGAATCGCCGCCGGTCGCGGTGGCGATGGGGCCGAGCACCTCGGTCGTCGAGGTGACCTCGGCGAATTCCCGAGGGTTGACCGGCCCGATATTGACCAGCGCGTTGAGCTTGCCGTCAGTCGCGCGCCACAAGCCAAGCTCGTTCGCGCTCACGCTTGTCTGCCACACGCCCGGCTCGGTCGGCGCGAGCTTCAGCGTGCGCGTTGCTCCCGAAGGCGCGGTCAGCGTCACGTCGGCGACGTCTTCGGCCATGGTCTGCCGCCGCACCGTGAGATTGTGCCCGCTGATGACGAGCCGCAGCGCTTCCTCCTCGAGCTCCGGTTCCTTCATCAGCCAGTGGGAGAGCCGGCGCAGCAGGTCGAGATGCGGGCCGCCGCCTTCAAATCCGCGCGCCCAGAGCCAGATGTGGTCGGACAGGAGCAGCGCCACGCGGCCCTCGCCCTCGCGCGAGAGAACCAGCAGCGGCTTGTTGTCCGGTCCGTTGAGCACCGGCGTGCCGGTGTCGTTCCTGGTGTCGACGATGCGGAACCAGTGGCTCCATTGCGGCGGATCGCTGGCGGAGCCGGCGAGGTCGCGCGTCACCGGGTGACGCTTGCCGAGGTCGCTGAGCCGTGGACGGAACGCCTGCTCGGTGACATTGCCGCTTGGCTCCGCCGGCAGGATGGCATCGAGCGGCGTGCGCCAGATACTGGTGGAGCTGGCATAATCGGGTCCGGCTGCGACCAGCACGGCGCCGCCCTCGCGCACGTAGCGCGTGATGTTGTCGAAGTAGATGATCGGCAGCACGCCCTGCCGCGCGTAGCGGTCGAAGATGATGAGCTGGAACTCGCCGATCTTCTGTTGGAACAGTTCCCGCGTCGGGAAGGCGATGAGCGACAACTCGTTGATCGGCGTGCCGTCCTGCTTCTCCGGCGGACGCAGAATGGTGAAGTGCACGAGATCGACGGAGGCGTCCGATTTGAGCAGGTTGCGCCAGGTCCGCTCGCCGGCATGCGGCTCGCCGGAGACGAGCAGCACGCGCAGCTTGTCGCGCACCCCGTCGATCGACACCACCGCGCGGTTGTTCACCGTAGTGAGCTCGCCGGCGAGCGGGGAGGTCTCGATCTCGACGATGTTCGGGCCGCCGTGCGGGATCGGGATTTCGACATTCTGTGGAGCGCCGACCGGGACGGTGCGCGTTTCCACGACCTCGCCGTCGCGCCGCACCGTCACCTCGGCGGTCCGCTCGGACGCGCCCTGATCCTCGACCGCATACCTGATGGTCTGCGGCTGGCCGACAATGCCGAAGCGCGGCGCGGCAATGAGCGCGACGCGGCGATCGCGCTCCTTCTTGCTGCCGGTGATGAGCGCGTGAACCGGCGCGGCAAAGCCGAGTGCGCCGGCGTCGGTCGGCACATCGTGGACCCGGCCGTCGGTGATCATGATCACGCCCGCGACCCGATCCGGCGGCACGTCGGCAAGGCTCGCGCCGAGCGCCGTGAACAGGCGCGTGCCGTCGGTTTCCCCGTCCGACTGCCCGGCCTCGACCACGCGCACGTCGAGCCCGGGAATGCGATTGAGCCGCTCGGTGATTGCGGCGCGCGCTTGCTCGGTCTGCCGGGCGCGGTCGCCGAAATTCTGGCTCGGGCTCTTGTCGACCACGATCACGGCGACGGAAGGAAGCGGATCGCGGTCCTCGCGGGTGAGCGAAGGATTGGCGAGCGCCAGGACGATGAGCGCCAACGCCAGCGCGCGCACCGCGGCGCCGCGGCTGCGCGCTACGAAGAGGAGCAGCGACACGATGCAGGCCGCGACAGCGGCGGCCCACAAGATCTGGACGCTCACGAGCGGGCCGAACGCGACACCGAGGTTCAAGTCCGTCCTCCTACTGGCCCAGCCGCTCGAGCAGCGCCGGCACGTGCACCTGGTCGGCCTTGTAGTTGCCGGTGAGCGTGTACATCACGATGTTGACCCCGGCGCGGAAGGCGAGCTCGCGCTGGCGCGGCTCGCCCTCGACCATCGGCAGCATCGGCTGGCCGTCGGGCCGCGTCGCCCAGGCGCCGGCAAGGTCGTTCGAGGTAATGATGATCGAGGATACGCCGTCGCCGCCGCGGGCCGGACGCTGCGGCGACTCTTCGTCCTCATTCGCGGCCGGTAACGCTTCCACCCAAAGCTGGCCGGAATTGAAGCGGCCGGGGAAGTCGCGCAACAGGTAGAACGTCTTGGTCAGAACGTGATCGCGTGGAACCGGCTCCAGCTCCGGGAGGTCGAGCGAGGAGAGAATCTTGCGCAATTCGACCATGCCCGGGCTGCGGGTCTCGCCGCCGGCGCCCGGCGGCGCCGCGACCGCGTCGCGCGTATCGAACAGCACGGTGCCGCCATCCTTCATATACGCGTCGATGCGCTTGAGCGCCGCGTCGGAGGGCCGCGGCGCGCCGGGAACGATCGGCCAGTAGATCAGCGGATAGAACGCGAGCTCGTCGCGCGAGATGTCGAGCCCGATCGGCTCTCCGGCTTCGAGCGCGGTCCGTTGTGCGAGGAAGAGCGTGAGCCCGCCGAGGCCGGCCTTGCTCACCGAGTCGACTTCGCTGTCGCCGGTGACGACGTAGGCGAGTTTCGTCTCTAGCGCCGAGCGCGGCGCCTCGGCCGGCGAATCCTCGGCTCTCGCGTGCGAGAACGGCAGCGCCAGCGCTGAAAGCATGATCGCGGTCGCGGCCGTGGCCGCGCGTGCGCGGCGGGCAATGAGACGGCCAATGCCGCCGCCGAGGTAGAGGACGACGAGCGCATCGATCAGGAACAGCGAAAGCGCGGCGAGGAAGATCGGCCCGCGTAAATCCCGCGGTTCGCTCTTGCGGTAGATCTCGCGGGTGGCGCCGGTGAGCGGACTGAAGTCGAGCGCCGCCAGCCGGTCGGCGGCGGCGAGCGTGTTGACCGCCAGGAGATTTTCCGGCGGGCCATAGAAACCTGGCGGGTGGTCGGCGCTGGCGATTCGCGGAAAAATCGGTCGGCACCGGCCGCGCCGTGGGCGGCGGCGGGACGAAGCTGCCGAAGCCGTCGAGCACGCGGCTCGGCGCCAGCGCTTCGTGCGCGTCCTTCGTCTTGGCCTCGTCGGCGTTGGCGACCTTCGCCGTACCGGCGAGCGCGACGATGCGCTTGAGCATATCGACGAAGGCGCCGGAAAGCGGCAGGTCCGACCAGCGCGTGTCGCCGGTGACGTGGAACAGCACGATCAGGCCCTTGCCGCGCCGCGCCGCGGTGACGAGCGGAGTGCCGTCGGCGAGCGTCGCCCAGGTGTTCTCGCTGAGCGCCGCATCCGGCTCGGCCAGCACCTGGCGGCTGACGGTCACGTCATTGGGCACGGGCATGCCGTTGAACGGGCTCTCGCGGGAAAACGCGGCGAGCGGTTGCGGCTTGTCCCAGCTCAAGCTGCCGCCGAGCGTGCGCCCGCCGCGCCGCAGCTTGACCGGAACAAGATCGTCGTCGGAGGCCGCAAGGCGCGGGCCGGCGAACCGCACGAGCATGCCGCCATCCTCGACCCAGCGCGCCAGGCGATCATGCGCCTCGCCGGCGACATTGCCGACATCGGCGAGGACCAGCATCGGCAGGTTCTGGTCGATGAAATGCGTCACCGCCGCCGCCGGCGATTCGCCTTGCGCCAGCCTGACATCGGCGAACGGCCCGAGCGCCCGGCCGATATAGTAGCTCGACGAGAGGAGCGGCTGCGACGTGTCGGCGGTCGCGCCGGAGACGATGCCGACGGTGCGGCGGGCCCAGCGTTTGTCGAGCAACTGCACGGCGCCGGCCGAATGCTCGCCGGCAATCTCGATCCGGGCGATGTCATTGCGGATTTCGACCGGCAGATCGAATCGCGCCTCGGTCTCGCGATCCTCGGGCTTGAACGCGAACGAAGCTTCGCCGAGCGACAGGCCCTTGAGATCGAGCGCGCGCACCGTGCCGGTCTCGGCCGCGCCGGGGGAGGCGCGCAGCACTTTCACGCTCAACGCGCCGACGGCATTTTCGGCGCCGGTGAGCGCGCGCGCCCCGGGGATGCCGCCGGCCACGATCGGTGAGCGGACGATCCTCGAGCATCTGCGCGAGACTTTTGACGAAGTCGGCGCCGCTGCCGAGATCGACGGCATCCGACAGCCAGATGAGCTCGACGTCGCGCGCATCGGCGAGGAATCGCGCGATCGCCGGCCGCGCCTCGGTGCGGTCCACCGTATGCGGCGCGGGCTTGATCCGGTGCAATCGCACGCGCGCCGAGCCGGCGGTGGCGAATGAAATGTCGCGCGTGCCTTCCGACAGCGGAATGAGCGCCACCGCGCGATGGTCGCTCTCCGCCCGGGTGATGATGTCGTCCGCGGTGCGCAGCCGCGCATCCCAAGTGGCGGCGGCCGTCCAGCCGTCGTCGATCAGGATCGCGATCGGTCCGCGCGTCTTTGTGGTCGCCAGCGGCGGATTCCACAGCGGACCGGCCGCGGCGACGATGATGAGCGCGGCGAGCGCAAGCCGCATCAGCGTGAGCCACCAGGGCGTGCGCGCCGGCGTCTCCTCCTTGGGCGCGATTTCGAGCAGCAGCCGCGTCGGCGGAAAATCCACGCGGCGCGGCCGCGGCGGGATCAATCGCAGCAGCCACCACAGCACCGGCAGCGTCAGCAGGCCGAGGAGGACGAGCGGTTCGGCAAAGCCGAGCGACAATCCGCCGATCATGCCGGCACCCTCGGTTCGGCGGGACGCGCGCCAATGCCGCGAGCTATCCGCGGTGACCGCGCCGATGCGCGCGTGCAGCGCCAGCAGCAGCTCGCTCGCCGGACGGTCGGTGCGGTGAATGGCAAAGCTCCAGCCGAGCCGGTCGGTCTCCGCGCGAATCTCGGCGCGATGCCGGCGCACGCGCGCTCTCGTAGTCCGTCCGCCAGGTCTCGGCGCGGCCGGCGGTGATGCGGCCGCCGCCCTCCGGCTCCACGAACTCGATGCGGCCCCAGTACGGAAATGTCTCCTCGGCGGGATCGACGATCTGCACGACATGGCCATGCGCGCCGTTGCCGGAGAGTTGGGTCATCGTGCGCCGCACTTCGCCGATCTCGCTCCAAAGGTCGGACAGGAGCACGATCTCGGCGAGCGGGGAGGGTGAGAATGTTCGGCGGCAAGCTCGTGCGTTCGCCGCGATCGTGCACGATCGCCTGCGCCATGCGTTCGACGACGTTGCGGCTGCCGGTCGGGTGCATCAGGCCGGGAATTCCGACGCGCTCGCCGCCTTGGACCAGAATTTCGGCAAGCGCCAGCGCCACCACCAGCGTGCGGTAGAGCTTGGTGTCGCGCACCAGCGGAGAGGCAAACGCCATCGACGGCGAGCGGTCCGGCCAGATCCATACCGTGTGCGCGGCCTCCCATTCCTGCTCGCGCACATAGAGATGGTCGTCGCGCGCCGAGCGCCGCCAGTCGACGCGCGAGGCCGGCTCGCCGGATACGAAGCGGCGATATTGCCAGAAATTCTCGCCCGGCCCGGCGCGGCGGCGGCCATGCAGGCCGTGGATCACCGTGGCCGCGACGCGCCGCGCTTCCAGGATCAGCCGCGGGATCGCGGCGGCGAGCGTGCGGCTTTCGCCGACCGCGCGCTGGACCGCCGGACGATCATGCTGGGATGCGCGCCTGGGCTCGACCGCCATCCACTATCCGATCCGCGCCTTCAGCCGGGCGATGACCGCTTCCACGCTCTCACCCTCGGCGCGCGCGGCGAACGTCAGCGCCATGCGGTGCTTGAGCACCGGCTCGGCGAGATCGATCACGTCGTCGATCGAGGGCGCAAGGCGCCCGTCGAGCAAGGCGCGGGCGCGCACCGCAAGCATGAGCGCTTGGCTCGCGCGCGGGCTCGGACCCCAGGCAATGAGTTTGGCGGCTTCGCCGCCTTCGGGGCCCGGCCGCGCCGAGCGCACCAGCGCCAGGATCGCTTCGACGACCGATTCACCGACCGGAAGCCGGCGCACCAGGCGTTGCGCGGTCATCAAATCCTCGGCGGTCATCGCCGGCTTGGCCCGCGTCTCCTCCGAGCCCGTCGTCTCGAACACGATCTTGCGTTCGGCGTCGCGGTCGGGATAGCCGACATCGATCTCCATCAGAAAGCGATCGAGTTGGGCCTCCGGCAGCGGATAGGTGCCTTCCTGCTCCAGCGGATTTTGCGTGGCGAGCACGTGAAACGGCTTCGGCAAATCGTGGCGGGTGCCGGCGACGGTGACGTGCTGCTCCTGCATCGCTTGCAGCAGCGCCGATTGCGTGCGCGGGCTGGCGCGGTTGATCTCGTCCGCCATCAACAGCTGGGCGAAGACCGGACCGGAGAGGAACCGGAAGCTGCGCTTGCCGGTCGGGCTTTCCTCCAAAACCTCGGTGCCGAGAATGTCCGACGGCATGAGATCGGGCGTGAACTGGATGCGTCGCGCGTCAAGGCCGAGGACGATGCCCATGGTGTCGACGAGCTTCGTCTTGGCAAGACCCGGCACGCCGAGAAGGAGCCCGTGGCCGCCGGACAGGATGGTGACGAGCGCCTGCTCGATCACCTTGTCCTGGCCGAAGATCACCATGCCGATCGCCGCCTTGGCGGCGCGCACGTGAGCCGCCGTCGTTTCGGCGGTACGCACGATCATGTCTTCGAGCTTCTCGAGCCCTTCTCCGCCGACAGCGGGCATGGCTAACTCCCTGTGTCCAAGGACATTTCACATCGAATCAGATTCGCGGCACGCGCACGAATGCAAGGATTGAGGTTTGCACCGCTTTTAAGCAGTGCAATATATGCGCCAGTCGCATCAAGCAGATCCTGCGCCGATTCGCTCATGCGCCGGGAACTGCTTGGATTTAGCGCGGCACGGTGCTGCCTGGCGGTCACAATACCACGATTGACGCGCCCCCGGAGATAAGTTCCCTCTCAAGTTCAAGGCAAACCATGGCGAAGGAAGGGCAATCGGGGCTCGAAGCGATCACAGGCGCGCTACGTCGCGCCGGCGCCAAGGGTCCCCCGCCGGTGGAGCGCTGGAATCCGCCATTCTGCGGCGACCTCGACATGCGGATCGCCGCCGACGGGACCTGGTTCTATCTGAAGACTCCGATCGGCCGGCTTGCCTTGGTCAAGCTCTTCGCCTCGGTGCTCAAGCGCGAGGGCGATAAGTACTTCCTGGTCACGCCGGTGGAGAAGTGCGGCATCCAGGTCGATGACGCGCCCTTCCTTGCGGTCGAGCTCGACGTCGAACAATCGGCCGCCGGGAGAGTCCTCAACTTCCGCACCAATGTCGACGACTGGGTCGAGTGCGGGCCGCTCAATCGGCTGCGCTTCGAGCCGGAAATCGGCACCGGCGGGCTGAAGCCCTATCTTCACGTGCGCCGTGATCTGTGGGCAAAGGTCACGCGCAGGCTGTTCTTCGATCTGGTCGAGCTCGGCGAGGAGCGCGAGGTCGAGGGGAGGGCGATGTTCGGCGTCGCCTCGATGGGCGTGTTCTTTCCCATGGCGCCGGCCGAGCAGGTGAGGGAGTTTGCGTGAGCGAGCAGAGCGCGTCCTTGGCGCATCCGGCAACGGAGAATTTTTTCGACCGCGCGCGCTCGCGCCTCACGCTCACGGTGCCGCAGGCGCTCACCGATCCGCTGGCGCAGGGCGCGCGCGGCGATCTCGATCTCAATCCGGCGATGTGGGAGCGGGCCGGGGTGACCGCCACCAAGCCGGCGGCGGTGCTCATTCCGATCGTCGATCGCAGCGAGCCGATGGTGCTGCTCACGCTGCGCACGCAGGAGCTGACCAACCACGCCGGACAGGTCGCTTTTCCCGGCGGCAAGATCGATCCCGCGGATGCGAGCCCGGTTGCCGCGGCGCTGCGTGAGGCCAAGGAAGAGATCGGGCTTGCTCCGACCCTCGTCGAGCCGCTCGGCTATCTCGATCTTTATCTGACGTTCACCGGCTTCCGCATTCTGCCGACGGTCGCCCGCGTCAAGCCGGACTTCAAGCTTACGCTCAATCCGTGGGAGGTCACCGAGGCGTTCGAGGTGCCGCTCGCGTTTTTAATGACGCCGGCCAACCACCAGCGCCAAAGCCGCGACTGGCGCGGGATCACGCGCGAATTCTACGCGATGCCGTTCGAAAACCGGTACATTTGGGGAATCACCGCGGGTATCGTGCGCAACCTCTACGAACGGATTTACGGCCCATGATTCGGCCAGTCCTCACCGAGATCGGGCTCTTTGTCACTCCGTTCGTGCTCTATGCGGCGTTTCTGGTGGCGACGCGCGCCGGATTGCTTCAGGCCGCCGCCTGGACGCCGCGGCGCCTTGCCAGCCTGGTCATTGCCTCGCTCGTGCTCATGGTCGGAAGCTTCCTCGCTCTGGCGCAATTCTCCGGCGCGCCGCCGGGTTCGACCTATGTGCCGGCGCATGTCGAGAACGGCAAGTTCGTGCCCGGGGCGACGCGGTGACTGACGGCACGAATCTCGGCGACGCCGCCTGGCTCAAGGGCGGCGCGCTGGCGCGGCTCATCGCCTTGCTCGACCGTGACGGCGAGGAAGCGCGCGTGGTCGGCGGCGCGGTGCGCAATGCGCTGATGCGGCTGCCGGTCGGCGAGGTCGATGTGGCGACGAGCGCCCGGCCCGAAGAGGTCATGCGCCGCATCGAGGCGGCCGGCGGAAAAGCGGTCCCGACCGGCATCGAGCACGGCACCATCACCGCGGTGATCGACGGCCATGCGTTCGAGGTCACGACGCTGCGCGAGGACGTCGAGACCTTCGGCCGCAAGGCGCGCGTCGCCTTCGGCCGCGACTGGAGCCGGGACGCGAAGCGGCGCGATTTCACCATCAATGCGCTCTCGGCTACGCGCGACGGCAAGGTCTTCGACTATGTCGGCGGGTTGGCCGACATCGCCGCGCACCGGGTGCGCTTCATCGGCGAGGCGGAACGGCGGATCGAGGAGGACTATCTGCGCATCCTGCGTTTTTTTCGCTTTCAGGCGCATTTCGGCACAGGCGCGCCGGATGCCGCCGGACTGCTCGCCTGCATCCGCGAGCGCGCGGGCCTCGAAACGCTGTCGCGCGAGCGCGTGCGCATGGAGCTCCTGAAGCTTGTCGTCGCGCCGCGCGCGACGCCGGCGCTCGCGCCGATGCTGGAGAGCGGCATCCTCGGCGTGGTCCTCGGCGGCGTGCCGTTCATGGCGAGCTTCGAGAATATGGTCAAAGTCGAAGCCGCGCTCGGCGTCGAGCCGGATGCGCTGCGCCGCCTCGGCGCGCTCGGCGTGTGGGTGATCGAGGACACGGAAAGGCTCGGGGAGCGGTTGCGGCTCGCCAACGCCGAATCCGAACGGCTCGCGGCGCTCGATCTCTGGTGGCGCATGACGCCGGCGACAGACGGGCAGCCGGCGCGCGCGCTCCTTTATCGTCTCGGGCCGCAAGCCTTCCGCGATCGCGCGCTGCTTGCTTGGACGCGCTCGCAAGCGGGTGCGGCCGACGCCGCCTGGCGCGAGCTGGCAATGTTTCCGCAGCGCTGGACGGCGCCCATTTTTCCGCTCAAGGCCGCCGACTTCATCGCCCGCGGCGTCGCCGCCGGCCCGCCGTCTCGGCGCGACGCTGCGCGCGGCGGAAGATGCGTGGATCGCCGCCGATTTTCCCGCCGACCGCACCGCATTGGACGCGATTGCCAAGAAGGCACAGCTCGAAGCCGTCTCGGGCGGTTAGGGTGCGCTGTCCATCAAACTGACAGGCCGTGACCGTGCGCGTCTTGACTCTCAATCTGTGGAATATCAGCGAGCCCTTGGAAGCGAGATCCTCGGCCCTGGTCGCAGGGCTCAAGCAGTTGCGGCCGGACCTCGTCTGTTTCCAGGAGGTCTCTCCGCATCCCAGGCTTCGGCGCGTGCAATCGGAGATTATCGCCGAGCAGTGCGATTTCCCGCATCACGCTTATTCATTCTCGGGTTGCTGGGGAGCGAGGGAGGAAGGGCTCGCGATCCTCAGCCGGTATCCGATCGTTCGATCCCTGGGCGTCACCTTGCCTGAATTCTCAGGCGACATGGCGCGGCAAGTGTTTATTTGCGAACTGAAGGTCGAATCGCGCGCCGTTCTTGTCGCCAATACGCACTTGGCCTTTCCTTTGCACATGACGCGCGAGCGATCGTCTCAGGCCGCGAGTGTGGTTGCGGCGATCGAGGATTATCGCGATCGGTTCGGCGTGCCGTCCGTCGTGATTTGCGGTGATTTCAACGATGCCCCGGAGTTGCCGGCCATCCGCACGATGCTTGCCAGCAAGCTCGCGCTCATTGACGCGTTCGCGGCTTGCAATCCGCAATCTCAGGGGCACACGTTTTCTGCGCAGAACCGCTATGTCGCCGCGACGCTGGGCGAAGAGGGGCGGATCGACTACATCTTTGCCGGCGGCAAGGTACGGCCTGAGCGCTGCGAAATTGTGTTTGATGGCCGCAACGGGCTGGAGATCGTCTCCGATCACTTCGGTTTGTTGGCGACGCTCGCGTTCGAATGATGCCGGCGATCACGACATCCGTGCGCGCAGCGAACGCAACCGCCGCCGCGCGATCGGAGCGACCTCGGCGAAACGCGGACGAACCAGCGCCATCATGCGGCGCGGCCGCATGTGCTCGACCTGCATTTCGTTGCCGCGCCAAACGAAATCGTCGCCACGCAACGCGGAGACGAACAGCGCGGGCAGAAGCAGGTCGCGCGCCAGCCCGTAGAGCGGATAGGCCTTGGGTAAATGCCATCGAGCCGCGGCCGCAAGCAGCATCTCGCCGCCATACCAGAGCGCAGCGAGTGCTCCGACGCTCGCCGCTAGCGGCAAGCCGGTCGCCGCGCAGATGAAAGCCAGGGCGATCAGCGGCAGCACCCCGCCGGACAGCGCTTCCGGCAGGAAATAGGCGAAAAAGCTCGCGCGTCGCAGTCGCGCCCAGCGCACCTGCCGGTTCCACACCTCGATGGCGCTGCGATAGCCAAGCGGCTGCGCCAGCGGCCGGTCGATGAGCCGCACCTTGAGACCGGCGCCGCGCACGATCTTGGTCGCGGCGGCATCTTCGGCCACTTCCTTGGCCAGCGCGGCGATGCCGCCGGCGCGTTCGAGATCGGCGCGCCGCCACAGCATGGTCTTGCCCTGGGCGAAGCCGAAGCCGAGCGTGTCGGCGAGATACTGCCAGCGGGCCTGATAGGTGTTGAGGAAAGCGCATTCGAGCTCGGCCCAGACGCCCTGCGGCCGGCAGCCGATCGGCGGCGAAGCGACAAGGCCGGTGTCCGCCCGCCAATTGGCGAACAGAAGCTCGATGTAGTCGGGCGGCATCAGCACGTTAGAGTCGGCGATCACAATCCAGTCATGGCTCGCCGCTCGCCAGCCCTTGAGCACATTGTTGAGCTTCGGATTGTTGCTCACGCGCTCGTCGCCGACGAGCAGCTTCGCGCCGGCCTGCCGGTGCTCCGCCAGCAAGCTCTCGATCAGCGGCAGAACGGGATCCTTTGCGGACGCGACGCAGAATAGGATTTCGCAGCGCGGATAAGCGAGCGCGAATGTCGAACGGAGCGTATCGGCGGCATAGTTGTCTATTCCGCATAGCGGGCGCACCAGGCTGACCGGGGGGAATTTCTGCGCGGACAGCGGTTCGCTCAACGCGCTCCTCCGGAACCGGAAGATCGCGATGGCGATGCTCACGACGTGAATGGTGGTGGTGACGATGCAAAACGTCGCTGCAATGAGAATCAGCGCTGTCATCGCCGCCATCTCTACCGGCGCGCCATGACAGTGCTGTAACTCGGAACGTTAACCAATGTTTACCATTGAGGCGCGCTGTTGTTTTCATTGTTTGCTGTCATCGTCCTGCCATGCGACGCACTTATCTACGCGTCGTGGCGAACAGAAAAGAGATCAAACATCGTGGCGGTTGAGCACGGCACGCGTTTGTTCCGTACTCTGTTTATTTCCGATGTTCATCTCGGCGCGCGCGGCTGCCAGGCCGACCGCCTTCTCGATTTCCTGCGTTATCACGATGCCGACACGATCTACCTGGTCGGCGATATCGTCGACGGCTGGCAATTGAAATCCGGCTGGTATTGGCCGCAACCGCACAACGACGTGGTGCAAAAGCTGCTGCGCAAGGCGCGCAAAGGCGCCCGCATCATCTACGTGCCCGGCAATCACGACGAGTTCCTGCGCGATTACTACGGCACCCATTTCGGCGGCATCGAAGTGGCGGAAACGGCCATTCACGACGGCGCCGATGGCCGCCGTTACCTCGTCGTCCACGGCGACGTGTTCGACATGGTGGTCAAACACGCGCGCTGGCTCGCGCTTCTCGGCGATACCGCCTACGACTTCGCCATCCTGCGCGAATCGCTATTTCAACGCCGTGCGCCGTCGCCTCGGCTTCTCCTATTGGTCGCTGTCGCAATGGGCGAAGCACAAGGTCAAGAACGCCGTGAACTATATCGGCGCGTTCGAACAGACATTGGCGGCCGAGGCACACCGCCGCAATGTCGACGGCGTCATCTGCGGTCACATCCACCATGCGACGATGCACGACGATTTCGGCATCCGCTATATTAATTGCGGCGATTGGGTCGAGAGCTGCAGCGCGGTCGCCGAGCACGAGGATGGGCAATTCGAGATCATCGCCTGGGCCGACACCGTCGTCTCGCGTCCGCTCGAGGAGGAGCCGGATGCGGTCGCCGACGAGGAAACGGAAATCGCCGCCTAGCGCCTCGCCACCAACACCCGATCAGTCCGACCGCAGCGTCTATTGCCCGAAGATCAGCCGCGAAGGATGCTGGTCGATGTTCTTGATCACCTTCTGCAGCTCGGCAAGCGTGCGTCGGCCATCGACGGCGAACGCCTCGAATTGCTTGAGGCCAGAATTGGAGAACTGCGTGAGCCCGGTCGAGATCTCGTCGGTGCGCTTGTCGAGGTTCTCGGCGAGGTGACGGATCGCCTCGGCGGCTTGGGCGATTTCGCCATGATTGTCGCCGCCATTGCCGGTAAGGCTTTCGAGGCCGGCCATGACCTTGTCGAGGCGCTGCGAATTCTGCGCCAGTGTCGAGGTGACGGTCTCGATATTGTGCAACGAAGCCCGCAGCGCCGTTTCATTCTCGGCGACGAGGCCGTTGATGTGGGAGAGCACGTCGCGCGCCGCCTGCGTGACGTCGGCGCCGGAGCCCGGCGCGGCGAGGATGGTCGGCGGCTGGCCGTTGTCGGCGACGAGGATTGCCGCGTCCGCCGACCCGCCGGTAAGGGCGATCTCGGCGAGGCCGGTCAGGCCCTGGAACTCGAGCGCGACTTTGGTGTCCGCGCGCACCGGCACTTTGCGATCGAGCGAGACCAACGCCACGACCTTGCGCGGGTCATGCGGATCGAGCGAAAGCCCGGCCACGTCGCCGACCCGGATGCCGTTGAACAGGACCGAGGCGCCGGTGTGCAGTCCGGTGACCGAGCCGGAGAAGACCAGGCGGTAGACCGCCCGCGCGCCGACGCCGCCGGTGTTCTGGAACCAATAGACGAAGCCGAACGCGCCGAAGATGACGGCGAGCGTGAAGGCGCCGGTGATGATGTAGTTGGCCTTGGTCTCCATAAACGGCCTCTTTGCGCGGCGTCAGTGGACGCGGCGCCCTCTCTTACCCTGGAAGTAGGATTTGAGCCACGGATGCTCGGAGGCGAGCATCGTCTCGATCGTGCCGGCCGCGATCACCCGGCCCTGCGACAGGACGGCGATGCGGTCGCAGACCGCGTGCAGGCTGTCGAGATCGTGCGTGACCATGAATACGCTCAGCCCCAGGGTGCGCTGCAAGGTGCGAATGAGCTCGTCGAACTCGGCGGCGCCGATCGGATCGAGGCCCGAAGTGGGCTCGTCGAGGAAGACGATGTCGGGATCGAGCGCGAGCGCGCGGGCGAGCGCCACGCGCTTGACCATGCCGCCGGACAGCTCGGCGGGAAATTTGCCGCGCACGTCGGCGCGAAGGCCGACCATCTCCAGCTTCGCCACCGCGATCTCCTCGATCAGCCGCGGCGACAGATCGAGATATTCGCGGATCGGAAACTGCACGTTTTGCAGCGCCGTCAGCGAAGAGAACAGCGCGCCCTGCTGGAACAATACGCCCCAGCGCCGCTCGATCGAGCGCCGCTCGCGCTCGCCGAGCGCCGCAAGGTCGGCGCCGAACACCTCGATGCTGCCGTTGCGCTTCGGCAACAAGCCGATGATGGTGCGCATCAGCACCGACTTGCCGGCTCCCGAGCCGCCGACAAAGCCGAGAATCTCGCCGCGGAAGACATCGAGCGTCACGTGGTCGAGGACCGGCGCGCCGCCGAAGTCGACGACGAGGTCGCGCACACTGATCACCGCTGCATTGCCGCTCATCGCTCACATCCCGATGCTGGCGAAGAACACGGCGAACAAGCCGTCGAGCGCGATGACGAGAAAGATCGATTTGACCACGGAGGCGGTGGTCTTGAGCCCGAGGGACGCGGCGCTGCCTTCCACCTCGAACCCTTCGACGCAGGCGACGAGCCCGATGACCAGCGCCATGAACGGCGCCTTGATCAACCCGACCTCGAATGTCGGCAGCCAGATCGCCGCGCGCAGCCGTTCGAAGAAAATCTCAGGCGCCATGCCGCCATAGAGCCAGCACACCAGGCCGGCGCCGTAGAGCGCCGCCATCGAGCCGAGAAAGGTCAGCAACGGCACGGCGATGACCAGCGCGATGATGCGCGGCAGGACCAGCACCTCGATCGGATCGAGCCCCATGGTGCGCAGCGCGTCGATCTCCTCGCGCATCTTCATCGAGCCGAGCTCGGCGGTGTAGGCGCTGCCCGAGCGGCCCGCCACCATCACGCAGACAATGAGCACGCCGACTTCGCGCAGCACCAGGATGGCGACCATATCGACGACATAGACGTCGGCGCCGAAGTCGCGGAAACGGAAGATACCCTGCTGGGCAAGGATGGCTCCGATCATGAATGTGCTCAAAAGAATGATCGGCAGCGCGCGCCAGCCGACGCGCTCGAGATGATGGACCGTCGAGGTGAGGCGCAGGCGCGCCGGATGGGTGATGATGGCCGCCGCCGCCCGGCTCAGCGCGCCGAGAAGCTGGGCCAGGAGGACGAGCGACCATCCCATCTCCGCGACCGCCCGGCCGATTTGGTCGAGCGCAACCAGGATGCGGTTCTCGGCGACACGCTCCTTCGGCGGCGTCCGATTGACCAGCCGCACCTCCTCGATGAGGCCGCGGTCGGCGTCGGACAGGCCGACGATGCGTGCGCTCGAGCCGCGTGCGGTGAAGGCGCGCTCGAGGCGCTCGATGAGCCAGGCGCCGAACGTGTCCAGCCGTTCGAGCCGTGCCAGGTCGATTTCGACGAAGCGCGCTTGGGCATATTGATGGGCGGCGTCTTCGACGATCTTCTCCAGGTCGCCGGCGCCCGCGGCGGTCCAGGCGCCGAGGGCGGCGAGCGCGACGCGTTCGCCGAAAACCCGGCCGGTCAGCGTAGCGGCGCTCAAGAATCAGCACTCCACCGAAACGGAGACGCGCCGTGCGGCCCTTGAGCCCACGAGATATCCCCGGTCATAGTGCCCCTCGCATGGAGCTCTCCGTTCGGATCGAGCGCTGGCCGTTGGCCGGCACGTTCACGATCAGCCGCGGCAGCAAGACCGAGGCGGTCGTGGTGGTGGCCGAACTCAGCGATGGGGCCCACCGCGGCCGCGGCGAATGCGTCCCCTACGCACGCTACGGCGAAACTCCGGACGGCATTGTGGCAACAATCGGGGCTTTGCGGCCGGCGCTGCAGCGCGGCCTCGACCGAGCCACCCTCCAGCGCGCCTTGCCCGCAGGCGCTGCCCGTAATGCACTCGATTGTGCTTACTGGGACGTTAACGCCAAGGCCGCGGGGCGTCGGGCCCATGAATTGGCCGGGATTGGCGCACCCGCCCCGCTTATGACCGCCTATACGATCTCTCTCGGGTCGCCGGCGGCGATGGCGGAGGCGGCGGAGCGGGCTGCGGCGCGGCCCCTGCTGAAGGTGAAGCTCGGCGGCGGGGACGATGACGGCGAGCGCATTGCTGCGGTGCGGCGGGCGGCGCCGCGGGCCGAGCTCATCGTTGACGCCAACGAGGGGTGGGCGGCGGACGATCTCAAGCAAAACCTCGCCGCCTGCGCCGACGCCGGCGTGACGCTCATCGAACAGCCTCTGCACGAGGGCGCCGACGATGCATTGGCGCGCATCGAGCGTCCGATCCCGGTTTGCGCCGACGAGAGCGTGCACGACCGCGCCTCGCTCGACGGCCTCGCCGGCAAGTACGATGCGGTCAACATCAAGCTCGACAAAGCCGGCGGCCTTACCGAGGCGTTGGCGCTCGCGGCCGAGGCGGAGCGGCGCGGCTTTATCGTTATGGTCGGCTGCATGGTCGCGACCTCGTTGGCGATGGCGCCGGCGATGCTGGTGGCGCAGCGCGCGCGCGTCGTCGATCTCGACGGTCCTCTGCTGCTGGCGAAGGATCGTGCCGACGGCCTGCGTTATGAAGGAAGCCTCGCCTATCCGCCGGTGCCGGCGCTGTGGGGGTGATCGAGGCTGTGGGTATCGTGGGCTCTCGTTTGCTCGATGCGATTGCGCGCCTTTCGCGGCTGTGCTGTCTCACTCGGGCGGACTGGTGAACAATGTCCAACGATCCTGCGCCGTCATCCGATGAGCTCTGGGCCGACCGGCGGGACCGGACCGGACCAAAAAACCGCGGGACTTGCCGGCGATCTCCGCGATCTCGGCGCCGCGATGCGGCGCGTTGCCGGCGAGACGGCGGCTGACAGGTCGCCGGCTGCCGACGCGCGTGCCGCGGTCGAGCGTATTCAGGACATTGCCTTTGCGCTGCGCGAATGCGCCGTCGATGCGGCGCTGTGCGATGCCCTGGAGGCGGCCGCGCGCGAAGTGGCCGAAGCGGTCGCGCGCGGGGAGGCGGCCGCGCAACGCCTACAGGCCGGGTTCACGCTGCTCGGCGTCCTCACCGACCGCGTCGAGGCGATGATCGCGAGCGCCGCAGCGGCTGGCGGATCCGTCGTGCGAATCACCGCGACCGAAGACGCCGCGATTGCGGCGAATCCACCGGCGGCCGAAGTCGACGACGCCGCGCGGCCGCCGGCAATTCCGCGGCGGGCGGCAAGCGATTCGCTCGCCGCCTTGCGCGCGCTCAGCGCGGAAGAGCTGATCGCGCTGTTCAGTTAGAACCCGACAATCACCGGACTAGGTCGTGACCGGAACTGCGCCGCCGGGCGCGTGTTCATCGTCTGTTAACCTGCGATAGACTCCCATTACGCGAATCAGTAGGTGGCGCGAAAATTGCCTGCCAGGAGGTGATGCGGATCGACAACCACGTGCAGGCGAATGTGTTGCGTGCTCCAGGTTTGCCGGACCGTTGCGTGCGAGGTCCGCACAACATGAACTTCTGGAGGCCACGATGCACAGACTTACCGGTCTTAGTTTGGCGGTTGTAGCGTTGTGCATGACTGTATTTGTTGCGAGCAATGCGTCGGCGCGCGACGCCGAGGGAAAATACGCGAACTCGCCGCTCAAATCCTGGTTCGATCAACTCGCGAGCGGGAAGGGCCTATGCTGCTCATTCGCCGACGGCGTCAGCGTCCAGGACGTCGACTGGGATACGCAGAATGGCCGCTATCGCGTGCGGCTCCACGGCGAATGGGTTCTCGTGCCTGAAGTCGGCGGTCGTGACCGAGCCGAACAGATTTGGTCCGGCGGTGGTGTGGCCGTACATGGATACCGACGGGGCGACCCAAATCCGTTGCTTCCTGCCCGGCGCCGGCGCGTAAGGCTCGTTCGTGTTCCCGCGCCAGCGGGAGCGAGATAGGGATTGATTGCTGCAGTGACGGCTGCTGGGGCCGGGCTTTTCGCAGGCCCCAACGAGTAAAATGGCGATGCGCGGTCTACGCGACCAGCCGGAAGAACAGGTCCGGGTCGACATTGCCGCCGGAGAGAACGGCGACGGCGACCTTGCCGGTGACATCGACTTTACCGGTCATCAGCGCGGCGAGCGCGACGGCTCCGCCCGGCTCGACCACGAGCTTTAATTCAGAAAAGGCGAAGGCGACCGCGGCGGCGACTTCCTGGTCGCTGGCAACGACGCCGGCCCCGACCAGCGATTGATTGATGGCGAAGGTGAGCTTGCCCGGCATGCGGGCCATCAGCGCATCGCAAATGGTGCCGCTCAGCGCCGCATTCTGCTCGCGCCGGCCGCTGCGAAACGAGCGCGCGTGGTCGTCGAAATCCTGCGGCTCGGCGGTATAAAGAACGGCGGTCGGTACTTGCGCCCTGACCGCAAGCGCGATGCCGGCGGTGAGCCCGCCGCCCGAGGCGGTGACCACCACGATGTCGGGCGACAAGGCCGAGCGCGCGCAGATCCTCGACGATTTCGCGGCCGGCGGTGCCTTGCCCGGCGATGATCAGCGCGTCGTCATAGGGCGGGACCAGAACAGCGCCGCGCCGTTGCGCGATCTCCTTGGCGATCGCCTCGCGGTCATCGCGCGCGCGGTCATAGAGCACGATCTCGGCGCCGAGCGCCGCGGTGCGCTCGCGTTTCGCGCGCGGGGCATCATGCGGCATGACGATGACGCAGCGCATGCCGAGAAGCCGCGCCGCCGCCGCGACGCCCTGGGCATGATTGCCGGACGAGAAAGCCACCACGCCGCCGGCGCGTTGCTCGGGCGGAATTGCCGCGAGCTTGTTATACGCGCCGCGGAATTTGAACGAACCGGTATGCTGCAGGGTCTCCGCCTTGAGGAATACGCGGCCGCCGGTCATCGCATCGAGCGCGGCCGAGGTGAGGAGCGGCGTATGCAGCGCGACGCCGGCGAGCCGGCGGGCCGCTTCATCGACGTCTGCCGCGGTCGGTAAGGAAACCGGAGCTTCCATGCTGCGGACGGTAGCGCCGTCATCGCCACGCGGGCAAGGGCGTCCGCGACGCTTTTCGAGCCGCCTTGCAAACGGCATTTGCGACGACGATCGGCGCCGCGCGCTCCGTTACCGCTGCCGCCGGCAGGAGATGGCGCGCTACTGGTCGAACCGGCCGGCCGCGTGCGCCAGCATGGTGTAGACCTTGCCGGTGTCCGACGTGAGGTAAGTGCGCGCCACCGTCGGGCCGCGATCGCCGCGCGAGACGTCGTCGAGCAACCGCTCGAATTCGTGGATGTACTGCTCCACGGTCTGGCGGAACTCGGGATCGGCGCGGTACTTGCGGCGAATCTCGTCGAACGCCTTCTGGCCCTGCGGCGTGTACAGGCGGCGGGTGAACACGCCGCGTTCGCCGCGCTTATAGCGCTCCCACAACTCGACCGCCGCTTCGTGATCGATCATGCGGGCGATGTCGACCGCAAGCGAATCGAGCGACTCGACGCCTTCGCGCTGCGGACGCTCTTCGCCGCGCGCAGCATCGCGCGGACCGGGCGGAGCAATCGGCGGGCTGTCCTCGCGCGAGGCGCGGGTCAACAGATCGCTGAGCCAGCCGCCATTGCGGCCATTGCCGCCGGGGTTGCCGGGGTTGCCGCCCTGGTGCGCAGGTTCGGGCCGCCGCGGCGGAGCGCCGGTGATGTCGCCGCGCGGCGGCGGTTGCTGCCGCGGCGGCATGTCGGCTGCTGCTGCGGCTGCGCCCTCCCGCCGCCGGCATAGGCCGGTTCGGCTTCGCGGCGCGCCGGCTCGGCGGTATCGAGCGTGCGTCCATGCCGGGCGACGATCCGGTTGAGCTCGGCCAAGGCCTCGATCTGGTCGACGATGACCCGGCGCATTTGCGCCGCGCTGTCGGCGGTCTCCTGCGGCAGCTCGAGCATGCCGCGGCGCAGCTCGGCGCGTGTCGTCTCCAGCTCCTGCTGCATTTCCGACCGCCATCTGCTTCATGCCTTGCATGATCTCGGTGAAGCGGGTGGCCGATTGGCTGAACATCGTGTGCACCTGCGCGGCGGCCTCGTCGTAGACCGCGTTGAAGGTCTCGCTGGTGCGCTTGCGCTCTTCCTCGGAAGTCGTGCGCACCAGCTCGAACTGCTGCTCGATGGTGCGCACGCTCTCATTGCTGGTTTCGGCGATGATGCTGGCGATCTCTCGCGCTCGCGTCGTCGCCGCGTCGAGCGATTCCTCGAGCAGTCCGGAGAAGCGCTGCAGCCTCGCTTCGAAATCATCGGTGCGCGCATCGAGCGTCGACACCAGCGACTTCGATCGCCGCCTTGCGCTCGTTGACAGTCTCCTCGGCGCGGCGGTTGCTCTTGTCGAGCAGCGCGACGGCGTCGGCCAGCGAGCGCCCGTGGCTGTCGAACTGCACCGCGATCTCGCTGAGATCGCCCAGCACCCTTGTGGTGACATTGTTGAAGCTGCCGAGATGCTGCTCGACCGCCGCGGTGGTCGCGCCGCTCTTGGTGGTCAGGTCGCTCATGGCGGCGACGAACTCGGAAACGCGCGTCACCATGGTGTGCTCGATCGCGCTCATGTTCTCGTGCGCGCCGCTGAGCACTTCCTGCAACAGGATATTGGCCTCGCGCAGGCGCTCGAACAGGACGGTGGTGTCGGAGCGCAACATGCCGTGCGTCTCCAGCATGTCGGCGACCGTCGCCGCGGCGGTCTGCTTCGACTGCTCGACGGCGCTCTTGGTGGCGGCCTGCAGTTCCTCGAGCGCCCGCTTGATCGTCGTCTTCGCGGCTTCGGTGACGCCTTGCGCGCCCTCCTGCAACTGGCCGAGCGTACGCGTCATCGCGCCGGTCGCGGTCTGGCTCGAGTCGTTGATCAGACGCGCGATCTCGCCGCTGTTGTCCATCATCGTCTGGGTGAAGAAGAAGCTCTTCGACTCGATCGCCTTTACCGCCTGTTCGGTGACCCGGCCGATCTCGCCGGCGAACTCGTGGCCCTTGTTCGATACCGCCGCGACCAGACCACTCGATCTCTCGTCGATCAGACGCGTCATGTCCGCCATACGCTGCGACACGCCGGTGGTGATCTCGTCGGCCTTGCCGATGAGGTTGCGCCCGATTTCGGCGCTCGTCTCCAGCAGCGTACGCTCGACATTGTCGACGTTTTGCTTGAGTGCGGTCGTCACCTCGTTCGAGATCGCCAGCAGCGTGCGCTCGGCCTCGCTGGCGCCGCGGGCGACGGCCTCGCGCGTAGCAACGGTACTCTTGCCCATGATGTCGCTGGCGAGCGCAGCCGCTTTGCCGATGGCCTCGCCGGTCGCCGCGGCGTTTCTGCCGACCGTGTCGTTGGCGGTTGCCGCCGCTCGGCCGATGGTCTCGCTGGCGGCCGTAGCGCTCTTGTTGATCGAGGCGCTCAACGCGCTGGCGGTCTGGTTGAGCGTAGCGGTAGCTTCCGTGGCGCTGCGGTTCAACGCGTCCGCCGCCGCGGTGCTTGCCGCGGTGCTCTTGCCCAAGGCTTCGGTGGTTCGGGCCGCAAGCTCGGTGAGCACGCGCTCGGCGTCGCCGGAATTGGTCTTGATCGACACCGACAGCTCTTCGACCCGCGAGCCGATAAGGTCGGCGGCCGCGCGGCTGCGCACCTCGATCTGCTGCGTCACCGTTTCGGAGCGTTCGACGAGCAGATGCTGGAGGCGGTCGATGCGGGTCTCGAGCGTGCTGGCAAACTCCTGAGTCTGCGCGCCGAGCGCGCGGTCGATGTCGGCAATGCGCTCGCCGACGCTCTCCGCGAGCCTGGCGCCGCGGGTGTCGATGACCGTGGTGACATCGGTAATGCGCTTGTCGAGCGTGGTGACGACTTCCTTGCCGCCGTCCGCAAGCGTCTTGGCGATGTCCAGGACGCGGGTGGACAGCGCCTCGGTGAGCGTCTGGGTCCGGCTGTCGAGCGCTTCCTGGAAGCGCGTGAGCCGCTGGTCGAGCCCGGTGGTGACTTCGCTCGCCTTGGCGGTCACGCGGCTGTCGAAGCTGTCGACGTAGTTGCGCATCGACTCGGTGACTTCCTGCGTGCGCCCGCCGAGCCGCTCGACCAGTTCGGACCCGTAGGTCTTCACGGTGCGGTCGAATTCGGCGAGGTGCCGGGTGATCAGGTTGCCGAGCGTCGAGGAGTCGCGGGAAATCTTCTCGCCCAGCTCGGCGCCGGAGTGGTTGAACATCTCCTCGAAGGCGGCAAGCCGCGATGCCAGCATTTCCTTCACCGCGTCGCCGCGGACGCCGACGACCTCGGCGAGTTGCTCGGCGCTCTCGCGGAACGTGTCGGTGACCTTGGTGCCGCGCGCAACGATCGCCTCGGTGATGCGGGTGCCGGTCTGTTCGAGCTTGGTCACCACGTCGCCGCCGCGCAGGTTGAGGTCGAGGATCAGCGACTCGCCGGAAGCCTTCAGCGTGCTGTTGACCTCGTCGGCGCGCGTCGCGATCGTCTCGGCGAGGCTGCTCGATGTATCGATGATCGTGTCGGTGAGATCCTGCGCGCGGACGGTGAAGGTGTCGGTCAGCTCCTGCGAGCGTCCGGTCATGACGTCGAGGATGGCCAGCGATTTCTCGGAGAAGCCCTCGGTGACCCGATCGAGCCGCGCCGCCATCATTTCTTCGAGGCCGCTGGCGATTTCGGCGAATTCGTCGTTGATGTGATCGGTCTTGAAGTTGAGGCTCGAGGTGAGCTGGTCGCTGGCGGCAGCGATCGCGCGCGTCGTCTCGTCGCTGGTGGTCTCCAGGCGCTCGATCAGGTCGCCGCCGCGATCGCTCAATTGCTGGATCATGTTGTCGCCGATCCGGCCGAGCGTGAGCGTGATGTGCTCGCCTTTCTCGGCCAGCGATTGGGTGATGGTCTGCGCCGCTTCGTTGACCTGCTGGCCGACGAGATCGCTGATCGTGGAGAGGTCCTGGGTGAGGTCGATGTGCACGTTGCTGATCGAGGAGCGCACCTGCTCGGCCTGGGCGACGAGCGTGTCGCGCTGATTGGCGAGTTCCTGGAGCAGCCCGCGAATGCGGACCTCGTTGTCGCTGTAGGTGCGCTCGAGCGCCGCGATCTCGTTCTGCACCAGCGACTCGAGCTCGCCGGCGCGCGCGAGCGCGCGCTCGACGCCGTCGCCCATGGCCGAGACTTCGCGGCGGATCGCCTGTCCGACCGTGACGATCGAATCCCGCGCCACGCCTTCGGGCTCGGCCAGGCGGATGGCGACGCTCGCCATCGACTGGGCGATGAGGCGCAGCTCCTGCGCGCGCCAGGCCATGTGGGCGACGCCGAAGAAGAAGATGATCGGCAACAGCGCCGCGGCGCCGAGCCCGATCATGACCGCGGCGGAGGAGTGGTTGGGGCCGAGCGCCGCGTTGAGATCCGACAGATAGGCCCAGGAGAGGGCGAGGCAGCCGATCACCCAGGCGGCGGAAAACACCCCGGCGACGACGTAGGATGCGCGCGCCGGCCGGCGCTGCAGCGATTGCAGGATTTGCCCGATCGATTGCTGGTCGTCGTTGGCGACGCGAAGCCCGTGCGTTTCCGCTTTGCGACCACCCGAGGCTCCGTCCCCCGGCTCCGCGAACGCGGGAGGGGCCTGCATGCCGCGCCGGCCGGTCTCCTCGGGGCCGCCGAGCGGTTCGCCGCCGCCGTCCTGCCCGAGCTCCGGCATGGTGTCGCCTTCCCGCAGATTGAGCGCTTCCTGAATCGCCGACAGCGCCGCTTCCGTCGGGTCCAGCATCTTCTTCGGGTTGTTCGCCATGTCGGTCGTCGCCTCGCCTGTTACGCCGGACCAGGGCGGCCGGAGCAAACCCCGGACCGCGCCACGAGCGCGTAATCGATCGAATTTACGTCGAGCAAGGGTTCCCCGCCCTCACGTCATAGTGTCGTAGCCCATCCTATCGGTCTGGCGGATCGAAGAAAACCGGGCACGGTAACGTCCTTTTAATCATCGTTAACGGATTGGTCACCATGACCGTTAACGGATTGGTCACCACGATCTTTAGTTCGCCGGTCCGCGGCGGGCGCGACCTCGTCATTGTGTTGCCAACAATGCGGCCGGCGTGGGGCCGGGAGAAGGCGCCGGCGCCAAGGCGACGGCTGCAGCATCGCCAACCATGCGACGACAGAGCGGCCCGATCGGTAGGAAAGCCGTTTACCAATGCCGCGAAAGAACACGGCCTGAAACCCTTGGCAGACGGGCGATTTACCCCAGTTTCGTCGCTTGCGGCGCATCGTGTCGCCGCGCTGCTGCGCGTTGGGACTTTGCCGGGGATTAAGCCGCATGAATGCGAGCCTGTTGATAACGTCTTCTCGCGAGCCCGTGGCGGCCATCCTCGATGAGGAACATCTGCAGCGAATGACGCTTGGCGATCGCGGCCTCGAACGCGAGGTCCTGGCGATTTTCGCGCGGCAGACCGTCCTGATGCTCAAGCGCATGGCCAGCATGGAACCGGCATTCGCGGCTGACCGCCGCCCACACGCTGAAGGGCTCTGCGCGTGGCGTCGGAGCGTGGCGGGTCGCCGAGGCAGCCGAGCGGGTCGAGCGGGCGGCCGGTGAAGGCCGCGCTGCGGCGATGACGACAGCGATTGCGGAACTCGAGACCGCAAGTTTCGAGGTGCGCGCCGTGATCGATGCGCGGTTGGGCGGCGGTCACACCGCGGCCCGACCTTGATCGCGCGACGATTGATCCCATCTGAGCCGGCCATACTGGCGCGCCGCGCCGCGAGCCGATAGAACGTCGGCGGGCGACGGCGCGATTGCCGCTCTTCGCCGCCGCTCAGTTTCGCCTCTCTGTTTCTTGCCCATGGTCAAAATCACCTTCATCGACACCGCGGGAACGGCTCGCACGATCGAGGGCGAGGTCGGATCGACGGTCATGGAAACCGCGATCAAACACGGCGTCCCCGGGATCGAGGCCGAATGCGGCGGCGCCTGCGCCTGCTCGACTTGCCACGTCTATATCGACGAGGCTTGGCGGGAAAAGGTCGGCGAGCCGTCGCCGATGGAAGCTGACATGCTCGATTTCGCCTATAGCGTACAGCCGAACTCGCGGCTGTCGTGTCAGATCAAAGTGAGCGAGGCGTTCGACGGCCTGACAGTGCGAACGCCGGAGCGGCAAGCCTAGCCGGCACGAATCCGCGTCGAGCGGGAACGAAACCCGGGCCGCGCTCTTTTCCGCCCGGTGCGGTCGTCCTCTTCCCCTGCCGCAACGAGCGCGCTAGACACTCCCCGCCTCAGCAGAGGCCACCCATTAAGGACGAGCACGCATACGACATGAGTGATCCCATCAAGACCGACGTTGTCATTATCGGTGCCGGCCCGATCGGCCTGTTCGCGGTGTTCGAGCTCGGTCTGCTCGACATGAAAGCGCACCTCATCGACATTCTGGACAAGATCGGCGGCCAGTGCGCCGAGCTTTATCCGGAGAAGCCGATCTACGACATTCCCGGCATTCCTTACACCAGCGCGCAGGGCCTGGTCGATGCGCTGATGCAGCAGATCAAGCCGTTCAATCCGCAATTTCATCTGAACGAGATGGTGGAGAAGGTCGAGAAGATCGGCGACCCGTTGTTCCGCGTGACCACGGACCAGGGCAAGGTGTTCGAGAGCAAGATCCTGGTCATCGCTGCGGGCGGCGGCTCGTTCCAGCCCAAGCGCCCGCCCATTCCCGGCGTCGAGCCCTATGAAGGCACGTCGATATTCTACGCGGTGCGCAAGATGGAAGCGTTTCGCGGCAAGCGCGTGCTCATCGTCGGCGGCGGCGACAGCGCGCTCGACTGGACGCTCAACCTCGCGCCCCTTGCCAGTCACCTTACGCTCCTGCACCGCCGCAGCGAATTTCGCGCGGCGCCGGACAGCGTCAACAAGATGTTGGCGCTGGTCGGCGAGGGCAAGATCGATTTCGTGCTCGGCCAGGTGACCGCGCTGCAAGGCGAGCAAGGCCAGATCAGCAAAGCGGTGGTCAAGACCAACGAAGGCTCGAGCTACGAAATCGCCTGCGACGTCATGCTGCCGTTCTTCGGCCTGACCATGAAGCTCGGCCCGGTGGCCAATTGGGGCTTTGAACTCAAGAACAATGAATTGATCCCGGTCGAGACCGCGGCCTTCGAAACCAGCGTGCCCGGGATATTCGCCATCGGGGACATCAACTGGTATCCCGGCAAGCTCAAGCTTATCCTGTCCGGGTTTCATGAGGGCGCGCTGATGGCGCAAAAAGCGCACCGCTACGTCTATCCGGACAAGAGACTGGTGTTCCAGTACACCACCTCCTCCACGAGCCTGCAGAAGAAGCTCGGCGTGGCGCCGCAGCCGGCCTGAACGCGCGTTCGCGTTCTCGCCCAAACGCCGGGCGCGGGAAGGAACGTCGTCATGCCGAACACGACGATCACCACCACATGCTGCGTTACCGGCGGCGGACCGGCTGGAATGATGCTCGGCTTTCTCCTGGCGCGCGCCGGCGTCAACGTCGTCGTCCTGGAGAAGCACGCCGATTTTTTCCGCGACTTCCGCGGCGACACGATCCATCCCTCGACGCTTGAGCTGATGTACGAGCTCGGTTTGCTCGACGAGTTTCTCAAGCTGCCGCATCAGAAAGTCGAGCGGTTGACCGCCCAGATCGGCGATGAACGCGTGCGGATGATCGATCTGACGCATGTGCCGACCCACTGCAAATATATCGCGCTGATGCCGCAATGGGATTTTCTCAATTTCATCGCCGCGCAAGGCCGGCGCTACCCGGGATTCGATTTGCGCATGTGCACGGAAGCGACCGATCTGGTCGAGGAAGACGGTCGCGTGGTCGGGCTTCGCGCCAAGACCCCGGATGGCGAGCTCGTCATTCGCGCCGATCTCGTGGTCGGCGCCGACGGCCGTCATTCGACGGTACGCGACAAAGCCGGATTGAAAAGCGATGATTACGGCGCGCCGATGGACGTGCTGTGGTTTCGCCTGGCGCAAAAGCCGACCGACGAGAGCGAAACGTTCGGTCACATCGAGGCCGGCAGCATGCTGGTCATGCTCGATCGCGGCGATTACTGGCAGTGCGCTTACGTCATTCCGAAAGGCGGCATCGAGCGCGTCAAGGCGGCCGGTCTCGACGCGTTCCGCGGCCGGGTCGTGGAGCTGTCGCCGTTTCTCGCCGACCGGATCGGCGAGTTGAAGAGCTGGGACGACGTCAAGCTCCTGAGCGTCACCGTCGACCGCTTGCGGCAATGGTGGCGGCCGGGGCTGATCTGCATCGGCGATGCCGCGCACGCCATGTCGCCGATCGGCGGCGTCGGCATCAATCTCGCGGTCCAGGACGCGGTGGCCGCGGCCAACCGGCTCGCGGCGCCGCTCAAGGCCCGCAGCGTGAGCGACGAGGATTTGCGCGCGATCGAGACGCGGCGCACGCTGCCGGTGCGCTTCACGCAGCGGCTTCAGCTCACCATGCAGAACCGGATCATCGGCCGGGCGCTTGCCAGCACGCAGCGGCCGAAGCCGCCGCTGTTGTTCAAGCTGTTCGACATGTTTCCGGTTCTGCGCCGCATTCCGGCGCGTCTTTTGGCTGTCGGAATCCGCCCCGAGCACGTGCATACGCCCGACGTGCTTTCCGCGTCGTAGGCTTGGACCGAAAGTAGGCTTGGGCCGAAACCAGTCTCATCCTTCGATCCGTTGCCGCCCGTGGTGCGCTGCACTCTGCCAGCGCAGGAGGCGCGTTCGTTATCCCGTTGCGGGCTTGAATTGGCGGCGTTATCTCGCCATCTGCGAGGCGACAATTTTGCTTGGGACCGAACGACGATGACGATGACCGAGGAGAAACGACCGGAAAACCGCGCGCCCGAGGCGCAACCCTTCCAGGCCGATGTCGCCAAATTGCTGCACCTGATGGTGCACTCGGTCTATTCCGACAAATCGGTATTTCTGCGCGAGCTGATTGCCAACGCCGCCGACGCCTGCGAGCGGCTGCGCTACGAAGCGATCGCCAACCCGGAGCTCGCGGGCGAGGACGCCAAGCCGCGCATCACGCTCGCGCTCGACCCTGACGGGCGGCAGCTCTCCGTCGAGGACAACGGCATCGGCATGAGCCGCGATGAGATGGTCGAGGCGCTCGGCACCATCGCGCGCTCCGGCACCAAGGCCTTCCTCGATCGCATCGAGGCGGCGCAAAGCGGCGAGGAAACGGCGCTGATCGGCCGCTTCGGCGTCGGCTTCTATTCCGCCTTCATGGTCGCGGAACGCGTCGAGGTTATTTCCCGCCGCGCGGGTGCGGACGCGGCGTTTGTCTGGTCCTCGGACGGCAAGGGCACCTTCGCCGTATCGCCGGCGGATGCGGTGATTGCTCCGCGCCGCGGCACCCGCGTCGTGCTGCATCTCATGGAGGACGCGAAGTCGTACACCGAGCGCTTCACCATCGAGCGGCTGGTCAAGGCGCAGTCCGGTCACGTGCCGGTGCCGATCGCGCTGGTCGAGAAGCCGGGCGCCGAGCCGTCTGAAATCACCGACGGCGCGGCGTTGTGGGCGAAGCCGAAGGCCGAGATCAGCGCCGCGGATTATACCGACTTCTATCGCAGCATTGCCGGGCAGTTCGACGAGCCGGCCCTGACCATCCATTTCCACGCCGAGGGGCGGCAGGACTACACGACGCTCCTCTTCGTTCCCGGTTCGCGGCCATTCGATCTCTTCGATCCCGACCGCAAGGGGCGGATCAAGCTTTATGTGAAGCGCGTCTTCATCACCGACGATGCGGAAGTCCTGCCGCGCTATCTGCGCTTCGTTCGCGGCTTGGTGGACAGCGCCGACCTGCCGCTCAATGTTTCGCGGGAAAAAATCCAGGAAAGCCCGCTGCTCGCCGCGATCAGAAAGAGCGCGACCGGGCGCGTGCTCGCGGAATTGGAGCGGCTCGCGGACAAGGAGCCGCAAACCTATACGAAAATCTGGGAGATGTTCGGCGCCGTGCTCAAGGAAGGGATCTACGAGGATTTCGAGCGCCGCGACGCGCTTTTGGCGCTGGCGCGCTTCAAGACCACCGGCCCGGCCGATGGCTGGCGCAGCCTCAAGGACTACGCCGCCGCGCTCAAGACCAATCAAACGGCGATCTACTATCTCGCCGGCGACGATATCGCCCGCCTGCGGTCTTCGCCGCACCTGGAAGGCTTTCGCGCTCGCGGTATCGAGGTTCTGCTGCTTGCCGATCCGGTGGACAGTTTTTGGGTCATGCCGGGCGTGTCGTTCGACGGCAAGCCGTTCAAATCGGTGACGCAGGGGGCCGCCGATCTGGCGCTCATTCCGCTCACCGACGCGCAGGAGGCGCCGAAGCCGGAGCTGGAAGATTCGGTCAAGAAATTCCTTGCGTTCCTGAAGAACACGCTCGGCGACGCGGTGACGGAGGTGCGCGTTTCCGATCGGCTGACCGACAGCGCGGTCTGCCTGGTGGCTCCCGATTCCGGTCCCGACCGGGCGCTGGAGAAGCTGCTCGCGGGCGCCGGCCGGCTGGACGCCGTGTCGAAACCGATCCTGGAGGTCAATCCGCGGCACCAGCTGGTCGTCAGGCTCGCCGGCCTCGGCGAGGACGAGCGGGTTTTCAAGGAGGACGCGGCGCATCTGTTGTTCGATGAGGCGAGGGTGCTCGAGGGCGACCGCCCGGCGGATGCGCGTTCGTTCTCCGAGCGGCTCGCGCGCGTGCTGGGGAAATCTCTGGGCAAGGCTGATTGACGAAGCAAGGCCGACTGACGAAATCCGGCTTAATGGAAGTCGCGGCTCTTGAGGGGAAGGGAAGCTGCCTGCGGAAACGGCCCGCCGGAAAATTTGGGTGAAAACAGATCGCCGCCGTCGCGCAGCCACGGCAGCGCCGCGGAAAGGTCGACGAAGCTCTCCGCGACCACGTGAACCACGAGGCCGGCGCGTTGCAGGCGCCCGCGCACGGCGAGAAACCGCGCCGTCATCACCGTGCGGCGGTTTTTCACGAAAGCTTTCGGCCAGACGATGATGTTGGCGATATCGGTCTCGTCTTCCAGCGTCAGGAACACGACGCCTTTCGCTGTGCCCGGCCGCTGCCGGATCAGCACCAGGCCGGCGACGGTGACGATCGAATCCTGCGGCAGGTCTTCGCTGCGATGCTGCGCGTTGCGCATGGCGCCGAGCGCGGTGAGGCGGTCGCGGAAGAAGCTCACCGGATGCGCTTTCAGCGATAGGCCGGTCGCCACGTAATCCTCGACGACGTGCTCGCAAAGCGGCATGGCGGGGAGCGCGACGGAAGGCTCCGGAAAAAGCTCGTCGCCCAAATGCGGGGCAAGCAGCGGGAGCTCTCCGTCCGTTTTGGCGGTATCCACTTTGCCGGCGCCCGCCCGGCGTGCCGGACGAAGGCCGATCACGTCGAGCCGGCGCGACGCCCACAAAGCGGCGCGCCGATCGAGCTTGAAAGAGCGAAACGCATCCGCCTCGGCGAGCCGTTCGATGGTGAAGCGTGAAATGCCGGCGATTGCCGCGAGCCGCTCGATGCTGGCATAGCCATTGCCGCGTGCGTCGATGAGCTTCTCGAGTTCTTCCTTGTTGAGACCGTGAATGAGGCGAAAACCGAGGCGGACTGCATGCTTGCCGTCGGCGCCCGGCTCAAGCGTGCAATCCCAATCGCTGAAGTTGACGTCGGCCGCGCGAACCTCGACGTGATGCTGGCGGGCGTCGCGCACGAGCTGCGCCGGCTGGTAAAAGCCCATCGGCTGGCTGTTGAGAATGGCGGCGCAGAAGACCTCGGGATAGCGGCATTTGATCCAGGCCGAGGCATAGACGAGCAGCGCGAAGCTCGCCGCGTGGCTTTCGGGAAAGCCGTATTCGCCGAAACCTTCGATCTGGCCGAAACAATGCTCGGCGAAATCGCGCTCGTAGCCGCGCGCGGTCATGCCGTTGATGAACTTGTCGCGGAACAGATGGACAGTGCCGTTGTGGCGGAAGGTCGCCATGGCGCGGCGCAGCCCGTCCGCCTCATCGGGCGTGAATTTCGCGGCGGTGATGGCGATCTGCATCGCCTGCTCCTGGAACAGCGGCACGCCCAAGGTCCTTTTGAGGACTTCCTTCAATTCGTCGCGGTCACCCTCGCCGGGACGCGGAGACGGATAGTCGGGCTCCTTGCCGCTTTTCCGCTCTTCGCGCCGGCGCAGATAGGGGTGCACCATGTCGCCCTGGATCGGCCCCGGCCGCACGATCGCGACCTCGATGACCAGATCGTAAAAACATTCCGGCTTCAGGCGCGGCAGCATCGACATCTGCGCGCGGCTTTCGACCTGGAATACGCCGACGGAGTTGGCGCGCTGCAGCATCTGATAGACCTCCCGGGAGTTTCTGCGTCTCGTCATTGGGGATGCTCGCAAGCGAGAAATCCTTGCCATAATGCGTTTTCAGGAGATCGAGGCCGCGCCGCAGGCAGCTCAGCATGCCGAGCGCCAGCACATCGACCTTCATCAGGTGAAGCGTGTCGATGTCGTCCTTGTCCCACTCGATGAAGGTGCGTTCATCCATGGCGGCATTGCCGATGGGCACCGTCTGATCGAGCGGCTCGCGGGTGAGCACGAAGCCGCCGACATGTTGCGAGAGATGGCGCGGGAAGCCGGTCAGATCATTGGCCAGCGTGACCGCCTGCCTGATCGCCGGATTGGCGGGGTCGAGGCCGGCCTGGCGAATGTGATCCTCCGGCAGTTCGTCGCCATAACCCCATACTGTTTTGGCCAGAGCGGCGGTGATGTCTCCGGTCAATCCCAAAGCCTTGCCGACTTCGCGAATGGCCCGGCGCGAGCGGTAATGCACGACGGTCGCGCAGATCGCCGCGCGATCGCGCCCGTAGCGGTCGTAGATGTGTTGGATCACCTCTTCGCGCCGCTCGTGTTCGAAATCGACGTCGATATCGGGCGGCTCGTTACGGTTTTCCGAGATGAAGCGGGCGAACAGCAGTTTGGTCTCGTTCGGATTGACTTCGGTGATGCCCAGGCAAAAGCACACCGCGCTGTTTGCCGCCGAGCCGCGGCCCTGACAGAGAATATTTCTTTCTTTGCGGGCGTAGGCGACGACATCATGGACGGTGAGGAAGTAGCGGGCGTATTGGAGCTTCGCGATCAGTGCCAGCTCCTCTTGCAGCCGCTGCTCGACTTCCCGGGGAACGCCAGTCGGAAATCGATCCTTCGGATAGCGCTCCGCGGCACCGGCCCAGGTGAGATCTTCAAGATGCTGCTGAGCCGTCTTGCCCGGCGGCACCGGCTCGTCGGGATATTCGTATTTCAGCTCGCCGAGCGAGAAGTGGCAGGCATTGGCGATGTCGATGGTGCGGGCGATGGCGTCGGGAAATCCGGCGAACAGCCGCGCCATCTCGGCGGCGGGCTTGAGATGCCGTTCGGCATTGACGGCAAGACGGAGACCCGCTTCGGCAATGGTGCATTTCTCGCGGATGCAGGTGAGCATGTCGGCGAGCGGCCGGCGCTCCGGCGCGTGATAGGAGACATCATTGACGGCGACGAGCGGCGCGTTCGTGCGCGCGCCGAGCTCGGCGAGAAGCCGCAGCCGACGCGGCTCGTCGCCGCGATGATAATGCACCCCGGCAAGGAACGTGCGGCCCGGCGCTGAGCGGGCCAGAGCGGCGAGGCGTTCGGTGAAGGCGGACGCCGAGAACAGCGTCAGCGGCGGCACGGCGATAAAAATCTGGCCTTCGCTGGCGCCGAGAATCTCCTCGAAGGTCAGATGGCATTCGCCTTTCTCCGCTTTGAGATTACCCTTGGTCAGCAGCTGGCAGAGCCGGCCATAAGCTTGGCGATCGGTGGGATAGGCGAGGGCCTCGAAACCATCGATGGTGAGGAGGCGGGTGCCGACGATGAGCTTGAGGCTTTCGTTCTTTTTCCATTCTTCATAGGCGCGGACCACGCCGGCAAAAGAATTGCGGTCGGCAATGCCGATGGCGCTAAGGCCGAGCGCGCCGGCGGTGGCGACCATCTCCCGCGGGTGTGAAGCGCCGCGCAGGAAGGAGAAGTTGGTGGTGACGGCCAGTTCGGCATAGGCGCTCATCGGCTTTTCTCACAAACTCACATAAACTCATGCAAACTCACGCAAACAGCCCATGCACGAACCAGCGCGCCGATGTCGGTCTCGCGCCCGTAAAGTCCTTCGCGGAACAGCCAGAAGCGGCGGCCGTCCGCGTCCTCGATGAGGTAATAGTCGCGCGTCGGCTCGGGTTGACGATGGCGCCACCATTCGCTGGCGATGCGTTCCGGGCCCTGCGCTTCGGCGACCTCGTAGGTCACGCCGCGCCAGCAAAAACGTCGCGGCGGCCCCTCGGGGATGAGCGCGGTGACCTCGGTCGGCTCCGCCTGGGGCAATAGGAGAAGCGGGCGCGTTTGCTCCGGCGCCGGCCATGAGGCAGGAGGCTCGCCGGCGACCGGCGGCTGCACCTCGGCGCGTTCGGGGATGTGACTGGCCACGGGCTTAAAGCGCCGCACGCTCGCCGGGCCGAGGCGTTGGCGCAATTTATCGATCAAGGCCGCGCAATTTTGCGATCTGTCGTCTTCCCCGGCGAAGGAGGCGAGTTCCGTCTGTCGTGCGTGCAAAGGTTCGGCGCGGGTGACGGCAAGCCCGAGCGCCTCGAAGCCAAAGCCGGCATCCTGCGTCGCCGCCAGCGCCTCGAGCTTGAGGTCGACGAGCCGCGTCACATGCGCGACGTCGCGCGTCGGCAAGGTCAGGCCGATGTCGACTGGTCTCGGCCGCGCCATCGACGCGATAAAGGGAAAGCCGCAACGCGCGCGCTCCGACGTCGTCGCGCACGAGCACATGCACGAGGGTCTGCATCAGGCGGCCTGCCAGCGCGACGACGGCCTCCTGGGTGAGGATCGGCTCGATGAGATAACGCAGGCAGTGATAGACCGGCGGGGCGACGATGGGGACGAGCGGCTCATCGAGGCGGCCGAGCGCCTGATCGATCCGCCGAAGAAGCGCGGCCGGGAAACGCGCGGCAAAGGGCGCGCGCGGCTTGTCGAGGAGCGCGCCCACGGATTTGAAGCCGAGCCGGCGCAGCGTCGTTGAGGTTGCCGGCGAAAGCCGCAACGCTTCGATCGGGAGGCCCGCCAGCGCTTCGGCTTCCTCACCCGGCGGCAGCACGGTCGAGAGGCGCGGAGTGGAAGCGCGACAGCGCCCAGGCGGTGCCGGGCGTGTCGGCGACGGCAAGCCGCGCCGGCAGGCCGAAATATTTGAGCCGCGAATGAAGATCGGCGATGAGTTTTTCCTCGCCGCCGAAAAGATGCGCGGCGCCTTCGACGTCGAGGAAAAAACCGTCGGCGCCGTTCTCCTCGCCCCACGCGGAGGCGGTCGGCGTATAGCGCGTCGCCCACAGCGTCAGGCGACGCAGCGCGGCGTCATCGGCGGCGGGATCGACGGGGCGCACCTGCAGCGGGCCGGCCTTCGCGCGCGCGTCGGCCAATGACTCGCCGACCGCGAGCCCGGCCGCTTCCGCCGCGTCGTTCAAGGCGGCGATGCGCGGCCCTCCGCTGGCGGCAATGGCGAGGACGAACGGCTCGTCAGGATCAACCGGCTTGTCTGAGGGGTTCGTCGTTTGCGCGGCGAGAATGCGCAGGATCGGCCAGCGCGGCAGCCAGACTGAAACGATGCGCGACATGATCGTACTCCACTATCCATTCGCCCGCGCGTCCGTTGCGGCAGCGTTCCAGCCGGAGACGCCAGCGCGGGCGCGCGAAGAGGCCGAAGCGGTCGCGTGCGGCCGGGGCGGGAGCGACGCGCCAGCGCGTCGCCGCTGCGCTCAATTCCAGGAATTGCGCCTGCCGCAGGAGGAACAGAGGCAGGCCTGCCTCCACGGCGGCGAGATGCAGCCTTTGGCTCAATTTCAGATCGAGCTTGTCGATCACGCCGGCGACGGCGGCAGGCGCGCCTGAACGCAGCGCCTCTTCCATGGCCCAGAGGGTTTCGTTGCGGTGCCTGGTCTCGGCCAGGATCAGACGACCCGGATCGAGGCCGAGAGCATTGCAGCCATGGCCATGCGGACGGCCATATTCGCGCAATCCATAGGCCGGCATGATGAGGAAGAGCTTTTTCTTCCCCCCACCCGGGCCGCGCTTGCGCGCGCCCGCGGGCATGCTTGTTGGGTAAGGGGAGGAAATGCGGGCAAGCAACGCCAGGATGAAGCCGAAGGCGGCAGGGGTGCTGCTTTCTTCAGGCACGACCTCATGCAAGGCGCCGCAAGGAAGGCCGCCTTGCGGCAGGTAGAGATCGATGGCGGAAAGACCGAAGGGGAGGGTCTGTCCGGCCGAAAACCCCTCCATTTTGGACAGCAGCCGGCGCAGTTCCTGCGCGACAGCAGCGCGGTTTCGCATTCCAGAAAAGCCGGCCGATGGGGTCATAGCGGTGCAAGGCGTGTGGATATTCTTGGTATGTTCTTGTCGGTTCAACGTATAGAACATAACGAGAACAGTGCCAAGGGGATACATCCGAAGGCGGTTTCCACGCCGGGAGAGTTTCCGCCCGGAGCGGCCCGCCATCAGCCTTGACCAATCCATAACCAGATGGTTATGGATGAATATGCAAGTGTCGCGATATCACCCGCTGCTGGTGATCCTGCATTGGCTCCTCGCCATCATGATCATCGCCATGCTGCTCGTCGGATTCTTTGTGCTGGCACCGATGCCCAACTCGGCGCCGCAAAAGATCCAAATTCTGCTCGTGCACATGTCCCTCGGCATGCTGATCCTCGCGTTGATGCTCGTCCGCTTCGTCACGCGAATGCTGACCGCGAAGCCTAAGGATGCGACGACCGGCTCGCCGCTGCTCGATCGGATTGCCCCGGTCGTGCATTACGGCTTCTATCTGATCGTCCTCCTTATGGTGGCGAGCGGCTATGCGACGGCGATCATCGCCGGCCTCAACAAGACCGTGTTCCAGGGCTCGGGCGACCCGCTGCCGGCAAGCTTCGCCATCTATCCGAGCTTCATCGCGCACGGCTACGCCGCGGCGCTCCTCGCCGGCCTCATCGCTCTACACGTGCTGGCCGCGCTCTATCATCAATTCGTCCGTAAGGACGGATTGTTCGGGCGCATGTTCTTCGGCCGGCGTGCGACAAATTCCGTCGGCGAAGAATATTGAACCTTGCTGCCGCAACGGCGATGCCGCATAGGTTCGCCGCGAAACTGCCGCGCGATGGAAGGCGCGGCCGCGCGAGGAGCATCATGCCGGAAGCCGATAGGGAAGGGGAACGCTACTCCGCCGGTCAGCCGCAGCAGACGCCCGGCTTTTATCTCAAGGGCTCGCATCAGCTCGATTGGGGCATGAAGAACCGTCTCGCCCGCGTCTTTGCGCCGGCATCAGGCCGCACCGTGATGCTGGCGGTCGATCACGGCTACTTCCAGGGCCCGACCTCCGGGCTCGAGCGGATCGACCTTTCCATCGTGCCGCTGTTGCCGTCCTGCGACGCGTTGTTCTGCACGCGCGGCATTCTGCGCTCGGTCATTCCGGCCAATTCAGGCAAGCCGATGGTGCTGCGCGCCAGCGGCGGCCCCAGCATCCTGCGCGAGGAGCTGTCGGACGAAGAGATCGCGATGGACATGGACGACGCGGTGCGGCTCAACGCCGCCGGCGTCGGCATCCAGGTGTTCATCGGCGGCGAATTCGAGACGCGCTCGGTCCACAACATGACCAAGCTCGTCGACGCCGGATTGCGCGTCGGCATTCCGGTCATGGGCATCACCGCGGTCGGCAAGACCATGGTGCGCGACGCCAAATATTTCCGTCTCGCCTGCCGGATCATCGCCGAGCTCGGCGCGCAATATGTGAAGACCTATTATGTCGAAGAGGGCTTCGAGACCGTGACCGCGTCATGTCCGGTGCCGATCGTCATGGCCGGCGGCAAGAAACTCGCCGAGTTCGACGCATTGACCATGGCCTACAACGCGGTGCAGCAGGGCGCGGCGGGCGTCGACATGGGGCGCAATATTTTCCAATCGGCGGCGCCGAAGGCGATGATCGCCGCGATCAACGCCGTCGTGCACAAGAATCTCAAGCCCAAAGAGGCCTATGAGCTGTTCGGTTCGCTCAAGACCAAGGGGTGATTGGCGCCGCTCACCCGTATGTCCGTTGCGGCGCCGATCCGATCAGAAACCAGGCGGCCGAGCCGGCGGCAAAGGCGCCGCCTAGCGCGGCCAGGATCTGCATGATCCAGGAGGCGCTGCCGACCGGGCTTCGTTCCGGCTGCGCTCGCGCAACCGTCGCGGTCTCGGAGGCCGGCTCCGCCTCAGCGCCGTCACTCAGCCTCGCCGCCGATGTCGCCGCGCTCGCGGCAACACGCTGCGGGTCGGCCGCTTCGTCGATCTGCGTTGACATTATCCGGCGCCGTAACTTGCACCGTGCGTCCGCCGACCACGAGTTCGCTCGGCATCGGCTCGGCAAATGACGCCATCGGAAGGAGGCGATGCTGCCGCAAGCGGCGCCGGCGGCGCCGCGGAAGGAGCCGCCGCGACATTTGTGGGCAGGGCATCATCGGCGGCAGCCGTCGGCGCCGCCGGCCGCGCTTTGGCCGACCGATGCAGCAGCGCCCTCGTTTTCGCGGCCATGTGCGTTTTGCCCACCCTCCTGCCCACTCGCTTGCCGTGGATCTTGGTCCTTGTTTTGTCCGGCTTTGCGAGAATCTTCAGCAGCGGTATCGGATTGCCGGGCACTGTATTTGTTTCGGCCTGAGCCGCCGCACCGCCGACCGTCATGATCGATAAAGCCGCGAGAGCGGTGAGGATACGAATACGCCGCATCATGTCTCTTCCTTGTTTCGCTGGACCGTACGGCGCGCACTCGGGACAGGCCGCTGTGACTTCACAGTGACGCAATTGCGGATTTTTTCGCTCAAAGCGCGGACGAAAATCTGCCGGCTTAACCATCCGCCAAATGTGATCGGGTCAAATCAGCCGAAATCGGGGCTGACGCTCGCCCCGTGGACAACCTGTGCGATATTGTGCGGCGCTACTCGCGTAAATTAACTGGTATGACCATCGTTGGGGAGTGATGAGCCGACCATGTTCGATCTGAAAATCCAAAACAATGTTGCAGTCGTCACCATCCGGCATGGCAGAGGCAATACGCTTGATATCGAGCTTTGCGACGCGCTGGCGCAGTGCTTCGACGACCTTCGCACGGCGGATGCGCGTGCGGTGCTGATTACCGGACAGAGCCGGATTTTTTGCGCCGGCGTCGACTTGAAGCGCGTGACAACGGAGGGGTCGACTATGTGCGCCGGTTCATCCCGGCTCTGCACCGGCTCAGCGAGGCGGTGTTCTTCCATCCGAAGCCGGTGGTGGCGGCGATCAACGGCTATACCATCGCCGGCGGATGCGTGCTCGCCTGTTGCGCCGATCGTCGGATCATGGCGCGCGCGCGCGGGCGCATCGGCGTGATCGAACTTGTGGTCGGCGTGCCGTTTCCGGCGCTGGCGCTGGAAGTCATCCGCTATGCGGTGCCGTCGCGGCATTTTCACGAGGTCACGTTCAGCGGCGCGACCTACAACTCGGCGGCCGCGCTGGAGCGCGGCCTGGTCGATGAGGTGGTGGAGGCGGACGCGCTGATGGAGCACGCGATGGGCGTGGCGCAAAAAATGGCGTTGCTGCCGCCGCTCGCCTTCGCTCACACCAAGAACCAGATGCGCCTGCCGGTCGCCGAGCGCATGGCGCGCAGCGGTGCGGAAATCGACAAGAGGGTAGCCGAAATCTGGTCCGATCCGGAAACCCTCAAGGGCGTTCGCGATTTCGTCGAGCGCAGCTGACGAGCGGCGGCGCGGGACCGGCCTCGATACTCCGCATGGCTTCTTGTGCGAACGAGCGACCAAGCCGTCGCGTGTCGCTGCAAGCTAGGCTAAGCTATGCGCGGATCGTTCTTTCGACTAACTTGGTTGCCGGCAGCACACCTATCAGGAGCGCACAATGCCCATAGACTTATCGGCCGTGAAATGGGACTTCGTTGTACTAATGGCGGTGTTCGCGTTCGTCGCCGCTTTTCTCGGAAGCCTGATCGCACTGCGAAGCCGCTTTTTTGGCGCCATCATTGCCGGGATTCTGTTCGCCGTCATGTACGTAGCGTGGAATCACTACCCGCACCCCACCATTCCGCTTCCAATCGTCGCGACCTACGCAACGCCGAGCGGTTGACCTTTCCGCCGGTCCCGCTATGCGTAAAGGCGAGTTTTGCCGGGACAAATGGAGCGGATATGAAAAAGGTCTATGCGGACGCGCGCTCCGCGTTGGCCGGTTTGCTCAAGGATGGCATGACGATCATGGCCGGCGGCTTCGGCCTGTGCGGCATTCCGGAGGCGTTGATTCTCGCGATCCGCGACTCCGGGGTGAAGAACCTGACCGTGGTCTCCAACAATTGCGGGGTTGACGGAAAGGGCCTTGGCATCCTGCTCGACAGCCGGCAGATCAAGAAGATGATCTCCTCCTATGTCGGGGAGAACAAGACTTTCGCGCAGCAATATCTCGCCGGCGAGCTCGAGATCGAGTTCAACCCGCAGGGCACGCTCGCCGAGCGCATCCGCGCCGGCGGCGCCGGCATTCCGGCCTTCTTCACCAAGACCGGCGCCGGCACGCAGATCGCGCAAGGCAAGGATGAGCGCGAGTTCGACGGCGAGCGCTACGTGATGGAGCGCGGGCTGGTCGCCGATCTGTCGATCGTCCACGCCTATCGGGCCGACACCGAAGGCAACCTGGTCTACCGCAAGACGGCGCGCAATTTTAATCCGCCGATGGCGACCGCGGGCCGGGTGACGGTCGCCGAGGTCGAGCACCTGGTGCAGCCGGGCGAGATCGATCCCGATCATATCGTCACCCCCGGCATCTACGTGCAGCGGCTCATTCATGTGCCGAACGCGGTCAAACACATCGAGCAGCGCACCGTGCGCAAGCGCGATAAATCGGCCGCGCCGGCCCGAACGGGAGTGCAAGCCTGATGCCTTGGACCCGCGATCAGATGGCGGCGCGCGCCGCCAAGGAGCTGCGTGACGGCTTCTACGTCAATCTCGGCATCGGCATCCCGACGCTGGTGTCGAACTTCATCCCCGACGGCATGAGCGTGCAGCTGCAATCGGAGAACGGCATGCTCGGCACCGGCCCGTTCCCGTTCGAGGGCGAGGAGGACGCCGACCTGATCAATGCCGGCAAGCAGACGGTGACCGAGCTTCCGACCACGAGCTATTTCAACTCGGCCGACTCGTTTGCCATGATCCGCGGCGGTCACATCGATATTGCGATCCTCGGCGCCATGCAGGTGGCGGAGAATGGCGACCTCGCCAACTGGATGATTCCGGGAAAAATGATCAAGGGCATGGGCGGCGCCATGGATCTCGTCGGCGGCGTCAAGAAAGTCGTCGTCGTCATGGAGCACTCGGCCAAGGACGAGCCGAAGCTCCTGCATCACTGCACGCTGCCGCTGACCGGCGCCGGCGTGGTCGATATGGTGATTACCGACCTCGGCGTGTTCACCGTCGACCGCCAGGGCGGCGGCATGACCCTCGTCGAGCTCGCGCCCGAGGTGACGCTCGACGAGATCAAGAGCAAGACCGAAGCGAGCTTCAAGGTCGCCAACACGCTCAAGCACTAGGCGGCCGAGAATGTAGACGGCGCCCGAAAGTTCCTTGTGCGGGCGCGCCTTCAGCGAATCACGAAATGAAGATGCGCGGGCGATAAGACCGGGGCTCAGCGGCCATCGCGACGCGCAGCGACGAAGCTGGCCCTTTGGGGGGTGCGTTGTGGGTGAGGGGCCGATCCTCGTAACCGAGGAGCTGACCAAGGAGTTCGCCGGCTTTGTTGCGGTGCGCGCGGTGAATTTGCGCGTCGAGCGGGGCAGCATCCATGCTTTGATCGGGCCGAATGGGGCGGGCAAGACCACCTGCTTCAATCTCCTCACCAAGTTTCTTTCCCCCACGCGCGGACGCATTGTGTTCGACGGGCGCGACATCACCGCGCTCAAGCCGGCGGACGTCGCCCGGCTCGGCGTCGGACGCTCGTTCCAGATCTCGGCGGTGTTTCCGCATCTGACCGTGATCGAGAACGTGCGCATCGCGCTGCAGCGGCGGCGCGGCAACTCGTTCGATTTCTGGCGCTCGAAGCGCGCGCTGCGCGCGCTCGGCGATCGCGCCATGGCGCTGATCGCCGATGTCGGGCTTACGCCCTACGCGGATACGCTGGCGGTCGAATTGCCCTACGGCCGCAAGCGGGCGCTCGAGATCGCGACGACGCTGGCGCTCGAGCCGGAATTGCTGCTGCTCGACGAGCCGACCGCGGGCATGGACCGCGAGGATATCGTGCGCATCAGCGCCCTGATCAAAGCGGTGGCCGCCAACCGCACCGTGCTGATGGTCGAGCATAATCTCAGCGTGGTCGCCGATCTGTGCGATCGCATCACCGTGCTCACCCGCGGCCACGTGCTGGCCGAGGGCGACTACGAAACGGTGTCCAACGATCCGGCGGTGCGCGAAGCCTATCTCGGGACCGGTCATGTCTGAGACGCGCGACCTGCTGACGGTCAACCAGCTCAATGCCTGGTACGGCGAGTCGCACGTCCTGCATGGCGTCACCTTCGCCGTGCGGCCGGGTGAAGTGGTCACGCTCCTCGGACGCAACGGCGTCGGCAAGACCACGACGCTCAAAGCCATCATGGGGATCATCGAAAAGCGTTCCGGGTCGGTGGAGTTCGAAGGCAAGGAGCTGATCCGGCTTCCCTCCGATGCGATCGCGCGGTCGGGGATCGCGTTCTGCCCCGAGGAGCGCGGCATCTTCGCCACGCTCGACGTCAAGGAGAACCTGCTGCTGCCGCGGCAGGTGCGCGCCGGCGGTCTCGGTCTCGACGGCATTTTCGCGCTGTTCCCGAACTTGCGTGAGCGGCTCGGCAGCCAAGGCACCAAGCTCTCCGGCGGCGAGCAGCAGATGCTGGCGATCGCACGAATCCTGCGCACCGGCGCGCGGCTGTTGCTGCTCGACGAACCGACCGAAGGCTTGGCGCCGGTCATCATGCAGCAGATCGGGCGCACCATCGGCGCCCTCAAGGCGGAGGGCTTCACCATCCTCCTGGTCGAGCAGAATTTCCGCTTCGCCGCCACCGTCGCCGATCGCTATTACGTCATGGAGCACGGACGCATCGTCGACCAATTCTCCGCCGCGGAGCTCGACGCCAATACCCGAAAGCTGCACGAGTATCTGGGAGTCTGAGAGCAAAAGAGCGCCAGGATGTTCGAGATTTTCGGTATCCCCTCGCAAGCGCTGTTCGGCCAGCTGCTGCTCGGCCTGATCAACGGCTCGTTCTACGCGCTCCTGAGCCTCGGGCTCGCGGTCATTTTCGGCATGCTTCACATCATCAACTTCGCCCACGGCGCGCAATACATGATGGGCGCCTTCGCCGCTTATCTGATGCTGCAATATCTCGGCATCGGCTATTGGCAAGCGCTGGTGCTGGCGCCGATCCTGATCGGCGCCACCGGCATCGTCGTCGAGCGGCTTTTTCTCCAGCACCTGCGTACGCTCGATCCGCTCTACGGCCTGTTGCTCACGTTCGGGCTGGCGCTGATGATCGAGGGCCTGTTCCGCAACACTTACGGCTCTTCCGGGTTGCCCTACCAGGTGCCGGATGCGCTGCGCGGCGGCCGCAATCTCGGCTTCATGTTCCTGCCGAATTATCGCGCCTGGGTCATCGTGCTTTCGCTCGCGGTGTGCCTGGCGACCTGGTTTGCCATCGAGCGCACGCGGCTCGGCTCCTATTTGCGCGCGGCGACGGAAAATCCGGTCCTCGTCCGCGCCTTCGGCATCAACGTGCCGCGCATGGTGACGCTGACCTACGGCTTCGGCGTCGGGCTCGCGGCGCTCGCCGGCGTCATGGCGGCGCCGATCTACAACGTCTCGCCGCAGATGGGCTCCGATCTCATCATCGTGGTGTTCGCGGTCGTCGTGATCGGCGGCATGGGCTCGATCCTGGGCGCGATCCTCACCGGCTTTGCGCTCGGGATCATCGAGGGGCTGACCAAGGTGTTTTTCCCGGAGGCCTCGAACACGGTGATCTTCGTCATCATGGCCGTCGTCCTGCTGATCCGGCCGGCCGGCCTGTTCGGACGGCACGCATGATCGATCGCGTCCTCGATCAGCCGGCGCTGCGGCCGCAGCGCGAGACCTCCTGGAGCCTCGTCGCCGCGTTCACGGCGATGGTCGCGCTCTTGGTCGTCGCGCCGTTCGCGATCTATCCGGTCTTTCTCATGCAGGCGCTGTGCTTCGCGCTGTTCGCCTGCGCCTTCAATCTGTTGATCGGTTATGTCGGCCTGATCTCGTTCGGGCATGCGCTGTTCTTCGGCTGGGCGAGCTATCTGACCGCGCACGCCGCCAAGGTGTGGGCGCTGCCGCCCGGGCTCGCCGTCCTCGTCGGCACGGCGACCGCCGCCGTGCTCGGCCTCGTCGCCGGCGGTCTCGCCATTCGCCGCCAGGGCATCTACTTCGCGATGATCACGCTGGCGCTGGCGCAGATGATGTACTTCTTCGCCTTGCGCGCGAAATTCACCGGCGGCGAGGACGGCATCCAGGGCGTGCCGCGCGGCCGGCTGTTCGGATTTTTCGACCTGTCGCATGAGATGACGATGTACGCCTTCGTTCTCGTCGTCGTGCTCGCCGGCTTTCTTCTCATCTACCGCATCATCAACTCGCCGTTCGGCGAAGTGCTCAAGGCGATCCGCGAGAACGAGCCGCGCGCGATCTCGCTCGGCTACAAGACCGAGCGCTACAAGCTCGTCGCCTTTGTGCTGTCGGCGACGCTCGCCGGGCTCGCCGGATCGATGAAATCGCTGGTGTTCCAGCTCGCCTCGCTCACCGACGTGCACTGGACCATGTCGGGCGACGTGGTGCTGATGACGCTGCTCGGCGGCCTCGGCACGATATTTGGTCCCGTCGTCGGCGCCTTCCTCGTCATCGCGATGCAGAACTATCTGGCCCCGTTCGGCCAGTGGGTGCTGGTGATCCAGGGCGCGATATTCGTCGCCTGCGTGCTGGCTTTCCGGCGCGGCATCGTCGGCGAGCTCGCGAGCCGCATGCACATCAGGCTTTGAGATCAAGCCGCGGTTTACCCGGATTTATCCACAGAGTGGCGCATCGCGATCGGATTTGTGCACAGGTGCGGCTGCCTTTTAGTTCGCTTTTTCGTTGCAAACCGGATTCCGCAAGGGATCATGCCGAAGCTCCGATTCCGCCCTGACATTCGGCTTCTCTATGTCGGCACGGCAGACTTGGCCGCACGACAGTATCGCGCGCAGATGGCTCGCCTTGGCGGAGCGTCGGATGGCGCATTTCATCGATCTTCGCGACAGCGGCCGCTGGCAGAATTATTACACCCAGCAGGCGGAGATCAACGAAGCGGTGAGCGAGGCGATTCGCGCCCGTGACGAGTGGGCAAGGATCGCCGGGGTTTCGCCGACGGCAAGCGCCGCGCCGGGATGACTTCTTCGCCGGCCGGCCGCGCTCAGCGCACGCGATTGCCGCCGATCGACAATTGCGCGTAGCGGGCGGCGCCGTCCTTGCTGAGATCGCCGGTGACCGCGTTCTTCAGTTCCATGCCGACGATGGCGCTGCGGCGCACCTCGGAAATGAGATTGTCGGCGATCACCGCCGCGCCCGCTCCCGGAACTACAGAGACCGCAATGCCGTAATCGGCGCCGCGGATCACGTTCGAATTGACCGACACATCGCGCAGATAGGATCCCCAGCCGGCGGCGATGCCGATGTTCGGCGCGTTTTCCACCACGTTGCCGGTCACCGCTGTGTCGGCCTCGACGCCGATGCCGATGCCGGCGCCGTCGTTCGGGTCGGTGCCGGGCGGGCGGTGGTCGACGAGATTGCGGATCAGATTGCCCTGCACGACGGCGAGCCGCCCGCCTTCGTTGAAGTTCGTGACCGAAACGCCGATCGCCGCCCCGTCGACGATGTTGTTGGCGATCAAAGCGCCCTCGAACCCGAACTCGGCGTAGAGCGCGACCTCGCCGAGGCCGGTGCAGGTGTTGCCGGTAATCTGCAGGTTCGAGGCCTTGTTGCCGCGCACGGCTGAGAAGGCCGCGTTGCGGATGCGGTTGCCGCGCACGATGACGTTGTCGGCGCGAAAGATGTTGATGGCGTTGCCGTGCTGGCCGGAGCCACCGGCACGGTTCTGCACATCCGCGATCCGATTGTCGACGACCAGCGTGCCGTCATCGCCGGCTTTGCTGCGCCAGACAAGGATGCCGCCATTGCCGGCGCTGCGTATCGTGTTGCCGGCGATGCGGAGCCCGCGCGCGTCGAGCGAGAAGATCGCGGCGTCGGCGGCGCTGAGAGTATTGCCGGTCACCTCGCCCTCGATCGTCTCGAGCGCGATGCCGTGGCCGCCGGCATTGACGATGTCGCAATCGGCGATGCGCACGGCGCGGCCTTGCGCCAGTTGCACGAGGCCGCGACCTGCGGGGAGCGGAATGTCGCTGCCGTCGAGAATGAGGCCGCTCAGGCTGATGTAGTCGCTGCCCGTCGCTGTCATCATGAACGGCGCCGCCGACATGAGGATGCGGCTCGCGCCCGGCACGCCAGCGATCGCGGAATAGGGCGGAAGCTTGAGCGAGCCGGCCCGATAGAACCCGGGCGCCAGATGCAAAACGGCGTGTGCGGCCGCAGCGCGGTCGATGGCGCGCTGGAAGGCCGCGGATTGATCCTCGGGAGCGTTCGGCCGAAGGCCGAATGTCGTCGCATCGATGGCCGCGCGCGGGGCGAGGTCGCGGGCGGCGTTAGCCTCGCTCGCCCGTTCGCCGTCGTCGGCGCGGCGCGCGAGCGCCGGCGTTGCCGTGGCGGCGGAGGCGGCTGCGGCAAGGGCGGCGAACAGGCCGCGGCGGTTGATGGGCATGGACCGGCTCCTTTTGAGGCCCGATGCAAACCGTGGCCTCACGCAAAGCGCATCAAGCCGCGTGCCACAAGAGCGTGGCGGCCCGAGACAGCCGGCGTTTACAACAGCAGGGTTAACGGCGGCTTGTCGCCGAAGGCGGTGCGCGGTCCTCGAACCGCACGGTGCTCCCGGCTTCAGCGCGCGAGCATGGCGGCGATCTCTTCGACCGCGGCGGCCGGCGCGACGCGTCCGGCCGCGACCTCGGCCTCGAGCCGCGGCAGTGCCGCCTTGAGCGCCCGATCGGAGCGCAGCGGCGCAAACAGGCGCTCTTCGAGCATCGCCCACATCCATTTGACCTGTTGCTCGCCGCGCCGCGCCGCAAGCTCGCCCGATGCGCCGAGTTTTTCCCGGTGCTCGAGGATATGCGCCCACAACGCGGCGATCCCGTCGCCGGCCAGGGCCGAATAGGTGACGACCGGCGGCGACCAGGTCGCCGAGCGCGGCGAGAGGATGTGCAGCGCCGCGCGATATTCGGCGGCCGCCGCCTTGGCGCGGGCGAGATTGTCGCCGTCCGCCTTGTTGACCGCGATCATGTCGGCGAGCTCGACGACGCCCTTCTTCAATCCCTGCAGCTCGTCGCCGGCGCCGGGCAGCATGAGCACGAGGAAGAAGTCGGTCATGTCCGCGACCGCGATCTCCGACTGGCCGACGCCGACGGTCTCGACCAACACCACGTCGTGGCCGGCGGCCTCGCACAGCAGCATCGTTTCCCGCGTCTTCGCCGCGACGCCGCCGAGCGTGCCGGAAGCCGGGGAGGGACGGATGAAGGCGTTGGCGTCGTTGGCGAGCTGCGCCATGCGCGTCTTGTCGGCAAGGATCGATCCGCCGGTGCGCCGCGAGGACGGATCGACGGCCAGCACGGCGAGCTTGTGTCCCTTTTGCGTGAGCATGCTGCCGAGCGTATCGATGGTCGTCGATTTGCCGACGCCCGGCGCGCCGGTGATGCCGACGCGCACCGCCTTGCCGGTTGCCGGCAGGAGCGCCTGCGTGAGCGCGGCGGCGGTGCGGCGATGATCGGCGCGCCGGCTCTCGATGAGCGTGATCGCCCGCGACAACACGGTGCGATCGCCCGAGCGGATGGCGCGGGCGAGTCGGGAAACATCCTCCGGCTCGTTGCGTGCGCTCATGCAATGTCCTCGGGCATCCGTTATCGCATCTTACACCGAGCCCCCGGTTTTTGCCGTCGCAATTTAGCGATTTGCAACCACATCGACGGCAAAACACCAACAGAAAGCGGCGGTCGGCGGCGATTTAATTTGACAATGGGAGTCCGCCAGAGTGGTGCCAATATTGATCCCGGAAAGACCCTCGTATGGTCGAATTCAAGCCGCATCGCATGGCTGACATCGCGTCCGTGAGGAGCGCGGCGGAACCGCAGCGCGTCCAATGTTGGCACGGGAGACGGCGATGAACTGGGATCAGATTGAAGTCGACTGGATGCAGTTCAAGGGCAAGATCCGTAACAACTGGGTCAAGCTCACCGACGAAGATCTCACCCGCATCGGCGGCCGCCGCAAGGAATTGGCCAGCCGCCTGCAGGCGCGCTACGGCTTCGGCAGGAGTGAAGCCGAGCGCGAGATCGAGGCATGGGTGAAGACGCAGCGACACGCCGCCTGACGGCGAACGACGCTAGTGGTCCGGAAGTGGAATGAATTCCACCGTATCGCCCGGCACAGAATTCGAAGCGGCCGGCCTTCCAATCGGCCTTGGCCGCTTCGATGCGCTCCTGCCGTGAGGAGACGAAATTCCACCAGATGTGGCGCGGCCCGTCCATGGCGGCGCCGCCGACCACGACGAAATGCGCATCGCTGATCGCCCGCACGGCGAGGCGGTCGCCCGGCCGCAGCACCAGGAGCCGCTGCGGCGGATGCGCGTCGCCGCCGATCTCGATCTCGCCCGAGATCGTGTAGATCGCGCGCTCCTCATACTCGGCGTCGAGCGGAAAGGTCATACCGGCCTTGAGACGAATGTCGGCGAACAAGGTTTCCCATGCGGTCACGACCGGGGAGCGGAGGCCGTGCATTGTGCCGGCGACGACGCTCAGCACCGCGCCATCGTCCTTGAGCTCGGGAATGTCGGCCGCGGCGGTGTGAGCGAAAGCCGGCGCCATCTCCTCGGCCGTCGCCGGCAAGGCGACCCACAATTGCAGGCCGTGCATGGCGCCGCCGGTGACGCGCCAATCGGGACCGCTGCGCTCGGAGTGTACGATGCCGCGCCCGGCGGTCATCAGGTTCACCGCGCCCGGCCGGATCGGCAGCGCGGTGCCGAGACTGTCGCGATGCACGATCTCGCCGTCGAACAAGTAGGTCACGGTCGCGAGCCCGATATGCGGGTGCGGGCGTACGTCGACGCCGCTCCCGCCGCGCAGCACCGCCGGCCCCATGTGATCGAACAGGATGAACGGCCCGACCATGCGGGCGCGCGCCGAAGGCAAGGCGCGATGCACCTCGAAGTCGCCGAGATCGACCGTGCGCGGGACGATGATCTGCTCGATCGCGTCGCTGGCGCGCGCATCGCCAAGCGCCGGATCCTTGCCAGGGAAGAAGCTCATGGCGCCATTCTTAGCGCCAAAGCTCACGGCTTGCCAGAGCCGCCCCCTGCGCCAGCGCCTCGAGCTTGGCCCATGCGATCATCGGATGCACGCGGCCGCCGAGGCCGCAATCGGTCGCGGCGATCACCCGTTCCCGGCCGACGCTCTTGGTGAAGCGCAGAATGCGCTGGGCGACGAGCTCGGGATGCTCCACCACGTTGGTGGCATGGCTGACCACGCCGGGAAAAATGATTTTGCCGTCGGGAAGCTTGACGTCCTGCCAAACCGTCCATTCGTGCTCGTGGCGGACATTGCCGGCCTCGAACGAGTAGCCTTGGCATTTGACCGCCAGCATGACCTCGACGATGTCGCGCATCGGAATATCGGTGGTGTGCGGACCGTGCCAGCTGCCCCAGCACAAATGAAAGCGGATGCGGTCCTCGGGCAGGCCTTTGAGGGCGTGATTGAGCGCCTCGATCCGCACCATGGTGAACTTCTGATAGTCCTTCACCGACGGCTCGGGATTGATCATGTCCCAGTTCTCGGCGATCGCCGGATCGTCGAGCTGCAGGATCAGGCCGGCGTCGACGATCGCCTTGTATTCTTCGCGCATCGCCTCGGCGCAGGCGAAGATGAATTCTTCGTCGGTCTTGTAGTATCTGTTGGCAAAGCGCGCCGCGCTCGCCGGCGCGACGGAAGTCATAAAGCCTTCTTCGACGCCGGAAGCCTTGAGCGCCGCCTTGAAGTGGGCGATGTCGGCCTTGATCGCCTCTTGTCCCTTGTAGGTGATCGGACCGACCACCACCGGCCAATTCGCCATTCCCGGCCCGGTGGTCACTTCGTCCTTGTAGACCTGCAGGAATTCTGTTGCGGTCGCGGCGGTCGGCGAAGCTGGTGAGCACGACCTCGCCCTGCTTGGCGCGCCGCGGCTGGGATTCGTAGAGCCCGGGCCCGGCCAGATCGAGCCCGCCGAGACGATTGAAGCAGTAGCTCCACCACGCCCTATAATTGATCTTGTGCCCCATCGACTTGCCGAACTCGCCGTCGCCGGGCACGTCGATGCCGATTTCCTTTTGCCGCCGCACGACGTCGACGACAGCCGCCTGCAGCGTGTCCTGGAATTTTCGCTCGTCCGTCGTCTCGCCGGATTCGCGCGCCCGGTTGGCTTCGATCAGGTCGTCGGGACGCGGCAGGCTCCCGGCCTGGCTCGTCAGAATATGGTCGCGGCTCATTCTCATTTGCGTGTCGGATGACGGAAAACGGACGACGGCGACGGATAGGAGATCTCCTATCCGTCGCGTCCGTCGTCCGTTGTCCGTCGTTTGTCCTCTGCTTTCAGATGGCGTGGAATTGCTGCTGCTTCACCGAGTCCACCAGGCCGTGGAATACCTCGTTGACCGGGGCCCAGCTTGGCAGCTTCTTCATGTTGTTGAGCCAGCGCTGCACATTGGGATAGGCCGACAGGTCGCAGCGGATGACCTCGCCGAGCGTCACCAGGGCGGCGCCGAAATAGTCGGCGATCGTGATCTGGTTGCCGCACAGGTACTGGTTCTTCGGTCCGATCCAGTGGTCGTTGAGGATCTTGAGCCAACGCTTGGCGTTCTGCTGGCCGATCTCGATGGTTGCCGCCTGCGCCTCGTCGCTGCGCCGCTTCTGATTGGGAAACAGCTGCGGATAGGCGAGGTTGTAGGCCCAATCGCGATAGAAATTGGTGTTGAGCCAGTCCATCATCTCGTTGACCTTGGCGCGTTGCTTGAGATCCTTCGGATAGGCCGGCGAGCCGATTTTGTCGGCAAGGTATTTGAGGATCGCCGAGCTTTCGGTCAGGCGCAGATCGCCGTCTTCGATCATCGGAACGAGGTTGTTTGGATTGACCGCCGTGTAGGCCGGCTTGTAGTGCTCGCCGGTGAACAGGTCGACGGTCACCTCGTCGACCGGAATCTTGTTCTCGGCGATGAACAGCCGCACCGGCCGGCTCGTCATCGATACCGGATGCATGTAGAGTTTCATGACATTTTCCTCCCAATCACGCTAAAGCGTGGGGGTGTTCTAGAGCATTTTCTTGGCGGGTGGAATACGGGCTTGCGCGTCGGAAATCGACAGCAAAAGGCGATGGGCAGCTGCCAACCGTTTGCCGCCGGACGGTGATTGCGTGGGCCGCCAATCGCGGCGCGGCGTCGCCCGTCGCTACGCTTTCGCCTTCGCCACCATTTCGGCAATAAAGCGCGGAAGCGCGAAGGCAGCGGCGTGAACCTCCGGCGTCCAATATTTGGTCGAGAAGCTGCCGGCCCGGCGATAGCGCGCCGCCAGCGTCTTCGCCGGGGTTTGGCGGAGTTGCCGATCGTCGCTCGCCCAGCCCATCGCCATATGACCGCCGACATAGGTCGGAATCGCGGCGACATAGCAGGCGCCGTCCGCGAACAGGCGGCGGAATTTTCCGATGCTCGAGGCGAGTTCGGCGGGCTGGAAGATCGGCACGCCGTTTTGCGTCACCATGACGCCGCCCTTCTGCATGCAGCTTTTGCAGGCGGCGTAGAATTTTTGGCTGAACAGGACCTTCCCTGGCCCTTGCGGATCGGTCGAGTCGACGATGATGACGTCGAAGCGCCGCTCGGTCCGCGCGACATATTTCATGCCGTCGTCGATAACGCTCGCGAAGCGCTTGTCGGCGAACACCGGCTTGGTGAATTCGGGGAAGTGCTCCTTGGCGAATTCGACGACCGCCGGGTCGATCTCGACCTGGGTAAGCCGCCGGACCGTCTTGTGCTTGAGCACCTCCTCGGCAATGCCGCAATCGCCGCCGCCGATGATCAGCACCTCGCGCGCATTGCCGTGCGCGAACAACGGCACATGCGACATCATCTCCTGATAGATGAATTCGTCCCGCTTGGTGATCTGGGTAGCGCCGTCGAGCATAAGCATCTTGCCGAAGAAGCCGTGCTCGAACAGCACCAGGTGCTGATGCTCGGTCTGCGTCTCGTAGAGCACCTTCTCCATCCGATAGCTCATGCGGAAGCCGAGGTCGTCGAACAGGGTCTCGGCGATCCAGCGCTTTTCGGCCATGACACGTCCTCGGCCTGTTCTTGGGCCTTCCTGCGGCCCGGATAAGGAAACGGCCGGGACCTGGCCCGGCCGCTCCAGTAATCCCTCCGGCGCGTCCGTTCAGGCGCCGCGGCCGCGCAACAGCTCGTTGACGGCCACGCGCTTGGCGCCGAAGGCCTCGCGCAACACCGGAATGCACGCGTCCGGATCGGCCGATCCGCACATGAATACGTCGAGCGCGGCATAGCCGGCATCCGGCCATGTGTGGATCGAGATGTGGCTCTCCGCCAGCACCGCCACCCCGGATACGCCGTTCGGCTGGAAATGATGCACATGGATGTGCAGGAGCGTCGCGCGCGCCGCCCCGACGCAGCGGCGCAGCGTCGCCTCGATGTGTTCGATGTCGTCGAGCCGCTCGGCGCCGTGCAGATCGACGATCAGATGCACGCCGGCGCAGCGGATGCCCTTGCGAACCGCGAAATGGTCGTTGCGCTCGTCGTAACGATCCTCCACCGGCGCTGGAGCCGCGACTTTGAGTTTGGTCTTCCTGTCCGTCTTTCGGGCGGTACCTGGGATCCCCAAGCCCTTCCCCGATCGCAAGAGGGCGCTCTGGCTCATGCCGTCCTCCCCAACCAGAGATGAGAACCCGAGACTCCGGCGAACCGGCGCCGCGGAATGCGAAAGCCGCCCGATCGTGTCCATTTGGACTGATCAATAGCGGCAAGTCCCCACATAAATGCAAACACCCGTAAGTCAAGCGGATTCTGCGGCAAAGACTTTAACGCTTCGTCACGTCGAGCCGCAGCACCGCGCGCGCAGGCACGCGCACGTGCCGCTCGACGCGGCGGATAGCCATCGCCGTGGCGGATGGCCTTTGGCTCGACCGAACCGATTTGCTCCGCTACCATGAACGACCTAACGACAGCGGGGTGCGAGGGAGCTTTCGGCGACAGAAACAGCGCCGGGCTCTTCTTCACGGGAGGTCGCAATGCTGAGCCGTCTTGCTTTCGTCGCTGCGCTTGCCAGCGCGGCAACCGTGGCCATGGCGTCGGACACGATCATTGGCGGCGTGTCGATGAAGCTGCCGGTGCCCACGGGCTTCTGCGAGCTGTCGGCGAGCAATCCGGCGGACAACCGCATGATCACGACCATCGGCGGGCTCGTGGCCAAGTCCGGCAACAAGATGCTCAACATGTCCGCCGACTGCCAGCAGCTTGCCGACTGGCGCGCGCAAAAGCGGAATTACCTCGACGACTACGGCCAGTATCAGACACCGATCGCCCAGATCGACCAACTGGTGGCCGCGCCCGAGACGATGATCAAGGAGACCTGCGAGACCCTTCGCAAGCAAGGCAGCCAGATCGTGGCGCAACAGGCGCCGGACCTGAAGGCGCGCATCGAGGAGACCCTGAAGAAGGTCAAGATGAACGAGGTAAGCTTCATCGGCGTGCTCGCCGAGGATGCGAACGCCTGCTATGCGGCCCAGTTGCAAAAACTGCAAACCGAAACCGGTACGGAAAAGACGCAGATCGTCCTGATCGCGGTCGCGGTGGTCAAAAACAAGAATATCTTCGTCTATCGGATGACGGTCTACAAGGGTCCGGATACCGCTGCCAATCTGCTGGCGACGTTCAAGGGTACGATCGCCGCGCTGTACGCGGCGAACAAATAGTCAGAGCGGCGCGTTCGCTGATTGGGCGGGCGAATACGGCCTAGCCGTAGATGGCGACCGCCGGCGGCACCATGGCCGCTGCGGGCTTTTTCACCCGGGTGCGGAAGAAACCGAGCACGCGCCGCGCGGTGTCGGGCTGCAAGCGGTTGAAGCTCGCCAGCGCCGTGTCGAGGTCTTTCGCCGACATGCCGCGGTCGGCCGCGCGCAGCAGCAGAATGGCCTTGGTCGTCGTCGACGACAGGCCGGCGACTTTGGCGAGGATGAGCACGATCTCGGCGCCGGGATCAAGGAGCGCGCGCTCGACCACGTCGATCGGCGTATCGCACAAGATCGACAGCGCGATCGCCGTTTCCTCGAATTTGCGGTCGCGGGCGTATTGGTAGATTTCCGTTTCGCCCAGGCGACGGATGCGGTTTTGCCGCTCGACCGCGGCCTGCGCGGCGGCAAAATCGGGCGAGGCGTTGCGCGCCTCATTGCGAATACCGCCGACCACCTCGGCGACGACACCTTCGATGGCGGTGCTCGCCTGCGGGTTCTCGGCGGCAAGCCGCGAGCGCACGGCGCTCGAGGCCTTCTCCAGCAGCACCAGGAAATGCGGACGCGGGATGTCGCTGCGCATGCCGACCACGAGCGCAAGGTCGTCGTCGCCGGCCGAGCGCCTGACCAGCAAGCGGAAGCCGGCGTCGGAAAAACGGGCGCCGGTGTTCTTCACCACCGAATGAACCACGTCGCGGTCGCCGCGCTCGACCAGCAAGTCGGTCACCGCCTCGCTCAGCGATTTTCGCTGCGCTATCGCGAACAAATGCTGCTGGCTCTTGGTGCTGGCGCTCGCCACCAGGATGCCGTCGTCGAGCCGTTCCGAATGGCTGAGGACCGGGCGGGCGATTTCAATATCGTCGTCGACCGCCAGCAAGCGGATCACCTGCGCCGGCGCGTTTGCGATCGGCGCCAGACGATGCGCCAGTCGCGCGCGCGCCTTGGCTTCGATGGTGCTGACCAGGCGCACCATGACGTCATCGAACACGCCGATCTGCTCGCTGGAATAGCGCGGTGCGCCGCCGACGAAGAGGTCGGTGACGCGCATCAGCATTTCAATCCGGCGCGCATTGGTGCCGGAGGTGACCGCGGCTTCAAGCTCGTCGATAAGGGGCAGGGTTCGAAGTCATGCCGGGTGTCGCGACGCCGTTGAAAGCTCGACAAGAATGGCGCGAGAAGGGTGAAGAAAGGCTTGCAGCCGCCTGTTGCAGATTGGGTGCCATGGTTAAAGAAGGTTGAATGCGGCGCCGGTCCGTCTGCCGCGCACGTGGAAGGCTCGCTAGCGCTGCCACGTCGTCAAAGTGATGCCGGCGCCGGCGTCGATCGCGCGTCGAGGACCGGCCTTTAGGCCGTGGCCGGCGAGCACGTCCTCTGCCGTGGCATTCGGCCCGACTTCGGGAAATACCGGCCGGCCGCCCGGAATCCTGGCGTTCTCGGCGCGCGTGAGATGAAAGGCGTCGTAGCGCGGCAGGAACAGGCCGAACACTTGCGTGCCGCCAATGATCGCGATCGCGCCATCCCCGGCGCCGAGCGCCTTGATCGCCGCTTCGAGCGTGGCGCCGGCCGGGTTCCACAACAGCGTGTTGGGGTGGGAAGGATCGGGGGCAAGCGCAGCGATCCCGTGGGTCACGATCAGCCGTTTGCGCCGCGCCGCACGCGGCCCGCCTTCATGCGAGTGGCGTCCGTGCACGACCATGGCGGCCCGATCGAGCTCAGCTTGCAGGAAACTCTGGTCGGCCGGATTGCGCAGCGTATCCGGCATCTTGCCGGTCGCGTCTGCGATCATTCCGTCGGCGGAGACAATGGCGTAGCCTTCGACGCGGTTCGGCCCGATCATGCTGGCACGATAGCCGGACAGGCGCTGCAAGTCATTGCGGGACAATTCCTTGCATGACCGTAACCGAGCCGCATTGCGCACGGCTTCTCGAGGAGAGCCGCCCATGAACGGGCCAGGGACCGATCCGCAAACCAAGGCACTCGAGTTCGTGAGCAACGCCAACAGCTACGTGCTCCTTGCCACCATTGCGCTGCTCGCTTGGGTCGCTTCCGGCGTGGAATTTTCCACCGAGGCGCTGCACCTTGCCGCCATGGCATGCCTCACCCTGTCGGTCGCCTTCGGCGTTGCGACGCTGGCGCTCATCCCCTTGGTGCAGGAGGCACGGCGGCCCGGTCAGTCGAATTTCGACGTCGCGGTGCAGTTCTCGTTCCTCGGACGGCGCCGGGCGGGGCTCAAAGCCGTGCTGCTGCCGCAGCATCTCTTGCTGGTCGCCGGCGTCATTCTCTACGTTTTCGGCATGGCCTACTGACACTTGGCGTCTTCTCCTCCGGCGCAACATCAGGCGGTGACCGGGCCGCGGCGGTTCCCGGTAAGAATCGCGCCGCCGCAAAAATTCCTTTTTCCCGGCCTTTCGCCGCCACCAACGCATGGTGAGAATTCAACCGATCGTTTGAAAAATGCTTTGCCAGAGGAACCTCGATCATGTCGCCCAATAGGCCGTTGCTGGTTCGCTTTTTCTCCAAGCTCGTTCTCGACATCCTGCCGGCGGCGCTGGCGAGCGTGATCGGCGGTTTGCTGTTCAGCCACTATGATTGGAGCCAAATCCGCGCCCGGGCGCCGGTGGCCGAGCGGGCCGCTCCGGCTTCGGTGGAAATGATGCAGCTCGTGCGCGACGAGCACGCGGCCGTGGCCAGCTACCTCAAGGCCCAGGTGACGGCGGAAAAGGGCCGGCTCGACGCCGAGGACGCCGCAGCGGCGGCGGAAGCTGCCGGCCATCCGGCGACGACGGCCGCGGCCGCGGCGCCCGGTGGCGCGACCGTCGCCGCAGTCGAGAGCAAGCCGCTCGCGCCGCCCGTGCAGGAGCCGGCTCGTGTTCAGACACCGCTGCGGCGCCCGCCATGCCGTCGCTGCCGACGCCGCTGGTCATTGCGCAGGCCGAGCCGGGCGACGGCGCTCTGCCGCCGGCGGACCACCCGAATCCACTTCTCGCCGCGACGATCAACGTCAAGGATCACGTGGTCGCCACCACGCAACACGCCTTCGCGGTGATCGGAGGTATTCCGTCCTGGATCATTGCGCTTGGCGGACGGATCGGCGGGCAGGGCGCGAATTCTTCGCCCACGGGCCGATTCGTCGGCGAGCCCGGCTAGCCGCAGCGGGAGCGCTCCGGCGTCTCCGCCAGCAACGGACGACATCGCGGCATTGTGAGCGACGGCGGGGGCACCCGACAAAAGATCGCCACCGTGGACTGTTCGGCTCTGCGCGCGGAAGGACAACCAACCTGGCTGTTCACAGCGAAGAGGAGCCTTCTATGTGCGACTATAGTTTGCACCATGTCGCGAGCCGCCCCGCCAAGGTCGGCGACAAAATCGTCACCACCAAGTTCGTCAACACGCCGACCGGAGGCTTTTCGGCGGTTGAAAACCCGGACGTTGCCGTGTGCCTGCTTCCGGGCACCGAGATTGCATTCGAGCAGGATGTGGAGTGCGAACCGGCACTCGGCATTCTTCCGAGCCGCAAGCTCGGTCAACGACTGGCGCGCTTCCGCCAGGTCAATCTCGACCAGCCTTGCGTGCATCACGACGCGCTCGAGTTCCCGGACGGCAAGATCGTGCTGGTGACTCGCCTGTGCGAAGGCCAGCGCGCCAGCGTGCTGCAGATGCCGGCGGGGGGCAACCGCGGCGACCGCGGGGAGCGCGGCTCAAGCCGAACACGAGCGGCCGCTGTCTCTGGTCGAATAGGCCGCCCGCTGCGCCGAAGCGTTCGGCGGGAAACGGCCTCGGCGATGATCTGACGGCCGGGAGCGGCCGGCGGCAAACCGGGCGCTCCCGCTTATGCTTTCCGCTTGGTTGACGCGCGACCGATATTTGGCGGCGTCAGGAACTGGCGTCGCGTCGCGGCGTTGCGTCTCAGCGGCAGCTCCAGATGGGGGTCTCGGGCGACGGTTGTCTGTCGCGGAGGTCATGCCATGCGCTTCGCCGGGAATTTCCATCCAGAATGGGGTTATCTCGCTCCCGCTCCGAGCTTCCTGCGCACCGCCCGCGTGGCGCTCGTGGCCGCGGCAGTCGGCGCCACCGCTGGCGCCGGCGTGGTCTTGTCGCTGACGGATCGGCCCGTGGAGACCTCGGTCGCCGCGCGCACGCTGGTGCGGCCGGTCGAAGCGGCTGCATCGGACGTTGACCGTGCGTCTCAGGCGGCGCTGGTGCAGGCGGCGGTGCAACCCGTTGTCCAGGCTCAGGCCGCAAAACCGGTACCGGCTAGCGCCGGCGCTCCGGCCGCCAGCGAATCGACAAGCGTAACAACCGCACCGGCGCCGGCGAATATTGCGGCGCTGGCCGAGGCGCCGGTCGCTGCGCCCGCGACGGACGCCGCGGCGGCGCACAAGAAGGCCAAGACCAGGCACTATGCCGCGCGCGATCCAGCGCGCGACGGCCCGCTCGCCATCCTGCCGAGCGAATACTCCCTGAGCGGCGCGTCTCGCTGGGCCGACCGCGATGCGGGGTGGGGCGGGTACTCCCCGGAAAGCCCTCGCTACCGCTGAGCCGGCGTCTTCACGCAGCCGGAGCGCCAGTCTCGAGGCGCGGAGCGCGCCGGCGCGAGGAAGCGCGCGCCGCGATAAATGAAAAGCGCGCTACAGGCAGACCCGCTGCGCCACCGCATTGGCGAGCGCCGCCCAGGCCGCCGGATAGTCGGGCAGGCCGAGGGCGATTTTCGTCCAGCCGACGCCCCACGGATTGTCGGCGCTGTCCCACCAGATCTGGCAATGGCCGGTCTCGAATCTGACCACCGCGAAATCGGCGCGCGCCGGCGTAGCGGCAGCCGAACCAAGCGCGAGCAATCCAACAGCAAATGCCAATCGCTTCATCGCTCACTCCTTGCGTTATCCCGCCCGGACCGGCCGACCGGATAACACTGAGCGGGAGCGGAGGCAAAGTCGCAAATCTCCGGCGCGCCTTGGGCGCGCGGAGCAAGTCGACCTATTCGAGCGCATGGAAAAAAGCTCAACGCGCGCAACCGCGTTACGTCGCGCGCGTCAGCCCATCAGGAAAGCAGAACGCGTACCGGTTACCACTGATTGTGGCACCAGCCGTGCGCCATGCCCCATTTGATCTTGCTCTCGGCGACTTCCCGCGAAGGCTGGTGATACCAGAGAACCTGCCAACCGGTTCCGGCCGGCCTGGCATGACTCTCTGCCCACACGGTGCACACGCCGCGTTCGAATCTGATGACGCCGAAATCGGCGCGCGCCGGCGTTGCGGCGGCGAAACCAAGCGCCAGAACGCCAACTGCAAAAGCTAGTCGTTTCATTGTCGGTACCCTCATTGTGCCCAAGATGGCCACGCCGCCGGCGATTGATAGCGGCAACAGAGAAGCCATGCTTTACATGAACTCTTTGCACCAATGGTGCCTGATCGCGTAGTGCTTCTTAGTCGAGGCGAATTCCCAGCTCTTCAGGCCGACCCAGTGATACTTCCAACCGGGCGCCATCGGCGCTGCCTTGCTGTCGTTCCACACCCGGCAATAGCCGTCCTTGAACATCACCACGGCGTAATCGGCGCGCGCCGCGGTCGATGCGGAAAGACCGAGCGCCACTACGCCGATTGCGAAAGCCAATCGCTTCATTGTCCAGCTCCCTATGACGACCCCACAAGTTCCCGATAGTACGGCGTCGAACCGGAGGCAAGCCCGGATCAAGTTTCGCCGTGAGTTCTCAGACGGCTGAGGCCGTGGCGCAACAACGCGCAGCGCACGAACGCCGCCTGCCCGCCACTGTCCGACGCCGGCAAGAATCCCTTGACCGGGGCGCCCCTCCACCGGGTTATTAACCGCGAGGGTGCATTGCACAATTTTCCTTGCTGCAGCGCGGCAAATGGCGGATAATCGTCAAGATCTGGTCCAAGAACAAGAATGCAGGTGCGGCTATGAACGACATTTGGGACACGAAGGACGGTCGGCGTCGGGTAAGGCGCGATCCGCCGACGGTCGAAGAAGCTGTGCTCGCGGCGCAGGGCCTGACCGACGATCCGAACGAGCAGATCGAGATCGTTGCCTCACTGATGGAAGTGCCGGTCGACGAGGCGAGAGGCGCCGTGCTGCGCATGGGCCAGGGTAAAGGCGTAAGCCGCGTGACCATTGCCGGCCGCAGCGCCGGGGCGCCGCGCGCCGTCGTGGTCGAACGGCGCACGCCCCGTCACCCGGTGGTGCAGCGGCGCTTGGCGGCCGCTAGCGTCGCGTTCGGCGCGGCCGACGCTCGCTAGAGCCAGCGCCGGCCCGGGATCGGAGATCGCGCGCGTTCGTCACCAACCGGTGCCAGACGAACAGCACGACGATGGCGCCGACCACGGCGCCGATAAGGCCGGCGCCCTGGTTCGGCCCATACCAGCCGATCGTCTGACCGATCAACGTGGCGACGAACGCGCCGGCGATGCCGAGAAGCGTGGTGAGAATGAAGCCCGCCGGATTGTTCGGACCCGGCGCCAGGAAGCGCGCGATGATGCCGGCGACGAAACCGATGATGATGATCCACAGAATGTGCATGACCAACGCCCCGCAATGATTTCGCGCCGCGATCTTCGCACAAGAGCAAAGTCAACGCCACAGCGCGCGGCCTCGGTTCGCGCATGCGGCCTTCGCACCTGCGCGGCGTTGGGTTAGCCGTGGCGACTTGCAGCTATACTTGCCGCGCTTGCCATCAGGCTGCGGCGCAAAGGGCCTGGCAATGAGCAAAACCCTCGTCAAGCCGCGCACCAAAACGCACACGAAGACGCAGCGGCCGCCGCTCTACAAGGTGATCCTGCTCAACGACGACTACACGCCGCGCGAGTTCGTCGTGCAGGTGCTCAAGGCGGTATTCCGCATGAACGCCGACCAGGCCTACCGGGTGATGATGACGGCGCATCAGAAGGGCGCCTGCGTCATCGCCGTCTACGTCAGGGACGTCGCCGAGACCAAGGCCAAGGAAGCCACCGATCTCGGCAAGCAGAACGGCTTTCCGCTGTTCTTCACGACCGAGCCGGAGGAGTAGGGCGTCCCATCTGCCGATCTTGCCGGTGACCTACTGCCGCATGGTCAGCGGCGCACTCGGAAAGGCCATGGCAGGGACCGGACTGTTCGCGGCGATCTGCGTCGGCCCGCTTTCGTATCCAACGAGGAAGCCGCCGAGCGCCATGCCGCCAAAAAATATCGCAAGGATCGCCAGGATCATGACGCCCTCGTTTCGCGAGGCGGGAGTGAGCCGCCCCAATTGTTTGTCCAAAAGTTCCTGATCGCGTTGGTCCATTTTTCGAATCCGCGCAAAGGGGGAACGCTCGGATAACGCACGAAAGCGGCCGGTGTTCCGGCTTCCTGCCGGCTCACGCCTATGGAGGGTTTTGCGGGATGGGTCGGGCGATGCGGAGCCCTTCCGCCCCCGATCCATCCGCGTTACCACTGAGGCGCCGGAACCTTTGCGGCGCCTTGCCATCTAACCGCCGGGAACATCAACGCCGGCGCGGCTTAGCGTCGGCCATGGACGGGCGTGAGGGGAGTGTTCTGCGGTGGCCACCGCCGGCGGCGGACCTAAAACTGCGTTTGTCTTTGCCGGCGGCGGCAGCTTTGGCGCCGTACAGGTCGGCATGCTGGATGCGCTCGCGCGCCGCGGCATCCACGCCGACATGGTGGTCGGCTCCAGCGTCGGCGCGCTCAACGGCGCCTACTACGCCGGCAATCCCACGCTCGACGGCGTCAAACGGCTGGAGGCGATCTGGCGCGGATTGCACCGGCGCGATGTGTTTCCGGTCGGTTGGCGAGCGATGCTCGGCTTCCTCTACCGGCGCGACTTTCTTGTCGCCTCCGACCGGCTGCGCGATCTGGTCGAGAACAATCTCACCTACCGCAACCTGGAAGACGCGAAAATCCCGATCCACATCGTCGCCACCAATATTCTGACCGGCGGCACCGTCGTACTCTCCGAAGGCTCTGCCGCGCAGGCGATCGTCGCCAGCGCGGCGATACCGGTCGTATTTCCTCCGGTTCAGTTCAACGATCTTTATCTCGCCGACGGCGCGGTATCTTCCAACACGCCGGTCAGCGCGGCGGTTGCGCACGGCGCGCGCCGTCTCATCGTGCTGCCTACGGGCTATGCCTGCGCGCTGGAGAAGCCGCCGCTCGGCGCGGTCGCCAACGCGTTGCATGCGCTGACGCTGCTGATCGCCAGGCAATTGACCAGCGAGCTGCGCGAACTTGACGGCACCGACATCGAGTATTTCGTCGTGCCGCCGCTCTGTCCGCTCGGCGGTTCGCCATACGATTTTTCGCAGACCGGCGTGCTGATCGAGCGCGCCGGCAAAGTCACCGACGCATGGATTGCCGATGGCGGCCTCGAGCGTGCCAACATTCATGCGCAGCTGAGCATCCACACGCACGCGAACCAGGCCGCCGGGCCGAGCTGATCGACCGCTGGATTGCTTCACGCCGATCGGACGCCGCGAACGCCGCGGCGGTCGCCGCCGATTTGCGGGTCTGGGCCGGATCGCGCGGAGCGCTCATTGATCTTGTTAGCGCATAGGTTGCATTGCATAATCCGTGAACGTGGGCTGGCTATGGGAGCGGGGCATGAATTCAGTTCTTAAATGGATCGTCGGCGTTGGTGTTATTTGGTTCGTGGTGACACTTGGGCTTACCGCCTATCTCGCGTGGATCCAGGCGTCCTCGCACGCCACGACGGTGAACGAGCAGGTCGTCTCCGGCGTCTTGTCCAACGTCATGGGATGGGGATCGGCGCTCGGCCACTTTATCGCGCCGGTCGTTCAGATTGCCCTCATCGTCATGATTTTGATCGTCGCGGCCGAACGTTTCGGCTTCACCGGCGATCAGCGGCACTGGGGCGGCTTTGCCGCGCTCGGCGCCACGAACAACGTCCAGGCCTTCATTGCCGTTGCGGTCATCGGCGGCTTGGTCGTTGGCATGTTCGGAGGGCTCCTTAACAGTGACGCCGTGAAGGACCTCAAGGATTTGGCGCTTGTGGTCGTCGGGTTTTATTTCGGAACCAGGCGCAGACAGGGCGACGTCGAAGACGCCGTGGCCGCGGGGATTGCGACGGCCGCGCAGCAACCCCCTGGTGCTACCCCAACACCCGACCAGGCGCGTCCCGCCGTCGCCGCCCTCGCCATAGGAACGTTCGGCGCTATCTAGGCGCGCCGCCGCGCGGCGGGCCGATACGCCATGCGGGCGTGGCCGGCGCAGTAGGAAAAGCCGGCGACCGCGGCGTTGCCGCAAAAGGCAAAATCCGCCGCGCCCGGATCGCCGACCGGCCAGCGGCACGTGCCCTGCGCCAGTTCGAGGAGCGAGCAGCGATGGGCGCTGTCGACCGGCGCGGCGAGCGAGCGCTGCGCCGGCGCCGCCGCCGGGCGCCTGCGCTTCGATCAGGCGCAGGAACTGCCGTTGCGGCGAGAAGCGGCTGGCGCCGGGTGCGCGGAGGGCAGGGACGCCCCGGCGCCGCCGCAGGCCGTCCCGGCCCGAGGCCGAGACGGTGGATTTTGCCGATGACGGCGTTGCGGGTGACGCCGATCTCGGCGGCGATCTGGCTGCAGGTCAGGCCCGCGCTGAGGAAATTGCGGAGCTGCTCGACGCGCTCCGGATTCCAGGTGGCGGTGGTCGATGGGTCGGTCATGGGAGAACGGCCTCGTGAATGCCGCGGCCGTCTGGGCCGCCGACAGGGCGAGCGCCGCGCCCAACAGGCGCCGGCAGAGCCGCATTTCCCCCAAAGGCGCAAATTCGGTGTCGACGGCGCGCACGCGCGCCGCGATCACCGAGCCGCATCCGCGCCTAAGCGATTGCCAGCCCGCCGGTTTTCAGAACGCGCGGCCCGCACGGGCCGCTCTTAAGCGTATTGGGCGAAAACCCTCACCGGATGCCAAGCTTGCATGATTCAAGTCGCCTGCCAAGGGTTTTAACGGTATTATAACCAAGTTATAACCGCGAGGCGTAACCCCACCATGGCGCGACCCGAAAACCGCTCGGAGGCGAGGGCGCTGAGCCTGACGCTGCCGATCGAGACCTTCAATTATCTCGCTCTGCTCGCCACCCTCGGCAAACTCGGCCGCACCGAGAACGAGGTCGCGACCCACATTCTGGTGCGCGAGGCCTACGCGATGCACGCGCGCGGCTTCCACGAGGTGCGCATCCCGCCGCCGGCGGATGAGTAGCCCGGATGAAGCGAAGCGCAATCCGGGATCAGTCGGCGCGCTCGCCGAAGCCTGACCCTCTGTGCAGCCAGCTCCGCCCCAATCCCTCGGCAGCACACCGAGCTTCACGTAACGATGGAACGACGAATGCGGCCAGTCGCCCGCTCTCGGCACTAGCCCATGCTTGACCGGATTGTAGTGGATGTAATCGAAATGGCGGATCAAGTCTGCCTCGTCGCGTATCGTGTGCTCCCAAAATCGCCTCTGCCACAAGGAGCATTCTCCGCGCGGATTGCGTTCGCAGGCGACGCCGGCGGCGACGACGTGGCGGGTGAACAGGCTTTTGATGCGCTTCCAGCGTCCGGGAAATCCGCGTCGTCGGGCGGAGTTATGACGATATGGAAATGGTCCGGAAGAACGACCATCGGCGTCGATCGCGAATGGACGCTCGCGCCGCGTCGTGCGGAACGCGCGCCGTAACGAGCCGATGTGGTCGACGAGCTACGGATGATCGACGGTCGGCGACAGTCACGGTGAAGAAGAACGTGCCGCCGGGTACAAGATTTCGCCGGTAAGAGACCATCAGCGATTGTAGCCCGGATGAAGCGTAGCACACAATCCGGGATAGCGCGCACGGATTTCTAGGCCGTTCCCGGATTGCGCTGCGCTCCATCGCGGGCTACGCGACTACTTGATCGCGAGCAGCTCGACGTCGAAGAGCAGCGTCGCGTTCGGCGGAATGAGCCGCCGCCGGCGCCGCGCGCGCCGTAGCCGAGCTCGGGCGGGATGATCAGCGTGCGCTTGCCGCCGACCTTCATGGTGGCGACGCCTTCGTCCCAGCCGGCGATGACCTGGTGCGCGCCGATCGGAAACTCGAACGGCTTGCCGCGATCGACCGAAGAGTCGAATTTCTTGCCCTTGGCGCCGTTCTCGTAGAGCCAGCCGGTGTAGTGCATGACGCAGGTCTGGCCGGCCTTCGGCGTCGCGCCGGTGCCGACATTGATGTCGATGATCTTCAAGCCCGATGGCGTGGTCATGACGTGTTTGGGCGATGGCGGGTGGGGCGGCGGTGAAGGCGCCGGCCATGGTGACGATGATGGCGGCCGCAATCAAGGCCCCGGCGCGCGTAAAGACTGGCATCCCTTTGTCTCCTTGGGATTGAGCGGGCAAGGTGGATCGGTTGAGGCATTTTAGCCGGAATTGATCGCGGCGTGGTTCAACTCGGACATTGTAGCCCGGATGAAGCGTAGCGAAATCCGGGATGGCGCGCACGGATTTCCAGGCCGTTCCCGGATTGCGCTGCGCTCCATCCGGGCTACGCTTGCTTCACTCGATCCGGGCTATGCCGTAGTATTTTTCAGATGGCCTGTGACGGGCCAATTGGGGGCGCTCCGAAATGGCTCTGATCCACGATCACGAGGCTTGGCAAAGCAAGCTCGCCGCGCTGCCGCTCGCCAGCTACGAGGCCGGCGAGACCGTGTTCGCCGAGGGCACGAAAACCGGACGGCTTTTGATTCTCAAAAGCGGCGCGGTCAGCATTTTCAAGGGCGATATCGAGTTCGCCCAGGTGGCCGAGGCTGGCGCGGTGTTCGGCGAGCTCTCGGCGCTCCTCGATGCGCCGCATAGCGCGGATGTGCGTGCACTGGAAAAGTCGGAGTTTCACGTCGCCGACGCCGCGACATTGCTGCGAGACCCGACGGCGCTCCTCTACGTGACGATGGTGCTGGCGCGGCGGATCGACGCCGCCAATCACGGGCTTCTGCAACTGAAGATCATGATCGATGCCGGCGAGCCGCGCGGCTTGATCGACAAGACGCTCGACGGGATCGGTGGATTGCTCAGCGCCATCGGCACCGGCTACATCCGCGCCGGGGCCGGGGTTGCCGGCTATCCGCTGACGTGAATCGGTAGGGTGGGCAAAGCGAAGCGTGCCCACGATCAGCATCCGCCGAGTTTCAAATAGAACGCGCGGGCGCGGCGCTTCGCGGCTTTGCCCGCCCTACAGCGCGCTGGCAGCCGAGACGATCCTGGCGCATATTGCCCGCATGACGAAGCCGCACGAAACACCGGTCATGGAGCCCTTCCCAGATAAAGAGGGAACGGGCTGGCACGTGATCATCAGATATCACGAGGGCCACGAGCGGCGCATTGAAGGCTTTGCCAGCAAAGCCAAGGCTGTGGACTGGATTAACGCAAATGCCACGCAGGTGGACGAGTAGTAACGCCGCCGGGATTGCTGCTGCGGATGCCGGTGCGCTCATCCGTGCTCGCTTGTTAGTTGACCTTGATGCGTACGCCTTCTTTCCAATGAGGTCGCTCAGAAAGCGCCTTTTTGACAAATGAGAAGTTAGAGCGAGCAGCAGCAACGAACCGATGGGAACCTCTAACCTGCAGCGAGTTCAGAAATAAAATGTTTTCCGAATTGATTGGTACAACGCGGTGCTGTTTCAGCAGACGGTAGTAATCCTTGCTGCGTCTGATTTCGGCCTGCATTTGGTCGAGATGGTGAATTTCTGATCGAGAAATGCCCTTAGGAGAGAGTACTCGCGTCGTGAAGAACATGGACGCTTCCTTTTCAGCCTGCGTTTGCTCTTCCTCAACATGCTTCATTGAAGAAGGACAAAAGTACGCTAAGACAACCTCGGGCGAGAGCGGAAAGTAAATCTCTATACCAGGCACGGCTATGCCTATGTTGCCGTAGGGTCCAAATGTTCGAGGATTGTGCATTACCACGGGGTTGTCTGAGATGTAGACATCATCTTGGCAATTGCGCACCATCAGGAACGAATGCTTGGTCACAAGCGGCCTCGTTAGCTCTTCAAGATTGTCGAATGTAATTTTCAGAGAAGACAGCTTCTCGAATTCCGCATCCTCAATGCGGTCGGGAGCCGGATTAATTTCGACATCCGGCCAACGCCTTCGAATCTCAGTCGTAATCGCGGCCTGATCCGCCCTGCGCGATTTAGAGCGCGACAGCTGTAGAATAACGAACGTGTTTAGGGTGGCAATGTCCATTGGATTGAGACGGTCAAGCGTCTTTTCTCTTATAATTTCCGCGATGATTGGTGCGGCTAAATTTTCAAGATAGGTGAAACGATTTTCAAATGACACAACTGCCTCGTCGAAACGAACGTTATGAAAATCACGCTCGCCCATTGCGCGGCGTGGAGGTAGCCTGAAGGCTTTGAGTGTGTGTTTGTCGAATACGCAAATTTTTCCACTAACCGCAAAGCGATTTAGAATAAATTCGGGAACGGAATGATTGAAGCGAGGTAATGCCTCGTTCGAGTTGCGCCGTTCTCTGTTTCGTCGTCTCATGATTTTTGTATCTGATTTCTTCTAGGCAAGAACTGAACGGCGCCAAGCGCCGCTCAGTTGATAATTCTCAGCTACACCCCGTCGTCGACCCGCACGTATCGCACTTCATGCACGTGCCGTTGCGCACCAGCGTGAAGTTCCCGCACTCGCCGCAGGCTTCGCCTTCGTAGCCCTTGGCGCTTGGCTTCGGCGCGTTTTTCGGCGGCGGCTTGGCGCGGCGTGGGTGCGCGGCGTCGGTCTGGTTCACTGCTCCAGCGCCTGCGTCGGCGAGAGTTTTTGCTCGGGCTCGCTCTTGAGCGCGGCGCTGCCGGAGGTTTCCGCGCGCGCGCCGGCGGAGGTGAGCGCGGTGACGTTGCTCATGGCCCCACCCCGGCTCGCTTCGCTCGCCGACCCTCCCCCTGCAGGGGAGGGTGAAGAAGAGGCGTCGCCGCGGTCGACGACGCCTTGGCCGCCCTGCATCACCACGAGCTTGTCGGTGCGCGAGCGGGTGAGCCCCTTCGAGACGTAGCGGCGCGTCGGGCGACGGGCTTGCCTTCCTCGACGCCCTTGCCGAGCGCGTCGAAGCCGTCGCCGCTCGGATCGACATGGGCGAGGTCGAAGCGCTCCAGGTAGGACACCGCGAGCTCGCGGAACACGTAGTCGAGGATCGAGGTCGCGTATTTGATCGAGTCGTTGCCCTGCACCGGGCCGGACGGCTCGAAGCGGGTGAAGGTGAAGGCGTCGACATATTCCTCGAGCGGCACGCCGTATTGCAGGCCGAGCGAGATCGCGATGGCGAAGTTGTTGAGGAGCGAGCGCAGCGCCGCGCCTTCCTTGTGCATGTCGATGAAGATCTCGCCGAGCCGGCCGTCGTCGTATTCGCCGGTGCGCAGATAGACCTTGTGGCCGCCGACCACGGCCTTCTGGGTGTAGCCCTTGCGGCGGTCGGGCATGCGCTCGCGCTCGCGCATCACCACGATGCGCTCGACGACCTTCTCGACGATCCGCTCGGCGAGCGCCGGCGGCGCGCGCCGCGGCCGGCTTCTCGATGAACGCCTCGATGACGTCGTCCTCCTCGTCCTCGTCGGCGATGAGCTGCGCTCTGCAGCGGCTGCGAGAGCTTGGAGCCGTCGCGGTAGAGCGCGTTGGCCTTGAGCGCCGAGCTTCCAGGACAGCAGATAGGCCGCCTTGCAGTCCTCGACCGTCGCCTCGTTCGGCATGTTGATGGTCTTGGAGATGGCGCCGGAGATGAAGGGCTGCGCCGCCGCCATCATGCGGATGTGGCTCTCGACCGAGAGATAGCGCTTGCCGGTGCGCCCGCACGGATTGGCGCAGTCGAACACCGCGTAGTGCTCGGGCTTGAGATGCGGCGCGCCCTCGACCGTCATGGCGCCGCAGACATGGATGTTGGCGGCCTCGATCTCGCGCTTGGAGAAGCCGAGATGGGCGAGCAGGTCGAAGCTCGGCGCGGCGAGGTCCTCGGGCTCGATGCCGAGCTCGTCGCGGCAGAAGTCCTCGCCCAGCGTCCATTTGTTGAAGACGAACTTGATGTCGAAGGCGGTGGGCAGCGCCTTCTCGACCTTCTCGATCGCCTCCGGGCGTGAAGCCCTTGGCCTTGAGCGTCGCGTGATTGACGGCCGGCGCCTGGCCAGCGAGCCGTGGCCGACCGCATAGGCCTCGATCTCGGCGATCTCGGCTTCGCCATAGCCGAGCACGCGCAGCGCCTCCGGCACCGCGCGGTTGATGATCTTGAAATAGCCGCCGCCGGCGAGCTTCTTGAATTTCACCAGCGCGAAGTCGGGCTCGATGCCGGTGGTGTCGCAATCCATGACCAGGCCGATGGTGCCGGTCGGCGCGATCACGGTCGACCTGCGCGTTGCGGAAGCCATGCTCCTCGCCGAGCGCCAGCGCGCGGTCCCAGGCGCGCTTGGCATGCTCGGAGAAGCCGCTGCGTCCGGGCAGGCCGCGTGGTCGAGCGGCACCGGCGGGGTCGCGAGCTTCTCGTAGCCGGTGCGCTCGCCATGGGCGGCGCGGCGATGATTGCGGATCACCCGCAGCATGCGCTCGCGGTTCTTCTTGAAGCCGGGGAAGGCGCCGAGCTGCGCCGCCATCTCGGCCGAGGTGGCGTAGGACACGCCGGTCATGATCGCGGTGAGCGCGCCGCAGATCGCGCGGCCGGCGTCGCGAGTCATAGGGAATGCCCGACGACATCAGGAGGCCGCCGATATTGGCGTAGCCGAGGCCGAGCGTGCGGAATTCGTAGGAGAGCTGCGCGATCTCGCTGCGAGGGGAACTGCGCCATCAGCACCGAGATTTCGAGCACGATGGTCCACAGCCGCACCGCGTGCTCGTAGCCCTCGACGTCGAACGCCATGCCGGCGCCGACAGGGGAGGTGCGGCGGAACGCCAGCAGGTTGAGCGAGGCCAGATTGCAGGCCGTGTCGTCGAGGAACATGTATTCCGAGCACGGATTGGAGGCGCGGATCGGCCCGGAGGCCGGGCAGGTGTGCCAGTCGTTGATGGTGGTGTGGATATTGCAGGCCGGGATCGGCGCAGGCCCAGGCGGCGTAGCCGATCTTCTCCCACAGGTCGCGCGCCTTCACGGTCTTGGCGATCTTGCCCCGGCTTGGTGCGCCAGGTGAGGTCCCAGTCGCCGTCGGCCTCGACCGCCTTGAGGAACTCGTCGGTGACGCGCACCGAGTTGTTGGAGTTCTGGCCGGAGACCGTGAGATAGGCTTCCGAATCCCAATCGGTGTCGTAGATCGGGAATTCGATGTCCTTGTAGCCCTGCTTGGCGAACTGGATCACGCGCTGGATGTAATTGTCCGGCACGTGGTTCCTGCGCGCCGCCTTGATCTCGCGGCGGAGCACCGGGATTCTTCTCCGGATCGAAGCAATCGTCGCCCGAGCCTTCGCAGTTCACGCAGGCCTTGAGGATCGCGTGCAGGTGCCGCTGGTTGATCTTCGAGCCGGTGACGAGGGCGGCGACCTTCTGCTCCTCGATCACCTTCCAGTCGATGAACTGCTCGATGTCGGGATGATCGACGTCGACGATCACCATCTTGGCGGCGCGCCGCGTGGTGCCGCCCGACTTGATGGCGCCGGCGGCGCGGTCGCCGATCTTGAGGAAGCTCATCAGGCCGGAGGATTTGCCGCCGCCGGACAGCTTCTCGCCGTCGCCGCGCAGCTTGGAGAAATTCGAGCCGGTGCCGGAGCCGTATTTGAACAGGCGCGCCTCGCGCACCCACAGATCCATGATGCCGCCCTCGTTGACGAGGTCGTCGTCGATCGACTGGATGAAGCAGGCGTGCGGCTGCGGATGCTCGTAGGCGGTGGTCGAGGTCACCAGCTTGCCGGTCTTGAAGTCGACGTAGAAGTGGCCCTGGCTCGGGCCGTCGATGCCGTAGGCCCAGTGCAGGCCGGTGTTGAACCATTGCGGCGAGTTCGGCGCCACCATCTGCATCGCCAGCATGTAGCGCAGCTCGTCGAAGAAGGCCTGCGCGTCGTCCTCGGAATCGAAATAGCCGCCCTTCCAGCCCCAATAGGTCCAGGTGCCGGCGAGGCGGTCGAACACCTGCTTGCAGGAGTGTTCGCCGACGAGCGCTCCTTCTCCGGCAGCTCGGCGAGCGCCGCCTCGTCGGCGGTGCGAGCGCCACAGCCAGGAGGGAACGCTCTCCTCCTCGACCTTCTTCAGGCGCGCGGGCACGCCGGCCTTGCGGAAATATTTCTGCGCCAGCACGTCGGAGGCGACCTGCGACCAGGCCTCCGGCACTTCGACGTCGTCGGCATGGAAGACGATCGAGCCGTCGGGATTGCGGATTTCGCTCGTGGTCAGGCGGAACTCGATGTCCGCGTAGGGCGATTGTCCCGTCTTTGGTGTAGCGCCGCTCGATCCGCATTTTCTCTGGCCCCTTCCAGTTTCTTGCGCCGATGGCTGTGCGGGAATGCCCGCTTTATATAAGCCGCCGACTGTTTCCCCGCGACGCGGAGGCGTGAATTCGCCCCCGCTTTTCGACCGCAAAACCCCGCTCGCTCCGACGCCACCCGGCCCGGTTTTCGCCGGGCAAAGCAGACCCCATGCCTCGCGCCGTCGTCGGCGCGGAGCTGTTCCGCAAACTCTTTTTGGAGAGCCCGGCGGACACCGTTACTTCCGCGCCGAACTTGAGGAGGCTAGGCCAAGCCCGCCGCGCCCGTCAAGCATTAGTATGAAAATCTGAATCAACCACTAAATGTGGGGATTGTGGGGACGAATTGGGAGGGATTTCGCAAGTATCGGATATCCGGGCCGAATCCGGAAGAGTTCCCGGCGCGCCACTGTTCATTTCCACCACAGCGCGCGCGCCGCCGACACCAAGTTCCGCTTCCGCTAGGCCGGCCAAGGTGTTGCGGCGGACGTTGGCGACCGGCTGCCGCGCGGGCCGGTCACCTTTCTGTCACGCAACCACGCGGCTTTCTTGCTGATTCCGAGTGAGATAGTGCGAAAAATCAGGGCTTTTGCCGCGATCGGGCCGCAAGACCAATCGTAACTCTCTGGCTCAACGAGAGAATCCGGCCGTTTCGAATCCGATTTGGCGCGTCGAGATCAATCACTAGGCCCGCATTCGCGCGCTCGGTCTCTCGGCTTCCTCGGCGCCGATCGCACCGCCTTTCCGGCGCGCATGCCATTAACCTTAAAGAAGTCTTACTTTTCGCATCGGCTCCGTTCGCTTGACGGGGCAGGAGGGGCACGTCGATAAGCTTTTGTTAATGGTGTGGGGTCTGTTCCAGCGTGCTGTCCGCGCGGGGCGCATTGTTGCGTGTGCAGCCCTTCTGGCCGGCTGCGCCTCGGCCATCCACAACGAGCCGGTCAATCTGCCGCTCGCTGCCGGCGTCAAGCCGGCTGCCGAGCTCGGCCGCGACGTCGACACCTATTTCGACGACACGGTCGTTGCGCTGTCGTTCTCCGGCGGCGGCACGCGCGCGGCGGCGTTCTCCTTCGGCGTGCTCACCGGTTTCGACGAGACGCGCGTGCCGACCGCGGCCCGCTCGGTGTCGCTCCTCGACCGCGTCGACTTCGTCACCGGCGTATCCGGCGGTTCGGTCCTTGCCGCCTATTACGGGCTGAAGAAGCGCAAGGCGCTCGCCGACTTCAAGCAGCGCTTCCTCCTGCGCAACGCCGAGGAGGGGCTGCAAACCGAGCTCAGCCTGATGAACATCGCCCGCGGGCTGCAGGGCGGCATCAACGATACCCAGTTCCCGCAATGGCTCGACGACAATCTGTTCGATCACGCGACCTTCAAGAGCCTCCTGTTCGAGCGCCGGCCGAGGGTCTGGATCAACGCGTCCGACATCTACAACCGCACGCCTTTCGTGTTCGGCCGCACCGCGTTCGCCGCCCTATGCAGCGATCTATCGACCTATCCGGTGTCGCTTGCGGTCGCGGCGTCCGCCGCGGTGCCGGTCGTGTTCGCGCCGGTGGTGATCCAAAATTATCCCGGCGGCTGTCCGATCCCGCTGCCGGACTGGGTGGCGCAAGTGCGCCATGCGGTGAGCGCGCCGCCGCTTCTCAAGCTCTACGCCGACGCGCTCGAGCGTTATCACAGCGGCGACGTCCGCTACGTCAAGCTGCTCGACGGCGGGCTCGTCGACAATTACGGCCTTGCGGCCTTCACCATCGCCCGCCTCGTCGCCGATACGCCCTATGGGCCCTTCGAGCCCGAAGAGGCGGTCAAGCTGCGACGGATGCTGTTCCTCGTGGTCGATTCCGGCCGCGCGCCTTCCGGCGCCTGGGCGCAGACCGTGGAGGGCCCGAGCGGCGTCAACCTGGTCACCGCGGCCTCAGATACCGCGACCGAGTCCGGCGCGGTCGGCAGCTATTCGGCGTTCGAGGACACGATGAACCGGTGGCAGGACATGCTGATCAAATGGCGCTGCCATCTTTCCCCGACCGAACGCCACAGGTTGGGCGCGCCGGCAGCGTGGAACTGCCGGGACGTACGCTTGCACCTCGCGCGCATCTCGTTCGATCAACTGGGACCGGAGCGGGCGAGCGCGCTCAATGCCGTCGAGACGCGCTTCAAGCTGCCGCCGGAGCAGGTCGACCTGCTGATCGATGCCGGACGCGATGCGCTCAAGGTCAATCCGGTGTTCCGCTCGTTCGTGAAATCGCTCGGCGCTCCGCCGCCGGCGGCAACGCCCGTTGCGTCTCCCGGCAATGGCGCGCAGGAAGCGGAAGCGCAGTAAGCCCACGTTTTATTTTTCTGCGTTGCCGATAACGCTTTCAACAAACGCCTTGAGCGGGGGTAGGTCGCGCTCGGCAATTTGCCAAAGCAGATTTGCATCGACGCGATGATACGCATGGCGCAGGCGGTTGCCGAAATCGGCCATGCCCAACCAGTCAATCTCCGGCCGCTGTGCTTTTACCTCGGCGGGAATGCGGCGCGAGGCTTCACTGATGATCTCAAAAGAGCGCTCGACCGCCAGTCGCAGCAAAACGTCCGCGGCGAAATCTGCAGGTGCTTTGTTCGCCAGCGCCGTTTGAATGGTGTCGATGGCTCCGAGTATGTGCGCCAGTCGGTCGGCCAATGTCGGAGGCATGACTAGAAGACTTGGATAACATCGTCGGCGATGCGCTCGGCAAAGCGCTGTTCCAGAGAGCGGCGCATTTCTGCTTGGGTTTGAATGCCAGTGGCACCCTTGATGATGCGCTCGACGCCGACGAGGTCAAGCAGCGAGAATTTGGCATCCGGATCGACGTCGATCAGGACGTCGAGGTCGCTGTCCCCGCGCGCATCACCGCGGGCGCGCGAGCCAAAAATGGCAAGCCGCGTCACGCCTTCGGCGCGAAGCGCAGGCGCGGTTTCCTTGAGTTTGGCGATGATTTCGTCGCGGGTCACCGGGCGCTGCTCCTTCACTCCGCCGCCGCCTTCGAGTGGCCGAGCCGGCGGTTGAGCGTCTGCAAAAGTCCTTCGGCGGCTTCGGCAATCACCGTGCCCGGCGGGAAGATCGCTTCGGCGCCGGCGGCCTTGAGTGCCGCATAATCCTGCGGCGGCACGACACCGCCGACGACCACCATAATGTCGGAGCGCCCGTGGCGGTCGAGCTCGGCCTTGAGCTCGGGCACCAGCGTGAGATGCGCGCCGGCGAGCGAGGAGATGCCGAGGATGTGCACGTCGTTCTCGACCGCCTGGCGCGCGGCTTCCGCCGGCGTCGCAAACAGCGGACCGATATCGACGTCGAAGCCGAGATCGGCGAACGCCGAAGCGATCACCTTCTGCCCGCGGTCGTGGCCGTCCTGGCCGATCTTGGCGACGAGGATGCGCGGACGGCGGCCTTCGTTCTCCTCGAACTCGGCGACGCGCTTCTGCACTCGTGCGACGGCATCCGACATGCCGACCTCCCGCCTGTAGACGCCGGAGATCGCCTTGATCTCCGCCCGGTGGCGACCGAAGACCTGCTCCAGCGCCAATGATATCTCGCCGACGGTCGCCTTGGCGCGCGCGGCATCGATGGCGAGCGCGAGCAGGTTGGCGTTGCCGCCTTGGGCGTTGCGGGTGAGCGCGTCGAGCGCCTCGGCCACCGCCCGCGGATCGCGCTCGCGCTTGAGCCGGCCGAGCTTGTCGATCTGCAATTGCCGCACGGCGCGGTTGTCGACCTTGAGGATCTCGATCTGCGCCTCGTCCCGCGGCCGATATTTGTTGACGCCGATCACCGCCTGGGCGCCGGAATCGATGCGCGCCTGGGTGCGCGCGGCGGCCTCCTCGATGCGCAGCTTCGGCAGCGACGGCCTCGATCGCGCGCGCCATGCCGCCGAGTTCCTCGACCTCGTCGATGTGGCCCCAGGTCCGCGCCGCGAGATCGTGCGTGAGCCGTTCGACATAGAACGAACCGCCCCACGGATCGATCATCCGCGTGGTGCCGCTCTCCCGTTGCAGCACGATCTGGGTGTTGCGGGCGATGCGGGCGGAGAAATCGGTCGGCAGCGCCAGCGCCTCGTCGAGCGCGTTGGTATGCAGCGACTGGGTGCCGCCCTGCGTCGCCGCCATCGCCTCGATGCAGGTGCGGGTGACATTGTTGAACACGTCCTGCGCGGCGAGCGACCAGCCGGAGGTCTGGCAATGGGTGCGCAGCGAGAGCGAGCGCGCGTCCTGCGGCTTGAATTGCTGCATCAGCTTCGCCCACAGCACCCGCGCGGCGCGCAGCTTGGCCACCTCCATAAAGAAGTTCATGCCGATGCCGAAGAAGAACGAGAGCCGCGGCGCGAAGCGGTCGATATCGAGGTTGGCGGCAAGCCCGGCGCGGACATATTCGACGCCGTCGGCGAGCGTGTAGGCGAGCTCGAGGTCGGCCGTCGCTCCGGCCTCCTGCATGTGGTAGCCGGAGATCGAGATCGAGTTGAACTTCGGCATATGCGCCGAGGTGTAGGCGAAGATGTCGGAGATGATGCGCAGCGACGGCTTCGGCGGATAGATGTAGGTGTTGCGCACCATGAATTCCTTGAGGATGTCGTTCTGGATCGTGCCGGCGAGCTTTTCCGGCGGCACGCCCTGTTCCTCGGCGGCGACGATATAGAGCGCGAGCACCGGCAGCACGGCGCCGTTCATGGTCATCGACACCGACATCCGGTCGAGCGGGATGCCGCTAAACAGCGTGCGCATGTCGTAGATCGAGTCGATCGCGACGCCCGCCATGCCGACGTCGCCGGCGACGCGCGGATGATCGCTGTCATAGCCGCGATGGGTGGCGAGATCGAAGGCGATCGAGAGGCCCTTCTGGCCGGCGGCGAGATTGCGCCGGTAGAAGGCGTTCGAATCCTCGGCGGTGGAGAAGCCGGCATATTGCCGGATCGTCCATGGCTGGGTGACGTACATGGTCGGGTAGGGACCGCGCAGATAGGGCGCGATGCCGGGATAGGTGTCGAGACAGTCGAGCCCCTTGAGATCGCCGGCGCCGTAGCCGCTCTTCACCGCAATCTCTTCCGGCGTGAGCCAGGGCGCGGCCGGCGGCGCGCCGGCAAGCGGCGCCTCGGCAAAATCGATCCGCGCGAAATCCGGGATACGGCTCATCCGGTCATCCGTTCTTGCTGTCAAGAATATCGTAGGCGCCCTTGAGTGTCGCCAGGGCGTCGCAGCCGTCGTAAACGAAGGATTGCACGCCGGCCGCCCGCAAAGCGGCCTCCCGGTCGCCGGGCCGACCGGCCAGATAAACATGCGTCGCGCCGGCCGCCTTGAGAGTTTCAGCCGCGGCCTGCGCCTCTCTTTCGTAGATCTTGTCGGATGAGCAAAGACAGGCCAGGCCGGCGCCGGAGGCTTTGTACGCGCCGGCGAGGGCGGGGCGGTCGGGGTCTTCATCGCCCACTGCCTCGATGCCGCCCGCCTCGAAGAAATTCCTGGCGAAGGTTGCGCGGGCGGCGAACTCGGCGGGCGTGCCGAGATTGGCCAAAAAGATTTTCGGCCGCGCGCCGGTCTTGGCAAGAATCGCATCGGAGGCATCGCGCAGCCGCTCGAACGGCTCGGCGAGGCGGATGCGCGGCAGGGCCTCGGCGCGCGTCGCCGCCTTGCCCTCGACCGGCGAGGCCGCCGGCGCGACCGCGAGAACCGCGGGCGCGGTCTCCGCGATATTCGGGAATTCATTGGTGCCGGTCAGGCTGTCCTTGCGGCGGGCGATCGCCTTCTGCCGTTCGGCGCGAACTGCGGCGACTTTCTGCTGCAGCATTCCGGATTCGAGCGCCGGCCAGATGCCGCCGGCTCCTTCGATCTCCTGCAGCAGCGCCCACGCCCCGGTGCAGAGCGCCTGCGTCATGGCTTCGAGCGCGCCGGAGCCGGCGGCCGGATCGGCGACGCGCGCCAAATTCGATTCTTCCAGCAAGAGAAGCTGGGTGTTGCGCGCGAGGCGGCGGGCAAACGCATCCGGCAGGCCGAGGGCGGCCGTGTGCGGCAGCACGGCGATGCTGTCGGCCCCGCCGAGACCGGCCGCGGCGACGGCGATGGTCGTGCGCAGCGTGTTCGCGTACGGATCGCGGCGGGTCATCATCCGCCACGCCGTCTCGGCGGCGACCATCACCGGCTTCGCCGTCAGTCCGCAGGCCTGCTTCGACGCGCGCCCAGAGTTTGCGCAGCGCGCGGAATTTGGCCGTGGTCAAAAACTGCTCGGCATCCGCCGAAAGCCGGAAATAGATGGCGCGGCGCGCGGCATCGAGCGCCATGCCGCTTGCTTCGAGCGCCCGCAGATAGGCGACGGCGCAGGCGAGCGCGAAGGCGAGCTCCTGCGCCTCCGAGCCGCCGGCATTGTGGATGATGCGCCCATCGGCAACGACGAACGGTCCGCGGAAACCGGCATCGGCGACTTCACCGACGGCGCCGGCGAAGTCCGGCGACATGTCATTCCAGGATCGCGCGCTCGAGCCGGAGGCGGCGAAATCGCCAATCGGGTTGAAGCCGGTGCGCAGGTCGACCGCCGACGGAGCTGCCCCGCGGCGTTTTATGAGTTCGGCAAGCTCGCGCATGACATCGCGCGATGCCGCAGGCAGATCGAGGTCGATCGCGACACCGGCGTCGAGGTGCACGCCCTCGAGCACGCGGGCCAGCGCTGCCGGCGACGGGTCAAGGCCGAAACCGTTGGCGCTCGGCGAACCGGCGAAGACCAAAACCAATCCGGTCGCGCCATTCTCCAGGTCCGCGAGCGCTTGCGCGTTGGCGGCGGCCGCCTCGGGATGGTCGACCCGCTGCATCAAGGTCCAGGCCGCACCCGGTGGACGGCCGGTGATCGGCTTCGCAGCGGCGGCGCGTCCATACAATGGCTCGAATGAGAGATTGTCGTAGGTCTTGCTCTTAAGCCGTTCAAAAGGAACGCCTTTGAGCACGGCATCGACGAGCTTGCGCCAATCCTCGCGCGTTGCTTGAGGAAAATCGCCGGTGAGCGCCGGCTTCTCGGGGTCGGTCATGCTGCAAAATGCCATGCCGGCGCGCGCCGGCCAACCTGCGCCATCGGGCAAAGGGCGTGCCGGGACGAGCCTTAAGCCCGCGGCGGCAGCTTCTCGATGCCGCTTGCGTCTACGCGTTTGAGCGCCTCGCGCACCTTAATGCCGCCGATCACGCGGTCGGGCGCGATCTCGGCGAGCGGCACGAGAACGAAAGCGCGCACGAACATATGCGGGTGCGGGAGCGTCAGGTCCGGATCGCGGATGACAAGATCGCCATAGGCGAGGATATCGAGGTCGATGGCGCGCGGGCCCCAGCGCTGCTCCGTCTGCCGGTCACGCCCGAGCGCATGCTCGCAGGCTTGGGCGCGGGCAAGGAGATCGCGCGGCGGTAGGGACGTGGCGACAGCGATGACGGCGTTCACGAATGCCGGCTGCTCGGTCATGCCCCAGGGGGGCGTGCGGTAGTCGGACGAGCGCGCCGTAAGCCGCACCGCAGCGCCGTCGCACAGCATCGCGATGGCCCGGTCGAAGGTCGAGCGCACGTCGCCGACATTGCCGCCGAGCGCAATGAACGCCTCAGCCATTTTTGCGGTCGCCGTCGCGGCCACGCCGCTGCGCGCTCGACGATCGCGCCGAAGATCGCGTCGCTCATCGTGCGCGCCTGATCGCGGCGGCGACGGCCAGCGCCTGCACCGTCGGTGCGACATCATGCGCGCGAATGATCGCGGCGCCGTTCTCGACCGCGAACAGATGCGCGGCGAGCGACCCGCCGATGCGCTCGGTCGGATCGGAGGGTGCCACCGTATCGATGAAGCGCTTGCGCGACGCACCGATGAGGAGGGGCAGGCCGAATTCGCGCCAGGCATCGAGCCGGGCGATGCAGGCGATGCTCTGTTCCGGCGTCTTGCCGAAGCCGATGCCGGGATCGAGGACGATGCGCTCGCGCGCGATGCCGGCGCGCGCCGCAATGTCGAGCGAGCGGTGGAAGAACGCCGTCACGTCGGCAATGATGTCGATGGCCGGATCCGCGGCCTCGCGGTTGTGCATGATGATGACCGGCACGCCACGCTCGGCGACGAGGCGCGCCATGTCGGGATCGCCTTGCAGCCCCCACACGTCATTGACGATCGCTGCACCTTGATCGAGCGCCCAGGCGGCGACGGCGGCCTTGAGCGTATCGATCGAGACCGGGACGCCGAGCGCGACGAGCTCCGGCAACACCGGCGCCAGCCGGGCCTGCTCCTGCGCCAGCGGCACGCGAACGGCGCCGCCATAGGGGCGCGTCGATTCAGCGCCGATATCGAGGATATCGGCGCCCTCGGCAACGAGGCGGCGGGCGTGGGCGAGCGCCGCCTGCGGATCGAGAAAGCGGCCGCCATCGGAAAACGAATCCGGGGTGACGTTGAGGACGCCCATGACCACGGGCCGCGGCGTTGGCCAGGAGCCGCGCCAGCACTCCGTCTTCGGCCGCCGGGCGCGGGCTAGAAACAGTGCGGGGGTCGAGCCTTGCGGCCATTGCTTCGCCTTGCGCGGTCACTGGCGATGAGTCAAGCGGCCGGCGCCGCCGCGGCGCGGTGGCAAGGCCAGCGGGGGCCGATCAATAGCGGATGGCGGCCGGCAGCTTCTTGGCGCTCTCGATCCAGCGCCGCACCGTGCTTTCCGACGGCAACAGGCGCACCAATTTGCGCCGGTCGTTGGCCTCCTTCATTTTTTCGACGAGCTTCTGCGGATTGCGGTATTTGAGCTCGTTGGCGGTTTTGACGCCGGCGGCGCGCAACAGCTCGGCATATTCCCAGCCGACGCCTTTCACCCGCATGCGGTCGGCGGCGGTCACCCAATCGAGCACGCGCTTCTCGTCGGTCCCGGTCTTCTCCGCGATCCTGATCCGCTGCATCGGCGTCTTCGCCGAGCGCAACAAGCTCACGGTCGTGCGAATGCCCCCCGACTTCAGGAGCACGGCAATATCCGCGCCGATACCTCGAATATCGGTGATGGGATAACCCAATCGATGTCCCCTCAGCCCCGCAGTTGCGGCGCGTTACCCACGTTCCTGCTCAAACAAACTGCGCCAGGCCGGGAATGGCGCCGACCAGCCCGCCGATCTCGTCCTCGCCGACTTTCTCGCGCGCGTAGGCGATGAATTGCCGGGTGATGTCCTGCACTTGTCCCATGCTGAGCCCGGCGGCCATCATGCGCATGCCCGCGCCCATCACGCCGCCCATGCCGGCATCGCCGTCGCTCGCGGCCTTTTGCATCAACGCCTGAGCACCAGGAAGCTTGGCAAGGAGCGGTTGCACTTTGTCAGCCGGTCCTTCCTTGGCCAGGAAGTCGAGGATAATGCCTAGCGCTTTCTCGACCGTCGGCTGATCGACGCCGAAATCCGCGACGACGCGCTCAATGAATGCGTCCATGATCGCCGCCAGCCCCACCCGCGACAGGTTTTCGCCATAATGTACACTGGCGTGCGGGGTGACAAGCGCTACTCGGCCGCATACGCAATGAAAGCGCGCCGACCGTTGCAAACGTGCAACGCAAACATGGAACAAAGCGTGCCGGTGGAAATGAAAATCGCAGCGCACTATAAAATTTTGCGCGCGAACGGGGCTTCTGCGCGGGTTCGTGCTGCATTGCGCGGGTGAAGGAGGGCGGGTGATGGCGAATCCCGATCGAGACGGGAAGATTTTCGTCGGCAAGGGCGAGAGCGACGAGTATCTCGCACTTGCGCTCGCCAACCGTCACGGTCTCGCCACCGGCGCGACCGGCACCGGCAAGACCGTCTCGCTGCAGGTGCTCGCGGAAGGCTTTTCCCGCGCCGGCGTTCCGGTGTTCGCCGCCGACATCAAGGGCGATCTCTCCGGCATCGCCGCGCGGGGCGAAGCGAAGCCCGATTTCGTCAAGCGGGCCAAGGATTTGGGCTTCGACTACGAGCCCGACGAGTTCCCGGTCGTGTTCTGGGACCTGTTCGGCGAACAGGGCCATCCGATCCGCGCCACCGTGTTCGAGATGGGCCCGCTCCTGGTCTCGCGCATGCTCGACCTCAACGACGTGCAGGAGGGCATCGTCAACATCGCGTTCCGCTTCGCCGATGACGATCCGGAATTGAAGGCGGCCGACGGCAGCGGGCTGGTCGATCTCAAGGATCTGCGCGAGCTGCTGTCCTATCTTTCCAAGAACGCGAAAGAGATCAGCGCCCGATACGGCAACGTGGCGGTGACCGCGGTCGGCGCCGTGCAGCGCCAGCTCCTGGTGCTCGAGAACCAGGGCGGCACCAAATTCTTCGGCGAGCCGGCGCTGGCGGTGACCGATCTGATGCGGACCGATGGCGGGCGCGGTGTCATCAACGTGCTCTCCGCCGACAAGCTGATGGCGAGCCCGCGGCTCTATGCGACCTTCCTGCTGTGGCTCCTTTCCGAGCTGTTCGAGAAGCTGCCCGAGGTCGGCGATCCGGACAAGCCGAAGCTCGTGTTCTTCTTCGACGAGGCGCATCTCTTGTTCAACGAGGCGCCCAAGGAGCTGCTCGACAAGGTCGAGCAGGTGGTGCGGCTGATCCGCTCGAAGGGCGTCGGCGTCTATTTCGTCACCCAGAACCCGCTCGACGTGCCGGACAAGGTCCTGGCCCAGCTCGGCAACCGCGTGCAGCACGCGCTGCGGGCGTTCACCCCGCGCGATCAGAAGGCGGTCGCGGCGGCGGCGGAGACATTCCGGCCGAACCCGAAGCTCAACACCGCGCAGGTCATCACCCAGCTCGGCAAGGGCGAGGCGCTGGTGTCGTTCCTCGAAGGCAACGGCACGCCGGCGATGGTCGATCGCACCCTCATCCGGCCGCCGTCGGCGCGCATCGGTCCGGTCACGCCCGAGGAACGCAAGGCGATCATCGCCAAGAGCCCGCTCAAGGGAAAATACGATCAGACCGTCGACCCGCAATCCGCCTACGAAATCCTGCAAAAGCGCCTCGCCGGAGGCGGCGCGCTCCCGCCCGCGGGTGCGCCCGGTGCGCCTGATGCCCCGGCGCTCCCGGTCAGGCGCCGGCGCATGTTGGCTTTTTCCACCGGATCGGCCAATGGTTCGCCAATGTCTTCGGGATCGGCCGGCCGCACGGCGCGGCGCTGACGACCTCGCAACAAGTCGCCCGCAATGTTGCGCGCGCGGTCGTGGCCGGTGTCGCCACCCAGGTCGCGGCTGAACTCACCAAAAAGACGGGCAGCAAAAGCGCCGGGACGATCGGTAAGGCCGTCCTGCGCGGCACGCTCGGCGGCGTAATGAAACGGTGACCCAATGACAGCATCGCAGACTTTGCCTGCGGTCCTCGACCGCATCGACCATGATCTCGACTCGAGCCTCGATCGGCTGTTCGCGCTGCTGCGCATCCAGTCGGTGTCGACCGATCCGGCCTACGCCGCGCACTGCCGCACCGCGGCCGAGCATGTTGCCGGCGACCTCCGCAGCCTCGGTTTCGAAACGAGCGTGCGTCCGACCGCCGGCCATCCGGTGGTGATCGGCAAAAGCGGCAACGGCCAAGCTGGCAAGGCCCCGCGCGTGCTGTTCTACGGCCATTACGACGTGCAGCCGGTCGATCCGCTCGATCTGTGGCAGACGCCGCCATTCGAGCCGCGCATCGAGACGCTCGACGGCGGCCGCAAGATCATTGTCGCGCGCGGCGCCTGCGACGACAAAGGCCAGGCCATGACCTTCGTCGAGGCCTGCCGGGCGTTCAAGGCGGTCACCGGCAAGCTGCCGCTCGACATCACCATGATGATCGAGGGCGAGGAGGAATGCGGCTCGAAAAACCTGTTCGGCTTCGTGCGCGAGAATGCCGCCGAGTTCAAGCGCGACCTGGCGCTGGTCTGCGACACCGGCATGTGGGATGCGCAGACGCCGTCGATCACCACGTCGCTGCGCGGCCTCGTCTACGAGGAGGTCAGGCTCACCTGCGCCGACCGCGACCTTCATTCCGGACTGTTCGGCGGCGCCGCGCGCAATCCGATCCACGTCCTCGCCGCAGTTCTCGCGGCGATGCACAGGCCGGACGGCTCGGTCGCCATTCCCGGCTTCTACGAGGGCGTCCACGAGCTGCCGGCCGACATCAAGGCCGACCTCTCAGGCCTTGGGCTGACAGCGGAAAAGTTCCTCGGCCCGATCGGACTGAAGATCCCGGCCGGCGAAAAGGACCGCATGCTGATCGAGCAGATTTCCACGCGGCCGACCGCCGAGGTCAACGGCATCATCGGCGGCTATACCGGGGAGGGCGCCAAGACCGTCATTCCCGGCAAGGCCATGGCCAAGGTGTCGTTCCGCCTGGTCGGCGCGCAGGACCCGGAGAAAATCCGCGCCGCCTTCCGCGATTTCGTCCGCGCCCGCGTGCCGTCCGACTGCTCGGTCGAGTTCGGCAATTTCACCAGCGCGCCGGCCTTCGACGTGGCGTTCGACAATCCGGCGCTGACCAAGGCGCGCGCCGCGCTCGCCGACGAGTGGGGCAAGAAGGCGGTGACGGTCGGCGCCGGCGGCTCGATCCCGATCGTCGGCGACTTCAAGAGCGTGCTCGGCATGGATACGCTGATGGTCGGCTTCGCGCTCGACGACGACCGCGTGCATTCGCCCAACGAGAAGTTCGATCTCAAATGCTTCCACAAGGGGATCCGCAGCTGGGCGCGGATCCTGGCGGCGCTGGCGGGATGACGCTTCTCGCTAACGGAAAAGCAGGGAGGAATTCATGAAGTTCACATCTCTCGCCGCTACCGTCTTGCGCGGCAACATTGAGCGCGCTGCCGGCCATGGCCGCGGGCGTCGACAAGCTCTACGTCCTCGACTGCGGCCATATCGCCGCCGCCGACCAGTCGCGCTGGTCGCCCGGCGTCAATGTCGGGGTGCCGATCCAGCTGTCGGACAATTGCTACCTGATCCACCACGCGCAGGGCTGGTTCCTCTGGGACACGGGTCTTCAAGATGCGCTCGCCGCGCTGCCGGACGGCGTGAAGGGTGCGAACGGCGCGCTGACATTGACGCGGACCAAGACGCTTGCCGGCCAGCTTGCCGAGCTTGGCGTCAAGCCGGCGGACATCAAGGCGATCGCAATCTCGCACACCCATCCCGACCATATCGGCAATGTCGAAGAGTTCCCGCAGGCCATGCTCTACGTGCAGAAGGCCGAGTACGAATGGCCGGCCGAAGGCGGCGGGCCGCGCTTTGATCCAAAGCATCCGGTGACCCTGCTCGAAGGCGACCGGGATGTGTTCGGCGACGGCTCGGTGATGATCATTTCAACGCCGGGGCATACGCCGGGACATCAGTCGCTGCTGGTCCGATTGCCGAAGACCGGAGCGGTCGTGCTCTCGGGCGATGCCGTCCACTTCAAGGACAACTGGGACAATCGCCGCGTGCCGCCGTTCAACGTCAACAAGGAGCAGAGCCTCGCTTCGCTGCAGCGTATCGCCGACATCATGGCGAAGGAGCATGCGCAGCTCTGGATCAATCACGACAAGCCGCAGACCGACGCGCAGAAGAAGCCGCCGGAGTTCTACGAATAGACAGGGGATGAGCGCACCGCGAACGCGATCGATCAATCGGTCGCCGCTTCGATCAGTCGCGGAGTGACGAAACGCTCCAGCCGGCCGGAACTGGGATGCAGCTTCGACCAGTCGTCGAAGGCAAGATCGATCACGACCAGGCCCGAGGTGGGCAGCTTTTCGGCGACGCGCTCGCGCGTCTCGACGTCGCCCGCAGCGATCAGCCGCACCGCGAGGTCGTGCAGGCCCGGATTGTGGCCGACGACGAGGAGCATCTGCGCGTCGCGGGTCTCGCGGATGATGCCGATGAGCGTCTCGACCGCGGCGTTGTAGATGCGCTCGTCCTTTATGACCCGCGGCTCCCGGCCGAGCGCTGCGGCCACGAGCGTCCAGGTTTCCGCCGCCCGCGTTGCCGGCGAAACGAGGGCGAGGTCGGGAACGAGGCCGTGCCGGGCCATGTAGGCGCCGATGACCGGCGCGTCGGCGCGCCCGCGCTTGATGAGCTTGCGGTCGCGGTCGCGCTGGCCGGGCCCGGGGCGCTCGGTCTTGGCGTGGCGTAGCAGCAGCAAACGGCGCATTGCGCAATGTCGCTTTCTCGGCAGGGTCAGTCTAGCATGTGCGGCTGCGCGGCCGCAGCCGCGCGCCAATAGGCGGCCGCGCATAACCAGAGTGATGGACCAAGCCGATACCAAAGCCTATGGCCGAAGCTGGTACGCCGCGACGATGGCCGACGCGCCGCGGCGGCCGCCGCTCGGCGTCGACCTCGACGTCGATGTGTGCGTGATCGGCGGCGGGCTCGCCGGTCTCACGACGGCACGCGAGGTAGCGCGGCGCGGCTGGTCGGTTGCGCTGATCGAAGCCGAGCGGATTGCGGCGAACGCTTCCGGCCGCAACACCGGATTCGTCCTGCCCGGCTTTGCCGCGGCGCCGGACAGTCTCATCGCTCGCGTCGGTCTGGCGCGGACCAAGGATCTGTGGGCCTGGCGCAGGCCGGCCTCGACTATGTCCGCGACGCCATCCGCGACGACGCCATGAGCGGGGTCGCCGCGCAGGAAGGTTGGCTTTACGTTTCCAAGACCGATGACGGCGACGCCTTGATGCATCTCGTCCAGCTCCTCGGCGAGCTCGGCTGCGAGATCGAGGGCTGGCCGACCGATCGCGTGCGCGCGGTGCTGCGCAGCGAGCGCTACTTTCATGCCATCCATTATCCGCGCGCGATCCATATCCATCCGCTCAACTATGCGCTGGGCCTGGCGGCCGCCGCCGAGCGCGCCGGCGCGCGCATCTTCGAGCAGACGCCGGCGCTGTCGATCGATCCTGCCGGCGTGCGCAAGCGCATCGTCACGCCGGCCGCGCGGCTGCGCGCCAGTCATGTGGTGCTCTGCGGCAACGTGCAGATCGCCGCGCTGATGCCGCAAGTTGCCGCCGCGCTGATACCGATCACGACCTATGTGATCACCACCGGCCCGCTCGGGCCGCGGCTCGGCGAAGCCGTCCGCTATGGCGGCGCCGTCAGCGACAGCGATCTCGCCGACAATCATTATCGCATCGTCGATGGCGACCGGCTGATGTGGTCGGGGCGGGCGACGACATGGCGAGGAAATCCGCGCCGTTACCTGCGCTCGCTGACAGCGGACATCAAGAAGACCTATCCGCAACTCGGCGACGTCACCGTCGATTACGCCTGGTCCGGCACGCTCGGCAACACGATCCACCGCATGCCGCAGATCGGCGAGCTTGGCGCGCATGTGTGGCTTGCGAGCGGCTTCGGCGGCCATGGTCTCAATACCACCGCGCTCGCCGGCAACCTCATTGCCCGGGCCATCGTCGAGGGCGATCACACCTGGAAGCAATTCACGCCGTTCGAGCTCGTCTGGGCGGGCGGCCTGCTCGGTCGTGCGGCCACGCAGATGTATTATTGGATCAGGCGCGCAGGCGATGCCATCGCCGAACGCCGCGCTCGCGTCGGCGACATTGCGCACCGCACGCTCGCCGCCGAGATGGCGCCGCCGGTCGAGCACGCGCGGCCATCGACGGAAGAGGCGGACATGCGCGCGCGGCCGCAGCGCCGCAGCCGCGCGGATCGTCAAAGGACGGACCGAAATCGATCATTCCACCGGCCGCCGCGATCGAGACAATGGATCAATCAGCGACACGGGCACAGCAGCCCATCGCTTCGACGCAGTCGGCGCCGCGCGGCCGGCGGCCGCAAGGAGCCAAAGCCTGAGCCGGACGCGGCGGAAGACGGCTCGGCTGCCTCGGTCCCCGGCCGGCAACAAATTGCTAACCACCGTTGCATAACGCCGCCGGCCAACGCGTTCGCTGTCGCGCACGGAGCGATGTCGTTCTATAATGGGGCACCGTATGCGCGGCGGGTAAGGGGGCGTATCCGTGGCATTGAGGGGGTGGCGCATTGCGCTTGCGGCTTTCATCGCCGCAATGCCGGGTCTGGCCGTGGCGGCGGATATGCCGGTCGCGCCGCCGGCGTCGATTCCGGCGCCTTCCGCGACCTACGTCCCGGCTGCTCCCGACTGGATCGTGACGTTGGGAGCGCGAGGCGCAGTTGGTTCCGGCCTGGCCGGGCGCTCCTGAAGGCAAATTTGCCTTGAGCGGGCTTCCGCTGCTCAGCATTCGCGACGCCGGCACGCCGCCGACCTATTTCGGGCCGCGCGACAGCTTCGGTTTTAGCGTCCTTAATTTGGGGGGACTGAAGATCGGGCCGGCCGTGCAGCTGGTCTGGGAGCGCACGGCGTCGCAATACACCGAGCTCAACGGCCTCGGGAATGTGGATTTCGCCGTGCAGGCCGGCGCCTTTGCCGAGTTCTGGCCGGTACCTTGGCTGCGCCTGCGTACCGAGCTTCGCCAGGGTTTCGGCGGCGAGACCGGCGTGACCGGCGACGCGTTCCTCGACGCGGTGGTTCCGATCGGACAATTCCGGCTTTCCGGCGGACCGCGGGTCAACCGCGCAGTCGGCCGCCGCGGTCTCCCCCTATTTCAGCATCAATGCCGCCCAATCGGCGGCCTCGACGATCGCCGGCCTGCCGATGCTGCCGGTCTACAATGCCGGCGGCGGCCTCTATTCATATGGCGCCGGCGGCCAGCTGGAGTATTTCTGGAATCCGCAATGGGCGGCGCACGCCTTCGTCGAGTATGAACGGCTTACCGGCTCCGCCGCCGATTCCCCGCTGGTGACCCAGCGCGGATCGCCGAACCAGCTCACCTTCGGGCTCGGCGCCACCTACTCCTTCAGCATGCGCCCGTTGTGGTGAGCGCCTAGCGCCCCTCGCGCCGCGCCATGAAGGCGAGCCGCTCGAACAGGTGCACATCCTGCTCGTTCTTGATCAGCGCGCCGTGCAGCGGCGGAATGAGCTTCTTCGGGTCGCGCTCGCGCAACGTCTCCGCGGAGATGTCCTCGACCATGAGGAGCTTGAGCCAATCGAGCAGCTCGGAGGTCGACGGCTTCTTCTTCATGCCGGGCACGTCGCGGATCTCATAGAAGAGCTTGAGCGCCTCCGCCACCAGGCGATGCTTCACGCCGGGGAAGTGCACCTCGACGATCGCGCGCATCGTGTCCGGATCGGGGAAGCGGATGTAATGAAAGAAGCAGCGGCGCAGGAACGCGTCGGGCAGCTCCTTCTCGTTGTTGGAGGTCACCACCACGATCGGCCGGCGCCGGGCGTGGATCGTCTCGCCGGTCTCGTAGACGAAGAACTCCATGCGATCGAGCTCCTGCAGCAGGTCGTTGGGAAACTCGATATCGGCCTTGTCGATCTCGTCGATCAGCAGCACCGGCCGCTCGTCGGAGACGAACGCGTCCCACAGCTTGCCGCGCTTGATGTAGTTGCGGATGTCCTTGACGCGGGCGTCGCCCAATTGGCTGTCGCGCAGCCGCGCCACCGCGTCGTATTCGTAGAGCCCCTGCAGCGCCTTGGTGGTCGATTTGATGTGCCACTCGATGAGCGGCGCGGCGAGCGCCTTGGCGATCTCGATCGCGAGCACGGTCTTGCCGGTCCCGGGCTCGCCCTTGACCAGCAAAGGCCGCTCGAGGGCGATGGCGGCGTTGACCGCGACCTTGAGGTCGTCGGTGGCGACATAGGCGCTGGTTCCTTCGAAACGCATGAGTTCTCGCTCGGTTGATCCCGATCGGAATTAAGCACGCCGTCCTTGCCGGTCACAAGGCGCCGGCGCGGCGGCAGCTTCGCCGGCGGGCCGCAACTCGGCAATTTCTGCCCGGAGGCCGGCACATCCGTACCAGGCAGGACCCACCCTGCAACCGTCATCTCTTTGAATTAGACGGAGATAATTTTCCGGCACGGGGCTTGCTGCAGACCGGCCAGGAGTAGGACCGCCCCCTCGCGCGCGGTCCGCTTGTCGAGTTGAAGATCGAGTTGGAGAAAATGTCATGGGTATCTTCGATGCATTGACCAGCGCGGTGACTGGTCTGCAGGCACAGTCGTTCGCGTTGCAGAATATTTCCGGCAACATCGCGAACTCGCAGACCACCGGCTACAAGGAAACCGACACGAGCTTCCAGGATCTGGTCTCCGCGGCTGCCGCGGGACAGCAGACCGCCGGCGGCGTGATCGCGGGCTCGGTCGCCACGAATACGGTTCAGGGCGCGATCCAGAGCACGAGCGTCTCCACCGATATGGCCATCAACGGCGACGGCTTCTTCGTGGTGGCGAAGCCCACCGGATTTACCGACAATCAGCCGGTCTTCAACGGGGTCAGCGATTATACGCGCGCCGGCAATTTCCAGATTGAACGCCAACGGCAATCTGGTCAACGGCGCCGGCTATTATCTCATGGGCATCCCGGTCAACGCGACGACCGGCAATCCCGAAGGCAGCGTCCCTCAGGTTCTGCAGTTCCACAACAATTTCGTGCCGGCGCAGGAAACGACGCAAATTCAATATCAGGCGAACCTTCCAAGCTCGCCTGCCGGCGCTGCTCAATCAAGCCAGCTTCCAGACGAATCCGGTCGCCGGCGCGCAGATCAGCGGTAGCCGGGGCGACGCTCCTGCCGGACGCGCTCGCGACCGGAACCGGGCACGGTCGCCACGCTCACCAGCGGCACGGCGCTGATCAACGGCGACGTCTATACGGTGAGCGACGGCACCAATACGACGAGCTTCACCGCGGGCGCGACCTCCACGCTCGGCCGATCTGATGAACGCGATCAATAGCGGCACCGCGAACGTGCAGCGCCACTTTGATCGGCGGGGCGCTCGTCCTCACCGGCACAACGCCCACCGCATCGATCACCGTCGGCGGCACCGCCGCCGCCATCGCGGCGATCGGGTTCGGCGCCGGACACCAGGCTTTCCCGCCGACCGATCTGTTGACGCAGGGCGCCGCATCGCAGAATCAAACCTTGACCGTCAGCGTCGGCGGCGGCACCCCGCAGACCATCACCTTCGGAACCGGAGCCGGCCAGGTCGCCACTCTCGCCGAGTTGCAGACCGCGGTCCAAAACCTGACCGGCGTGATCGGGTCGGTCGACGCCACCGGCGACATCAACCTGACGGCGACCAACTCGACCGCCAACATCGTCGTCGGCGGCACCGCCACGGCCGCCAATTTCGGCATCCAGAATACGACCGCCTTCCCGTACAACGGTACGGTGATCGGCAACGACCTCACGACCTTCAACAGCGAGTCGATCGACGGCGGCTCGATCACCGCCTACGATGCCGACGGCAACCCGGTGAACGTCGAGTTCCGCTGGGCCAAGGTCAGCAGCGCCGCCACCGGCGGCACCGACACGTGGCAGCTGTTCTACCAGACCAACACCGCAACGCCACCGGCACGCAAGTCAGCGTGGCAGAACGCCGGCACGACGTTTACGTTCAATGCGGCCGGCGAAATGACGCCGCCGCTTTCCGGCGTGACGCTGCAAAACCTGACCGTGAACGGCGACTCGCTCGGCAACGTCCAGCTTCAGTTCGGCAACAACGGTCTTACGCAATTTGCGTCCTCGAGCACCACGGCGCAGGTGAGCCAGCTGCAGCAGAACGGCTTTGCCGCCGGCCAGCTTCAATCGGTCTCGGTCGACAGCCAAAATCGCGTGGTCGGCACCTTCACCAACGGCCAGACGATCCCGCTCGCCGAGGTCACCTTGGCGACCTTCAACGGCGAGGATTCGCTGCAGGCGCTCAACGGCGACGCCTTTGCGGCCACGCCCGGATTCCGGGCCGCCGAATTTCTCGGCCACCGGCAAGATCGTCGGCAGCTCGCTGGAAGTCGTCGAACGTCGATATCGCCACCCAGTTCAGCCAGCTGATCGTGGCGCAGCAAGCCTATTCGGCTAATGCGCGCGTGATGACGACCGCCAACCAGATGATCCAAAGCTTGCTCCAGGTCATCCAGTGAGGATCGCGGCCGCTTCGGGTCGGCGACCGGTAAGCCGCGTGGACGGCTAGAACGATGGGCCTCTCCCAGGCGTTATCCGCCGCTTTGGCGGGCGTGAACACGACCCAGCAGGGCCTCTCGGTGATCGCCGGGAACGTGGCCAACGCCAACACGCCCGGCTACGTCGACGAGAGCATCAGCAACGTCGAGGTCGGCACGGCCGGCGAAGGTGGGACGAGCGTCGATACCACCGGCATCAACCGCAATCTCGACACGCTGCTGCAGGATCAGTTGTGGACCGAGACCGCCGGCGGTTCCTACGCCGACACGACTTCGCGAGCTCTACCAGCAGCTCCAGCAGATCTACGGCACGCCGGGATCGCAGAGCTCTTTCGACGCAATCTTCAACAATTTCACTACCGCGCTGCAGTCGCTGTCGACCGGTCCCAGCTCGTATTCCAATCAAGCCGCGGTGCTCAGTTCCGCCCAGGCCATGGCGCAGAATCTCAATTCGATGACGACGGGCATTCAGCAATTGCGCACCCAGGCGGAGCAGGGAATCGCCGCCGACGTGCAAACGGCGAACAACACGTTGCAGCAGATTGCGCAGATCAACGGTCAGCTTGCGGGCGGATCGCAAACCGATAGCGCCGCCGCGGCGCTCGAGGACCAGCGCGACCGCGACGTCACCCAGCTCGCCCAGCTGATGAACGTGCGCGTGGTGCAGAATCCGGGCGACCAGATCTCGATCTTCACCGGGACCGGCTTGCAGCTTGTCAGCAGCGTGCAGGCTTCCCAGCTCGCGTTCAACAATGTCGGAACGCTCTCGGCGACGGCGCTATGGAGCGCCAATCCAAGCCAGGACAATGCCGGGACGATCACGCTCACCTCTCCGGGCGGCGCCACCACCGATCTGATCGCCAATGGCGCCATCCAGTCGGGCGAGATTGCCGGCTTCCTGCAGATGCGCGACAGCATCCTGCCGCAGGCGCAGAACCAGCTCGACGAGTTGGCCAATCAGATGTCGCAGGCGTTGTCGAACCAGACGACGAGCGGTACGCCGGCCGGGGCCGGGCCGCAGACCGGATTCAGCGTCGGCGTCGGCGGCGTGCTGCCGGGAAACTCGGTGCAGCTCACCTACACCGATTCCGGCAATACCCAGCATACGATCACCATCGTGTCGCTCGGCCAGGGCGGGTCGCTGCCGCTGCAGACCGCGCCGTCCAATCCGAACGGCCAGATCATCGGCGTCGATTTTTCCGGCGGCCTCGGCTCGGTCGTCACCCAGCTCAACGCGGCATTCGGATCCAACCTGCAGTTCTCGACGCCGTCGGCCGGGACATTGCAGGTGGTCAACGCCAACGCCAGCGGCAACGTCGTCAACTCGCTGTCGGCGACGGCGACGATGACCTCGCTTACCAGCGGCAACCCGCAGCTTCCGCTGTTTCTCGACGGCATCCAGCCGATCACCGGCGCGCTCACGTCCGGCGGCTCGCAGACCACCGGCCTTGCCGGCCGCATCACCGTCAACAGCGCGCTGCTGGCTTCCCCCGGGGATCTCGTCGCCTACGCGGCGAATACCTCGGCCGGTGACCCGACCCGCCCGAATTTCATTCTCAACCAGATGACCAGCGCCAACCTGACCTATTCGCCGACCACCGGAATCGGCACCGCGCAGGCGCCGTTCAGCGGCAACCTCGCCAACTTCATGAGCCAGATCGCCAGCCAGCAGAGCCAGGCGGCGAACGCGGCGACCAATCTCCAGCAGGGCCAGGATGCGGTCGTGACCGCGTTGCAGCAGCGTTTCAACCAACAATCGGGCGTCAATATCGATACCGAGATGTCGAACCTCATCGCGCTGCAGAACGCCTATGGCGCCAATGCGCGGGTGATGTCGACGGTCCAACAAATGATGTCAGCGCTGCTGCAGATGGTGGCGTAATGAGCATCACCGGACCGGGATCGATCACCGCCGCCAACATCCAGGCGGTGACCAACATGAACAATCAGCTCGACAAGCTCAGCGCGGAGCTGGGCACCGGGCAGGCGACGCAGACCTATTCGGGCCTCGGCTCGCAGGCCGGCCTGGCGCTGTCGCTGAGCGCGCAGCTCGCCGCGCTCAACGGCTACAGCAGCACCGCCACGACCGTCGGCACCACGCTGAGCATCGCCCAGGCGGCGCTGACCGGCATCGACAGCACCGCCAACACGGTCCAGCAATCGCTGGAACAGCCGGGGGCGTTCAACCTCGACAGCAACGGGCAGACGCCGGCGCAGCAGAGCGCCGCGAGCGCGCTCGATCAGATCGTCTCGCTGCTCAATACCCAGGTCGGCAACAACTACATCTTCTCGGGCAGCGCGGTGAATCAGCCTGCGGTCGCGAGCACCGATGTCATCCTCAATGGCAATGGCGCGCAGGCCGGCCTCAAGCAGGTGATCTCCGAACGTCAGCAGGCCGATCTCGGCGTCGGCAATCTCGGGCGCCTCAGCCTGGCGACGGCGACTTCGACCATGACGGTCAGCCAGGACGGCTCGCCATTCGGTTTCACGCTCGGCAGCGTGAACTCGAGCCTGACCGGCGCGACCGTCACCGGTCCGACCGGGAGCCCGCCCTCGGTCTCGGTCGATATCGGCGCCACGCCGCCGAATGCCGGCGATACGATCCAGTTCGACCTCACGCTGCCCGACGGCAGCAGCCAGACCATCACGCTCACGGCGACCAACGCATCGCCGCCCGGCGCCAATCAATTCACCATCGGCGCGACCGCGGGCGCTACGGCGACCAATTTGCAAACGGCGCTGACCGGCGCGCTGAGCAATCTCGCGCAGACCGCGCTGCCGGCGGCCTCCGCCATCGCCGCCGCCAACGACTTCTTCAACTCCGACCCGCCGCAGATCGTCGCCGGGCCTGCGCCCTACGACGCCTCCATGTCGCTGGTGAGCGGCACGCCGGCGAATACCGTGTTCTGGTACACCGGGGAAAACGGCGGCACGCCGGCGCTGCAGACCGCGCTGGCGCAGGTCGGCCCGTCGACCACCGTCGCCTACGGCATGCGCGCCAACGAGCCGGCATTCGCCAACCTCCTGGCCAATATCGGCGCGCTCGCGGCGACGACGTTTTCGGCGAACGATCCGAACGCCCAGGCGAGCTACGATGCGTTGAGTCAGAAGGTCATAACCAACCTCACCCCGCAATCGGGCACGCAATCGGTCGCCGATATCGAGGCCGACCTCGCCAATGCGCAAACCACCGTGAAGAACGCCAGCGATCTGAACACGCAGACGCAGAACACGCTGACCGGCATGCTGCAGGGCATGGAAGGCATCAATCAGAATCAGATCGGCGAGCAGATCTTGGCTTTGCAGAACAGCCTATCAGCGTCGATGTCGGTGACGGCGCGGCTCGCGCAGTTGAGCCTGGTGAATTTTCTCGCGCCGGTGACCGGGTAAGCTAAAAACGGCGGGCTGTCGCTATTGCGCGCTAGTCGCCTTCCGCTTTGGTCCTGACAAATATCGAATCGCCCGCGCAGGTGGCGTTGCGGCCGAAATAATCGGTGAACCGCGTGTCCACCAGATAGCGACCGGGATGGTCGCCGACAAATTTCCGCAGCGCCTCACGTTTCACTTCGCTGTCTTCGATCACGAGATAATCGCCGGGCAAGAGGCATTCGTGCATCCGCTCAATGACCGCGGCCACGTTGTGGTGGGCGTCCTCCACCACGAGCCATGGATGCGGTTCCGAGCGCAGCAGGTCGGGATCAAACAGCCGTTGCGGGTCGGAGCAATCGCCCTGATGGAAGACGACGCCCGGATGCTGCGCCTCGACCTTCACCCGATCGACCGAATGGACCCGGCCGTCGATCCCGCAGAGCGCCAGATTGTCGGCGAACCAGATGGCGCTCGCGCCCAGGCCGGAGCCGATTTCGAACACCGTTCGCGGACGCAGCTCCTCGATCAGCGCCGGGTACATGGCGAAATCGAACACCGTTTTCATCAGCGGCCGGCCGCGCCAACGCATCAGCGAAGGAGCGCCCTGGCAGGTCAGCAGCACATCGATGCCAAACTCGGTGCCGTAGCGCGGATGATAATGAGCGGCCGACCGCTCGCGTTCGGCGAACTCGACAAACCGGCCCTGCTGCCGGCGATCAAGAAACAGCCGGAGTCGCTGCAAATCCCATTGCAGGCCTTGGCCCTGAGCGGGCGACCGTGAAGCTAGCTCCCTTACGCTTTCTTCCCACGGGCGGCCCCGATCCAAGGAAATGAGCGCTTTGATCACGCGCGCGAACCAGCTGTCGAAGATGCCCAGCAGGCCTTTTTGCTCCTGCTTAACCCTAGCTTTGGTCTCGCTCAGAAACTTGACGGTGGCCGCCTTCAAGAGGTCGCCCGAAATCAGATCGGCCTCATCGATCATCTCGGCCTCATCGATCATCTCGGCCACTAAGATTTGGCGCGCAAGCCCGTGGCGATGCCGCGATTGATCTTAATGATGTTCCTCAAATGATCGGGCATAGGCTTGCTCATCAGCGAAAAAGTTTCCGCCATAATCCACATGCCAAGCCGCGTGAGATTCTCGCGGACCTTGGTCTGTGTGTTTGCCTTGCTGCTTTGTACGGATTCCCCGTTAATATCCTGTTATTGATAAAACAGAAGATGGCCATCCCGGTTACGCAAGGACTCCCGGCCGCTCGGCGAAGCGCTCCGCTAACCGGCTGTTAAAGTTAACGAACTACCGTTGCACTCGAACTGACGTGGTTTCGGTCGTCTTTGACCGAAACCGCGGATTTCGATGCTCGCGCGGGGGGGCGCCGAATGTGCGGTATCGCAGTTGCCATTAATTGGGACGGCGCCGAGGCGGCTGTCCGCCGTCTAATCGCGGGTTTGTTGCATCGGGGCGACGTAACCGATCCGCTCGTGACGATAGGCAACACCGTGGCAATGTGCACGCGCCGGCTGCGCATTGTGGATGCGTCCAATGGCATGCAACCGCAGACATCGTTCGATGGGCGCTTTCTCGTCTCTTTCAACGGTGAAATTTACAACCATGTCGCGTTGCGCGATGAATTAGAGACCCTCGGCGTCCGTTTCCGCACCCAGTGCGACACCGAGGTGATCGCGAACGTCCTGGCGGCGTGGGGAGCGGAAGGGGTTAGGCGCCTGTCGGGCATGTACGCCTTCGTGGCGGTCGATACGGCGGTCGGCGATTTCGTTGCAGCGCGCGACCCTTTTGGGGTAAAGCCACTCTATCTGACGCTGTCGCCAAAGGGCATTTTATTCTGCTCGGAGATGCGGCCGCTGCTCGACGCGACCGAATCCGATGAAGTCGTACTGCTGCCTCCAGGCCACACGTTGACCCGCGCGTTCTGCAAACGCCATTATAACCTGCCGTCTTCAAGCGTCCTTGGGACTGCGTCGCCGCGGGAGCTCGACAACATTCTGTCGGAGGCCGTGCGCGTGCGCCTGCCGATGGACCTGCCGGTCGCGGCGCTGTTTAGCGGCGGCATCGACAGCACGCTCGTCACGCATTACGCGCGGCGATTTCGCCCGGAGATGCCGGGTTACATAGCCGTTGGAAGCGGCGCAAAGGACTACGATTACGCCAAGCGCTATGCTGATGACAGTGGTTTTGATCTCCGCGAGGTCTCGGTCGAAAGATACGGGACCGGAACTCTGTCTCTCCTCGAATCGGTAGTCGAAGCCGTGGAAGCGTTCGAACCCGCGATTATCCGCCCCGGTCTCCACACCTATCTGGCTTCCAAGCGCATCAGTCAGGATGGCTTTCGCGTTGCGCTGTGCGGCGAAGGTGCCGACGAACTGTTCGCCGGTTATTCGCCACTCGAATATGCGTTCACGCACTCGAACGGGATGGGCCGTTATGCGCAGAAGCAATGTCTGGGGATGATGCACCGCGCGAATCTTCAGAGGGTCGATCGTTGCTCCATGCAGTTCTGCCTCGAAATGCGCGAGCCCTTCCTGGACCAATCTGTGGTCAAATATTCTATTGAGCTCGACAGGGCGGCGCTGGTGAAACAGGTTGACAATGCGCGGATCGGCAAGGCCCCGCTGCGGGCGCTGTACGACCTCTATCCCTCCGAGCTGCCGGTGTTCATTCGCGACCGCCAAAAAGTGGCATTTCACGAAGGCGCGGTGGCTGATTTTGAGAGATCGGGTTGGCTGGATCTGTTCGAAGACGCTCTTTCGGAAGCCGACTTGCGCGACGGGCAACGCGAATTCGGTGAGTTTGCCGTCGCCACGAAGGAAGAGCTGCTGTATTTGCGGATTCTGGCGAGCAAGATGGATGTGAAGCGCATTCCTCATCTGCGCGATCGACTGCGCTTGAATTTTCCTCGCGCCGCCTGATCGTTTCGGAGGTAAGCGAGTGCAGGTGCCGACAGAATAGAAAAACGGCGGAGCATTTGCCCCCGCCGCTTTTCCCCAGAGGCCTGCACAGAAGCTTTAGCCGAACAGTTTGAGCACCGACTGGTTCGCCTGGTTGGCGATCGAAAGGGCCGAGATTTCCAGCTGCTGCTGGGTCTGCTCGGTGAGCAGGTTGGCGCTTTCCTGGTTCTGATCCGCCGCCACCAAGTTGCTGGCGCCGGTCTGCAGGGTGTTGATCATGGCGGTGGTGAACGTCTGCCGGGTCAAGATCGTCGACGAGTTGGTACCGAAGGTCTCGGTCTGGGTCTGCACGTTCGAGATGGCGGTGTTGATGTTAGTGACCAGGCTCGACAGTTCGCTGCTGTCGAAGAAAGAGCCGGCCCCCGAGCCGCTGAGTGACGACAGGCCGAGACCCGCAGCATTAAAGTTCACGCCGTCAATAGTCAGCGAGCTGGTGGCGGTCTCGTTGAAATTGATCTGCAGATTGTTGCCGCCGATCAGATTGACGCCGTTATAGCCGGAGTCCGCGGCCAACTGATTGATCTGCGTCAGCAGCGCGTTGTAGTTCGTCTGCAGCGACGAGCGCGTGGTGCTGGTGCCGGTAGCGAGTCCAGTGGTGAGGCCGAGCCCCGTCGCGGTGGCATTGTTGCCAACCGTGAAAACGGTCGAGGTGGAGCTCAGCACTAAATCTCCGCTGCCGTTGTCGCTCGCGGTCACGGCGCCGTCGAGGGTGCTCGTGCTGGCGCTGTTGATCGCGGATTCGATAGCGCTCAGGGCCTCACCCGAGGTAATAGCGATCGTGGCGGTCGTGGACCCGACGCTGAGCAGCAGATTGCCGGCCGCGGCACTGGGAGCGCCGGTGGACAGGCTGACCGTTCCGGTCGTGGCCGCCGCCGTCGTAAACGGGTCTGACTGCGCCTGCTGCACGGTCGACAGCGCCTGCTGCAGCAGGCTGGTGATGCCCTGGAGCCCGTTGGTGGCGGCATTGATCGTCTGCAGGCCTTGCCCGATCTGATCGAGCAGGGAACTCAGGGAGTGGGCCTCATTAGTGAGATTCTGCGAGGTGAAATAGGCGCTCGGGTTGTCGGCGGCGGAGTTGACCGCCTTGCCCGTAGCCAGCGCTTCCTGGGTCGTGGTCAGGTCGGCGGCAGTCTGCTGCAGCGACAGCAGGTTCTGCCGAATGCCCGTGGAAAGGGTAATGTCAGACATCGTGGTACCTCTACTGGTTACAGGCCGTACTGGCTTGCACTTGCTGTACGTGCCGTACCGGCTCGATCCAGAACGGTGACCCAATATTTACCGTAATAAGGTTAATGCATTGTTGCAGCTCTCGCGGGGAGGTTCTCGCCGAGCGAGTCCGGCGTTGTCCGGGGCGTGGATCGGTCCCGGCATTCCGTCCAAGAGGGAGCCCGCCGGCCAGGAACCTCTCAGTTAACAAACTGAGGCATTAGCCCTGCCGCCCGCGGTCGAGGAATAGCCGCAGCGATCACTGCAGGTTGTGAGCTGGCGGAGATGCCTGACCGAACACGTCGCGAGGAAGCGGTTTGCCCGTCGCGGCTGCTAGTGGCGACCGCTCAGTCCGGCAGCAATCCGGCAATTGATCTTGATGAGAGATTCCAGATGCTTCAGTTTCGGCTTGGTCATCAGCGAAAACGTCTCACACATGACGAATGCGCCGAGAGTCTTGAGATTCTCATGCAACGGCGCCGGCAGTCTGCCGTCATCTTTAATCAGCGAGTTCGAGGAACACCGTCCAAAGACGGCGATTGTACATAAGCGCGTCGCTGAGGCCCTCGGGCTTGTGCTTCCAGGAATCGCGCACCGCCTGCAGTTTCGCGGCGGCTTGCAGCAGCAGACTGGCCTCGAGCTCACGTGGCGCGGCGATCTCGTTGGCGGTTTTCGCATAGGCTTTGCTCGCGTAATGCACCGCAAGGCGCTCCTTTTGGCTACCGATTGGCGGCAAGTTGGCTAAAAGACATTGTACAAAACCTGTTAATCGACCATTGAGGCCGTGGCCGAGCCGCCAAATCGGCGGAACCAAAGCACCGCCAGTAAAAACGGCGGGGCATTTCTGCCCCGCCGCCTGCAAGCAGGCCTGTACCAGAAGCTTTAGCCGAACAGTTTGAGCACCGACTGGTTCGCCTGGTTGGCGATCGAAAGGGCCGAGATTTCCAGCTGCTGCTGGGTCTGCTCGGTGAGCAGGTTGGCGCTTTCCTGGTTCTGATCCGCCGCCACCAAGTTGCTGGCGCCGGTCTGCAGGGTGTTGATCGTGGCGGTGGTGAACGTCTGCCGGGTCGTGATCGTCGACGAGTTGGTACCGAAGGTCTCGGTCTGGGTCTGCACGTTCGAGATGGCAGTGTTGATGTTAGTGACCAGGCTCGACAGTTCGCTGCTGTCGAAGAAAGAGCCGGCCCCCGAGCCGCTGAGTGACGACAGGCCGAGACCCGCAGCATTAAAGTTCACGCCGTCAATAGTCAGCGAGCTGGTGGCGGTCTCGTTGAAATTGATCTGCAGATTGTTGCCGCCGATCAGATTGACGCCGTTATAGCCGAAGTCCGCGGCCAACTGATTGATCTGCGTCAGCAGCGTGTTGTAGTTCGTCTGCAGCGACGAGCGCGTGGTGCTGGTGCCGGTAGCGAGTCCAGTGGTGAGGCCGAGCCCCGTCGCGGTGGCATTATTGCCAACCGTGAAAACGGTCGAGGTGGAGCTCAGCACTAAATCTCCGCTGCCGTTGTCGCTCGCGGTCACGGCGCCGCCGAGGGTGCTCGTGCTGGCGCTGTTGATCGCGGATTCGATAGCGCTCAGGGCCTCACCCGAGGTAATAGCGATCGTGGCGGTCGTGGACCCGACGCTGAGCAGCAGATTGCCGGCCGCGGCACTGGGAGCGCCGGTGGACAGGCTGACCGTTCCGGTCGTGGCCGCCGCCGTCGTAAACGGGTCTGACTGCGCCTGCTGCACGGTCGACAGCGCCTGCTGCAGCAGGCTGGTGATGCCCTGGAGCCCGTTGGTGGCGGCATTGATCGTCTGCAGGCCTTGCCCGATCTGATCGAGCAGGGAACTCAGGGAGTGGGCCTCATTAGTGAGATTCTGCGAGGTGAAATAGGCGCTCGGGTTGTCGGCGGCGGAGTTGACCGCCTTGCCCGTAGCCAGCGCTTCCTGGGTCGTGGTCAGGTCGGCGGCAGTCTGCTGCAGCGACAGCAGGTTCTGCCGAATGCCCGTGGAAAGGGTAATGTCAGACATCGTGGTACCTCTACTGGTTACAGGCCGTACTGGCTTGCACTTGCTGTACGTGCCGTACCGGCGAGTGCATGTTCCGATCGCATGATCGGTTATCAGACGTTTGCCTTATTTCGCTTAAAGACGCGTAAATCGGGTGAGTTCGCCCGGGATTTGCCGGATGCTCGCGAACTGTTGCTGTTAATACAGGCGTTAGAATTGACCGGCTGCCACGCTCGCGACACAGGAATTTCGGCACGTTTGGTGGCTTTTGTGCTTCCTTAAGCCGGCGTTAACCAATAACTGGCTAGCTGCTAGTTATAATTTGGAAACCGTAACTTCAAACGGTTCCCCCCTGACGGTTCCCCCCAATGTCCAATTCCCATGCATCCACCGGCATAAGCCTCGTCATTGCGACTCCGTGCTTCGGCGGGCAGATTTCCGTCCAATACGCCGCTTCGCTGTTGAAGCTGCAAACTCAGCTGCGATCCTGTTCCGGGGTCAATCTGAAGGTGCGGTTCAAGGAGGGTGATGCCTTGATCACTCGCGCGCGCGCGAGCCTGATTTCGCAATTCCTCGACGACGCGGACGCGACCCACCTGCTGTTCGTGGACGCGGATATCGGCTTCGAGCCGGAGCAGGTCCTGCGGCTAGTCCAGTGCGGGGCCGAGGTGTGTGCTGCGGTCTATCCGGTCAAGCGGATCGATTGGGCCAAAGTCAAATCAACCATCGAGGCGGCGCGTCCCAATCCGGCGGCTGCGGCGCTGCAATACGTCTTCGAAGTCGACGATCCGAATGCCGTCACAGCGCAATCCGGATTCGTCAAGGTACGTTATGCCGGCACTGGTTTTTTGATGATCCGGCGGGCAGCATTGGAACGAATGTGCGCGAGCTACCCGCGCCTGCGATACAAGCGTGACCATTCGCTCGACGCAGCGGTCGAGAGCGAAAAGCGATTTGCCCTTTTTGAGAGCATGATCACCGAGGACGGCACGTATCTGAGCGAGGATTTCGCCTTCTGCAAGCGCTGGAGCGATATCGGAGGCGAAATCTGGGCCGATCTTAATTCCAGGCTCAAACACGTGGGCCAGATAGCGTTCTGCGGCGACCTGTCGTCGCAGTTCGCCGCGGCCTAACTCAGCGGCTTGACGATTTGCGCGTTTGGCGTCTCTGAAACTTGCCGATCAGGCCAGCATATCAACAAGAGTACCGCCGGCGCCGGAATCAGACAACAGCGATGAGGCGCTGCTGAGCGTTTCAAAAGCCACCGTCGAATAGCTCTTTTTGCTGGTGGCCCCGCTGGTCGAGTTACCATTGGAGCTGCTGCTCGCAGCGTTTGCGGTGGGGGCCGATGTTCCCGTTCCGCTCGATGCGGTCGAAGAAGAGGACGTGCCTTTGGTTGCCGTGAAGGTTTTATTGCCCACGGCGAAGCCGATGTTGGAGGCGTAAATGCCTCCGACCGTAATCGTGTCGGTGTCGTTCTTGCTGGTGAGCACCAGCCTGCCGTCGCGACTCAGCGATGCGGTCACCGCCGCGTTGCCAAAGTCGTTCGCATTGATCGCGTTCATCAGATCGCCGACCGTATCGGTTCCGGTCGACCTATACGTCGTCGCCTTGGCGCCGGCACCGATCGTAATCGTGCCGCCGGCGAGAATCCCGAGAAGTGATAGGGGGGTGCTTATCGAAAGTGCCGCCGTTCCGGTTCCGGTGGCAGGAGACGGGGACGAGTTGGAAGAGGATGAAGAGGACGCACCGGAGGAACTCGACGATGACGAGCCGGTGTTGCCGTTCAAGATGTCCTGGATTGCCGCGGACAATTGGGAATGGACGCGGCTTAGAGCGGTCTGGTTGGCAATGCTGGCGAGGCCCTTGCCCAAATTGGTTTGGGCCGCACCGATGGCATTGATCACTGAATTGGTGGCCGAGATGGAATTGTCGTTCGCCTGGGCTTGCTGCCAGTAGCTCTGGTCCTGCTGCCAGAACGACTGCGTGCTCCCGATAGCTCCAATGCCCATTCCGCGGATTCCTGGCGCGATGAGGCCCGGGCCGGTTGTACCCGAGCGCGGTTAATTTTGACTTTCTCACGTCCGGACTTACGCTTGGTTAACCATCTTGTCCGACGTTATTCGCGTTAAGTCCAATTGGCGGCGGCGATCCACGCGAAAGCGCCGCGCAGAAGAGATGCGCCACGTTCCGCGCGCAGGTCTTTCACTGTGAATGACCGCATGACCCAGCATGCAACCGCGCTACGCCTGCAGACTGTGCCCCTCGTCGAGCAAGCCCTGGCGCTCCACCGGCAGGGACGTCTCGAGGAAGCAGAGCGAATCTACCAATCGGTGCTTGACATCGAGCTGGACAATTTTGACGCATTGCACCTTGGCGGCCTTCTCAAGCACCAGCAAGGTCGTTCGGTCGAAGGTCTGCGCCTAGTCGCCGCCGCGCTTAAGGCGCAGCCCGGAGCAGCCGACGCGCTGATCAACTACGGAGTTATCCTCGATGCGCTCAAGTGCCACCAGGAGGCGCTCGCTGCGTTCGACAAAGCCCTGGCGGCGCGCGCGGAAAGCGCCTCTCTCTACTATAACCGCGGTCGAACATTGGCGAGCCTCGGCCGCCACGCGGAAGCGTTGGCAAGCTACGATCAGGCGCTGGCGCTTTCGCCTGGACACATCGACGCAAGGCTCAATCACGGCAATGTCCTCGCTTCGCTGGGACGTCACAAAGAGGCGCTTGCCGACTATGACGTTGTGCTGGCGTCACGACTGGATCACGCGCCGGCGCTGAATCGGCGGGGCAACGCGCTGATTGCCTTGAAGCGGCACCAGGAAGCGCTGGCCGCCTATGACGCGGTACTCACCCTCGTGCCGAGTGACGTCGAGGCACTCAACAATCGCAGTGTGGCGCTTACCAACCTTGGGCGTTGCGAAGAGGCCCTGCAGAGCTGTGAGCATGCACTTGCAGTCCGGCCCGACTACGCCGATGCGCTCTATAACAAGGGCAACGCGCTGCTCGGGCTCGGGCGCCTTGAGGAGGCGGGCGTAAACTATCGAGCGGCGCTTGCGCTTGAGCCGAGGCGGATCGATGCGCTGAACAATCTCGGATTGGCGTTGCTTGGTCTGAAGAAGCCTGAGGAGGCGCTGGAGAAATTCGAAGCCGCGCTCCTGGTCGATATCGACCATCTCGAAACACTGCATAATCACGCCAACGCACTTTTGTGGCTCGATCGCTTCGAGGAAGCCCTCGCTGCCTGCGATAAATGTCTCGGCCAAGAGCCGGGGCAGCCAGACGTACTCAATACCCGTGGGGTCGTGCTCGGCAAGCTCGGCCGCCATGCAGAGGCTCTGGCAAGCCACGACGCGGCACTGGAGGTCACGGTTCGCCCCGACATCGAAATTAATCGCGGCGCTGCACTGCTCAATCTCGATCGCGTTGACGAAGCACTCTCCTGCTTCGACGCGGTGATCGCCCGGCAGCCTGGCAACATCGCCGCTCACATCTACCGTGGCAACGCATTCATAAAGGACAAGCGCTTCGACGAGGCATTGACGACCTATGAGCAAGCGCTGGCGATCGATCCCGACAATCCAGTCGTGCTCACAGACCGCGGTGTAGCGCTGAGCTTGCTGGATCGGTTCGAGGAGGCGGTCGCCAGCCATGAGGACGCGCTCCGCATCGGGCCGCATATCGTCGGCGCCCACGTCAATCGCGGCAACGCAATGCTCAAGCTGTCGCGGCTGCAGGAAGCGCTGGAGGCCTACACTGAGGCGCTGGCGCGCGAACCGGCAAACGCTGAGGCCAATTTCAACGCGGCGATCACACGTCTGTGTCTGGGCGATTATCGCGAGGGCTGGAAGCAATACGAACACCGCTGGGAGACGAAGCACTTCGCGGGGCATCGCCCCAACTATCCGCAGCCGATGTGGCGCGGCGAGGGTATAGCCGGCAAAAGGATCGTGCTGAACGCTGAGCAGGGGATGGGCGACGTCATCCAGTTCGTGCGCTATGCGCCGCTGGTTGCATCACGCGGTGCCGAAGTCATCCTTGCGGTGCCGCGCGCGCTCAAAGTGCTGACGGCAACCGTGCCCCGCGTTTCGCTCGTGGTGGCGAACGGTGAGGCGCTGCCCGACTTCGATCTGTATTGTCCGCTGATGAGCTTGCCGCTAATATTTGGTACCGACCTTCATACAGTGCCGGCCGACGTTCCCTATATGTGGCCTTTTGCGGACCGCCTCGCTGCTTGGCGGCCGCGCGTGCCGGACAGCGGAAGGGTGCGGGTCGGTGTGTGCTGGGCCGGTAATCCCGATTTTGGGAACGACCGCCACCGCTCGATTGCGCTCGAACGCTTCGCCAGGCTGTTTAGCGTCCCCGGAATAGATTTCGTCAGCTTGCAAAAGGACGTGAGCCCGGCAGAGGGCGGCGCTGTTGGAGCAACATGCGATATTACAGCTTGGTCAGCAATTCGCAGATTTCGCGGATACCGCCGCGGTCCTGGCGATGCTGGACCTTGTCGTCGCGGTCGACACCTCAGTGGCGCATCTGGCCGGAGCGATGGGCAAGGCGACGGCTCTTTTGGTGGCATTCTCGCCGGATTGGCGCTGGCTGCTCGATCGCGCCGACAGCCCGTGGTATCCGACCATGCGCATTTTCCGGCAGCGGGCGATCGGGGATTGGGACGAGTTGATCGAGCGCCTCCGGCGCGAACTTGCCGAAGTGGCGCGCCGCCGCGATCGATCCGCGGCGGTATGATTTTCGCGCCCACACTTGGCAACGAGCTCATCCGGCTAACCGCCCTCGATTGCTCCGAAAAGTCAGGCTTCGCCTAACAAGGCCGGACTTCCAATTAGCGACGCACCGCACTCGCTCGGCAATATTTGCCCGCGACGGCAAGAAAAGCGGCGCCTATGCCGGCCGGTCAAGAAGGCTCCTGCACGAAAATCCTTGTTTTGCCGCCACTTGCGTTGTGGTCCTGGTTTTGCATTGCCGCTCTCGCGCAGGCGCACTGATCGTCAGGGCGAACAGCACGAACGAGAGTGCCGTGTCTACGATTGAGGCATCCAGCAGCAACGACCCACACGAACAGGTTCAGGCGCTGCGGAAGTGGGGACAGCGGAGCAGCGCCGTCCAGGGCGACGCCGCCTCGCAGTCTTTTGCGCCGGCAAGCTCGCAAAGCACGAACGCGCCTGCAATCATGGCAAGGTCAGTCTTACTTATCGTGCTGCCCTCCAATTTGGGTGCGCCACAACTCGACGCATCCAAAAAAACGCACAGAACTTATCTGGCGTTTCCCTACGGCGTGCTGACTATCGCCTCGTACCTCAAACGATTTGCGGCGACCCTCGGCCAAGTCGAAATTCTCGACCTGAATTTGCCCAGCGACGATCCGCCGGAGGCGCTGCTCGCTCGTGAGCTTGCGGCGATGACGCCCGACATCGTCGGCTTCTCGATGTCCTACGACGTGTCCTACCCGTGGCTCAAGGCGCTGATCGCCGTCGTGCGAGATCATAACGCGGAAACCTGCATCGTCGCCGGCGGTCCTGCGGTAACCACGGCTTACGCAGAAATCCTCGCCGACTGCGATCTCGATGCGTGCTGCTATTCCGAAGGCGAAGTCGCGCTCAAGGAGTTGGTCGAAGCGGAAGATATGCAAGCGGCGCTGGCCCGCGATCCGTGGGTGAAAAAAGACAAGCATTCGGCGAAGCCGGTCTACGACGATCTCGACCGCATCGTCGATGTCGATTACGGGATGGTCGATGTCGGCGCCTACAGCATGAAGGAAGCATTTTCGCCGTTCACCAAGTTCACCACGTCATCTAAGCAGTTCTTCATCGTCACGTCGCGGGGCTGTCCCTTCAAATGCGTGTTTTGCGCCGAGCCGTCATTCCACGGCGCCAATATGCGCTACGTCTCGGTCGATCGCGCCGTCGCGCACATTGCCGGCCTCAAAGACCGCTATGGGCTGAGTGTCCTCACCATCTACGACGACCAGATCCTGATGAACAAGCCGCGGGCGAAAGAGTTCTTTGCCAAGCTCGCGCCGCTGAGGATCAGGGTCGAGATGCCGAATGGCGTCACGCTCTCTTACATCGATGAGGAGATGGCGGCGCTCATGAAAGCCGGCGGCGTCGATACGCTGTTTCTCGCGATTGAGCACGGATCGAAGCGGGTACTGAAAGATGTTATCCGCAAGCCGATCGCCTATAACCGCATCAAGCCGACCATTGAGCTTTTGCAGGCGGCCGGCATCTACTGCCAAGGGTTTTTTGTGATCGGGCTGCCGGGCGAGACTCGCGCCGAGCGCGAGGAAACGCGCGACGCGATCCTGGACTGGGGTCTCGACTGGGCCTCGTTCAATTATGCGACGCCGCTGCGCGGCAGCGAGTTGTTCCGCCAATGCAAAGCTAACGGCTGGATCGACGAGAAATACCTGCCGATCGGCGCCATCGATATGACGAAATACGTGATTCGGGCTCCCGGCATCGACCCCGCGGAGATCGAAAATTTCGTGTTCAACGTCAATCTCGACGTGAACTTCGTACACAACCGCAACATGCGCATCGGCAATTTTGAGGTTGCCCGTCGCGCATTCAAGGAACTTGTCGAACGGCATCCCGGTCAGGCGTTCGCGCACTATTTCCTGGCGCGATGCGACGACCTGCTCGCGGGCGACGGCAGCGCAAGCTATCGGCGCTATGAGCAAATAGTCGTCGAATCCCCGGTCTGGCGCAAGGCGGCCGAGCGATTCGGACTGGAGATGGAGCATGACGACACCGCGGCCTCGGATCGTGCTGCTGCAGGGGGCTTTCGACATCCTGAACTACGGGCACATCAGGGCGTTTAAGTTTGCCAAGGCGCAAGGTGACTATTTGATCGTGGCGTTGAACACCAACGACCTGATCCGCGACTATAAGGGCCGCGAGCCGGTGATGCCGTGGTCCCAGAAGCGGCGCATCATCGAGGCCTGCCGTTATGTCGATAAGGTGGTGCCGGCGCGCGAGTTCTCGCCGCTGAAGCTTCTGAAGCGCTATCGGGTCGACGTTTACGTGCTCAGCCGCGAATGGGAGCAAACTAAGGCCGTCGAGATCGCCTTTATGAAACAAAAAGGCGGCCGCGTTTGTTTCTCGCGGCGCTTCTGCGGCGTCTCGACGTCGGCCATCAAGGCAACGCTGCTAAAAGAGCATCTCGATGCACAGCGCACGATCGTTCAATCGGCTGCCGTCTCTGGACGAGGCAATGAGCACATTCGCGACGACGTCTTGTTTGGCGCCGCCGTCGCCAACGGAGCGACCGTTATACCTTTACGGGGCCGGCAATCTCGGCAGGCTAGCACGCGAGTTTTTAACAGCCGTGGGGTACGAACCAGCCGGTATCTTCGAACGCGATGACCCGACCCCGGAGGCGTCTGCGCGCGTCGCGGTAAGCGTGGTCACGTCGCCCTACGTGACGATCGAGCGCTCATTGGCGGCTCGCGGTTGCATCGATGTCGTCCCGTTCTACGATCTCGCCGAAAGCCTGCGGGGCCAGCACCCGCTGTCGAATGGCTGGTTTGCTGAACCACTCACGGCGGCCGATCAACGTGAGATCGAAGGCGTGCTCGCCGGTTGGGACGATCACGTGTCGCGGGCCCACCACCTGCAGTTCATTGCCTGGCGCCGGTTGCGCGAAGAATGGACATTTGAGGGCGCCCCGATCTCGCCCGAGCGCTACTTCATCCCGGAAGTCGCGGCGGGGCTGCGCGACCGCGAGACCCTCCTCGACGGCGGCGCTCATCATGGCGCCGTATCGCTCGCGTTCGCAGCGATGACCGGCAGCCCCCGGATCATCGCCGTTGAACCGGACGCCGCCAATCGGGCGATGCTGCGTGAAAGGCTGCGCGGGCTGCCCCGGTCAGCGGTTCTCGATTGCGCGCTCGCGGCCCAGGATGGCAGCGTCGCCTTCAGCGAAGGCTACGGCTTTGCATCGAAACTGTCCGCGTTCGGCCAAGCGCAAGTCAGCGCCCGCTCGATCGACAGCCTCGACGTCGAGCCGACCTTCATCAAGCTGCATCTCGAGGGCGGCGAGCTCGACGCTTTGCGCGGGGCCCGCGAGACACTGCGTGCGCACCGGCCGATCGTGACCGCGACCGTCTACCATAATGCCGACGGTATATGGCGCACTGCCGGCTGGCTCATGCGCGAACTCGACGACTATCGGTTCTTGTTCCGCAATCATTGCTGGTGTGCTGCCGGCGCCGTCGTCTATGCGATCCCGCGGGAGCGCCGCCAATGAAAGCGAGATTGGAGCCACGCATTAACCTGCAGGGGCGCACGCCCCTCGAGACGGTTATTCCGCTCGCCACGCCGTTCATTGTGTTCGTCGATCCGGCAAGCGCCTGCAACTTCAAATGCACGTTTTGCCCTACGGGTCACCACGACCTGATCGCCGAGACGGGCCGCTTCCAGGGCGCGATGAAGTTCGAAGTGTTCCAAAAGATCATCGACGATCTTGCGGAGTTCGACCGGCCGCTCAAGGTGCTGCGCCTCTACAAAGACGGCGAGCCGTTTCTCAACCGGCGGCTGGCCGACATGGTCGCCTATGCCAAGCGGTCGGGCCGCGTCGACTATGTGGACACCACCACCAACGGCTCTTTGATCTCGCCGGAGCGCATGGGGCCCGTACTCGCCGCCGGCCTCGACAAGATCAACATCTCGGTCGACGGGATGACCGCCGACACCTATCGGAAATTCACCGGATTCAAATTCGACTTCGGACGCTTCGTTGAAAATGTCAAATGGCTCTACGCCAATCGGGGCCGCTGCGAGGTCGTGGTCAAGATCCCGGCAGAGCTCATCGACGACGCGGAACGTCAAGCATTCTTCGACACCTTCGGCGACCATTGCGATCGCATCTTCGTCGAGAACTTCGCTCCGTGCTGGCCGCAGTTCGACATCGCCAAGCATACCGGCGTGGAAATCACCAGAGGCATCTACCAGCAGGATATCGGCGACGACCGACGTGTGCCCGTATATTTTCTACGGCTATTCGGTGAACGCCGACGGGCTGGTGAGTTCGTGCTTTCTGGATTGGGGCAGGAAGCTGATCGTCGGCGACGTTCGCCAGGCAGTCGATGCGCGAGATCTGGAATTCGCGAGCGATGAATGAGCTCCGCATCCAGCATCTGCAGGGCAAGCGCTGCGATCATTCCGTCTGTGGCAAGTGCGGGCAGCTCTCCCACTGCCTGCCCGACAACATCGACGCGCATCGCGAAGCTGTTGCTCAAGCGCGGTTTCTGGACTTCGCTTGACGGGTGCCCGCATGAAGGTTCTGCATCTCGCCGTGCATCTGGGCGGCGGAATTGGCAAGGCGCACGCCGCGCTGGCGCCGCGATCTGCCGGCCGATGTCCGACAGCGCTTCGTGCTATTGCAGGAGCCGATCGACAACCGCCACGTCGATACCATCATGCGCCACGGCGGTGAGATCATCGTCGGCGCCGATACGCCGAAATCCGCAGGCTCATCGTCGATGCCGACGTGGTTCAGCTTCGAATACTGGGGCCATCCGGCGCTTGACGAACTCATTGCGCAGATCGATCTGCCGCAGGCGAGCGTGTGCTGGGTGCATATCTCGGGCTTCAGCACGCCGTCGCTGCCGCTGCCACTTCTGCACGCGGTCGAGCGCGTGGCGTTGACCAGTCCGATTTCCCGGCCATTACTACCCGCGCAGCTCCTGCGACAAAACTTCCGTCATCAACAGCGGCTTCGGTTTCATGGAACGCGCCGCAACGCATTCACCGCGAGAAGCCTTCGATCGCCTATCTCGGCACGGTCGACTTCAAAAAACTGCATCGCGGAATCTTCGACGTGGTCGACGCCCTCGATGATGGCATGGCGCCGGTATCATTGTGGGGCCACATCAGCCCGGAAGTGGCAACCTGCGCGGCCGCAATGCGCCATCCCGAGCGAATTGAGCTGCGGGGCCACACGCTCGACCCTGTGTCGGCGCTCGCCGAAGCTGATATTTTCCTTTATCCGTTGCGGCGCAACCACTACGGCAGCGCCGAGAATGCGCTCGTCGAGGCGATGTCGATGGGCCTTGTCCCGGTCGTGCTCGATAATCCAGCGGAGACGAAAATCGTCGCCCACGGCAAGTCCGGTTTTGTCGCGCACACAATCGACGAATGCGTGTCGTACCTGAGGCGACTCGCGCTGGCACCCTCGCTCCGCGAGGAGATGGGAGCCAGCGCTGCGCGCGAGGCGCAAACAAAGTCACCGGCGCGCTCTGCCGACGCTTTCGTCGAGTTGTGGGCCGGTCTGATCGCGGAACGCGGCGGCGTGGTGAGGCAATATGCTTGATCTCCCGGACCTCACGCTGGTCGCGGTTTACACCGTCTGCCACGAACTGACGGAGATGGCGGTCGCCGAGTGCACCCGGCATGTCCGCTTCGGCGACGTGAAGCTCTTCACCGACCGGCCACTCCGATCGCAGGGCGACGCCATCCAGATCGAACCGTTCAGCGACCTGATGCAGGCGGGCGCATTCACGACCTATGAGGTGCCACGCTACATCAGGACCAGCCACGCCCTGTTCATTCACTGGGACAGCTGGATCGTTGATCCCTCGATGTGGCGCCCGCAGTTTCTCGATTGCGATTACATCGGAGCGCCCTGGTGGTATCGCGACGGCCTTAATGTTGGCAACAGCGGCTTCTGCATTCGCTCGAAGGCCCTGATTGATTTTCTGGCCGCGCATCCGGCGGAGTTTCCGTTAGCCTCGCCTGAGGATCACGTTCTGTGCCGGCACTATCGGCCGCAGCTCCCGCAATTTAAGTGGGCTGATGAGGCGCTGGCCCACGAATTTTCGTTTGAGCGCACGCGCGCTGGCCCAGACGCTCGCTCGTTCGGTTTTCACGGCATGTTCAACTGGCCCTATGTACTCACCGACGCACAGATCGAGGCGCGAGTTGTCCGCGCCACCGGCTACGTCCTAGGATCGCAGCATTGCCGCGAAATGGGGGCGGTGTTGGCGGCGCGGCGAGGCGGAACGAACGCGAGCGTTTGATCGACCGAGTTAAGCTGGCTATGCGCAGCGACTATATCCGCCGCTCGGACAAGCTCGATCAGCTCGACTGCGCGCCGTGACTGCGCAAGTCCGTCGGCGCCTGATCGGCGATCGAGAAAGCGGAAACATAGTCGTCCAATGCGGCCCGAACGCGGGCGATAACGTGATCCCAGTCGCGCGCCGCGTCTTGCCGGAACAGCCGGGCGGTCGGATACCAGGGGCTGTCGTCGCGCTCGCGCAGCCATCGCCAACAGGTGTTGTAGCGGTTGAGCAGCCAAAACGGCTTGCCAAGGGCGCCGGCAAGGTGCGCAACCGACGTATCGACGGAAATCACAAGGTCCAAATTCTCGATCAGTGCGGCGGTGTCGGAAAAGTCATGTAGATCGTCGGTCCAGTCGATCACGGCTTGACGCAAGTCGCTCTCGCGCAACTGCCGCATCGCATCGTCGCCCTTTTGCAGGCTGTAGAATTCGCACGCCGCGACCTGGAAAAGCGGGGCGAGCCGGGCGAACACCATGCTGCGCTCGGCGTCGATCCGATTGGCGTTAGGCAGTTCCTTCCGGGGATTTCCGGCCCACACAAGTCCGACCCGCGGCCGTCGACGATCGCCGAGACGATCGCGCCAGGCGCCGGTCTTGCCGCGCGGCGCGGCGAGATAGGGCGTCTGCGACGGTATCGTCTCGAGTTCGCGTCGAAAACGCCAGCGGCAAGCTGAGCAACGGACAATGCAGGTCGAAATCCGGCAGCGGATCCCCTATGGCCACGATGCGCGGCGCTCCGGGCAAAGCGCTCATCAGCGCGCACAGCGGGCTTTGCACTTCCAAGACGACCTGCGCGCCGCGCGCCATGACGAGCGGCAAATAGCGGCAGAACTGGATCGTGTCGCCGAGGCCTTGTTCGGCATGCAACAGAACGGTCTTGCCGGCAATCTCGTCCGATCCGAGCCATAACGGTTGCGCGAAAACCCGCTTGGCGTTTGCGAGCTGCGCGGTTCCCCATCGCCATTCGTTCTTGTCCCAGCCGCGGGCAAAGTCGCCCAACAGCAACCGGCACAGCGCCTCGTTGAAATGGGCGTCGGCAAAGTCCGGGCGTATCACGAGCGCGCGGTCGTAGCTCGCCAGCGCCTCGTCGAAGCGATCCAGCTCTTTGAGGGCATTTCCGCGATTGGAGTGGACCTGGGCCAGGTTTTGGCCCAGCATGAGCGCGCGGTCGTAGCTCGCCAGGGCCTCGTCATACCGCTTCAGATCCGAAAGCACGCTGCCCCGATTGCAATGCGCCTCGGCAAAGTCGCGCCGCAGCACGAGCGCGCGGTCGTAGCTCGCCAGCGCCTGCACAAAGCGATTGAGCTCGCGCAGCGCATTTCCGCGACCGGAATGCGCTTCGGCATAATCCGGCCGCAACGCCAGCGCCCGGTTGTGACTTGCCAGCGCTTCGTCGAGACGGCCGAGCGCGTGGAGCGCGTTGCCGCGATTGCAATGCGCTTCGGCGTAGCCCGGGCACAGCGCCAACGCACGGTCGCAGCTCGCCAGCGCGTCGTCGAACCGATTGAGCTTGTGCAGGACGTCGCCGCGATTGGAGTGCGCCTCAGCGAAATCCCGCCGCAGCCTGAGCGCGCGGTCATAGCTCGCCAGCGCCTCCTCGAACCGCTCAAGCCGGCTGAGCGCGTTGCCCCGGTTCGAGTGCGCATCGGCAAAGTCGCGCTGCACCGCAATGGCGCGCTCATAGCTCGCTAGCGCTTCCTCGAACCGCTTGAGCCCCATGAGCGCGTTGCCGCGATTGTTCAAGGCGGCAGCGTTATTTGGATTTCTCTGCAACGCGGCATCGATCTGGCGGACCGCCTCGGGATAATGGCCGCGCTGATAGAAAATGACGCCGAGCAAATGCAGGCTGTCGAAATTATCGGGCCGCGTTGCCAGGACGCGGCGATAAATCCGTTCCGCATCCGCCAATCGGCCGGCTTGGTGCAGCTTGAGCGCTTCGGCTAACGACGATGCGACCAACTCCGGCCGTGGCTGCTCGAGCCCAGCCGGTATCGGCGCAAAATGAGTATTCGAGTTCTTCCTCATGATCGCCCATCGCGCCTGAACCATGCGTGCCGGTCTGACTTGCGAATCGCCGATTTGACGGCGTCCGGCCGTCAGGCGACCTCGGCCATACGCATCGACACCGAATTATCCGCGTTTAAAACTTGATCGGCGCGGCTCGGCTACTCGATCCTGCGTCGACTCGATCTTTCCGCCCCGCCGCTTCATTAGGAATCTATGACGCTAATTTTTCATTAAAGCGCCTTATCGACGGGGCGAACAAAGCGACGCGAAGTGCCCCTTTTGCAACCTACGTGCCGTCAATTCGCGACGCTGCGAACCGTATTAGATGCCCGAAATCGCGGCCGCGCCAAGCTGAGATGATCGGGAACGGAAAGTGAGCAAAAGTCGGAACACGTCGGCCCGAAAAGTCGGAACGGTGGTAGCTAAGTCATTGATTTGTGGTGGGAGCGACGGGGCTCGAACCCGCGACCTTCTGCGCGACAGGCCTTCGGCAAACAGAGCCGTCAGCCGCGACATGCGAGCCGTTGGCGCGCGCTGGAGATGAAAGCTCGATTTTTTCAACATTGCATTCTGCTCCGCACCGCCGTCAAACTGCGAGCGAGGCTACAGAGTGCGGCACACCGCCAAGGGGAGGGCGCGCTTGGGATTGGGCGCGACGGCGCGGCCGGACGACCCATACACCTGCGGCGACGCCTTTTTGGCGAGGTCGCCGGAGAGTCGGCGCACGATTCCCTCCGATACCGCATGCGCGGTCGCGATCGCGACCAGGTTCCGCTGCAGCACGGCGCGGAATGCCTCTTCCGCGCGCTTGAGCGCGGCGCAGCTATCTGGTGCGGCCTGCAACAGGAACGCCGCGTTCGCCTTCAGCCGCTCGCCGCAGCCGAAGAGCAGCCCGGCGAGCTCGGCCTTGGCCGGGCCGAGCGCGGCGGCGTTGCGCACCTCGCCCTTCTGCACCAACGCCGTTTCCCGCTCGATGAGGTCGTAGAGCCGGCCGATCACGCCGGCCACAGTCTCGATCGTCTGTTCCGCCGCCGCCGGCGTCGTCACCGCGCTCGTGTCGGGGCTCATGAGGAGCTCGCTCCCTGCTGCTTGAGCAATTGGTCGTACACATGGGCGGCAATGCCGAAGCCGCCGCTCTTGGCGAAGGTCTTGGCGTATTGATCGGTGAGGAACGACCGCCACACCTTGAGCGCGCCCTTGCCGCCGAACGGACCATCGCCGTCGATGCCGGTGAACATCTGCTGGAACATCGAGTTGATGAACATCGCCTCGAAATTTCCCGCGGCCGCCTTGGCTTTGCCTTTGACCCCGAGCGGCGGTCTGCGCCTGCGTACTTTGCGTGCGTGCCGAGCGTGGCGAGCGACAGGCCGAGCTGGCTGGCGGCAATGTTGGTCATCACATCACCTCGATATCGGCCTGGATCGCGCCCGCGGCCTTGATCGCCTGCAGGATGGAGATGAGATCGCGCGGTCCGATGCCGAGCGCATTGAGCCCGTCGACGATCTGCTGCAGCGAGACGCCCTCGTGCACCAGAGCGAGCTTCTTTCCCTCCTCGACCACGCCGACATGGGTGCGCGGCACCACCACGGTCTTGCCGCGCGAGAACGGCGCCGGCTGGCTGACCTGCGGCGTTTCCGAGATCGTGACGGTGAGATTGCCCTGCGCCACCGCCACCGTCGACACGCGCACGTCGCGGCCGATCACGATGACGCCGGAGCGCTCGTCGATGACGATCTTCGCCGCCAGATCCGGCTCGACCTGCAGCTGCTCGATCTCGGTGAGCATCGCCACCAGGTTCTGCGGGAATTTCTTCGGCAGCGTGAGCTCGACGGTCGAAGGGTCGAGCGGCTCGGCGACCGGCGAGCCGATATAGTCGTTGACGGCGATGGCGATGCGCTTCGCCGTGGTGAAATCGGCGTTGCGCAAAGCCAGGCGCAACTGGCCGAGCTTGGCCAGCGAGAATTCGATTTCGCGCTCGATGATGGCGCCGTTCGGCAGCCGGCCCACGGTCGGAACGCCGCGCGTGATCTTCGCCGCTTCGCCCTCGACCTGAAAGCCGCCGATGGCGAGCGAGCCCTGCGCCACCGCGTAGACATTGCCGTCGGCGCCGAGCAGCGGCGTGACCAGCAAAGTGCCGCCGAGCAGGCTCTTGGCGTCGCCCAGCGCCGAGGCGGTGACGTCGATGCGGGTGCCTTGCGTGCGCGAAGGGCGGCAGATTGGCGGTGACCATGACCGCGGCGACGTTGCCGGTGCGCAATTGCTGGCCGCGGATGTTGACGCCGAGCCGCTCCAGCATGCCTTGCAGCGACTGCTTGGTGAACGGCGCATTGTTGAGCGTGTCGCCGGTGCCGTTGAGGCCGACGACGAGGCCGTAACCGATGAGCTGGTTCTGGCGGATGCCTTCGATGCTGGCGAGGTCTTTGATGCGCGACGTCGCCGCCGCCGTAGTGACGGCGCAGGCGAGTATCGCCAGCGCGGCAAGCGCGATCCGAGACGTCCCTTCCATCTCCTGCTCCCCAAGAGGTTGGACGAAGGAACGCTTGCCATTTGCGTGCCAACGCGTGCGTCTAGCTAAGCCTCTGAGGAAAAGCGGAATGGGCGGGGAGGGGGAGCCGGCGCGGCGCGCACCCTTGCCGGTGGCGGCAATACTTGCCGGCCCAGCCAGTGCGTTTTTACCGCCCATTAACCATAACGGCCCACCTTTGCCGCATGCGCGTCCAGGGACCCAACGGAACGGCCATCTCCTCGGCGCCGGGGCCGGCGGCGGCGCGGCAAGCGCCGAGCGGCACCTTCACCGTCTCGGAGGCGGGCGCCGCCGCAAGCGCAGACGCCGGCGGTCGCCTTGCGCACGCTCGGCGGCATCGACGCGCTGATCGCGCTGCAAGGCATCGAAGACCCGGTCGAACGCCGCAAGCCGCGCGGTCAAGCATGGCCGGCGCGCACTCGATGCGCTCGACGAGCTCAAGCTCGGTATTCTGTCGGGCACGCTCGACCAGGCGACTTTGCTGCGCCTGAAATCGGCCTCCGCCGACCTCAAGAACGGCTCGGGCGACGAGCGGCTCGACGGCGTCCTCAGCGAGATCGATTTGCGCGTCGCGGTCGAGTTGGCCAAGGCGGGAATGAACTAAATCCAAGGTCCTGCAAGCGCTTAGCGGCGATGTGCCGACGCCCGAGGGCAGCCCTGCGGCGGCCGGCTCCAAGCGCCATCATCGTTATTGTCACCGTCACAGACCCTCGATATATAGGCCAGCCTCGCGGGGAGGGTTTCGCGGCCGCGTGCGCGGAGTAGAGGGACAATGCAGTCGGTCAAGAGCAAAAACGGTCGGTTCGACGACGCTTCCGGCAGGAACGGCAAGACCATCAAGCTTCTCGACAAGATCTACCGTCCGTCGGACAAGGAACCGTTCATGAATGAGCGCCAGCGAGAGTATTTCCGCGTGAAGCTCCTCGACTGGCGCGAGGACATCCTCAAGGAAGCCAAGGAGACGCTGCAGCATCTCCAGGACGACAATCAGAATCATCCCGACCTCGCCGACCGCGCCTCCTCGGAGACCGACCGCGCGATCGAGCTGCGCGCCCGCGACCGCCAGCGCAAGCTGATCGCCAAGATCGACGCCGCCCTGCAGCGCATCGAAGACGGCACCTACGGCTATTGCGAGGAGACCGGCGAGCCGATCTCGCTCAAGCGCCTGGAAGCGCGCCCGATCGCCACGCTTTCGATCGAGGCGCAGGAACGCCACGAACGCCGCGAGCGGGTTTATCGCGAGGAATAAGCGAGCGCGGCGCGGGGCCCCGTTCGTCGCGCGCTGCCAATCGCCTGCACCGCGTGCGGGTAGGGCAGCGACCGCGCTCAGGATATCTCAGCCGGAACCGGATAGGCCCACTTAAAGGCATGCTCTGGCAAAATGCCGGAAGCTGTCAGGCCGCGGTCCGGCAGTAATTTGTCCACATCTTTCGATACGCCGTCTCGATCGCTTGGGTGTAGAGCGCGCTATTGCCGGCCGCAGAAGCTGAAAGTCTTGCCGGAAGCTCGTGCCGCAAGGCTTTGAGATGATTGGGCGCTGATGCGAATTTCACGGCGACGGCCAAATAGTCGTCGGCGAGATCTTGGTGGCGCGATTGAACACCCCGAATGTGACATGTCCCTTCGCCAGAACCGGCGGGTCCGATGGCCGCAATTGTTCGGGCAACGGCTCAATGGTGATGACGCAGGGAAGATCGACAATCTTCTCGGCGAACAAGTGACGGCTCGCCGCGGGACAGATGACCGGGTCGGAAAAAAGATAGTCGATCGTCGGCAGGCCGGTTCCGGTGGCGCCGGCGCTGACCTGAACCGGCGCCGGCTTGCGCGCAAACACGTCGAGCCGGTGCCCGGCGGTATGGCCGGACAGGTCGACGAGGATATCGATTTGATCGGCCTGAATTTGCTCGTCAAACTCGTCGTCGGACAACTGCGCGACGTTGCGCCATCGATCGGCGGCTCGCCGGAAATCCTCGGTGTAGTCGTCCTCGACGTTCGAAGACGAATAGCAGGTGACTTCGAACCGGGTCTTATCGTGATTGAACAGTATCGGCTTGAAGAACAATGCCGCCGAATGCGTGCGGAAATCAGCGGAGACATATCCGAGCTTGATCGGCCGGTCGGGGTCGCGGCTGTTGAGATGGCGCGCGCGCGATTGTTCCGCGAGTTTCGCGCCGCCTTCGCGCCACCACTTATTTCTGGCCTGCTGTTGTTCCTCGATGCCGACGCCGTCGGCGAAATCGAGCACAAAGATCCGGTGGGACAGGGCTTGGCGAAAATCGGGTTTGATCGTCAGCGCTTTGTCGACGCTTGTAAGTGCATCAGTGGCGCGATTGATCTCCAGCAAGGCAATGGCGCGGCCGACCCAGGCTTCGGCCAGATCCGGCTCCAGCGCCAAGGCCCGGTCGTGGGCGGCGAGTGCGTCGTCGTAGCGGGCGGTCTTGCAGTGGGTCTGGCCGCTGCCGAACCAGGCCGCGGCAAGATCGGGCTTCAACGCCAACGCCCGGTCATAAGCGGCCAAAGATTTGTCGTAACGGCGGAATTCGCAGAAGGCGTTACCGCGCCCCAGCCAAGCTTTAGCGAGATTAGGCTTCAACGCCAGCGCCCGGTCATAGGCGGCAAGAAATTCGTCAAGGTGCCTGATCTTGTCGAGAACATTGCCGCGACCGAGCCAAGCTTCGGCAAGGTCGGGCTTCAGCGCCAGCGCGCGGTCGTGAGCGGCAAGAGCTTCGCCGTGGCGCCCGAGCTCGCAGAAAACGTTGCCGCGACCAAGCCAGGCGTTGGCAAGGTCGGGTGTCAACGCCAGCGCCCGGTCATAAGCGGCAAGAGATTCGTCGTAGCGCCCGCGTTCGTAGAAAAAATTGCCGCGACCAAGCCAAGCATCCGCGAGGCCGGGCTTCAATGCGAGTGCGCGGTCATAGGCGGCAAGAGATTTGTCGTGGCGCCCGGCATCGCGGAACACATTGCCCCGACCAAGCCAGGCCTCGGCGAGACCGGGGTTCAACGCCAGCGCTTTGTCGTAAGCGGCCAGAGATTGGTCGTGGCGCTTGAGTTCGCCGAGAATGTTGCCGCGGCCAAGCCAAGCGTGAGCAAGCTCGGGCTTCAACGCCAGCGCTTGGTCGTAAGCGGTGAGCGATTCGTCGTGGCGCCCGAGGCCGAACAGGACGTCGCCGCGGCCAAGCCAAGCGTGGGCCAGGTCCGGGTTCAATTCCAGCGCCTTGGCATAGGCGGCCAGAGCTTCGTGATGCCGCTTGAGTTCGCTAAAAACGTGCCCGCGACCAAACCAGGCATGAGCAAGGTCGGGCTTCGAGGCGAGCGCTTGGTCGTAGGCGGATAGGGATTCGTCGTGACGACCAAGACCAGCGAGAATGTTGGCCCGGCCGATCCAGGCGTTGGCAAGGTCGGGATTTAATTCCAGTGCCTTGGCATAGGCGGCGAGCGAGTTGTCGTGGCGCCCCAGTTCGCAGAGCGCGTTGCCGCGGCCAAGCCATGCGTTGGCAAAGTTCGGGTGCAGCGCCAGCGCCTTGTCATAAGCGGCGGCAGCTTCATCGAAGCGCCTGAGCGCACAAAGGGCATCGCCGCGACCAAGCCAGGCATTGGCGAGGGGGTGCTTGGCTTGGGCAAAATTTCCCGTGGCTGCCTCGGTGACGCCAAGAAAATGCAGCGCGTGAAAATTATCGGAATCTTTGTTGACGAGTTGGCGGTATAGGCCCGCCGCCTCGCTTAGCCTGCCGCTTCGGCGTAACGAATGTGCCGTTTGCAGCGTCTGGCCGTCATCTGTCGCTGACATATCGCGTGACCGGCCCCCGGAACCGGGATTTCGCCAAACGACTTTCGAATCAGCGTCCAGCTTTGCATTTTTGTCCTTTCCGCAAAACCGAGGCAAGCTGCGGACGACGGCATGCGGCAGGTCAGGCCTGAGCCGGCGTTTGCTTCGTCGCCCTCGCATCTCGCGGCCATGGTAGAAGGTCACCAGGTTGTGAGTAACGCAGGATGAGCATTCCTCCTCGCGGCTGGAACTGTTCGGTTTATCGTGGGATTAGCGTGCAGGGACTTTCTCGCTACATTGGCAGCGTGGTGGCGAAAACGGGGATCGCGCATGGGACCAACCGCCGACGCCGCATCGAAAATCTCGCTGGTGCTGGCCGACGTCGACGGCACGCTGGTCACGGCGGAGAAAGTGTTGACGCCGCGCGCGCAAGCCGCCGTGAAGGCTCTGGACGGTGCGGGAATCGGCTTTGCCATCACCAGCGGCCGGCCGCCGCGCGGCATGGCGATGTTGATCGATCCGTTGGCGCTGCGCACTCCGATTGCCGGGTTCAACGGCGGGATCTTCGTCAAGCCCGACATGACCATCATGGAAGAACACGTGCTTGCGCCGATGCCGCAAAGCGCGCGCTCGAGGTCATTCTCCGACAATGGCATGGATGCGTGGGTCTACAGCGGCCAGGACTGGCTTGTCCGCGACCCCAATGCGCCGCATGTCGCGCGAGAGCAATGGACCGTCAAGTTCGGTCCGACCGTGGTGAAGAATTTCGACGGGGTGCTCGGTCGCCTGGTCAAGATCGTCGGCGTGAGCGACGATCGCGACCTGGTCGCGCGCTGCGAAAAGGATGCTCAGGCGGCACTCGGCGCAACAGCGTCGGCGGCGCGTTCGCAACCCTATTATCTCGACGTCACCCACCCGGACGCCAACAAGGGAACGGTCGTCACGACACTGTCGAAACTGCTTTCAGTCCCGACTAGCGAGATCGCGACATTGGGCGATATGCCGAACGACGTTCTGATGTTTCGCAACAGCGGCCTGAGCATCGCAATGGGCAATGCCAGCGGGACGTTCAGGCCAAGGCCGATCTGGTGACCAACTCGTATGACAATGAGGGCTTCGCCAAGGCGATCGAGCGTTTCGTCCTGCCGCGCGCCGGCGCGGCGGCGCCGCGGGCGTCATGAAGCCGCCGGCCGGCCGAGCGGACCGTACCTACTTTTTGGCGCAACGGGGGTCTGATGCCTGAAGCTTGGCGATCTGTTGGTCATTCAACGGGATCGGAGCACACCCGTGCCCCTTTTCGCACACCAGGTCGTACTTCGCGCCGCCTTGATGACAGCTCAGGCAGGTCACCCCCCGCGGGTGATCGGTCATTGCGACCCCGGCCGCGGCGGCATCCATGTCGAATATCTCGAGGACGTTTTCGCCTCGATCGGTGATCTTGGTCCCGGCCGCGGAAACGATCGAGGGCGAAGAACTCCCAGTCGTGGGTTTTGGCAAACGTACCGTGTTGATGTTTGACCATCGCTTCAAAGGGAATGACCTGCAAGATCGTGCCGACTGGATACTCGGTGTCCGGTACGTTGTCCCGGAAGATACGCATCGCCTCCTGCAGCTTCTGCGGATCGGCGTTCTTGATGTAGGTGCCTCTGATTTTTGGCCAGTCGAGGATGCAGCTGAAAGTCTGCTCGGAAACAGCGATGTCGTCCGCCAACACACCGCACACCATACAGAGGCCAAGCCCGGTGGCGAGGAGGCTCTGCTTCAACAGACCACCGGGAAATCGAGACACGAAGCCGATGAGACGACGCATGTCGTTCACTCCCTTTCGGTTCTTCACCCCCTGGCGCGATCCTCGGCGTGGATGTTTCCCCCCCAACGAGAGCAGCGGTCCGATTTGCAGGAGATTTGCGGCCGGTGCGCGGCCGTCCCGCTGAAAATGCTGGTGCGGCTCGGATTAGGTCTTCGGGGCAAACAGCTGGCACCAGCCGCTCGGGCTGATGTCGCCTTGGACGAATTTGCAGGCATTCGGCGGTTGGAAGTTGACGCAGCCGTCGCAGTGCTGCTCGCCCTTCGGCGTACCCTGATATTTGGCGTCCGCCTGGCTGATCTTCTCCTGCGCCGCCGCTTGCGACACCGCCGTAGCGGCTGCCGCCGCGCCAAGCGCAAGCGCCGCGCCGGTGAGCACCACGCGGCGCGAGATGCGTCGGCAATCGTTCCTGCCGTTAGTCATGATCGACTCCCATCAGGCATAATGCCGTCGCAACGACGAGTTCGATGCCCGTGGCGAAGGAGGCATCGTCGGAGCGGACGGCTTTGATAACAGATCCGTTCACCGTCTCGCGTAATCGGTGAAAACGTAATCTCTTGCCTTCACGATCGTGTGGCACGCGAACCCGCACTTCGCGTCGTGTGCCTGCGGCGGACTGTTCGCCTCGGTGGCGGGGCTAAACGTATCGGACGCCGTGTCATACTCGAACGCGCCCCACCCCCATCCGCCGCTGTCCGCAAACCTCTTGCTGTCCTTCACCATGCCGTCAACGTCATGCTGGGTATCTGGCACCGTTGGCCCGCCGGGGTAGGTCTCTTGTTTTTTCGGGTTGTAATGGACTTTCACCATCTTGGCGCCGTCTGGGAAAGGCTGGCCGTTGCCGGGCACGCCTTGCTTGTAGGCGTCGATCATCACGGAATTCCCCAGGATCGCGGCAATCTTGCCGCCGTTCTCACTGATCGAGATGACCGGCCAGCTTTCGTATCCCCTGAATTCGGAGAGCGAGATCCCATTCGGCACTTGCACGGTGTACTTGTCCTGCGCGGAAATGGCCCTGCCGCCCAAGATGGCGACCAATACTAAAATGATCGCGATCGCCGGCATGTTTTTGCTGATGAGTACGCGGACTGTCGAAATACGCGACATGACTAGCCTCCATCTGAGGCCGAGACCCTTCTCGGCCCCGTTTTCAGAACTGGATCGAATTGTTCGAACATTCAGCTCAATGAAGTCTGGATAGCCAAGTTTCTTGTTGCGGCATTTGCTGCTTATTTCAGCATTTTCCCGGCTGCGCCCGACATCGGAATATCGTAGCGGGAACGTCACCGGTCCCAGCCGGTTCCCCGCGCAGTAAAATAATTTGCGGGCGCGTTGGAACAGCGACAAGCCGCGAGGCGTTCGAGCGGCAGAATCCGCCCGACGGTCCCGATGCGCTTCGCCCTCAGCGCACTAGATACATGTACCAGGTCATAATCTACGCCGATAGGCGTTTGCGGGCGCAGTCGTGGAGCCGACGAAGCCGGCTGATCGCACCTCGCGCGCGCGTCCGATCGGCAACCGGAAAACCGGCAGGCGTTGCGCAAGCTGCCGTTAACGCTGCCACGTTGAAGCAGTCGGCGTGAGCGAGGCGGTGATGAACGAACTGATTGACTCAAAGGAGGCTTGAATGATTCGCAAGGCGAAAGCGGTTTGGCGCGGGACCGGTCGGGCCGGCAGCGGCGATCTTTCTACCGATTCCGGCGTGCTCGCGCAGACTCCCTATTCTTTCAAGACCCGGTTCGAAAACGAGAAGGGCACCAACCCGGAAGAGCTCATCGCCGCGGCGCATGCCGGTTGCTTCACCATGGCGCTGGCGTTTGGGCTGCAGGCCGGCGGCTATACCCCGACTGAGCTCGCCACCGAGGCTGCGGTCACGCTCGAACCTGAAGGCCAGGGATTCCGCATCAGTCGATCGGCTCTGACCTTGCGCGCCCAAGTGCCGAACCTCGACCAAGCTGCGTTTGCGCGAATGGCCGGCGAGGCCGAGAAGAACTGTCCGGTGTCCAAGGTCCTCAACGCCGCGATCACTTTGGACGCCAAGCTGATCTGAAATGCCGGTGAACTCCTGCGACACGGGCGGGAGGCGACACATGCGTCGTCTCCCGCCTGTCGTCCTTCTAAACCTTTTGTTTACCATCCTTGGTTACCGCTCGTTAACGAACACAGATCCGCGCGCATGCCCGGGCCGTCGTCAAATTTGCAACCGGATTCCTCGCAGGCGCTCCAGCGCGCGCTGCGCGCGCACGAACATGGCGAGCTCGCCAAGGCCGAGCGGCTCTACACCGAATGCCTGCAGCGTCATCCCGCCAATTTCGACGCGCTGCACGGGCTGGGGCAGATCAACCACCAGCGCGGCCGGCTCGATGTTGCGCTGTCGCTGATCCAGGCGGCGCTGAAGAGCGACCTCTCCCGCGCCGACGGGTTTGCGAGCTTAGGGCTGGTTTTTCATTCTCTTGCTCAACATGAGCGGGCGCTCACAAGCTTCGACGAAGGCCTTCGCATCGAAGCCGACAATGTGGAGCTTCTCAACCGGCGCGGCGTCGCACTTCTGGAGTTGGGCCGGCCGCAAGAGGCGCTTGCCAGTTTCGACCGTGCGCTCGCCGCTGATCCGGGCCATCGCGACGCGCTCGGCAATCGCGGCAATGCGCTGCTCAAGCTCAATCGTGTCGCGGAAGCGCTGGCCGCCTATGACTGCGTTCTGCGGCTCGCGCCCGGCAATGCCGCGCTCTTGACCAACCGCGCCGTTGCGTTGCGCCGGCTCGATCGGCCGCAGGAAGCGGCCATGAGCGCGCGGCGGGCGCTGCGCTCGCGGCCGGATCATGCGCAGGCGCGTTTCGTCGAGAGCGTCGCGCTGTTGACATTGGGCGATTTCAGCGCCGGCTGGCGCGGCTATGAGGCGCGCTGGCAGGTCGGCTGGCTGGCGTCGCAGCGCCATAAGTTCACCGCGCCGCCATGGCTCGGCAAGGAGCCGCTCGCCGGCAAGACCATTCTCCTGCACGCCGAGCAGGGGCTCGGCGACACCATCCAGTTCGTGCGCTACGCGCCGCTTCTCGCCGCGCGCGGCGCGAAAATCGTGCTCGAGGTTCAGCCCGAGCTGGTGCGGCTCTTGTCCGGCGCGGGCGCAGTCGGGACAGTGGTGGCGCGGAACGCGCCGCTGCCGCATTTCGACTTTCATTGTCCGCTCATGAGCCTGCCGCTCGCCTGCGCGACCGAGCTGACCACGATCCCCGCCGAAATCCCCTATGTCGCGCCGGCCGCCGACGACATTGCCTTGTGGCGAGCGCGGCTGCCGCGGCGCCGGCCGCTGATCGGGCTCGCCTGGTCCGGCACGCGTTCGCACGACAACGACCTCAACCGCTCGCTGCCGCTGGCGACCCTGGCGCCGTTGCTCGACCTGCCGGAGGTGACCTTCGTCAGCCTGCAGCACGAGGTGCGCGAGGAGGACATGGCCTACCTCGAGAGCCGCAAGAACATCGTGCGGCTTGCGCCGGCGTTGCGCGATTTCGCCGACACGGCCGCTGTCGTCGCCGCGCTCGACGCGGTGATTTCCGTCGATACCGCGGTGGCGCATCTCGCCGGCGCGATGGGCAAGCCGCTCTTCCTCATGCTGCCTTTCGCCGCGGATTTCCGCTGGCTGCGCGAGCGGCGCGACAGCCCGTGGTACCCGAGCGCGCGTCTTTTCCGGCAGCCGGCCTTCGGCGATTGGAATGGCGCCGTCGGGATTCTGGCGCGCGAGCTAGCCGGCTTTGGCCGTGACAGCGAGATGACCGCGGGCTTGGCGCGCGTTTCCGGCTGACGGAAAATCGCAACCGAAAGGTCGCAAATGCGTCATCGATCCCGGCGATGCTTCGCCCTCACCGCGAAGCTGCACCCGGGAGAGAGCGATGCACGAACACGACATTCACGAGCATCATGACAAGGCCGCGCACCACCACGAGCACGCGGCCAAGCACCATCGCGAAGCGGCCAAGCACCACAAGGCCGGAGACCACGAAAAGGCGGCGCATCACTCCAAAGTGGCGCATGGGCACCATTTGCACGCCACCGAGCACCACGAGCACGCATCGAAGATGCACGCCGAGGAGCACGGCGAATAATTTAGCGCGTCATCGTCAACCGAAAGGTCCGGCCCGAAGCGGCCGGCGATGACCGGCCCGGCGAAGCGATCCAGACCGGTAAGCGAGTACTGGATTGCTTCGTCGCCGCGCTCGCGGCGATGACGAGGTGAGAAAAATTGCGGCCTCCGGAGGGGAGCTTCCGGAGGCCGCGCCGTATCGGGGCCTCCGTTGCGTTTTGCGCCAGCGGACCCCGGGGAGCCAGGAATTTGGGATCAGAAATCAGGAAACAGGTGTCTCCGACAATTCAGCCACGCATGGTAGGCTCCCGTTTCCCGATTTCTGCTTCCTGCTTCCTGGCTAGAACGGCAAGATAATGTCCGCTGCCTGCTGGCCGTAGCGCTCCCGTTGGATGTTGGTGATGGCGCCGCGTCCGCCATAGGCGACCCGCGCCTCGGCGACCTTCGGCAGATCGATGGTGTTGTCGCTCTCGATGTCCTCCGGACGCACGACGCCGGCGACGATAAGTTCGCGAAGTTCGGTGTTCAGGCGAATTTCCTGCTTGCCTTCGATCACCATGTTGCCGTTCGGCAGCACCTGCGTGACCACCGCGGCGACGTTGGTGAGCAACTGATCCTGCCGGTTGATCGAGCCGTTGCCGTTGCTCTGCGAGTTGCTGTCGGCGGTCAGGATGCGGCCGGGCAAGACGGCCTTGGACGGATTGTTGATGGTGTTGGCGCCGATGAAATTGGTGATGCCGGAATCCTCGGTGGTGGTGCGGCTGAGCTGGGTCTGGTCCTGGAACTGCGCGGTGTCGTTGATGTTGACCTTGACGGTCAGGATGTCGCCGATTTGATGCGCCCGCTGGTCGTTGAAGAACGCGCGCGAGCCGTTGCGCCAGAGCGAATTGGGATTGTAGGAGGCCGGCTGCGGGTTCGGCATCGGCATTTGCACCGGCTTGTATCCCGGCTTGGTCGTCGGGTTGTCGATCGAGGACAGCTTCGGGTCCTCGGTGAGCGTCTTGAAGCGGTCGAAGGCGGTGCAGCCGCTCAACAGCGACACCAACGCGGCGGTACCGATCAGACGACGCACATGCCGATAACGCACAGTGGATTTCACCATTTACTTCACTCGCTGCTACAGACTCGTTGCTCGTTACACGGTGCTCGCTTACTCGCTACTCGGTGGTGCTCCCGCGCTGCTCTTGCGGCGGATCCTGCGAGGAGAGGCGCGGGGACTCGGACTGCGCCGGCTGCTGCGGCGCGTTTTCGACGACGCGCGTCGCCACGCCGAGGATCTGGACCCGGCCGGGACCGGTGATGATGCCCTGCACGACGCGCTTCGATTGCACGTTGAGGACGCCGATCGTGTCGCCGAGCGCGCCGGCGTCTTGCGCCTGGCCGCGCAGCGTCAGCGTCAGCCCGGGCGCTTCGTAGACGATGCTCACGGTATCGTTGCGCTGCACGATCATCGGCTTCATCAGGTCGGCCTCGTACAAGGCCTGGCCGGGGCGCAGCGGATGGCGGGCGGCCATTCCGGCCACGGCATCGATCGCGGTGATGGCCGGGCCTTCCGCCTTCGGCCGCCGCTGGATGGCGAGGTCGGAGGCCTTGATCACTTCGCCGCGTTCGAGCGGGCGCTCGATGGTGACGGCGTTGATCGTCTCGACGGCGGTGCCGAAGAAGTGCGTCGACTGCCGGCGCAGCGCCGCGCTCGACGGCAGGTCGAGCGTCACGTCGAAGCGCGCGGTGCGCGTGTCATAGGCGAGCGTGAGCACCTGCAGCTCGCCGCTGGCGCCCGACTCGACGTTGAGCGTGTGCACGCTGCGGTCGAAGGTGATGAGGATGTTGCGCGCCTCGCCGAAACCATATTGTCCTTCCAGCGCCTGCGCGATGCGCGCCGAAATCTCCTGCGCGGTGATGGCGCGGCTCGCCCGGGCGACGACCACTTCGGAAAGGCCGCGGGTGTCGATGCCGATGAGCTGATGCGACTCGGCCGCCTCGATGACGCGGTCGGCCGCGACCACGCCCCTGGTGCCGAGGTCGGGCGCGCGGAAGATCGGCACGTCGGCGGCCGGCCCGGCATTCTCGATCAGATCGCCGATGCGCACGATGTCGCCGGTCACGGTGACGTTGGCGCGCAGCGCCGGCACCGCGTTCTGCGCCGCGGCGGTGGCGGCGAAGGCGACCGCGAGCGTGAGGGCGAAAGCGCAGATGACGAGGCGGATCATCGGGCGAGCCTTTCTCAGCGCATCAATTGCGCGGTGGTTTGCAGCATCTCGTCGGCCGCGGTGATGACCTTGGAATTCATCTCGTAGGCGCGTTGCGCCGCGATCAGATTGGAGATCTCGGTCACCGGCGAGACGTTCGATTGCTCGAGGCTGCCTTGCAGCAGCGTGCCGGCGCCGTTCGTCCCCGGCACGCCCGTCCTGCGGCGTGCCCGAGGCCGGCGTCTCCGAGAACAGATTGTCGCCGATCGCCTGCAGGCCGGCGTCGTTGATGAAGGTCGTCAGCGTGAGCTGGCCGAGGATGCTCGACGTCGTGCTGCCGGCCGGCGTCACCGAAACCTGGCCTTGCTGGTTGATGGTGATGCCGGTCGAGTTCGGCGGGATGGTGATGGTGGGCTGAACGAGATTGCCCTCGGCGGTGACGATGCGGCCCTGGTTGTCCATCTGGAACGAGCCGTCGCGGGTGTAGGAGAAGGTGCCGTCGGGCATCAGGATCTTGAAGAAGCCGTCGCCCTGGATGGCGACGTCGAGCGTGTTGCCGGTCTGCGACAGCGTGCCTTGCGTCATCAACCGCGGCGTGCCGACGGTCTTGACGCCGGAGCCGAGGTCGATGCCGACCGGCAGGATGTTGCCTTGCTCCGAGGTCTGCGTGCCGATCCGCTGCACGTGCTCGTAGAGCAGATCCTGGAATTCGGCGCGCTGGCGCTTGTAGCCGGTGGTCGTCATGTTGGCGAGGTTGTTGGCGATGACCTGGACCTGGAGGTCCTGCGCCGCCATTCCGGTCGCCGCAGTATCAAGCGCGCGCATGACTGGCTTTCCCTCAACCTCAACTCGGAACTCGGCGGCTTGCGCGAGCTGCTGCAGCGAACTGCGCCGCAGATCGCCCTGCTGCTGCAGGATGGCGGCGATATCGGCGTAGGTGCGGGTGATCTCGATCATGCGCGCCATCTCGACGACCGCGCGCACGTTCGATTTCTCGATCGCGCCCTGCACCACGCGCGTGCCCGCCGGCGCCGGTTGGGCATTGACGCCGGCGGGCGCCAGAACAGGTCGAGCCGCCGTCCTTCTGCAGGAGCTGCGGCCGGTCGAAGCTCGGCGAGCTGCAATTGTCCGCGCAGCGCGTCGGCGGTGCCGGCGCCTTCGCGCACGGTGATGATGCCGTCGGCGCTGATGGAGACGTCGTGGTCGGTGAGCTGGAAGGTGATCGGCCCGGAATTGCCGATCGACCGGATCGCCTTCGCTGGTGACGAGCTGGCCGGTGGCGTTGATCGCAGCGCACCGTTGCGGGTGTAGCGCTGCCCGCGCGGCGTCTGCACCACCAGGTAGCCGTTGCCGTCGATGGCGACGTCGAGCGGATTGCCGGTGCGCTGGATCGGCGCCGGGGCTCAGATCGATGCCAGGTCGCGCGGTCCTGCACGAAGCTGATGCGCCGGTCGTTGCCGGCGAATTCGTTGTCGCGCGCGCCCGGCATCAGAAATTCGTCGAACACCGAGTTGTCGGCCTTGTAGCCGGTGGTGTTGATGTTGGCGATGTTGTTGGCGACGACGTCGAGCTCGCGCCCGAGCACGATCTGCCGCGACAATCCGACGAGAAGAGCATTCTCCATCGGTACACTCCCCCTCAGAGCTTGGACGGCGCCGTCCCCCGGCACCTCCGCGCGCATGCCGCCACCTCTCCCAAGCCGCGGCAGGGACAGGGGCTTGCAGAAGCCGTGCCAATGACGAAAGTATCGTTACAACAGATACTTGGGCTAATCCCGGCGGACCGCGCGGGCGGGCAGAAACAGCCGTCGTTTACCTTGCACCCGGCAAAAATTTCCCGCCCGCGGCCGGCGAGCAAGTATCCGTTAACCATTCCGACCTAGCTTCGCGGCAACGGCGCAAGCGTGGCGCCGGCTAGCGCTCGCGGCGTTGGTGTTGCGTTCTTTCCTGCCGGCTGCGTGCGCATTTTCCTCGCGAGCGGAGCGGTGATGGCAAAGACAACCGAAGACAGGCCGACGCCGAGAACGCCGAAGCCGAGGGCGAGGCGCGAAGAGGGCAAGAAAGCCGGCAAAAGCTGGATCCCCAAGCTCAAGCTTCCCAAGCTCTCGCTCAAGCTGATGATCATCGCCGGCGGCGCGCTTCTCCGTGCTCGTCGGCGCCGGCGGCGGCGCTTATTTCTTCTTCGGCGGCCACGGCAAAGAGGAGGCGCAGGCGAACGCCGCCGCTCAGGTCAAGCCGCCGACCTTCGTCGACATGCCCGACGTGCTGGTCAACCTCTCCTCGAGCGCCGCCGGCGACCGCACCCAATATCTCAAGGTGAAGGTCATGCTCGAATTGCCGGACCAGGCGATGTCGGCGCAGATCCAGCCGGTGATGCCGCGCGTGATGGACGCCTTCCAGACTTATCTGCGCGAGTTGCGGCCGACCGATCTCGACGGCTCGGCCGGACTCTACCGGCTCAAGGAGGAGCTGACGCGGCGCGTCAACGCCGCGATCGCGCCGAACCGGGTCACCGCCGTGCTGTTCAAGGAAATCGTGGTTCAGTGAAGCGGATCTGCGAACGCCTGCCATTCGGGCTCGACGCGCTTCGCGGCGCTCCGGAATGACGAATGCGTGGGGAATGACGGGCTGAGGGAATGGCCAAGGACCAAGTCGACCAGGACGCACTTGCCGCCGAATGGGGCGTGGCGCTCGAGGCCGAGCAGACCGCCGCCGAGGCGGACGCGCAGGCCGCCACGCCGGCCGAGCCCGAGAGCGGCTCCGAGGCGATGGCGGCGCATTGGGCCGCCATGGTCGACGACGGCCACTTCATCCAGGCGGCCAAGGGCGGCGCCGAACGCATCCTCACCCAGGAGGAAATCGACTCGCTGCTCGGCTTCAGCCTGGCCGACGTCTCGCTCAACGACAATTCCGGCATCCGCGCGATCATCGACTCGGCGATGGTCTCCTACGAGCGCTTGCCGATGCTGGAGATCGTCTTCGACCGGCTGGTCCGGCTGATGACGACGTCGCTGCGCAACTTCACCTCGGACAACGTCGAGGTCTCGCTCGACCGCATCACCTCGGTGCGCTTCGGCGACTATCTCAATTCGATCCCGCTGCCCGCGATCCTCGGCGTGTTCAAAGCCGAGGAGTGGGAAAATTCCGGGCTGATCACCGTCAATTCGAGTCTCATCTATTCGATCATCGACGTGCTGCTCGGCGGCCGCCGCGGCCAGACCGCGATCCGCGTCGAAGGCCGTCCCTACACCACGATCGAGACCAACCTGGTCAAGCGCATGATCGAGGTGGTGCTCGCCGACGCCGAGCTCGCCTTCAAGCCGCTGTCGCCGGTCAAGTTCAACATCGACCGCCTGGAGACCAATCCGCGCTTTGCCGCGATCTCGCGGCCGGCCAATGCCGCCATCCTGGTGCGGCTGCGCATCGACATGGAAGACCGCGGCGGCACTGATCGAGCTGTTGCTGCCCTACGCCACCATCGAGCCGATCCGCGACGTCCTGTTGCAGATGTTCATGGGCGAGAAATTCGGCCGCGACCCGATCTGGGAAGGCCATCTCGCGACCGAGATCGGGCAGGCGGAAATCGCCGTCGACGCGGTGCTTTACGAGGCGCAACTGCCGTTAAAGCAGATGATGAAGCTCGAAGTCGGCGACACGCTGATGCTCGAGCTCAAGCCCGACGCGCCGTGCAGCGTGCGCTGCGGCGACGTGATGCTGACCGAAGGCCGCATGGGCCGCGTCGGCGACCGCGTCGCGGTGCGCGTCGGCAAGCCGTCTGCGCAAACCCAGCATGACGCTCGCGCATGTTCGAAAAGGCCGACGGCTCCGGCAACCGGATGGAGGCACAGTGACCAACGGCTTCGGATTGATGATCGAGATCCTGGTCGCGATTCTGCTCGTGCTGACGATCGCTTATTGCATGCTGCTCAACCGCCGGCTCAAGCGGCTCAAGTCCGATGAGCAGTCGCTGCGGGCGACGATCTCCGAGCTGGTGACCGCGACCGAGATCGCCGAGCGCGCGATCGGCGGCCTCAAGCTCACGGTCAAGGAATGCGAGCTCGGCCTCGGCGGGCGACTTGGCAACGCCGAGCGCTTATCCGCCGATCTCGAGCGCAACATCGGCGCCGGCAAGGAGGTGCTCGATCGCCTGTCGCAGATCGTCGCCGCCGGGCAGCGGTCGCTGCCGGGGGAACGCCGGTGGCGGATCGTATCGCCGGCGCCGCCGGGACGATCTCGCAATGGCAGCGCGCGCTGACCGCGCCGCCGCGCCAGGATGCGCAAGCGGTTGCGGCCGCCGCGCAAGCCTTCGCCGACCGCGTGCGCGTCAAGGTGAACGGTCGCGCGGCATGATGCGTTTTATTCGCGATCTGCGTTTCATTCCGATTGCGCTGATCGCGAGCGCGTGCCTTCTCGTCTTGAAGATCGCCGACCTCGTCCTGGAAGGCGGCTATCTGATCGGCAGCGGAGAACGCGCCGGCGAGCGATGCCGAGACCGGCGTTACGCGCGCGATGCCGGACGGATCGCAGGCCGGCGGCTCGCCGCGATCCTGGGCGCAGCAGATGTTCAATTTTCCCGGTGGCGGCGCCGCTCCGCCCGCGCGGGTCGGACCGACGCAGCTCCCTTCGCTCGCGCCGCTGCCGCCGACCGGCCCGATGCCGACATTACCGGCACGGTGCGGCGAAGACAAGGGCGAGGCTAAACCGAAAGGCGAAGGCGCCGCGCCGACAAGGAAAGCAAAGAGGGCAAGAAACCAAAGAAGCCAAAGAAGGCAAGGAAGCCAAAGAGGGCAAAGCCAAGGATAAAGAGGGCGGCAAGGATGCCAAAGCCAAGGACGGGGATCAACGATCGGGCCAAGGACGGGGCCAAGGACGCGGCCAAGGATGGGGCAAAGGAAGCGGCCAAGGACGCGCCGCCGCCGAACGGCACCGTGATCCAAGCCAATGGCGCGCCGCTTCCCTCCGGCGCCGAACGCGCCATCCTCGAACGGCTGCAGGAGCGCCGGCAGGAGCTCGACACGCGCGCCCGCGAGCTCGACATCCGGGAGGGACTGATTGCCGCGGCCGAGAAGCGCGTGGAAGGCAAGATCACCGAGCTCAAGCAGGTGGAGGCGCAGATCGGCACCGCCGAGGAGAAAAAGAGCGAGGCCGAAGCGACCCGCCTCAAGGGCCTCATCACCATGTACGAGAACATGAAGCCGCGCGATGCGGCCAAGATCTTCGATCACCTCGAGATGAGCGTGCTGCTGGAGGTGGCCGCGCGGATCAATCCGCGGAAAATGTCGGATATCCTGGCGCTGATGTCGGCCGACGCCGCCGAGCGGCTGACCGTGGAGCTCGCAAGCCGCGCGCAAGGCGCGGCCAAGGGCGGCAATGCCGAGCTGCCGAAGATCGAGGGCCGGCCGACCACTCCCTAGGGGAGGGTCATTGCTGCTCACGCTCCAATTCGTGCGCCTTGGCCATGAGATCGACCGCGACTTCCTCAAGCCCGTGCGCCGTCGCCAAGTGCGGACATGCGCGCGCGAGACGCGTGCACGTCTGCGCGGTTTCCCGAAGGTATTTGATCGTATCCGCCATCATTCCTGCTGACCGGATTGCAAATTCATTGGATCGTCACGATAAGCGACGCGCCCTGGAAAAACTTGCGATCTCGGGACAAAAACTTGTGTGGCAGCGCCAATGCCCGGCCGACCTCGCCGGCTAACGGCGATCAGCCCGCCGCGCGTGCGGGCGGCTCCCGGCCGATCGCGGCGCCGGCCGCCGTTTCCGGCTGCGGTCCGCGCGCGGCGTGCGGCCGGTCCAGCGCCGGAACGCGTGCGAGAACGCGCTCACCTCGGTGTAGCCGAGGAGCCAGGCGATGCGTGAGATCGACAGCTGATGCTCGGCCAGATAATGCTTGGCGAGCGCTAGCCGCAGCTCCTCCAGGAGACCGGCAAAAGTGGCGTCCTCGGCGCCGAGCTTGCGGCGCAGCGTCCGCGGCGTGACGCCAAGCCGCTGCGCGACGTTTTCAAGCCGCGCCTGGCCGTGCGGCAGGAGCACGGCGATCGCGTTCTCGACGTCCGCGCGCAGCACGCCGGCATGTGCCTTGCGCCGGGCGAGGACCTGATCGCAAAATCCGATCAGCAGTTTGCTGAGAAACGGATCGGCGTTGACGACCGGCAATTTCGCCGCCTCGCCGGCAAACGATACTTCGTCCTTGTCGTCTCCGAACGTGACGGTTCGGCCGAAGAAGCTGTCGATCTCGCCGCTCTCGGGGATGCGCTGGTGCATGAGCCGCACCGCGAGGGGCTGCAGGTCGCGTGCGGTGATCTCGCGGCAGCAGCGCACGATCGCCGTGGTCCAGCCTTCGATCTGATGCCGGTCCGACCGGCGGGAGACGCCGGCGAATTCGAAGCCGACGCGCAGCTTCTCGCCGATGTCGGTTTGCAACTGGATGCCTTCGTTGAAAATCCCGCAGTAGCGCGCGATCCGCTGCAAGGCCTGGCCGAGGGAATCGGCGGACGCGGCGAGGTAATACAGAAATCCGGTCCGCCGCAGGTCCAGAGTCTGGGCGAGGTGGAAGCCGAGGAGCCGGTCGTCGAGCGCTTCGGCGATGAGGTTGAGGCAGCTGATTTGCGCCGTGACGGTGAGCGGAACGCTCTCATCCTCGATGTCGCGAAGCGTGAGGCCGGCGCGCCGCAGCAAGGGCGGCAGATCGACGCCCGCCGTTCGCGCGTGCGCGCAGGCAAGGCGCGTGAGCAGCCCGGAGCAGCTCGGAATCGCGTTCAATCGCTTTACGGGCGGGCTGCGTTTGCGCAACGGCGTGCCCTCGGTTCAACCGATCAGTGTCGCTCGCAATCGCGACCAAGCCGGCGGCGGCATTCGGCAATGATTTCGCGCTTCGATTTCGCCGCCCCGGCGCAGGCATCAAAAATAGACCCTTTGCCGGCTTTGCCAAGAGCGGCCCTGGCCGCTTCTTCGAGAGTCTCTAAAGATTGATCGTGCGCATCCCTTGCTCGGAATAGCGCAGACCCGCCGCCGCGCCCGGCGGCACCGCGTTGTCGAGCGTCGCTTGATCCTGCGCCGTCAGGCGGATGTCGAGCGCGCCTAAATTCTCGTCGAGATAGCGGCGGCGCTTGGTGCCGGGGATGGCGACGATGTCCTTGCCCTTGGACAGCACCCAGGCGAGGGCGAGTTGCGCCGGCGTGCAGCCCTTGGCGCGGGCGATCTCTTCCACGTTCGCCACCAGTGCGAGATTGCGCTGGAAATTCTCGCCCTGGAAGCGGGGCATCGCCCGCCGCGCGTCGTCGCTGGCCAAATCCTCCGGCCGCTTGAATTGGCCGGCGAGGAAACCGCGGCCGAGCGGGCTGTAGGCGACGAAGCCGATGCCGAGCTCGCGCAGGGTGGCCAGCGGCTCGCCCTCGGGATCGCGGCTCCACAGCGAATATTCGCTCTGCAGTGCGGCGATCGGGTGTACGGCGGCCGCGCGTCTGACGGTTTCGGGTTTGGCTTCGGACAAAGCCAGATGACGCACCTTACCCTCGCGCACGAGGTCGGCCATGGCGCCGACGGTCTCCTCGATCGGCGTGTTCGGATCGACCCGGTGCTGATAGTAGAGGTCGATGGTCTCGACCCCGAGCCGCTTGAGGCTCGCTTCGCACGCCTGGCGGACATAGGCCGGATCTCCGCGTACCGGAAGGAATCCGCCTTGCGGGCTGCGCACGTTGCCGAATTTTGTCGCCAGCACGATCTTATCGCGGCGGCCGCGGATCGCCCGTCCGACCAATTCTTCGTTGCGGCCGATCCCGTACATGTCTGCAGTGTCGAGGAGCGTGACGCCGCTATCGATGGCATGCTGGATCGTCGCGATGGCCTCATCTTCGTCGCGGCCGGCGTAGAACTCCGACATCCCCATGCAGCCCAGCCCAAGCGCTGAAACCGACAGGCCGGACCGTCCCAGTGCACGCAATTCCACGAGTTGCTCCATCGTCGAGAGGTGAGGCCGCGCTGCGCGGCAGCCCGAGCGGGAAAGATTTCCGCATGATATAGCTTGGTATCCGGCGGCGTAAGTCAGGGAAGGACAGCATGGATACCCGGCTCAAGGACAAAGTGGCGATCGTGACCGGCGGCGCGCGCGGAATTGGCGCCGCCTTCTGCGAGGGGCTGGCGGCCGCCGGAGCAAAAATCGTCGTCGCCGACATATTGGACGGCGGCCCGGTTGCCGCGCGGCTGACGGAAAAGCAGTCGCCGTCGATCTACCTGCGCGCCGACGTCACCGCGAAGGCGTCGGTCGAGAGCCTCGTCGCCGACACCGTGCGCGAATTCGGCACGGTCGATATCCTCGTCAACAACGCGGCGCTGTTCGCCGACCTCCACACCAAGCCGTTCCAGGAGATCTCCGAGGACGAGTGGGACCGGGTGATGATGGTGAACGTGCGCGGCACCTTTCAATGCGCCAAGGCGGTCGCTCCGGTGATGATCGGAAAGAAGAAAGGCCGCATCGTCAACATGGCCTCCGGCACGGCGTTCAAGGGCACGCCGAACTTCCTGCACTACGTGGCGTCGAAGGGCGCCGTCGTCTCAATGACCCGCTCGCTCGCGCGCGAGCTCGGGCCGCACAATATCTGCGTCAACGCCATCGCCCCCGGCCTGACCATGAGCGAAGCGGTGGCGGTCAATCCGGATTGGACCGGCGGAGCCAGCACCGCCGGCATCGCCGCCCGCGCCATCCAGCGCGAAGAAGTTCCGGCCGATCTCATCTCCACGCTCCTCTATCTCTGCTCGGACGACAGCAATTTCGTCACCGGGCAGACCATCAGCGTCGATGGCGGCGCGCTGATGCGCTAGGCGCGGCGATGCCGCCGCCGCTCAGATCCAGTCTTTCCACTTGAACCAGATGAGCGGCAAGAGCGCGGTAATGGCGATCATCGCCAGCGCGTAGGGGTAGCCCCAGGACCAATTGAGCTCCGGCATATTCTTGAAATTCATGCCGTAGATGCCGACCACCAGCACCGGCGGAATCCCCACCACCGAGGCGATGGTCAACACCTTCATCACGTCGTTCTGGTCGATATTGATGATGCCGCTGGCGGCGTCCTGCAAGAGCTGCACGCGGCTGATCAGCCCGTCGGCGAATTGCGTCAGCGAGGCGATGTCGGACGAAACCGTCTGCAGCCGCTTGGCGAGCTCGGGCGCGACCCATTCGCGGCACCGCTCGACCGTGAACTTTGCCATGCGGTCGAGACAGACCAAGGCATATTGAATGCGCGCCATCCGTTCGCTGGTGCGGCCGGTGCGGATCATCAGCCGGCGCAGCATCACGGTCTCGTGCGAGAGCCGCGAGCGGGTGGCGCTGTCCGGCCGGAAGATGACGTGCGAAGCATCGTCGAGGTCGTGGCTGCTCGTCTCGAGAAGGTCGGCGGTGCGGTCGACCAGCACTTCGAGGAGGCGCACGAACGCAAAGGCCGGTTCGAAGCTTTCGCCGGCCAACTCCTTGGCCACCGCGTCGAAGGCTCCGGATTTGGCGAAGCGCACCGTGAGCAGGACTTTCTCGGAAAGCACGAAGCCGGTCGGCTGCGGAATCCAGGGTTCGCCCTCGGCGGCGAAAATGAGCGGGGCGGTCAGATAGAGCGCGTCCTTGATGGCGCGCAGCCGGCTCGTGGTCTCGATCTCGGCAAGCTCTGCCTGGGTCGGCACCCGCAGGCCGAAGGCCCGCTCGAATGCGGACCTTTCCGCCTCGCTTGGATCGAGGAGATCGACCCACACGGCCTTCGCAAGCGAAGTGCCGCCGGTTTGATCCGTAGGGTAGGCGCCGTGCATGCCAATGTCCTTCATCCGCCGCGAAAACGGCGTGGAAAGCGGGTGGATGAGGAACATAGGCGCAGCCCGGCCGATAACCTAGCCGCCTTGAGCCTCAGCTCAAATGGGGAGCGTCGCAAGTAGTGGAGTCCCGATCTAACCCGTAATGTCGATCCCAAAGGATCGACGTCCCGAGCCTCGTTGCGCGGGAAGCCAATGGCTGCAATCATTTTTGCCGACAGGACGGGACATTACGATGGCCGCGACTTGGAGATCCGGCCGTTGGGCGGCACTGAGACGAGTGTCATCCGCTGCGCCCGCGAGCTCGCTCGCCGCGGGCATGCGGTCAGCGTCTATACGAATTGCGACGCGCCGGTCGAACATGAGGGTGTTTCTTGGCTGCCGCTCGGTTCCACTCCGCCTGAAAGTTGCGATGCTTACGTCGCTGCTCAGCAGCCCGAGCTGATCGGCTTTGTCCGCAGACCGAAGCGAAGAGCAATTTGGGTGCTTTGGCCGGTCAGTCAGCTAAAGCACTACAAGAAAATCTGGCGGATGTGGCTCTACCGCCCGATCCCTATTCTCATAAGCCGATACCAAGCGGACACCTACTCGCCGTTTCTGCCCCGACGCGATCCCCACATCGTCATTCCGCACGGCTTGCCAGACGACGTGAGGGGCCGCGCCGTTCGCCCGACACCTCCGGCCCGGCGTGCGATCTTCGCCTCAAATCCGCAGCGCAATCTCCGGCGCCTGGTTGAAATTTGGGCGGCGTCGATCCTGCCGCGCGTGCCGGAAGCAATCCTGGATGTCTATGGCGTCAATGCGCTGCAGGCCGGCGAGAACCCGTGGAAGTCGTGGGAAGGAAGCGTGCTGCCGCCGGGCATGCCGGACCATGTCCAACGTTCCGTCCGCGTGCATCCGTCCGCCGGCAGGCAAGAACTGATCGATGCGATGCGAAATTCGCGAGTCATGCTCTATCTGGGACACAAATCCGAAGCTTTCTGTCTCTCACTTGCCGAGGCGCAGGCCTTGGGCGTGCCGGCTGTCATCGCGCCAGTGGCGGTATTGCCTGAACGTGTCATTGACGGCGTAACCGGCTTTCACCGCTCCGAGCCCGAGGGCTTTGCCGATGCGGCGGTGTCGCTTCTGACCGAGGACAGCCTGTGGCGACGCCAGCATGAAGCGGCGCTCCGCCTGCAACAGGGTATCTCCTGGAGCGAACACGCCGAACGTTTCGAGAAGGTATTATTGGGTGAAGAACAATTGGGGCGCAGCTTATGAACATTTCCGTACTGCGCTACTTCCAGTCTCCCCCAAAGCAATGGCGGGACTTGTTCAGGGGTTCCTGTCGCAGGCTGTCGTTACCCGCCGCGACCATCGAGTTAATCGGACATTAAACGCAGCGGCCTTACGTTCATGCCTTGCCGGGCATTTGACGCCGGCATCGCGGCGGCGAAGGCGCGCGTTTCCTCTCTCTGGCGTCGGTCGAGTACAGTCATGGCGTGCGGTAGCACCATTCGAAAGGCCTCCGCGCTCGGCCTTCTTCTCCTTGCCGCCGCCTTCGCTCCGCCTCCGGCGGCGGCCTCCGATCAGATCAAGGGAAGTCTCGAGGTCAAGGTCGACGACGGCTATGCCCGGTTCGCGTTCACGATCGGCGACGAGGTCGACGCCAGCGTGCACCTTGCCGGCAGCGTCCTGATCGTCAACTTCACCAAGCCGGTCTTCGTCTCCGTCGAGCGCCTCGCCGCGCTGGCGCCGGATTACGTCAGCGCCGCGCGGCGCGATCCCGACGGCAAGTCCATTCGCATGGCGCTCGCCCGCAAGGTGACGGTCAATGCGACCGGTGCCGCGGAGAAGTTCTTCGTCGATCTGATGCCCGACACCTGGAGTGCGCCGCCGCCGAGCCTGCCGTCGGACGTGATCGAGGACCTGGCGCACCGCGCTCGCGAGGCCGCCCGGCTCCAACACCAGCGGCAGGCGGCGCCGGCGCCCAAAATCGAGCCGGCGCTGGTGCGCGTGCGCGTCGCACGCCAGCCGACTTTCATGCGCTACGTGTTCGATCTGCCGGATCGCACCAATGTCGCCGCCGATCGCGCCAAAGAGCGGCTGACGCTCACCTTCGACACGCCGATCACCTTCGATCTTGTCGATGCGCTGGCGTCGCTGCCGCCGGCGATCGCGGCCATCAACGCCGAGGCGGAGGACGCGTCGTCCCTGGTACGCTTCAGCTTCCAGGCCAAGGTCGATGTCCGCAGCTTCCATGACGGCAAGAGTTACGTCGTCGACGTGGTCGGCGCCGACAACAAGCCGGCTGAAAACGGCGCCGCCGTCGAAAACCAGAGCGCGCCGCAGGCTGCGCCGTCCGCAGCGACGCCGGCGGAAAAGCCGGCAGACGAGGGTGCGGCGGCCGGCCTCCCCGACGCTCCGGCGGCGGGAATGGACAAGCCAAAGTCTGCCGCGCCGGGAGCGATGCTGGGTCGCGCCGGCCATGCCCGCCGCAGCGCCGGCGGCCGACGCCGCCCAGTCGAAGCCTGCCGCTGCCAACGCCGCACCGCAAATGCCTGCGGCACAAGTCGCCGCGGCAGCCGCGCCTCCCGCAACTCCTCCGGCAAAGGCCGTCGAGCATCCAGCCGAGGCGGCGAAGATCGAGCCGCCGGACGCGAAGCTCGCGAAGGCGGAGCCGCCCAAAGCCGAGCCGCCCAAAGCCGAGGCGGCCAAGGCTGAGGCGGCCAAGGCTGAGCCGGCGAAGAGCGAACCGCCGAAGACCGAGCTGCCGAAAGTCGAATTGCCGAAGATAGAGCCGCCGCAGGACGAATTGTCGAAGGCGGAGCCACCGAAGGCCGAGCCGCCGAAGGCCGAGCCCTCAAGCACGCGGCCGCCGAAAACCGAACCGCCGGCGATGGCGGCGCAACCCGCCGCGCACGGTCGCCGCCGCGTCGCCGCCGTTGCCGCCGCGCCCGCTGGCGGCGCCGCCCCACCCGGCGCGCAACGCGAGCGCGAGGCAGGCGACAAGGTCGCCGTCGAACTCGCGCGCCAGGGCGCCAACCTCACTTTGTCGTTTTCGTTTTTGGCGCCGACGGCCGCCGCCGTCTTCCAGCGCGCCGACTCGCTCTGGATCGTGTTCGATTCGAAAGCCGCGATCGACCTTTCCGCGCTCGATGGCGAAGCGAGCCGCACCATCCGCGGCGCCATTTTCACCCACGCGCCCGACGCCGACATCGTGCGCATCCGGCTCGACCGCCCGCATCTCGCCGGCGTCATCAGCGAAGGGCCGGTGTGGACCGTGATCGTCGGCGACAGCGTGCCCGATCCGACCCACGCGCTCGAGATCGACCGCAACATGATCGGGCCGAACCGTTCGAGCGTGACCATTCCGTTCCAGGAGCCGCATCAGCTGCACCGGATCGACGACGCCGATGTCGGCGACCAGCTCTTTGTCGTCACCGCCTTCGCGCCGGCGCGCGGCTTCATCAACGCGCAGGATTTCGTCGAATTCCGCGCGCTCGCCTCGACCCAGGGCGTCGTGGTCGAGCCGCTCGCCGACGACGTCAATGTCGAACTGGCCCCCGACAAGGTCGTGATCAGCCGGCCGGGCGGCTTGACGCTGTCGAGCTCGCTGCAGCGCGTGCTGCGCGGCAATGCGCTCCGCCCGGTGACGTTCAACTCGCAGCTGTGGGGGCTCGACCAGCAGGCGACCTACACCGAACGGCAATCCGTGCTCGTCGCCGCCGCGGCCTCCGCGCCGGCGAGCAAGCGTCTGCCGACGCGGCTCGATCTCGCGCGGTTCTATATCGCCCGCGACATGTATCCCGAGGCCAAGGGCGTGCTCGACGTGGCGCTGACCGAGGATCGTCCGCCCGAGGAGCAGGTCTCCGCCAATGTGCTGCGCGCCGTCGCCGAGGTGATGATGAACCGACCGGACGATGCGCTGCAGGGATCTTGCGAGCCCCAGCGTCGGCGACCAGCACGACGCGCCGCTGTGGCGGGCGCTCGCCTATGCGCGCCAGGGCAAATGGGCGCAGGCGCGCGACCGCTTCAAGAACGTCGAAGCCGCGATCGCGACGCTGCCGGTCGAGCTGCAGCGCGTCACGCTTCGCGACGCAGATGCGCGCCGCGATCGAAACCGGCGATTTCGCCAGCGCCGCCGACGAGCTCAACGACTTCGAGACCATCGGCGTGCCGCGGGAGATGCAGCCGGGGATTTCCGTGCTCATCGGCCGGCTGGCCGAGGGCATCGGCCACAGCGAGGATGCGCTCGCGGCCTATCGGACGGCGGCGGATTCCTGGGATCGTCCGCGCCGCGGCGCAGGGGCGGCTGCGCGAGATCGCGCTGCGCTACACGCTCGGCGATCTCAAACGCAAGGACGTCATCACCGAACTCGAATCGCTGACCACGGTGTGGCGCGGCGACGATACCGAGATCGAGGCGCTGAAGATCCTGGCGCGGCTCTACACCGAGGAGGGCCGCTACCGCGACGCCTTCTATGTCATGCGCAGCGCCATGTCGGTGCATCCGAATTGGGACATGACCCGGCGCATCCAGGAGGAGGCGGCGACGACGTTCGAGGCGCTGTTCCTCTCCGGCAAGGGCGACACGCTGCCGGCGATCGACGCGCTCGCGCTGTTCTACGATTTTCGCGAGCTGACGCCGATCGGCCGGCGCGGCGACGAGATGATCAGGCGGCTCGCCGACCGGCTCGTGTCGGTCGATTTGCTCGACCAGGCGGCCGAATTGTTGCAGTACCAGGTCGATCACCGCCTGCAGGGCGCCGCGCGCGCGCAGGTGGCGACCCGGCTTGCGGTCATTTATCTGATGAACCACAAGGCCGATCGCGCACTGGCGACGCTGCAGGCGACGCGCACGGCGGAAGTTTCCACCGAGCTGCGCAACCAGCGCCTGCTGCTGGAGGCGCGCGCTCTGTCCGACATCGGCCGCCACGATCTCGCGCTCGAGGTGGCGATCGCATGTCGACGGCCGCGAGGCGATCCGGCTGCGCTCCGATATCCTGTGGACGGCGCAACGCTGGCGCGAGTCGGCCGAGCAGATCGAGCTTCTCTACGGCGATCGCTGGAAGGATTGGCAGCCGCTGAGCGATGTCGAACGCGCCGACATCTTGCGCGCCGCGATCGGCTATGCGCTCGGCGACGACGCGCTCGGGCTCGGCCGCTTCCGCGAGAAATACGCGGCGAAGATGGCGCAAACGGCGGACCGCGCGCGCCTTCGAGGTGGTCTCCGCCCCGATCGGCACCGCCGGAACGGAATTCCGCGACATCGCCCACACCGCGCCGTCGGTCGACACGCTCGAAGCATTCCTGCGCGACATGCAGGCGCGTTATCCGGACGCGAGCGCCATTCCGCCGAAACCGGGGGCGGCGCCGCCGGCAACAGCCAAGACCCCCACGGCAAGATCTCCTACAGCCGCGGCTCCCGAGCAGCCACGGCTCCTGCAGGCCAAGTCTCCTGCAGCCAAAACTCCTGCGGACGGGAGCACAGGACGGACGACATCCGCCGCCCCGGCAGCCCGCCCATCCGGCGCATCCGCGACCGCGTCGCGGGGAATGCCGCAGCGCATGTCGGATCGCACCGCGCAGCGCTGATTTGTTGTTCCTCGCCGCATGCGAAAGCCCCGGCTCTGGCAGCCGGGGCTTTATGATTGTCTGGCAGCTCACGAACATGATCCGGAAAAAATGCAAAGCGCTTTTCCGGAGCGATCATGCTCCACTAGTGGTGCCAGAAGATCGCCAGCAGGATGATGATTGGCAGCGGGATGCCCAGCAGCCAAAGCAACAATCCGCGTCCGAATCCCATGACGAATCTCCTCAGCGATGATGTCGGGAGATAACGCCGCAAGGCCGCGCGGGTTCCGTTCGCACGCCAGATAAACGGACGACAGCGGACGGAGCGAATGCGACTCGGCGTCCGCCGTCAGGTCCCGTAGCTCTGGATCAGCGAGCCGGCGACCAGGCGTCCAGCCGTCGACCAGCACGAAGAAGATCAGCTTGAACGGCAGCGACACCACGACCGGCGGCAGCATCATCATGCCCATCGACATCAGCACCGAGGCGACCACGAGATCGATGATCAGGAACGGCAGAAACAGCAGGAAGCCGATCTCGAAGGCGCGCTTGAGCTCGGAGATCATGAAGGCCGGGACCAGGATGCGCAGCGACAGGTCTTCCGGCTTCGTCCGGCGCGCTTCTCGCCCGACATGTCGACGAACAGCTGCAGGTCCTTCTCGCGGACATTCTTCTCCATGAAGGCGCGCAACGGCGCCGGCCGCGCGGTCGAATGCCTGCTCGGCGCTGATCTCGTTGGCGACCAGCGGCCTGACGCCGACGTCGTAGGCGCGCTGCGAGCGCCGGCCCCATCACGAAGGCGGTGAGGAACAGCGCGAGCGAGATGATCGACCGAGTTGGGCGGCGCGGTGGCGGTGCCGAGCGCGGTGCGCAGCAGCGACAGCACCACGACGATGCGGGTGAACGAGGTCATCATCACCAGGATCGACGGCGCGAGCGACAGCACCGTCAGCAGCGCGACCAGCTGGATCACGCGCTCGGTCAGCCGCGCGCGCCCTGACCGAAATTGATGCTGATATCCTGGGCGGCGAGCCGGCGTCGCCGCCGCGACGAGCGCCAGCTACTCCGGCCGCCACCGTCGCAAGACGGACGCGGCGGCCCGAAGTGCGCTGCATCAGGTCTTGCCTGCCGGACGGCCCAACAAGCTCGCCATCTCCTGTTCGAGGCTGTCGTAGAGCGACTTTGCCGCTGGCCCGGTTTGCGGCTCCGGCCGCCGGACGCGCGCGGTGCGGCCGCTGGCGGGCGCGGCGGTCTTCGTCGGCGGCGCATGTTGCGGCCGGCGCCGCCGCGGGCGCACGCGGCGCGGCGCGGGGCGGCTCGCGCTTCGGCGCGGGTTGCGCAACGCCGCTTCGAGGCGGTGCGCCGATTTCCGCCAGGCTTCGGTCGGCGGCCGCGACGCGGCTCCGGCTCGGCCGGCATGCGCGAGTTCGGCGCGCGGTTGCGCGCTCGCGCGGGTGCGCGCGGCGGCGTCGCGTCGCGACGGTTCGCGCGCGGCTCAGCCGCGGCTCAATCGGACGCGAACGGACCGGCTCCGGCCGGGGCACCGGCCGCGCGCGGGGCAGGCGGTGCCGGCAACTCGCCGGCAGGGTCCGCTAGATTTCGTCGGCGCAGCGCGGCGCGAGCCGTCTCGCCGGTTGCGGGCGGCGCCGCGGCTCGGCGGCGTTGCGGCGGCTCTGCCGGCGATGCGCGGGTTCGATCGGCGCGGCACTCGGACGCGACGGCGTCATCGGCTCCGGCTGCAGCGGCCAGGAGCCGTTGGAGGCGCTGTCCGGCAACGGCAATGGCGCGCGGCAGCGCTTCGGGCACCGGCCTGCGGACGCGGCGGCGTCGACCTCGCGCGTCGCCGGCGCTCGCGCGCACGATGTTTGGTTCGACCACCACGTCGGTCGGCCCGCCGATCATCAGCAGATGCTCGACATTGTCGCGCCGGATCAGGATCAGGCGGCGGCGCCCGTCGACGCTGGCGGCATCGATCACCGCGAGCCGCGGCTGGCGGCCGCGCGTGCCGGCGCCGCCGAGCCGGCCGGAACCGAAGCGGCGCACCGGCCAGGCGGTCGCGCCGATCAGGCCGAGCACGATCAGGAACGCCAGGAAGAAGCGTATGGCGAGCGGCATTTCCGCACCGAACAAACTCTCAAACATCCGCCGTTCTCCCCGCGTCTTCGGCGGCCGCCCATTGGTCCCCAATGGTTAACGCCGCCGGTAACATTTGCCGCCCGGAATACTAACAAATCATTAAAGGCAACGGGCGATTTTGGCCCCGATTGCCGGCCAGATCAGCATTCTCATGGTAAACGGCGGTTTAAAGGCAAAATCGACCGGAACGCGGGATTTAACCACCCATTAACCATAGCGCCCGGCAAAGTCTGCCCAGCCAACAGGGTGGGCCGCCGATGCCGATCTCCGATATTCCGATCCTTTCGATGCTGCGCACGCGCATGCACTGGCATCAGGAGCGCCAGCGCGTTCTCGCCGAAAACGTCGCCAACGCCGACACGCCGAACTACCACGCCCGCGACCTGGCGCCGCCGACATTCGACCACGCGCTGCCGGCCGCTTCGCTCACGCTCGCGCGCACCGATCCCGGCCACCTCGGCGCCAGCGCCGGCGGCTCGCAGTTCGCCGAGGATACGCGAGCCGCACTACGAAGTGCGCCCGCGCGGCAATGCGGTCAGCCTCGAGGACGAGATGCTGAAGGTCGCCGCCAACCAGATGGATTACCAGGCGGTGACCTCGCTCTACACGCGCAGTCTCGCGCTGATCAAGACGGCGCTCGGCAAATGAAAATCGCGTTCGCAGGCCAGCGGTGATGACGCGGTGATTCGGCATGATGGATTTCCTCAAATCGATCGCGATCGCCGCCACCGGATTGCGCGCGCAGGCCGGGCGCATGCGCATCATCTCCGAGAACATCGCCAACGCCGAATTCGACCGCGCAGACGCGCGGCGGCGATCCCTACCGCCGCCAGATCGTGACCTTCCGCTCCGAACTCGATCGCGCGCTCGACGCGAACGTGGTCGCGCTCGGCCACGTCGGCACCGACAATTCCGACTTCCGCGTCAAGCACGAGCCCGGCAATCCGCCGGCCGACGCCAACGGGCAACGTCAAATATCCCAACGTCAATCCGCTGGTGGAAATGACCGACATGCGCGACGCCCAGCGTTCCTACGAAGCCAACCTCAACGTCATCACCGCGACCCGCCGCATGCTCCAGCGCACGCTCGATATCCTCAAGGCCTGAAGGTGAAATTTGAGCGCGCGAACCAGTTTCCGTCATCCGCTCGTCCTCGCGAAACGGGGACCCAGATGGTTCCACACGATTGGAAATCGCTATCTGGATTCCCGCTTGCGCGGGAATGGGCGGTGTGAGCTTCGAAGCGAGGTAACCCGATGCCGACACCGGCCGCCGCCGCCAGTGCCTATGCCGCCCTCGCGCGCCTGGCCGAGCAGACCGCAAATCTCGGCCGCGATCCGGCCGCCGCGGAGGGCGGACCCAATTTCGGCTCCGTTCTCAAGGACGCCATCGATGCCGTTGCGCAGGCCGGCCACAAATCGGACGCGCAGGCGCAGGCCGTCGCCACCGGCAAGGCCAACATGGTCGACGTCGTCACCGCGGTGGCGGAAAGCGAGATCGCCGTCCAGGCCCTGGTCGCGGTGCGCGACAAGGTCATCGCCGCCTATGAGGACATCATGAAGATGCCGATTTGAGGCCGGGGCAGGGGAGAACATGACCGGACCGGAAGTCCTCGACGTGGCGCGCGACGCGATCGTGACGCTGGTGCTCGTTGCCGCGCCGCTGATGCTGGTCGGCCTTGATCGTCGGCGTCGTCGTCTCGCTGCTGCAGGCGCTCACCCAGATCCAGGAAATGACGCTGGTCTTCGTGCCGAAGATCCTCGCCATCTTCGTCGCCATGCTGATCGCGCTGCCGTTCATGGCCGACGCGCTGCACGCGAACATGCTGCGGCTCGCCGCGCGCATCACCAGCGGCTGAGCAAGGCTCGGCGCCGTGCGGATCGACGTCTCATTCCTGCCGGCGCTCGCCGCCGCCTTCCTCCTGGTGTTCGCGCGCATCGGCACCATGCTGATGCTGCTGCCGGCCTCGGCGAGCTGAACGTGCCGCCGCGCATGCGGCTCACCGTCGGCGCTGGTGCTCGCCGCGGTGCTGCTGCCGCTGCATCGCGACGCCTATCAGATCGACCCGGGCGCGCTCGGGCCGGTGCTGGTGCTGCTCGTCGAGGAAATGCTGATCGGCGCGGTGCTCGGGCTGACCGCGCGGCTGACCATCTCCGCGCTGCAGGTCGCCGGCGCGGTCATCGCCCAGCAGCTCGGCCTCGGCTTCGTCACCGCGCGTCGATCGCGACCCAGGGCGCAGCAGGGCGTGATCGTCGGCAATTTCCTCACCATGCTCGGGGTGACGCTGATCTTCGCCACCGACCTGCATCATCTCGTCATCGCCGCGCTCAACGACAGCTACACGCTGTTCGCAGCCGGGCGAGGTGCCGCTCGGTCGGCGACGTCGCGGCGCTCATCACCAGCGACCGTCGCCGGCGCCTTCCGCATCGGCATCCAGCTTGTCGGCGCCGTTCCTGGTGTTCGGCCTCTTGTTCAATCTCGGCGCTCGGCGTCCTGTCGCGGCTGATGCCGCAGATGCAGGTGTTCTTCGTCGCGCTGCCGCTCTCGATCCTGGTCGGCTTCATCCTGTTGGTGCTGGTGCTCGGCGCGATGATGGGCCTGTTCCTCGACTATGTCGACGGCGTGCTCAGCGCGCTGGCGCCGCACGGGTGAGCGCCGGCAATGGCCGACGAACGCGACGACACCGAACACACAGAAGACCCGACGCCGAAAGCGGCTCGAGGAAGCGATCAAGCGCGGCGACGTCGTCAAGAGCGCCGGAGGTCAACACCTGGTTCATGATCGCCGGCGGCACCTTCATGCTCATGGTGTTCGCGCCGCCGATGGCGGCAAGCCTGCAGGCGACGTTCCGCGGCCTCCTCGCCAACTCCTGGCAGATTGCCGCCGACGGTCCGGGCCTCGCGATGCTGATCGAGAGAGCTCGGCGATCGAGCTCCTCAGCGCGCTCGGCATCCCGATTCTGCTCCTGTGCTTTGCCGCATTGGCCGGCAGCGTGATCCAGCACCGCTTGCTGTTCTCGGTCGAGGCGCTCATGCCGCAAGCTCTCGCGCATTTCGCCGGCCGCCGGTCTGAAGCGGCTGTTCTCGCGCCAGGCGCTGGCCAATTTCGCCAAGGGCCTCGCCAAGCTCGCGCTCATCGGCACGGTGATGACGGCGCTGATGTGGCCGGAGCGCTACCGCCTCGACGGCCTCGTCGCCACCGATCCGGCGGCGATCATGCCGTTCACGCTGACGGTCGCGATGCAGATGCTCGGCACGGTGGTCGCGATTCTCGCCATCGTCGCGGCGGTCGATTACCTGTTCCAATACCGGCAGTGGTTCGAGCGGCAGAAAATGTCGGTGCGGGAAATGAAGGAGGAGTTCAAGCAGACCGAAGGCGATCCGGCCATCAAGGGCAAGATGCGGCAGATTGCGCCAGGCGCGCATGCGCAAGCGCATGATGGCGGCGGTGCCGAAGGCCTCCGTCGTCATCACCAACCCGACGCATTTTGCCGTCGCGCTGCAATACGAGCGCGGCATGAACGCGCCGGTCTGCGTCGCCAAGGGCGTCGATCTGATCGCGCGCAAGATCCGCGAGGTGGCCGAGCGAGCACGAGATTCCCGTCGTCGAGAACCCGCCGCTCGCCCGCGCCTTGCACGCCACCGTCGAGATCGACCAGGAAATCCCGCCGGAGCATTACAGGGCGGTGGCCGAAGTCATCGGCTACATCATGCGGCTGCGCCACGCGGTGGGCAGGGCGCCATGAGCCGGTTCGCTCGCAAACCCTCTTGCGTACGGTGCGCGCAAGAGGCACGAGGGTCCGTCCACCCCGCGACGCGGGGGAGGACACGAGGCGGCGGGGTAGGGGATGACCACGCAAGGCATGACCGAGAGTTCCGCCGGCGCGGCGCCTGCACGCAAGGCGGTCGACCGCAGCGCCGGCGGCCGCAGCGGCAGCGTCATCCTGGTGCTCGTCGTCGCTGCCATGCTGGTCGCCGCCGCGAGCGCGATCGTGGTGCTCGGCCGCGGCAGCGCCGAGCCGTACATCCTCGTCTTCCTCGCGGTGCTGGCGACGGTCGGCGTATTCTCGCTGTTCGCGCTCGCCTGCGGCATCTTGCGGCTGCCGACGGCGGATTCCGGCAGCCCGCTGATCAAGGCGCTGGTCGACAATTCGTTCGACGGCGTTGCCGTCACCGATCGCGGCGGCGGCGTCATCTACGCCAATGCCGCCTATCTCGATCTGATCGGCGCCTCGGATGCGCGAGGACATGCGCCCGGTCGAGCGCGTGTTCATCGGCGACGCCGACGCGTCCGAAGCGATCTACCGGCTGCTCAAGGCGGCGCGCGAAGGCAAGCGCCTGCAGGAGGAGGTGCGCGTCGCCGGGATGCATGGCCGGGCCGGCGCGCTGGCTGCGGCTGCGGGTGCGGCCGCTCGCCGAGGGCCGGCGCGAGAGCCGCCTCACGGTCTGGTCGCTCACCGACGTTACCCGCGAGCGCGAGCGGCAGGAGAATGTCTTTCAGGAACTGCAGCACGCGATCGACTATCTCGATCACGCGCCGGCCGGCTTCTTCTCCGTCGATGGCAAGGGCGACGTCGTCTACCTCAACGCCACGCTCGCCAACTGGCTCGATCAGGACCTCGCCCAGGTCGGCTCCGGCGGTCTGAAGCTGACCGACCTCGTCGCCGGCGACGGCGCGGCGCTGTTGACCACGCTGCGCGCCGCAGCCGGCGAGATCAGGACCGAGGTGCTCGACCTCGATCTGAAGACCCGCAACGGCCGCACGCTGCCGGTTCGCCTGTTCCACAAGCTCGCCTTCGGCGCCGACGGCCGGCCCGGCGCCTCGCGCACCCTGGTGCTCAATCGCGCCCGCGACGACGGCACCGATCCGCAGCGCGCCGCCGAGATCCGCTTCATGCGTTTCTTCCACCACACGCCGATGGCGATCGCCACCGTCGATCGCGACGGCGGCATCGTGCGCACCAATTCGCTGTTCGCGCGGCTGTTCCATACCGTGCTGAGCGGGGAGGGCGATCGCTCGATCGGCGCGGTCGCCGCCGCGCGCGACCGGGCGGCGCTCGATGCCGCGATCGCGCAGGCGGCGCTGGGCAAGGGCGACATCGCCCCGGTCGATGCGGCGCTCGCCGGCGAGCCCGGCAACGAGCGCTTCGCGCGCTTCTACGTCACCGCGGTCGAAGAGGCGGAGCGCGACCAGGAAACCGCCATCGTCTACGCGCTCGAGACCACCGCGCAGCGCGAGCTGGAGACCAAGGTCACCCAGCAGCAGAAGATGGAGCTCGTCGGCCAGCTCGCCGGCGGCATCGCCCATGACTTCAACAATGTGCTCTCCGCCATCATGATGGCGGGCGATTTTCTGCTCAACGCCCACAAGCCGACCGACCCGTCGTTCCAGGACATCATCCAGATCAAGCAGAACGCCAACCGGGCGGCGAGCCTGGTGCGCCAGCTCCTTGCCTTCTCGCGCAAGCAGACCTTGCGCCCGCAGGTGCTCGACGTCGGCGAGATCCTCGGCGATCTCAACATGCTGCTGCGCCGCCTGATCGGCGAGAAGGTCACGCTCGAGGTGGTACACGGGCGCGATCTCTGGCCGGTCAAGGTCGACATCTCGCAGTTCGAGCAGGTGATCGTGAATCTCGCGGTCAATGCCCGCGACGCCATGGCCGATGGCGGCCGGCTCACGCTGCGGACCGCCAATGTGACCGCCGAGGAATGCCAGCGTTTCCACGCCAAGGGCATGCCGGCGGCCGATTACGTGCTGGTCGAGGTGGCCGATAGCGGCACCGGCATTCCGCCGGCGATCGTCGACAAGATTTTCGAGCCGTTCTTTTCGACGAAGGAAGTCGGCAAGGGCACCGGGCTCGGTCTCTCCACGGTCTACGGCATCATCAAGCAGACCGGCGGCTTCATCTATGTGGACTCGGCCGAGCAGCAGGGCACGACCTTCCGCATCTTCCTGCCGCGCCACGTCGCCGGCGCCGAGGAGGCGGCGGCGGAGCGGCTCAAGGAAAGCGCGCCGCCGGCCGTCGCCGACGTGCTGGCCGCGACCGAGGAGGTCAAGCGCGCCGCCAGCGCCGACCTCACCGGCGAGGGCACGATCCTCCTGGTCGAGGACGAAGAGGGCCTGCGCGCGCTCAACGCCCGCGGCCTCGCCTCGCGCGGCTATACCGTGCTCGAAGCCGGCAACGGCATCGAGGCGATCGAGGTGCTGGCGCGCTCGAACGGACAGGTCGATCTCGTCGTTTCCGACGTGGTCATGCCGGAGATGGACGGCCCGACGCTGGCGCGCGAGCTGCGCAGCCGCAATCCGGAGCTGAAGATCATCTTCGTCTCCGGCTATGCCGAGGACGCTTTCCAGAAGCATCTGCCGGAGCACGGCCAGTTCGCCTTCCTGCCCAAGCCGTTTTCGCTCAAGGAGCTCGTCGCCGCCGTGAAGGAGACGCTGGCGGCTTAGCCGTTCTCACCCGCCGAGCGCGGGAAGGATGGTCGTTGTTATTGCTGCGGCGATGGGCCGTCGTGGCAGGAGGCCGGCGCCGCCGGCGAATGCCCCGGCAGCCAGTTCGGCACGTCGCATTTGGAGCAGGCGCCGAGCGCGAGAGCGAACGTCGCCAGCACGAGAAGCCGCAGGATGCGGCCGACCGCGATATGCGCGTTGTTCGGCATGACGCCCGTCCAAACCCCTTCGCCGCCCGCCGGCATCATACCCCAATAACGATCGACTGCGACCTTCCTGCGGCGGCATGGGGCGGCGAGCGATGCTAAGGCCGAGCCTATCGCGCGCGGATTTCCATTATCTTACCGCTCTGATACCAAACCGCAGCTTGCAGCAAAGGGAGAGAAGATCATGGATATCCGCCCCTGCGGCTCAGTGCCCTCGCGCCGCGCCTCGCGAGGACTGGTTCACCGGCACCGTCTGGCAGGACCCGATCGTCGATCAGACGCCGGCGCCGGCGCGCGTGCGCGCCGGGGTCGTGCGCTTCGAGCCGGGCGCGCGCACCAACTGGCACCGGCATCCGCTCGGGCAGACGCTCTATGTCGTCTCCGGCTGCGGCCGCGTGCAGAGCTGGGGCGGCCCGCTGCACGACGTGCGCGCCGGCGACGTGGTGTGGTTCCCGCCCAACGAGAAGCACTGGCACGGCGCCGGCCCGACCACGACCATGGTGCACATCGCCATCCACGAGGCGCTCGACGGCAAGCACGTCGAATGGCTGGAGGCGGTGTCCGACGAGCAATACAATCAAACGGCCGACGACCTGAGCCATGCGCTACGAGCTCTATTACTGGCCGACCATCCAGGGCCGCGGCGAATTCATCCGGCTGGCGCTCGAAGAGGCCGGCGCCGACTATGTCGACGTCGCCCGCCGCGGCAAGGGCGGCGTGGCGGCGATGATGAAGCTCATCGACGGCAAGCGCGTCGCGCACCCGCCTTACGCGCCGCCATTCCTCAAGGCCGGCAAGCTCGTCGTCGCCCAGACCGCGAATATCCTCCTCTATCTCGGCCCGCATCTCGGCCTCGCGCCGCGCGACGAGGCCGGGCGGCTATGGGCGCATCAATTGCAGCTCACGATCTCCGACCTCGTCGTCGAGATCCACGACACCCATCATCCGATCACCAGCTGGCTCTATTTCGAGGAGCAGCGGCCGGCGGCGCGGCGGCGCACCAAGGATTTCTGGCGCTATCGCGTGCCGAAATTCCTCGGCTATTTCGAGCGGGTGCTGCAGAAGAACGGCGGCAAATATCTCGTCGGCCGGCGGCTGAGCTATGTCGATCTCTCGCTCTTCCAGATCGTCGAGGGGCTGCGCTACGCCTTTCCCAAGCGCATGAAGCGTTTCGAGAAGAAGGTGCCGGGACTGGTCGCGCTGCACGAACGCGTGGCGCGGCGGCCGCGGATCAAGGCTTATCTCGCCTCGAAGCGGCGCATCCCGTTCAGCCAGTGGGGCATCTACCGCTATTTCAAGGAGCTGGACGCCTAAGCTCGTTCAAGGGTCGAGCGCCAGCAAGGCGAATGTCGCCAGCCAGTGACTGCCGGCATAATGGTCGGCCGACATGCGGCAGGCTCGCCTCGAGGTGGGCCGCGGCGGCATCGAGCGCGATCTCGCGGCGCGGGTCGTCGGCCGCGAGGACGTCGCCCAATGAGCGCCAGCACCACGCGCGGCTGAGATTGAGGCCGTCGAGGTGGACGATCTTGCCGTCGGTGCGGTCGCTGACCGCGGCCGGCCGGAACAGACGTTGCCGGCTCGCGCGCCGCAAGCCGCGGCAGAAAGCGTTGCAGCCACGCGGTGAACGCGGCGGGCGCAAGCGAACGCGCCATGCACAACGCTTCGGTCAGCGCCGGGGAGAGAAAATCCTCGCCGTCGGGCTCCCACGCCGGGCAATCGGCATCGTCGGCGTACCAGGAGCGGGATTTTTGCCGCAGCGCCGCGTGCATCGGCTCGTCGCCGCAGGTAGCGGCGTATTCCATCGCCAGGATGAGCGCGAACGCGCTGTTGCCGTGAGCGCCGGCGCGCACCGGGTAGTTCGCCGCGAGCAGATAGTCGCGCAAGCGCGCCGCGCATTCGCCGGTCAGCGGCGAAAGGACCTCGCTCCAGCGCCGGCCATGCGCGCTGTCGTGCCGCCTGAGCTCGGCGGCAAGCATCAGCAGCCACGCCAGCCCGTAGGGCCGCTCGAACCCCGCGGCTTTCCGGCCGCTCGAGGTAATCCAGTTCCGCCTGCGCGTTGTCGGGGGTGAAATGCGCGTCGATCACGCGCGCGAATGTCCGGCGCTTCCGGCAGCGCCGGAAAGCGGCGCAGGAGCCGCGCCAGCAGCCAATAGCCATGGACGCAGGAATGCCAGTCGAAGCTGCCGTAGAAAATCGGGTGCAGCGCCCGCGGACTTTTTGCGTCCGCGGCGTTCGCTCATCACGTGATCGAGCTTGTTGGGAAATTCGCGCGCGACATTGCCAAGCGCGATCCTGGCGAACCGCGACGCCAGATCGGCTGTCAATTCCCGCCGCATCGATCTTCTATAACGCCGGCGATGCGCGGCCGATAGCCGGCGGACAAATCCGGTTCACTCGACCTGCCGCAGGAAGGTGCGCTCCTCGGAATGAATGAAGCGTTCCTTTTGCGCGAAGGCGAAGTTCGCCTCGCCCTCGCTGTCGGCCTTGATGCGCGTGCGGTAGGCCTCGTAGGCGGCGAGGCTCGGAAACGAGATCAGCCCGTAGGCGATGGTGTTGGTTCCCTCGTGCGGCATCCAGTAGCCGACCAGGTCGCCGCCGCATTTCGGAATGATCTTGAGCCAGTTGCGGGCGTATTCTTCGAAGTCGTCGCGCTTGTGCGGATCGAGCTGGTAGCGGATGAAAACGGTGATGGTCATCTTAGTCCACCTGTTGCGTTGGTCGCCGACAATCGTATCCGCAAACGGCACCCGAATGCTTCGGCGGATGACGTAGTGGATGATCGTCGCCGACGGACAGCGCGCCGCGCATCGCCGGCCCTAGCCGAGCGCCTTCACGCCGGCGGTCGCGACCTGCTCGTCCTCGTGCGATTGCACGCCCGAGACTCCGATCGCGCCGACGCATTCGTTCTGGTGCATGATCGGCACGGCGCCCTGAATGAGAAGGCCGGCGGGAAAGGTCACGAAGCCCGGCCGCTCCTTGACCCGATCCTCGAACACCTTGCTCGGCCGCCCCGTCGTCGCCGAGGTGCGCGCCTTGCCGAGCGACACTTCCGCGGAAACATTCGGCGCGCCGTCCATGCGCGTAAAGCCGAGCAGGAAGCCGCCGTCATCGACAATCGCGATCGAAACCGCCCAATTGTTCTTCTTGGCCTCGGCTTCGCTGGCCGCCAGCATCGTCTTCACGTCGGCCGATGTCAGGCACGGCTTGCTGCGCATGGGTGCTCCTTATATGGGCGGCTGCGCGGGTTGACGCGGGGGGCCGCGCACCCGTACGCTCCGTGCTTCGATTCAGCCGATGTCGGAATGAGGGGGATGATCATGCTCCGCTTGACGCATCTTGGTTTCGCGGCGGCGGTTCTGGCGATTGCAATCTCGCCGGCCGGTTCCGCGCGGGCATTCACTTTCCAGTCGCTCGACGGCAGTTCGAGCGGCGGCGCGAGGTTTGCCGATCCGGACGGCGCGGTCAAGAATTCCGGCAATGGCGTCTCGCCGTTCGGGCAGAACGGCCCGACGCTGGAGTTGAACGCCGGCTCGAGCCCCGTCGGCCCCTCGGGGCGTTTGAGCCCGTTGCAGGGTTTCTCTTCCGGCCCGCGCCCGCCCGATCCGTACGGGCCACACTCACTGGGCAACAACGATTGACGTTTTGATTGCGCCTGATGCGCCTTCCGCCCGCAGGGCGGGGGAACACCCGCGCTCGCCCTCAACGCAACGAGAAGCGGATCGGCACGGTGAGGTCGAGCAGCGGCTCGGTCATGCTCGCCGGAAACGCCGGCAGCGGCTCGGCGCGCTGGATCATCGCCATCACCTCCGCGTCGAGGTCGGCAAAGCCGGAGCTGTGCGCGATCCGGTGCGTCAGCACGTGGCCGGTGCGGTCGACGCTGAAGCTCAGCACCACCACGCCCTGCTCGCTGCGCGCCTGCGCGTCGCCCGGATAGCGCTTGTAGCGCTGCAGATGGCGCACCAGGCTCGATTGCCATGACGGCTCGATGCGCGGCGCGCCGCCTTTCGCCTTTTGCGCGGTCACCGGCGCCGGCGGCCGTGCTTCTTCGATTTTCTCCGGCGGCTTGACCACCGGCTCGGGAACGATCGCCGGCGTCTCGTCGGGCGGCTGCTCGAGCTTCACCTCTTCCGGCGGCTTCTCTTCCTTTTTCAGCTCGGGGAGGGGCTTTGATTCGATCATCGTCTCCGGCGCCGGCGCAACGTCGCGCTCGACGGCGTCGGGCGTCGACTCGATCGGCGAAAGCTCGACGGTCACGATCGAGGCGTCATCGCCGATCTCGTCCGGCTCATGCCATTGCAGGTAAAAGGCGATGGCGCCGGCATGGATGCCGAGCACCAGGGCGCCGGCCACCGCCCAGCGGAACAGGTCGCGCGGGTCCTCGTCCTCAAACCAAGACAGCGAAAGCACGCTCATTTCGCTTCCCGCATCTCGAGCCCGACCAGCGCGACCTTGAGATAGCGCGCGGCGCGCAGCTCGTTCATCACCCGCATGATCTCGCCGTAAGGCACCGTGCGGTCGGCGCGCAGGAAGATGCGTTCGTCCTTGTTGCCGCCGCTCGCGGTGTCGAGCGCGCCGGCAAGATCGCCGCGCGCGATCATGTCGTCGCCGATGGCGAGCCCGAGGTCCGCCTTCACGGTGAGGTAGATCGGCTTGTCCGGCTTTTGCTGCGGCTCGGCGTTGGAGGAGGGGAGATCGACGCCGATATCGACGGTCGCGAGCGGCGCCGCCACCATGAAGATGATCAACAGCACCAGCGTCACGTCGATGAACGGCGTGACGTTGATGTCGTGCACGTCGGTGAGCTCGTCCTCGCCATGATCGAGACGGATCGCCATGATTTTTGCTCGACGACCTTACTCGGCGGCTTGCGACAACGCGTCGGGCTTCGGCAGCCTGGCGCGATCGAGATCGCGGCTCACCAGTTTCATCACCTGTGCCGAGGCGTCGCCGAGGAGCGCGCGGTAATGCGTGGTCGAGCGCGCCAGCACATTATAGATCATGACCGCGGGGATGGCGGCGACGAGCCCGAGCGCGGTCGCGAGCAGCGCTTCGGCGATGCCCGGCGCCACCACGGCGAGATTGGTGGTGTGCGCCTTGGAGATGCCGATGAAGCTGTCCATGATGCCCCAGACCGTGCCGAACAGGCCGACGAACGGCGCGGTCGAGCCGATGGTGGCGAGGACGCCGGTGCCGCGCGAAATCTTGCGGCTCGCCGCCATCTCGATGCGCTCGAGCTGCCAGGCGATGCGCTCCTTCAGGCCGTCGCCGCGCAGATTGGCGGAGACGCGGATCTCGGCCGCGGTCGCATTGATCAGTTGCGCCACCGGGCTCGTGCCCTGGCGGAGCATCTCGTAGGCCTGGGCGAGCGTGGTGCACTCGGCGAGGAGGCGCAGGCCGCGGCGCACGGCGACGCGGGCGCTGCGCAATTCGAGCGATTTGGCGACCCAGACCGTCCAGGTCACCAGCGAGGCAAAGGCGAGCCCGATCATCACCGCCTTCACGATGATGTCGGCGTGCAGGAACATGCCCCAGGGCGAGAGGTCCTGCGGCAGTTCCGCGGTGCTCACCGTGTGTTCGGCAAACGGCGGCGGCGCATTCGGCGCAGGCGATTGGGCGGCGGCGATTGCGGGGCCGGGGATGCAGCGGCAGGCGCCGCGGCCGCCGGAGCTTGCGCGTTCGCGGCTGGGGCGGCGGGGCAGGTGGAGCGGCGATCGGCGCTGCGGGCTGCGCCGCCGGCGCGGCGTTGCCCTGCGCGAGCGCCGGATGAGCGCAGGGAACCATGAGCATGGCGATCGCGAGCGCGGCGAGGGCGCGCGAACGCCGCCAATCCCGAAATGAAGTCGATCGCCTGCTGCTTCGATTGCTCTGCATGTCCGGCTTTTCCGCACTCACTCTCTCGGCCGCTCGTCGCGCCGTGCAGAGGCGACACTCTTTGGAATTCGAATAAGGAAAAACTTGGGCCTCTTCAGTATCTTGGGTCACGGCATGGTGTGCGGTCAAGCAACCAAGCCGAGGCCAAACGTAGCATGATTGATCGGTCGCGGTCCTTTTATCCGCCGCCGCGCATGCGCGCGAGCAATTCCGCCGTCGGGTAGGAATCGGCGGGAAGGCCGTACTTCACTTGCATCGCCTTGACCGCTTGCCGGGTTTTCAGCCCGAGGAATCCGTCGATCGTTCCGACATCATAGCCGGCGCGAGCCAGCAGGCCCTGCAATGTCTTCATGTCGTTGAAAGACAGCGCCGGCGGCGGCGCGCCGCGCTTGAGCGGCGGTCCGCCGGCGATGCGCGTTGCCAGATAAGCGGCCGTCGTCGAATAAACGAGCGAATTGTTCCACTGCAGATAGATCTGGAAATTCTTGTAGACGAGGAACGCCGGCCCCGAGCGTCCCATCGGCAGCAGCAGCGAAGCGGGGAGATTGTCGGCGGGAAGCGGGCGACCGTCGGCGAGCGCGACGCCGAACGCGGCCCATTTCGCCCGCGGCAGCTCGATGGCGAGGTCGGCCTGGTCCCACGGCAGATTTGCCGGCACGCGCACTTCGGTCAGCCATGGCTGGCCGCGCTTCCAGCCCAAGCCGACGAGATAGTTCGCGGTCGAGGCGAGCACGTCGGGCACGCTGCGGATGAGGTTGCGCCTGCCGTCGCCGTCATAGTCGACGGCGTATTGGTAATATTCCGACGGCATCATCTGCGTCTGGCCGAGTTCGCCGGCCCATGAGCCGACCATCTCCTCGGGCACCAGGTCGCCGCGCTCGATGAGGCGCAGCGCGTCGAGAAGCTGGGCGCGGAATTTGTCGCTGCGCCGGCAATCATAGGCGAGCGAGGCGATGGCGCTGAGCGAATGCTCCTTGCCCATATTGGCGCCGAAATCGCTCTCCAGCGCCCAGAAGGCGACGATCACCGGCGCCGGCACGCCGTATTGCTGCTCGATCCGCGAAAACACCGCTGCGTTCGACTTGATCAGCGCCTGCCCGCGCTGGATGCGGTAGGCGGCGGCCATGCGGTCGGAGAATTGCAGGAAAGTCTGGGTGAACACCCGCTGGCCGCGGTCGATATTGACGATGTGCTGGTCGTAGGTCAGCGCCGGCGCGGCGGCGGCGATGGTGCGCTGGGAAACGCCTTGCGCCATCGCCTCGCGCTCGAAGCCGGCAAGCCAGGCGTCGTAAGTCCCTGAGGTCCGGCAGGGAGCGGCGGCCTGCGCGGCGCCGCAGGCGGCGAGGCCGGCCAGCAGCAATGCCGCGGTCGAAAATGCGCTTCCCCGCATGATGTTTTCCCTTTGCTTGGCGTCGTCAGTTTCTTGGCGTCATTGTCGGGGTCGGGCCCGGGGTGACGATTTAGCGACTTGGGTTCCTCTCGCACCTTAAGGTGACGGTGCGCGCGACTTCAAATACCAATCCAAGATCTCCTCGCCGGTCCAGTAGACGACGCCCTCGAAGCGGCGGGCGTGCTCGTAGATCGCTTCGAGATATTTGATCCGGTGCGGTTGCCCGCTGATATAGGGATGAATGGCGAGCGCGATGATTTTCGCGCGCTTTTCGCCCTCGGCATAGAGCCGGTCGAACTGGTCGATGGCGCGGCGCAGAAGATGCTCGCCCTCGTGGTGCTGGACGATCATCATCGGGATGTCGTTGAGCTCGACCGAGTAGGGCAGCGTCACCAGCTCCCCGGCGGCGGTGCGGATCGTGGTCGGCTCATCGTCGTAGACCCAGTCGCCGATATATTTGATGCCGGCGGCGGCGAGGATTTCGGGCGTGTCGAGCGTCTCGGTGAGGCCGGGTCCGAGCCAGCCGAGCGGCCGTTTGCCGCAAAAGCGCTCGAGGATGTCGAGCGAGCGCGCGACCATCGCCGCGATATCGGGTTCGTTGTGGATCGGCCCCTGCTCGTAGGAATGGCCGATGAATTCCCACGCCTGCGCCCGCGCCTCCTGCGCGACGCGCGCATAATCCTCGCAGACGCGGGCGTTGATCGCGAGCGTCGGGCGGATCTTGAGGCGTCTGAACAGATCGAAGAAGCGCCAGACCCCGACCCGCATGCCGTATTCGTGCCAGCTCCAGTTCGGCACGTCGGGAAGCTGCGTCTGCCCGGTCGGCGGCGGCAGCACCTGCCGCGCCATCGGCTTGCCGATATCCCAGGCTTCGAGATTGACGGTGGTCCAGAACGCGATACGCGCGCCGCCGGGAAGCGTGAGCGGCGGCCGATCGACGATGGCCGAAAAGTCGCAGCGCTCGCGCGGCAGCATCCCCTTTGCCATCCTGCGCTCCCTGGCCCCGGCGCAGCAACGTCGGTAAGTACTTTTGCAATAAGGTCAATCCCTTCCGACGCAAATTAATTTCCTTGATCACAACCCCGTTAGCACACATGTCTGGCATTCCGTCCCGGTGGCTGAATCGGTATGGAACTATCGAGCGACGCACCGATTAAGCTTCCTAGCCATTGACGCTGAGCCTTTCATCCCGCCGGTTTTCCGGACCCAAGATGCCGCCTGCCGCCGTCCCGTTGGTTCGCTTGCATGATCCTGACACCGCGCTAGTGGAGCCGCCCGCGCGGACCGGCGACGCGCGCGGCTTTTGGCTCAACGCCTTTCGCGCCGTGCGCGCCGAAACCGAACGCCGCGCGGCTGCGCTATCCGCCGAGGACCAGGTCGTTCAGTCGATGCCGGACGCCAGCCCGACCAAATGGCATCGCGCCCATGTCACCTGGTTCTTCGAGCAGTTTCTGTTGCGGCCCTTCGATCCCGCCTACCGCGAGTTCGACGCGCGCTTCGCCTATCTCTTCAATTCTTACTACGTGGCGGCCGGGCCGCGGCAGGCGCGGCCGCAGCGCGGCCTGATCACGCGCCCCGGCGTCGCCGAAACGGCGGCCTATCGCGCCCATGTCGATGCCGCCGTGGCGGCGCTGATCGAGACCGCGCCGGCGCAAAATGTCGAATCGATGCTCGCGACGGTCGAGATCGGCCTGCATCACGAACAGCAGCACCAGGAGCTCTTGCTGACCGACATCCTGCACGCCTTTGCGCAAAACGCGACGCATCCGGCCTATGCCGCGGATTGGCAATGGCCGCGCGGCGAGCGTTCCGCGGCGGCGGCGGATCCGCTCGTCGCCGGCATTCACATGATCGGCCATGATGGCGAGGGCTTCTGCTTCGACAATGAGCGCCCGGCGCATCAGGTCCTGCTGCAGCCGGTGCGGCTCTCGCGTGCGCTGGTCACCAATGGCGAGTGGCTCGAATTCATGGCCGACGGCGGCTACGCGACGCCGGCCCTTTGGCTGTCCGACGGCTGGGCGACGGTCGAAGCGGAGGGCTGGAACGCGCCGGGCTATTGGCGAAAGGTCGACGGCGCCTGGTTCTCGATGACGCTCGGCGGCTTGCGCCCGGTCGATCCGGCATTGCCGGTCTGCCATGTCAGCTATTACGAGGCCGATGCGTTTGCGCGCTGGGCCGGCAAGCATCTGCCGAGCGAAGCGGAGTGGGAGGTGGCGGCGAAGGCCGGCGGCCTCGACGATGCCTTCGGCATGGTCTGGCAATGGACGCGCAGCGCCTATTCGCCCTATCCCGGCTATGTGGCGATGCCCGGCGCGCTCGGCGAGTACAACGGCAAGTTCATGGTCAATCAGATGGTGCTGCGCGGCTCCTCGCTGGCGACGCCCGCCGGCCATTCGCGCGCCACCTATCGCAACTTCTTCTATCCGTCGGCGCGCTGGCAGTTCAGCGGATTGCGCCTGGCGGAGTTCGAGCGCTGAGCCGTCCGATGGGTAGTGCCCGCACAGCATTGCGTGCTGCGCCGTCGGTCGAGACGTTGGGCGCATTCGCGGCCGACGTCGTCGCCGGCCTCTCCGCCAAGCCGAAACGGCTGCCGCCGAAATATTTCTACGATGCGGCGGGCTCCGCTCTGTTCGAGCGCATCACCCAATTGCCCGAATATTATCCGACGCGCAGCGAGCTCGAGCTTCTCGGCAAATACGCGCCGGCGATCGCCGCGCAGTTTCCGCCCGGCTGCGCGCATGATCGAATTCGGCAGCGGGTCGAGCCGCAAGGCGCGCATTCTGCTCGGCGCCGCGGCGAGCGTCGCGGCCTATGTCCCGGTCGATATTTCCGGCGAGTATTTGCAGCAGGACGTAGCGCAAGTGCGCCGCGATTTTCCCCACCTCGCCATCCATCCGGTGGTCGCGGATTTCACCACGCTGACCAAGCTGCCGGCGGAGATCGCCTCGCTGCCGCGCGTCGGCTTCTTTCCCGGCTCGACCATCGGCAATTTCGAGCCGCACGAGGCGGCGGCCTTTCTGCGCCACGCCGGCCGCATGCTCGGCACCGGGTCGGTGTTCGTGGTCGGGGTCGATCTGGCCAAGGCTCCCGACATTCTCTATCGCGCTTATAACGACGCCGAAGGCGTCACCGCGAAATTCAATCTCAACCTGCTGGCGCGCATCAACCGCGAGCTCGGCGCCGATTTCGATCTCGCCGCCTTCGAGCACCACGCCTTCTACAATGCCGAGCGCAACCGCATCGAGATGCACCTGGCCAGCACCCGGCGGCAGAAGGTGAGGATTTGCGGCACCACGATCGATTTCCGCGCCGGCGAAACCATCCACACCGAGAACAGCTACAAATATACGGTCGAATCCTTCCAGGCGCTCGCCCATGGCAGCGGCTGGTCGCCGCTGGCGGTCTGGACCGACGGCCTGTTCAGCGTGCACGCGTTGCGGATGACGGACGACAGATGACAGACGACGGATTGACGCTCTATCCTTCCGGCGTCTGTCATCCGTCCTCTGTCATCTGATCCATGCCGATCTGCGAAGCCGATCCCTGGCGCCTGCAATATTTTTCGCAGGTCGAGACCGCCGCGAACATCCCGACCGAGGACAGCGACGCGTGGCAATGGTACCCGGCGCATCGCTGGGTCTATGACAAGCTCGCGGTGGCGTTGAGCCAGAAGCTTGCGGCCGGGCCGCACGGCATCGCGCCGCCGCGCTTTCCGGTTTTTTCCAAGCCGATCGTCAATCTCAGGGGCATGGGCGTCGGCAGCCGCGTGCTCTCTTCGCCGGCGGACTACGAGCGGCATTATGCGCCGGGCCATTTCTGGATGACGCTGCTTGCGGGCCGTCATGTCTCCTCCGACGTCGCGGTGGTCGGCGGCGAACCGCGCTGGTGGCGGCACGCCACCGGCAAGCCGGCAGGCGAGGGCACCTTCGATTACTGGACCGTGCACGCCGCGCCCGATGCCGAAATCGAGGCGCGCTGCGGCGCCTGGGTGCGGGCGCATCTTGCCGGCTATACCGGCATGCTCAACCTCGAGACCATCGACGGCACGATCATCGAGGCGCATCTGCGCTTCGCCGACCAATGGCCGGATCTTTACGGCGCCGGCTGGGTCGCGGCGCTGGTGCGCCTCTACGAGACGGGGGTGTGGGATTTCGCCGATGCGGATCGGCGTGACGGCTATAGCGTCGTGCTGTTCGCGCCCAAGGGCGGCGGCTATCGCCATCCGCCGCCGGCGCTGGTCGAGGAGGTCAAGCGCATGCGCGGCGTGTCGAGCGTGCAGATCACCTTCCGCGAGGATTGGGCGCCGGACCGCCACGCGATGCCGCCGGGCGGCTTTCGGCTCGCCATCGTCAACGGCGTCGATCTTCCCGGTGCGCTCGCCGCGCGCGAGCGGCTCAAGGAGCACTTTCGCGTGTGACGCAAACCCTCACGCGGCCAAGGACGCTTCGATGCTCCCGATGGCCCGCCGGAGCGCGGCGAAGCAATCGGGGTCGATCGCCGAACCAACCACAGGTTGACGTCAACAGCGCCGACCGCAAATCCGACTTCGCAATAGGACAGATAATATTCCCACATGCGCTTGAAGCGCAGATCGAAGCCCAGGGCCTCGATGTCAGGCCACGTCTCCAGGAAGCGCCGGCGCCATTCGGCCAGTGTTCGCGCATAGCTCGAGCCGAACGATTCATGCGCCACCAGGCGCAGTCCGGCGCGCGCCGCCTCGCGGCGGATGATGTCCATCGTCGGCAGCATGCCGCCGGGGAAGATGTAGCGCTGAATGAAGTCCGGCTGCCGCCGATAGTTGGCGAAACGGTCCTCAGCGATGGTGATGACTTGCAGCACGGCGATGCCGGTGTCGGTCAGCGCCTGCCGCAGCTTGTCGAAGTAAGCCGGCCAGATAGCGCTCGCCGACCGCCTCCAGCATCTCGACGGAGACGATGCGGTCGAAACGGCCGCCGACGTCGCGATAGTCCTGCAGGCGCAGATCCGCGCACTTCGTCGAAGTTTCGGCGGCGCAGCCGCGCCCGCGCGAAGGCCAGCTGCTCGGCGGACAACGTCAGCCGGTCACGTGACAGCCGTGGCGCTCGATCAGCCGTTCGACCAGCGGCCCCCATCCGCAGCCGATCTCGAGGACGCGGTGCTCCGGCCTGGAGGTCGAGAAGCTCGACGATGCGGTCGAGCTTGGCGTCCTGCGCCTCCTCCAGCGTCTGCCCCTCGCGCGTGTAGTAGGCGGACGAATAATTCATGCCGGCATCGAGCCACAGCGCATAGAAGTCGTTGCCGAGATCGTAATGCGCGGCGATGTTGCGGCGGCTGCCGCGCCTGGTATTGGCGCGGCGCGCGTGCCGAAGCCGGTCGAGGAGGCGCGAGAGGAAGCGCGCCGGATGTCGCCTTCGCCAGCGCCGTCTCGTTCTGCGTGCCGAAATCGAGCGAGCGCCTTGATGTCCGGACTGCGGCAATCGTCGTCCATGTAGGCGCGGGCAAGCCCGAGGTCGCCCTCGATCATGATCCGCCAAAGCGCGCGCCAGCGGCGCAGCACGAGCACGGCTTCGGGACCGGGGCGGGCGCCCTTGTGCTCGATCGTGGCGCCCGAGGGCAGCGTAAGCCGCAGCGCGCCGACTTCGAGATTCTGCAGGTAGCGCCGCAGCAGGCGTGGAAAGTAGCGCCGCAGCAGGCGAGGCGCCGCGCGCGCGCGCCGAGGCGGCGAGGCGCCGACGGCCGGACCGGAGAGCGTGGTCCCCGGCGAGCTCACGGCGTCTGTTCCCTGGCGCGGACCGTGGTGACCGGCCGCGCCGGCTTCGGCGGACGCGGCTGCAGCGCGAATCCCTTCAGCCACATTCGCAGCGCGTGCCAATGGATCGCGGCCATGACCTTCACGGTCAGGAACGGCATGCGCAGCAGAAGCCGCAACAGCGCGGCGTCGGTCAGCGCCGCGCGCCGGCCGGCGAGAGAGGCGACGATCGTCGGCCCGTCGCATGTCGCCGGCGGACACGACGACGGAGACATTCCGCTGCGGCGGCACGACGCGAAATTCGTAGCGCATCCTCATATCCATGAATGGGGACACGTAGAAACACTTGTCGCAACTTTGCCGGACCGTGCCCCCGGCTTGCTCGACCGGAATCAGATAGCTGTGCCGCTCCCCGAACGTATTGCGCACTTCGTAGAGGAGCGCGGCGAGCGCGCCGTCGCGACGGTAGCAGAAATAGATGCTCAGCGGATTGAAGCCGTAGCCGAAAATGCGCGGCATGCACAGGAGCTCGATGGCGCCGCCGGCAAGGTCGATGCCGGCGGCGGCGAGATGCCGCTCGACCTGTTGCGCGCAACGGCTCGCGCGTCTGTTCGCCGTGATCGGTGTCGAAGAAGCTCATGGCGTTGAAGCGGCCGCGCGAGAACAGCCGCAGGCGGCGGTCGAGCTCGCCGATCTCGTCGAGATCGATGAGCATCCAGAACGCGGCATAGCGCAGATAATGCCGCTTCGGCCGCAGCCGGCGGTGGATGACCGAGCCGAGATAAAGGGCGGAGTTTCCGGTCATGCCGCGGCCTCGGACCGGATGCGTGCCGGCTCGCCCGGCTCGATGAAGATGCGGCCGGATTCGTTTTCGACGTTCCACGGACGCCGCACGCCGCCGAGCGCCTCGGCAGCGGCCAGGCCCGATTGCAGCCCGTCCTCGTGAAAGCCGGCGCCGAAATAGGAACCGCAGAACCAGGTGTTCTGCCGGCCTTGCAGCGACCAGAGCCGGCGTTGCGCGCGGATCGCGGCGGCGTCGAAGATCGGATGATCGTAGGTCTGCGTCTGCAGCACGGTGCGGGGATCGGGCGCGCGCTGCGGATTGAGCGTCACGAACAGCGATTCCGGCGCGGCGATGTTTTGCAGCCGGTTCATCCAGTAGGTGACGGTGCAGCCGTTCGCCGCCTCCGCGCCCGCGGGCGGCCCGATGTAGTTCCAGCTCGACCACACCGCGCGCCGCTTCGGCATCAGCGAGGCGTCGCCGTGCAGGATGGCGAGGTTTTGGCTGTAGCGGAATGCGCCGAGAAGCGCGCGCTCCTCGGCGGTCGCATCCTCCAGGAGCCCGAGCGCTTCGTCGGCATGGGCGGCGATCACCACGTGATCGAACGCTTCGATCCGGCCGGCGGCATCGCGGACGCTGACGCGATCGCCGAAGCGGCGAATGCGCTTGGCGCCGATGCCGAGCTCGATCCGGTCGAGATAGGAAGCGGTCAATCGCTCGACATAGGAGCGGCTGCCGCCGCTCACCGTGCGCCATTGCGGCCGGTTGGAGATGCGCAACAGGCCGTGATTGTCGTGGAAGCGGATGAACGACGCCGCGGGATAGCGCAGCATGGTGTCGGGCGGCGCCGACCAGATCGCGCCGGCCATCGGCAGCAGATGATCGTCGCGGAACGCGCGGCTGTAGCTGCGCATGTCGAGATAGTCGCCGAGCGTCGTGTGCAATTCGTCGAGCGCGGTCACGTCGGTCGGCGCCTCGCGATAGAAGCGCTGGATATCGGTCAGCATCGACCAGAAGCGCGGGCTGAAAATATTGCGCTTCTGCGCAAACAGCCCGCCGAGATTGTTGCCGGAATATTCGAGGCGTCCGCGGTCGAGCGAGACCGCAAACGACATGTCCGAGCGCTCGGTCGGCACCTGAAAGTGCGCGAACAGGGCGACGAGATTGGGGTAGGTCGTCTCGTTGTAGACGATGAAGCCGGTATCGACCGGGGTCGTGCTCTTGCCGTTGGCGACATCGACGGTGTGCGAATGGCCGCCGATGCGCTCGGCCCGCTCGTACACGGTCACGTCGTGCCGCTGGCTGAGGAGCCAGGCCGCCGACATGCCGGAAATCCCGGTGCCGATGACGGCGATCCTCAGCCGCTCTCTTTGCCCGTCGCTCATCGTCCGCCTCCAGCCTGCAAACAAAAAGCGATTCCTCGGTTCCTCTGTGCTTCTCCTACGGCGGCGGCAGCTGCTTGGATCATCGCGATTTAGGCCGCCGGGCATTGATCCAAGCTGTTCCGGCCTCCGTATGGGGGTGCTATGGAGACCTTCGCGCTCGCAGCGGTTCGGCCGCGCTCACCTGTGGGACTGCTTCCGCTCGGGCGGGCCTCATTGGCCGGCCGCCGGCTGGTTCAGGACGTCGATGCTGTCTGACCGCGATGACACCGATCCCGCGCATCTGCTCGCGGCCATAGCGGCGCGAGGCGACCGGGCCGCCTTCGCCTCGCTGTTTGGCTTCTACGCGCCGCGCATCAAAGGATTTCTGATGCGCACCGGCAGCGCCGCCGAGATCGCCGAGGAGATCGCGCAGGAGGCGATGCTGTCGGTCTGGCGCAAGGCCGCCACCTTCGACGCCTCGCGCGCCAGCGTCTCCACCTGGATCTACGCCATCGCCCGCAATCTGCGGATCGATCGGCTGCGTCATGAACGGGGCGTCAGGGCCGAGGTCTTCTATGAGGCGCTCAGAAGCGACGAGCCCGAGCGGCCCGACGACAGTTTGGAATGGGCCGAGCGCGACGACCGCGTCCGCCTCGCCATGCGCGAACTGCCGGACGAACAGATGACGGTCGTGCGGCTGTCGTTCTTCGAGGACAAGCCGCATGGCGATATCGCCCGCATCCTCGGCATCCCGCTCGGAACCGTGAAATCGCGGCTGCGTTTGGCTATGGCCAAGCTGCGCGAACGTCTGGATGAATTGTCATGACGATCGCCCGTCACCCCTCCGACATGACGCTCGCCGCGTTCGCCGCCGCAACGCTCGACGAAGGCCGCGCGCTGGTCGTCTCGACGCATCTTTCCACCTGTCCGGCCTGCCGCCGGGCGGTGCGCTCCTTTGAACATCTGCGCGGCGTGGCGTTGCAAGACGGCGAAGGCGCGCCGCTTCGGCCGGATGCCTTGCAGCGCGCGCTCGCGGCCATTTCCTCCGAGCCGCGGCCGGCGGCAAAGCGCGACCACGCGCAAGGGGAATGGCCGGGGCCGCTGTCGTCCTATCCGCTCGGGAATTGGCGGCGGATCGGCGGCGGCGTGCAATGGCGTTCGGTCGGCGTGCCGGCGGGCGAGGGCACGCGCGTGTTCATGCTCAAGGCCGCGCCCGGCACCCGGATTCCGCATCACGAGCACGCCGGCCTGGAATGGACCTGCGTGCTGCAGGGGGCGTTTCGCCACCAGAATGGCCGCTACGGCCCCGGCGATTTCGACGAGGCGGACGACTTCGATCGACCACCTGCCGGTCGTCGAAGACGGCGTCGAGTGCATCTGCCTGGTCGCCTTGCAAGGCCAGATCCGATTCAAGGGCTGGATCGGGCGCCTGGTGCAACCGTTCGTGCGCATCTGACGGGCCGCTCGCATGCAAGAGGGCAAGGCGCCAAGACCCGCGCGCGCCTGGCGGCGCTCGGCTTTCCGCGCCGGCGCAGTGGTGCTTTTGCTCGCCTTGGGCGCGGCGATGGCCAAGCTCCTGGGCGGCGTCGCCGGGCTCGTCCGTTACGAGGCCACGATCGACATTGCCTATGCCGACGGCGCGCGCCGCAAGCTCGATGTCTATGAGCCGCGCGGCGCCGCCGGCGCCCCGGTCATCGTCTTCTTCTATGGCGGGAGCTGGCAGACCGGCGACAAAGCCACTTACCGCTTTCTCGCCGCGACGCTCGCCGGCCGCGGCTACGTCGTGGTCGTGCCGGACTATCGGCTTTATCCCGAGGTCAAATTCCCCGATTTCCTCGCCGACGGCGCCGCGGCGCTGCGCTGGACGCACGACAATATCGCGGCCTTTCACGGCGATGCGAGCCGGCTGTTCGTCATGGGCCATTCGGCCGGCGCCTATATCGCCGCCATGCTCGCGCTCGACGGCGAATGGCTGCGCGGCGTCGGGCTCGATCCGGAGCGACATCGCGGGCCTCATCGGCGTGTCCGGCCCCTACGATTTCCTGCCGCTGCGCGATCCGATCCTGACCATCATCTTCGGCGGCAATAATCGCCCGGTCACGCAGCCGATCTCGTATGCCGAGGGCCGCAAGCCGCCGGCGCTGCTCCTGACCGGCGATGCCGACGAGACCGTCAAGCCCGGGAATTCGACCCGGCTTGCCGCCAAGCTGCGGCTCAGCGGCAATGACGCGACCGACCGTATCTACCCGCGTCTCGGCCATCTCACGATCATGGCCGCTTTTGTCGCCGATCCTCGGCTCATTTCTTTCCCCGTTGGCTGATCTGGACGCGTTCGCCCGCCGTATCCGTCCCGACGCACGACGCAGTGCGTCCGTTGCTGCCGAGGTGCCGGCGCCATGACGGTGATGCAATTCGTGCTGGCGCTCGTCGCCATTGCCGCGGGCCTCTCGCTCGCCATGTCGCTCGGCTGGGTCGCCGAGCAGACGACCGGCAATTCCGGCTGGATCGACACGGTGTGGACCTTCGGGCTCGGCGTCGTCGGCCTTCTCTGCGCGCTCGTGCCGTTCGCCGCCGCGCCGTCCGCGAGCGCGCCGCGGCGCTGGCTGGTGGCGATTGCCGTGCTCGCCTGGGCGATGCGCCTTGGCCTGCATATCGCCTCGCGCACCGCCGGCATTGTCGATGACCCGCGCTACGCGGCGCTGCGCCGGGGCTGGGGCCCGCAGCACGCGTCGTGGCAGATGTGGCTCCTGGCGCAGAAGCAGGCGCTGGTGAGCATCCCGCTGGCGCTCGCCGATCTTCCTCGCCGCCCGTAACCCAGCGCCGGATCTGCGGCTGCAGGACCTCATCGCCGTGCTCATCTTTATCGTCGCCATCGCCGGCGAGGCGCGTCGCCGACCGGCAGTTGCGGGCGTTTCGCCGGACCGCGCCCGCCCGCACGGCGATTTGCGACGCCGGACTGTGGCGCTGGTCGCGGCATCCGAACTATTTCTTCGAATGGTTCGGCTGGCTCGGCTATGCGGTCATCGCCATCGATCTCGCCGGCGCCTATCCGTGGGGATGGCTCGCGCTTGCCGGACCGGCGTGCATGTACTGGCTCCTCGTCTATGTCTCCGGCATTCCGCCGCTCGAAGAGCACATGCTGCGCACGCGCGGCGAGGCGTTCCGCGCCTACCAGGCGCGCACCAGCGCATTCTTCCCCTGGCCGGCGCGGCGGATTGCGCAGGCGGTGCCGCGATGAACATCACCGCCGCAGCCATCGGCGCGGGCGAACGCGTGGCGTGGCCGGATCCGCTGCTGCGCGCCGCGATCAGGATGCTCGTCGGCCGCACCAAGCGCCGGCTCGACGGCCAAGATCGCATCGGCCGAATGCGAGTTCGCCCGCCGCATGGCGGAGTATCCGATCGCGATCAACACCGGCGAGGCCAACGACCAGCACTACGAAGTGCCCGCCAAGTTCTTCGCGCTGATGCTCGGCCCGCAGCGCAAATATTCATGCTGCTATTACGAGCACCCGGCGGCGACGCTCGCGCAGGCGGAGGAGCGCGCGCTTGCCGAGACGGCGCGAGCACGCGGCGCTCGCCGACGGCCAGCGCATCCTCGAGCTCGGCTGCGGCTGGGGCTCGCTGTCGCTGTGGATGGCGCGCCATTATCCGGCCGCGCGCATCGTCTCGGTTTCCAATTCCCACTCGCAGCGCGCCTCGATAGCGGGGCGGGCGGAGGCCGAAGGGTTGCGCAACCTCACGGTCGTCGCCGCCGACATCAACGCGTTCACGCCGCCGGGGCAATTCGATCGCGTGGTTTCGGTCGAGATGTTCGAGCATATGTCGAACTGGCGCGAGCTGCTCAGGCGCGTCGTCTCCTGGCTGACGCCGCAGGGCGCGCTCTTTCTGCACATCTTCAGCCACCGGCGCGCGCCCTATCGCTTCGATGCCGGCGACCGCGCCGACTGGATCGCGCAGCACTTCTTCACCGGCGGCATCATGCCGAGCCACGGCCTCATCCGCCAATTCGACGATCTCGTCGCGGTCGAAGCAGGAATGGTGGTGGGACGGCACGCATTACCGGCGCACCGCCGATCATTGGCTGGAGAACTTCGACCGCAACGCGCGACGCGATCGATGAGGTGCTGCGCGACTTCTACGGCGCCGACGCGGCGCTTTGGCATCGGCGCTGGCGTCTGTTCCTGCACGCGACCGCAGGCCTGTTCGGCCACAGCAATGGCGAGGAATGGGGCGTCAGCCATTACCGGCTGCGGCCGGCGCGCTAGCGCGTGATTGCTCAGCCCATCCACGACGCCACGGCCCGCGCAGCGAGCGTCGCCGCAGCGCCGGCGACCGCCGAGGCGATGCCGCCATAGACGATGTCGATGACGGTGATCTGCAGGTTCCAGTTCCGCAGCGTGGCGTAGTTGGTCAGGTCGTAGGTGCCGTAGGCGATGGCGCCGAAGAGGAGGCCGTAGATCACCGCGGTGCCGATGGCGCTCGATCGGAGCGCGGGCATGACCGCGAACACGACGATGCCGACGGGGAACATCGCATAGAACGCGATTGCCGGCCCGATGCGCAAGGTCGGCAACACGATATCGCCGAGGACCGGACGATAGAGCACGCTTCCCATCGTGCTCAGCCAGGTCGCATCGATCAATACGAAGACGACGAGTGAGGTGATGTAGGCCGCGGCGATCGGCATGAGTTCCCCGGAGCGTGTGTTGCCGAACTTCTACGCGAGCGGGCGGCGCGCGGATCACCGATGCCGGCCGCGCGCCCCGCTTTGATTGGCTCGGCCCCCTCGTTATAGTCGCGGCCCGGCGAGGCGCCCGGCCTCAGCGAAGGAAGGCAAATCATGAAAATCGTTGCGTTCGAAGGGCAGGGGGGCCCGCGGCTCGGCGTCGTCGAGGGCAGTGAGGTCGTCGATCTCACGGCCGCCGACAGCAACGCGCCGACCGATCTCGGCGCGTGGCTGGCGAAGAACAACGGCGAGACGAAGCCGCTCGCCGACATCGCCAAGCGCGCGCCGGCGAGCGCGCGCAAGCCGCTCGCGGGCCTGACCTACGCGCTGCCGGTCGGCCGGCCGGGAAAGATTCTCTGCCTCGGATTGAATTATCTCGATCACGTCAAGGAAGGCCCCAACCGCGACAACATCCCGAAATTCCCGACCATCTTCATGCGCAGCCGCACCTCGCTCGTGCCGCACGGCCAGCCGATCCTACGCCCGCAGGTCACCGAGACGCTCGACTACGAAGCCGAGCTGATCCTCGTCGTCGGCAAGCGCGCCAAGCATCTCACCGCCGCCAACGCGACCTCCTGCATCGCCGGCTATTCCTGCGGCAATGAAGGCTCGGTGCGCGAATTTCAGCGCAAGACCACGCAATGGGACATGGGCAAGAATTTCGACCGCACCGGCGGCTTCGGCCCCTGGCTGGTCACCGCCGACGAGCTGCCGCCGGCGGCCAAGGGCCTCAAGATCGAAAGCCGGCTCAACGGCAAGGTGATGCAGTCGGACAACACCGACAACATGATGTTTCCGATCGTCGACCTGCTGGTCTACGTCACCCAGGGCATGACGCTCGAGCCCGGCGACATCATCTTCACCGGCACGCCGTCCGGCGTCGGCCACGCGCGCCAGCCGCCGGTCTTTATGAAGAACGGCGACACCTGCGAGATCGAAATCCAAGGCATCGGCGTCTTGCGCAATCCGGTCGTCGACGAGAAGGCCGGTTGACCACCGCATAAGGTGCGGCGAATGGTGTGCGACTTCTTCGCCCGCAGGCGCGCGCTCCTTGGCGTCGCCATGCTGGTTGCGCTGGCGGCGGTACCGGTGCGGGCGGAGCCGGTGCGCATCGGCATCGGTTTCGGCCTGGCGTTCCTGCCCGACTATGTCTGCGAAGACCTCAAGCTGATCGAGAAGCACGGCAAGGACGCGCATCTCGACCTGCGGCCGAGCTTTGAGCGCTTTCCGGCGGCGGGCGCGTTGCAGGACGCAATCCGCGCCGGCGCGATCGACATGGGACCGTTCGGCACCGCGCCGCTCCTCGCCGCGTGGGAGAAGGACAAGGGCACGGCGCGGGAGATCGTGGCAGTCTCCGGCATCACTTCGCTGCCGCTGGTGCTGTTGACCAATCAGGCCAACGTGCACGCGCTTGGCGATTTCCGGCCGGCCGACCGTATCGCGCTGCCGACAGCGACCTCGCCGCAGAAATATCTGCTGCAGATGCAGTCGGAGAAGATTTTCGGCCAATATGACCGGCTGATGAGCCAAACCGTGGTCATGCCGCACCCGGAGGCCGCGACCGCGCTGGTCGCCGCCGGCGGCCCGATCACCGGCTATTTCTCCTCCGCGCCCTATACGCAGATCGCGCTCGCGGATGGGCGCGTGCACAAGGTGCTCACCTCCGCCGAGGTGATCGGCGGCAAGAGCTCGTTCCTGATCATGGGCGCGACCCGGGGCTACGTGGACGCCCATGCGAAAGCCGCCGCGGCGGTCGCCGGCGCCATGACCGAGGCCGCGCACATCATCCACGACGATCCGCGTCGCGCCGCGCAGATCTATCTCGCGCACGAGCCTTCAGGGGCGCTCGACGTCGCCGCGGTCGAAGCGGTGCTCGACGAGATCAAGGACGAGTTCGGCAGCGCCGTCTATGGCGTCGAGGCGTTCGCCGATTTCATGGGCCGGCACGGCGAACTCAAGGCGCCGCCGCGCAGCTGGAAGGAGATCGTCGCGCCCGCGCTTCTCGATTCGCCGAGCACGTAACGCATTGAGCAAAGGGAGGGCCGCATGGCCGACACGATATTCAACATCATCAGCATTTGCGGCAGCCTGCGCAAAGGCTCCTACAACCGCATGGTCATGAACGCGCTCCCCGGCCTCGCTCCGGCTGCTCTCAGCTTCACGGAAGCGCCGCCGTTTTCCGAGTTTCCGCTCTACAACGCCGACGTCGAGACCTCGACCGGCTTCCCGGCGGCGGTGCAGAAGCTCGCCGAAGCGGTGCGTGCGGCCGACGGCGTGATCATCGTCACGCCGGAATACAACTTCTCCATTCCCGGTGCGTTGAAGAACGCAATCGACTGGGTGTCGCGCGTGCCCAACCAGCCGTTCACCGGCAAGCCGGTCGCCATCCAGTCGGCGGCGAACGGATCGCTCGGCGGCGGCCGCATGCAATATGATCTGCGCCGGACGCTCCTGTTCCTCAACGCCGCGACCTTCGGCCGGCCGGAAATCTTCATCGGTAATTGCTCGACGCGCATCGACGCCAAGACCGGAGAGATCACCGACCCGCAGACCGTGGAGCTCATCCGCCAGCAGCTGGCCGCCTTTGCCAAATTCGTCGAGCAGCACGCGGCAAAGCGCTGAGCGGGCGCTATTTCCGCGGTCGGGCGCTTTCTTTATAGTCGCGCGCACGAACAGCCTTGCAGCACCGCGGAGGTCCTCATGACGGTCGCGACCGCAAAAAGACCGGGCAACGGCAAGCCGGACCCGAAGCACAACATCGAGGCGATGCGGCAGGCCTATTACCAGCGCATCGCCAAGCATCACATGACGCCGCTGTGGAAGGTGATGAGCTCGCTCATCACCGACGAGCCGGCGACGCGCTGCGCGCCCGCGATCTGGCACTATGGCGATGTGAAGTCGCTGGTGATGGAATCCGGCGGCCTGATCAGCGCCGAGGAGGCAAAGCGCCGGGTGCTGATCCTGGAGAATCCGGCCTTGCCCGGAGAATCGCGGGTCACCAACACGCTCTTCGCCGGCATTCAGATGATCCTGCCCGGCGAGGTCGCGCCGGCGCACCGCCACGCCCCCTCGGCGATCCGCTTCGTGCTCGACGGGGAGGGGGCCTACACGGCGGTCGAGGGCGAGAAGGCCCTCATGTCCCCCGGCGACTTCGTCATCACCGCGAGCTGGGCGCCGCACGATCACGGCAACAGCTCGAAGAAGCCGATGCTCTGGCTCGACGTGCTCGACGTGCCGACGGTCAATTTCTTCGAGACCTCGTTCGCCGAGGATTTCGACGATCCGGTGCAGGAGACCACGCGCCGGGACGGCGACTCGCTGAGCTTCTACGGCTCGGGCGTGCTGCCCGACGGCACGCCGGCCATGAACCGCACCCCGGTCATCAACTACACCTATGCGCGCACGCGGCCGATCGTCGCGCGCATGCTCGACGCCGGCGAGATCGACAAGCGCCACGGCGCGCGCGTGCGCTACGCCAATCCGATCACCGGCGGCGCGGTGCTGCCGACCATGGGCGCCAATCTGGCGATGCTGCCCAAGGGGTTCCGCGGCGAGCCCTATCGCTCGACCGACGGCGCCATCTTCGTCTGCGCCGAAGGCCAGGGCACGACCGAGGTGGACGGTCAGGTGCTCGCATGGGGGCCGAACGACGTCTTCGTGGTGCCGCCGTGGAAGCGCTATGCGCACAGCGCGGCCAAGCAGTCGGTGCTGTTCTCGATTTCCGATCGTCCGGCGCAGGAAGCGCTCGGCATCTGGCGCGAAGGAAAGTGAACGCCGCAATCGGCCGCGCCGGCGCAAAGAAGCCATCATTGCGTGGCGCCTATGCGGCGCCATTATAAAGTGGCCTTGTGTGCAACGAACGGGGAACAAGCGTGCTTTCGATTTCATGGTGGAAAATGGTCCTGCCGCTGGTTGCGGCCGGACTGATCTTGAGTTGTTCCGACGCGGCATGGGCGCGCGGGATGCGAGCGCCGTCGCTCGACTGCGGCTTCCACGGAAGGGTTTTGGCCAACGGCAGGTGGTGCTCGTACCATTGCGATCGTGCCGGCACTTCGTGCGAGCAGCAATCCTGCTGGGACGGCCAATGGATACAGCGGCTCAGCTGCATCGAGCCTTTCTGTTCCTCGCGGTGCGGCTAGGCGTTCTCCGACTAAGCGTCATCGGGCAGGGCTTGCGGGTCGCGCGGTAAGCGCGTACCCGGAGCCGCACCAACACACGGCTCGGCCGCCACGATGGACGCACCGGCGCAAAAGAAATCGAAGCTGATCAAAGGCGCGACCGGCGACTGGGAAGTGGTCATCGGCATGGAGGTGCATGCCCAGGTGACCGCGCAGGCGAAATTATTCTCCGGTGCGGCGACGGCATTCGGCGGCGCGCCGAACGCGCATGTTTCGCTCGTCGATGCCGCCATGCCCGGCATGCTGCCGGTGATCAACGAGGAATGCGTGCGCCAGGCGGTGCGCACCGGGCTCGGCCTGAACGCCAAGATCAACCTCAAATCGGTGTTCGACCGGAAGAATTATTTCTTTCCCGATCTGCCGCAGGGCTACCAGATCAGCCAGTACAAATCGCCGATCGTGGGCGAGGCCGAGGTCCTGGTCGACATGGCCGACGGCGAGACGGTGCGCGTCGGCATCGAGCGGCTCCATCTCGAGCAGGACGCCGGCAAATCGCTGCACGACCAGCACGCCACCATGTCGCTCGTCGACCTCAACCGCTCCGGCGTGGCGCTGATGGAGATCGTCACCAGGCCGGATCTGCGCTCGGCCGAAGAGGCGAAGGCCTTCCTCGGCAAGCTGCGCATCATCCTGCGTTACCTCGGCACCTGCGACGGCGACATGGAGAAGGGCCATTTGCGCGCCGACGTGAACGTCTCGGTGCGCAAGCCGGGCGCCGCTTTGGGCACGCGCTGCGAGATCAAGAACCTCAACTCGATCCGCTTCATCGGCCAGGCGATCGAGCACGAAGCCTGGCGCCAGATCGGCGTCATCGAGGACGGCGGCACGATCGAACAGGAGACGCGGCTGTTCGATCCGGTGAAGGGCGAGACGCGCTCGATGCGCAGCAAGGAGGAGGCGCACGACTACCGCTATTTTCCCGATCCGGACCTGCTGCCGCTGGAGCTCGCGCCGTCGCTCGTCGCCGATCTCAAGGCGCGACCTGCCGGAACTGCCGGACGCCAAGAAGGCGCGCTTCATGCGCGACTACGCGCTGTCCGGATACGATGCCGGCGTGCTGGTGGCGGAGCGCGCGACGGCGGAATTCTTCGAGGCGGTGGTCGGGGCGGGCGAGACGAAGCGCGATCCGAAACTCGCCGCCAACTGGGTGATCAACGAGCTCGCCGGGCGGCTGAACAAGGAAGGCAACGACATCGCCGCCTCGCCGCTGAGCGCAGCGCAGCTCGGAACCATCCTCGATCTCATCGCCGAGGGCACGATTTCCGGCAAAATCGCCAAGGACGTGTTCGAAATCGCGTGGAACGAGGGCGGCGATCCGCGCAAGATCGTCGAGGAGCGCGGCTTGAAGCAGGTGACGGACCTTGGCGCGCTCGAAAAGCTCGTCGCCGACATCTCGCCAAGAACCCGGACAAGGTCGCCGACGCCAAGACGAACCCGAAAGCGATCGGCTGGTTCGTCGGCCAGGTGATGAAAGCGTCCGGCGGCAAGGCCAACCCGCAAGCGGTCAACGATCTCCTCAAGACCAAGCTCGGCGTCTGAGCGCAGCGGTTCTGCGGCGCCGTTACGCTCGCGCGGCAGTCGTCGCGGCTGCCGCGCGCAGGCGAAACGGACGCGGAAATCTTCCTCGCGAGGGCGTCGCGCGCGCCCGAGCGGGCGCCGGCGGCGCCGCGCGCGCGAATCGGTCGGGCACCGATTCGCGCGTTTTTCGCCTCGTCGAGGCCGCCAACGCCCCGAAAGCGCCGTCCGGCGCAAAATTTTTTTCGCGTGGTGAATCCCGTCATACCGGCGGCATTGCGGGCGCGAAAACGCGCGCAGGAGGCGTGCGACGTGCGCGCAATCGCGGCGAAATCCTGAAAATCGACTGTCGCAGAAACCCGTATGACATCGGCGCTTCTGCGCCGCGAACAAATAATCGCCCAAAATCACGCAAGGAAAAATCTTTTCCGCGCGATCTTCGCTCGGCGATCGAGCTGCGCCGGCGGCGGCAAGGCGGGGCGCGGCACTTACACACAAAATTAAGCGGAGTCACTGTTATTTTTTTTCCGCTGTAGTAATCGGATGGTAGTGCAGATCGATTCGCGACTGCACTGCACCGATGTCGCCATCCACTCAAGCTAGGAGGGCAGCAATGGCGAAGAAGAGAAAGACGAAGGCAGCGGCAAAGAAGACGGCGAAAAAGACAAAGCGCCGGAAGAAGAAGTAGTCGACGCCGCAGTCGGTCTTCGACATCGCATAGAGTCGAAGATCGCGTCACACGGGCCGGCGGCGATCGAGGGTGGATCGATGATCCCCCGAGACGCGCCGGCTCAGGTGGACGACAGGGGGCGTCGGCGGGACGGAGGCTTGAGCTTCACGATCGTGCTCACGGGCGCGGTGGTGAAGAGGAGGAACGGACAATCCGAACCTCGCCGCGGCCAATCGCCGACGGATGCAAGCCTCGGGACTCTCGCCGACGCCCTCGGTATGTCGGCAGTTTCGTCGCGAGGATTTCAGCGGCGCTGCGGTCACTTAACCGCGGCGCCGTTTCATTTTATGCTGCAGGGCGATACGCGATCGATCCTCACGCCCGTTGCGAACACCATGAAGCGCGCACGCACGAAGTCGAAGACGAAGCCGGTCGCCGCCGCGAAGCGGCCGGCGACGCGGCGAGCGCGGACGCAGAGCGCCAAGCCGATCGAGCTTTATTACTGGCCGACGCCGAACGGCTGGAAGGTTTCGATCATGCTCGAGGAGTGCGGCCTGCCCTACGTCGTGCATCCGGTCGACATCTCCAAGGGCGATCAGTTCACCCCGCACTTTCTGGCGATCTCGCCGAACAACCGCATCCCGGCGATCGTCGATCCCGCAGGCCCGGGCGGCCGGCCGATCTCGATCTTCGAGTCCGGCGCCATCCTGCAATATCTCGGCCGCAAGACCGGAAAGTTCTATCCGCGCGAGGAACGCGCACGCGTCGCCGTCGATGAATGGCTGTTCTGGCAGATGGGCGGGCTCGGCCCGATGGCCGGGCAAGCCAACCACTTCCGCCGTTACGCGCCGGAGACCATCCCCTACGCGGTCGCGCGCTACACCGACGAGGTGCATCGGCTGCTCGGCGTCATGAACAAGCGCCTCGCCGACCGCGACTACCTCGCCGGCCGCTATTCGATCGCCGACATGGCCTGCGTCGGCTGGGTCAGGGTGGTCGAGCGCGGCGGGCAGGAGCTTGGTAGCGAGTTTCCCCATCTCAAGCGCTGGCTGGACGCGGTCTGCGCGCGCGAAGCGGTCAAGCGCGGCATCGGCATCCGCGTCGAGGCGGCCTCTGCCATCGACATCAAGGATCCGAAGGTTCGCGCGGTCCTCTTCGGGCAGCGGGCGCGCTGAGGAGCGAGCAGCCGACGGCTTCAGGTCCGCTCGTCCCCGCGAAAGCGGGGACCCAGCCTTTGTGCGCAAAGCCGATCCTGCATTCCCGCGTTTGCGGGAATGAGCGGAAGGGAAGCGATCAATTCGTCTTCGTCCAGGTCTGCGCCTTGCAGATGAGCCCGCCCATGACGCAGCCCTTGAGCTGCGCCGACGTCGCGCTGGTCATGGTGAACGAGCCGGAATAGGTGCTGCCGTCCTCGGCGTTATAGACTTGGCCTTCCCATTTGCTGCCGTCGCCGCTCGGCTTCATGTTGAGCACGATCGGGATGCCGATCAGCGGACGGGTCTTCTTGCCCGCCTCGGCATTGTTCTTGTCGAGCTTCGGCTTGTTGGTGTCGGGGTCGATCGGCTCCTGCAGCCAGACGAGATTGCCGCAGATCGCCCCGCCGCAATTGGTGATGTGGACCTTGCCCTTCTTGTCGCCGGTGAGCCAGGTGCCGAGCGGATCGGCGGCGTGCGCGGGCGCCGGCGCAATCAGCGCCGCTGCGATCGCGGAAAGGAGGACGGCCGCCGCTATGCGAAAGGTTCTCATTGTTTTCCCCGTTGCTTTCCCTGAGCGCGAGGCCGGAAGGATAGCCGGCGAAACCGGCATTGCAAGCTGGTTCCCGGCCGGGCTTGGGCCGCATCGCGGCCGCACGGCAACGCCGCATTGCTTAACGCGGCGTTGCCGTGAACGCGCAGCCCCCGACGGCGCGGTTCAGCTTTAATTCATCGCATTGCTTAAACCACCATTCAAATCTTCTGACGATTATCGGCGCGCCGGCGGGGAACGAAAAGCCGGCTAACACGCGCAAGCGGGACAAGTGACAAGGCGCAGACAGGGGAGTCCACAATGGCTCGTTTTGAAATTCTCGACAGTATCGCGGCGCCGCTCGGCGAAGGGCCGGCGGCCGGCGATATGCTCTACGAGCTCGGGATGATGTACTCGATCGGCCGCGACGTGCCGGTCGATCTCGTCTCCGCGCACAAATGGTTCAACCTCGCGGCGATGAAGGGCAACGCCGACGCGATCCGGCTGCGGCGCGAGATCGCCGAGCAGATGTCGGAGGCCGAGATCGCGACCGCGCAGCGCGCGGCGCGCGCCTGGCTCAGCGCCGCGGGAATGCGGCGGCGCTCGCCGCCTGACCGGCGGTCTTGCCTGCCGCTGTCGCAGCGCTTACTCATATCGGCAGACCGGAGAGGTGGCCGAGTGGCTGAAGGCGGCGGTTTGCTAAACCGTTATACGGTCTAAAGCCGTATCAAGGGTTCGAATCCCTTCCTCTCCGCCACCCTTCGCCGTTGACGGCTTCGGTGGCGCGCCGCTGAAAAGGCAAACGAGGATGGGCCGAGGCTGGCTCGCCGCTGTTGCGCTGTTGTGCGCGTCCGCGCTCGCCGCCGGCGCGCAGGACGCGACCGAACGTCAGGTCAAGGCGGCGCCGGGGCGTGACAATCGCGTCGCCGTCTACACCAACATTCAGCCGGATTGCACCTCCGGGCCGCTGCCGGCGATCAGGCTTCTGGCTGCACCGGCGCACGGCGCGGTCACCGTCAAGCGCGGTGTGCTCAAGGCCACCAACTTCAAGCAATGCCTGGCCACCGAGGTGCCGGTCTTCGTCGCCGTCTATCGTCCGGCCGAAGGCTTCAGCGGCCTCGACGAGTTCGAGCTGGAAGTCAGCCTTGCCGGCGGCCGCAAGCAGCGCCAGCATTTTCGGGTGAACGTCTCCGCCAATCCGGGCGGCGGGACAGGGTATCTGACTGCTTGGCGGAGCGAGCGATGCAACCCGGCCGCGACCGGCGTCGCGAACCGGCCCTTGATTTGAATTTCGATGCGCGACATTGCGCAATGACTGCAAACGGATCGGTCGTCGCCTTGATATCTCAGTGGAGCCCGGTCCGGTGCGCTAACGCACGACGATTTGGCCGCGCTTCTCGCTCATGAAGCCTTCCAGGGCCGTGACCTGCTCCGGCGACAAGCGAAGGCCAAGCTTCGAGCGCCGCCAGATCACGTCGGCGGCTTCCTCGGCCCATTCCTCGCGCATCAGATAAATCACTTCCGCCTCGGTCAGGCCGGCGCCGAACTCGCGGCCGAGCGCGCTCCAGCTGGTCGCGCCATCAAGAACCGCGCGCGCTTTGGTGCCGTAGGCGCGGGCGAGGCGCCGGGATTGCTGTGCGCCGAGCCAGGGATATTCGCGGCCGACATCCTTGACCAGAAGTCTCGAAGCCCAGCACCGGAAAGTCGCCGCCCGGCAGCGGCACCTCCCCGGACCAATTGCGCTGCGCGCGCGTCGTTGCCGGCAGGTGCCGCTCGAGCTTGTCGAGAGCATGCTGGGCGAGACGCCGATAGGTGGTGATCTTGCCGCCGAATATCGAGAGCATCGGCGCACCGGCTTCGTCGAGATCGAACACGTAGTCGCGCGTTGCCGCCTGCGCTTCGCTCGCGCCGTCGTCGTAGAGCGGGCGCACGCCGGAATAGGTCCAGATCACCTCGTTGCTGGTGACCGCAGTGCTGAAATACCGGTTCGCCGCCTGGCACAGATAGTCGATCTCCTCGGCGCTCGTCTTCGCCGCGCCGGGATCGCCGACATAATCGTGCTCCGTGGTGCCGATCAGCGTGAAATCGCTCTCGTAGGGGATGGCGAAGATGATGCGCTTGTCGGTGTTCTGAAAAATGTAGCAGCGATCATGCGTGTAGAGCCTGGGGACGACGATGTGCGATCCCTGCACCAGCCGGATGCTGGCGGGGACATTGCGCCGTTGCGTGGCGGCGAGCACGTCGCCGACCCACGGCCCCGCGGCGTTGATCAGGATCTTGGCGCGGACTTGCTCCGGGGGGCCCGCCAGGCGGCGATCGACGGTGGTAAGGCGCCAGACGCCGGTGTCGCGCTCCGCCGCAACGGCCTTGGTGCGGGTGCGGATGGTGGCGCCGCGATCGGCCGCGTCGCGGGCATTGAGCGCGACCAGGCGGGCATCGTCGACCCAGCAGTCGGAATATTCGAAGCCGAGCGAGTACTGGCCGGGCTTGAGCGGGCGGCCGGTGACGTCCTTGGTCAGATCGAGCGTGGTGGTCGGCGGCAGCAGCTGGCGCCCGCCGAGATGGTCATAAAGAAAGAGACCGAGCCGCAAGAGCCAGGCCGGGCGCAATCCCTCGTGATAGGGGAGCACGAAGCGCAGCGGCCAGATGATGTGCGGCGCCATCCGCCACAGCACTTCGCGTTCCATAAGCGCTTCGCGCACCAGGCGGAATTCGAGATATTCGAGGTAGCGCAGCCCGCCATGGATGAGCTTTGTTGCCGCCGAGGAGGTGCCGCTGGCGAGGTCTGATTGCTCGCAAAGATAGACTGACAGACCGCGCCCGGCGGCATCCCTTGCGATACCGCAACCGTTTATCCCACCTCCGATGATGGCGACATCGTAGGTCCCGTCAACCAAGGTTTCCCCCCGCCGGCGAGATGCGGCATTCGCTTTCTGATCGCCGCGACCGTAAGTGAATAGCATTAGACGTACAAGCGCGCATTTCGAAATTTGAAACGAAAGATTGTAAGACGCGCTGTGTTGCGCCGCGGCGCGCGCGACAACAAGCCCAAAATATCAGCTTGCGTGATCGGTGAGGCGTGCCGAATCCAGGGTTCCATTCGCGCCCACGGTCTCGCCCACTTTGGCGATGTCGTCGGCCTTCGCCGCCTCGACCACTTTGACCCCATGGGTGTTGCAGACTTCGCGCAGCTTGGCCGAATTGAGCTGGTCGGTGACGAAGGCATGGATCTCGGACATGTGGCCGATGCGCACCGGGGCTGCCCGGTCGAGCTTGGTGCGGTCGCAAACGAGCAGCACACTGCGGGCATTGTCGATGATGGCGCGGGAGACATTCACCTCGCGCGGATCGTAGTCGAGCAGCGATCCGTCCTCGTCGAGCGCCGAGGCGCCGATGACCGCCATGTCGACCTTGAATTGCCGGATGAGCTCGACCGCCGAGGAGCCGATGACCGCACCGTCGGAGCGCCGCACCAGCCCGCCGGCAACGATGACTTCGATGGTCGGATGCCGGTAGAGCGCCATGGCGACGTTGAGGTTGTTGGTGATGACCAGGAGATTTTGATGGTTTTTCAGGGCGGTAGCGACCTCTTCCGTGGTCGTGCCGATATTGATGAAGAGCGAGCATTGGTTCGGGATCAGCGCCGCGGCGGCAATGCCGATTTCCCGCTTCTCGGTCGCGGCGATGAAACGCCGCGCCTCGTAGGACAGGTTCTCGACCGAAGACGCGATCACCGCCCCGCCATGGGTACGCGCAAGGACGCGAAGATCGCAGAGTTCGTTTAGGTCGCGGCGGATCGTTTGCGGCGTGACATCGAAGCGCGCCGCGAGGTCTTCGACCGTGACCCGACCGATCGATCGGGCAAGGGTGACGATGGTGTTTTGCCGCTCATTGAGTGGCTGCATGGGCCGGCATCCTGGTCAAATGCGGGTACCTCTTTATTGCCCAGCGACGGCCAAGAGGCTAGACGCAATTTCTCTTTGAATTTTCGTTTTGACCGTTTATGATCAATATCAGGTTCGAATGCAAACCAGTTCGCCGGACGAGCGAACGCTGCACAGGGGGGACCGCGGTGTCTGTTGAGGGCTGCCGAGTAGACCGCCATGCGCCGCCGCCTCGCGCATTGCGCCCTTCGCCGGCCGCAATCGAATGTAACCGCAGCCGCTACTCCTATCTCGCGACAGAATCTCGACTTTTGGTTCAGACGCCTCGCCTGTTGGCCCGGAGCGCATGAGCATCCGTCTTGAAAGCGTCAACGTGGTTTCGATGGGGGAGAGCGTTATCAGCGAAGTCTCGCTCACCATCGAACGAGGAAGCATGAACGTCCTGCTCGGCCCAACGCTCGCCGGCAAGACGACGCTGATGCGGCTGATGGCCGGCCTCGATAAGCCGACCTCGGGCCGCATTATCGTTGACGGCAAGGACGTGACCGGAGTGTCCGTGCGCGAGCGGTCGGTGGCGATGGTCTATCAGGAGTTCGTGAACTACCCCTCCTTCACGGTCTACGAAAACATCGCGGCGCCGCTGCGGCGCGCGAAGCGGCGGCTGTCCGCGCCGCAGATCGATGCCAAGGTCAGAGCCATAGCGCAGATGATGCATATCGATCATCTGCTGCACCGCCTGCCGTCGGAGCTTTCTGGAGGGCAGCAGCAGCGCGTCGCGCTGGCCCGCGCGCTGGTCAAGGAAGCCCCGCTCTTGCTGCTCGATGAGCCGCTGCACAATCTTGACTACAAGCTGCGTGAAGAACTGCGCAGTGAGATCCGCGAAATCTTCCACGGCGGCACCACGACAGTCGTCTATGCGACGACTGAACCGCAGGAAGCCTTGCTGTTTGGCGGCAATACCATCGTGCTCGATGCCGGACGCGTGCTGCAGTCTGGGCCAGCCCTCGAAATCTATCACCGCCCCGCGACTATTCGAGCGAGCGAGGTATTCAGCGATCCGCCGATCAACCTCATCCGCGCGGTCATCGGCCCTCAGGGTTGCCGCTTGTCGCCTAGCGTTGCCTTTCCGTTGCCGCAGCACATGCGCGCGCTGCCACCGGGCGACTATCGCGTGGGTGTGCGGGCTGACCACATCGGCCTCACGGGTCACGCCGAGTACGGCTGCTTGATCCCGGCGAAGGTCGAGCTTGCCGAGATCAACGGCTCGGAAACCTACGTTCACGCCGGGCATGGCGACTTTAAGATGATTGCCTTGCTGCAGGGTGTGCACGAATTCGGATTGGGGGATGAGATCAAACTCTATCTCGATCCCCGCCGTTTGTTCGTGTTTGACAGCGCCGGCAATCTGGTGGCGGCGCCCGCAGAGAATGCCGGCGGGACGGGGGCGCACTAATGGCGCTGATCGCGTTCGAAAACGTCGCGCACAGCTACCTGCGCTCGCCGGCGCGAATGGAAGATTATGCATTGCGCCCGATGAATCTCACTTGGCGGCACGGAGGCGCTTATGCGCTGCTCGGGCCGTCGGGTTCTGGCAAGACGACGCTGCTCAACATCATCTCGGGGCTGCTGCGCCCGAGCGCCGGCCGCGTGCTGTTCGACGGCCGCGACGTCACCGACGCCTCGACCGTTCAGCGCAATATCGCCCAGGTGTTCCAGTTCCCGGTGATCTACGACACCATGACGGTGTTCGATAATCTCGCCTTTCCGCTGCGCAATCGCGGCGTCGCGGCCGCCGAGGTTCGCAACCGCGTCTACGAGGTCGCGGAGATGCTGGAGCTCACCGACGACCTGCCGCGGCGCGCCAGCGGCCTCGCGACGGACCAAAAGCAGAAGGTGTCCCTCGGTCGCGGTCTGGTGCGCTCCGATGTCAGTGCGATCCTGTTCGATGAGCCTCTGACTGTCGTCGATCCGAACCTCAAGTGGCGACTGCGCCGCAAGCTCAAGGAGATTCACAAACGTTACAGCGTGACTCTCATCTACGTCACTCACGACCAGGCCGAGGCGCTGACCTTCGCCGACCGCGTCGTAGTGATGAACGATGGGAGCGTGCTGCAGCAGGGCACGCCCCAGGAGTTGTTCGAGAGGCCGTCCGACCGGTTTGTCGGCTATTTCATCGGCAGCCCGGGAATGAACTTTTTGCCCTGCCTGTTGTCGGGCGACGGCGCCGAGGTGGCGGGTCAGTTTGTCCCGCTGGCGCCGACGCTGCTGACCAAGGCGACGCAAGCCGCCGGGCTGGAGATTGGGATACGGCCGGAAGCAATCGGTCTTAGCAGCAGCGGGAGCGGCCTCGCCGTCGAGATTGGCGACGTCGAGCATTTGGGCACACGCAAGATCGCAACCTGCCGGCTCGGCGAGCACGAGATCAAGGTCGTGGTCCCGCCCGAGCAGCCGATTGCTTCGGAGCGCGGCATTCTGAAATTCAATCCGGCGATGACCCGCCTCTATGCCGACGGCCGACTGGTCGGGTAGGGGGCCGCGCGATGCAAAAATGGCAAAACCAACGAGCCTGGTTCCTGGTCATTCCGGTCGTGTTGCTGGTCGCCTTCAATGCGGTCATCCCGCTGATGACGGTGGTGAATTACTCGGTCCAGGACATTTTCGATAATACCCACCGGATCTTCGTCGGCACCGAATGGTACCGGGACATGCTGCTGAACACGCGGCTGCAGAATGCGCTGCTGCGCCAGCTGGTGTTCTCGGGGCTGGTGCTGCTGATCGAGCTGCCGCTGGGCGTCGCCATCGCCCTGACCATGCCGCGCAAGAGCGGATGGGGACTCTCCGCGACGCTGGTCATCGTCGCGCTGCCGCTGCTGATTCCGTGGAACGTCATCGGCACGATCTGGGTGATCTTTCTACGGCCGGATGTCGGATTGCTCGGACATTTCATCGACCACACCCTGGGCATCCACTTCGACTATCCGACCTTGCCGATGCAGGCCTGGGTTTCGGTGATGATGATGGAGGTCTGGCACTGGACCCCGTTGGTCGTACTGCTTGCCTATGCCGGCTTGCGATCGATTCCGGACGCCTATTACCAGGCGGCGAGCATCGATGCCGCCTCGCGATGGGCCGTCTTTTGGTACATCCAGCTGCCGAAGATGCGCGGCGTGCTGACCATCGCGGTGCTGCTGCGGTTCATGGACAGCTTCCTGATCTACACCGAACCGTTTGTGCTGACAGGCGGCGGACCCGGCGACACGACGACCTTCCTCTCGATTTATCTGGTCAAGCTGGCCGTGGGAGAATTTGACGTCGGCAAAGCCGCGGCCTTCTCGATCATTTATTTCCTAATCGTGCTGGTGTTCAGCTACGTCTTTTATCAAGTGCTGCTGCGAGCCCAAAGGGGAGAGGTTCGATGACATATCTTCCCGAAGTTCGGATGGACGCTCTTGCGGTTGAAGTTCCGAACTCGCGACTTGCCGGTCCAGACCAACCGGCAGCTATCGACAAGCATCAGCTTCCGCTTGATCTGGCTCCTCCTTTATTTGCTCGTCTTGCTGCTGCCGATCTACTGGATGTTCAACATGTCGTTGCGCGACAACAACGACATCATGTCCCGCCTGGCATTCTTTCCGGACCACCCCGTCATCCACAACTACGTGGAGATATTGACCGATCCGTCCTGGTATTGGGGCTATATCAATTCGTTCGCCTACGTCAGCATCAATACGGTCATCAGCCTCACGGTAGCGCTGCCGGCGGCGTATGCGTTCTCGCGCTACCGCTTCCTCGGCGACAAGCATCTGTTTTTCTGGCTGCTGACCAACCGCATGGCGCCGGCGGCGGTGTTTCTGCTTCCGGTCTTTCAGCTCTACTCGGCCTTGGGGCTTCTCGACACTTACATTGCGGTTGCTCTCGCGCACACGCTGTTCAACGTGCCGTTAGCGGTCTGGATTCTCGAGGGCTTCATGTCGGCTGTGCCGAAAGAAATCGACGAGACCGCCTTCATCGACGGCTACTCGCTGCCTCGCTTCTTCTTGACCGTGTTCATCCCGCTGATCCGCGCCGGGGTCGGGGTGACGGCGTTCTTCTGCTTTATGTTTTCCTGGGTCGAACTGCTGTTCGCGCGGACGCTCACGGTCACCAACGCCAAGCCCATCGCCGTCGTGATGACGCGTACGGTCAGCGCGTCCGGCCTCGATTGGGGCCTGTTGGCCGCCGCCGGCATGCTCACCATCGTTCCCGGCGCGCTCGTGATCTATTTTGTGCGCAACTACATCGCCAAGGGCTTCGCGCTCGGTCGCGTGTGAGGGAGAGGGTCGCATGAACCTTGGATGGATGGTGTGGACGATGCCGACGGCGATCTTCTTCGTCGTCATTGCCCTCGTTCTGGTGGGCATGACCGTCTGGCAGATCCTTGCACCGAGCCCGGAACGCCGCGGCTTCCTGCCGATACCCACGACACCGGGCGATCGACTGTTCGTCGGTCTGACGGTGAGCGCCTACATGCATCTAGCGTGGATTGGGCTGGTCGGGTCCAGCTTGTGGATCGCGTCCATCGCATCCCTGATCTGGTTGGCGGTGGTCATGGTCCGGGGCTGAGCAAGCATGAATCAAGGACGACCCTGTCCATCGGTGTTTCGGCCTTCACACCGATGGCAGGAACCGGGTCAAGCCGGAGAAACAAACCGGAGGCCGAACGAGGAGATACGGAACATGAGTAAGCCAAGGGAGAAGGCGCTACGGCGAATGCTTCTCTGCGGCGCGGTTTCCGCTTCTTTCGTGCTGTACGCGGGCACGGCGAGCGCGGACATGGCTGCGGCGAAGAAGTGGGTCGACGAGGAGTTTCAGCCCTCGACGATCAGCAAAGAAGATCAGATGAAGGAAATGGAGTGGTTTATCCACGCGGCCGAGCCCTTCAAGGGCATGAGCATCAAGGTCGTGTCCGAGACCATCCCGACCCACGCCTACGAATCGAAGACGCTCACTCAGGCCTTCGAGGAGATCACCGGGATTCACGTCACCCATGACGTGATCCAGGAGGGCGACGTCGTCGAGAAGCTGCAGACTCAAGTGCAGACGGGGAAAGCCATCTACGACGGCTACATCAACGATGACGACTTCATCGGTTTTCATGCCCGCTATCCCTACACGCGAAACTTGACGGACTGGATGGCGGGTGAAGGCAAGGATGTCACCGATCCGTTACTTGGATCTGGACGACTTCCTCGGCTTGGCGGATGCGACCGGGCTGAAGTCGCGCGGCTTTGACGGCAAGCTCTGGCAGCTGCCGGACCAGTCCTTCATCAACGTGTACTGGTTCCGCAAGGACTGGTTCGATCGACGCAGACCTGAAAGAGGCATTCAAGAAGAAGTACGGCTATGAATTGGGCGTTCCGATCAACTGGTCGGCCTACGAGGACATCGCTCAGTTCTTCAAGGACGACGTCAAGGAGATCGACGGCAAGGCCGTGTTCGGCCACATGGACTACGGCAAGAAGGCCCCCGATCTCGGCTGGCGCTTCACCGACGACTGGCTCGGAATGGCCGGTGAGGGTGACGTCGGCATACCCAACGGCTATCCGGTCGACGAGTGGGGCATCCGCATGGAAGGCTGCCGGCCGGTTGGCTCCAGCATAACCCGAGGCGGGGACGTCAATGGCCCGGCCGCGCAATACGCGCTTCGCAAGTACATCGAGTGGTTGCGCGAATACGCACCGCCCGGCGCGCTCGGCATGGACTTCTATCAGTCCCTGCCCAGCCTCGCTAAAGGCAACGTCGCACAGCAAGTCTTCTGGTACTCGGCGTTTGCCGCCAGCATGCTCGAAGCGACGGAGCAAGGGCAACAACACGGTGGACGCGAACGACAAGCCGCTGTGGCGGATGGCGCCGACGCCTCATGGGCCGTACTGGAAGCCGGGCATGAAGGCCGGCTATCGGGACGAAGGCTCTTGGACCCTCCTCAAGGACGTTCCGTTGGATCGTACCAAGGCTGCTTGGCTTTACGCACAGTTCATCACTTCGAAAACGGTGGACCTCAAGAAGTCCCATGTCGGCTGGACGTTCATCCGCAAGAGCTCCGTCACTGACAAGTCGTTCGACGATCCGGATGGCTCGAAGTACGGTGGCCTGATCCAGTTCTTCCGGGGGCCCGGAATCAAGTATTGGACCCCCACGGGCCTGAACGTTCCCGACTATGCGAAGCTCGCCCAGCTCTGGTGGCAGAACATCGGCGAGGCCGTCGCCGGCGAAGTCACGCCGGAAACGGCTCTCAACAACTTGGCGAAAGCGCAGGACGAAACCATGGAACGCATCGCGCGCTCCGGCCTGCAGGGCGAATGCGGCCCGAAGCTTAATCCAGAGAAGCCGGCTGCGGAGTGGCTAAGCGACCAGCACGCTCCGTGGAAGAAACTCGCCAACGAGAAGCCGCCCGGCAAGACAATGCCGTATGACGAGATCATGAAGGAAATGTTGTCAGGAAAGCTGCCGCTCTAAGGTAGCCGTGATTGCGGTGTTGCCGGTTCGGTGAGCTGGCAACACCGATCGTCAAGTCCTGCAAGGCCGAGAAGCCGAGTAAGGGCTGAGCTTGAAATCGACCGGAGTAGGGCCAGAAATGACCCTGCTCTCGGCCGGGCACCTCCTCCGCCCGCGCCGAGCACACTCCTGGGTTCAGGCCAGAGTTCGGGAGTGAAGAGGGCGTCGCTTCGCGGCGCCCTCGTGTTTTTGCGGGCATGGCAGGCGCCGGACGGGCAAGCGCGCGGACAAGGCGCGATGGCCGCAACGCCGCGTCAGCGTCGGACGGTCGATCGAACCGCGCCGCGCCGTTCCAGCGCCGTCACCCGGGTCAAGGTTGTTTGGCGCCTGGTGCGGCGGCGAGATCCTTGCCGGGCGGATCGGCCGACGGGCCGTCGCCGGCGCGCGGTCCGGCCGGCTGCGCGGCGAGGCGCACGAGGTCGCCGGCGGCAAGCGAATCCGGCGGGCTGTTCACCACCCGGTCGGAGACCGTCAGCCCCTTGAGCACCTCGACCTCGGTGCCGAGATTGCGGCCGAGCGTCACCGGCCTGAGCTCGATCTTGTCGCCCGGGCCGATCACCGCCACTTCCAGACCCTGCTGGCGGAACAAGAGCGCGCTGGTCGGCACGCGCACGACGTCGGGGTTGCCCGGCAGCGCGAAGTCGACCTGGGCATAGGCGCCGGGCTGCAGCTGGCTGTCCGGGTTGTCGGCGTGGAGCTCGACCAGCAGGGTGCGCGCGGTGGTGTTGATCGCGCTCGAGGTGGTGGCGACCTTCGCCGTGAAGGTCTTGTCCGGATATTGCGGCAGATGCAGGTCGGCGGTCAGCCCCTGGCGAATGTCGGCGGATAGTTGCTGCGGCACCTGCACGTAGATCCGCATCTCGTGAATGTCGGCGACGCGGAACAGTTCCGGGCCGCTGCCGCCGCCGGTGCCGCTGCCGGCATTGATCAGCGCGCCGACGTCGGTCTCGCGCGCGGTCACCACGCCGTCGAACGGCGCGGTGATCCGCTTGAAACCTTCCAGCGCCTGCAGGCGGTCGACCTCGCCCTGGTCGGCGGCGACCTCGGCCATGGCGGCGTTGAGCCGCGCGACCGCGCTGTTGTAATCGGCTTGCTTCGACTCCTGCTCCTGCAGCGAGACAACGCCCTTCGGGGAATCCCGCCACCGTTCGTAGGTGGTCTCGGCGAATTGCTTTTCCGCCTCCCTGACCTTGACCGTCGCCCGCGCCGAATTCAGCTTGGCTTGTGCCGCGGCGAGTTGCGCATCGATGTCCGGCGCGTCGATCTCGGCCAGGAGGTCGCCCTTCTTTACGTGCGCGCCGTAGTCGAAATACCAGTCTTTCAGATAGCCATTGACCCGCGCGTAGATCGGCGTCTCGTACCAGGCCTGCACGGTGCCCGGCAGCACCATCGCCTGTTTGCTGGCGCCGGGTTGCGGCGCGATGACGGCGACGGTCGGAATGGCCTGGTCGCGCGTCCATTGCGCGACCTCCGCTTCATGGCCGCGCCGTTGCAGGATGCCGAGCAACGCGATGACGACCGCCGCGGCGGCGGCCGCTGCCCCGAGGCGGCGCAGGCCGCGCGACGGCGCGGCCGGCGGCGACGCCGTCGCGGGCTCGTGCCTCTTGTCTCCCGCGGCCATTCGTTCTCCGGTCAGGCAATCGGTTCGGGCTGCGGGGGTTGCGGCATCGCGTGCACGCCCTCGCGCCGGGAATGCAGCACGCTGAACACAGTGGGGACGAAGAACAGCGTCGCCACGGTGGCAACCAGGAGGCCGCCGATCACCGCGCGGCCGAGCGGCGCATTCTGCTCGCCGCCTTCGCCCAGCGCAAACGCCATCGGCAGCATGCCGATGATCATGGCAAGCGCGGTCATCAGCACCGGGCGGAAGCGGGTGAAGCCGGCCTCGAGCGCGGCGGCGCCGGCATCGAGCCCTCGCGCCAGGCCTTCGCGCGCGAAACTGACCAGCAGGATGCTGTTGGCCGTCGCGATGCCCATGCACATCACCGCCCCGGTCAGCGCCGGGACCGACAGCGTGGTGCCGGTGACGAACAGCATCCACACGATGCCGGCCAGCGCCGCAGGCAGCGCGGTGACGATGATGAACGGATCGAGCCAGGACTGGAAGTTCACCACGATCACCAGATAGATCAGCACGATCGCGCCGGCGAGCCCGAAATAGAGCTGGCTATAGGCGCTCGGTCATGGTGCGGACCTGGCCGCTCAAGGCCACATGACGAGCCGCGCGGCAAGTCCTTGCGGGTCTGCTCGAGGATGCGGTCGATATCCTGCGAAACGGCGCCGAGGTCACGCTCCTGCACCGAGCCGTAGATGTCGATCACCGGCTGTACATTATAATGGGAGACGACGCCGGGGCTCGGCCCCGGCGTGATCCGCGCCAGGCCGCCGAGATATTGCGGCACCTTGGTTTCCGCCGACGTGACCGGCACGTTGGCGAGGTCCGACATCGTGTCGATCCGGTATTGCGGCATCTGCGCGACGATCGGATAGGAAACGCCGTTCTTCGGGTTCAGCCAGAAATTCGGGTGCACCTGGGCGCTTCCCGACAGCGTGACCAGGAGGCTGTTGGCGACGTCGCGCTGCGTCAGCCCGACCTCGCCGGCGAGCGTGCGGTCGACGTCGACGTTGATCTGCGGATAGTTGAATACCTGCTGGATGCGCAGGTCGGCGATGCCGGGCACGGTGCGGATGCGCTTGAGCAGGTCGGTGGCGTAGGCGTAGTTGGCCAGCTGGTTGTTGCCGACGACCTGCACGTCGATCGGCGCCGGCAGGCCGAAATTGAGGATCTGCGAGACGATGTCGGCCGGCAGGAACGAGAATGTCGTGCCCGGATATTTCTGCGGCAGGATGCTGCGCAGCTCTTTGATGTAGCTGTCGGTCGGGGCGTGATCCTCCTTGAGCGTAATCAAGGCGTCGCCGTCGGCCGGGCCGATCGTGCCGGTGTTCTGATAGGCCATGTTGATGCCGGAAATCGGCAGGCCGATATTGTCGACGATGTTGTCGAGCGCGCTGGGCGGGATCGTCTGCCGGATGGTCTGCTCGACGAGATCGAACAGGCGCGCGGTTTCTTCGATGCGGGTGCCCGGCTGGGCGCGCAGATGCATCAGGATCTGCCCGGAATCGACCGCCGGGAAGAAGTTCTGGCCGAGGAACGGCCAAAGCCCGAAGGAGACGAGGACGCAGGCGAGGAATCCGGCGATGAACAATCGCGGCGAGGCCAAAGCGAGCGACAGCAGGTCCCGATAGCGCCCGCGCACGCGGGCGAAGCGGTCGTCGAACGCGTGCTGAAAGCGCCGCAGCGGATTACGCGAGCGCGGCGACGCCGTGGCGCCGTCGCTGTGCGCGTGGCCGCGCCCGCCATGATGGCCGCGCATCAGATAATTGGCCATGGTCGGGACCAGCGTGCGCGAGAGCAGGAACGAGCCGATCAGCGCAAAGACCACGGCCTCGCCCAGCGGCCGGAACAGATAGCCGGCGACGCCGCCGAGCTGGAACATCGGCACGAACACGATGCACAGGCAAAGCAGCGTGACGAAGGCCGGGATGACGATCTGCTGCGCGCCGTCCATGATCGCCGGCTCGATCGGTTTGCCCTGTTCGAGATGGTAATTGATGTTCTCGATGGTGACGGTGCCGTCATCGACCAGGATGCCGACGGCAAGCGCGAGCCCGCCGAGCGTCATCACATTGATGGTCTCGCCGAGCCACGACAGCGCGGTCAGCGAGAACAGGATGGCGAGCGGAATCTCGATCAGGATGATGACCGTCGAGCGCCAGCTGCCGAGAAAGATGAGGATCATCACGCCGACAAGGACGGCGGCAAGCGCCGCCTCGCGGATGACGCCGACCACCGCGGCCTTGACGAAGATCGACTGGTCGCCGACGGCGTGCAGGTTGAGGCTCGCCGGCAGGCTCTCCTCGACCCGCGGCAGCAGCGACTTGACCCCGTCGATGACGCTGAGCGTCGAGGCGGCGCCGGCCTTGAGGATGGTCATCAGCACCGCCCGCGAGCCGTTGACGCGAACGAGGTTCGTCTGCGGCGGCGAGCCCTGATGCACATAGGCGACATCGTGCATGTAGATGATCGTGCCGTTGACCTTCTTCACCGGCAGGTCGTTGATCTTCTCCAGCACCACGGGGCTGGCGTTGAGCGCGACGTTCCAGTCGAATTTGCCGATCTTCTCGTCGCCGGCCGGCAGGATCAGGTTCTGCACCGTGATGGTGTTGACGACGTCGTCGGCGGAGACGTTGTGGGCCTGCATCGCCTGCTGATCGAGATCGACCTGCACCTGGAGGACTTTGCCGCCATAGGGCGAGGGGACGGCGGCGCCGGCCACGGTCGCGAGCTGCGGACGGATGAAGTTCTGGCCGAGATCGAACAGCTGCATCTGCGGCAGCTTCTTGCTCGACAGCGCCAGCTGCAGGATCGGCACGCTCGAGGCGTTGTAGCTCAGCACATAGGGCGGCGTGATGCCGGGCGGCAGGAGCTTGAGCACGGTCTGCGAGGCGGCCGTCACCTGCGCCACCGCCATGGAGATGTTGACGTTCTTCTGGAAGAAGATCTTGACCACGCCGTAGCCGGAGAGCGACTGCGATTCGAGATGCTCGATGTCGCCGACCTGCGCCGTCAGGTAGCGTTCGTAGAAATAGATGACGCGGCTCGACATGTCGTTGGGCAACAGCCCGTTATAGGTCCAGACGACGCTGACCACCGGGATGTTGATGTTCGGAAGGATGTCGGTCGGCGTGCGCCGCGCCGCCAGCCCGCCGAAAATCGCGATGAGGAGGGCGAAGACCACGAAAGTGTAGGGCCGCCGCAGCGCGATTTGAACGATCCACACGTCAAATGTCTCCGGGCAGGACGGCCGAGCGTCGAAGAATTGGACCAGCCGCGCCGCCGGCGCAATTTAGCTGAAATGACAGGGCGGCGTAACCGGCGCCGCTGACGCAGCCTTTGCGCGCGTTGACGCGTGCGTTAACCTCTGTCGGAGCGAACCAAACCGCCGGCGCCGCATTGTCGAGCATGCCGCTTAACTCGTCGCAGTCTGCTGCCGGAAGCCGCCCTGGCCCTGCTGCTGCTCGGGCTGCCGGCCCGGGCGCAAGCGCAGCCGCCGCTCGCTCCGACCCGCGACGTGGACATCACCTATGAGGTGACCCGGCCGCACCAGGCGAGAATCCGCGAGCGCGTGCGCTGGCTTGCCGCCGAGCATCTGGAACGTATCGACGGCCCCGACAGGTCGGTCACGATCTTCGATCGCCAGGGCGATGAGATCACGTTGCTCATCCCCGCAACCCGTACCTATCGGAAACTCGAGGGCGCGCCGCGCCGTCCGATGGAGCCGGAGGCGCACGCGGTCCTCAGCCGCGGCGGCGAATTGACGGTCGCCGGGCAGCGCTGCGTCGAGTGGTCGTGGATCGAGGACATCGAGGCCCGTACCGTGTGCGTCACGGCGGACGGCGTGGCGCTACGCCTTGTCGTCGACGGCAAGACGGTGATGGAAGCGCGCTCGGTCAGCTACGGCCGGCAAAATCCCGAGCTGTTCAAGACGCCGCCGGACTATATGCCGGCGCTGGCGCCGGAAGGCGGCGCCGCGCCGTGAGGCGCCGGCGTAGTTTGCGGTCGAGTAAAACGGGCGCCAAACGGTATGTTGGAAGGAATATAACAGACCGACGCGCTGTGTTTGCCAGTATATGATGAGCTGATAGCTCGTCGCGCTGCGCCCAGCAACCAAGCAAAACAAGGCTTCAGCGATGAAACGCCGGGGGCAGCGTAGGCCAAACGGCGAGAAGCCGGGTATTCGAGTGCCCGTGGGAACTGAATCGCCTGCGGCCGCACCGTCAGGTGCCGGCGTTGCCGCCAAACAAAAGGCACACAACAAAAAGGCTGCCCCGAATCGACGATCGATCCGGGGCAAGTTTTTAGCTGGCCAGTTTTTGAAGGGGACCTGCCAGCCGTTCAAATCTTAACGCGGAAGCCCGTCATCGCGGATGTCGTGTTGACGCTGGTACCGGTGCCGGCAGCCCCGAACTTCGCCCCCGGCGTGCCCGGGAATGTCGCCGCCAAGCCGTTTTTCACGATGCCGTAGGTGATGCCGGTGTAGACATCGAAGTGCTTGGTGACGGCGTAGTCGATGAGGAACGAGCCTTGGTCGAAGGTGCCCGCGCAATCCGTCTTGCTGGCGCCCCCCAAGACGCAGGGCGCGCTATCCGCAACGTACTGGTTCTGGTTCACGTGATAATAGGCGACGGTAAAGCTCAATCCCCAGGGTAGTTCATACTTCGCGCCGGTCCAGTAGAACTGCAGGACCTTCGGTGTGGTGAAGGCGTTATTGTCCGGCAATGTCGCCGTCGAGAGCAGCGAATAGTCGCCGGCGGCTTGGCCGAAGGCAATCGGAATGTCAGGATTTGTCATTCTGATGTTGGTGTAGCCCGCGTAGAACGTCAGCAAGTCGCCATGAGCCGGAGGCTTCGCCTCCTTGGTTGCCAGCGGCGGAGCCGCGGACTGCCCGCCGAATTCGAATGTGTACTTCCCCATGATCCCCCACTCGGTGTTGTCGGAGATGTTGGCGGCGAGATTGGGGTTCCCCAAGATGTCATTGACCGCGGTCTGCAGGTTTACGGCGCCATGTTCCCTTGTATAGGTGCCCTCTGCCGCGAAGCCCTGGTAATTTGCGGCGAGGAAGAAGCCGTAGCTCTGGCCGAAGATGCCGGTGCCGTTTCCGCCTTGGGAATACATCGCGCCGCCAGAGGCGGGCCCGTACTCGAAGATATACCTCGCCGAATTGTCCCAGCGCGCCGCTTGGGTGCTGCCTGAACCGCCATCGGTGCCGGAATAGCCGAGCAGCGAGAAGGCGTAGGACAGTGCCATCGGGTCAAATGCTCCGATGGCGTCGAGCTGGAACGAATTTTGGCGGCCGATCGTCAACCTCCCGAATTCGCTGTTGCTCACACCGGCATACAACTGGCCATTGAACGACTGGCCGCAGCGGCCAGAGTCCGCGTTCGAGTTCTGCGCCGCGTAGGTGACCCCGGCATTCGCGACAAACGAGGAGCAGCCGTCCGTGAGCCGTCCGGTCAGCGGATCGACGCCGGTGTCGGCGCGCCCGATGAACTTCCAGCCCAGGCCAATGGCTTCGTCCCATCTCACACCGATGATCGATTGCGACAGACCGTTCGCGGCGATCGTCGAAATGCGTTGACCGGTATAGTTCCGGGTCGTCGTGAACGGGATGAACTCCAAGGTCGAGACCACGTTGCCGGTCGGCCGACCGTTGGTCTGATAGGCGTAGCCAACGTCGAGGGTGGCGAAAAAGGTGACGCCGTAGAACGTCAAGCTGTCCGGCAGCGGATCCTTGAATTCGGCCGGGTTGATGTATGGGATTGCCGCATTGGGCATATCCGCCGCGTGGGCATTGGCGGCCAGGCCGGTCACGGCCAGCGCGAGCAAAAGCGTCCTCTTCATTTTCAGGTCCCCCCCTGATTTCTCAAGCAAAGGAACAGGATCCCCCCGACCCCGCCCGTCACGTGATATGCCAGCAAACATAGCGCTAGGCGCGCTACGTCGCTGTATACACCCAGGAATATCGAAAATGGAACCTACGACTAGTGCAATTATGCAACAGTCTGCAACTAATTATGCAACAGTCTGCAACTAAAGACGCCCCGTTCTTGTCGGTGTCGTCAGCAGCAGGCGCTTGCCCATATCGGTGAGAATGTCCACAGCAACTGATGAGGCGATCCAAAGCGTAAGCGACGTCGGTGGTGCTGATCGTGTGCGCCGGCGCCGCTCACACCGCCGACAGCGACGTCATGGCGACGAAAGCTCCGCCTGCGCCCAAGCGGACCGGTCGCGTGTACCGGCGCCTTCCTGCAGAAGATGAACCGCATTCGATGTGGAGCCTGGCGCCGAGCGGGCCGAGCAGTCGACGATCGGCATCAAGGGCGTCGAGGAATTCGCGCTGAACTGGAAATTCATCTTCGGGCTCGACCCTTACCCCCTGCAGTTCGCCAACGCGGTCTTGCCGAGTCCCGCTTTTTCCAGCAAGCCCCTGTCCTTGCGCCGCGCGTTTGCCCAGTCGGCGGTGGAGTTGCGATCGGTCCGCCGGTGCGCCTTTTTCGCGCGGCGACGGCGGGCAGCGGCAACTTGCACCCCCCGCAAAAAGCGACCATTCTTCCGGCGGGGGAATGCCATCCGCAGGCGGCAGTGAGTTTTGCGTCGGCGCCCGCATGGTGGGAGCGCGGTCAGTACGCGCGTCATCGCTTTCGGTGGTTGGAGTGCATCCGTCTCGTGCCGGCGCCGAGCTCGGGTATGGTCATGACCGCTGCCGCAACGGCGGTCTGCCACGACTTTGCGCGGCTCTCATCTCGATCGCGGTTTGCGGCGCCGTTGCTGGCTGTGCCGTCGGTCCCGACTATCAGCCGCCGGAACCGCCAATGCCGCAAACTTTTGCCGCGGCCCCGCTCGCAAAGGGCGACGGCCGCGCCGTCGATCCCGCCAGATGGTGGCGCGCGCTGCATGACGGCGAGCTCAATTCGCTGATCGAGCGCGCCATTGCCGCGAGCCCCACTTTGGAGATCGCGCTCGATCGGCTGCAGCAGGCGCGGGCGCAGGAGGCCGTCCTCGTTGGCGCGGCGCTGCCGTCGCTCGAAGCCAGCGCCGGCGGCGGCTGGGGAACCGGCAGCGATCTCGCGCGCGGCCGCGCCTCGCCGCCGCTCGTATCTGCCGAGACCGGCGTCGGCGTATCGCAGGTCGTCAACATTGTCGGCTTCGACGCCGGATGGGAGATCGACGTTTTCGGCAAGTTCCGCCGCGCGATCGAGGCGGCGGGGTATGACGTGCAAGCGGCGATCGCCGCCCGCAACATGGTGCTGGTCTCGGTCATCGCCGACGTCACCCGCGCCTATCTCGACCTGCGCGCGCTGCAGATGCAGCTCGCTGTGGTGCGCAAGAACATCGAGGTCGCCGAGCACTACATGAATTTCGTCCAGGAGCGCTTCGATCGCGGCATCACCAACGAGCTCGACGTGACCTTGGCGCGGCGCGAACTGGCGCGATTGCAGGCGCAGGTGGCGCCGCTCGCCGCGCGGATCGATGCCGCGCGCTACGTCATTGCCGCCCTGATCGGAGAGTTTCCGGAAAATCTGGGCAAGGAGCTGGCGCGACCGGGCACGCTGCCGGCGCTTCCCGGCCGCATCCGGCCGGGTTTGCCGATCGACCTTCTGCGCCGGCGGCCCGACATTGTCGAAGCCGAGCGGCAATTGGCGGGAGCGACCGCGCTCATCGGCGTCGCCACCGCCAATTTGTTTCCCGCGGTGGCGCTGACCTCCGGGGTTGGTCATCAGGCGGCGATCGGCGGTGTCCCGATCAACCCGATCTGGTCGGTCGGGCCGGCGATCGGTGTGCCGCTCCTCGATTTCGGCCAGCTCGATGCCCTGGTGGAAAAGGCCGACTTCCGCGCTCGCGAGCTTCTGTTCAACTACAAGCAGACTGTGCTCAACGCGGTGCGCGAGGTCGATACCGCCGTTGCCGGCTACGCCGCCCAAGAAGACCGGCTGCGCCACCTCAACGACGCGCTGATCGCGGCGCGGCGAGCCGTAAGCCTTGCCCAGCAGCGGTTCGAGCGCGGCGTTACCGATTCACTCAACGTGATCGACGCCCAGCGGCAGGAATACGTGCTCGAGCAGGAATACGTGGCGGCGCAAGCGACCGCGGCCGAGCAATTCGTGGCGCTCTATCGCTCGCTCGGCGGCGGTTGGGAGGGCTATCAGTCCCTGCCGCCGATTCCGGAACCGCTTCCGGCGATCGCGGCGGTGTTCAAACGGCTGTGGGCGCCGCAGGCCGCTCCTTAGCTTCGCCGTTCCATTCGACGACGAGCTTGCGGAAATTTAATCTCCAACCGAGAAACCTCGGCCGCCGGCGAAAGTTCGATCTTGGGGCCTGCGTCGAGAAAATCTCCGCTGACAAGAATGACGCGGCAGAGAAGAACTGGAGAGAGCGCCCGATGTCGCCCAGGATCAGTCCGCACGCTTGCCGTTCTTCTCGCTGCTTCCGTCGCGCTCTCGCTCGGAGCCGACGCCGCCGCAGCGGCAAAGCGCGACCGGCACGCCGCCGCGGCCGCGTACCGCGTTCGCGGCGTGCAACGCTGGCACGATCCGCCTCACGTCGTTCGCCGCCAGCCGATGTCGGACTACGACTACAACCATCCGGACGAATCCGCTGGCGGCCCGGGTTATGTCTTCGTTCCGGGGCGCGGAATCCTCAATGAATCGTGCAACATGCCGACGAGCACCTGCACCAACGAGTATCGCGATGTCCAATGATTAGGATGGGCCTTTAGCCGACCAGACGATTGCCGGCGAGGGGGACCGAACCCCAATTTCTTCTGACTGCAAGATCTTTTTCCGATCGGAAGTCACTCTTCCAACCCAGCTTGAGAGCGGGCCGCTTTGAGTGCGGCATTTTTGCCACGCGCGCAGCCGAAACTGCTGTGAAGATCGTCCAAATCGTGGCGATGGAACTTGCTGTCATCCCACCGTCATGCACGAAAATTAGACGGGAGAGCGGGGTTAACCGTTTCTTAAGCGTCTTCCACGGGCCAACGGGCGGGGGGTGATCGTGTTCAAACGTAGAGCGGGTTTATTGTTGTCCGGCACCATGCTGGGAGCGTCCTTTCTGGCCGCCCCGGCGCTCGCCGACGACGCCCAGACCGAGCAGTTGCAGAAGCAAATCAATGCTTTGCAGAAGCAACTGCAAACCCTGCAATCGCAGGTGACCGAGACCAAGAAGGAAGCCAAGGCCGCGCAGCAGCGGGCGGAGAGCGCCCCGCCACCGAACGCGCCGGCCGGTCTCTACAATGCAGCGCCGCCCCCCGGGCCCAGCCCGATGATCGGCAAGGCGCCCTCTTGGATTTCGGGGATCACGGTTTCGTTCGCCGGGAGCTTCGTCGAAGGTGCCACGGTGTTTCGCCAGCGCAACGAAATCTCTTCGGGCGCCAGCGATCCGGGCTTCGGCACGATCCCGTTCCCGAATTCGGCGCTCTACCATGAGAACGAGTGGCGGGCGAGCGCACAGCAGAGCCGTATCGCCATCAAGATGAGCGGCGATATCGATCCGACGCAGCACCTGAAGGCCTATTACGAGTTCGGATTTCCTCGGGTCCGGCGTGACCGCGAACTCGCGCGAAAGCAACAGCTTCAACCTGCGAATTCGCCAAGCCTTCGTCGAATACGACAACGACAATTATCACTTCCACGTGGTCGGCGGTCAGGCGTGGAGCCTGTTGACCCAGAACAAGGTCGGAATGCTGCCGCAGACCGAAAACACGCCGCTCACCATCGACGCGCAATACGTCGTCGGCTTCAACTGGGCGCGGCAGGAACAGCTGCGCTTCGTCGAGGATTGGGACAAGACGTGGTGGTTCGGCTTCTCGGTCGAATCCCCGCAGGTCAATTTCGTCTCCAACAGCATCGGCACCGTCGGAGCGCCGGCGGCGCAGGTCGGCGGAAGTCCGATTCCACCGGGTTTGGCGATCAACAGCCTGAACGTCTGCAACAACTCCGGACTGTTGGACAGCGTCACCGCCTGCTCGAACGACGTCGCGCCCGACTTCGTCGAGAAGGTCGCGGTCGATCCAGGTTGGGGCCACTATGAACTCTTCGGCCTGCAGCGCTTCTTCGCCGACGAGGTGGGTGTCACTGCGGTGCCGAACAGCTTTACGACGAAGGTCAATTTCGGTTGGGGCGTCGGCGGTTCGGTGCTGCTCCCCGCGATTCCGAAATATCTCGACCTGCAGGGCAGCGTGCTGACCGGTCAGGGTACCGGCCGCTACGGCTCAAGCCAGCTCGCCGACGTCACCATCGCACCGGACGGCTCGCTCAAGCCGCTGCAGACCCTGCAAGTTCTGCTCGGCGCCGTCGCTCATCCCTGGCAAGGGCTCGACGTCTATGCCTATGCCGGCCAGGAAGAGGTCAAATCCAATTTCTGGACGATCGGCGCCACGCAAGGCGGTTACGGCAACCCGGCCTTCGTCAACAATGGCTGTCTCAACGAGGATGTGGTTTCCGGCCCGCAGAGCTTCATCATGGCGATTCCCGGCACCACCTGTACCGCCAACGTGAAGCGCACGCAGGAAATCACCGTCGGCTTCTGGCAGAACATCTACAAAGGCGACGTGGGACGGTTCACCTTCGGCGCGCAGTATGAGTATGTGCGGTTGACGGCGTTCCCCGGCCTCGCGACCGGAGCGGGAACGCCCAACCAGGGCCTCAACCCCAACAACAACATCTTCTTCACGTCGATCCGCTACTATCCCTTCTAGCAACAGGTGCGACTCTCACGGAGGCGCCGTCGGCTCAGCCGGCGGCGCCTTTGTCATCCGCCGGTGCGCGTCCTGCCGAGCTTGAAGTCCGCGTCCGCGCGGAGAGTTTGCCGGCCTACGCCGGGCGAGATAGCGGTGGCTGCTCCTGAGCCATATTTGCAACACTTGGCGCGAAAGTGTGGCGCGAGAGAAAAACCATAACGAAAAGAATAGCTTCGGTGATATGCCGGATAGTCCTAAGGGATCGACCCGGGATAGCCGATGGATGTATTATCCGCGTGGGGGATGGCGAGCGGAATCGGGGGTGCCCAAGTGCGGGCGCTGATCCCTTTGCTGCATCGTCGGTGAGCGAGACGGGGCAAACGAGGCGAATGCTCGTGTTGGTCGGCAGGGTATATAGACTGGTCCTGATTGCGTGTTTCGGTGCCTGCATGACGCAGGTCGCCGCCGCGACCGATATGGGCGTTTTTTCGCTCACGCCGCCCTCGCCGCAAAACAAGGACTGGTCCGGATTCTATTCCAGATCCGGCTCGAGCGACGGTCCCGGTCCTTCCTGGATGAATTCGACTGGGATGAATTCGACTTCGTTCTCGTCCCCTGGTGCGGCGTCCCGCCCGGCGACGACGAGCGACAGTTTCGGCTACAATCTTCCAGAAGGGAAATTTCGTGTTCGGCGTCGAAGGCTCGTTTTCTGCGGCGAACTTCGACGGCAGATTCACCAGCCCGAATTTTACCGCGGCGGGCGCATGGTCGCCGAACATGAATTGGCTCGGCACCGTGACCGGGCGCTTCGGCTATTCGTTCGGCCAGTGGCTTCCCTACGTCAAGGGCGGCTTCGCGGCGGCGAGTGTCGCATCGCCGCTGCAGGACGGCCCGCTCGGCGGCTTTACCCAGGCCTCCTCGGGGCAGACACAGACCGGCTGGACCGCCGGCGTCGGCCTCGAATATCAGCTGTCGTCGAAATGGTCGCTCGGGCTTGAATATCTCTATACCGACCTCAACAACGGCTCCGGCAGCGGCGCTCCGAACTCGATCGGCGCCGGCGGTTCGCCGGAAGTTTATACGACGGCGGTGAAGAGCCAGAGCCTGCTCGGCCGGCTCAACTACAAGGCCGGCTGGTAGTCAGGGCTGCTTCGCCGCATCGATGCGGCGCTGAATGAACCACGAGAAATAGCCGTCGTATTTCTTCTGTATTTCGGGCTTGCGCCAATCGAAGCCCGTGATCGTGCCGCGGCAACTCCGCGCCCCGCACCGGCATGGCATATTCATAGGGCTCGTCATCCATCATCGCGTAGTCGAGCGTCAGCTCTTCGTCCTGGCTGATGTCGCGCAGCGCGACATAGACGATCTGCCCTTGCATGCCGAGATTCGGTTCGCAGGAGTGATTGAGATGCATCATTCCGCCTTCGCGCTCGGCTGCCGTCGAAGGTCCGATGAATAGCTCCTCGCTGATCTGGATTTCGCTCGGGCCAAGCTCTTTGCCGATCGCATCGCGTTGCGCCTTGGTCAGGACGTAGCCGCCCTTGACGACCGCGATCTCGCCCTTGGCGAGCGCGGCTTTGGCGTAGAGGCCGCGACCGTGGATCGCGCTCATGCGCTTCTCCACCTTCGGCGAAAAATAGGTGAGGGTGAGCACGTTCCGGCTTGCCTCGTTGGCTCGAACTTTCGCGCCCGTATCGCCGCCTCCGCAGCGCGAGCGCTTATTCGGCTTCGGTCTTTGCCGCTGGCGGCGTGCGGTCCTTGCCGTCGCAGGCCGTCACGAACTGGACCACCTGCGACAGGAGGTCGTCGCCCTCGAGAAGCGGCGTGTGGCCCTGGTCGGCGACCTCGATCACTTGCAGGTCCGCGCGCCGCTCGCGCATCGCCTTGACCGTCGCCGCGGTAAGAACGTCGGAATTGGCGCCGTGAATGACCAGCATCGGCACCCGCGCCAGTCCGTCGAATTCGTTCCACAAGGGCGGCAGCGGGCGCTCGATATCGATGGCCGCGAGCGTGCGCGCGAGGCGGGGATCGTAGGTCGGCGCCAGCCTGCCGTTCTTTTCCTCCCAGCCGCGCCGCGCGGCCGCGAGCCACTGATCGGCGGTCAAGCTTCGGAAACTGGGCGCTCATCAGCCGGCGCAGGATGTCGGCGCCCTCCGCGAAGCTGCGCGGTTGCGGCACCTTGCCGACATAGCTCTTGATGCGCGCCAGCCCCTTGGGCTCGATCACCGGGCCGATATCGTGCAGCACCACGCCGGCGATCAGGGTCGGATGCGCGGCGCTCATCAGCATGGTGAGAAGGCCGCCGCGCGAGCTGCCGACGAACACCGCCGGGCCGATCGCGCGCGCGATCATGACGCTGACGATGTCGGCAAGCTCGACCGCGAGATTGTAGTTCTGCGGGGTTGCGGTCGTATTCGGATTGGCCGCGCCCGCGCGAATCGATGGCGATGACGCGCCGCTGCCGGCCGCTATGCGCCAGCGCCGGAGCGAGGTCGTCGAAATCGGCGACGGTGCGGGTAAAGCCCGGCAGACAGACGACCGGCGTGCCGGGCGCGCTGCGCGCGCCGTATTCGCGCACGTGCAATCTCAGCCCGTCCTGCACCGTCACGAAATGGCTCGCGCCCCGATCGGGCGCGCGCTCGCCCGGCGTTTCCGCCGCGTTCGCTGCGGTGAGCGCGGCGGCCACGGCTATCCGCCGCGCCGCAGATCGGCCTCGATCAGCAACCGCGAATCATTGCCGATGCGGGCGCGATAGATCTGCATGTTCTCGATCACGCGCTGCACATAGTTGCGCGTCTCCGCGAACGGGATGCGCTCGATCCAGTCGATCGGGTCCACCTTCGGGTTGCGCGGATCGCCATATTGCTCGATCCATTCCCGCACCCGATGCGGGCCGGCATTGTAGGCGGCGAACGCCAGAATGTAGGAACCGCCGAACTGGGCGATGACGTCGCCAAGCTCCGCCGTTCCGATCTGGGTGTTGTAGACCGGGTCGTCGAGCAGCCGGCGTTGGTCGAAGGTGACGTTGAACTTCTTGGCGACGAAGCGGCCGGCGTCCGGCGTCACCTGCATCAGCCCGAGCGCGTGGGCGCTGGAGACGACGCGGGCATTGAACGCGCTCTCCTGGCGCGCGATCGAGTAGACGACGCAGGGCTCGACCTCCGGCCCGATCGGCCGATAGCTCGGCATGCCGAAGGCCGGAAACGCGTATTGCTCGAACGGCATGCCGCGGCCGAGCGCCGCCTTGCCGAGAAGCAGCGTCGCGCGCGCGTCATTGTGGTGCGTGGCGATCTCGGCGAACGTGGTGAGCGCGCCGGTGTCGGTCGCCTTGTCGCCGAGGTCGGCCGCCATGGCGGCGACGAGATCGCGCTCGTCGATGGCGTAGAGGATCTCGAAGGCGCGCGCGATCTCCAGCCGGCGATGTTCCGGCGGCGGCTCCGGCAGCTGCCGCAGCGTCACGCGCGTCGAGGCCGAGCCGCGCCCGCGCGAGCTGCCCGTAATAGGCGGTCGGCTGGCGCGCCGCTTCCTCGTAGTAGGCGCGCGCGTCCTCGCCGCGCCCGAGCGCCTCCAAGGCGCGCGCCCTGCCAGTAATAGCCGCGCGCCAGCGTGATCGGATTGGAAATGCCGTCGCCGATGCGGGCGAAATGGGCGAGCGCCGCCGACGGATCGTGCAGGAAGCGCAGCGCGATCCAGCCGGCGGTGAATTGCTGCTCGGCGCGATAATTCTCGGTCGTCGGCGCGGCGGCGTTGCCGGCGATCTCGTAGGCGAGCTTGGAATCGCCGAGATCGAGGAGCTTGCGGGCGACGAGCCGGCGCTCGACCCACCACTGATCGGGATCGCCGAGCTTCTCCGGCTCGCGCGGCGCGGCGACGAGCCACTGTGCGGCCTCCGCGGCCTTCTCGCCGCGGCGCAGCCACTGGATGCGGCTGAACATGTAGCCCGGATCGTGGCGGGCGGCCGCCGGCACCGCCTCGAGCAGCGCCTTGGCGTTTGCCGATTTGTTGATGACCGCGGCGCGCGCCTTGGCGATCGCCAGCTCGGTCGCGTCGAGGTAGTGCGCGGCGCGCAGGCCGGCGTCGTCGTCCTCGGCATAGAGCCGCGCGTCCATGCGCGCCTTGTCGTCGGCGGCGGTGAGCAGTGCGGCAAACGCGGCGCGCGCCTGCGTTTCGAGGTCGGCGGAAAAGCCGTCGCTGCGCCAGGCGTTCCGCACCGCGGCCTGCGCGCCGGCCTGATCGCCGACGGCGAGGAGCGCGCGCGCGAGCGCAAATCGTCCCTTGGCGCTGTGCGGCGGGTCGCTGCCGAAGAAGGCGATGGTCGTGCGCGGATCGGCGTGCTGCTGCCACAGCGCCGCTTCGGCATGGCGCCGCAAGGTCACGACGCTCGGCCAGCTTGGATTGGCGGCGAGGAATGCGGCGTAGCGCGAGAAGTCGACGCTGTCGTCGCCGTGCAGGATCACCCATTCGACGAGCTTGCGGGCCAGCGGATCGGAGATCGTGGCCTCGACATTGGTGGCGTCGTCCTGCCGGCCCTTGTGCGAGAGATCGATCGCCTGCCTGACCGCGCCGAGATCGAGCGGCGAGGTGTTCGCGCTCGCCGCCAGCGCCAAAGCCGGAGCCGGCCGCGCCGGCGGCGGCGCCCTGCGCGGCGGCGGAACCGGCGCGGAGGCCGCGCCATGGATCGAGGCGGTGGAACCCTGCGAGGGCCGCAGCCCGAGCGGCGCCGGCGTTTGCGCGCCCTTGTGCGCGTGAGCATGCGCCGCGGCTCTTCTTGGTCTTTCGGGCAGTTTTCTCTTGCGCAGTTTTCTTGCTTGTCTCTGATTTCTTGCTTGTCTCTGATTTGGCCGCGTGGCGCGCACGCGGGAGCGGAATCTTGTCCGAGGACGGCGCAGCCAAGGCCCCGCCCGCCAGGAGGCCAGCAGCGGCAATAGCGAAAATGAGCCGAACGGCCGTCATCGGCACTGATCCCTCCCTGCCGCGGCGCCCACGGCCGGCAATGGCGCGAACCCTCTTCGGCCGGCAAGATTGAAGAAATGCTAATGCCGGCAAGGCGGCATCCTTATTGACGAGTTTCACGGCAAAAGGGCGGCGCTGTCCATCAGGGCTGTGGATTGGCGGTTCCCGCGATCGAGCCGCGATCGCGCGATTTGCGCGTCGCCACTTGGCAGATTGCCGGAGCAAGGGGCTTTAAAGGCCCGCGGCGACCCGGTATCTATGCGTGACGGCAGCGTGATCGCGCACCGGCGATCCGCTGCGACCGGGACGCCATTCTCAGGGATCGTATCATGAGCGCCAAGACGAGCTTCCGCGGCTCATTCACCGCGCTGGTCACGCCGTTCAAGAACGGGTCCCTGGACGAGAAAGCCTTTCGCAGCTTCGTCGACTGGCAGATCACCGAGGGTACGAACGGGCTCGTTCCGGTCGGCACCACCGGCGAAAGCCCGACGCTCTCGCACGACGAGCACCACGAGGTGGTCGAGTGGTGCGTCGACCAGGCCAAGGGCCGCGTGCCGGTCGTCGCCGGCGCCGGCTCGAACTCGACCAAGGAGGCGATCGCGCTTGCCGAGCACGCCGAGGAGGCCGGCGCCGACGCGGTGCTCGTGGTCACGCCCTACTACAACAAGCCGACGCAGGAAGGCCTCTATCAGCACTTCAAGGCGATCAACGACGCGATCGGCATTCCGATCATCATCTACAATATCCCGCCGCGCTCGGTGATCGACATGTCGGTCGACACGATGAAGCGGCTTTACGAGCTTGAGAACATCGCCGGCGTGAAGGACGCGACCGCGAACGTGGTGCGGGTGTCGCAACAGCGCGCGGCGATGGGCGAGGGCTTCAACCAGCTCTCCGGCGAAGACGCGACCGCGCTCGGCTTCATGGCGCATGGCGGCCATGGCTGCATCTCGGTGACTTCGAACGTGGCGCCGCGGCTGTGCGCCGAATTCCAGGCCTCGTGCCTCAAGGGCGACTATGCCGGCGCGCTCAAGCTGCAGGACAAGCTGATGCCGCTGCACACCGCGCTGTTCATCGAGACCAATCCGGCGCCGGCCAAATATGCGCTGTCGCTCCTCGGCAAGTGCGCCGAGACCGTGCGGCTGCCGATGGTGCCGGTCGCCGAGGCGACGCGCCAGGCGGTGCGCGACGCCATGGTGCATGCCGGGCTGATCAATTGATCTTTCTTTAGTCCCTCGCCCGCGAAGTGGAACGCAGCGGGAGAGGGGGATCGCGCTACCTCCCTCGTTTCGCGGGGAGGATAGAATTGCCGGAGGAGGATCCGATGCTCGAGGAATTCAAAAAATTCGCGATGCGCGGCAATGTCGTCGATCTCGCCGTCGGCGTGATCATCGGCGCGGCGTTCGGCGCGATCGTCAATTCGCTCGTCGGCGACATCATCATGCCGCTCATCGGCGCGGCCACCGGCGGTCTCGATTTCTCCAATTATTTCATACCGCTATCGTCGAAAGTTACGGCGGCGTCTCTGGCCGATGCGAAAAAGCAAGGTGCGGTTTTCGCCTGGGGCAGTTTCCTCACCATCCTCATCAACTTTTTGATCATCGCCTGGGTGCTGTTTCTTGTGCATCAAGGGCATCAATCGGCTGAAGGCGGCGGACGCTCCGCCGCCGCCGCCGGGCCGTCCAAGGAAGTGCAGTTGCTGACCGAGATCCGCGACGCGCTGAAAGCGCGCTGAGCGCGGGATCGGCGGCATGGCGGCGAAGGCTGAAAGAAAGCTCCGCGTCATCGCCGACAACCGCAAGGCGCGCTTCAACTATTTCATCGACGAGACGATCGAGGCCGGCGTCGCGCTGACCGGCACCGAGGTCAAATCGCTGCGCCAGGGCAAGGCGACGATCGGCGAATCCTATGCCGATGCCCGCGGCGGCGAGATCTGGCTGATCAACTCCAACATTCCCGAATATCTGCAAGCCAACCGCTTCAATCACGCGCCGAAGCGGCCGCGCAAACTGCTGCTGCACCGCCGGCAGATCAACAAGCTGATCGGCGCGGTCGAGCGCGAGGGCATGACGCTCGTGCCGCTCAAGCTCTATTTCAACGAGAAGGGCCGCGCCAAGATCGAACTCGCTCTGGCGCGCGGCAAGAAGCTCTACGACAAGCGCGAGACCGAGAAGAAGCGCTCGTGGGAGCGCGAGCGCGGGCGGCTGTTGCGGCAAAAGGGATAAAGACGATGCTCCCCGTGCGGCTCGACCATTGCGTCATTCACGTCACCGATTGGCAGCGCTCGAATGCGTTCTACACGACGGTGCTGGGCGCCGAGCTGATCGAGCGCCCGGTCGGCTACGCCTATCGCTTCGGCGACCGGCAGCTCAACGTGCACGGGCCGGGCGTTAAGCCGGCCGAAGTGGCGCGGCTTCCGGTCGCGCCCGGCAACAGCGATCTTTGTTTCGAGTGGAGCGGGCCGATCGCCGACGCGATGCGCCATCTGCAGCGCTGCGGTGTCGCGGTCGAACGCGGCCCGCTGCAGCGTTTCGGCGCCAAAGGGCAGGGCACCAGCGTCTACTTTCGCGATCCCGACGGCTCGCTGATGGAATTCATGTCTTACGCATGATCGCGAAACCAACAATCGGAGCACAGAGATGAGAGAAGCGCCGGGCACGCATGATCCGACCTTTCTTCCGCCGGATATTCCAGTGCCGCAGGACGACGGCGCCGCGCGGCATCTCGCCGGCATGAAGCTGCCGGACATGGCGCTGCCGGCGACGAGCGGTAGGTGACGTCAATCTGGCGGGGCTTCCCGGCCGCACCGTCCTTTACATTTATCCGCGTACCGGCGTGCCGGGGGTCGACGCGCCGCCGGGATGGGACGACATCCCCGGTGCGCGCGGCTGCACGCCGCAATCCTGCGGCTTTCGCGACCATTTTGCCGAGCTCAAGGAGCTGGGCGTCGCCCACCTGTTCGGCCTCTCGACCCAGGATACCGGCTACCAGCGCGAGGTCGCCGAGCGGCTGCACCTGCCGTTCGCCGATCCTGTCCGACGCCAAGCTCGCATTGACCCGCGCGCTCAAGCTGCCGACATTCACGACCTGCCGGCATGACGCTGCTCAAGCGCATGGCGCTCGTCGTCGACGATGGCGTCATCACCAAGGTGTTCTATCCGGTATTCCCGCCCGACAAGAATGCCGCCGAAGTGATTGCCTGGCTGCGCGGCGGTCGTTAGCTTGAGCAGCAATCGGCCGCGAGCGCCGAGGAGGAAATCATGTCGAAATTCGTCGTTGCTCCGCATTTCCGGCTGCAGGAATGGGTCGCCGAAGAAAAAGACTATTTCGCCGCCGAGGGTCTCGACTACGAGTTCCGGGAGACGATGGATTCGACGACCGGCGGCGGCCATCAGCTCGGCAACAAGGTCGGCGCTTATCAGACGCTGCGAAGCCGGGCGCACCTGCAATGTCAGCGGCGCCTGCCACTGGACCGTGAACGTCGCCGCCTCGAACGGCCACGGCAAGCTTTACGCCGATTGCTATTCGGTCGCGCCCTGCGGCGTGTTCGTGCCGGCCAGACTCGGCGGTGAAGACGCCGGCCGATCTCGCCGGCGTGCCGATCTCCGTCGGCTATCAGTCCGGCAGCCACTACGCGACCATCCAGGGGCTCGATCAGTATCTCAAGTCCGACGAGATCAAGCTGTCGTTCAACGACGGTCTGTTGTTCAGCCGCATGGAGCTGTTGATCGACGGCAAGGTGCCGGCGGCGTCGCTGTTCAGCGGGCCGTATTACTTCGCCGAGCAGCTCGGTTTCCGCAAAATCATCGACACCACGTTCATGATGGCGTCGATGATCACCGGCACGCCGGAGCCGCAGGACGTACGCAAGTATTTCCGCGCGCTGCGCCGCGCGCAGCGCGACATCGATTTGCGGCCCGAGCTCTACACGCACTACTACAAGAAGGAATTCCCGGTGCGCTTCCACGATCAGATGGACACGCGGCGCTGGGGGCCGGGCGAGCGGCTGGTGTTCGAGCCTTATTCGAAGCAGACCTTCGATCAATCCTTCGCCTGGATCGAGCAGCACGGCATTTTCCCGCCGCGGCGAAATGGGCAGCGGCAAATACGAAAGCGCGATTTTCGCCTGAGGCACGCCGGCAATGGCGAGGTCAGCGCGGCGCGGCGTCGAGGTGCTTGCGCACCCGGGCAAACACCTCGCCGAACATTTTCGGCGTGAGCACGCCGGTCGAGGTGTTGTAGCGCGAGCAATGGTAGCTGTCGAACAGCGTGATCGCGCTTAATGCATGCGCGCCGCCATGGGTGAACGGGTAGGCGCTCCGCTTCGCATTTTGCGCGGCGATGAAGGTGTCATGCGCGATGCGGCCGAGCGCGACGACGGCGGAGAGCGCGGTCATTTCGCCGATGGTCGCGGCGAGGAAATCGCGGCAGGTGGCGATCTCCTGCGGCGTCGGCTTGTTCTCCGGCGGCACGCAGCGCACCGCGTTGGTGATGCGGCAATCGATGAGGGCGAGGCCGTCGTCGGGACGCGCCGCGTAGCTGCCCTCGGCAAATCCGAATTCCTTGAGCGTGGCGTAGAGGAGATCGCCGGCATAATCGCCGGTGAACGGCCGGCCGGTGCGGTTGGCGCCGCGCAGCCCCGGTGCGAGGCCGACGATCAGCAGCCGCGCGTCGATCGGGCCAAAGGAGGGGACCGGAGCGTTGAACCAGTCGGGCTCGCGCGCGCGCCAGTCGTTGCGGAAGGCGACGAGGCGCGGACAGCGCGGACAGTCGCGGCCGGGCTTGCCGCTCGCGCGCGCCATGGCGGCCATCGCGCGCGGCTATTCTTCGTCGAACTCGTCCTCGACCTCGACGTCGGTGCGCGGCGAGGCGCTGCGCTGCAGGAATTGCGGCGTGTGGCGCTGCTCCGCGGCTCGCGTGGTTCGCGCATGTCCCGCGGCTCGCGCATCGGCCGCTCGGACGGATCGCGGCCGATCTTGCTTTGCAGCTCGATGATGTCGACGAACTGGTCGGCCTGACGGCGCAGTTCGTCGGCGACCATCGGCGGCTGGGTGGAGATCGTCGACACCACGATCACGCGCACGCCGCGCCGCTGCACCGCCTCGACCAGCGAGCGGAAATCGCCGTCGCCGGAGAACAGCACCATCTGGTCGATGTGCGGCGCGATCTCCATGGCATCGACCGCGAGCTCGATGTCCATGTTGCCCTTGACCTTGCGCCGGCCGGTCTGGTCGACGAACTCCTTGGTCGCCTTGGTGACGACGGTGTAGCCGTTGTAGTCGAGCCAATCGATCAACGGGCGGATCGACGAATATTCCTGATCTTCGATCACCGCGGTGTAGTAGAACGCCCGCACCAGATAGCCGCGGGTCTGGAACTCGCGCAGCAGCCGCTTGTAATCGATATCGAAGCCGAGCGATTTGGCGGTGGCGTAAAGATTGGCGCCGTCAATGAACAACGCAATTTTCTCGATCTGTGCCGACATTGGATCTCTCGCGATGTTTCTTGTCGTGAAACCGGATCAGCCGCGAATGGCTTTGGCGTTTCCGGCGTTCTTAAAACTGCTTTATCGCCATCGGGAACACTTCGACAGGCGAACTACTCTCGGATTGGCAATAGCACGGGCCTGACGCCCATGAGCGCATATTGTGCCTAACAACCCGGGCAGAAGCCATATGCCGCGAGGAGCCCGATGCAAGCACTGCGGCACGCCGTCGCGCCGAACGTAAAATCGCAGGGGCTCGGTCGGGTTCCCCAAAATTTGGGTAACAGGGCCTGCCGCCGCCGCCAACTAAAAAAACTGACAGATTTGGGAGGATTGAGGCGCAGAACGCCCTTGCGCTCCGCGGGTTGTGGCGATATCTCACGGCCGCCGGGACAATCCCGCGCCAGGAGCTGCCGAATGGCCCGTGTCACCGTCGAAGACTGCATCGACAAGGTCGAGAACCGGTTCGATCTCGTCCTGCTCGCGAGCCATCGCGCGCGCATGATCTCCTCCGGCGGGCAGATCGCGGTCGAGCGCGACAACGACAAGAATCCGGTGGTGGCGTTGCGCGAGATCGCCGAGAAGGCGGTTTCGCCCGAGGACCTCAAGGAGGAGCTCGTCCATTCCCTGCAGAAATACGTCGAGGTCGACGAGCCCGAGCCGGAGGGGATTCCGCTCATCGGCGCGCCGGGAACTGGAGTCGACGCCGACGATACCGAGGTCACGACCGACCGGATGAGCGAGGAAGAGCTGCTCAAGGGCCTCGAGGGACTGACCCCGCCCGAAAGCCAGCCGGAGCCGGACTCGGACGTCGGCGACGAAGAGGAATAAACCCCGCGCGAGTTGCAGCGGCCCGTTAGCCGATCCGCGCGCTACTTGCTCGCGGCGGCGAACATCTCGGCGACGTATTCCCAGTTGACCAGATTATCGACGAAAGCCTTCAGGTAATCGGCGCGCCGGTTGCGATAGTCGATGTAGTAGGCGTGCTCCCAGACGTCGCAGCCGAGGATCGGCCGCGCGCCGTGAACGAGCGGGCTCTCGCCGTTCGCAGTCTTCATCACCTCGATCCGGCCGTATTTGACCGCGAGCCAGCACCAGCCGGAGCCGAACTGGCTCGTCCCCGCCTGGACGAAATCCTCCTTCATCTTCGCCACCGAGCCGAGATCGCCGACGATCTTCTTCTCCAGCGCGCCCGGCATGCGGCCGCCGCCGCCCGGCTTCATCCATTTCCAGAAATGCAGGTGATTGTAGTGCTGCCCGGCATTGTTGAAGAGCGCCGGATTGGCGAAGAACGAGCCCTTGACCACGTCCTCCACCGACCTGCCTTCGAACTCGGTGCCCTTCATCAGATTGTTGCCGTTGTTCACATAGGCGAGGTGATGCTTGTCGTGGTGAAACTCGAGCGTCTCGCGCGACATGTGCGGCGCGAGCGCGTCGTAGGCGTAAGGAAGCTCGGGCAGCGAGAACGGCATCGGCTTTCTCCTCGATCGCGGCGAACCGGTGACCCGCGCACGACTGGATCACAAGCGATCGGAGCGCTCAACCGCTCGGCGCGGCGGCAACTGCGGGTCGCAGCGGCGGCGGTTATCGCGCTTTCCTCGGTATGCCGGCCGTGCTTGCCACATACTGATCGATCGGAAACAATCGCGACCGCGGATTTGCGGCGATCACCAGCCGGAATCCGATTGGGGAGGGAAGGCCGATGAAGCCTCCCGTATTCGAGTACGAGAGGCCGAACAATCTGCGCGCGGCGCTCGAGGCTTTGTCGAAGCACGGCGGCAAAGCCAAGCTGCTGGCCGGCGGACACAGCCTCGTCCCGATGCTCAATCTGCGGCTCATCGCGCCCGGCCGCCTGATCGACGTGAGCCGGCTGTCCGAGCTTCAGTATATCGTCGAGGAGTTCGGCCAGCTGCGGATCGGCGCGCTGACCACCCACAACACCATCCTGCGCTCGCCGATCGTGGCGGCGAGCTGCCCGATCGTCACCGAGGCTTACCAGCACGTCGCCAATCATTCGATCCGCAACCACGGCACGCTTGGCGGCAATCTCTGCCACAACGACCCAGCCTTCGAGCTGCCGCTGGTGATGAGCCTCCTCGGGGCGACGATGATGGCGCGCAGCGCGCGCTCCACGCGCACGATCGCGGCGGCAAAATTCTTCAAGGCGCCGTTCGCGACCGATCTCGCCGCCGATGAGATGCTGGTCGAAGTGCGTGTCCCGCGCATGCCGGCAGGCCACGGCTATTGCTTCCTCGAGGTGAGCCAGCGCTATGGCGACCGCGCTCTGGTCGCGGCCGGTTGCCTGCTGACGCTCCGTTACGGAACGTGCCGCGACGTGCGCATCGGCTTTCGCAATGCGGTCGACAATGTGTTTCGGATCGCGGCCGCCGAGGCGGCGATCGAGGGCAAGCCGGCGTCGGCCGCGATGATCGAGGCGGCCGCACAGGCCGCGGCGAGCAACGTCATGCCGGCCGACGATCTGCACGCCGACGCCGCCTACCGGCGCGACGTGACCGCGGCGCTGACGCGGCGGATGCTGCGCACCGCCTGCGCGCGCGCCGGCCAGGCCGTCGACGGCTAGCGCAGCAAAAAAGAAGCCGCGATGGACGAGCTCGAAGTCAACGTCACCGTCAACGGCAAGGCGCTGAAGCGGCGGGTAGAGCCGCGGCTCCTCCTTTCCGACTTCATCCGCCACGGCATCGGCCTCACCGGCACGCATGTGGGCTGCGAGAACGGCGTGTGCGGCGCCTGCACGATCCTGCTCGACGGGCTCGCGACCCGCTCCTGCTGCACGCTTGCGGTGCAGGCGGACGGCCGCGCCATCGAGACGGTCGAGTCGCTCGGCCGCGCCAACAATCTCAATCCGCTGCAGCGCGGCTTCTGGGAGATGCACGGCCTGCAGTGCGGCTACTGCACGCCCGGCATGCTCATGCTGATGACCGAGCTGTTGCGCGAAAATCCCCAACCTGATCGTGACACGATCCGGCAGCGGCTCAACGACAATATCTGCCGCTGCACCGGCTACGAGGACATCGTGAATTCGGTCGAGCGCGCGGTCGAGCTGATGCGCGGCGGGAAGGCGGCGCGCTGATGGCCGAAGCCGGCAAGATCCATTCGCCGCCGCGCGGCCGCCAGCAGGAACGGCCGGACCAGCGGCTCAACGTCATCGGCACGCGCATGCTGCGCAAGGAGGATCCGCGTTTCCTGACCGGGCGCGGCCGCTTCATCGACGACATCGTGCTGCCCAACATGGCGCATGCGGCGGCGCTGCGCAGCCCGCACGCGCATGCGCGCATCAGATCAATCGACAAGAGCGCGGCCGAGGCGCTGCCCGGCGTCGTCGCCGTGATCACCGGCGAGGAGGCGGCGAAGGAGACCGGGCCGCTTCCCTGCTTCGCCAATCCGCCGGTCGAGCAGCGCGCGATCGCGCTCGGAAAAGTCCGCCATGTCGGCGAGCCGGTGGCGCTGGTCGTCGCCGACACGCGCTACATCGCCGAAGACGCGGCCGCGCTCATCAAGGTCGACTACCAGCCATTGCCGGCCGTCTCCGACATGATGGAGGCGATCAATTCGCGCGGCGAGGCGGTGCTCCATCCCGAGCGCGGCCCGGACAATGTCGCCGAACACCGCAACTATGTCTTCGGACCGGTCGAGGAGGAGTTCGCCCGCGCCGCTCACCGGGTCAAGCGCCGGCTGCGCTGGTCGCGCTCAGGCGGCCAGCCGATCGAGACCGCGGGCGCGGTCGCGAGTTTCGACGAAGGCTCGGGCAAGTTCGTGATCTACGTCAACGGCTCGATGTATAATTACGTCGGCTTCACCATCGCTACCGCGCTCAAGGTCCCGAGCCATCTGGTCAACATCGTGCCGGTGGACGCCGGCGGCAGCTTCGGCAGCAAGCTTTTCCTGCACAAGGTATCGGTCCTCGCCGCATTGGCCTCGCGCGTCGCCGGCCGGCCGGTCAAGTATATCGAAGACCGCATCGACAACATCACCGCCAGCGACAATCACGGCTCCGACCGCATCTATGACGTCGAGCTGGCGATCGACGCCGATCATCGGATGACGGCGCTGCGCTACAAGGTCGTGGACGATTACGGCGCTTATTTCCAATACGGCCTCGGCACGCATGGCAACGGCTTCTCGCAGACCGTCGGTCCTTACAAGATCCGCGCCGTCGGCGCCGAGCTCTACGCGGTGTTCACCAACAAATGCCAGCAGGGCGCCTGCCGCGGCTTCGGCTCCGAGGTCACCAATTTCATGATCGAGCGGATCGTCGACGCCGCGGTCGAGGAGCTCAACCTCGACCCGATCGCGTTCCGCCGCGACAATTTCATCCGGCCCGACGAGTTTCCCTATCAGATTCCGACCGGCAACCTGTACGACAGCGGCAACTATCCCGGCGCGCTCGACATGGCGCTGGAGATGCTCGACTACGAAGGCTGGCGGCAGAAACAGCAGGCGGCACGGACGCAGGGCCGTTACGTCGGCATCGGCATCGCCAGTTGCCAGGAGAAGGGCGTGTTCAGCGCCACCGAATTCTGGATGCTCAACCGCAATCCCGGCTTTGCGCTGACCAGCTCGCCGGAAAGCGCTTCGATCAAGATCGATCCGACCGGCAAGGCGGTGATCTCGCTGCACGCGCCGTGCTGGGGCAACAGCCCGGAGACGGTGGCGGCGATGGTGCTCGCCGAGCAGCTCGCCATGGATCCGGCCGACATCAGCGTCGCCTATTCGGACACCGACCACGGCCTGCCGGGCACCGGGCCCGGCGGCAGCCGCTACACCGTCATGGTGACCGGCGCGATCACCGGCGCCGCCGCGATCATCAAGGGCAAGCTCAAGCGCGTGGCCGGCCACATGCTCGAAGCCGGCCCCGAGGATCTGGAATTCCGCAGCGGCAAGATCGGGGTCAAGGGCGCGCCGGGCATGGAGGTGGCGATCGCCGAGGTGGCGATGCAAGCGCATTTCTTCCGGCTGTCGCTGCCGGACGATCCGACGCTGACCAGCGGCCTCGAAGCGAGCTACACCTACGACCATCCGCTCGCGACTTTGCCGAGGAACGACAGCGACTTCGGCATCTTCTATCCGATCATGGGCCATATGTGTCACATGCCGGTCGTCGAGGTCGACGTGGAGACCGGGCAGGTGAGCTTCCTCGATTACGTCGCGGTGCACGATTGCGGCACGATGATCAACCCGATGACCGTCGACGGTCATGTGCGCGGCGGCACCGCGCAGGGCATCGGCACGGCGTTGCTGGAGGAGTTTCAGTATGACGGCAAAGGCCAGCTCTTGAACACGTCGTTTCAGGACTATCTGCTGCCGAAGATCGGCAATCTGCCGCCGGCGGTGCGCATCGGCCACCTGGTGACGCCCTCGCCCTACACCGAATACGGCGTCAAAGGCGCCGGCGAGGGCGGCCGCATGGTGGCGCCGCCGGCGGTGATCGCGGCGATCGAGGACGCGCTGCGCCCGCTCGGCGTGCGCATCGACACCGTGCCGGTGACGCCGGCGCGGTTGCGGGCGCTGATCCGCGCGGCCGAGGCGAAGAGCGGCGCGCACCGAAGCTGAGACCCGGCCGGCCGCATCCCCCGATTATCGTCCGGCAATGCTTCGTTGGCGCGCATGCCGCCACCCGGCCCGGCTGCGACGGGTGCGGCGACAACCTTAAGGTGGAAGCCCGCGCTGCGCACGCCGCCGGCGTGTTCCGAGGCGAAGAAGTCCGGCGGCATGGATAATTGTCTGCTAACGCCGCTCAACAAGTTTGGCCAATGCCCGCCGCGCGTTGAGCAAGACCGCGTACACACATTTACTCGATAGATAGACCTTCGAGGCCATACTCGACGACGATTTGCAGCCTCCGCGATTGCTGACGGTATGGACGTGACGCGTCGATCTGATCAACGGCTCGAAACGCTGCCGGCGGAAATCTATCTGCCGCTGGTCGATTCGCTTTTCGAGGAAGGCCGAACCCTGCTCGCCGGGACCATCTTCGGCGCCGGGTCGGTTTTCGTCACCTATTGGAAGACCGGTGAGATCTCTCTCCTGTACTGTGCGCTGGCGGTCGTCATCATCGCCGGCGCGCGCGGGCTGCTGATGCGCGCTTATGTCCGCGCTCGCCCGAGCGTCACCACGGCACAGGCGGCCAGGCGATGGGAGCGGCGCTACAGCATCGGAGCCTCTGCGTCGCTGGCGTTGTTCAGCATCTGGTGCTTCATCGCCTTCGCCTGGACCAATGATCCGTTTGCCCAGCTGGTCAGCTTTTCGATGTCGCTTGCGTATGCAGCCGGCATCTTCGGCAGAAACTTCGCAAACCCGCTGTTTGTGTTCCTGCAAATTCTTTGCGCGCAGGTGCCGATGACGGCGGCGCTCCTGCTCTACGGCAATCTCTATCACTGGATTTTCGCCGGCCTGCTCGTCCCTTCCTTCCTCGGAATCAAATTCATCGCGGAAAGGCTGCGCCGCACGCTGCTCGACGCGGTGACCACGTCGCGCGATATGACGCTCCTCGCCAAACGTTTCGACACTGCGCTCAACAACATGCCGCACGGCCTGTGCATGTTCGATGCCAAGCGCCACATCGTCGTTTCCAACCAGAAGCTCAACGAGCAAATGGGATTGGCGGCGGATTTCGAGCTGAAAGGCGCGAGCCTGCGTTACCTGGTCGACAGCGTTGCCAAGGCCGACCTGATTTCCGACGTCAACGCGGAGAGCCTGATCGGCCGCCTCGAGGCCCGCCTCTCCGGCAGCGATGACGCCGCCTTCGACGTGGAGATGCGCAACGGGCGCACGCTCGAGTTCACCGTACAGCCGATGGAAAAAGGCGGCATGGTGGTCCTGGTCGAGGACATCACCGAGCGAAGGATCGCCGAGGCGAAGATCAGCCATCTGGCCCGGTTCGACGCCCTGACCGGCCTTCCCAATCGCAACATCTTGCGCGACCGCATGGAGCGCGCGTTGAGCGAATGGCGGCCCGACAATATGTGCGCGATCCATTTCATCGATCTCGATCAGTTCAAGCAGGTTAACGACACCCTGGGGCATACAAGGGGCGATATGCTGCTGGAGGCCGTCGCCGAGCGACTGCGCGGCACGGTTCGCGACGTCGACGTGATTGCGCGGTTCGGCGGCGACGAATTCGTGATCCTGCAGGCGCCGATCAAATCGCTCGATCAGGCGGAGTCGCTGGCAACGCGCGCGCTCGACGCGGTCGGCGGTATTTACGATCTCGACGGACACAAGGTCGTGGTCACCGCCAGCATCGGCATTGCGGTGGCCAAGAGCCGGCTCGATCCGGATCAGTTCCTGCGCAATGCCGACATGGCGCTCTATTGGGCGAAAGCCGAGGGCCGCGGCACCTGGCGCTGGTTCGAGGCCAAGATGGAGGCGAACGCCCAGGCGCGGCGAAATCTCGAGCTTGACCTGCGCAACGCCGTGCAGAGCGAGGAGTTCGAGCTCCACTATCAGCCGATATTCAATCTGAAGACCAAGCGCATCGCCGCCTGCGAGGCGCTGCTGCGCTGGCCGCATCGCGAACGCGGCATGGTCTCGCCGGCGGAGTTCATCCCCGTCGCCGAGGAGATGGGACTGATCGTCGAGCTCGGCAATCAGGTCCTGTACAAGGCCTGCCTCGAATGCCGGCGCTGGCCGGGCGACACCGCGGTCGCCGTCAACCTGTCGTCGATCCAGTTCGACCGCTCCAACGTTCCCGCGCTTGTTCGCGAGACGCTCGCCGCCACCAATCTGGCGCCGCACCGGCTCGAGCTGGAAATAACCGAGTCGACATTGCTCCAGGACACGAAACGCATCCGCGCCGATCTGCACCAGCTTGCCGATCTCGGCGTGAAGATCTCGCTCGACGATTTCGGCACCGCCTATTCGAGCTTGAGCTATTTGCACAGCTTCCCGCTGCATAAAGTCAAGATCGACCAGTCCTTCCTGCGCGGTCTCGGCGAGGACGAGCGCCGGGTGACCCTGCTGCGCGGCATGACGCGACTGAGCGCACAGCTCGGGTTGCGCGTGGTGGTCGAGGGGGTGGAGACCCAGGAGCAGCTCGAATTGCTGGCCGCCGAGGACAGTGTCGACGAAGTCCAGGGCTACCTGCTCGGCCGGCCGATGCCGGCCGCCGATTTGCGAAAACTCCTTTATGCGTCCTACGTTGCGCCGCTGGAAACCTCCTGGCCGGCCCTGGAGCACAAGGACGTCGCCTGACCCTCGCTCCGGGCGGCAAAGCACGCTCGCCAGCTGTTATTTCACCATAGCGGCGGACGGCAGCGTTAACCGTAATCTACCGCTGAAGTTGTATCGCCATTAACGATCTGTTAACCTCCTGCTGCTGGCGAGGGCGGGCGCCAACGAGGAAGTGTGTTGAATGGCTCCGGTAGCGAAGTCTTCGTATTCCGCGCGTTCAAGCGTTTCCGATCAAGCCGCACAGGGCAGCTTCGCTGATCGCCTCGCGCTGCTTCTGGCGCGGACCGAATGTCGGCGCGCGGATTCCGCCGAGCAAAGAGACGCGATATTCCGGCTGCGCTATCAGGCCTATCTGCGCGAAGCCGCGATCGATCCAAATCCGTCCGAGGCGTTTACCGACTCGTTTGACGAGACCGGCAACGTCTACATTTTCGGATTGCACGTTGACGGCGAGCTGGCCGGCGCGATCCGCCTGCACATAGCCTCCACGGCGCATCCCGAATTCCCGACCGGCGAGGTCTTTCCCGAGCAGTTGCTGCCGGAAGTGGAGGCGGGCAGGGTGATCGTCGACGTTACGCGCTTTGTCGCCGACTGGAACCTCGCGCGGGTGCACCGCGGACTGCCCTACATCACGCTGCGGATCGCCTGGCTGGCGGCGGAGTATTTCGGCGGCGACCACATCCTCGCGGCCGTGCGGCTGGAGCATCAGGCGTTTTATCGGCGCGCCTTCACGTTCCATCTGGCTTGCGGAGCGCGGCCTTATCCGCTGTTGAACAAGCCGGTCGCCCTGATGATGCTGAATTTCCCGGCTGCCCGCGACTACATGTATCGGCGTTATCCGTTCTTCCATTCGACCGTGTCGGAGCGGCGCATGCTGTTCGAGCGCCGCCCTAGGCGCGACCTGACAACGCGGGCCGCTCGACCTCGCCGCCGCATCGCACTCCTGACGACCGCGATTGCCATCGCCATTGCCCGGCATGGCGGACCGAACGGTTAGCCGAAGCTCAACGCGATCGCTGAAATTCGACGGATCGCCGGCAAGGAGTGTTTCCGAACGGCGGCTATAGAGACATCGCCACAGGGCTGTTCGTGCCCCCACAGCGATCGTCGACATTATGGCGAATTCCGCACCGCGCGTTGAAACGAACGAAAGGGCGGCTCCGGTCCGGGCCGCTCGCGTCGTCATCTGCCCGCAATGCCACGCGCAGTTGCTGTTCCGTCGCAGCCGCACGCCGGAGATCGACGATTGCGGGTTCGAGACCTGCCGGCTCGTATGTAGCGAATGCGCAGCCTCGCTTGCCGGCGTCATCGATCCGTACGACGACGCGGTGCTGCTCTCGGCGCTGCCGAGCTGAAAGCACGCGCGGCTACGTCTGCACCCCGGCGCGGCGCTTTGCCCGCGTGACCATCCGGACCTTTTCCTCGTACGCGGCGCGCGTTCTTAACGCTAAGTTTGCCGGCGGCGGCGACCTTTGGGGAGCCGGGGTGAGGGCGGCGTTGCTTGTGGCGCGGGCCTCACGTCATGATATCTTTATCGTCAGCTTTCGCCGACTTTGGCGGCGGAGCCGAGGATTCCCATGGCGCGTTCGCCGATCGATCTGCCGCGGATGCAGAACCAGCCCCGGCCGCGGGCAGCGGTGGCGCGCGGCCCCAACCTCGTCCCGCAGCCCGGCGAGGGGGTGCCGCCGAAGCCGCGCCGGCCGCGGATGATGCGGCAATTCGAGCTGATCGACCGGGTCAAACAGTACAATCCCGCGACCAATGAGGACCTGCTCAACCGTGCCTATGTCTATGCCATGCGCGCCCACGGCACGCAGCGGCGCGCCTCCGGCGATCCTTACTTCTCGCACCCGCTCCAGGTCGCCGCGATCCTCACCGATCTCAAGCTCGATGACGCCACCATCGCCGCCGCGCTCCTGCACGACACCATCGAGGATACCGACGCCACCCGCGCCGAGATCGACCGCCTGTTCGGTCCCGACATCGGCGCCCTGGTCGAGGGGCTGACCAAACTAAAGAAGCTCGATCTCGTCTCCAAGGAGGCGAAGCAGGCCGAGAACCTGCGCAAGCTTCTGCTCGCCATCGCCGACGACGTCCGCGTGCTCCTGATCAAGCTCGCCGACCGGCTGCACAATATGCGCACGCTGGCGCATCGGCCGCCTGAGGCGCGCCGGCGCACCGCGGAGGAGACGCTCGACATCTACGCGCCGCTTGCCGGCCGCATGGGCATGCATGAGATGCGCGAGGAGCTCGAGGATCTGTCCTTCCATGAGCTTAATCCCGACGCCTACAAGGTGATCAGCGAGCGGCTCGAGGCGCTGGCCGTGCGCTCGAGCGGCTGGATCACCGAGATCGAGCAGCAGCTCGCCAGGAAGCTCGCCGACAGCGGCATTACTGCGGAGGTTTCCGGGCGGCGCAAGCGCGCCTATTCGATCTGGCGCAAGATGGAAAGAAAGGCGGTCGGCTTCGAGCAGCTCTCCGACGTGTTCGGCTTCCGCGTGGTCGTCGGCAGCCTCGCCGAGTGCTACCAGGCGCTCGGCATCGTGCACACCACCTGGCCGGTGGTTCCGGGGCGCTTCAAGGACTACATCTCGACACCCAAGCAGAACGACTACCGCTCGCTGCATTCGACCGTGATCGGCCCGGGCCGGCAGCGCGTCGAGCTGCAGATCCGCACCCGCGGCATGCACCAGATCGCCGAATACGGCATTGCCGCCCATGCGCTCTACAAGGACGGGCTCGGCTCGCCGACGGAAATGCTCTCGCGCGAGTCGAACGCCTATGCCTGGCTGCGCCGCACCATCGAGCTCCTGGCCGAAGGCTCCAACCCGGAAGAATTCCTCGAGCACACCAAGCTCGAGCTGTTCCACGACCAGGTGTTCTGCTTCACGCCCAAAGGGAAGCTGATCGCGCTGCCGCGCGGACGCGACGCCGATCGATTTCGCCTACGCGGTGCACACCGATGTCGGCAACATGGCGGTCGGCGCCAAGATCAACGGCAAGATCGGCCCGTTGAGCTCGCCGCTGGAGAACGGCGACGAGGTGCAAATCCTCACCTCGAAGGCGCAGACCGCTCCGCCCACGGCCTGGGAATCGATCGTGGCGACCGGCAAGGCGCGCGCCGCGATCCGCCGCGCCACCCGCGCCGCGGTGCGCAACCAGTATTCCGGCCTCGGCCGCCGCATCCTCGAGCGCCTGTGCCAGCGCGCCAAGATCGCCTTCAGCGACGAGAAGCTCGAAGGCGCCTTGCCGCGGCTCGCCCGCGCCTCGATCGAGGACGTGATGTCGGCGGTCGGCCGCGGCGAGATGAAGGCTTCCGACGTCGTGCGGGCGATGTATCCCGACTACAAGGACGAGCGCGTCACCGTCGCGCCGAAGGCGGACAGCGGCTGGTTCGGCCTCAAGCGCGCGAAGGCGGTCAAGTTCAAGCTTCCCGGCGATGGCGAGAACGGGGCGCCGATTCCGATCCGCGGCATCAACACCGACCTGCCGGTGCGTTTCGCCCCGCGTGGCGGCGCCGTTCCCGGCGACCGCATCGTCGGCATCATGACGCCGGGGGAGGGGATCACCATCTATCCGATCCACTCGCCGGCGCTGACCGAATTCGAGGATGAGCCGGAACGCTGGCTCGATGTGCGCTGGGACGTGGACGAGAAGACGCCGCAACGTTTTCCGGCGCAGCTTGCGGTGCAATCGGTGAACGAGCCGGGCTCGCTGGCGCAGATCGCCCAGGTGATCGCCGAGCATGACGGCAACATCGACAATATCCGCATGACCCGGCAGTCGCCGGATTTCACCGATCTCACCATCGACCTCGAGGTCTATAACCTCAAGCACCTGACCTCGATCATCTCGCAGCTGCGGGCGAAGAAGGTGGTCGCCAATGCCGAGCGGGTGAGCGGGTAGCGCGGCACAAAGAGCGTCATGTCGGCTCCTCGTCCCATACGCCTCGGCGTCAACGTCGATCACGTCGCCACGCTGCGCAACGCGCGCGGCGGGCGGCATCCCGATCCCGTCACCGCCGCCCGGATCGCCATCGCCGCCGGCGCCGACGGCATCACCGCGCATCTGCGCGAGGATCGCCGGCATATTCGCGACGAGGACATGGCCCGGCTGAAGGCCGAGATCGACAAGCCGCTGAACTTCGAGATGGCGGCGACGCCGGAGATGGTGGAGATCGCGCGCCGCACCAAGCCGCATGCCGCGTGCCTGGTGCCGGAGCGGCGGGCCGAGGTCACGACCGAGGGCGGCCTCGATGTCGCGGGACAGCACAATACGCTGGCGCCGGCGATCGCCCGGCTCACCGAAGCCGGCATTCGCGTTTCGCTGTTCATCGACGCCGATCCTCGCCAAATCGAGGCCGCGGCGCGGCTGCGCGCTCCGGTGATCGAAATTCACACCGGGGCGTGGTGTCATGCGCTCGCGCAAGGCGACACCGCGCGCTCGGTCGCGGAATGGGAGCGCATCCGCGCCGGGGTCGAAATCGGCCGCCGCGCCGGTCTTGAGGTTCACGCCGGCCACGGACTTAATTATCAGACGGCGGAGACGGTCGCGGGGCTGGCCGAGGTGGTTGAGCTGAACATCGGCCATTTCTTGGTCGGAGAGGCGATTTCGGTCGGACTTGCCGAAGCGGTCAGGACGATGCGCGCCGCTATGGACCGGGGCAGGTCAAGGGCATGATCCTCGGCATCGGTTCCGATATCACCGACGTCCGCCGCATCGCCAAGGTGATCGAGCGCCACGGCGAGCGTTTCCTCGATCGCGTGTTCACGCCGGCCGAGCGGGCAAAGGCGGATGGCAGGCGCAACCGCATGGAGACCTACGCCAAGCGCTTTGCCGCCAAGGAAGCCTGCGCCAAGGCGCTCGGCACCGGGCTGCGCGCCGGGGTCTGGTGGCGCGACATGGGGGTGGTCAATCTGCCGTCCGGGCGGCCGACCATGGAGCTGACCGGAGGGGCCAAACGGCGCCTGCAGGCGCTCACGCCTGCCGGTTGCGAGGCGCGGATCGACCTCACCATCACCGACGAGGGCCCGACCGCTCAGGCGCTGGTGATCATCTCGGCGGTCGCCGTTCCGGTCGCTTGACGCGGCACGGTGTCGGGTACGGCGCACGCTCAAGCTGCAGACCGCCCATGATAAATTCGTCAGGCCGGCGGCGTCTTGGCGGCAAGCTCATGGCGTTGCTAGATAAATCCGCGCGGCGAAAGCTGCGACCAAACCCCGCGTGCAATTGCGTGCGTATGCCCCAAAGGCTACAAGGTCGCAGGGCGCGATCAAGACAAGCGGAACCATGGGCCGATGAGCGTGCAAACCGGAGCCAAACGCCGAGAAGGCGGATTCGCCGAGACCATCCGCGTGGTGTTCCACGCCCTGATCATAGCGCTGGTCATCCGCACTTTTCTGTTTCAGCCGTTCAATATCCCCTCCGGGTCGATGATCCCGACATTGCTCGTCGGCGATTATCTGTTCGTCTCCAAATATTCCTACGGCTACACCCACTATTCGCTGCCGTTCTCCCCGCCGCTCTTCCCCGGCCGCATTCTCGGCGGCGAGGTCCATCGCGGCGACGTGGTCGTCTTCCGCCTGCCGAAGGACGACTCGATCGACTACATCAAGCGCGTGGTCGGCCTGCCCGGCGACCGCATCCAGGTGATCGACGGTGTGCTCAACGTCAATGGCCAGCCGGTCAAGCGCGAGCACATCGACGATTATGTGACCGACGATGACGGCGTCGTCCAGCGCGTCAAGCAGTTCCGCGAGACCTTGCCGAACGGCGTCACCTACACGACGCTCGATCTCACCGACAACGGCTTCTACGACAATACCCCGGTCTACACCGTGCCGGCCGGCGACTATTTCATGATGGGCGACAACCGCGACAACTCGACCGACAGCCGGGTGCTCAGTCAGGTCGGGTATGTGCCGTATGAGAACATCATCGGCAAGGCGCAGATCATCTTCTTCTCGATCGGCAATGGCGCCCACGCCTGGGAAGTGTGGCGCTGGCCGTGGACGGTACGCTGGGACCGCCTGTTCAAGCTCGTGAGATGAGCCGCCGGCGCAAAGCCACACCGGTCACAACGCCGCCGCAAAATCCGCCTGCCGGTGAGGCCTCAGCCGCTCCGGCCGCGGCCGCCGATGGGCAGAAGGATCCGCGCCGGCGCCGCCGTCGCGGCGACGGCTCGCTCGAAACCCGCATCGGCTACAAGTTCACCGACGCCGCGCTCCTCGACAGCGCCCTGTCGCATATCTCCGCGCTCAAAGGCGCGCGCAACCGCGCGGCGAGCTACCAGCGGCTCGAATTCCTCGGCGACCACGTGCTCGGCCTGGTGATCTCCGACATGCTGTTCCGCGCATTTCCCAAGGCCGACGAGGGCGAGCTGTCGCGCCGGCTCGCCGATCTGGTGCGCAAGGAGACCTGCGCGGAGATCGCCCGCACCATCGATCTCGGCGCGGCGATCCGGCTCGGCGCCTCAGAGGTCAATGCCGGCGGCCGCACCCGGCCCGCGATCCTTGCCGATGTGTGCGAGGCGCTGATCGGCGCCGCCTATCTCGACGGCGGTTTCACCGCTGCCTCCGGCCTGGTCGGCAGGCTGTGGCAGGCGCGGCTAGAGACCAAGGCGCAGCCGCTGCGCGATCCCAAAACGGTGCTGCAGGAATGGGCGCAGGCGCGCGGCCTGCCGACGCCGGCTTATCGCGAGATCGCGCGCTCGGGGCCCGATCACGATCCGCATTTTCGCGTCGCCGTGCAGCTGCCGAATTTGACCCCGGCGGAAGGCTCGGGCCGCTCCAAGCGCGCCGCCGAGCAGGCCGCCGCCGCCGCGATGATGGCGCGCGAGGGCGTCAAGCCCGAACGGGCCAATGGCTGAAGCCGCCGCACCGGCCGGCGAGGCCACCCGCTGCGGCTTCGTGGCGCTGATCGGGGCGCCGAATGTCGGCAAATCGACGCTCACCAACGCGCTGGTCGGCGCCAAGGTCTCGATCGTCACGCCCAAGGTGCAAACGACGCGCGCGCTCATCCGCGGCATTGCGCTCGTCGGCGCGGCGCAGCTCATCTTCGTCGATACTCCCGGCATCTTCACGCCGCGGCGACGGCTCGACCGGGCGATGGTGGGTACCGCCTGGGGCAGCACCCGGGACGCCGATGTCGTCGCGCTGCTCGTCGATTCGCGAAAGGGCGCGCAGGAGGACGACGAAGCGGTGCTCGGCCGCCTGGCCGATGTCCGGGCGCCGAAGGTGCTGGTGCTCAACAAGGTCGATCTCGCGGCGAAGCCGGCGCTGCTCGGCCTGACGCAGGCGCTCAATGCGCGCGCCGCGTTTGCCGCGACGTTCATGGTCTCGGCCTTGTCCGGCGACGGCGTCGCCGACCTCAAGGCTTGGTTCGCGGCGCACGTCCCGCCGGGACCGTGGCTTTATCCCGCGGATCAAATCTCCGACGCGCCGCTGCGCCAGCTCGCCGCCGAGATCACCCGCGAGAAGCTGTATCTGCGGCTGCACCAGGAATTGCCCTACCACTCGACGGTCGAGACCGAAGTCTGGAAGGAGCTCAGAGACGGCTCGGTGCGCATCGAGCAGACGATCTATGTCGAGCGCGAAAGCCAGCGCAAGATCGTGCTCGGCAAGGCCGGGGCGACCATCAAGGCGATCGGCGCCGCGGCGCGCCCCGACATCGCCGCGGCGATCGAGCAGCCCGTGCACCTCTTCCTGTTCGTCAAGGTGCGGGAAGGGTGGAGCGACGATCCCGAGCGCTACCGCGAGATGGGGCTGGAGTTTCCCAAGGAATGACGTCGTGGCGCGGCGACTCGCTTCGCTCGGCCGCGGAATGACGCTACATACCGCCCATGCAATGGACCGACGAAGGCATCGTGCTCGGCGTCAAGCGCCACGGCGAGACCAGCGTCATTCTCGAATTGATGACGCATGAGCGCGGCCGCCATCTCGGGCTCGTGCGCGGCGGCACCGGCACGCGGCTGCGCGGGGTGCTGCAGCCGGGAAATTCGCTGCGCGCGACCTGGCGGGCGCGGCTCGACGACCATCTCGGCAACTACGCGGTCGAGGGGACGAACCTGCGCGCCGCCGGATTTCTCAACGCCGCGCACGCGGTGCACGGCGTCACCCATCTCGCCGCGTTGTGCCGGCTCCTCGCCGAGCGCGAGCCGCATGCGCGCATCCACGGCGGGCTGGAAGCGATCCTCGACGCGCTCGACGATCGCGCGGCGGTGGCGCCGATGATCGCGCGCTTCGAGCTCGATTTCCTGGCCGAGCTCGGCTTCGGCCTCGATCTGTCGTCCTGCGTCGCGACCGGCGAGACGGCCGATCTCATCTATGTCTCGCCGCGTTCCGGCCGCGCGGTCTCGCGCGCGGCCGGAGAAGCCTATCGCGACAAGCTGATGCGGCTTCCCGGCTTCCTGCGGACCGACGACGAGCCGCCATCCGCCGCCGATCTCGCCGATGCGTTCGTGCTGACCGGATTTTTCCTCGAGCGCCACGCTTTCGCGCCGCGCGGCCTTCCGTTGCCGGAAGCCCGCGCGCGCTTCGTCGCGGCGATCAGCCGCTCGATGTGACCGGCGGATGCCGGCCGGCCGCAAGACTGCGGCTCAGCGCTCCCACCAGAACCACTCCGGATGCACGTGCCGCCATTCGGCGTGGCGCTCCTGCATCCGGCCGAGGATCATGCCGAATCTGACGCAGGCCTTGCGGTCGCCGTGGTCGCAGAGCTGGTGAAAGCCCAAAAGCTCCGCCTGGACGTCCTGCGCGCGCGCCGGAATGGTCGAGGGAATAGCGCAAGCAACGACGACCGCCAGAGCGGCCGAACTTGTCATGATCGATTTCAGAAGCATGTCCGTTTCCTCCTTATGTAGGCGGACCTGACAGATGCAACGAAACCAACACGCCGCAATGAACTTAGTGTGGCGCGACCACGGCGCTATCAGGTCGGAACGCGCAACGGCGGCTGCAACCGGCGTTCATCCCTTGTTCAGGAGCTGCGGGCGGCATGGGCGACCGCCGATCGCCTCTTGGCGAGAGCCGAGCGCCAAGCTCGGCGACTGGAAAGTGCGGCTTGTTCGCGGGCCATGACCGCGCTACCTCCTGCCTGCGATGAACAAGAAAGTGATTCCCCCCGAGCCCGACGGCGTGCAGCAGATCGCGCTGCGCGAGGCGCTCGAGGAGCGCTATCTCGCCTACGCGCTCTCGACCATCATGCATCGGGCGCTGCCGGACGCGCGCGACGGGCTCAAGCCGGTGCATCGGCGCATCCTCTACGGCATGCGGCTCTTGCGGCTCGATCCCGGCGCGACGTTCAAGAAATCGGCGAAGATCGTCGGCGACGTGATGGGCAATTTCCATCCGCATGGCGACCAGGCGATCTACGACGCGCTGGTGCGCCTCGCGCAGGACTTTTCCTCGCGCTATCCGCTGGTCGACGGCCAGGGCAATTTCGGCAACATCGACGGCGATAACGCCGCGGCCTACCGCTATACCGAGGCGCGGCTGACCGAAGTCGCGCGGCTGCTGCTCGACGGCATCGACGAAGACGCGGTCGATTTCCGCCCCAATTACGACGGCGTGTCGCAGGAGCCGGTGGTCCTGCCGGCGGCGTTCCCGAACCTCCTCGCCAACGGCTCGCAAGGGATCGCCGTCGGCATGGCGACCGCGATCCCGCCGCATAACGTCGCCGAGCTGTGCGAGGCGGCGCTGCACCTGATCGAGCAGCCGAAGGCGCGAAGCCGCACGCTCCTCAAATTCGTGCCCGGTCCGGATTTCCCGACCGGCGGGCTCGTCGTCGATCCGCCGGAGACGATCGCCGAGGCCTATGCGACCGGCCGCGGCTCGTTCCGCCTGCGCGCGCGCTGGAAGACCGAAGATACCGGGCGCGGCACCTATCAGATCGTGGTCACCGAGATTCCCTGGCAGGTGCAGAAGATGCGGCTCGTCGAGCGCATCGCCGAGCTGATCAACGAGAAGAAGCTGCCGCTCCTCGCCGACATGCGCGATGAATCCGCCGAGGACGTGCGCCTCGTGTTCGAGCCGCGCTCGCGCAGCGTCGATCCGGCGCTGATGATGGAGAGCCTGTTCAAGCTCACCGAGCTCGAAAGCCGCGTGCCGCTCAACATGAACGTGCTGATCCGCGGCCGCGTCCCCAAGGTCGTCGGTCTTGCCGAGGTGCTGACCGAGTGGCTCGCGCACCGGCGCGACGTGTTGCTGCGCCGCTCGCGCTACCGGCTGGCGCAGATCGAGCACCGGCTCGAAGTCCTCGGCGGCTATCTCGTCGCCTATCTCAACATCGACAAGGTCATCAAGATCATCCGCCAGGAGGACGAGCCGAAGCCGGTGCTGATGAAGACCTTCAAGCTCTCCGACGTGCAGGCGGAGGCGATCCTCAATATGCGGCTGCGCAATTTGCGCCGGCTGGAAGAGATCGCAATCCGCACCGAGGAGAAGGAGCTGCGCGTCGAGAAGAAGTCGATCGAGGATTTGTTGCGCTCGGAGAAGGCGCAATGGAAGACGATCGCCGGCCAGATCCGCGAGGTGCGCGACAAATACGGGCCGAAGACGCCGCTCGGCAAGCGCCGCACCGGCTTTGCCGAGGCCCCCGCGCATGACGAGGCGGCGATCGAGGAGGCGCTGGTCGAGCGCGAGCCGGTCACCATCGTGGTCTCGGAGAAGGGCTGGATCCGCGCGCTGCGCGGCCAGGTCGCCGATCTTTCCGGCCTCGCCTTCAAGGCCGACGACGCGCTCAAGCTCGCCTTCTTCGCCGAGACGACCTCGAAGCTCCTGGTCTTCGCCACCAACGGGCGCTGCTACACCATCGAGGCGGCGAAGCTGCCGGGCGGCCGCGGCCATGGCGAGCCGATCCGGCTGTTCATCGACTTCGAGCAGGAAGCCGACATCGTCGCCGTGTTGCGCCACCAGGGCGGCCGCAAATTCATCGTCGCCAGCGCCCAGGGCAGGGGATTCATCGTGCCCGAGGACGAGTGCCTCGCCAACACGCGCAAAGGCAAGCTGGTGCTCAATGTGAAGCCGCCCGACGAAGCGCGCGCGCTGGCGCCGGTCGAGGGCGAGCTGGCGGCCGCGATCGGCGAGAACCGCAAGATGCTGGTCTTCCCGCTCGACCAGGTGCCGGAGATGGCGCGCGGCCGCGGCGTGCGCCTGCAGCGCCACAAGGACGGCGGCCTTTCCGACATCAAGACCTTCGAGGTGGAGAAGGGGCTGACCTGGACCGATTCCGCCGGCCGGGTGTTCACCCTCTCGCTCAAGGAGCTCGCCGACTGGCGCGGCAACCGCGCCGATGCCGGGCGCCTGGCGCCGAAGGGATTCCCCAAGAGCAACAAGTTCGACAGCCGACCGGCCGCGAACGGGAAGGGCACGGAAACCTGAGGGCGAATAGCGCGGCTCAGGCGACCTTCATCGCCGGCGCCGCCGCGCCGTCGAGGAAGCCGACCAGGCGATCGCGGATCAGCTGCTCGGCCTCGGCCATGATCCGGTCGATCAGCTCGGCGACGGTCGGGATGTCGTAGATCAGCCCGGCGACCATGCCGCAGCTCCAGGCGCCGGCGTCGACGTCGCCCTCGATCATGATCCGCGGATAAAGCCCGCCGACCTCTTCCTTGATGTCGGCGATGGTCAGCGCGGCGCCCTTCTCGCGCTCGATCTCGATGATGTGCTCGACGCCCTTGTTCTTCAGGACGCGCTCGGTGTTGCGCAGCGCGCGCATGATCAGCCGGGTATCGAGCTCGGAGGCGGCGACGATCGCCTTCTTGACGTTCTCGTGCACCGGCGCCTCTTTCGTGGCGATGAAGCGCGTGCCCATGTTCATGCCGGCGGCGCCCATGGCCAGCGCCGCCACCAGGCTGCGCGCATCGGCCATGCCGCCCGAGGCGACGAACGGGATCTTCAGCTCGTCGGCGGCGCGCGGCAGGAGAATCATGTTCGGCACGTCGTCTTCGCCGGGATGGCCGCCGCACTCGAAGCCGTCGACGCTGACCGCGTCGCAACCGATCCGTTCGGCCTTGAGCGAATGGCGCACCGAGGTGCATTTGTGAATGATCTTGATCCCGGCCGCCTTGAGCGCCGGCAGATATTGCTCGGGGCTCCGTCCCGCGGTCTCGACGATCTTGACGCCGCCTTCGACGATCGAGCGGATGTATTCCGGATAGGGCGGCGCCGCGAAAGACGGCAGGAAGGTGAGGTTCACGCCGAACGGCTTGTCGGTCATGTCGCGGCAGCGCGCGATCTCTCTGGCCAGCAATTCCGGCGTCTTCTGCGTCAATCCGGTGATGATGCCGAGGCCGCCGGCATTGGAAACGGCGGCGGCGAGCTCGGCAAAGCCGACATAGTGCATGCCGCCCTGGATGATCGGATGGCGGATGCCGAACATTTCGGTAATCGCAGTCTTCACCTGAACCTCCAAAATATACGCTCACGACGCAAACCAGGATTCCGAATATCCGTCAACTTTCGGAGCAGCCGCGGTTGCGATCCATGCCACTATGCGCGACGGCCGAAGACCGACGCAAGCTCTGCCGGCATGCCTCCGATGCGGCCCTCGCGCATCGAGGCGACGATGACGCACAACAGGCAGACGAGGTAAGGCAAGCACGCGATCAGATAAGGCGACAAGGTCAGGCCGCCGGCCTGCAGCCGCAAGGTCGCGGCCTCGCTCAAGCCGAATATCAGCACGACCGGCAGCACGAAAAACGGGTTCCAGCGCGCGACGATAACCAAACCGACGGCGACAAAGCCTCTGCCCTTGGTCATGTCGTTTGCCCATGTCTGGGTGTAGTCGACCGAGAGGATGGCGCCGGCAAAGCCGGACAACAGGCCGCCGACGAGAATGCCCTGAAGCTGCACCAGCCGCGGCGTCAGGCCGATCGCGCGTGCGGTCTCGAACAACTCGCCGACGATGCGCCAGTTCAGTCCGGTGCCGGTGCGATAGAGCCAGAGACCGACGACGACCACCAACAGCACCGCCGTTGGCGCCGTGGGTGTGAGCTGGGTGAGAATGGGCCCGATCAGCGGGACGTCGGCGAAGGCCGGTCCGGTGATCGGCGGCAGGCCGGTTACCTTGCCGCCGACGAACGCGCGGCCGAAGTAGGACGTGAGGCCCAATCCCAACGTCCACACGGCGATGCCGCTGCCGATCTGGTTGGCTCCGCAAGCAAGGCACAGGAATGCGTGCACCGCGGACAGCAAGACGCCCGCGCAGGCTCCCACCGTGAAACCGATCATCGGATCGCCGGTAATGACGGCGGCGGCAAAACCGGCGCAGGCGCCGCAGAGCATCTGACCTTCGACCCCGAGATTGATGATGCCGACGCGCTGAGTGAGCGTCTCGCCTAATGTGACCATCAGAAGCGGTGTCGACGATCGCAGCATTGCCGCCGTCCAGTGCCCGATGACGACCATGTCATCCATGACGTGTCTCGCGTCGCACCGCGAGGCCGCTGGCGGCCAACGCGGCAACAAACAGCAAGCCTTGCAATACGGTCGCGCTGGCGCTTGGGATCTTGCTGTACATCTGGAGAGCGTCGCCGGCCGCAAGCAGACCGCCGATTAAGATGGCGATCGGCACTGCACGCAGGAAATGCTGGCCCGACAGCCAGGCTACCAGGAAGCCGGTGAGCCCGTAACCGACCGACAAGCCCGACTGCAATCGCCCCTGGATGGCCGAGGTTTCGCAAATCCCGGCAAAACCCGCCAGCGCGCCGCCGAGCGCCATGACCATCAACGTATTTCTCGCAAAGCGGAGGCCCACCATGGCGCCCACCTTGCGGTTTCCGGCAAGCACCGTGAGGCCGAGACCCCAACGCGTGTAGGTGACCGCAATGTGCAGCACGCCGGCGGCGATGAGCGCGACCACGAATCCGAGATGGACACGCGTCCCAAACAGGCTCGGCACGGTTGCCGCCGGCGGGAACTGGATCGTGGCCGGCCATCCGAGGCTCGCCGCGTCCTTCCAGGCGCCGTAGACGGCAAAATTCACCAAGAGCACGGCGATGTAGTTCAGGAGCAAAGTCGATATCGTTTCGTTGACATTGAAGCGGGCCCGCAAAATTCCGGCAAACCCGCTCCATACGGCGCCACCCAAGGCGCCCAGAGCAAGCATCGCCGGCAGCAAGGCGAACATCGGCGCGCCCGGGAAATTCACCACGACCGAGGTGCCGAGGAGTGCGCCGAAGTAGATTTGGCCTTCGCCGCCGACGGTGATGAGGCCGAGGCGTGCGGGCAAGATTACCGCGAACGCACAAAGCAGGATCGGCGTTGCCTTGACCAGGCTTTCGGATGTCGAATAGCCGTCGCCGAAAGCGTAAACTGTCATCGTCGCGAGGGTGGCAAGGGTGGTCGGCCGACGGCGAGCAGAAACGCCGATGCCAGCCCGAGAAATATGACGACGCCTGCAATTCCGTAGAGCGACCGCTCGACCAGACGGCCGCTCACGCCGCCTCTCCGCGGCCCATGCCAGCCATCCAGCGGCCGATCATCTGACGATTCGCGTCTTCTCGTCTCACAATTCCCACGATGCGGCCGCCATGCATCACGGCGATCCGATGCGCATAGGCCAAGAGGTCGTCCAGTTCCTCCGAGATCCAGACGATACACGCGCCGTCGCGGGCCTGCGCGAACAAGGAACGGTACACGGCCTGGGTGGCCAGAACATCGAGCCCCATTGTCGGGTAGCTGGCAACGACAAGACGATGCGTATCCGAAAGCTCGCGCGCAACGACCAGCTTTTGCAGATTGCCGCCCGACAATGCGGAGGCCGGCAGCCTGGCATTCGGCGGTCGCACATCGAAGCGCGCGATGAGCGCGTTGGCGCGGGCCATCATCGCGCGGCGGCGCGGAAACAGCGTGAGCTTGCGCACCTGCCGCAAGGCGAGATTGAGGCCGAGATCGAGATCGGCGACGACGGCGTTGTCGAGGGGACGTTCCGGTACGTAGGCGACATCCTCCGCGATCGCACCATCGTCGCGATAGGCGATGCTCGCCCCGCCCAGGACGACGTCGCCGGCGGCGAGCGGCGCGAGTCCCGCGAGCGCCTCCGCCAGCGCATATTGGCCATTGCCGGACACGCCGGCGATACCGAGGATTTCCCCCGAAGCCACCTCAAACGACACGTCGCGAACCTGCGTCCCCTGTGCGGCGGCGATGAGGTCGCGCACCTGGAGCACCGGCAGGGCGCTGCGAGCTGACGCAGGAGCCTCGACCGAGTTCAGCTTTTCGCTGCCGACCATTGCGCTGACGAGTTGCTCCGGTGTCCGCTCGGTGGCTAGAGCGCGATCCACGACGCGACCGCCGCGCATGATCACGATGCGGTTGGCGCAGGCGGCGACATCGGCAAGCTTGTGCGTGATCAGCACCACGGCTTTGCCTTCGGCGGCAAGCGAACGGATGAAGCCGTACAGGCGCTCGGCTTCACCCGGCGTCAGCACCGATGTCGGTTCGTCGAGAATGACGACCCGCGCATTGAGATTGAGCACCTTGGCAAGCTCGACGAGCTGTCGCTCTCCGACCGCGAGCTCGCGCACGGGTCGTATCGGATTGAGGTTGGGCGCCAGCGGTCTGAGCCATTTCAATGCGGCGTTTACCCGAGCGCTGCCGCGGCGCTGAAGCCAGGGAGCATCCGGGAACGCCGCCAGCAGGTTTTCGAGCACTGACAGCGCCGGCACCAGCGAGAACTGCTGGAACACCATGCCGATGCCGCTCGCCATGGCCTCGCGCGGCGACGCGAATCTCATCGGCGTGCCGTCGATCCGGATTTCGCCCGCGTCGGCCTGGTAGAAGCCGTAGAGCACTTTCATCAAAGTGCTCTTGCCCGCGCCGTTCTCGCCGAGCAGCGCCAGAACCTCGCCGGAACGAATCTCAAGATCGACATTGTCGTTAGCGGTAATGGCGCCGAATTGCTTGCGGACGCCGGACATGATCACCAGGGAGACCGGCATCCCCTTCATTCCAGGGCGAAGATGCCGTCGACCTCGACGGTGGCGCCGCGCGGCAGATTGGCGACACCGACGGCGGTTCGCGCATGCGTGCCGTTGGCCCCGAACAATTCGTGCATGAGATCGGATGCGCCGTTGATGACCTGCGGGATTTCGTCGAATTGCGGGCTGCAATTGACGAAGCCGCCGAGACGTATGCAAGCGGTGACGGCATCGAGCGTCCCCCCGCAGGCTGCTTTGAGCACCGCGATCAGGTTGAGGGCGCACACGCGCGCGGCCTTCTGGCCATCGGCAAGGTCATAATCGACGCCGACGCGGCCGACGTAGCGGACCACCCCGTTCCATTCACAGACTTGTCCGGCGAGAAAGACCAGATTTCCGAAGCGCCTAAATGGCACGAAATTGGCCACCGGAATCGGCACCCTGGGCAATTCGATGGCCAGGGCCGAAAGCCGTGCATCAACCGAGTCGAGGCCGGTGGGTGTCGACATTGTCGATCAGGTCCGCGATGACGCGGCAAGCGCCGCGAGCAGCGCTTGCGAACGCGCGGCGAATCCGAACAGGAGCTTCACGTTGTAGAGCACCGCTTGCACGCAGTACTCCGGCGAGGTGGTCGCGGTCGCCGTCCTCGATCAGGACGGTGTCGTAGCCGAGGAAACTCGCGTCTTCGAGCGTGGTCATGACACATTGGTCCATATTCACGCCGCCGATGAATAAGGTCTTGACGCCGAGATTGCGCAATACCGCGTCGGTTTCGGTGTCCCAAAAGGCGCTGAAGCGGTGCTTGACGATCTGCACGTCGCGATCGCCCGGATTGATTTCGTCGACGACTTGCGCGCCCCAGCTGCCTAATTTGATGACCTCGGAACGCGTGCCCGGCACGGGCTGGGCGAGCCCCGGCTCATCGCCCTTTGGGTTGTGGGCGTGCCGCAACGAAGGGCTGATGTTCAGCAAGATCCTTGCGCACGCCCCAATTGACCCAAATCACCGGAATGCCGTGTTCGCGGAATGCACCGATCAGCTTTTGCAGCGGTTTGATCGGCTTGCGGTTCGGCGAGATATCGATGCCGCGGCTGTGCAGCCAGCCGCCTTCGGTGCAGAAATCGTTCTGCATGTCGACGATGAGCAGACGCCGATTTGGCGGCGTCGACCACGATGTTCTGCGGTTCGGCCTTGATCGACATCGGCCGTAGCGCCGGCGCCGGCCGCGTCATATCGACTGTGTCGCGCGTGACCAGCCACGATTGCCCCGGACTTGCCCCCATTTCGACCGGGGGTGTCGGTTTCGCGGTGACATTCATGGCTGATCTCCCTCGCTCGCGTCGCACGCAGCCTACATTCTTACTTCGTCGCGCCGATGATGCCCTTGACCAGATAATCCATAGTCTCGACCTGCTGCATCGAGAGCTTCTGGCCGGCCGGCACGACGACGGTTCCATCCTGTTTGGTGATCGGGCCGTCCCAGATCGACTTCTTGCCGGCGATGATGCGGCCTTGAGTTCGAGGACTTGCTTGCGCACGTCTTCGGGCACGGCGGTGCCGAACGGATCCAGCACAACGTTGCCGCTGGCAAGGTCGCCGCGCAGGTTCGACGGCTTCCAGGTCCCGGCTTTGATCTGCCGTGATCTCGTCGACCATCATCGGGCCCCAATCCCACGACACGCCGGTGAGCATCGCCTTCGGCGCGCGATCGTGAATGTCGACATCCTTGCCGATCATGAAGATGCCGCGCTTTTCCGCCGCCTGCGCGATGGTGATCGGACTATCGACCTGCTCGGCGATAACGTCGATGCCGAGATCGGCAAAAGCGTTGGTGGCTTCGGTTTCCTTTTGCGGCTCCCACCAGCCGCCGTTCCACACCACGGTCGTGGTGATGTTCGGATTGACCGACTGAGCGCCGAGCGTGAAGGCGTTTACGGAACGCATCAGTTGCGGGATCTGGAAACCCGCCCTGGAAGCCGAGCTTGCCGCTTTTGCTGACGTGAGCGGCCGTGACCCCGGCGAGATACATGCCGGCATCGCTGTCGGCCCAGTAGGTGCCGACGTTCTTGGAGGTCTTGAGACCGCCCGCATGCAGGATGGTGACGTCCGGATGCTTCTCGCCGACCTTGATGGCGTAGTCGAGGTAGCCGTAGCTGGTGGCGAAGATGATCTTATGGCCGCTGGCAATCAGCCGCTCCATCACCCGTTCGACCTCGGCCGTTTCCGGAACCAGCTCGAAGGCGGTCGTGGTTACGCCGGGCATATGCTTTTCGACGTACTGGCGGCCGAGATCCATCGACGTGTTGTAGCCGTAGTCGGCGGCAGGGCCGACATAGATGAAGCCGATTTTGTCTTCGGCCTTTGCCGGCGCGCGCAAGCGCCACGGCACCGAACAGGGCGAGCGCGGCGAAGCGGACGGGAAATGTCATGGTCACCTCCTGTTTAGACGCGGCGCTCATCGCCGCATAAGTAAGTGTTTATTTACCAGCAAAGAGCGTGCCAGTTGCATGCCGGCCGGTTTGCGGATCGCGAAACCGACTGAAAAGGCGAAGGAATTTTGCGTTGCTAGCCAATTCAGCGGCTCAGTCACGGCGATGCTCAGCGCGGCATCTTGAACAGGATTTATGCAACCGATGCTGAAAAAGACGGTGGCAATCAGGCACGATCGCGTCGCAGAAAGCGCAAGATCATCTCCTTGGCAGTAGCGCTTATGCGCGGCTTGCCACGCCGGCGCCAACAGATCGGACTGAAAAATAACCGAGAGGGTATAGGCATTCGAGCGGTGAAAATAGGCGAACCCGACCATGGTGACGTAGAGCTGAAGCGGATCGATCCCGCGACGGAAGTCGCCCTCCCGTTCGCCCCTTCGCAACAATTCATCGATCAGCTTGATCAGCGGGGAGGCGATGATCGGCGTCTTTACCGACCGCCGCAGAAAGCGCGCCTTTAGCAGGTTCTCGCCGCTAAGCAGGTGGATGAGTTCGCGGGTGGCTGCCAAAGTGCTCATAGGTGAAATCGAACAATTGCATCATCCCGTCGACGGAGCGACGTGGGCGACGTCAAGCTTGAGCTCCTCGGTGCGCAGCTCGCCGAGAACCTGCTCGAGGACCGCGACATACAGATGATCTTTGCCGCCGAAGTAGTGGTAGATCATCCGCGGATTGGCCCGCGACGCCTTGCAAATCACGTCGACCCGGGCGCCGCTATATCCTTTCTCCGAAAATTCCGCGATCGCGACGCGCAGAATGCGGTCGCGCGTGTTCTCAACATTCGAAATCGCGCGGGCCTTGTCGGGGCGCCGCTTTTTTGCGGCGAGGTTGGCTCGCCTGGGGTCCGATTTTCCAACACGCTTGGCGGTAGCTGGAACGTCAGAGGGTGAAGCAGCCATCGGCACCATCGACATTTCGTGCAGCCACCATCGCGACGAAGTCGGTCTATTCCACCCGCGCCCACCCATCGGGCGTGAGGCGCTCCTGCGGCAGGAAGCGGCCTTTGTAGTCCATCTTGCGCGAGCCGCGCACCCAATAGCCGAGATAGACGTAAGCGAGGCCCATGCGCTGCGCGCGCTCGATATGGTCGAGGACCATGAGGGTGCCGAGCGAGCGCGGCGCTTCGTCCGGCTCGAAGAACGAATAAACCATGGACAGGCCGTCGCCGAGCACGTCGGTGAGCGCGACGGCGAGGAGGTCGTCGGCGCGGCCGCCGTCGCGCCGCCGATACTCGATGATCCGCGTTTCGATGTGGCTGTCCTCGACCATCATCGCGTAGTCGAGCACCGTCATGTCGGCCATGCCGCCGTCGCGGTGGCGCGAATCGAGATAGCCGCGGAAGATCGCGTATTGCTCCGACGTCGGCACGGCGATCTTCATCTCGCTGACGACGTCGGCGTTGCGGTTGGCGATGCGCCGCATGCTGCGCGTCGGGCGGAATTCCTCGGCGATCACGCGCACCGAGACGCAGCTGCGGCAGCCCTCGCAGGCCGGCCGGTAGGCGATCGATTGGCTGCGGCGAAATCCGCCCTGGGTGAGGATGTTGTTGAGCTCGCCCGCGCGCTCGCCGACGAGATGGGTGAATACCTTGCGCTCCTCCTTGCCGCCGAGGTACGGGCAAGGGGAGGGCGCCGTCAGGTAGAATTGCGGCGTATCGCGCGAGTGCTGGGTCACGGGGCGAGGTGGCTACTCAAATATTCCTGCAGCCGGATTCAGTCCCCGGCCGCCGCCTAGAATGCCCAAGAATGGCGGCGCGTCAAAGGCCAAATCTGCCATGGCTAGCCGCTCGCACGCGCAGCGAATTTGCCCTCCCGGCATTGTTGATGAGGACGGTGCCGACCAGCATGTCGTGCAGGAGCCGCTTGCGGGCATCGAAGAAGCCGACCAGGAGAACAAAAGGCGTCAGCACGCTCACGCTGATCCAGTAAACCACCGCGTGCACGGCCCCGAGCACGAAATAGGCCGGCGCGCCGTACCAGGTGCGCATCTCGATCTCCATGACGCGCATGCCGAGCGTGGCCGAGGCCGGGCTGCCGAGCGTTAGACCATAGTAGAACAGCGCCCAGATCACCGAAGCCGGCGACAGCAGCCAGTAGAGCGCCCAGCCGAGGCCGAAGGTGACGAGGCCGAGGAAGAAGATGAAGGTGCCGGCGGCAATGAGCGGCACCGCGATGACGATGAGGTCGATGAAGAATGCCGCCATGCGCCGCGCCAGCACGCCCTCGAACAGCTCCGGCTGTGCCGCCGGATCATAGGCGTGCGGCCTCAGCCCGGTCGGATATCGCCCGGCGTTCGGCTCGGAGTCGGGGTGCGACGCAGGTCCGGAATACATGGCGGTTCGCCTCGTCGAAGCGCATTGTAACGCCGCCGGAAATAGGGAAAAAGGCCGGCGGTGCAAGTGGCTCCGGCCTGCCGATGGCGACTATGGCGCAGGCGCCGGCGGCGCGCGCGGGTCTCCTTAGCGCATCGACGAGAGCGGGCATGGTGACACTTGCCGATATCGAGGCTGCGAGGAGAACGCTCGCCGGCGAGGTGTTGCGCACGCCGATCCTGCCGGCGCCGCCGCTCTCGGCGCTGACCGGCGCGCAGGTCTACGTCAAATACGAGAATTTGCAGGTCACCAACTCGTTCAAGGAGCGCGGCGCGCGGGTCAAGCTCGCCGCGCTCACCGCCGACGAGCGCCGACGCGGCGTGATCGCCATGTCGGCCGGCAACCACGCCCAGGCGGTCGCCTATCACGCCCGCCGCCTCGGCATTCCGGCGACGATCGTGATGCCGGCAACGACGCCCTACGTGAAGGTGAAGGCGACCGAGGCGCGCGGCGCCGCCGTCATTCTCGACGGCGAAACGCTGGCCGAGGCGCAGGCGCGCGCCGAAGCGATCGCGCTCGAGCGTAATCTCGTTTGGGTGCACCCTTACGACGATCCGCACGTCATGGCCGGGCAGGGGACGATCGCGCTCGAGATGCTGGAGGATGCGCCGGATCTCGAGGTGCTGGTGGTTCCGATCGGCGGCGGCGGCCTGATCGCCGGCTGTGCGATTGCCGCGCGCGCCGTCAAACCGTCGATCGAGATCGTCGGCGTCGAGGCCGCGCTCTATCCTTCGATGTGGAACGCGCTGCATCAGGGCAGCCGCCCGTGCGGCGGCGCCACGCTCGCCGAAGGCATCGCGGTCAAGAATGTCGGCACGCTGACGCTGCCGGTGGTGCGCGAATGCGTCAGCGACATCATCCTCGTCGACGAGACGCTGATCGAGCGCGCGGTCAACGCGTTCCTCACCCAGCAGAAGACGATGGCGGAAGGGGCGGGCGCCGCCGGGCTTGCCGCCATGCTCGCCGCGCCGGATCGTTTCCGCGGCCGCAAGGTCGGATTGATCCTGTGCGGCGGCAATATCGACCCGCGCATCCTCGCCTCGATCATGGTGCGCGAACTGGAGCGCGCCGACCGCATCGTCTCGTTCCGCCTCACCATTCCCGATCGTCCGGGGATCCTGGGCCAGATCGCGACCCGGCTCGGCCAGTTCAACGCCAATATCCTCGCCGTCGATCATCACCGGCTGTTCCTCGACGTTCCCGCCAAGGGCGCCAAGCTCGACGTGACGATCGAGACGCGCGACGCCGCGCACGCGGAAGAGATTTTTGCGGCGCTGGCCGAGGATGGCTACCGCCCGGTGCGCATGCCGAGCGGCAAGGCGCTGGAGTAGGCGCCCGCTCTATGGGGCGGCACCGACCGGATTTCGACGTTGCAAGTGCGCGGCAGCGTGCCGTTCTGACAAATCGCACTGGCAACTGATCGCACGGCCCACGGCGCGCAAAGCCGCGCCGGTCAGACGCCGGCGGCTATTGTTGCTCGGACTGCTGTTGCGACTGTTGCGGCTGGAAGATGCTGCGGATCCATTCGAGCGGGTTTGCGCCGCCCGTGTCCGAACCGCCTTCGCCAGCGCCCGGCCGCGGCCGCGGCACCGGGACGCTCAGTTGCGCCACGTCCAGATTGCGCGGCCGATGGCGCGGAAGCGGGACCGGGCCGCTCAGCGGGGCGGCGGCGGGAAGCGTATCGGCCGCCGCGTCCATCGGTGGTGGCGGCGTCTGCGCGCTCATCGCCGGGCCTGCCGGCGCCGATGCATTGGGTGCACCCGGCGTCATGCCGTCCGCGGCCCTCGGAGTTGCGTCCGCCGGCGCTCGGGCGTGAGCTCGGCGAGCTTCGGCGCGCCGGCGTTCCCGGTCACGTCGGCCATACGATCGGCGAGGAGCGGTCCCTTTGCGCCGGGCGCGGCGTCGCGCGCGTCATTTGCCGCCGCTCGCGCCTCAGCCATCGGGGAAGGCGGCTGCGCCATCGCGCCCTGCGCCGGCGGCTTGCCGATGTTATCCGGTACCGGCGGGACCGCGATCGAGGCGGTCGCGGTCATCGGCCGGAAGGTCGGGACTTTTGGCGGCGCGACGTAAGTGCGCACGAAGGCGGTGATGGTCCACAAGATCACCGGAATCGCGGTGATCACCGCCACGAGAATGATGATCCGCCGCAACAACGGCACGTAGTACCGGAACTGGTCTTCGTCCTCACGCATGATTTCCGCCTCGTTCTAGCTCTCGCAGGCGGGGGCGGTCTCTGTTACTTGCGCATGATCTTGCCGAAAACCGCCAGCGCCCGCGGACCAAATCCGCGCCAGCCTTTCGTCCCGATCATGCGTACACGCCGCCCTTCTTCAATTTCTCCGCTATCCTCGCCGCAAAATAAGTCAGCACGCCGTCGGCGCCGGCGCGCTTGAAGGCGATCAGGCTCTCGGTCATGGCCTTCTCCCCATCGAGCCAGCCATTGCCGGCGGCGGCCATGATCATCGCATATTCGCCGGAGACTTGGTAGGCAAAGGTGGGCATCCCGAAGGCTTCCTTGACCCGGTAGAGAACGTCCAGATAAGGAAGTCCCGGCTTGACCATCACCATGTCGGCGCCTTCGGCGATGTCGAGCTCGACCTCGCGCAGCGCCTCGTCGGTGTTGGCCGGGTCCATCTGATAGGTGCGCTTGTCGCCGGTGAGGGTCGCGTTCGAGCCGACCGCGTCGCGGAACGGGCCGTAAAAAGCCGAGGCGTATTTGGCCGCATAGGCCATGATCTGCACGTCGCCGAAGCCGGCGGCGTCGAGCCCGTCGCGGATCGCGCCGACGCGGCCGTCCATCATGTCCGACGGCGCGATGATGTCGCAGCCGGCTTCGGCCTGCACCAGGGCCTGGCGCACCAGCACCGCGACGGTCTCGTCGTTGAGGATGACGCCGTCGCGCATCAGGCCGTCATGGCCGTGGCTGGTATAGGGATCGAGCGCAACGTCGCAGAGGATGCCGATCTCCGGCACCTCTTTCTTGATGGCGCGGATCGCGCGGCAGACGAGATTGTCGGGGTTGAGCGCTTCCGAGCCGGCCTCGTCGCGCTGTTTCAGGTCGGTGTGGGGAAAAAGCGCGATGCAGGGGATGGCGAGCTTGGCCGCCCGCTCGGCGGCGCGCACTGCCTCGTCGACCGAAAGGCGCTCGACGTCGGGCATCGAGTCGACGCGCCGCGCGGACCTTGGTCCCGTCGAGGAGGAACAACGGCCAGATCAGGTCGTCGGCGGTGAGCACGACCTCGCGCACCATGCGCCGCGCCCATTCGGCGCGGCGGTTGCGGCGCGGGCGGATGGCGAGGTCGAGGCGCTCGGCCGGAGCCTCGGGCGCATGCGGCAGCGGGGCAGAGGCGGGCGCGAGGCGGCCGTGTTCCAGCGGCCGGCCGAACTTGATCGCCATTGGCGGCTCCTTGTTGGCAGTGGCTCTTTTTACCCGTTCCAGCCTTGCCCCGCCACCTTGTCGGAGCACGCCAAACAAGCCGGCGCTTGCGGCTGGCCGATTGACTGTGCCGGCCTCGAATGCCAAACGCGCCTGCCATGACCGATCAGACCCAGCCGCGACCCCGCCAGCCCGGCGAGATGCTCGAACCGGTGCGTGCTTCCGGCAAAAGCCCCGATCCGGTGGGAGCTTGGACCCGGTATCTCATTCTGTTTCTGCGCGTCATGGCCGCGATCTGGCTGGTCAAGGGCCTCTATCATTGGGCGGCGGTGTGCGGCGTCGGCGCGGACGCGGATGGCGGGTTCGAAGCGCATACGCTCGCCTGGCAGACGGCGACGGTGCTGTTCGCCATCCTCGATCTTGTCGCCGCGGTCGGACTGTGGCTGGCGGCGCCTTGGGGCGCGGTGGTGTGGCTCACCTCCGTTGTCTCCATGGCCGCGGTCGATCTGTTCTTTCCGCAGGTCTATGGCGGCAGCCTCTCGATGGCGCTCGGCGTGCTCGGATTGCTCGGCATCTATTTGTTGCTCGCGATCTTCGCCGCGCGCGAGCGGCCGGCGTGATCGCGGCCGGCCGCGTCAAGCGCGCAGCCGATTGTCACAAGGACCCGAAATCATGCCGCAGCTCAGCGCCATCGTGATCACCCGCGACGAGGCGGCGAATATCGGTGCCTGCCTCGACAGCCTCGCGTTCTGCGCCGAGCGCATCGTGGTCGACAGCGGCTCGACCGACGCGACCGTGGAGATCGCTAGGCAAAAAGGCGCGCGCGTCGAATTTCACGAATGGCGCGGCTACGGGCCGCAAAAGAACTACGCGCTTTCGCTGGCGACCGGCGACTGGGTGCTGTCGATCGACGCCGACGAGCGCGTTTCCCCCGAGCTTGCCGCGGCGATTAAGGCCGCTCTCGCCGATGCAAGCGCGGACGGCTGGGAATTTCCCCGCCTTTCCAGCTTCTGCGGGCGGCAGATGCGGCATTCCGGCTGGTATCCCGACTACGTGCTGCGGCTCTTTCGCCGCGGCCGGGCGAGCTTCGAGGACGCCGTCGTGCATGAAAGCGTGATCTGTAAGGGGCCGGTGAAGCGGCTCGCGCAGCCGCTCATCCACCATCCGGTGCACCGGCTCGAGGACGCGCTGTCGCGCATGGACCGCTATTCGACCGCGAGCGCGCAGGCGCTCGCCGCATCCGGGCGCCGCGTGTCGTTCCTCTCCGGCATCGGCCACGGCCTGTTTTCGTTCCTGCGCACCTACGTGCTGCGCGCCGGCTTCCTCGACGGCGCCGAGGGCTTTTTGCTCGCGGTCGCCAACGCCGAAGGGAGCTATTATCGCCACATGAAGCTGTGGCTGGCGACCCGCGGGCCGGCGGCTTCCGCGCCCCCAAGCGCCCGGCAACCGTGACGCCAAGCGCCGGATCAGGTATCAGGATCAGGTGTCGGTAGTAATCAGTAGTCAGTAATCAGGGATCAGATGTTGGATGTCAGGTAGCCCCATTCCTGATTACTGATTACTGACTACTGATTACTGATCCCCTGAAGCGGAGCGCGGATGAAGGACATCGTGGAGAAGCTCGACGAGCGCCGCGCCAATGCGCGCGGCGGCGGCGGCGAGAAGCGCGTCGAGGCGCAGCACAAGCGCGGCAAGCTCACCGCGCGCGAGCGCGTCGAGCTCTTGCTCGACCGCGATTCGTTCGAGGAGTTCGACATGTTCGTCGAGCACCGTTCGAGCGATTTCGGCATGGAGAAATCGAAGATCGCCGGCGACGGCGTGGTCACCGGCTGGGGCACGGTGAACGGCCGCACCGTGTTCGTCTTCGCCAAGGATTTCACCGTGTTCGGCGGCTCGCTCTCGGAGACGCATGCGCAGAAGATCATCAAGATCCAGGATATGGCGATGCGCGCGCGCGCCCCGATCGTCGGCCTGTTCGACGCCGGCGGCGCGCGTATCCAGGAAGGCGTGGCGGCACTGGGCGGTTACGGCGAGGTGTTCAAGCGCAACGTGCTCGCCTCCGGCGTCATTCCGCAGATCTCGGTGATCATGGGACCGTGCGCCGGCGGCGACGTCTATTCGCCGGCGATGACCGATTTCATCTTCATGGTGCGCGATACCAGCTACATGTTCGTCACCGGTCCGGACGTGGTGAAGACGGTGACCAACGAGATCGTGACGGCCGAGGAGCTCGGCGGCGCCTCGGTGCACGCGACCAAATCCTCGATCGCCGACGGCGCCTACGACAACGACGTCGAGTGCCTCTTGCAGATGCGCCGGCTGCTCGACTTCCTGCCGGCGAACATTTCCGCCGGCGTGCCGGAATGGCCGTCCTTCGACGCGATCGACCGCGAGGAGCCTTCGCTCGACACCCTGGTGCCGGACAATCCGAACAAGCCCTACGACATCAAGGAGCTGATCCTCAAAGTCGCCGACGAGGGCGACTTCTTCGAGCTCTCGGAGACTTTCGCCCGCAACATCGTCGTCGGCTTCGGCCGGATCGCCGGCCGCACCGTCGGCTTCGTCGCCAACCAGCCGATGGTGCTCGCCGGCGTGCTCGACAGCGACGCCAGCCGCAAGGCGGCGCGTTTCGTGCGCTTCTGCGATGCCTTCGACATTCCGATCGTCACCTTCGTCGACGTGCCCGGATTTTTGCCCGGCACCGCGCAGGAATATGGCGGCCTGATCAAGCACGGCGCCAAGCTGCTGTTCGCCTATTCGCAGGCGACCGTGCCGCTGGTCACCGTGATCACGCGCAAGGCCTTCGGCGGCGCCTATGACGTCATGGCATGTAAGCACATCGGCGGCGACGTGAATTATGCCTGGCCGACGGCGCAGATCGCGGTGATGGGCGCGAAGGGCGCGGTCGAGATCATTTTCCGCCCCGACATCGGCGACCCGGACAAGATCGCCGCGCGCACCCGCGAATACGAGGAGCGGTTTTTGTCGCCGTTCATCGCCGCCGAGCGCGGCTATATCGACGACGTGATCATGCCCCACGCCACCCGCCCGCGCATCGCCCGGGCGCTCGCGATGCTGCGCGGCAAGACCGTGGAGATGCCGGGCCGGAAGCACGACAATTTGCCGGTATAAAGCCAGGAGGAGTGCATGAGCAGGTGCTTTGTTGCACAACCCTTTGATAATGGCGAGTTCGACAAACGGTTTGCGCAAGTCTACGACCCGGCGATAAAGGCAGCAAATCTTGAACCGTATCGCGTGGATCGTGATCCCAAGGCGTCGGTTGTTATCGACACGATCGTTTCTGAAATACGGTCCTGTTCGGCATTTTTCGTTGATGTATCTACAGATAATCCGAATGTTTGGTTTGAATTGGGTCTCGCAATTGCGTACCAGCAAGAGGTTTGCATTGTTTGTGTTGAACGGCGAGAAAGATTTCCCTTCGATATTCAGCATCGAAAAATAATTCGATATAAGACAGATGCTCCTGATGATTTTACGAAGCTGCAACAGGACATTACTGCGAGGCTTAACGCGATCGTCGAGAATCGAACTACAATTGAAAGCATCGAAGAGAAGATTGAGGCCACCACAGAGCCCGCTGCTGGAATCTCAGATCTCGAATTGCTGTGCATAGGGGTCCTCGCAGGGCAGACGAGGCCTGATAGCAAGTCCGCTTCGATGTCGCTGTTGTATGGTGAAATGGAAAGGGCGGGTTATCTACCCATTGCGACATCGGTGGCGCTGCGGCGTCTGGCGCGACGAGGCTTTGTTGACCAGGTCACTGAGGATACGGAGCATGATAGCTATCGCGCCGTGGTAATCACGCGCGAAGGTTGGCAGTGGATTGAGGACAATTTGGAGCGCTTCTCACTGAAAGTGAAGAGACGATCCGGTCTCCAAGAGGTCTGAAATGGACGAAGAGATTCCATTTTAGCGGGCAAGCGAGAGAGGTGCAAAAGACAAAACCCGACTTACGCTATCGGAATCGTCAAAGTGCGCGCAGCGTCGTGCCCATGCGTTCTTGGTTTTCTGACTGATAAATTCCGCGTGGGTTCGCTTTGCACCAAGCGCTCGCGCGGCGGGAGCGTCAGTTCACTACGCCGGCGCTCGGATCCAAATGATGTCGATTTGACCTTCGACCTGCCGCAAATCGTCGACCGCGATCGCTCCGATCTGGCCGTCGACTGCCAGCGTGTGCGGCGTAAAACCGGCGGCGTGCAGTCGATCGAGCATATCGTCGGCCGACAAGCCGCCTGATCGGCTCAAGCCCGGCGAGTGCTCGATGATCATGACTTCGGTCCGCGCCAGCGTCTGCGTCGCGCCGGCGATGACCGCCGGCTCATAGCCCTCGACATCGATCTTTATAATCAGCACGCGGCGGTCGCGCAGCCCGAGAGCGTCGAGCGCCGTATCGAGATCGGTGATCGGAACGGTGCGCGATCCGTACCCGTAATCGGCGAGGAGGGAGTGGCGGCCGTAATTGGAGCGCTTGTAGCGGTGAATGCGGGCGGTGCCGCGCTGCGCGCCGACGGCGCAGACATTGATCACCGCCTTGTCGATGCCGTTCAAGGTCAGGTTGCGATCGAGCAGCCACGCATTAAACATGTCGGGTTCGAAAGCGACCACGGCCTCTACCGTGTCATGCTGCGCGGCCTGAACGGTATGCCACCCGAGATTGGCGCCGACATCGATGAAGATGCCGCGATGAGACGACGCCGCGAGGTAGTTGGACATCCACTGCGTCAGCGGCTGCTCATGGGTGCCGTATTTGGCGAGGTGTCGGCCCAGAAGGTCGCGCCGTTGCACAAAGAACGACAACTTCGATTGCTTGGCTCGGATGCGGAACGCCGGACGCCACGGCACCAGCCAGGCCAGCAGGAATGTGAGCGTTCCAAGAGGGCGGGGAATGCGTTTCATGCGCGACCGGAGATGTCGGACGAAAGAGAGAATATGGCTCAGTAGAGCGGTTCTTGATGCGTGTAACAACCGACATTGCCGTAAAGCGCCGCGCGGTAGGAGCCTGCCGGTCGAGCAGTGAACTCAAATCCGCCGTACCTTGATCTTTGCCTTGCGCGCTGCCGCGATCATGGCCTCGTCGGCGGTGACGAGCGGCGCCCCTTCGCGCTCGGCCAGCGCTAGATAGAAGCAATCGTAGATTGGATGACGAAGCTCGATCGCCAGCGCAAGCGCTCGTGCGCAAAGAGTTTCGTCGGCAACCAGAGCGTCGAAGGGCAGGAGAGCCGCGTTGATCGCCGAGGCAGCGTCGGCCGGGGAGACGTTTCCCCATCGAACGGCTTTCCAAATTGCATTGCCGACCTCGGCCGCGATGAGCGCCGGCGCAATCAACCCTTCTTGCTCGCGTAGGGCATTAGCGCGCGCGGAATGTTCGTGCTTCAGCACCCATTGTGCCGCTACGCTGGCGTCGACGACCAAGCTCACCGATAAGGCTCGTCGTTGTCACGGTCGGCGCGAATGTCGGCCGTAGAATTACGGGAGACCGGCCCGATCCGTTCGCGGACGCGGTCGATCTCCGCCCAAATCTCTTCCTTGCTCGGCTTCACGAACGCGCGTAGCGCGTCGCGCACCAGGTCACTGACCGGTCTCCCTTCGGTCTTGGCCTTCTTTTTGAGCTTTGCGGCGGTGGCGTCGTCGACGTTCCGCACCAGAATATCGACCATGGCCGGCTCCTTGATATCATCATGATATCACTGGTCGTCGCTCTTCGCAAGGCTTCAGCAAGCGTAGCCCGGATGGAGCGAAGCGAAATCCGGGAACGATCGCGCGGCGAATCCCGGATTACGCTGACGCTTCATCCGGGCTACGAACTCACCGCCACCCGCCGCCGCCGTTCACATAGACCGTATCCGCGGTCAGGAATTCGCAGGCGTCGGAGCAGAGAAACAGCACCAGCTCGCCGATCTCTTCCGGCGTGCCGAAACGCTTCATCGGCACGTCCTCCAAAAAACGCTGGATCAGCTCGGGCGAAGATTGCGCCGCGTCCTGGAACGGGGTCTTGATCGGGCCGGGCGAGATCGACACCGCGCGGATGCCTTGCGTCGCGAATTCGCGCGCCACGCCCATGGTCATGGTCACCACCGCGCCCTTGGCCGCGGCGTAGTGGATCGAGGAGCCGGGGCCGCCGCGGCGGTGCGCCATGCTGCCCATGTTGACGATGACGCCCGCCTTGTTGGCGAGCATATGCGGCAGGATCGCCTGCATGGCGTAGAGCGTGCCGTTGACGTTGAGCGCGAAGGTCTTCTCCATCAGCGCGTCGTCGATCTCGAGGAATTTGGCGCGGCGGATCGCGGCGCCGGCGGAGTTGAACAGGAACTGCACGCTGCCGAACGCGGCGATCGCGCGCGCCGCCATCTCGCCCACCTCCTCGCGCCGGGTCACGTCGACCTTGAGCCCCAGCGCCTGCGCGCCCTTGCCGTTGATTTCCGCTGCCGTCTCGCGCGCGCCGGCTTCGTTGAGGTCGGTGCAGACGACATTGGTGCCTTCGCGCGCGAAAATGAGCGCCGTGGCGCGCCCGATGCCGCTCGCGGCGCCGGTGATGATGATGGTCTTGCCGGCGAAATAGTCCGGGGTCTTCGGCATTGCTGTTCGTCCTCTTTCCCGCCGGGATAGTCTGCCCGGCCGCTTGCGCGGCCACAATCACGCCTTGGCGCCGGCGACGACGCGGGCGAGCCGCGCCACGGCCGGCACGATGACTTGGCGCGGAAAGCCGGTGAAGCCGAGGAGGAAGCCTTGGCGCGGCGGCGCCTTGAGATACATGCGCGAGAGCGCGCGCACGACGACGCCGTGCTCGCGCAGCGCCGCCTCGAGCGCAACGTCGGAGAGCCCGTCGCGCAGAAAGGCGACGAGATGCATGCCCTGTTCGGGCGCGGTCACCGCGATGCGCGCTCCGAGCCGGCGCTGCAATTCGCCGACCACGAGGTCGCGCTGGTCGCGATAGAGAAGGCGCATGCGGCGGATATGCGCGGCGAAATAACCTTGCCGCATGAACTCCGCGACCAAGGCTTGCGACAGCGTCGGCGCCTGGCGGTCGATGAGGAAGCGCGCGCCGGCGAAACTCTGGATCAGCGGCGGCGGCACCACGGCATAGCCGAGCCGCAAGCCGGGGAAGAGCACCTTGTTGAAGGTGCCGACATAGATCACGCGCTCCGCTTCGTCGAGGCCTTGCAGGGCGGCGAGCGGCCGGCCGGCGTAACGGTATTCGCTGTGGTAGTCGTCCTCGATGATCCAGGCGCCCGCATCGCGCGCCCAGGCGAGCAGCTCGAGCCGCCGGGTCATCGCCAGCATGATGCCGAGCGGATATTGGTGCGAGGGAGTGATGAACGCGGCGCGGGCTCTTGGCGCCGAACGCAGGCCCGCGCGCACGTCGAGGCCCTGCGCGTCGACGGCGACGGGACGCAGCGCGATGCCGGCCGCCGCCAGCGCCCGGCGCGTCATCGGGTAGCCGGGATCCTCGACCCAGACCTCGTCGCCCGGCGAGAGGAGCACCCGTATGGCGATGTCGATCGCGTGCTGGGTGCCCGAGGTGATGATGATCTGCTCCGGGCTCGCGCGCACGCCGCGCGCGGCGCCGAGATAATCGCAGATCGCGCGGCGCAGTTCCGGCAGTCCGCGCGCGTCGGCATAGCCGCGGTGGATCGGATCGAAGCCGCGAAACATCTGCTGGGTGAGCCGGCGCCAGACCTCGATGGTGCGCGCGTCGATGAGCACGCGCGCATTGGTGAACGGGCGGTCTTCGTCTTCGACGGCGATGGCGCCGAGCGCGGCGAAGGCGCGCGCTTGCGCTGAAAGCGGCGCCGGCGCGCGCGCGGCCTTGCGTCGCCGCGGCCGCAGCCGCTCGACCGGTTCCGGCAGGTCGGCGCTGATGTAAGTGCCGGAGCCGACACGGCCGGACAGATAGCCTTCGGCGAGAAGCTGCTCATAAGCGGAAATGACCGAAGTGCGGGCGACGCCGAGCTCGGCCGCGAGCGCCCGCGTCGAGGGAAGTTTTGCTCCGGGGGACAGCCGCTGCCCGAGGATGGCGCTGCGCATCTGCAGATAGACCTGGCGGAAGATCGGCGTGGCCGCGGCGCGCTCGACCTGCCACGCATAGAGCGCCGCCCATCCGGCTCTGGCGCGGACGCGCGCGGGTCGCTTGCGGGAAGTGGTCTGTCTCATTGTGGCAAAGTGGATTTCGGATAGGACCACTTTGCAGGCTAGTCTCCCGCCCCCTGAAGGACAAGCACCGAGATTCGACGATGACCCAGATGTTCAAGCCGCCGGCCAGCGCCCGCACGCATATGCGCCGCCAGGCCTACGCCAACTACGACCGGGCGACGGTCGACACCATTCTCGATTCCGGCCTGCTCGCGCATGTCGGCTATGTCGTCGATGGCGCGCCCTATGTCACGCCGACCGCCTATTGGCGCGAGGACGACCGGCTTTATTGGCACGGCGCCGGCGCGAGCCGCCTGTTTCGCGACACGGCGGCGCCGCTTGCGGTCTGCCTCTCCGTCAGTCACGTCGACGGCCTGGTGCTGGCGCGCTGCGGCTTCAAGCACACGCTGCTCTTTCGCTCGGTCATGGCCTTCGGCCACGCCGAGCAAATAACCGAGGTCGAGGAAAAGCGCCGCGTGCTCGACCGCCTCATCGACCGGCTCTACGCCGGCCGCGCGCGCGAACTGCGCGCGATCAGCGATGAGGAGCTCGCCGCCACCTCGGTCATGGCGATGACCATCGAGGAGGCGACGGCGAAAGTCTCCTCGCCGCAGGCGCGCGGCGGCGGCATCGGCGTCATCGACAAGGAGGCCGACTACGCGGCCGCCGTCTGGGCCGGCGTCATTCCGATCCACAGCGTCACTGGGGCGACGACGGCCGACACGCGGCTCAACGTCGATCCGGCGCCGCCGGCGAATGTCGCGGCCTACGCCGAAGGCGCGCGCTTCGATGCTGTGCTCCGGCAAATGGCGGCGCGGCAGACGGGCGGGGGCGGCAGCGCGGATGAAGCCGACGGGCCCGGCCCGAAGCGGCCGGACTTATGAGAGAAGCGTAGCGAAATCCGGGGCGGAGCCGGCCCCGGATTTACGCTAGCGCTTCCACTCAGACTTCCACTCAGACACGACGGCGATCTACGCGGCGAGAAGATGCGCGGATCGCAATTGCAGCAATGCGGCCTGCTCGGCGACCGGCGCGACATTGGCGGGCGCGATGGTGCAGGCGGGAGCCGGACGGACCACGCAGTTGCGCAGGTAGGGCGGCCGCGCGCACCACAGATATTCGAAGATGTGGCCGCTCACCTTGTGCGCCAGGCGGATCGTGCTCCCTTCGATCGCCACCTCGAAATTGGGCTCGGCGCCGCTCACTCGCAGGTTCGGCGAACGCAGGCCGAAGGCGACGTGCAGCGCGCGGTCGACGTCCTGCGAATCGAACGGTTTGTGCAGGTACGCGCAGGCGCCGCAATCGAGCGCCTGGTTCTCCAGCGTCGCGCTATGCTCGGCCGAGATCATGACGAAGTTCAATGACGGCTGGACCAGCATCAGCCGTTTCATCGTGGCGAGGCCGCTCATGCCCGGCATGTTCTGGTCGAGGAAGGCGACATCGAATTCCGAGGTGCGGCAGAGCGTCAACGCCGTCGGCCCGTCGCCGGCCTCGGTGACCTCGCAATTGAATACGCTGCCTTGCACGATCTTCTGCACCAGCTGGCGCACGGAGGAGGAATCGTTGCGACCACCAGCACCTTGGTCGGCGCCGAGATGCGTGCGTAGGTCTTGATGATGCCGAGTGCATCGGTCAGCGCGAACGGCTTGAACAGGAACTCGTAGGCCTGCAGCTTTTTCGCCACCTCGACGGCCTCGGCCGCCGGCGGGGTCGACATCAGGGTTACGAAAGTCTTGATGCCCTGCTTGCGCGCCGACCAGAATGCCTCGGTGCCGGAGAGCTCGGGCATATGCACGTCGATGAAGGCGAGATCGATATGCGCTCCGTTGAGCAGGGTGAGGCAGTCGCGACCATTGTCGGTGATGCTCAGTCGCAGCGGCAGCCGCGACGCGCGCGCCGCGTCGGCGAGAAGCTGCTGAATGGCGTGACAGTCGTCGGCAATGAGCATGCTGATATTGCGGGACATCGCGGCGCTCCAGCTACGGTCCCGACGCGGCTTGCGCCCGTCGTTCCCCCTTCGTGCGATTGCACTCCAGCGGATGTTCAATCGGCTAGGGTCGGATTGGTTCTGCGACGTTCGCAATCATGGTTGCTCATCTGCTAACGGATCGCGCTACAGTCGCCGCAGCCATGCCGGGACTGGCCGTCGAACAGAAGAAGGCGCCGCGTGCGGCCGAGGATCTCGCGGTCTTTGCCGCGCCGGGCATTTTCGTCGTGCTCTGGGCCTCGGGTTTCATCGGCGCCAAGCTCGGGTTGCCTTACGCCGAGCCGCTGACCTTTCTGTGGCTGCGTATGATGGGGGCGGTGCTGCTCCTCGGCATCATTATTCTCCTCACCCGGCCGCCGATGCCGAGCCGCGCCGAGACGCTGCACAGCGCCGCGACCGGTCTTCTGGTGCACGGCCTTTATCTCGGCGGCGTCTATGTCTCGATTTGGAACGGCCTTCCCGCGGCGCTTTCCGCGCTGGTCGTGGGCTTGCAGCCGCTCTTGACTTCGACCATCGCCAATCGCTGGCTCGGCGAGCGGGTGATGCCGCGGCAATGGCTCGGGCTCGCGCTCGGTCTCCTCGGCGTCTATCTGGTCGTGCGCGACCGCGCCTCGGCGGGCGAGGCGACGCCGTTCGCCTGGGCTGCCTCGGCGGCGGCGCTCATCGGCATTACCGTCGGCACGCTTTACCAGAAGCGCTTCGGCGGCGGCATCGACTGGCGGCCGGCCATGGGCATCCAGTATGCGGCGGCCGGAATCCTGTTCTTCCTCGGCGCGGCGACGTTCGAGGCCGGATATGTGCGGCTCACCGCCGCGTTCCTGTTCGCGCTCGGATGGCTGGTGTTCGTGCTCTCGCTCGGCGGCATCTGGCTGTTCTACTTCCTGATCCGGCGCGCGGCGGCCACGCGCGTGGTCAGCCTGTTCTATCTGACGCCGCCGGTGACGGCGCTGATGGCCTGGGCGCTGTTCGGCGAGCACCTGGCGCTGCCGGCGCTTGCCGGCATGGCGGTCTGCGTCGTCGGGGTGTTCCTGGTGAACTGGCGCGCCGGTGGTGCACGGGCATGATGCGCGTTAACGTTCCCGCCGAGCGCGCATTCATTCACCAGGAGCAGAGGCCATGACCGTCCACCGGCCGATCGAATATCGCGACGCCGCGCCAAAGGTGCGCGCCGTGTTCGACGACATCAAGCGCACGCGCAAGGTCGAGGACGTGAACAATTTCTGGAAATATCTCGCGCACGATCCGGCAACGCTGCGCGCGCACCTGGGAGAGCGTCAAGGAGGTCATGGCGCCGGGCGCGCTCGATGCGCTGACCAAGGAGATGCTCTACCTCGCGGTCAGCGTCACCAATGGTTGCGGCTATTGCATCGCCAGCCATGGCGCCGCGGCGCGCAAGGCCGGCATGAGCGAGGCGATGTTCGGCGAGCTCATGGCCGTCGTCGGCATGGCCAACGAAACCAACCGGCTGGCCAATGGCTACCGCGTGCCGATCGATCCGGCCTTCGACGCCTAGTGCGGCCGCTACGAAACGGCCCCGGTTTTGCGACCGGGGCCGTTTGCGAAGCTTGTGACAGTTACGCGATCAGGATTACGCGATCAGGATCACTGGCTTCCCTGCGGCGCGGGGTTGGCGCCCGGAGTAGGGGCCGGCACCGGCGCCGGACGCGCCATCGACGGGTTGGCCGGGCTTGCCGGATTTATCGCCGGCGGCGGGGCCATGTGCGCAGACGGCGCCGTGTCGTTCGATGCCGTATGGGTCGGCTCGTTGCTGACGCCGAAGGCGATCGCCAGCACGATGACCAGGAACACCGCTCCGGCAATCCACCCCCAGGTGGCATTGTAGCCGCGCTGATCCGCAGTATAGGGCGTGTTGCGCCACATCGGATCATTGGGATCGCGATAGTCAGACATGATGAAATCTCCCGTCTTTCATGGTCCCCCCGATAACCGGCCCCATCCGCCGGCGTTCCGCCCACCGCCCGGCGGGGCTGAATAGCCGCCTTGCCCGGCACGCATGGCGGAAGTTCCCTAAAACCTCTCCGTGCGCGACCGCGCTGGCGGCTATCGTGTCGTGGTGCGGGCAATCGACGCGATTTTTGAACAGCCACGCAAAGCCGTTATTGTGCGCGCGCCGCGCCGGCTATTGGCGCTCGTAGCTCAGCTGGATAGAGCACCAGACTTCGAATTTGGGGGTCGGGGGTTCGAATCCCTCCGAGCGCGCCAAAAAGTGCGCAGTGACGGTATCTTGCAGAAGATTCCATAACGTGCTGCCGAGCGGTTCGCCGTTGTGTCCGCATGACTGTGAGGCTCCGGAAGGGCCGACAGGGTGGCCAGGGTATAAGGCAATGACGCGCTATATTCGCCGCGATGATTATGAATGCTCGGTGCTGAATCAGCCGGTCACAGTCGCCGTTCTAACGGGCGCACAGGCCGGCCTGCCGCCAGCCGATCAAATGAGAAATTGCAATTTTGCTCACCTGTGCGGAAAGTTTGGTAATCCGCCCGTGCTGTCGAGATTTTCGTCGCCGGGACTAACCGGTTGCCCGTACCATGACAATCTGAACACGGGGACGTAGATTTCTCCGTTATCCGCGCAAAAACGCCATGGGCCTTTCGATCGCAGCGCCGTGGGCGATGGGGTTGCGTCGGCTACCCCACGAGACGTTGCCACCACGGACGCGACCGCAACGCAGCCACTTCGCCCTCCAGTCGCGCTGCCGCCTCGCGAGCTGACATGGCGGCCGCCATAAACTTCAGAATCTCGGTCATGAGGGAATCGCCACGCTCGCGCTCGCGGTCGAAGTCCGCCCGGTGACCGCTCGCGGCGATCTCGAGCTGGGTGATGTGGTCCTCCAGTTCGGTGATCTTCGCCTCGAGGTAGGTGGCGTAGCCATCGGTGTCCGGACGGTGACCGGCCGGTGACCGGGCGGGCATGGGCTTGTGCCGAATCTCAGCGAGGTCGACGGCGACCAACGTCTTGCCGTCGTTTCCTCGCTGTCGCGGCAAGCGCAGCCGTTTTGTCACCGCCCGAGCGGCCTCAGCCGAGGCTCCAAGGCGAGCGCCAAGTTCCTGGTAGTTCAGCATCTCGACGGGCATCGGCAGTCTCCCGCAAGCGACCGGATGGTGACTGGCCGGGCGGAAGCGTGCCGCTGAGTCGGTTAATGTTTCGTTGACGAAACCGGATCAATCAGGCCTGGGTGGTCACCGGGCGCCCGCGAACTTGACCCGCTTCGAGACCGGCAGCTCGACCGCGCGACGAACTTATAGGGTGGCGTTAAGAACGGACATGGCAACACGGCAAGAGCGCATCGACGCCTTCATGCATGAAGGCGTACCGCCTACGGACCAGCCGCTTGAGATCCTGTGCGAGGATCACGTCGGCACCTATGTCATTCCATTCCTGTGTCGATGGAACGACGGCATTTGGCAAAGCGTAGATACAAGCCAGCGCATCGAAGCGACAGTCATCGGCTGGCGCGTTCGTTGAGGGAATGAGTGGCGTCACGGGCTGAAAGGAAGCGGCGGCGGGGTCCGGTGGTCCAGTCGAATTTTGACGGGGTTTACGCGCTTTGCGCCGGGTGCTTTTCCAGCCAGCTGTTTATCATCGCGTGAGCGCGCAATTCCGCGCTCTCACGCGGTCCGGTAATGACCTTTCCGGCCACTTCAATGCCCGCAGGATGAATGGCGACGTACCATTGTTCGCGCTCGATCCGAGTGCGGATGGTATATCGGATGCCTCTGTGTTCCACGGGAACGAGTTTGGACCCAAATCAAAACCGGAGCAATGCCTCCGGAGTGGATTGGTTGGGCACCCGTTACACGGTGCGGGGCTTTGCCGGCGTCTGCTGAACCTCGCGCATGTCGCCGTGGTGCACGCTCGCCACCTGCCCATTGTTCCAGGCGATCGTGACCGCATCCCAGCTTGTTTCGGTGATAACGCCGCTGTCAGCGGCATCGCCTCGCCAATAGACGCGGGCGCCCTTCTTGAGAAGCTTGGATTCGTCGACTGTCATTGTCGCTGCCCGCGCAACGTCGCTCAACCCATTGGCCGCGGTCGAATGGCGCTGGGTAGCGGTCCGCAGAAAGCGCGTAGCGGACCGTTCAGCGTTGGACCTTGAGATTTTCCGCCGAGGATTTGCCGCGGTTGGAGACCTCCTCGTATTCGACGACCTGCCCTTCATTGAGGCCGCTGAGGCCGGCCTTCTCGACAGCGGAGATGTGGACAAACACGTCCTTTCCGCCACCCTGCGGCTGAATAAATCCGTAGCCTTTTTGCGAATTGAACCACTTCACAGTGCCCCGTGCCATTCTCGATCTCCGCGCTGTTGGCGATCCACGGTAACCTCACCGACGCAAGATAACAACGGCGTTGTGTCGTTTTGTGCGCGACGGCGGCGCGGGCCCGCAGCCGAAAATCACGTCACGGATTTTGGCGGAATTTGGCCGAGGGCACCGATATTTCCCCGGTGTTCGCGACTAACCGCGTCCCGCGGTGAGGTTTCCGTTGACGATGACTTAATGCGGGTTAGTCCGCGCCACTGCGGCGCGGTGGAAGGGACAGCGGAGATCAAGGGAGGGCTTTTCTTGGCCAGGATTAACCCAATGTTCAATTCGCGTTGCTAGGTTTTGCATCGCGCCCGGGAAGTAAGCCTGGGGCGCCCGCCCGATATGCCTAGCCAATTCCGTGTCGGCCCGCACGCTGAGTGCGCCAGGAGCAGAGGCATGGCGATCGATCCTTCGAGGTCAATCCTCGTGGTCGACGATGCCTCGACCATGGTTCGCATCACCCGCAATATGCTGCAGCAACTTGGCTTCGAGGACGTTGACGGGTCTCACGGTGGCAGCACGGCGCTCGAAATGATGCGCGCCAAGCGTTACGGCCTGGTGATTTCCGATTGGAACATGGAGCCGATGACCGGCTACGAAGCAGCAGGTGCGCGCCGATCCCGACCTGGGCCAAATACCGTTCATCATGGTGACGGCAGAATCGCACACCGCGAGCGTGATCGCGGCGAAAAAAGCGGGCGTGAACAATTACATCGTCAAGCCTTTCTCGGCGCTGACAATGCTGGCCAAGATCCAGGCGGTATTCGCGGAGAAGGTCGAGCACGCCTCGGCCGACGAGCCAGCGTAATATCGCGGGATCGCGCAGCTTCGCCCGCTCGGCGCTCAGACGTCGATCATCTCATACGAGCGATGCGGCGCGCTTTCGACGGCGTGGCCGTGTTCTTGCGGCGACGCCGGCAGTTGCAGCACGCTTGCGCGCTGGCCGGGAACGAGGCGGGTGAGCATCACGATCTGCCCGCCGGGAAATTCAAGCGCATCGTGGTGGACGTGCGGGTCCTCCATGTTGACCTGGCGGAAGCGCGCCACCTTGTGCTCGACGCGGGCGCGGCCGAATAGGCTCAGGGCGCGCTCATAGTCGACCGGGTTCTCGAAAGCCAATTCCGTCCCGGGCAACAGGCACACGGCGACGTCGGGCTCGCCCACGGCGGAGAATCCGCGGGTGATCGTCCTCACGAAGTCGGTCGCGATCAGCGTATCGCCGACCTGGGCCGGCCGCGAAGCCACGAGATGCAGACTGTAATCGCACATGGGAAGTTACTCCTCTCCAGCGAACCATCACAGCCATCGGGATGTTCAGGGTGGCCGTTCTTCAGGCTGAACATCCGGGTTGACCAAATGTTCCTGCCGGGCCGGCGGGGTAGAGAGGTTGCCGAAAATGCGGCGCGTCTGCCTTAATCCAGGGCTCGCCTTATCCAGGGTCGCGTTATCCAGTGCTCGCGTTCCGATCAATTGATCGAAAAAGCCGCCGGCGGCTGCCAATCGTAGAGCCAATCATAGTGGTGCAGGAGCCGTGCGCCGCCGATCATCCGCATCCCGGTGTTGCGCAGCGCACTTGCGCCGCCGCCGCGATGGTAGCGCGTGCCGTTGCGCGCCGCCGCCTGCTGCACCTTCCAGGCGCGGGCGCGGCGCAGCGCAGCATAGGTACGCAGCGCCGCCTCCGCGTCATTCGGCATTCGCGCTAGACACTGCGCCGCCACCGCCGCGTCCTCGATCGCCATCGCGGCGCCCTGCGCCAGAAAGGGCAGCACCGGGTGGGCGGCGTCGCCGAGGAGCGCCACGCGTCCGCGCGACCAGCGCCAGATCGGCCGGCGATCGAACAGCGCCCATTTGAGCCACGCTTCCGGCTGGTTGACGAGCGTGCGCGCCTGCGGCGTCCAGCCGGCGGCGGCGAGGCGCGGAATGAGATCGGCGCGGCCGGCGGGCTCGCTCCAGCCCGGGGCGTCCCAGGCGTCGGCGGTGATGACGACGATGTTGATCACGCGGCCGGCCTTGACCGGATAATGGACGAGATGCGCGTCGCGCCCGAGCCAGAGGTGGATCAGCGGCTCGCGGAATTCGGGCGCGACCTCCCTTGCCGGCACCATGGCGCGCCACGCCGTGCGCCCGGCAAAGCGCGGCGGCGCGCGATGCCCGATCCGCTTGCGCACCAGCGACCACAATCCGTCGGCGCCGATGAGCGCAACGCCGTGCGCGTCGGAAACGCCGCCGCGCCCGCGTGCCGAAACCGTGAGCCCGTTGGGATGAGCGACGAAATCCTCGACCTGCATGCCGAGCTTGACGGTGATGTCGGGTATGGCTCGCGGCGGCGGCGGCGAGCGCGGCCTGCAGATCGCCGCGATGGATCGTCCAATAGGGCGCGCCGTAGCGCTGCTCGGCGTATTCGCCGAGCGGCATGCGCACGATCTCGCGCCCGGTCACGCCGTCAAGGACGCGCAACGCCGCCGGCGCGACGGCGGAAGGCCGCAGCCGGCTCTCCAGGCCGAGATCGATCAAGATGCGCGCGGCGTTGGGCGACAGCTGGATGCCGGCACCGGTTTCCTCGAGCCGCTCCGCCTGTTCCAGCACGACGACGCGAAAGCCGTTGCGCGCGAGCGCCAGCGCCGCGGTCAAACCGCCGATACCGGCTCCGGCGACAATGATCGAGCGCGGGGACATCAGCGCGCCGGCTGAGCGCGGCCGCCTAGACGCGGATATCGTGCAAGGCGCATTCGGCCGGCCGCGCGGCATCGGCCGCGAGCGTCGGGTCGTGGCGGTAAAGCGTCGAGCAATACGGGCAAATGTACTCGGCATCGTCCCCCATGTCGCAATAGACATGCGGGTGGTCGAAGGGGGGCGTGGCGCCCACGCACATGAACTCCCGGGCGCCGATCTCGATGACCGCCACGCCGAGGTCGTTGTGGAAATGGGGAACGATCGTCTCCGCCATGCTCGCGTCCGCCTTGCCGGCGCACCATATCGGTCCGTGCCGCCGATTTCGTAGGGCGCAACCGGATCGCGCTCCGGCGGCCCGTTGTCAAAAGGCCGCAAATCGGATGTTAGGATGTTAGAATGACGGCGATGGGGCCAGAAGGCATGCCACAAGAAGGCTTGCAACGAACGGACGGCGAGGGTGCGCGGCAAAGCCGATTGATCCGATCGATGCGCCACCCGCTATGCGCGCTCATCGGCGCCGCAATCTTTGGGATTGCGGCATTGCCGCTCACGCGCGGCGTCCTCGATACCGCGCAGCAATTGGCCGCGGCCGACGATCCGGTCGCGGTGAGCGAGCGGGCGCTCGAGCGCGTCGCCTTCGATCGCAGTGTCGCGGAGCGCGAAATCCGCTCCGCGCTCGCCGCCGGCGATATCGATCTCGCGCAAAGCTTCTTGGATCTCGCCGCCGATCGCGGCGTCGCCGTCGATCCGCTGCTCGCCGGCAGGATCGAGGAAGCGCGAGCCAAGGCCGCCACGCTCACCGGCACCGCCGGACGGTTCTTGCACGGACTGTGGACCGGCGAGCCGGTCGATCTGGCGAGCCTCGCCGGCACCGCGTTCGGCGACCTTTTCGTGTTCGGCGATATCCGCGACGCCACGCGCGAAGGCACGCGCTATCTGGCCGGCCAGCCGGCCGACCCGTGGATCCTCGGCCTCGCCGGGGTCGGCATCGCCATCACCGCCGGCACCTATGCGACGCTCGGCGCCGGAGCGCCGGCGCGGATCGGTCTCACCCTCGTCAAGGCGGCCCGCCGCACCGGCCGGCTCAACCCGGTCCTGGCGGTGCGCGCCGCGCGCGAGGTGGTGAAGGTGGAAGAAGCCGGCGGCCTTGCCACACTCGTCGGCGATGTCGGCCGCATCGAGAGCAAGGCCGGCGCGCAGGCGGCGCTCGACACGCTGCAGATCGCCGAGGAGCCGCGCGACGTGTCGCGGCTCGCGCGGCTCGCGGCGGCGAAAGGCGGCAAGACCCGCGCCATCGTCAAGCTCGTCGGCCGCGCCGCCATCGTGCTCTCCGTCGGCGCCTTCGATCTCGCGACCTGGCTCTTTTGGGCGGCGCTCATGCTGTTCGGCTTTGTCTCCTCCAGCAAAGCCGCGGTCGAGCGCATGACGCTGCGTTATCTCGAGCACCGCAAGGCTCGGCGCGCCCGCACCGCCGAACTGCAAGCGGCGTGACTGGGGCGCCGGCATGCAGACCCCGTCAATTCCAAAAAAGGACATCCTCATTCAATGCGGAGCCTACTTCGTACGTACGGTGCGGAGGAAGGATGCCTCGGAACGTTGGGCGAAATGGCTGTCGGATCCCGAAGCGGCTTACATGCTGAACACGAAAGCCGCGAATTTTACGAAGGATGATGTTCTAAAATATATCAATCGCTTCGATCAGAGATCGCATCTGCTCCTGGGAATTTTCGAGAGAAGTTCGCGTTTGCATATTGGGATCACCAGACTGGATATCGACTATGCTTCGGGTATTGCATTGCTGAATACTCTCATCGGCGAAAAGGAATATCGGCACAAAGGGGTTGCCTCGACTATTGCCACGCCTTGCATTGATTATTTTTTTAGAAATCCGAACTTGAATGCCATGAAAGCGAACGTCCTGGCCCGCAACAAGATCGTTCTTCATTTCATGCAAGGTATCGGATGGAAGATGGATGGTCCCATGGACCAACTTCGCTCGGCAGCCGATGATTCTATGCTCACCGTGCACACGCTCACCCTCTCCCGCGAGGCTTGGCAATCCTGGCGAAGCGCTGGGTCCGCCCCATCGAAGATCCGTACCGAAACTTGATTTCTTCGGCAAAATCCGGCCCACCGCCATGCTACTTGGCACTCGGGAGAGGCTCGGCATGCCTAGCTGTTGCGAAGGCGTTCCAATTAGGCGCAACCAGGAATAGCCCGCCCGTCATTCTGATTTTGTCCGCATGTTGCCCTTATGCAACAGCCTCGCCGATCAGCGCGGTATAGGGTCGCGGTTTGGGGTGACGATGCGAACCCTCCTGCTTGCTGCGACTGCGCTGACAGTCGCTGGTCCCGCCTTGGCGGCTTCACCGGCTCCTGCAAATCAATTTAGCTGGACGGGCTGCTACTTGGGCGTAAATGCCGGCCCGGGATGGGGGGACGCGGCCTTCTCCGGTTCTACGACGATCGCGGTGACGGCGAGCGAGTCTCGTCCACGCTGGCAGCGGCGTGGGGTTTCTAGGCGGCGGGCAGATCGGCTGCAATCTTCAGGTCGCGCGCAACTGGGTTCTGGGCGCGGAGGGCGATTTCGGTTGGTCCACCATTAGCGGTACCAATCGCGATCCATTCTTTTCCGGGAAAAACCTCTCCTCGAGAACCGATTGGATTACCAGCGCCACCGGGCGCGTCGGCTACACCTGGGACAATTGGATGTTCTACGGCAAGGGCGGCGTCGCCGGGACACGCGATCGGTACGCCTTCAGCGCCACCCCAGTGGCATTTGGCGGTATGATTTTTTTCCCGGGCTTCAATGAGACTGGCGCCGACACGCGCTTCGGATGGACGCTGGGAAGCGGCATCGAGTGGGCTTTCGCGCCGGCTTGGTCGGCGAGGATCGAGTTCGACTATTACGGGTTTGGCTCGCGAACTTTGACTTCTGTTTGACGCCGCGACGAGCACGAGTTCTGGGCCGGTAAGCATCAAACAAAACATCGAAGCGATCAGGTTCGGCATCAATTACCAATTCTGGACCGGCGGCTCGTTTCTCTCGGGAAATTGAACCTCAGAAGGACCGGGTTGGGTCGATCCGTTGTCCTGCTCTTACTTCAGCATCACCCAATCGGGTCGCAGCAACGGAAAAGCGATCAGGCCAACGACCGCCGTGGCAGCTATCAGCAGCGGATTGCTCACCTTCCAGCGAAACAGGATCGCCAGCGAAGCGACGCCGATCAGTAAGGTCAGCCAATCGCCAATCGCGATGCGGCCGAGCAGAAAACACGCACCGAGAATAGTTCCGATTGCCGCGCCGTAAGCACCCTTCACGAAACCCTGCACATTTGGGTTCCTGCCGTGGCGCGCAAGGACGGGCGCCGCGACCAGCACGAAGATGAATGATGGCAGGAAAATTCCGACGGTCGCGACCAGCGAACCCCAGAAACCGGCGACGAGATAACCGACAAACGTCGCGGTAATCACGACCGGCCCGGGGCTGATCATCCCGACGGCAACCGCAACCAGAAACTGACGCTCGTCGAGCCAGCCATATTGCTCAACGAGGCCCTGTTGCAGGAACGGTACAATGACCAACCCGCTTCCGAATGTCAGCGACCCCGCCTTCAGGAAAAACAGCAGCAACTTGCCGAGGATCGAGGTGGAAGCGACCGGCATCGCCGGCAACACCATCGGCGCCGCAGCGATTTGCAGCAGGGCCGGCGGCGGACGGCGGAATATGTTTCCGTAATAGGCGATACCGACAATGCCGGCGCCGATGAAAAGAACGGCAACCTCGGTTTGCAGGATCACGGTGACGACGAGGCAGGCCGTCGCGATCAGCCATTGCAGGGCGTCGTCCATGCCGAGCCTGGCGAGCCGGTAGCAGGAATGCAGGATCAGCGCGATCACAGCCGGGCTTACCCCGTAGAAGATCGCGGTCACCGGCTTTAGGTCGCCGAGGTAAACGTAAAGGGCTCCCAGAGCGACGACGATCACGAAATTCGGAAAGATAAACGCCCATCCGCCCGCCCAGGCGCCCCAAAACCCGCCGCGCAGATAAGAGACGTAGATACCGACCTGGATTGCGAGTGGCCCAGGCATCGATTGGCAGATGGCGATCGCCTCGCGCATCTGTTCCTTGGTCAACCAGCCGCGGTCGCTGACGAGTTCCTTCTCCATCTGGCCGACCAGCGCCACCGGCCCACCGAAGCCAAGGAGGCCAAGGCGCAAGAAGTAAGCAACAAGTTCGCCGACGTGCCGTTTTGTCCAAGTAGTCACTTGAAGCCCTGATCAGCTTGTGTGGCTCAGCTCTTTGTGGCGACCTGGTCGATCGCCTCGCGCAAGCCCTTTGCCAGCTCCGGTCGGACCGGGCGGAAGCTCCATCCCCATCTCGGTAACGGGATCACGGCGCGGAACTACGAACTGATAAACGCCGCCATTCGCCCGTCCTTTCACGCCGATCGTCTCATCGAGTTTCGCCGTATCAAGATCGATCGCCGGCGGAGATGCGGCGACGGCCGGCGGCGGATTGAAGGGCGTCTTGCTCTCCGCCAGCGCGGCGCGAATGGCGGTCGCGATCTTCACCGGGTCACCCTGACCGCCGACGTGCATGTAAAAAGTGGCGGGGCTTGCCCGCAGCAGATGATTGTGGATTGCAGTGATGCTCAGGCCGCTATCAATCAATTTTTTCATCACCGGGTTGATCTCGGTTTCAAGCAACACGAGATCGCCCATGATCATCACGCCGTCATGCGCGGGAACGAAGGCGACCCAGCCGCCGAGAGCAAAAGCCGGCTTGATCGTGACGCCGTCGAGCGTGACGTCGAGATCGGTGCGCGGAAAACCGTAGCGGTGGATTTCGCCGCTCACTGCGCCCGCCTTGCCGAGCGCGGCATCGACCTGCTTCCAATCGATCTCCTGGGCGTCCGCTGCGTTCGCAGACACGAGCGCAAGACCGGCAAGAGTAAACGAAAAAAACCTACGCATGCGTACCTCCTCTTGATTGAATCATCGGTCTATCGACGCCCCAGACCCTTTCGGCCGGCGTCGATTTGGGTTTCCGTCCGCGGACTTCGCGAATTTCATTCGGATCGACGCAGCGTTGAATCCGCCAAAAACCGGCGATTCGGTTGCTCATCGTCGGGTGCTCGCGCACCATGCGCTTGCCCGGCGCTGCTTTGCTGCCGAGACGTGAATACAAATTGTGCCTGGAAATCGAGGGTCGCTTTCCGTCCACGCGCAATCTCCTCGTCAAGCGAGTGATGCGCAGAGCTTGGACGTAAGCACCGTCTAAAGGGGAGCCTGCTTTTCCCCCGTCAATAAAATTAGCCCAAGGGTAGACGCCTAGCAAGTAGCAACGAACGAACCCTGGCTGCGAAAGCGATGCCGTCCGCCAAACGGCCTGCGGAATTCGCGGATATTCAGTTGATGCCGTGGATGATAGAGCTTAACCACTCCTGATCCAACCTTCTCCGAAAAATCGAAGGAAGGGTGGGGAGGTCAAGGGGGAAGGCGCGGATGGAAATCGACGCATTGGATGAGAACCGGCGCCCCGAGGCGACAAAGAGCCGAGTGCGTCGGCCGTTCAGCCTTCTCGCTTGCTGCATCTACATCGCCGCCTTCCTCACCGGCGCGATCGTGATGAGTTTCGAAATGCTGGGATCGCGTTATCTGGGTCCGTATTTCGGAAGCGGCATTTATACGTGGGCCGCATTGATCTCGACGGTATTGGCTGCATTGTGTGTCGGCTATTTTATCGGCGGGTTGCTCGCTGACCGCCATCCGTCGCCGCGCGTCCTCGGCACGACGGTGACGATCGGGTCAGCCTATCTGTTGCTGTTGCCTGCGTTTGCCGACCCGGTGCTGCAGTTCTTCGTTTGGCACATCGATGATATCAGGCTAGGCAGCATCGTCTCGGCGCTGGCCATCATGGTGTTCCCGGTCACATTGCTCGGGATGTATTCGCCCTTCGCCATTCGCCTGCTGCTGCGCTCGGAGCACAATTCCGGGGTCGTCTCGGGGACCGTTTACGGTGTCTCCACGGCCGGCAGCATCCTCGGCACGCTGGGGACGACGTTCTTCCTCATCCCGCTGATTGGTTCGCGGGCGATCACCTTTACGCTGGGCATTTTGGGGGTTTTCGCAGGGGCGCTGCTCGTCGGCGCCGCTTGGTCCGAGCGGCGTCAGGCGCGACTTGGTGCGCTCGCCCTATTGCTGGTCTCCGCCGGATTGCTGTTGCCGATCTCGCGCGCTAACGCCGAAGACCCGTTCGATGCGAAGATCCGCGCCGAGATGCTTACGCGGAAAAGCGGCCAGATCGCGCACCTCGAAACCGTGTACAACGACATCTTCGTCAGCAAGGACGCGAACATTCTCAAATTGTCGTTCCAATGGAAGGGCTGGTACTTCCACGAATCCGAGGTGAATTTGGCCGATCCCGACGACTTGCCGATGCTATACGCCCACGTGATGAGCATTGCCGCAATCTATCCGCAGAACATCAAGCGCGTGCTCGTCCTCGGTCTCGGCGCCGGATCGATCCCGGTCTATCTGGACCGCTTTCTCCCGGATGCCACGATCGATGCCGTCGAGCTCGATCCGGGCGTGATCGACGTCGCCAAGAAGTATTTCGGGCTTCGTGAAACGAACAGGTTTCATCTCATTGAGAGTGACGCCCGCGTGTTCTTGAACCGGCATACCGAGCCATACGATCTCATCATGGTCGACGCCTACACCGGCAGCTACATTCCTTTTCATCTGATGACGAAGGAGTTTTACCAACTTGTGCGCAACCGTCTCGCGCCGCACGGCGTGGCAGCAGTCAATATCCTTCCCGCTGAAAAGCTTTTCGACAGCAACGTTCGCACGTTGAAGCTCGCCTTCGACGAACTCGATTTCTTCAACTCCGGCGACCGGGTCAATTCGCTATCGAATGTGATTGTCCTCGGGCGGCTTGATCCCTTCACTGCGGCGGAGACGCTGCAAAAAGCCGTTGCCGCCCAGGATCGTTACAAGTTCCGATTCGACGTTTCAAAGCTCGTGACCGTCACCCGGATTGAAACTCCGAAGGCGGCGAAAGGCGAGATTCTCACCGACGATTTCGCACCGGCCAATGTCTTGGACGCGTATGGCCGCCGTTACCGGCGGCAGAGCCGGCCGGAAGATCCTCCGGCAACGCCGCCGCAGTAGCCGAGTTTGGCGGCGCCGGCCGCGGGCACCGAGCGAATGGCGTTCAACAAGCTGAATTTATGAGGACGCGCCCTAGCTCAGCCGGACCGGATAAGAGCCAAATCCGCGGAAGCGCGCGCGGCCGGTGCGCGCCGGCGCGCCCGCGGGCGCGATGCGCGCAAAGCGTTGCAGCAACCGGCCGATCGCAACCTGCGCCTCCATCCGCGCGAGCGACATCCCGGCGCATGCGTGGATGCCGGTGCCAAAGGCGAGATGGCGATTGGGCTCGCGCCTTATGTCGAGGCGGTCCGGCTCGGTGAACTGGGCGGGATCGCGATTGGCGGCGCCGATGCAGATATGCACATAGCTGCCGGCGGCAATCGCGATGCCGCCGAGCCGCGTATCCTTGACGGCGCGCCGGTTGCCGAGCTGGTTCGAGCTCTCCATGCGCAGGAATTCCTCGACCGCGGTCTCGATCGCTTGCGGATGTTCGCGCAGATCGCGCATCGCGTCGGGATGGCGGATGAGGAGATCGACCGCATTGCCGATGAGATTGGTCGTCGTCTCGTGGCCGGCGTTGAGGAGAAAGATGCAGTTGTGCAGGAGCTCGAGCTTGGAAAGCCGCTCGCCTGGCGCGCTCGCCGGGGAAAATTCGCTGGCGTCGGTCAGCTTGGAGAGGATTTCCGCCGGATCGTGCTTCTCGTCGCCCAGCCGGCCGGCGATGATGGTGCTCAGATAGTCCTTGAAATCCGCGACCGCGGTGACGCCGGCGGCAAATTTTTCCCGGCTCAGCACCGGCTCGAGCGCGCCGAGGATGGCGAGCGACCAGCCGCGCAGCGGCGCGCGCTCGTCTGGCGGGATGCCGAGCATGTCGCCGATGAGCGCGACCGGAATGGCCGCGGCGAAATCGGCGATGAGATCGATCTCGCCGCGTTCGGCGGCGGCCGCGAGCAAGCGATCGACCAGCGCCTCGATGCGCGGCTGCAGCGCGCGCAGCGCGCGCGGCGTGAACGCTGGCGCCAGCAGCTTGCGCACCCGCGTGTGATAGGGCGGATCGTTGAAGACGAGGCTCGTGGTGTGATGCTCGTAGAGCAGGCTGTCGGAAAAATTCGGCCGGAAGTCGAGCTTCTTGTCCGAGCTCCAGGTTTCGGTGTCGCGATAGACGGCAAGGCAGTCGTCATACCGGGTCAGGAAATACGATCCGTCCGCCATGACGTGGATCGGGTCGAATTGGCGCAGCGCCCGATAGGTCGGATAGGGATCCTCGAGGAATTCCGCGCTCAGCTTGCGCAGATCGAAGTCGGCCGCCGCCGCGGGCGGCGGTTCGGGTAGCCGCGCCGCAACGACCGTGGCCGTCCCGATTACTGCTTGACCAAGGGGCAGGCCGGATTGGGCGGACCGAACGCCTGATCGCCCGGAATATGCGTGAGGATCTGGTAGTAGTCCGCACGGATATTTCGACTCCTCGGGCTTCTTCACCTGCACCAGACCAGGTCGTGCACCATCAGCCCGTCTTCACGCAGTCGTCCGTTGCGGGCGAAAAAGTCCTCGACCGGCGTTTCACGCATCTTGGCCGCGACCTTGAGCGGGTCGTCGGTGCCGCGGCCTTGACGGCGTTGAGGTAGTTCATGATCGAGGAATAGATGCCGGCCTGCCACATGGTCGGCATCCGGTTCATCTTGGCGGAGAAGCGCTTCGACCAGCGCGGGTGCTCGTCCATGTCCCAGTAGAATGACGTGGTTCAGACAAGTCCCTGCGCTGCTTTCAGCCCAAGAGCATCTACGTCGGTAATCAACACCAACAGGCCGGCCATCTGCTGGCCGGCCTGGAAGACACCGAATTCACCGCCGAGCTTGACCGCGTTTACGTTGTCAGGGGGCCCGCTCGCCAGGCCGATGATCTTTGCCTTCGAAGATTGGGCTTGGAGGACGAACGAGGACAGATCGGATGTAGCGAAGGGATGGGAGACCGAGCCGATGACCTTGCCGCCGTTTTCCACGATGACACGCGTGGCATCGCGTTCCAACGCATGGCCGAACGCGTAGTCGGCGGTGAGGAAAAACCAGGTGTTGCCGCCGCGGCGCGTGACTTCTTGCGCGGTGCCGACCGCCAGTGCGTGGGTGTCGAATACCCATTGTAGCGCGTGCGGGTGAACAGAATTGCCGTGGAAGTCGGCCGTGCCGGTCGATTGAGTGATGAAGAGCTTCTTCTCGTTGGCGACCGCCTGCACCGCCAACCCGACCGCCGAGACCGGTACGTCGAGGATCAGATCGACCTGATCGCGGTCATACCACTGGCGCGCAATGCCTGCGGCGACATCCGGCTTTATCTGATGATCCGCTGAAATCATCTGAACGGGCTTGCCCAGCACAATGCCGCCGAAATCGCTCACGCCCATCTCTGCGGCGGTGACCGACCCGGCGCCGGTCGGCGTCTCCGCCGGCCCGGAGAGATCGGTGAGGACGCCAATCGCCTTCCTCGACGCCGGCGCGGGGCCGCCGATCGTCCTGGTACACGGCTTCGCGTCGACCAAGGAGGTGAACTGGGTACTTCCAGGCTGGGTGGCGAGCCTGACGCGCGCCGGCCGCCGGGTGATTGCGCTCGACAATCGCGGGCACGGGCAGTCGACCAAGCTTTACGATCCGGCCGAATACGCGACGAGCCGCATGGCCGATGACGTGCGTGCGTTGCTCGATGCCCTCAAGATCGATCGCGCCGACATCATGGGCTACTCGATGGGCGCCCGCATCACCGCCCTGATGGCGCTCGCACACCCGCAGCGCGTGCGCTCGGCGATCCTGGGCGGCCTGGGCATCCGGCTCGTCGACGGCGTCAGATTGCCGGAGAGCATTGCGGACGCGCTGGAGGCGCCAAGCCTCGCCGCCGTCTCGGATCCGCACCGGCCGTACCTTCCGCGCCTTCGCCGAGCAGACCAAATCCGATCTGCGCGCGCTCGCCGCCTGTATCCGCGGATCGCGACAACCATTGACGCGTGCGGAGGCCGGCCGGATCGCAGCGCCGGTTCTGGTCGCGGTCGGGACTGAAGATTTGATTGCCGGGTCGCCCCAGGCTCTCGCCGCCCTGATTCCCGGCGCGCAGGCGCTCGACATCCCAAACCGCGATGACTGCGGCTTGCGCCCCGCCGAGACAGGGTCGAGCCCGATCAGTCCGGCAAAAGATTGTCGTAGAGGAGGCCGACCACCATGCGCCTGAGCACGAAGAGAACGAGAAGCACTGCGGCGGTTTTGTACCAGCCGAGGCCGAGCATGAAGGCCGCAGAGGGACGAGCAGGTCAGTCAACAAACGCCCTGTTGGAGCGTCGCGTTTATAACTAGTCGCACCGCGCAACGGGAGGTTTTGTCGCCGGAGCTGCAAACTGCGCGGCTGCCGGCCACCTCAATGCGGGTGACGCAATCCCCACCACTTCTCGCGCCTCCTCTTGCTCTTGTTGGTGAATGCCAAAATCTGCTCGGCAAACTCGTAGCTGTGGGCGAGCTTTCAGCCAACTCTTCTCGAGCGCGCGGAAATCCTGGCGCGTCTCCTCGTCGAAGGCGGTCTGCGCCCTGTGCGCGCAGACTTCTGCGCGTTGATAACACTCGCGGACTTCCCGGCTGAGGTTTTGCAGCATGCGGGCCCCCGTCGGCTAACCGCGGAGGCAATGCGAAAGGGAAACTAAAGTTCCGTGGACCGGAACAGTCCGGGTATCGTCTGTTCTGCGTCCGGCAGCTCAGCGTCCGGCAGCTCAGCGTCCGGCCGTGCCGGGCCGAGCGTCCTGCGCACCAGCGGATGTTCGGCGATCCCGCGGATCGGGCCCGTGACCAGCCGCGCGGCGCGGTCGGCAAGGTTGAGCCAGGCCTCGGCCATGAGAAAGAGGCGTGTCTTGTCGGCGCGATCCGCGGTTCCTTTGGCGAGGTCGAGAAAGGCGGCGGCGAAGCCTCGATAATCGTCCACTTTCCCCATGGGGTTGGCGTCCCAATTCGAGCGCAGGTCCAGGAATAAGTCGGGAACTCACAATGCGTTCCCCGTGAAATCGGCGCTCAGGCCCACACTCGGGCGCCACACTCCGGCATCAGAGCGCCGCCGGCGCGGTTTTTAGAGCTGGGCTTCTTTCTGCAGGCGGTCGCGCGCGGCGATGTAGACGGTCTGCGCTTCCTCGAATTCGATCAGCAGGGCGCGCGCGCCGGTATTGTGGAATCCGTCGCGCTCGAGCTGGGCGACGATCTCGGGACTGCCGCACGACATTTGCGCGGTGGCTCCAACCCAGCTCCTGTCCTGTTCGCCAGATCTTGCAGGACGATGTCGCGGTCTTTTTTGGACATGACGGCATCCTCTTTTCCGGCGACGGCCCGGAGCCGCGCCGCAAGATGTGTCGGCAAAGATGTAATGGAGACGAGGGCCGTTTTAATTCGGGACGAGGCGCGGACGAGGCCGTACCGGCAGGGACGAAGGCGGCCACAGGGGGGCCAAGCAGCGTGCCTATACCCCTTTTTGGTGTCGGTCATCAGAGCCCCCAGACCGCGGGGCTGTGGACTTATGTTCTCGTTGCCATGTTTTATTGGGCCATGACCTATCCCCCCGATTTCCGCCGCCCTGGGCCATCGAGGAGCGCGACGAGTGCTGGACATCGTGGTCGATGGCTCGGGGCAGAAGCTGCCCACCTCTATTTGAGGACGAGCCGATCCGCCGGGGCATATTGCGAGCGTCTCGGCAGGGACGATGGGCTTGCATCGCCGGGCGATTACCGGATCCGGCGCTGCTGCGACGCGATTGAATGGTCGGCGGCGAATGGTCGGCGGCCGGCGCCGCGACGCCAGGTCCGCCGCCGGGTCATGCGCCGTCAGCGCGGGAAGCAGGCGGGGATCGTCGTGCAGTCGCCGCCGGCGAACGAAAAGCAGGGCCGGCCGGCTCCCGGATCTCCGGCGCTCTCCACCGCGTCGTCGGAGATTTCGTGGATGAGGGTATCGTCGTCGGCGTGGTCGATATTGCTCACTTCTTGTTCATGACGGCGGTCCTTTGCCCGAACGTGCAGTCTCCAACATAGCCACTCTATCGTATTTTGATGCAATCTGAAATCGATGGCGCTGCGAAAGGGGAAGCGCTCGGATACGCAAAAGTGTCGAAGCAGCCCGCTCATCCGGGCTCGCCGCTATTTTCAAGCTACGCGCAACTCGGGGAGGCTCCCCCGGCATAACCGACACCGTTCTGATCAATCGGGAGGCTCGCCGGCGCCAGCAGCAGCAACGCCCACGTCATCAGCCCGACGAGCTTGAGCCAGTTCCACCGCACTTCGAGCGAGATCATCGACAGCCATGCCGGTAATCATCCAGCCGATCATGGTGCCGGTGACGACTTGCCGGCCGGCGCGCCGCCAAGTCTCGAGCATCAGCACGGCCATCAGCGGCAGGGCGAAAGCGACATAGTTCGGTTTCGCCGCTAAAATCATCAGCGGGATGGCAGCGGACAAAACCGCACCGGCGACGAGCAGCGGATAGCCCTTGGCGGGCTGCGCGCCGCGCATAGTCCAGAAGCCGCCACGCCCAAGGACGGCGACCGCGGCAATGACAATCGCGTCGAAGAGATATTGCAGCGCATTGGCCCAAACCGGCAACGGCGCTTGGTAAAACGCCTCGCCCGCGACGATCCGCGCCACCAGCGATCCGACGCTCACATTCGAATACGCTCCCGGAGAAACTTCGCTGGCGATCTTGTGCGACATCGATCCGCTGATGATGCCGGAAAGATGCTTCGTCCACATTGCCCGATACAAATCGAGCGTTTCGGACGGCCCAACGCAGATTATCGGAAAGGCGATCAATAGAACGCCGCACCAAGCCGCCGCCCAGAACATGAATTGCCAATCGCGGCGCAGCGCCGGAATAATTCCGAGCGCGAGCGGAAACAGCTTGATCGTGATGGCGATGGCCAGCGCCAGCGCGGCCGACGCCGCACGGTTCTCGACGTACAGAACAAAAAACGCGACGATGAGCAGCAGCAGCATCGGCGTCACCTGGCCGCGCCCCAATCCGTCGCCGACGAACGGCAGCAGCGCCAGAACCGGACCGAGCCGGAGCAGCGACGGGCCGCGAAGCGGTCCGGTCAGCGCCTGGGCGAGGCTGAAAGCGCTCCAAGGCGCCGGCCCAGATATGAACCGACAGGATCAGGCACAAGGTATTGAGCAGGTACCAAATCACGACCGACGCCGCGTAAGGCAGCGCCCACGCCGGCTGAGGATGGCCCGGAATTGGATTGGCAAACGGCGCCATGAACAGCGCCAGCGTCGGCGGGTAGTGGTAGGTCCAGCCATGGTCGTCGAAGACTTGGTAGAGCGGATAACCCGTCCAGACCGCCCAGCCGGCGCGAAACAGAACTTGCACGTCGCCCTGGCCAAACCAGACGGTCTTGCGATACGCGATGGGAAGAAAGCCGAGCGCCAGCGCGGCAACGAAGGCGATCGCCAGCCAGTCCGATCGTCGCAGGCGCGATAGGGTGTTGAACATAACCTCTCTGCTCATGTCGGTGAAACGTCGGACGGACTTGACGACGCACGCGTCAATTGACGCATTGCGAAAGCTTCATTCGATCACTTCGTCGGCGGTGGCGAGCAGAGATTGTGGGATGGTCAGTCCGAGCGACTTCGCGGTGTTGAGGTTGATCGCGAGCTCGAATTTCGTCGGTAGCTGCACAGGCAGGTCCGCCGGCTTCTCGCCTTTGAGGATGCGGTCGACATAGGATGCCGCTCGGCGCAGCAGATCGGGGAGGTCCACTCCGTAAGCAACCAATCCGCCGGTTTGCACGAACAGTGACGAAAAATACACCGCGGGGATGCGATTGCGGGCGGTCAGAGCGACGATCATTTCGCGCTGAGCTTTTGACGCCGTGAATAAATCCGGCGAGACGATAAGGCCGGAATCGGGCATCCGCGCCAGATCGGCGATCGCTGCTTCGATGTCCTCGCCGCTGCCGATGTGGGCGACAGCAAGCGGAAGTGCCAGCGAGGCCGACGCGGCTTCCAGCGATTTGATATAGAAAGAGGACTGTGGCGCGGTCTTCGGATTGAACATAACGGTGGCGCGCGACGTTCGTGGTGCGATCTCCTTGAGGATTTCGAGATACTTTCCCCCGACCGAAGCTTCGATATTGATGAAGCCGGTCGCATTGCCGCCCGGATGCGGCAGACTTTGCACGAAACCCGAGCCAACCGGATCAGTCACGACGGCAAACACAACCGGAATTGTCTTGGTCTCGCGCAAAATGGCCGCCGTCGCCGTCGTTGACGTGACCTGAATGACGTCGGGCTTCAGTTCCACAAGTTCCCTTGCAATCATTTGCAAGCGGTCGGGATTGGGATCGCCCCAGCGCAAGTCGATCCGAAGATTGGCGCCTTCCTTCCAGCCGAGCTTCTCCAGGCCTTCACGGAGCGCTTTTAGCCACCGTTCACCCTCGGGATCGCTTTCCGGCAAACCGATCAGCACGCCAAGCCGCGGCGTGCGGCCGGACTGCGCCCAGGCGGCGCGCGGCCATACCGCTGCGCCCCCCAGCGCGGATATGAATTGCCGTCTGCCAATGCCGATTGTCATTTGCCCTTGCGCCCAACGGGCCGCTGCAACGAGGGGAGGGTACCACGCCCTGATGGCGCCGAGGAATGTCCGCTTCCAGGAGCAAAGCGGTCATTGACCGACCGTTGCTTGTCGCAGCGAAATTAGCCGACGAGACTAGCCGTGAGCGGAGCGATATGCGGGACCGCAAGCAGCGAAGGGGCGCCGGATTTCGCTCGGCTCATCCGGGCCACGCTTGCTCAAACGCTCAACGCGCCGGCGCATCCCACAATTGACCCGGATGCTCCTTTTCCCACACCTGGTGACCGAGGAACAAGGCGAGCTCGTCCCTGACATTCTTGTCGCGCTTCGCCGGATCGCCGGCGGTTCGCGGATCGTTGATCAGATCGTGCACCCGCGTGCGTTCCTTCGGACTGAGATCGAGCATTGGCGGCCTGTCTTCTGTCGATGTGCTGCGCCAGAAGATAATCGTAATCCGCATCTAAAAGACCAAAGGCGAACGCGCCCGGCGTGGCCGCGTAAAAATCCAGCCAAGACAATGCCCATCGCCACGCCATTCCGGCGTCCATTTCTCATGTTCTGCCCATGTTTGGTTAGGGTCATGAGACAGTGCGCGCTGATCGAATAAATAGCGAATCATTTAATTGCGATAAGCCGTTGCGC
>CAVOHL010000034.1:0-261121 GCA_963695665.1 uncultured Alphaproteobacteria bacterium
GCATTCGCACAAGGCACCCATTTGTCAGAATCGGCGCGACGGTATCGCTTTCCGTTTCTTGATCTCGTCGCGTGTCGCTCTGGTTACCACGTGACCTACGGTGTGGGTGTGCAACACTGGGCGCGACGCTCGCCAATGTCGGATTTGGCGACAGCGGCTAACGTGGCCAACCAGCGCCGATACGCCGATCCTGCGGGCCTCTTGCGGAAATCTCAGTCCGAATGGCGGAGCCTATATGGCCGCCGATTACCTGAGCAGCACGACGACAATCACGGCAACGCCGGGCACTGTCGCGATCGTAGGCGCTGGTGGCGGATCAGGCAGCGGGCGCGGTGGAGGGGGCGCCGTTACCATGGTGTCCGGCGCGGTGGCGAGTGGGGCTTATGCTGCTGGATCACTTGCAGTCGGTGCGGGCGCTGATGGTTGGGATACGACCGAAGGCACAAAGGCTGACAGCGCGGCGAGCAGCGACGGTTCGTCGTGGTCGGTCGTTGCGCTGCTGAAGGGATTCGGTTGCGCAGCTCAGCAGCATCCTGACAGCTGTACAGAATGGGATCGCCGCGACGGGAAGTGCAGTTCCCGCCGATGCGGCCTACCAAGGCGTCAGCACCGCCGGCAATCACACGGCTTGGTGGTCTGCGGCTCGCATGTGTTCAAGCACATTACCAGCGCAACGGAGCACGCTGGCAGTGCAGGGGCGTCACATCGCAGGCGGTCAAGATTTGCGGTTGACAAGGCGCCAACTCCGCGGGACGAATGCCGTATTCTTGAGAACACGGCGTCCACCAACGCCAACTGCTCATCGAGCAACACGCAGATCACCGGACAGGACAGCGGCATCGCGCAATCGTTGTCGGCTTCTACAACGCGGCCTGGGCCGGCCTAGCCAACACGTCGGGCAACGGGGTGTGCATCAACACAACCGGCTCAGGCGCCGTCGATGTCGACATTTGGTACACGCAGGGATCGTGAATATGAAAAATCTCCGCAACAAAATTCTCTCGACACTTGCCGCGTTTTTCTTTGCGGTCACGCCATCGTTTGCCACTGTTGACTTCCTCTGGGACAACTCAGGCACTAACGGCCAGATAACCTCGACGCTCACGCTGCTTTCGACCGAGCTAAACAGCCTCGCCAATGCGGCGGTGATTCATCAGCTCGGTCGGCGGCACAAGCGGCACATTCACGCAGGGCAAGTACCGCTTCCGCGGTTTGGGGCATAGTCACCTTCAACGCCGGCACGGCGGGCGCGCACCTGTGCAGCGGGCGCAAACATCGCGCTGTGGTTCCTGCAATCGGCAAACAACAGCACATTTGAGAGCACGACGACTGCTCCAGCTCGCGCGCCTGATGCGATCGTCCCCCTACCAGCAAGCACCCTTACCGCGACATTCATTGCCCAGGGGCTCGTGCAAGTGCCGGCGCTCCCATTCAAGGTTCTCGCGCAGAATAACTGCGGCACCAGCGGAACGCTTGCCGCGTCCGGCAACACGGTCACGATTGCGCTGGTCGCAATTCACTACAACTGAGCGGTCATATGCTGATAACGCGCCGACGATTGCTGCACACGTCACTGTCGGGGGCGGCCCTGATCGCCGCTCCGACGATCGTGAGAGCGCGCAGCGTCTTTCAGGTGGGAAGAGGTAGTCCGTTCTCCTTTCCTACTGGCAGACTGCCCGGAATAAACTGGGCTCACCCAGCGACCGTCAACTTGCGTCAATCTGCACTCGTTGTGAGCGGTACTGGGTTCACAAACTTGAGGGGAGGACGATACACGTTGGGACGGCCACCCCAGTCACAGGCGTCATCGACCCGATCATGGGTCCTTCCGTGTCGCTGCCTGGGGGCAGCGTCTCGGCGTTCGCGGCCAACAACAGCATCCAAGTTTCCGATAACAAACAAACGCTCGCCGCGATTTACCTCGAATTCGTCTGGCTCTGCGCAGATGGCGATGGCCACCGGGACCACCAATGCTCAAGGCTATACTATGTTCTTCGGGTCCGGGACCAGCGGCGGGGTTCACATCACGCAGATAACAACCCCGCTTACCAGCACGTATCACCTAGTGCCCGGTGTCCCGCACTTTGTGGGCGCGAGCGTCGGGCCGGCCGGGCAGAACATAGTCATCGTCAACCTAGCTACTGGGCAAACCTACAGCTACACCAGCACTAACTCAGGCACCTCGAACACTCCCGGTGAGGTTGGCTCAGGCTACATGGGGAGCCAGAGCACTCAATTCTGCATCAACGGCAAGATGGCAGCGGGCATGATGTCTGGGATGCATACCTCACGCTCCAGCAGGTGGAGCAGTGGGCGGCGGATCCGTGGTCGTTCTGGTATCCGACAACGCGCCGGATCGAAATGTTGGTGGGGATGGTCTCGCAACAACACGGAAGCGCCCACGACATGCTGCTAATGGGCATCGGGAATTAGCGATGGGCGGATTGAACGCTGAGCCCCTTGCCGAGATTACTGACTACGATGGTCTTGTCGCCGCCATGCGGGCTCGCGCGCAGGAGCGGAAACTAGCGCTGTCGTCGGACGAAAATGCAGCGATTGCCGGATTGCCTGATAAATATCTGCCGAAGTTGATTGGCACAAATCCGGTGCGACGACTAGGAATGATAAGTTTGGGTGCAGTGCTCGGTGTGCTCGGTGTCAAGCTTTTGTTGGTGGCGGATGAAGATGCGGAACGAAAATTCGGGCTGCGGTTGAAAACCAGGAATGAAAAGTTAGTACGTGGTACCACCACGTATTTTGTTCTCACGGAGCGAAAACTGCGAAGAAATCAGGAAAAGGGCCGCAAGAGCCGTTGGTCAAAACTCACGAAAGAGGAAAAATCGGAAATCATGCGCGGCGTGGTTCGGGCTCGATGGTCGAAGCCGCGCGGGGCGGAAGCCAAACGAGCCGCGATATGAGCAGCCTCATGAAGGCTCAACCGTTCCTTCGCCGGCTGTTATCATCGCTCGTCCGATGTCGAGCAGCCATTTTCGATTTGCCATCAACGCCACAGATCCCACCGCAGTCCGAAAACGGATCACCTTGTGCGTTGGCAGGGCAGTGGCCTGAATTTGAAAGCCTTCAATCCCAAGGATTACTTCAGGTGGTTGATCTGCCATTGGGCCCTCTCGAAATTGAGATAGGCCCATTTGGCACCGACAAAGGTCGAACCGTCTATAGGGCTTCCGCCAGCTGCGCCCGCTCGGCAAATCAGCGGGTCTAGTGGCGGCCAGCTAGATTATGGTGTAGAGTTTTTCATGGCATATCTCTCTGGGGGCCCCGGCCGTGAATGGCGGGGCCTTCTTTTTGTTGAAGAGCTAAGCAATAAAAAGAGCCCCGGCTGGTCAGCGTAACGACCGGGGCTCTTAAGACTGTAGTGAGGGGCCCTTGTAGCAGACCGTCCCCATGCGACGCTTTAGCTCTGATTTGTAAACGAGGTGATAACGTGCGGTGCCGCCGCTCAGTGTATTGATCCCTTGTCGATATCAAAGTGCGGCGTAAAACCCGGCGGCATTGCCGGGCGCTCGCCTTCCTTAGGCACATTGCAGACGGGACACGGCATACCGGGCTCGCCGCATCGGCAGGCGTTCGGATGATCGTTCCAAGGTCGATCGGCGTGCGCCTCACAAACCCACCGCGTGTCTTGGCAGGTCGGACAGGTCATTGGTCCCGCAGCGCGATTAGACGCTCTTGATCTCCCGGCGGGATTTCAAATTGCTCGATTGCCACCTTTATCGCGCTCTCTTCATCCGGCGCATCAACAAGTCCGATGAATCGAGCCGGCGTTGCCTTGAGGCGCACTATCTGCCACCGCGGCAGCTTACTCTTACGCTTTGCCATGCCCGATAATATGGCTCCTTGTCGTCGCTTCGCGAAGGGCCACAAGCCCTAGCGGCTTGACTCCCCGGCCGGGCGTTCTCATTCTGTTCTCATGATGGAATCTGCGGACGGCGATGGCCAGCTGCACACGCTTGGCCTGCTCGAGCGGCTGCGTGCCGAGTGCAAAACCCTTTGGGGTACGTCCTCGGAGCTTTACTTTCCGCGTGGACGAAATGCTGCGCGAACTCGCCAATCCCAACCTGCACGACATTCCCACGAATCTGCCGTTTCGCGTCGAGATGTGGGACCGCCACGACCAGCATATCCGCTGGGTCATCTCGGCTTCGTCGAGCGTGTCGATGGGCCACGCCGCGCTTGATGTGGCGATCGCCAACTTTCCAAGCGAGCGCTTCACGCTGCGCAATCGCGCGCTGGTCATTCGTGAGTACAAGCCCGAGGTTCGGCATGAGCTCTGATTGGCACGCCGTGTTGTACCTATCTCCTAACAATATAGCCGGAGTGGGGAACTATCCGTCCAAAGAGGACGCACTGGAAGCCGTACGGAAACTCTTGGAAGAGGGCTATACGATCCATGCCATCCAACGCGGCGGGATTACGGTTATGGATGGCAGAGCCGTGCACTCGTATTTCAAGTCGCCGCAATCAAAGTAGCGCGCGCAAGGGCGACCGGTGAGCTTTGTTGAGGCTACAGACAATAGCGGCCGGGCCTCGTGCGCGGCAGGTCGTTGTTGTTGAATGACACTCCTCAGTTTGAATTTTTGGCTCTATCTCTATTTAGGGTGCGCGCGCACTCGAAGGCCTTTTCAAGCTTTAAATCGATATAACGCAGGTCGCCGGCTTCTTCTGCCGGTTTATCCGTGGTGGTATCCCAGACGCAAAACATATCGTTCTCTTTTTGCCTGCGGACAATGTACCTGGTCGTCATATTGCGCGCCCCACTTTGTTGGCGTCATCGCACCTTGACGTGAATCCCGGATCAGGCGCATCTTGAAAGCGCCCCGACGCGCCGTTGTAGCGACGCGCCGGGACTTGACACAACGCGCCGCGCACGGAGCGTCATGCCCGAAAAACTCATATCACAGAACAATTCAGCGGCATTCCGCCCTGGCCGGTGCATTCACACACAGCTAGGAGGACTACCCATGTCGCATGCAAACCTAAGCCGCCGCGCCATTCTGGCCCGTGCAGCATCCGTGCCGGCACTTACGTTGCCGGTCGCAGCCGCATCCGCGCTACCTGCCACTTCCACATCGGCCTGCACGCTGCCGCCCGATCTTATCGAGCGATTTGTGCGCATGCGTGCGTGGTATTTGGATTTGCGCAAGCGAGAAACCCTATGGAGCGATGAAATCGACAGGCGTTTCTATGCGGCGACGGGCATTACCTACGAAGAGTGGCGCGACATTGATCGTGATCACCCGCGCTGGAATGAACTAGAGGCTGCTCGTAAGAAAATTTATGCAGAAGTTCCCGGTTGTGACCGCTACAAAGGCGAATGCGAGGAGCTTGGGGACGAGCGGTGGGCCGTCGCCGAAGCTATCATGGCCCACAAGCCGCAAACTTTCGCCGACCTTGCATGGCAGGCGGAGGCGTACCTGATTGCTGATTTAGAAGTGCTGTCGGAGCGGACTGATTTGTGCACGTCCGATCAATTGATCCGAACGTTTTTCGGCCACATACGAACGCTCGGGGCGTTACCACAACCGGACGATCCTCTCGGCGAGTTGAGCCTCGATATCGGCAGCGACGGCGAGGCGGTGCAGTCATGAGCGCGCAAGTAATACAACTCAATGACCATCGAGCGGCCGCTCGTAAAGTGCCCCTCAAGCCATCTCGCAAGCGGAACCGCCGCTATGTGTTTGAGCGAGGCGCCGACGGTTACGGCGACTTTATGCGTGGCCGCAAGTACGCTGAAGGCCTAATCAAGAATGCGGACAGCGCTGAAATCGAGGGCGCCTTTTGGGCCATCGTAAAGGAAGCAATGCGTCGCGCCGAAGGTGGTGAGCACAGCCGAAAACCTTGGGAGCCAACGGCCGACGGCTTCCTGCAAAGCATCGCGCGTTATGTTGCGACTGGCGTGATTTTGTCGGCTTGAGAATTGGCGCGGGGCGGCCGGCGCTGCCCTACCAACAAGCAGAGAGCCCCGAGCGCGAGACGGGAATCTACGCGCTCGGGGTCCAGGACAAGCGTCCGAGGTACGCAGAACTAGAGACGCGATGCCCCGGCTATCGGGAGCACGCGCCCGACGACCACGCCATTGCGATCGCGGATTAACGTTACAGGCCGACGGCCGGCGCTGCCCCGCGCTAATAGGGGTTCCGGAGTGTCAAGCTCGCCTTAACCAATGCGTCGAGCTCGTCGGAACTTTCCTGTTTGCGCCGCAATTTCATATCGCGTCTCGGCGATAGCTCCTGCTTCTTTGTCGCGAACCTGAGGCCCTGAAAATGTCAGCTAACGATTGCCCGTGCGATCAGCCGGCTGACACGCTTCTGTTCGTGCGTCGCGTGCTGCAAAGGACAATCGGATACGGACTTAGATTGCACTATGAATTGCGCGCAGAAGCACCGTCCAAATTGCTCGAGCTTCTGACCCGAATCGGACGGGATGAGCGGCCTGACGACAACCCGTTCTGAAAGTGTTCTTCGGTGCCGCGCGCCAGCCTCAACGCTACTCCGCACGGAAAGCCGCGGCCGGTTTTGCGGCCCCCCGTGCCAAGGGGCCACGAGCCGGTCGAACTTTATGCGGTTTCGTGAGTTGAGCCGGAAGTAGGCACGACCGGCGGCTCGTGGTCCCCCCCGACACCCCGCCGCCCGGCCAGACGAAGCCTAAATAAGGCGACCGGACTCGAAAGCTCCAAGCGGTACGCGATCCTGCTTGGGGCTAATTTTTTAGCGCGCCCCGAATTTGCCCTTTGACTGCCATCTTGCCCGCCGACCATTTAAATCGGCGCCAATGCATGGGGGAGTCGGCGACGTGCGGGGCGCGGCGAAAGACATGGCCGTCGCGTTCCGCACACGCCGGGGGCGCTGCTAGCGTCTCGAACCCTCGCGGCCTAGCAAGGCGAACCGAGATTGCTCAATTCGACGCGCCGACGCCCTTTGACGCGACCTTTCCGAAGTCACTGGTCCCTTTTGATTTTTGGGGTGGCCCCTTTTCCGGCCAAAGTCGGACGGTGAGAATGCAAAGATGAGGACGACAGCATGCCAAAGGGATATTGGGTTGGGCGCGTCGATGTCATTAAGCCGGAAGGGTATCAGGCCTACGGCGTCGCCCTCGCCGAGGTGCTTCGCAAATACGGCGCGAAATTTCTGGTGCGCGGTGGCACATTCGAGGCGGTAGAAGGCAAGGCGCGCGGCCGCAACATAGTGCTTGAGTTCAAGGACCATGCGACCGCGCTCGCCTGCTACGGCTCGCCCGAATATGCCAAGGCGAAGGCATTGCGCGCGGGCGCCGTGGACATCGACATCATCGTGATCGAAGGCTACGACGGGCCGCAGCCGACGGACTGAGCGCGTCTCGCAGCGCGTAACCCGCGTGCACCCCGATATCGAACATTTATTGAGCATGGTTTTCCGCGTTGCCGCTAACCCATTGATCTAACTGGCGCGCCCTACGGGACTCGAACCCGTGTTCCCGCCGTGAAAGGGCGATGTCCTAGACCGCTAGACGAAGGGCGCGAAAAAGCGCGAAAGCCGCGCGTCAATGCGCGCGACATATAAAGAGGTTTGCCGCAAGCGGCAAGCAAGCGCCCGGGCGCCGGCCGTGCGCGGGCCTCACCATTTCCCGGTATTGGGCATCGAGGTCCAGGGTTCCTTCGGCGGCTGCTGCGCGCCGCCTTTCTGCAGGAGCTCGATCGAATGCTTGTCGGGCGAGCGCACGAAGGCCATCATGCCGTCGCGCGGCGGCCGGTTGATGGTGACGCCGGCCTTCATCAGTTTCTCGCAAAGCGCGTAGATATCGTCGACCTCATAGGCGAGGTGGCCGAAATAGCGCGCTTCGCCGTAATCCTCGCCGCTGTCCCAGTTGTAGGTGAGCTCCACCTGCGGCGCAGCGCTTGGCGCGTCGTGTCGCCGTCGCCCGGCCCGGCGAGGAACACCAGCGTGTATTTGTTCTTCTCGTCGACCCGGCGGCGCACTTCGTTGAGGCCGAGCTTGTTGCAGTAGAAGTCGAGCGCCGCGTCGAGATTGCGAACGCGCAGCATTGTGTGCAGATACCGCATGGTCGGAGAACTCCGCTGGTAGGACCCACCCTCTGTCCTATCAGGTATGATGCCGGGATAGGAGTACGAGGGATGATAGCAGGCGATCTCGATACCGCGACTGCGCGCCTTAAGGAGATCGTCGCGGACGCGAGCGTCATCGTGCCGTTCACCGGGGCCGGCATCTCGACCGAATGCGGCATTCCCGATTTCCGCTCGCCGGGCGGGCTCTGGACCAAGAACCGGCCGATCCCGTTCGATGAGTTCCTGGCGAGCCAGGAGGCGCGCAACGAATCCTGGCGGCGGCGCTTCGCCATGGACGAAGAGCTCGGCGCGGCGCGGCCGGGCCGCGGGCATCGCGCTCTCGCGAGCCTCTACCGCGCCGGCAAGGTGCCCGCCGTGGTCACGCAGAACATCGACAATCTGCATCAGGCTTCGGGCATTGCGCCCGAGCATGTCGTCGAGTTGCACGGCAACACGACCTACGCGCAGTGCCTCGACTGCGCGAAGCGCTACGAGCTTGCGTGGGTGCGCGGGCGGATGGACGCGGCGAACGGCTGCGCGCCCGACTGCCCGGCCTGCGGCGGCTACATCAAGACCGCGACGATCTCGTTCGGTCAGGCGATGCCGGATGCCGCAATGCGGCGAGCGCAGGACTTGACGTTGTCCTGCGATCTCTTTCTGGCGATCGGCTCGTCGCTCGTGGTCTGGCCGGCGGCCGGATTCCCCTTGATGGCCAAGCGCAATGGCGCGCAACTCGTCATCATCAATCGCGAGCCGACCGAGTTCGACGACATCGCCGATCTCGTCGTGCGCGAGGACATCGGGACCGTGCTCGAACCGTTCATCGTCTAGCGCGCGCCGTCATCCCGCGTTCGACGCGCGTCATCCGACGTTGTACACAGGCTGTGAACTTTTCGCCAGTGTTGCATTTTTGTACTTTCGCCTTGGATGGTCGGTGTTATCTTCGAATTCGAAGATTCGTCGAAGCGCCCGCGGGGCGCCAGCACAGCGGCGGCGGCCACGGCGTCATGGCGTCGGACGGGATCGAAGCAAAATCGACGGGGGCTGGGCTCGGACCCGACGCTCGCTATGCCGCGATGACGCGGCAGCGCGCGTCATCGAGATGTCGGGCGTCATCAAGTGGTTCGACGTCGCCAAGGGCTACGGCTTCATCGTTCCCGACAACGGCATGGCCGACGTGCTGCTGCACGTGACCTGCCTGCGCCGCGACGGCTACCAGACCGCCTATGAGGGCTCGCGGGTGGTCTGCGAGGTGCTGCCGCGGCCGAAAGGCCTGCAAGCCTTCCGCGTTCTCTCCATGGACGAATCGACGGCGATCCATCCGGCGCAGATGCCGCCGCCGCGAACCCATGTTACTGTCGCCGCCGACGAGCGGTCTCGAACGGGCACAGGTCAAATGGTTCAACCGGCTTCGCGGCTTCGGCTTCCTCACGCGCGGGGAGGGGACGCCGGACATCTTCGTGCACATGGAGACGCTGCGGCGCTTCGGCCTGACCGAACTGCGCCCCGGCCAGTTCGTGCTGGTGCGCTACGGACCGGGCCCGAAGGGCATGATGGCGGCCGAGGTGCACCCGGAGAGCGGCCCGCTCGGCCTCGCCTCGCATTAGCGGCCGGTTCTCGGCTCGCATTGCGATTGCCGTGGAAGGCGATAACCCGCTTCGCGGCGGCGGTGCTCTTGGCCGCCGGCGTTCTGGCCGTCGTCCGGCGCCGGCGCAGGCCGCGGGGCAGGCCACGCTCGAGATCATCAGCAGGACCGGCGTCCACGCCTTTGCCGTCGAGCTTGCGACCAATGACGCCGAACGCGCGCGCGGCCTGATGTTCCGCAAGGAACTGCCGGACGGCCACGGCATGCTGTTCGATTTCCAGCGCGAGCAGCCGGTCAGCTTCTGGATGCACAACACCTACATCTCGCTCGACATGATCTTCATCCGCGGCGACGGACGCATCCTGCGCATCGCGGCAGAACACCGAGCCGATGTCGGACAAGCTGATTCCGTCCGGCGGCCCGGTGCGGGCGGTGCTGGAGGTGATCGCCGGAACCGCCGACAAACTCGGCATCGCGCCGGGCGATCGCGTGGCCGGGTCGATATTCGGCCGCGCCGCTCGCTAGGCCGGTTGCGCACGGGTTCCGCGCGGCTTGCTGGCCGCAAGCGAAGCATGTATCCAGAGCCGCCTCCGGCGGGGTATAGCGCAGTCTGGTAGCGCGTCTGCTTTGGGAGCAGAAGGTCGCAGGTTCAAATCCTGCTGCCCCGACCATCGCCCGTTGCGACCGGCACGAGGGTCGAGTCGCATGACCGCCCGCATCTACAAGCCGGCGCGCACCGCCATGCAGTCCGGCACCGCCAAGACCAAGGAATGGGTGCTCGACTACGAGCCGGAGCAGCCGCGCGCGGTCGAGCCGCTGATGGGCTGGACCAGTTCGGGCGACATGAAGCAGCAGGTGCGGCTGTCGTTCGACACCAAGGAAGAGGCGATCGCCTATTGCGAGCGCAACGGCATCGCCTACCAGGTGTTCGAGACGAAGCCGCCGGCGCGCCAGCGCATCTCCTATTCCGACAATTTCGCTTACCCGCGCCGCGAGGCCTGGACGCACTGACGGGCGCCGAGTCGCGGGCGAAGCCGCCTCAGGCGCGCTGCCGCTCCGGCATTGCGCCCGCCTTGCCGGGCCCGGAGGCGGTCGCCTGCGCGCCGGCGCGCTGGCGCAACAGCGAGATGAAGCGCTCCTCCGGCATCGGCTGACCGAGCAGGAAGCCCTGGCCGTAGTCGCAGCCCATGCTGACCAGCGCCAGCGCGTCGGAGGCCTTCTCGATGCCGATCGCCACGGCGATGCTGCCGAAATTGTGCGCGAGGTCGATGACGGTCTTGCACAGCGGCGCGTTGACCTTGTCGGTGCCGCAGTCGGCGACGAAGGCGCGGTCGAGCTTGAGTTCGGCGAACGGCAGTTCCTTGAGCCGCACCAGCGAGGAATAGCCGCGGCCGAAATCGTCGATGGCGAGCTGGACGTTGAGGTGCGCGAGCTTTTTGGTGATGTCGGTCGCGAGCTTGAGATCGGTGACGATCTGCTCCTCGGTCACGTCGATGATCAGGCCCGGCCATTTCTCGAATTGCGGCCGATAGGTCTGCACGATGTCGGCGACGGCGATCTTCACCAGCGCGGCGACCGGTATGTTGACCGCCATGCGCAGGTTGACGCCGAGCTTGGAGAAGTTGAGCGCCGGCCTTGAGCGCGTGCGACAGCGCCATGTTCGGAGAGCGTGATCAGGCTCGCCTCCGTCGCGCCCGGCATGAACGCGCCGGCATCAGCACGCCGTATTGCGGGTGGCGGGCGCGGGCGAACGCCTCGGCGCCGACCAGCTGTTTCTTGCGCAGGTCGATCTTCGGCTGATACCAGAATTCGATCCAGCCATTGCGCAAGGCCTCGTCGAGATCGATGCGGCCGGCAACCGCGGGCGGATGGCCGAGCTTGAGGTCTTGCAGGATCTTCGACGATGACGTTGGTCTCGAACGGCTTCTTGCAGCACCGGCAGCATCTGCAGCCGGTGCTGCGTCGCCGATGCTCTTGACGTGCGCGAGCACGGCGGAGCCGCGGCTGCTCATCAGCTGCACCTAGCCGCTGATAGCCGCGCTTGCCGAGCGCGACGACGCATGCGATCGCTTCGGCGGATTCGAGCGCGATGTCGAGGAAGACCAGATCGGGGGTGCGCCGCGTCAGCGCCGCACGCAATGCGTTGCCGTCGGCGAATTCCTCGGTATCGATGCCGGCGCCGTGCAGGATGAGCGACAGGAAATGCCGGATGCTCGCATCGGCATCGACGACGAAGCAGAGCGGGACGCGCGCATCGCCGCCTTGTCCCTCGGCGGCGCTTTTCGCGCCGCTCGCCGCCGATATTGAGGATGCCGGTATTGCGCTCATTGCCAGGGCCACGCCCGCAAGGCAGGAGCTATACCCTTGACGGAAAATGCTTAACCGGGAGTTTCTGTGCCCTTTGCGAGCCGGCGGCGGCGCGGCGGGCGGGAGGGGTCATGCGCGCGCGCTGCGACGCTGGCCCATGCGAGGGCGTTGCAACTCGTCCTGCCCTGCTGGCTGCCCGATACGCCGGGGCGGACACGAAGTCGTGAGCGTGCCACGGCGCCGCTTCGCGCCAATTGTGATTGGCGCGCGCTCCGCGCCTTGCCGTAAAAACGATCGGTGAATACCGCGCCGCTGGCGCGGGATAAGGTTCGGAGGAAACAGATGGCCCGCACTCGCAGCTTTTCGCCACGGTGGCTCGTCCCGGCGCTGCTCGTCGTTCCGCTCGTCGCATGGGCGTTGAACGCAGGGCGGACGGCGGAGCAGGCGGTCGTCATTCCGGCACCCGCGGTCGATGCGGCGGCGCCCGCCGGCGCGCGGACCGCAGACCATCGTTGTCGCCGGCGGCTGCTTTTGGGGCGTGCAGGCAGTGTTCCAGCACACCAAGGGCGTGACCGCGGCCGTTTCCGGCTATGCCGGAGGCGAAAAGCAGACCGCGCATTACGAAATGGTCGGCAGCGGCCGCACCGGACACGCCGAGTCGGTCCAGATCACCTTCGATCCGCGGCAGATTTCGCTCGGCAAAATCCTGCAGATCTATTTCTCCGTCGCGCACAATCCGACCGAGCTCAACCGCCAGGGACCCGACGTCGGCACGCAATACCGCTCCGCCATCTTCTTTGCCAATGACGACCAGAAGCGGATCGCCAATGCCTACATCGCCGAGCTTGGCAAGGCGCATGCCTTCAGCCGGCCGATCGTGACCCAGCTCGAGCCATTGAGCGGCTTCTATCCGGCCGAAGACTATCATCAGGACTTCGCCGTCCTGCATCCGTCCTATCCGTATATCGTGTTCAACGACCTCCCGAAGGTGGAAAACCTCAAGCACGTCTTCGCCGACGTCTATCGCGACACGCCGGTCACCGTCATGGCGTCGAGCAAGCCGAGCCAATAAGACCGCGTGCGTCATTGCGGTCGCCGCGGCAGCGGCGCGCCGGCAATGACGAGACTTCGCCTCATCGCCTATGGCCTTGGGAAGTGCCCTGCAGTATCGTCGCGCAAGCAGACGGGCCGCTGAGAGCCCGCTCTCGCTTAGGGGCGAACAGCGTCTGGGGAGCATGCCAATGGCTATGGCGACGACAGTCGGGCCACTGCCCGAAGCCGAGCACAGCGCGCAGCTGCGCAAAGCGGTGATCGCATCGACGATCGGCACGGCGATCGAGTGGTACGACTTTTTCCTCTACGGCACCGCGGCCGGTCTCGTCTTCGGCAAAGCTCTACTTCCCCAACCAGGAGCCGCTCGCGGCAACGCTCGCCGCGTTCGGCACCTATTTCATCGGCTTCGCCGCCCGACCGATCGGCGCCGCCATTTTCGGTCATTACGGCGATCGGATCGGCCGCAAGGCCACGCTGATCGCTACGCTCCTGTTCATGGGGCTGGCGACCTTCGCCATTGCCTTTGTGCCGACCTACTCGTCGATCGGCATCTGGGGCGCGGTGATCCTGACCGTGTTGCGGGCGCTTCAAGGCATCGGCGTCGGCGGCGAATGGGGCGGGTCGGTGCTTCTGGCGATGGAATGGTCGCGCACCCACGGCCAGCGCGGGCTGGTGGCCTCGTGGCCGCAATTCGGCGTCCCCTGCGGCCTGCTTCTATCGACCTTGGCGGTCGCTGCCTTCAGCGCATGGTCGGGCGATCAATTCGTGGTTTGGGGCTGGCGCATTCCGTTCGCGCTCTCGATCATCCTCGTCGGCATCGGCCTGTGGATTCGGCTCGGCATACTCGAGACGCCGGTGTTCCAGAAGCTCTTCGACGACGAAAAGATCGAAAAGGCTCCGATTCTCGAGGTGATCAAGAAGCAGCCGAAGGAAATCATCCTGTCGGCATTGCTGCGGATGTCCGAGCAGGCGCCGTTCTACATCTTCACCGCCTTCGTCTTTGCCTACACGGTTGGCACGCTGCATATGTCGCGGAATTTCATTCTCACCGCGGTGATGGTGGCGGCCTGCGTTTCGTTCGTCACCATTCCGCTCTCCGGCCACATCTCCGACCGCATCGGGCGCCGGAAGATGTACCTGATCGGTGTGGTCGTCATGGGCCTGTTCGGGTTCTTGTACTTTCGGGATGGTGGACACGGCGATCCCGTCGGCGGTGTTCATCGCCATCGTGCTCTCGCTCATTCCGCACGATATCCAGTACGGACCGCAGGCGGCGCTGATCGCGGAATCGTTCACGCCGCGGCTGCGCTATAGCGGCGCCTCGCTCGGCTATCAGCTCGCGTCGATCATCGCCGGCGGCCCGGCGCCGATCATCGCTACCGCGTTGTTCGCCGCCTATCATACCGGCTATGCGATCGCGATTTACATCGCCGCGTGCGCCGTCATCAGCTTGGTGTCGGCTTCGTTCATGCCGGATTACACCGGGAAGGATATTTCGGCGGAATACGATGCCTGACGCGCGCCGTCTGGGTCGGCGGGCGTGAGCTCGGTGTGAATCAACTGACGTGCGGCTAAACGCGGCCCGCTCCCTCCCTCACGCGGGATAGGGACGGGCCGCTTCCGACTCCGCCGGTACGCGACGACCATGCAGCAAAGCGCACCAGCGGATACCGGCCGGCGCATGCAGACCCGCCCGTTTTACCGGCAGCTTTGGTTTCTCGTGCTCGTGGCGATGGTCGTCGGCATCGCGCTCGGCCGCTTCTATCCGGATATCGGCGTGCGGATGGGGCCGCTCGGCGACGCCTTCATCAAGGCGATCCGCGTGCTGATCGCGCCGATCATCTTCTGCACCGTCGTGCACGGCATCGCCGGCATGGCCAACATGGCCAGGGTCGGCCGCGTCGCGCTCAAGGCGCTGATCTACTTCGAGGTGCTGACCACGATCGCGCTCGTCATCGGGCTTCTCGCCGTCAACCTGTTCCAGCCCGGCGCCGGGATGAATGTCGATCTGTCGCATGTCGATACCGTCGAGCGTCGCGCCTTACATCGAACAGACGCAGCGGCGCACCACCGCGCAGTTTCTCTTCAACATCATCCCCAACACCTTCGTCGGCGCGTTCAGCGACGGCAACGTGCTCCAGGTGCTCTACGTCTCGGTGCTGTGCGGCTTCGCCCTCAGCGCCTTGGGCGCGGCCGGCAAGCCGCTCACCGACCTGATCGAGGTCGCCGCGCGGATGTTCTTTCGCATCGTCGCCATCGTGATGTGCGCCGCGCCGGTCGGCGCCTTCGGCGCCATGGCGTTCACCGTCGGCAAGTTCGGCACCGGCTCGCTGTTCTCGCTCGGAAAGCTCCTGGTCAGCTTCTACCTGACCTGCCTCGTCTTCATCGTCGTCGTGCTGTGGCCGATCTGCCATTGGTGCGGCTTCAGCCTCGTTCGCTTGATCCGCTACATCCGCGAAGAGCTGTTGATCGTGATCGCCACCACCTCGTCGGAAACGGTGCTGCCGCGGATGATCGCCAAGCTCGAAGCCGCCGGCTGCGAGGAGAGCGTGGTCGGCCTCGTCATTCCCACCGGCTATTCGTTCAACCTCGACGGCACCTGCCTTTATCTGGCGACCGCGGCGGTGTTCCTGGCGCAGGCGACCAACACCCCGTTGACGATCGAGCAACAGCTGGGGCTATTGGCGGTGTTGCTCGTCGCCTCGAAAGGGGCGGCCGGTGTTGCCGGCGCGGCCTTCGTCGTTCTTGCGGCGACCCTTGCCGCGGTCGGCACCATCCCGGTCGAGAGCGTCGCGCTGATCCTCGGCGTGCATCGCCTGATGTCGCAGGGGCTCACGCCGACCAATCTGATCGGCAACGGCGTGGCGACGCTCGTCGTCGCCAAATGGGAGGGAGCGCTCGACGAGCGCCGGTTGCAGGAGGCTCTCGCCGGCAAAAGCGCCGCGCCGGGCGCCTGACGCGAAGGGGAGGGGCAGGTGACATCCTACGTCTTGGCAATCGACCAGGGCACGACGTCCTCGCGCGCGATCCTGTTCCGCGCCGACACCTCGATTGCCGCCATGGCCCAGCAGGAATTCCCGCAGCATTTTCCGGCCGACGGCCAGGTCGAGCACGAGCCCGAGGATCTGTGGACGACGACGATCGAGACCTGCCGCAACGCGCTGCGCAATGCCGGCGCCACGGCCAAGGACGTCGCCGCCATCGGCATCACCAATCAGCGCGAGACCACGCTGCTGTGGCACCGCGCCAATGGGCGCCCGGTGCATCGCGCCATCGTCTGGCAGGACCGGCGCACCGCCGACATGTGCGCGCGCCTCAAGGCCGACGGTCACGAAGCCAAATTCGCGGCCAAGACCGGACTCCTGATCGATCCTTATTTCTCCGGCACCAAGCTCGCCTGGCTGTTGCGGCATGCTCCGGGCATCGAGGATCTGGCGCAACGCGGCGAGCTCGCCTTCGGCACGGTCGATACGTATCTCCTCTGGCGGCTCACCGGCGGCAAAGTCCACGCCACCGACGCGACCAACGCCTCGCGCACGCTGATGTTCGACATCCATTCCGGGCGTTGGGACGATGAGCTGTTGAAGGTGCTCGGCGTGCCCAAAGCGGTGCTGCCCAAGGTGCTGGATTCCTCCGCCGCCTTTGGCGTGACCGATCCGTCAGTCTTTGGCGCCGCGATCCCGATTTACGGCATCGCCGGCGACCAGCAGGCGGCGCTGATCGGGCAGGCGTGCTTCACGCCGGGAATGCTCAAGGCGACCTATGGCACCGGCTGCTTCGCCTTGCTCAATACCGGCGAGACGCCGGTCCCCTCCAAGCACCGGCTCCTGACCACGATCGCCTACCAGCTTGGCGGCGTGCGCCACTATGCGCTCGAGGGCTCGATCTTCGTCGCCGGCGCCGCGGTGCAGTGGCTGCGCGACAGCTTGCGGGTGGTGCAGAGCGCGCAGGAGACCGGCGCGCTCGCCGAAGCGGCCGACCCCACGCAGGAGGTCATTCTCGTTCCGGCTTTCGTCGGATTGGGCGCGCCCTATTGGCGCCCGGACGTGCGCGGCGCGCTCTTCGGCCTGACGCGGGCGACCGGGCCGCGCGAGGTGGCGCAGGCCGCGCTCGAGAGCGTCTGCTTCCAGACCGTCGATCTCTTGGCGGCGATGAAGGCGGACTGGGGCGACGCCCACAGCTCGCTCAAGACGCTGCGCGCCGACGGCGGCATGGCCAGTTCGGACTGGACCATGCAGCGCCTCGCCGACCTCATCGGCAGCGCCGTCGACCGGCCGCAGATCAGGGAGACCACGGCGCTCGGCGCCGCCTATCTCGCCGGCCTGCACGCCGGCTTTTATCCGGAGCCGGATCGCTTCTTGAGCCACTGGAAGCTCGAGCGCCGGTTCACGCCGCACATGGACGTGTCCACGCGCGAGCGCAAACTGACGGCGTGGAATTCGGCCGTCCGCCGGCTGCTGGCGTGAAGATTGCCGCTGCCGGTGGACGCGCCCGGCCATTCCATGGTCGTGGGCTTGCTGGCGTGCTCGGGGGCCCCGGGGATAACGCGGCGTTAAGGTCAGGCAGCGACGATGCGTCGATCCGGGGTGGGGGCCGACCATGCCAAAGCCGCTGTGTCCATATCAGGTCTTGCAGCAACTTGCCGACGAGGTTGTCAAAGAGCTGGCGACGGGGCGTGCGATCGTCCCGGTCGTCCGGCACAAATCCAATCAGATCGTCCGCGATGAGGAATACAGAGATATCGGTCGTGCGCCGTGGCGTTGCGACTATTTCGTCTCGCCCGATGACCCGTCCGCCCGCAAGCTCATTCCGTCACTCAAGGCGGCGATGGCGCCTTATCAGGCGCTCTACGATCTCGGTGTCGTCTGCGGGTGACCGAGAGAGTCGGCAGAGGTTGCCCGCGAAAAGCTCAGGCGCGATCGTTTCGGTATTCCTCGATCGCACGCATGATCAGCTTCTTGACGTTCGCGATCGTGACGTCATCGCGTCGCTGGATACCGACCTCCTCGCTGACGTTCTTGGGTTGCTTCGGCTGGCTGGTCACGTCGAAACCGTTGCCGCTCGTGACGGTGACCGTTCCCCCGCGCGGAACAATCAAATAGACGCGGCTTTCGTGGCCCTTTTCATAGCCCGGCTGATCTTGCCTATCCTGCTGATCCGTTATCCGGAAAGCGACCGACGCCGGCCGCAGCGTTTTTCCGGTGCGGCCGTACTGCCGAATTTCCACTTTGCCGCCGAGCGGCTCCAGCTTCTGCGAAGCGGCCTGTAGCTCGGGGAGCACCACATCGCTCAGTACGGCGATGTCTGCATCGGCTTCCGCCTGCAAACGCTTGGCCTCCGTGGGACCTTCCCGTTGTTGGTCGTGTTCAAGCTTCGCTTTCTTGAACGCGCCACCGTAGTCGTCATCACCGCCGGTCATTCTGAAACCTTTCCTCGTTCGGGCGCGCCCTTGGCTTAGGCGGTCAAAGGCGTTTGTCGCGGAGAAGGAAGCGAGCGAGGCAGCGTTAACGGCCAGTGTGCGGAGCGGCCGGCGCTGACCCGCGTTCGTCCTCGCAATAGATATACGCAGGCATTTGGCCGACGCCGGCACCCTTGATTAGGATCGACAATCATTTAGACTTTTCGGATGTCTTAAAATCAGGGAGGTCAATTATGAGCCGTTTTCTTGCGGCGGCCCTTGTTGGGTTGACGATCGTTGCAACGCTCTCAACGTCGGCGTCGGCATTTCAATGCCTGGCCCGCAGTGCCAATGGAGCATCGGGTTGGGGCTCTGGCCTCATATTTGAAAGGGCCCAGGCGTTTGCAATGCGCAGGTGCATTCACGCAGGAGGAACCCTCCAGGGGAATTCTTGCTATATCGCCTACTGTCGGTGAAATGAACGGCGATCCTATGCGGGACGCCGCGACGGACCACGCTGCGGCCGGCGCCCCCGCATCCATTTCCCATGTAATGCCACCTGGCATGAATGGCGCCAATTACTGGGAAGATGAGTGGTCCTAGATCGCGTGTAAGCTATCGATCTTATTGGCGACCCCGGCAGGATTCGAACCTGCGACCTTCAGCTTAGAAGGCTGTTGCTCTATCCCCTGAGCTACGGGGCCGTAAGCGCTTTTCTCGCCAGGTACTTTTAGGTAGGCCCTCGGCCGCGGTCTCGCCGGCTGAAACTCCAAACCACGCTTTTGGAAACCGCGCGGCGGCATTTTAGTCGGCTTTCGAGTTCGGGGCAAAGGGAAGCCTTGCTCGCGCTCAGATGCGCGTCTCCGAACGGCGATTGGCCAAGGCGTCGCGCCCCGGTCCTCGGTCGCCATGATGTCGATCGGCGGCAAAAATCCAAACGCGCCCGGTTTTAGGTTGCTCGCCGGGGCAGGGGATAGTCGCCTCTCTGATAAAGGCGATGGATATCTTCACTGTCGAAGCGGTCGTCTCCGACCTGCATCCATGCGCCGAGAGTGCGAACAGCGGGAAAGTCTTCGACCGCGAAGCGGATGGCCTCCGCAGCCGTGGCGAAACGACGATAGCCGAGCTGCTGCCGCGCACGGCTCTTGCGCTTTCCCACGAACAGTTCTGCCGGTAGGCGGTAGTCAAACGCCATACTCGTCTCCAGCAACGGGCGGGGTCGAACCGTCTCCGCGCCCGGGCCGCGGCGCTTCTGGCGGCCTCTCAGAGAAGATACCACGCCAAACCGATCGCGGCGAGGAGGACGGCCCGTCAAATAAAGGATAATCTCTAAGAAATGCGGACCAAGATGATTCGATCCTTGCAGGACCATCCTCGGCTGGAAGCCGGTTTATGACACGCGCACGCTTTTGGCCGGAATGGGAGCATGAAACACCCGCAGGTCGAGCGATCGCGGCGGCGGGCCTTGAAACGAACACATCTTTGTCCCATATGATGCAGCAGCCGTGATTGGCTCCGGCGAGCCGCGTGTGCGGATTCCCGTCAAAACGGTCATTCCCGTCAAACGGTCTCTGGCTCGCTCTTTCATCCTCATTGGCACCTGGATCGCGCGGGTGTCGTGTTTGACCCGCAATGCGGGACGCGGCGCAACCGCCGCGCCAACGCGCCAACAGAAAGTTTTTCATTGACCTCCTTTGACGGCTTCGGCCTTGACGACGCGATTACGCGTGCAATCGCAGAAGAAAAGTACGCCACTCCAACCCCGATCCAGGTGCAGACCATCCCGATCGTCATGTCGCGCCGCGACGTGGTCGGAATCGCTCAAACCGGCACCGGAAAAACCGCCGCATTTGCTCTGCCGATCCTGCATCAGCTGATCGCGAATCCGCGGCCGGTGGAGCGCAAAAGCTGCCGCGTCCTGGTGCTCAGCCCGACCCGCGAGTTGTCCGGCCAGATCCTGGAGAGCTTCCGCACCTATGGCCGGCATCTGCGCATCCGAACCGCGCTGGCGATCGGCGGCGTCCCCATGGGCGGACAGGTGCGCGCGCTGCTCAACGGCGTAGACGTTCTCGTCGCCACGCCGGGACGGCTGCTCGATCTGAGCAAGAACAACGCGCTCCGCCTGGGCAGCGTCGAATTCTTCGTGCTCGACGAAGCCGACAGAATGCTCGACATGGGCTTCATTCACGACATTCGCAAAATCGTCGCCAAGCTTCCGGCGAAGCGGCAGACGCTGCTGTTTTCGGCGACGATGCCGCACGCCATCGCCGAGCTCGCCGCGCAGCTGTTGCGCGACCCGGTCAATGTCGCCGTGACGCCGGTCGCCTCGACGGTCGAGCGCGTCGAGCAGCGGGTCATCCGCGTCGACCGCGGCGCCAAGCCCACTGTCCTCGTCGAGGTCTTGCGGCGCGAGGCAATCGATCGCGCCCTGATCTTCACGCGGACCAAGCATGGCGCCGACAAGGTCGTGCGCGGCTTGATCAAGGCCGGCATGCCGGCCCAGGCGATCCATGGCAACAAGTCGCAAAGTCAGCGCGAGCGCGTGCTCGCCGCGTTCCGCAAGGGCGATGTCAAAGCTCTCGTTGCTACCGATATCGCGGCGCGCGGCATCGACGTGGACGGCATCAGCCACGTGGTGAACTTCGACCTGCCCAACATCCCGGAAACCTACGTGCACCGGATCGGCCGTACGGCGCGGGCGGGGGCCGCTGGGATCGCCATCTCGTTGTGCGATGCCGAGGAGGTGCCGTTCCTGCGCGACATCGAGAAGCTGATCCGCAAGTCGATTCCGACGACCGACAATCGCGCTCGGCCGGGCCGGACCGAGGCGCCGAAAATTGAACGCCATGCCGGCCAGCGGCCCGTTCATTCCTCGGGCAGGCGGCAGAATTCTCGCCAAGGCGCGGCGGCGCACTCCAACGGGCATCACGGACAAGCCGGGGAATCCTCGGATGGAATTGGCTCCGTCGCGTTCCTGCGGCGCAGCGCCCGATCGGGCCGCCAAGGCGCACGCGGCGCTCCGCATGGGGCCAATCATCCAAGAGGATCGTGACATGGCAAAAGAAGAACTCTTGCAGTTTGACGGCTTGGTGACCGAGATATTGCCCGACGCGCGCTATCGCGTTCAGCTCGATGCCGGACACGAGGTCGTGGCTTACACGGCTGGAAGGATGAAGAAGAACCGGATCAAAACCCTTGCCGGCGACAGGGTGACGATCGAAATGTCGCCCTACGATCTGGAAAAAGGGCGATTGATCTTCCGCCACAAGGAGGAGCGCGCCGGATCTGGCGGCGCCCCGGCGCAGCGCAGGAATTTTCGCCGACGGTGATCAGCGATGTTCGATGCGCCGGCCAACAACGACAATGACCTCACATCACACCGGGGCAAGACCATGCGAATATTCATTTTCAAGTCCGAGGCAAAGCCGGATTTGCGCGCGTTCGGCGGCGATTTGACCGGCAGCCAGCTGCCCAAACAGTTCAGGCCGTGGCGTGCGATCGGCGCTATTGCGCCCGACGGAGATCCTCCGCATGAGCTATCCCGTGACGCGATCGAAGCGGCCATCAAAGACCGGGGTTTTCAGCTTTGGCGCATGAGCAAGAAGGAAGAGAGTCCGGATCGGACTTGATCACATCCAATGCGAACCACAGACGCGACGCCGCTGGAGGAATCCGCGATGACAGACCGCACCCACAAGTTCAAGGTCGGGCAAACCGTCGATCTCATCCCTTCGATATCGCGATCGGCGGCGAGCGGGCACTACGAAATCGTCAGCCTGCGGCCGGCCGAGGGTCAAAGTCCGCAGTATCGCATCAAGAGCAGAAGCGAAACCCACGAGCGCGTGGTGGCGGAGAGCGACCTCAGACTTTCCGTACGTGTGAAATTCGATTGATCGGGTGGCCGCGGCGGCGCCTTTCGCCGCCCGGGCACCGCGCAATGAACCCGCCGGGCACCGGAAGGAGCCGATAATGTTCAAGATACTCGAGCTCAAAGGCACGGATGTTACCCCGGCGGCGGAAGTCGGTCGCGGGTACTTCACGCGCGAAGAGGCCAAGGCCGCGGTCAAGAGGCATCTGCGGACATTCAGGGCATCCGGGCACAACCCCGAAGGAAATTATTGGTGGGCGCGCGATGCCGAAGGCCTGCGGAAATGCTGGATTTCCGGCATCGAATGAAAAAGCGGCGGTGAGCGGCGGTGCTTAATTTTCCCAACCAAAGCCGGGTTTTCGATCCGACGCGACGCGCCGTGCGGTTCTGGGGACATGACAGCGCGATGGAGTGGTCGTTCTTCGTAACCGAAGACGCGCTCAAGCGGCTGCAGCCGAAAATGGCCCGCGATGTGGCGAGCCTGCTTCTCGCCTTTGATACCAATCGGGCGGCGATCTACGCAGCCGCCATGAGGGTGTATAAGCGGGAGCGAAAAGGATCTTATGAACTTTCGGAGACGGATTTTTGATATCGCCTCAAGAACGATCGCCGTTCAGATGGCGCCGACATTGCGGTTGTCGAAAATCCCGAGATGCTTCTGGGCTTCGACGGGCATGTCGGGGACGCGGATGACGCGGCCCATAAAGGTCGCCCACGGCTTTTCGGCGGTCGGCTGAAGCTGGGCAAAATTCCAGAATTGCTGCTCTTTCATCTCGATTTCGGTGACGGCGTTGTCGAGAATCCAAGAGCGGAGCATGCTGAGCCGGCTTCCCTCGGCGCTTTTGAACATCGTCTCCGGCAGAGCTTTTCTCATCTTCTATTCCTTTAGCTGGGCGATCGAAATCTGCAGCCGGTCCGCCGTCTCAGCCGGTAGACTATTGGCATGCCATTGGTAATCTTTCCCTTAGGAAAGGCACGCGTTTCCGCACCGATTCGACGCAAGCCGCGCTCCGGAGCGCGAGCTATTACCTGTCCGGGTCGGCGCAGGACGACTATGAGAATTTCTTGCGGGCGTCCTTGTCAGCCGGCCGCGCCGGCGTGAACGGAGTAAACGGCGACGCTGCCGGAGCGTTCTTCTTCTTGTTCTTGTCCGCCTTCGGCTTCTTCTTCTCGCGATTGCTTCGCAACTGACCCTTTGCCATCTTGTTTCCTCCCTGCTTCGGGTTGAACGTATAGCGCGCGGATTGGCAGGGCGCTAGCTTTCGCCTGAGAGCCGCTTGAAGTCGGCAAGCACGGCGGCAACCAGCTTTTGTCTGCGCGGGTCCTCGGCAGCGAGTGTCGCCGCAAAGAGATTGAGGAGGTAGCCGGCTTTTTCGGCGGCTTCTTCCCAGTTCGCCGCCGGCGACGCCAGCAAGTGAGTTTCCAATTCGTCCTGCCGAAGACGCAATGCCTTCTCGTTCTCCTCCACGCCGGCTAGGAGCCGGCGGAGACCGGTCGCTTTTTGCGCGGCCATCCCGCGATGCTGATCAAGATCGATCGTCTTTTCGGTCACGACCGGACGCTGGGGCGGGTTAGCGGATATTCGACGCTCTCGTACAGGCGGCGGATGTCGGCGCTGCCGTATCTGCGCTCGTCGACTTCGAGAAACGCGCCGACAAGACATTCCGGCGGCAGATCCTCCATGGCGAAACGGATGGCCTGCGCGGCTTGCTCGAATCGCTTGTAACCAAACGGCTCACGCCGCGGCGGCCGCCGTCGGGTCGGATAGAGTTCGGCCAAGGCGTTGTAGTCGAATTCGGCCATCGGACCGGCTCCATGAAACGGATGAAACAACCATCTGAATGATCAGCATTCAAACGATGACACCAATATAGGCGCAAAATGCAGCGTTACCAGGGCCAACCGCGAGCAATTCTTGCCGAAATCACGGCCGCCCGACGATATTACGTCGATTTGTCTGCTTTGCCTCGTGGACGTCTGTGGCGCGGTTCCGGTGTGTACCGTCATCTGTCGGTGACTTGAGTGGTCAATCATTGTAAGGTTGCAAGAGTCGCTCGCTCCCGCCGGTTGCTGTGCCTGACACGGCAGAAGCTAAAAGACCGTCCGGAGATCGCGACCAAATTCTTCCGCTGACCGTACAAGAGCAGACGACGCGGCTGTCGCATCTGCGATCGAGGATGGAGAGAACTTTGCAGGATGGACCGAAAGTCGATGCCGGCGCCGCTGTGACCGATCTGCGCGCCTTGGCGCAGAGTCTCGCGCGATATCGCCAACCGAACCATGGACGCAGCGTCATCGAAGTTCTGATTACGGTCGTACCGTTCGTTCTCCTTTGGCTGGCGATGTGGTTCTCGCTCCAGGTCGGATACGGACTTTATTTGCTGCTCGCCGTTCCCACCGCGGGCTTTCTTGTCCGCTTGTTCATGATCCAGCACGATTGCGGTCACGGCTCGTTCTTTCGCCATCGATTGGTGAACGACTGGGTCGGCCGCGTGATCGGCGTGTTCACCCTGACGCCTTATGATTCCTGGCGACGCGCGCACGGCATCCATCACGCGACGTCGGGTAATCTCGATCAACGCGGCGTCGGCGACATCGAGACGCTCACCGTGCGCGAATATCTGGCGCTGCCGCGTTGGCGCCGGTTCGCCTATCGCCTCTATCGCTATCCGATCGTCATGTTCGGCGTCGGCCCGATCTATCTGTTCTTCCTGCGCCACCGCCTTCCCTTGGCGCTGAGGCGAGCAGGCTGGGTGTCCTGGGTCAGCACCATGGCAACCAACGGCGGGACCGCGCTGGTCGTGGCCGGCATGATCTGGTGGGTCGGCGTCGGGCCGTTCGTGCTGGTGCATCTGCCGATTACGCTTGTCGGCGGCGCCGCCGGGGTGTGGCTGTTCTACGTTCAGCACCAATTCGAACATACGGTCTGGTCTGAAGACCGAGAGTGGAGCTTTTCCACGGCGGCGCTGTACGGGAGCTCACACTATGAGCTGCCGCCCATGCTTCGCTGGTTCACCGCCAATATCGGCATGCACCATATTCACCACCTATGCAGCCGAATTCCGTTTTATCGGCTGCCGCTTGCGCTTCGCCGCCATCCCGAGCTGGCGACCGTCGGCCGCCTCACTCTCGGTCAAAGTCTTGCCTGCGTGCGCCTCGTGCTGTGGGATGAAACGGCGCACCGGCTCATTACATTTCGCGAACTGCGAACTCGGTTCGGCGACGCTTCGGGTCGCACGGGACGCGCATCCACGCTCTCTGATCGGTGACGACCGGTCGGTTTGGCTCGGACGCGATTGCATTGCAAATTCTTGCGTAGCGCGTTGCTGCATCGGGTTTGGTGCTGGCGTCCGCCTTGCAAAGGCCACGCTTATCTTCTAAGTGTGGCTATCGAGATTTGGCCGGACAATCGGGCCGTATCGCCTTCGCTGAATGCCAGGCGCACGTTCAGACCCCTCCAAACATCGACGAATCGAGCAGCAAGTCGCGCGACCGCGCGACTTTGGCTCAAGTGCCCTGAATCAGCGAAAGGATACCCTTATGATTACCGGCACCGTAAAGTTCTACAACGACCAAAAAGGCTTCGGCTTCATTCAACCGGATGACGGCAGCAAGGACGTCTTCGTTCACGCGACCGCGCTCGAGCGCGCCGGAATGCGTGGATTGGTCCAAGGCCAAAAGGTCGCGTTCGATACGCAGGAGGATAGCCGCAGCGGCAAGATCGCCGTCGGCACGATCCAGGCGGCGTGACGCCACGAGCAACGAATCGAAACCGCCCCCCAAAGGGGCGGTTTTTTTGTTCCGGGCGTGTTGCGGACGATGCGGCGGCCAAGCTTTGCCGGCCAATCTTGCAGGATTATGGTGGGTGTCTCGCGGATGATTGATCATTCCGATTTTTCCGTTGTCGTAAAAGAAATGGCGCGTTCGCCAAAATCGTGGGGATGGGAGATTTATCGCGCCGGGAGAAAGAGCCCGATCGAGCGCTCCGATGCTTTTTTCGCGACAATGACCGAGGCCGACCGCGCCGGAAAAGCGTCTCTCAGATTGCTGCTGAGCGAATATCCTTGAGCGTGCGAATGCAAGCTTCGAAAAGGCCGTCTCCAAGGGGCGGCGGCAAGGACGTCACGGCCTTTCGTCTTTGGCGGCAAACACGCTGATCTGATATGATTGCTAAGTTTTAAGCTTCGACCGGGCCGCTTCGGTCACGACCTCGACACGATCTTTTCTTCAACTGCGCGCCGGGTGAAATTGCGCACCCTCCGGAGGAGATCACCGATGCTTTCGTTCGTCCGCGCCGGCCTTATCGCCGCGCTGTTCGCCCTCGCGCCATTGGCCGCCGACGCCGCCGAAAAACCCTTTCAGAACAGCGACCTCGCCGACAGCGCGATCAAGCTCGAGGCGCAGATCAAGGCCGACGCCGGGACACCAACCAAGCCGCTTCCTCAGATCCGGCGCGACGCCGACGCGGCCTTCGCCAAGAACGATTTCCGCACCGGCATGGCGCTCCTCGGCCAGATCGTCGCCGGGGCGCCGACCGACGCCACGACGTGGCTGCGCCTGGCGCGGACCGTCCTGCAAATCCGCCCGGCGAGCGAGGATGAGCGCAAGCTTCTGCTCGAGCGCGCGTCGACCGCCGCCTACATCGCCTACCAGCGTACCACCAGCCGCAGCGAGGAGGCGGACAGCCTCGCGCTTCTCGGCAATACGTTGAGCCAGCGGGAGCAATGGCGCCCGGCGCTCGACGCCTTGCGGCTCTCGCTCGAGCTGCGCGAGGTGGCCGATGTGCGCGGCCAATACGAGCGGCTGCGCCAGGAGCACGGCTTCCGCGTGCTCGACTATACCATCGACGCCGACACTGCTTCGCCGCGCGCCTGTTTCCAGTTCTCCGAGAGCCTGCCGGCGCGCAGCGACTTCTCGCCCTTCGTCGTCGTGTCCGGCACCGACAAGCCGGCGCTGTCGGTCGACGAGAAGCAGCTCTGCGTCGAGGGTCTCAAGCACGGCGAGCATACGAACGTCACCTTGCGCGCCGGGCTGCCGTCGACGGTGCACGAGACCTTGTCGAAGTCGGCGGAGTTCGCGGTCTATGTGCGCGACCGCAAGCCCTTCGTGCGCTTCTCCACGACCGCCTATGTGCTGCCGCGCGTCGGCCAGAACGGGATTCCGGTCGTCAGCGTCAACACGCGTTCCGTCGCGGTCGAAATCTACCGCCTCGGCGACCGCAGTCTGATCGACGCCACCGGCGGCGGCGGCGATTCCGGCCGCGGCGATTTCCAGCGCAGCCTTTATCGCTACGACCTCGAGCGGCTCAAGGAATCGCGCGGCGTCTTTGTGTGGAAGGGCGAGCTTGCCGTCGAGTCGCAGCCGCTCAACGCCGAGATCACCACCGCCTTCCCGGTCGAGCAGGCGGTCGGCGAGCTCAAGCCCGGCGTCTACGTGATGGTGGCGCAGCCGCAGGAAACGAAGAACCTCGACAACGATTACGATGCGCTGGCGACCCAGTGGTTCATCGTTTCCGATCTCGGCCTGACTGCGTTCTCCGGCAATGACGGCATCCATGCCTTCGTCAATTCGCTGGCGACGACCGAGGCCAAGAGCGGCGTCGAGGTCCGGCTGATCTCCCGCGGCAACGAGGTTCTGGCCACGCGCCGCACCGACGCGAGCGGCCACGCGCAGTTCGAGGCCGGGCTGGCGAACGGGGAGGGCGGCTCTGCCCCGGCGATGCTCTCGGTGACCGATGCGCAGAGCGACTACGCCTTCCTCAGTCTCAAGGCCCCGGCCTTCGATCTCACCGATCGCGGCGTCGGCGGCCGTCCGGCGCCGGCTGGGCTCGACGCTTTCGTCTATGCGGAGCGCGGCGTCTATCGTTCCGGCGAGACCGCCTACATCACCGCGCTGTTGCGCGACGCGCAGGGTGCGGCGGCTGCCGGCGTGCCGTTGACCCTCGTCGTCGAGCGTCCGGACGGGGTCGAATTCCGGCGCGCCCTGGTCGCGGATCAGGGCGTCGGCGGCCATGCCCTCACCTTGGCCTTGCCGCCTTCGGCGCCGACCGGAACGTGGCACGTGCACGCCTTCACCGATCCGAAACGGCCGGCGGTCGGCGAGACCAGCTTCCTGGTCGAGGACTACGTGCCCGACCGCATCGAGTTCGACCTGAAATCGTCGGCCGCCGGTATCTCGCAGCGCGCCCGGCCAAGGTCGATGTCGCCGGCCGCTTCCTTTACGGCGCGCCGGCCGCGAACCTCGATCTCGAGGGCGACGTCACCGTCGCCGTGGCCAAGGAGCGGCTCGGCTTTGCCGGCTATCAGTTCGGCCTCGACGACGAGGAGGTCCAGCCGGTCCAGCAGCCGCTCGAGGATCTGCCGGCGACCGATGCCGCCGGCAAGGCAAGCTTCACCGTCAATCTCGACAAGCTGCCGGCAAGCACGCATCCACTCGAGGCGCAGGTCACCGTGCGCATGGCCGAGCCCGGCGGCCGCGCCGTCGAGCACAAGCTCGCTTTGCCGGTCGCCGCGAGCGGCAACATGATCGGCGTGAAGCCGCTGTTCTCCGGCCGCTCGCTCGCCGAGGGCGCCAACGCCACCTTCGACGTTGTCCTCGTCGCACCCGACAATACGGCGGTCGCGCAGCGCGGCCTGCACCTATGAGCTTTTGCGCATCGACACGCATTATCAGTTCTATAAACGCGACGGCAGCTGGAACTACGAGCCGGTCAAGACCACGACGCGCGTCGCCGACGGCACCGTCGACGTGACCATGGACCGCTCGGCGCGCATTTCGCTGCCGGTGAAATTCGGCCGCTATCGGCTGCAGGTGTCGGGCACCGATCCCGGCGGTGCGCTGACCTCGGTCGCATTCGATGCCGGCTGGTATGTCGAGGCGAACGCCGACACGCCCGACATGCTCGAAATCGCGCTCGACAAGGCCGAGTACCTGCCGGGCGACACCATGACGCTTGCCGTCACGGCGCGCAACGCCGGGAAAGCTGAGCCTCAACGTGATCGGCGACAAGCTCCTGGCGAGCCAGACCGCGGACGTGAAGCCGGGCGTCGCCCAGATCAAAGTGCCGGTCGGCCGCGACTGGGGCACCGGCGCTTACATCGTGGCGACGCTGCGCCGCCCGCTCGACGCGCCCGCGCAGCGCATGCCCGGCCGCGCCGATCGGCGTACAGTGGTTCTCGATCGATCGCGCCGCCAAGACGCTCAGCCGTCGACGTCAAGCCGCCATCGTTGTTGCGGCCGAACACCACCTTGCGCATCCCGGTCAAGGTCGGCGGTCTCGCGGCCGGCGAAGACGCGCGAATCGTGGTCGCCGCCGTCGATGTCGGCATTCTCAATCTCACCAACTACAAGCCGCCTTCGCCCGACGATTATTATCTCGGCCAGCGGGCGCTCTCGGCCGAGATCCGCGATCTCTACGGCGACCTGATCGACGGCATGCAAGGCGCGCGCGGCCAGATCCGCAGCGGCGGTGACGAGGGCGCGCAGCTGCAAGGCAATCCGCCGACCGGGCCGCCGGTCGCGCTCTATTCCGGCATCGTCAGCGTCGGCGCCGACGGCAATGCGGAGGTCGCCTTCGATGTCCCCGACTTCGCCGGCACGCTTCGCGTCATGGCGGTGGCCTGGAGCAAGGACAGGATCGGCCACGGCACGGCCGACGTCGTCGTCCGCGATCCGGTCGTGCTCACGGCGACGCTGCCGCGCTTCCTCCTTCCCGGCGACCATTCGAGCCTGCATCTCGACCTCGACAATGTCGAAGGCCAGGCGGGCGACTATGCGATCGCGGTCGCCGCCGCCGATGCGGTCGCTTCCGAGCTGGGGGCGCCGCAGAAGCTCACGCTGCGCGCCAAGGAGCGCGGCGCCTTGGCGGTCCCGATCACGGCGACGGCCGCCGGCATCGGCGCGGTGCGCGTGCAGCGTCAGCGGGCCCGCGGGCTTTGCGCTCGACCGGAATTTCACGCTGGCGGTGAGATCGCCGGCGCAGATCCTGGCGCGGCGCACGGTGAAACCGATCGCCAAGGGCGAAAGCCTGACGCTGTCGAGCGACCTGTTCGCCGATCTCGTGCCCGGCACCGGCTCGGTCTCGATCTCGGTCGGCGCCTCGACCGCGCTCGATGCGGCGGCGTTGCTCGCCGCGCTCGAGCGCTATCCGTACCGCTGCTCGGAGCAGATCACGAGCCGCGCGCTGCCGCTCCTTTACGTCGAGCGATCTCGCCGAGCGAGGCGCATCTCGCGCTCGATGCCACCACCGAGCAGCGCATTCGCGACGCCATCGAGGCGCTGCTCACGCGCCAGGATTCCAACGGCTCGTTCGGCCTCTGGGGCGTCGGCGGCGACGATGTCTGGCTCGACTCCTATGTCACCGATTTCCTGACGCGCGCGCGCGAGCACAAATTCGCCGTGCCCGACGCGCGCGTTCAAGCTGGCGCTCGACCGGTTGCGCAATGCCGTCGCCAACACGACCGACGTCGGGCAAGAATGGCGGCACCGATCTCGCCTACGCGCTCTATGTGCTCGCCCGCAACGGCGCGGCGCCGATCGGCGATCTGCGCTACCTCGCCGACGCCAAGCTCGACGCGCTGGCGACGCCGATCGCCAAGGCGCAGATCGCCGCTGCGCTCGCTCTGGTCGGCGACCGCGCCCGCGCCGAGCACGCCTATGCCGCGGCGCTCGCCGCCATCGCGCCGCAGTCGCCGGCCGATCTCGTGAGCCGTCAGGACTACGGCTCGACGCTGCGCGATGCCGCCGCGCTGGTCACGCTCGCCGCGGAGGGCGGCGCGCCGCGCGCGACCGTGCAGAGCGCGGTCGAGAAGGTCGAGGCGACGCGCGCCTCGTTGCGTCTGACCTCCACGCAGGAGGATGCCTGGCTGTTGCTCGCGGCGAGCGCCATGGCCAAGGACGCCGGCAAAATCTCGCTCGACGTCGGCGGCACGGCGATGCAGCGTCCGCTGTATCCGCACCATTCGCGCCGGCGATCTGAAGGAGCCGCTGCGCGTCACCAATACCGGCGAGGACGAAGTCAAGGCGGTGGTGACGGTCACCGGTGCGCCGCTCACGCCGGAGCCGGCGGCGGAAAAAGGCTTCAAGATCGAGCGCCTCACCTACACGCTCGACGGCGATCCGGTCGATCGCAAAGCAGGTCAAGCAGAACACCCGCCTGGTCGTGGTGCTGAAGGTCACCGAGGCGCAGCCGCAATTCGGCCGCGTCATCGTCGCCGATTATCTGCCGGCCGGGTTCGAGATCGACAATCCGCATCTCGTCTCCTCCGGCGATACCGGCACGCTGTCGTGGATCACGGATGCGGCAGGAGCCGGTGAACACCGAGTTCCGCGACGACCGCTTCACCGCGGCGTTCGAGCGCAAGAAGGACGACGCCGCGGTGTTCACCGTCGCCTATGTGGTGCGCGCGGTCGCGCCCGGCAGATATGTGCGCCCGCAGGCGAGCGTCGAGGACATGTACGCGCCCGACCGCTTCGGCCGCACCGCGACCGAAAGCGTGCAAGTGACCGCGGCGAAATGATCGGCGATGACTGAGACCGCGCGCCGTCGCCATCGCCGCTGCGCTCGTCTGCGTTGCGCTGCTTGGCATCGGCGCGTGGTCGATCGCTGCGCTCGGCCCGGCGCCGACCGGCGGCGCCCTGCAATTCTCGACCCGCGTGGTCGATCGCGAGGGCCGCTTGCTGCGCGCTTACGCCGCCGGCGAAGGCCGCTGGCGCTTGCCGGTGAAAGTGGCCGACGTCGATCCGCGCTTCTTCGACATGCTGTTCGCCTATGAAGACAAGCGCTTCCGCGCGCACCATGGCGTCGATCCCGTTGGCGCTCGGCCGCGCGGCGTTCCAGCTCGCCAGCAGCGGGCGGATACGCTCGGGCGGCTCGACGCTGACCATGCAGGTGGCGCGGCTTCTCGAGCCGCGCAGCGGCCGGACTTTTGCGGCCAAGCTTCGGCAGATCGTGCGCGCGATCGAGATCGAGCGGGCACTGACCAAGGACGAGGTGCTCGCGCTTTATCTCGATCTCGCGCCCTATGGCGGCAACATCGAAGGCATCCGCGCCGCCTCGCTCGCCTATTTCGGCAAGGAGCCGCGCCGGCTCTCGCTTGCCGAGGCTGCGCTTCTCGTCGCCTTGCCGCAATCGCCGGAGCTGCGAAGGCCCGACCGTTCGGCCGAAGCGGCGCGCAGCGCGAGAAATCGCGTGCTCGACCGCTTTGCCGCGCTCGAGCCGCGTACCGGCCGACGAGATCGCCCTCGCCGAGGCCGAACCGGTGCCTTCCGGCCGGCGCGCCATGCCCATGCTCGCGCCGCACGCCGCCGATCGCGCGATCGCCGATGCCGCGCCGGGGAGCGAGGTCCGGCTCACCATCGACGCCGACGTACAGAAGAATCTCGAAGCGCTGGTGCGCGAGCGCGTGCGCACGCTGGCGCTGACGCTCGGGCCCGACGTCTCGCTCGCCATGCTCGTCGTCGACAATGCCACCGGCCAGGTCGAGGCGCATGTCGGCTCGCCGAATTATTTCGACGAACGCCGCGCCGGCCAGGTGGACATGACCGAGGCACTGCGCTCGCCGGGCTCCACGCTCAAGCCGTTCATCTACGGCCTCGGCTTCGAGGATGGCCTCATTCATCCCGAGACTTTGATCGAGGACCGGCCGGTGCGTTACGGCGCCTACACGCCGCAGAATTTCGATTTCACCTTCCAGGGCACGGTCACCATCCGCAAGGCGCTGCAATTCTCGCTCAACGTGCCGGCGCTCGCGGTGCTCGACCAGGTGGGACCGAGCCGGCTGGCGGCGCGGCTCACCCAGGCCGGCGCCGCCCTGGTGCTGCCCGAGGGCGAGGCTCCGGGTCTCGCCATGGGCCTCGGCGGCGTCGGCATCAGGCTCTCCGATCTGGTGATGCTCTATGCCGGGATCGCGCGCCTCGGCACGGTGCTGCCGTTGAGCGAGCGCGACACTTCTGCATCCTCACCCCCGGCCGCTTCCCACAAGGGGGAAGGCAAGACACTGATGGCGCCGGTGGCCGCCTGGTATGTGAGCAACGTCCTCATCGGCACGCCGCCGCCGGAGAATGGCGCGCCGGGCCGCATCGCGTTCAAGACCGGCACCAGCTACGGCTACCGCGATGCCTGGTCGATTGGTTTCGATGGCAAGCACACCATCGGCGTGTGGGTCGGCCGGCCCGACGGCGCGCCGGTCCCGGGCCTGATCGGGCGCGCGGCCGCGGCGCCGAATTCTGTTCGAGGCTTTCGCCCGGTTGCTGACGCCGCCGGCCGCGCTTGCGCATGCGCCCGCGGGCGTGCTGGTGACCACCTCCGCCAAGCTGCCGCCGCCGCTCAAGCGTTTTGCGCCGGGCGACCTTGCCGGCGCCACGCAGCCGCGGCTGCACATTCTCTTTCCGCCGGATGGCGCCCGGCTCGAGCTCGCCACGACCGACGGCATGCCAAATCCGGTGCCGCTCAAGATCACCGGCGCCAGCGCGCCGCTCACCGTTCTCGTCAACGGCATGCCGGTCTTGGACGCGTCGTCGGGCCAGTCCTCGGGCCAGTCGCGAGGGAACTTCTTCCGGCCGCAAGGCCCCGGTTTCGCCCGCGTGACGGTGATCGACGCCGCCGGGGCGACGGACAGCGTGGTCGTGCGCCTCGACGAGGGCAGGCCGGCCTTGACGGGCGCTTCCCCGGCGCGCGCGCTTTCACTATTGTCGCCGCGGCCGTGACCGAAGCTCATTCGAACGAGATCCGCTCTGCGCCGCAAGCGGACGCATTCCCGCGACGGTTTGCGGCAAACATCATCCGCGGGCTGCGGGGCATGCTTCGCGCGCCGCGGGCGCGGCCGCCACGGCTGCGCGCAACCGCCGTCGCCGCGGCGATCGCGACCGTGGCCGTCGTCATCGCTTCGATGTTTCTTCTCGATGTGGCGGCAAGCGCTTGGGCGCGCGATCTGCCGCGCTGGTTCGTCGACCCGTTCCAGGTGATCACCAAGCTCGGCCTTTCCGGCTGGTTCCTGTTTCCGCTCGGATTCATTCTCCTGGGGCTTGCTGCCGTCATGGCCGAGACGCTGCCGCGCCTCACCCGGGGTGTGTTCGCCGCGCTCGCGGTTCGCTGCGGATTCCTGTTCCTGGCGATCGGCGCGCCGGGCCTGTTCGTGACCATCGTCAAGCGCCTGATCGGCCGGGCGCGGCCGTTCGTCGGCGGCCACGACGATCCGTTTCTTTATGCGCCGTTCATCTGGCGTCCGGCCTACGCGGCCATGCCGTCGGGACATGCGACCACGGCGGCCGCGGCGGCGATCGCGTTCGGCGCCCTCTGGCCGCGCAGCCGCTGGGTCATGTGGCCCTATGCGCTGATCATCATGCTGAGCCGCGTCGTGGTTCTTGCCCATCATCCGAGCGACGTGATTGCCGGCGCGCTCGTCGGCGTCGTCGGCGCGCTCTGGGTGCGGCGCTACTTCGCGGCGCGGTGTCTCGGGTTTCGCCCAGGCGATCTAAAGGCTCACCCATGGCCGTCGCTCAAGCGCATCAGAGCCGCCGCCGCGCAGGTCATCAGCGGACTGTAAGCTTCAGCGGACAAACGACCAGGTTCGGTAAAAGAGCCGCTTGAACGAGCCGGCGATGACGCTCGCTCCACGAACCGCAACCGCGAAGACGCCTTCGGCATGGTTGGGACGCACAATATCCATGAACAGGCAGTACCTGATGTGATCGACCTTGTTCGTCGACCGATGGAACATCGTGTCGTCGAAAATGAACAAGGGATCATCCCGCCAATAGTGGATCATGTCGTCCACCTGGATGAAGACCTTTCGGCTGTCGATCGGATCAAGGTTGTAAAGGACGCGGAACGTGAGCCGGATCGGGCCGAAATGCCATGACGTCCGCTCCTGCGAGTTGAACGCGGAAACTGCGATCGTCTTGATGTGGCGGTAGTCCTTGGCGAAAGCCGGTATTTTCAAGTCGGTCAGCTGCTCGGTTTCGTACCACTTGAAGGTCAGCATGCAACGCTTGTTCTGGCCGATCACCTTGGCAATGTGAGCCTTGATGAGCTCGCCATTGTCGACGAACGCGCGCACGCAGGCCTCGATCTCGCTGCGGTGCTCCTGCGGCAGGTCGGCAAGCGCGTATTGGCCCTTGTTCGGAAACGACAGCAAATCCGTCAGCAGATTGAACGGCGACAGGAGCCAGGTCAGGATCCCCCGGCCCATGAAGTATTTCTCGATCAAGTCGAAGGTGATCTTGCGGTGCCTGCCGACATCGAGCGCCCCGCAAACAACGAAGATCGTGGTGACAATCGGAAAGAAATAGAACGCCGGCGAGAGCACGACCGCGAAGCCGATCAGGCGCCGTGCGCGCCTGATACCTTCATGGTCCAAGATACCTTTGCGCTCCTTGTGGTCCTCGATATCTTGATGGTCCGAGATATCTTCGTGATCCGAGATGCTCATCGTCTCATCGCTCGCGGGTGACCGCTTCACTGCGCGCAACTAAGCTTCGGGCAGCTCGCGCCTGCGGGTCCCGAATATAGAACTCTGAGCCGGCGCGATGTCACGTATCCGGACCAAGCGTCGCGCGCCGCTCAAATCTGCCGCCGTGGAACATTCACGCGCGCGCGGCGACGGCAAGCGCCGCAAAACCTTGCTCGAGATCGGCCAGCAGATCCTCGACGGATTCAAGGCCGATATGGAACCGAACTCCGGGTCCGCCGGGGGCCCAGCGAGTCGCAGTGCGGATCGGCGCACAGTCGAACGGAATGGCGAGGCTCTCGAAGCCGCCCCATGACGCGCCGATGCCGAACAATTCCAGCGCGTCGAGAAAAGCGTACACCGCCTTCTGCGATACCGGCTTGAGCACGACGCTGAACAACCCGCAGGCGCCGGTGAAGTCGCGTTTCCACAGTGCATGCCCCGGATGGCTCGCCATGGCCGGATGCAGCAGCCGGAGAACCTCGGGCCGCTGCTCGAGCCAGCGTGCGACGGCAAGCCCGGACTGGAAATGCCGATCGAGCCTGACCGCAAGCGTACGCAGGCCGCGCAGGCCGAGATAGACGTCGTCGGGGCCGACGCACCATCCGCTGAAGCGCACGGTATTCTTGAGCTCCGCCATTGTCGCAGCATTGGCGGAAACCGTGCCGAGCATCACGTCGGCATGGCCGCCGATATATTTGGTGCCGGCCTGGATCGAAAGGTCGACGCCATGCTCGAGCGGGCGGAAATAGAGCGGGGTCGCCCAGGTGTTGTCCATGAGCACGAGCGCGCCTTTGGCATGCGCCGCCGCGGCAATGGCGCCGACGTCCTGCATCTCGAAGCTGAGCGAGCCCGGGGATTCGAGATAGACGACGCGCGTATTCGGCTGCATCAATCCGGCAATCGCGCTGCCGGCGAGCGGATCGTAGTAGGTGGTGGTGACACCGAGCCGGGTGAGAATCTGGTCGCAAAAAGTGCGCGTCGGCCCATAGGCGCTGTCGGTGACGAGCACATGGTCGCCGGCATGGACGACCGACAGCAAAGCCGCCGAGATTGCCGCCAGGCCCGAAGGCAGCAGCGCGACATGCGCACATTGCGGCCCTTCGAGCTCTTGCAGAGCGAATTCGAGCGCTTCGGTCGTCGGCGTGCCGCGGCGCCCGTATTGGTAGTGCGCACGGTGGGCGACGTAGTCCTCGGCGCTCGGATAAAGCACGGTCGAGGCGTGATAGACCGGCGGGTTGACGAAGCCATGATAGGAGGCGGGATCGCGCCCGCCGGTGACCACCTGCGTGTGCGGATGTCGTGCCTTGCGGGGACGGTCATTGCTGCCCGCTTTCATGGCCGTGCCTCTCCTCATCCTTCGTGGCGGGGTAAACGCGGCCCCAATGCGCTCAAGGAGCATTACCCCGGCATCGTATGCGCTCGTCAACCCCTTGACCTTGCAGTGTGATCGTTCTCAGATGCGGCCGACAAGCAAGAGCGGGCGCGGCGGGGAACGGGCTTCGGCGCGCGGCCATCCATCCTGAAAGGCCTGATCATGAAACGCCTCGCTACGGCAATGGCTTACGCAATTGTGCTGGCGTTCGGGACGCAAGCGGCGTGGGCGCAGACGCTCAATGCGATCAAGGATCGTGGTCAGCTCATTTGCGGCGCCAACGGCACTCTCGCCGGCTTCGGTCTCCCCGATCCGCAGGGCAACTGGACCGGCTTCGACGTCGACTTCTGCCGCGCCATAGCCGCGGCCATCTTCAATGACCCGAGCAAGATCAAGTTCGTCCCGCTGACGGCGAAGGATCGATTCACCGCGCTGCAGTCCGGCGAGGTCGATGTGTTGTCGCGCAACACCACCTGGACGCTGTCGCGCGACACCTCGCTCGGGCTCGATTTCGCGGCTGTTACCTACTACGACGGCCAGGGCTTCATGGTGCGGAAATCGCTGAAGGTGACCTCCGCGCTCGAGCTCAATGACGCCGCGGTGTGCGTGCAGCAGGGCACGACGACCGAGCTCAACCTCGCCGACTATTTCCGCGCCAACCATATGGGGCTCAAGACGGTGACCTTCGCCACCGGCGACGAGGCGCTCAAGGCCTATGAATCCGGTCGCTGCGACACCTACACCACCGATTCCTCGGGCCTCTATGGCGAGCGGCTCAAGCTCGCTGAGCCGGCCGAGCACCTGGTGCTGCCGGAGATCATTTCCAAGGAGCCGCTCAGTCCCGCCGTGCGCCATGGCGACAGCCAGTGGACCGACATCGTGCGCTGGACCCATTTCGCCATGGTCGACGCCGAGGAGCTCGGCGTCAGCAAGGCGAATGTCGACGAGAAGATGAAATCCGACGATCCGGAGATCGCGGCGCATGCTTGGCGCCGAGGGCCAATACGGCGAGGCGCTCGGCCTGACCAATGACTGGGTCTATCGCATCATCAAGCATGTCGGCAATTACGGCGAGGTCTTCGAGCGCAATGTCGGCCAGGGCTCGCCCTTGAAGATCGTGCGCGGCCTCAATGCGCTGTGGACCAAGGGCGGCTTGCAATACGGACCGCCGTTCCGCTGAGCCGCTTTCCGCGCGCCCGTCGTTTTGCCGCGGGCCGGCCATGACCGATGAAGCCCGGAGCAGTGCCGCGCCGCACGCGCCGTCTCGGCGGCGTCGCGATTCAGATCGGCCTCGTTGTTCTCATCGCCGCGTTGGCGTACGGCGCCATCCTCAATGCGGCGCAAAATCTGGCGCGCGCGCACATCGCCTCCGGCTTCGGCTTCTGGAACAACACCGCCGGCTTCGACATCAGCCAGACGCTGATCAGCTATTCCGCCAGCACGTCGACGTTCGGCCGCGCCTTCTGGGTCGGCCTGCTCAACACGCTGCTCGTCGCCGCGATCGGCATCGTGCTGGCGACCGTGCTCGGGTTCATCGTCGGCATCGCGCGGCTGTCGCGCAACTGGCTGGTGGCGCGGCTCGCCAGCGGCTATGTCGAACTCATCCGCAACGTGCCGCTCCTCCTGCAAATTCTGTTCTGGTATCATGCCGTGCTGCAATCGCTGCCGAAACTGCGCGACAGCATCGCGCTTCCCGGCGGCGGCATTCTCAACAATCGCGGCCTGTTCCTGCCGCGGCCGCTGTTCGCCCCCGGGTTTACCGTCGTTATTGGTGCTGCGCTCCTCGGCATCGTCGCCACGCTGCTCCTGCGTTGGTGGGCGCGCCGGCGTCAGGCGCAAACCGGTACGCAGGTCCGCGTTCTCTGGCCGGCGCTCGGCCTCGTCTGCGGATTGCCGCTCGCCGCCTTCGTGCTGACCGGATTTCCGCTCGCTTTCGAAATTCCGGATCTGGGGCGCTTCAACGTGCGCGGCGGTTTGGAGGTTCTGCCGGAATTCGCCGCCTTGCTGATCGCTCTTTCCGTCTATACCGCCGCGTTCATCGCCGAGGTGGTGCGCGCCGGCATCCTTGCCGTGCCGCGCGGCCAGATCGAGGCCGCACAGGCGCTCGGCTTGCGCGCTCGCAGTACGCTGCGTCTCGTCGTCGTGCCGCAGGCGATGCGCGTCATCGTGCCGCCGCTGACCAGCCAGTATCTCAATCTGATCAAGAACTCCTCGCTTGCCGTGGCCATCGGCTATCCCGATCTCGTCCAGGTTTTCGCCGGCAGCGTGCTCAATATCACCGGCCAGGCGGTCGAGGTGATCGCCATCACCATGGCGGTCTATCTCGCCATCAGCCTGTTCACGTCGTCGCTGATGAACCTTTACGGCCGCGCGACAATGAGTCGTGGAGCGCTGAGCGATGTCCGCGATCGAGCAGGATTCGCTTTCCTATCTGCGCCGGACGCCGGCGGAACGCCTGGCGCCGCCGGCGGCTCGCGCCGGACTGTTCGGCTGGCTGCGGGCTAATCTGCTTTCCAGCCCGGCGAATATCGCGCTCACGCTCGTCTGTGTTCTGTTCATCGCCTGGGCGTTCCCCTCGCTGCTGCAATTCTTCCTCATCGATGCGGTCTGGTCCGGCGCCGACCGGGAAGCCTGTCTTGCCTCGCCGGCGCAGCCTCATCCGGGCGCCTGCTGGGCCTTCGTGCGGGTCTGGTTCTCCTACTTCGTCTACGGCTTCTACCCGACGGGGCAGCGATGGCGGGTCGACCTGTTCTTCCTCGCTTTGGCGTTCGGCGTCGCTTGGCTGTTGCGGCTCTCAGCGCCGCGCCGCGATCTCGGCGCCCTCTATTTTTTCGTCGTCCTTCCGGTTCTCTCCTTCCTTTTGTTGCACGGCGCTCCGTATATCGGGCTCGCCGTCGTGCCGACCGCGCTTTGGGGCGGCATTCTGGTGACCATCGTGGTGGCGACGATCGGCATCGTCTTCTCGTTGCCGCTCGGCATCCTGCTGGCGCTGGGGCGGCGCTCCGACAAGCCGGTGGTCCGGCTGTTCGCGATCGGCTTCATCGAGTTCGTCCGCGGCGTGCCGTTGATCACGGTGCTGTTCATGGCGAGCGTGATGCTGCCGCTGTTCGTCCCCGAGCAGTGGGCGCCGGACAAGCTGCTGCGCGCGCTGATCGGCGTTGCGCTGTTTGCGTCCGCCTATATGGCGGAAATGGTGCGCGGCGGCCTCGCCGCGGTGCCGCGCGGCCAATACGAGGCGTCGCGCGCGCTCGGGCTCACCTATTGGCGCATGATGGGGCTCGTGATCCTGCCGCAGGCGCTGCGGGTGACGCTGCCGAACATCGTCAATACCTTCATCGGACTGTTCAAGGACACGACGCTCGTCTTCGTGGTCGGGATTTTCGACCTCCTGCGCACCATCGAGGCGGCGCGCGCCGATCCGAAATGGGCGGCGCCGAACGTGGCCGTCACCGGCTACGCTTTCGCGGCGCTCTTCTACTTCGTTTGCTGTTATGGCATGTCGCGCTACGCCCAGAGCGTCGAGACGCGCCTGGCGCGCGGCGGCCGGCGGTAAGGTTGAGCGATGGCAGAGCGTGCAAACGAGTCCGGCGCGACCGTCCTGCCCGATGTCGCAGTCGAAGTCGTCGGGCTGCACAAATGGTACGGGGATTTCCACGTCCTGCGCGACATCAATCTCAAGGTCGCGCGCGGGGAGCGCATCGTCATCTGCGGCCCATCCGGCGGCGGCAAATCGACGCTGCTGCGCTGCATCAACCGGCTCGAGGACTGGCAGCGCGGCCGCATTGTGGTTGACGGCGTCGAGCTGACTGAAGATCCGAAACACATCCTCGCGGTGCGCCGCGACGTCGGCATGGTGTTCCAGCAATTCAATCTGTTTCCGCATCTCACCGTGCTGGAGAATTGCACGCTGGCGCCGATCTGGGTCCGGCGCATGCCGAAGCGCGAAGCCGAGGCGCTGGCCATGACCTATCTGACCCGGGTGAAGATACCGGAGCAGGCGCACAAATATCCGGCGCGGCTCTCCGGCGGCCAGCAGCAGCGCGTGGCGATTGCGCGGGCGTTATGCATGAATCCGAACATCATGCTGTTCGACGAGCCGACCTCGGCGCTCGATCCGGAGATGGTGAAGGAGGTGCTCGACACCATGGTCGAGCTGGCAAGCGACGGCATCACCATGCTCGTGGTCTCGCACGAGATGGGCTTTGCGCGGCAGGTGGCGAACCGGGTGATTTTCATGGACGAGGGGCAGATCGTCGAGATCAACGAGCCGAAGGGCTTCTTCGCCAACCCGCAGCACGAGCGCACGCGGCTTTTTCTGCAGCAGATCCTGCATTGATTGCGCAGCGCGACATATCGGTACACGGATGCGCCATGGTAGAGTCGGCATGTTCGGGAAGCACAGCTTGCCGCACGATGGGACGAGGGCGATGATCCGGTCGGTGTTCGGCTTCCTCCGTTATGTGTTCCTGGAATTCGGGACGCTTATCGTCTTTTGGGTCGTGCTCTATAGCGCCGGCATCAAGGCGGCGATCGCCGCGACTGTTGCCTTCATCTCGCTCGACGGAGCGTATCGCTGGTGGCGCCAGATTCCGGTGACGCGGATCTATCTGCTGACCAGCGCGCTCGCGGTGGCGTTCGGCTGCGTTGATCTGCTCGCCACCAATCCGTTCATGATCAAGTACGAGGCGGTCATCACCAACATCGCCACCGGAATCTTCTTCGTGGCCGGCGCGCGCGGGGAGAAATCGCTCATTCAGGAGGTGGCGGAGAGGCGCAACACGTTTCCCGACCGTGCCGATGTCCGGCAGTTTTTCCGGCTGTTCACGCTGTTTTGGGCCGCTTATTTTTTCGTCAAAGCCGCCGTCTACCTCTGGCTCGGGATGACTCTGCCGCTCGAACGCGCCCTGGCGCTGCGCACCGTGCTGGGCGGGGTCAGCCTCGCGTGCATGTTCGCGATCAGTATTTTCCTCGGCCGGCCGCTCTTCTTCCTCTGTCGCTATTTGGGGCTCTTGCCCGTGGTCGAGACCGATACCGCAGCGTCGTCATCCAGCTAATTTCAAGATCAAATTCTTTGATGTCTCGGATCGACAGGAGCATTTTTCCAGTCCTCTGAGACTATCTACACAATATAAATTGTTGTAATACTGATGCATGTCGATTTATTTCATAGCAACGCGCCCGAATAATTACAATATTACGCAAATGTAATCTTGAACAATCATTCACCTGACCAAACTTTAACTTGTCTCTTCGCGACGACCGCCTTTTAATTTGCGCACCTTGATCTCTCAGGAGGAGAACATGCTCAAGCCAGTGATCGCCGCGACGGCCATCTTTGCCATCGCCGGCTCTTCGATTGTGTACGCGCAGCAGCGTTGGAACGGTTCGGAGGGCGATGGCGGCCCGCGTTTCGAACACCGCCATCATCATCTGAGTGCCGAAGACCGGGCCGCACTTGACCGATGCGCGCATCGCCGCGCTCAAGGCCGGTCTCGAGCTCACGGCCGACCAGGCCAAGAGCTGGCCGGCTTTCGAGCAAGCGCTGCGCGACATGGCGCAGCTGCGCGCCCAGCGCAGGCAAGCGCGTGAAGCCGCGAGCCAGCAGCCGCAGACTCCGGGCTCGCCGTTCGATCGCCTGTCGCAGCGCGCCGACAACATGTCCAAGTTCAGCGCCGCGCTCAAGCGCGTCGCCGACACCGGCGCGCCGCTCTACATGAGTCTCAACGACGCGCAGAAAGATCGCTTCAAGATGCTGTCGCACATGTTGCGCCCGCACCATCACATGCACGCGTCAGGCGATGGCCGCAGTTTCGGGCGCGACGGCGGCGGCTGGCGGGGCGGGCACCGCTTCGGCGGTGACGGCGGCGAGTTGGCGCGGCGAGCAGCGATTCGGCGGCGAGGGCGGCGGTTGGCGCGAAGGTCAGGGCTTCGGAAACGAGGGTCACCGGTTCGGGCATGATCGCGGCCGCATCCACGAGCTGATGGGCAATGACAACGGCGACGAACAGGAGTTGCAGCTCTGAGCCGCCAAATCGCCGGCAAGTCCCGGCCATTGCAGAGCGTCTGCTGATCCTCCCTTCAGCGGGCGTAAAAGCGGAAGCCGCAGGCTCGCCCCTGCGGCTTTCACGTTTCTGAGCGGACGGCCGCAGCTAGCGCGCGAGCGGTCCCTCGGCCTTCTTCCAGGCGTCGATGCCGCCCTCGATGTGGCAGGCGGTGGCGAGGCCGGCGTTCTGCGCCGCCTCGACCGCCATCGCCGAGCGCTCGCCGAAGGCGCAGTAGAACACGATGCGCTTGCCGGTCGCCGCCGCCAATTCGTGCAGCATGCCGCCGGCGGCAATGTGCTCGGGCAAGCTCGGATAGGGGGCATGCAGCGAGCCGGGAATGACGCCGTGCTTCTCGCGTTCGCTTTTCTCGCGCAGATCGACGATCGCCACGTCGGTGCGGCCGCGCAGCGCCATCGCCTCGGCCGCCGACAACGCCCAGCCCTTGCGCGCGATCTCTTCCTGCCGAAGGCCGACACGCATATTGGCCGGCACGGCCACATCCATCATCTTCGGATTGGGCAGCTTCAGATTGTTCATCAGGTCGACATATTCGTCGATCGACTTGACCCTGAGCCGCGGGTTGAACTGTTTCTCCTCGCCGATGGTCGAGACGGTGTCGCCTTTGTAGTCGTGCGCCGGGTAGACCAGCGTCTCGTCGGGCAGCTTCATCAGCTTGTTGAAGATCGAATCATATTGCGCTCGCGCGTTGCCGTTCTGGAAATCGGTGCGGCCGGTGCCGCGGATCAGCAATGTGTCGCCGGTGAACACGCGGTCGGCGAGGAGGAACGAGTAGGAATTGTCGGTGTGGCCCGGCGTGTAGAGGACGTCGAGGCGCACGCCCTCGATCTCGACGCGATCGCCTTCGGCGACGCGCATGGAGACGACGTCGGCGTGCGTCGCCTCGCCCATGACGGTGATGCAATGGGTTCGGTCGCGCAGCGCGCCGAGCCCGGTGACGTGGTCGGCATGCAGATGCGTGTCCACGGCCTTGACCAGCCGCAGATCGAGCTCGCGCACGAGCTGCAGGTAGCGGTCGACCCGCTCCAGCACCGGATCGATGATCAGCGCCTCGCCGCCGTGCCGGCTGGCGAGAAGGTAGGTATAGGTGCCGGACGTGCTGTCGAAGAGTTGGCGAAAGATCATGCGCGCACCTCCTTATGCGCATGGTAGCCCGGGTTGAGCGCGAGCGAAACCCGGGGGCTTTCAAGCCGCTTGGAGCGCCGCGCCGGGATTTCGCCCGGCGCAATCCGGGTTACTCCGCTGCTACTCCTCGTAGATCATCTTGCGGGTCATGCCGCCGTCGATCACGAAATTGGCGCCGGTGACGAAGCCGGAACGCTCGCCGTCGAGGAGCCAGGCGACGATCTCGGCGATGTCCTGCGGCTTGCCGACGCGGCCGGCGGGATGCTGGGTGTGATCCTTGCGGCGCAAGGCGCCATAGTCCTTGGTCTCGATCCAGCCCGGACTGACGCAGTTCGCCCGCACCTCCGGGCCGAGGCTGATCGCCAGCGCGTGGGTGAGCGCGAGGATGCCGCCCTTCGTCGCCGAATAGGACTCGGTGTTCGGCTCCGACATCGACGCGCGCGTCGAGGCGATGGTGACGATCGCGCCGCGCGACCGGCGCAACGGCTTCTCCGCCGCCTGCGCGAACAGGAATGTCGCGGTCAGGTTGGTGTCGATCACCTTGTACCATTCGGTCAGCGTCAGCCGGCGCAGCGGCTTGCGGATCATGATCCCGGCATTGGAGACGAGCGCGTCGAGCCGGCCGAAACGCTCGAGCAGCGCGGCGACCGCGCGCGGTGCTGTTTCCGCGATGCCGACATCGCCTTCGATCAGCAGGACGTTGCGGGTGCCGTGCGGAAAGGCGCGGCGCATCTTGGCCTCGGGCAGGTCGAGGATGCCGACACGCCAGCCGTCCGCCAGGAGCCGCTGCGCGATGGCGCGGCCGATGCCCTTCGCTCCTCCAGTCACCAGCGCAACGGGTTGCACTTTCGCCATGTGGGAAACCTCAAAACGACCTGATGCAAATCCGGTGACAATCTCCGGAGCGGCTCGATCGTTCCGAGCTGCGCCTCGCATGCTAGAATGAAATGGGCGCGCGAGGCACCCGACATGAACAAGATCAGCCTGGACGAGAAATTTGCGCTGTTCGACGAGCATTGGCGGCCGAAGACCATCGCTGCCTTGAACGGGCAGGAGGTCCGGATCGTCAAGGTCAAGGGCGAGTTTCCCTGGCACCACCACGAGAACGAGGACGAGTTCTTCCTGGTGTGGAAGGGCCGGTTCCGGGTCGAATTCCGGGATCGCGTCGTGACGCTGGAGCCGGGAGAATGCGTGCTGGTGCCGCGCGGCACCGAACATCGGACCTGCGCCGACGAGGAGGCCTGCATTCTGGTCTTCGAACCGGCCGCGACATTGAACACCGGCAATGTCCGCGACGACAAGTTCACCGCCCCGCGCGGCGTCGCCGTCTAGAATTGCTAGCGCGCAGTGGCGGCAGCGCAACCTTCCGGCTTGAAGACCCGTTCGCGCGACGGCGGAAATTTCGCGAGCTTGGCCGCCGGCCGGATCGGCCGCCGCACCAGCTCGCCGCCGCAATTCGGACAGCGCCCCTTGAGCACGCCCTCCGCGCAGGCGCGGCAGAAGGTGCATTCGAACGAGCAGATCACGGCGTCGCGGGAATCCGGCGCGAGATCGCGATCGCAGCACTCACAGTTGGGTTTGAGCAGAAGCATGGTCGCCCTCTATGACTTCGACCTATCGGTCGCGAAGATCATGCGATGGCCTTTGGCCGTGTCCATATATTCGCGCACGCGCCGTATCAGGCCGTTCTCCACTTCGAAGACAAAGCAGTAGTCATTGTCGTAAGCGTTCCCGTTTGCCAGCGTCGCCTGCATCCGCTCCTCGACAATGACGACGTCGCCGTCGGCATACACCCCGCGGAATTCGACTTTAACGTTTGCCGTGAACAGCTTCCAGATGTCGCTGCCAAAGGACTGCGCGATCTGCTCCCTGCCGATCATGTGGGAGGTGCTGTTCAGCGCAATAGCCGTGGCATTTCCCTGTGGGGCGAGCCATTCGGCGTCCTTGGCGAACATCGCCGCAATCCGCTGCGGATCGCGGCTGGCCAAGGCCTGCCACGCCGCCAAGACCACGTGCTTGCTGTTCTTGGCAATCATCGTCCGGCCTCCTGTCGCGGTTCGGCGAACAGCGGCCGGCCGCCGCACTCGTGCGCCAGCAACCAGCGTTTGCGATGCAGGCCGCCGCCATACCCGGTGAGCGAAGCGTCGGCGCCGATCACGCGATGGCAGGGGACGACAATGGCGATCGGATTGGCGCCGTTCGCCAGGCCGACCGCGCGCACCGCCTTCGGCCGGCCGATCCGCGCCGCCAACGCGCCGTAGCTGACGGTCTCGCCGACCGGGATCTGCCGCAGCGCCGCCCAGACCGAGAGCTGGAACGCGGTGCCGTTCGCCGCGGTGGGCAGATCGGCGATCGCATCGAGGTCGCCGGCAAAGTAATCCGCCAGCGCCCGCGCGGCCTCGCGAACGGCGTCGGGGCTTCGCGCAGTCGCGTACCGGCACCGTAGTAGCGGTGCAGCAGCTCCTGCATGCGCGAATGATGGTCTTCCCAGTCCACGGCACGCAGGCGGCATTCCGCGTCGGTGACGACCAGCAGTCTGCCGGTGGGCGTCTCAAGATGCTCGAGACAGAAGGTTTGCGCGCTCACGGCGATCGATCCTCTCGTTGCAGCGTGCCAGCGTGTCCATTGTCGCGGAAGCGCAGGTGAGGGACTGGCGCTTTTCGGACGCATTCATGCCGGCGCAGAGCAGCCATGACGCAGCCATGACCATGTCCGAAAACCGCTAGACGCAAGCGGGCAGCGCGATCACAGTCCGCCCATGGATCTCGATCACGACGCCTGCTACCGCGCGCTCTGCCAGCGCGACGCCCGCTTCGACGGCCGCATCTTCACCGGCGTCAAGACCACGGGCATCTATTGCCGCCCGATCTGCCCGGCGCGGACGCCGCTTTCGAAGAACGTGACCTTCTTTCCGACGGCGGCCGCCGCGCAGGAGGCGGGGTTCCGCCCCTGCCTGCGCTGCCGGCCGGAGACGGCGCCGGATCTCGGCGCGTGGCGCGGCACGTCGAATACCGTGTCGCGCGCACTCACGCTCATCGAGCTCGGCGCCCTCGACGAGGCCGATGTCGAGGCCTTGGCGGTACGGCTCGGCGTGGGCGAGCGGCAGCTGCGGCGCCTGTTCCGCCAGCATCTCGGCGCCTCGCCGGTCGCGGTCGCGCAGACCCGCCGTGTGCTCCTCGCCAAGCAGCTGATCCACGAGACGCACCTGCCGATGACCGAGGTCGCTTTCGCCGCGGGCTTCGGCAGCCTGCGCCGGTTCAACGAGACGTTCCTGACGCTGTTCGGACGCCCGCCGCGCGAGCTGCGGCGCGCCGGCGGGCCGGACATTCCAGCCGGCCCGCACGGCGAGATCGATCTGCTGCTGCGCTATCATCCGCCCTATGATTGGCCGGCGATGCTGGAGTTCCTGCGCCAGCGCGCCATTCCCGGCGTCGAACGCGTGGCCGCCGGCCGTTACGCGCGATCGGTGCAATTGGACGGCGTGCAGGGAACCGTCGCGGTCGAGCCGGCCGACGGCAACGCGCTGCGCGCCACCGTTCGCTTTGCCAAGCTCACGGCGTTGCCGGCCATTATCGCGCGGCTGCGGCGGGTGTTCGATCTGGCGGCCGATCCGGCACCGATCGCCGCGCATCTCGCCAAGGATCCGACACTGGCTCCGCTGGTCAAAGCCCGGCCGGGCCTGCGCGTGCCCGGCGCCTGGGACGGATTCGAGCTGGCGATCCGCGCGGTGCTCGGACAGCAGATCACGGTGACTGCCGCGGCGCGTCTTGCCGGCCGGCTGGTCGCAACCTACGGGGATCGCCTGGCCGAGCCGGACGGGGATTTGACGCACGTGTTTCCGCGGCCGGAAAGGCTGGCGCCGGCCGACCTGACCGCGCTCGGCATGCCGCGCAGCCGGGCAGCGGCGCTGTCTGCGGTCGCCGCAGCCGCGGTTGCCGACCGGCATCTCTTCGACGCCAATTGCGAGCTCGAGGACGCGGTGAAGCGGCTGCGCTCGATCCGCGGCGTCGGAGAATGGACGGCGCAGTACATTGCGCTACGCCAGCTGCGCGAGCCGGACGCCTTTCCTGCCGCCGATCTCGGTCTCATGCGCGCGATCGCCAGCCGCGAAGGCCGCGATCATTCGTCCTCGGAGCTTCTCGACCGGGCACATGCGTGGCGGCCCTGGCGCGCTTACGCCGCGCAGCACCTTTGGACGTCGGAAGCGCCGCGGCTCGCCCGGGCGATCGCGCGCTAACCGCGTTCGACGGCAAGGTCGGGGCGCGAGCCCCACTCCGCCCATGAGCCGTCATAAAGGCCCTTCGGCTCCCGGCCGATCAATTCAAGCGCCAGCGTCAGGATGGCGGCCGTCAGTCCGGAGCCGCAGGTTGTGATGATCGGTTTGTCGAGATCGACGCCGGCCTCCACGAACGCAGCTTGGATCCGCTCGCGCGGCAGTAGCCGGCCGTTTTCAACGAGCCGGCTGTAAGGCACGTTGAAGGAGCCGGGCATGTGGCCCGAGCGCAGGCCGGGACGCGGCTCGGGCGCCTTGCCGCTGAATCGCTCCGCCGAGCGGGCATCGACGACCTGTGCGCCTTCGCTCGTGAGCGCCATGCGGACGTCCGCCAGCATCGCCACGGGGCCGACATTCATCTCGGCGGTGAATTTTTTCGGCGGGCGCTTGCACGTCGCCTTTTTCCAGCGGCCGGCCTTCGGCGGTCCATTTCGGCAGCCCGCCATCAAGGATAAGCACATTTCGCGCGCCGAAAATGCGGAACGTCCACCACACGCGCGCCGCCGAATAAAGGCCGGCACTGTCGTAAACGACGACCGTGTCGCCGTCGCCGATGCCGAGCGCCCCGACCGCCTCGCCGAATTGCGTCGTGCCGGGCAGCATATGCGGCAGCTCGGTCGAATGATCGCTGATCGCCTCGATGTCAAAAAAGACGGCGCCGGGGATATGGCCGGCGCGGTATTCAGCCTGAACGTCGCGCTGCAGCGTCGGTAACGCGTAGGAGCCATCGACCACGGCGAAGTTGCGATCGCGCAAATGCTCGGCGAGCCACTCGGTCGTCACCAGCCAGCGGCTCGCGGACGATGGGGCAGGGGAGTCGTCGCTTCTGAGCATGGGTATCCTCGGTCGGGGGAACAACGCGCGCGCGGCCGCGTCGTTCAGGCGTAGGGAACTTTGATCTGCGAATGCCGCTCGAGCCAGGCCGGGACCGGAAGCTTCCTCTCGCGCAGGAATTGCGGATTGAACAGCCTCGACTGGGAACGCGTACCGTAGTCGGCGAGGATGGTGACGATGACGTGGCCGGGGCCGAGCTCCTTGGCCAGGCGAACGGCGCCGGCGACATTGATGCCGGAGGAGCCGCCGACGCAGAGTCCTTCGTGCTCGAGGAGGTCGAAGATGATCGCCACCGCCTCCTCGTCGGGAATGAGATAGGGCTTCTCGACTTTCAGCTCCTCGATGATCGGCGTCACGCGGCCGAGCCCAATTCCCTCGGTGATCGAATTGCCCGGCGAAGCCTTGGCGACGCCGTGCGCAAAGAGCTCATACATCGCCGCACCATGCGGGTCAGCGCAACCGATCACCACGTCCTTTTTCTTCTCGCGCAGATATTTTGCCGTGCCGGCAAGCGTGCCGCCGGTCCCGATCGCGCAGATGAATCCATTGATCTTCCCGTCAGTCTGCTGCCAGATTTCCGGCCCGGTCGTCAGATAGTGCGCCAGAAGGTTGTCGAGATTGTTCCATTGATTGGCATAGAGCACGCCGTTCGGCTCGTGCTGGCGCAATTGTTCGGCTAAGCGGCGTGCGACGTGCTGATAATTGTTGGGATTACTGTACGGTACCGCTGGTACTTCGATCAATTCGGCACCGCACAGCCGCAGCATATCTTTCTTTTCCTGGCTCTGCGTGTCGGGGATCACAATGATCGTATGGTGGCCGCGCGCATTGCCGACCAGCGCCAAGCCGATGCCGGTATTGCCGGCGGTGCCTTCGACGACAAGGCCGCCCGGCCGGATCTCGCCGCGCTTCTCCGCTTCGAGGACGATCTGGCGGGCCGTGCGATCCTTGACCGACTGGCCCGGATTCATGAATTCGGCCTTGCCGAGAATGGTGCAGCCCGTCGCCGCCGATACGCGTTCGAGTTTGATCAACGGCGTGTTGCCGATCGCCTCGATGATTCCATTGCGCAGTTGCATTGTCGCTATATCCAAAGCCCGTGACCCTAAATGACCGAACTCGCCGAAACAAGACTGCTTCGAATGCCGCATGAAATCGAAAGCTTGTCGAAACCATAGCGGCGCTTGAAGCGGGCGGACTACGCGGCAATTCACCTATTGTTTGCGGCCGGCCGCTATAGCGGCGATGACGGGTTCGTTGCGAGGTTCCCGGCCAATTTTGTTGAGCGCGATGAATCTCGACGTCAATACCTTATTCCTGGTGACCATCTATGTGGAGGCAATCCTCGGATTGCTGCTCCTGTTCGTCTGGGCACAGAACACCGCGATTCATGCCGTGGCCTGTTGGGGCTTCGCGCACCTGTTGCGCGCCGCCTCGGTCGCGCTGTTCGGCCTTTACGGCTCGGTCTCCGACCTGATCTCGATCGATCTCGCCAATGCCGTGCTGTTCACGGCTTTCGGCTTGACCTGGGTCGGCGCGCGCATCTTCGATCATCGCCGGCCGCGCATCATTTTGCTGTTCGGCGGCGCGCTCGTCTGGCTCGTTGCCAGTCGTGTGCCCGGCTTTGCCGAGTCCTTCAACGCGCGGGTGCTGCTCAGCTCCGGCATCATCACCTGCTACACCTGGGCGACGGCGTACGAGTTCTGGAGCGGGCGGGCCGAGCCCCTGGTCTCGCGCTGGCCCGCGATCTTCCTGCTGTTCGCGCACGGCGCGCTCTATCTGTTGCGCACGCCGTTGGCGGCGATGTTGCCGTGGCTGCCGACGGGCAATCAGGTGTTCGAGAGCGTCTGGCTCACGGTGCTCAGCTTCGAAGCGCTGCTGTTCACCATCGCGATCGCTTTCATCCTGCTGGCCATGGCGAAGGAGCGCACCGAGCATCGGCATAAGACCGCGGCGCTGGTCGATCCGCTGACCGGCCTCGCCAACCGCCGCGCCTTCTTGCAGGACGGCGAGGCGCAGCTCAACCGGCAGGCGACCGATCCGCATCCGACCGCGGTGATGCTGCTCGATCTCGACCATTTCAAATCGGTCAATGATCGGTTCGGTCACGCCCTCGGCGATCGCGTGCTGGAGATCTTTGCCGACGTGGCAAGCGGCTGCATCCGCCGCATGGACCTCTTCGGCCGCCTCGGCGGCGAGGAATTTGGCGCCTTGCTGATCGACACCACGCGCGAGCGGGCGCAAGTCGTCGCCGAAGATATCCGCGCCCGCTTCGCGGCGGCCACGCGCGAAGTCGACGGCCGGGCGGTCGAAGGCACGGTGAGCATCGGCATCGTGATCAGCCACGATGCCGTGCTCGATCTCTCCGCGCTGCTCGCGCAGGCCGACCACGCGCTCTATCGCGCCAAGGATAATGGCCGCAACTGCGTCGAGGTCGCCTCGATCGAGATGATCCTCGATCGCGCCAGGCGCGGCGCCAGCGAGTTCATGGGCGCCCTCGCCGCGCAATCTTCGGCGACGAAAACCGCGGCCTGATCCGCGTACGCCGACCTGCTTGCCGCCTACTTGGTTTCGGCGGGCGTCGGCGTTTCCGGTCCATCGCCGACAATGAGCAGAATGGCGTCCTCGTCCTTGGCGCCGTCGAAGTGCACCTGTTGACCGTAATGGGTCACGAAGGTGCCGGCCGGCATCGGCACCGTGCCATCGGGATCGAACTTGGTGCCGCTGCCGACCCACCAGGTTCCCTTGAGCACGGCGATGAAGCGGTCGTGCGGATGGAAATGCGGATGGCTGAAATGATTGCCGGCGAGCCATTTGATCATGACCGCGTAGAAGCCGGGCTTCGACGGATCGCCGACCATGATGGCTCTCTGCGCGCCGGGAAAGCCCGGGATCGTCTCCCATTTGACCTTGTCGGGCAGCGTGTAAGTCACCGCAGCCGGGTTGAGTTCGGTCGCGCGCGACAACCCACAGGTCAGCGTGAGCGCCAGCGCCGAAAGCCCGGCCAAGCGGCGGAATGTCAGCGACGTCATCGTCTCCTCCTTTTGCGTGCGTATTCCGGAAATACTCGCCCCTTTTAGCAGAACATAAGCCCCGGACGCTGCATGCCCGGCCCCTGCGATCCGAGCCCGTTCCTCCGCGCCATCCGATTTGATAGGGTGGGCGAAACTTTGGCCCCAGGGAGATCGATCATGCTCGACATTAGCAAGCCACAAGCCGCAGCGCCGTTCGACACCGCGCGGCTCGACCGGTTGATGGACGAGGCCGGCCTCGACGTGCTGCTGGCGAGCTCGAAACACAATGTCCAGTATCTTCTCGGCGGCCACCGCTCCTTCTTCTTCGACAGCATGGACGCGATGGGGGTCACCCGCTACCTGCCGGTCGTGGTCTACGCCAAGGGCGCGCCGGAGAAGGCCGGCTATTTCGGCCATCGCATGGAGGGGTACCAGACCGCGCTCAAGCCGTTCTGGGTGTCGCAGACCAACACCAAGAGCTCGGGCTCGGTCGATGTGATCGAGAAGGCCGCCGACTACGTGCGCGGGCTCGCGGCCAAGCCGCCGCGCATCGGCGTCGAGATGGCCTTCCTGCCGGCGAATTCGGCGGACGCGCTGCGCAAGGCCTTGCCCGGGGCTGAGCTCAAGGATGCGCTGTTCGTGCTGGAGCGCCTGCGCGCGCGCAAGACGCCGGAGGAGCTGGAGAAGCTTCGGCTTGCTTCCGATCTGGTCATCGATTCGATGCTCGCGGTGATCCAAAGCCACGGACCCGGCGCCACCAAGGCGGAATTGGCCGAAGCGCTGCGCCGCGAAGAGACGATGCGCGGCCTGACATTCGACTATTGCCTCATTGCCGCGGGATCGAGCCTCAACCGCGCACCCTCGGAACAGCGCTGGGAGAAGGGCGACGTGCTTTCGGTCGATTCAGGCGGCAACTATCACGGCTATATCGGCGACCTTGCCCGCATGGGCATCATCGGCGAGCCGGACGCCGAGCTTGAAGACCTCTTGGCTGAAGTCGAAGCGATCCAGCAGGCGGCGATGAAGCCGGTCCGCGCCGGCGCCAATGGCGGCGAGATCTATGCCGGGGCCGATACGGTGCTGCACAAGTCGAAGCTGCACAATCACATCGAATTTCTCGCCCATGGCATGGGCCTCGTCAGCCACGAGGCGCCGCGGCTCACGAGCTCGGGCCCGGTGCCCTATGATGCCTACGATGCAGACCGGCCGCTCGAGTCCGGGATGGTGCATTTCGGTCGAAACCACGCTGGCGCATCCGCGCCGGGGCTTCATCAAGCTCGAAGACACGGTGGCGGTCACGCCGAATGGCTTCGAGGTCTACGGTGATCGCGCCCGCGGTTGGAACCGCGCCGGCAAGACCGCCTGATCGGCACGCCGCACGCCCCCATGCAAAGAAAAATCCTCATCATGGGTCTGCCGGGCGCGGGCAAGACCACGCTCGCCAATACGCTGGCGCCGCTGCTCAACGCGGTGGTGTTCAACGCCGACGCGGTGCGCGCCAATCTCTCGCGCGATCTCGGCTTCAGCCACGAAGACCGCGTCGAGCACGCGCGCCGCATGGGCTGGATGTGCGATCGGGTCGTCGAAGCCGGCGGCACCGTCATCGCCGACTTCATTTGTCCGACCACGGACACGCGCGCGGCGTTCGGCGACGCCTTCACGGTCTGGATCGACCGGATCGAGGACGGGCCGGTTCGAGGACACCAACCGGATGTTCGTTGCGCCGGAGCAGCTGCGATCTGCGCGTCAGCCCGCAAGGCACGCCGCAATATTGGGCCGAGCAGGCGCTGGCGCCGACTGCGGCCGGCATTCGATCCGCAGAAGCCGACGGCGCTGTTCATCGGCCGTTATCAACCCTTTCACGGCGGTCACCAGCGCCTGATCGAAGAGGGTCTGCGTCGCGTCGGCCAGGTCTGCATCGCGGTGCGCGACACCCACGGCATCGACGCCAAGAATCCGCTGCCGTTCTTCGCGGTCAAGCAGCGCATCGAAACCGCGCTTTCGGTCCATGCCGGACGCTTCGTGGTGGTGCCGCTGCCGAACATCAGCAACGTCTTCTATGGCCGCGACGTCGGCTACGCCGTCGAGCGCATCTTGCTCGACGAGACGACCGAAGCGATCTCCGCCTCGAAGGTGCGCGCGCTCAGCGCCGCGCCGCGCGCCGCCGTGCGCACCGCCGACCACTCTGAATGAGAGAAATCGAGGCCTGCGGAGGTCTCGGCCGCCGCCGTGAGGCAAGCGCCGGCGCGCATCGGGCTTCCAGCCGGCGGCAAAAATGCCTACCATTCGCGCCACAACAAGACGCGACAGGCATCGCGGCGAACGACCTCGATGCCTGCTTTGGGGAGGCCGTAAATGCTCGACGTTGCCAACGTCGCTAAAATTGCGACGGTTGCCGATATCACCCAGCATCATGCCAAAATCGCGGCCCGACGCCGTCGCCCTCCATTTCGAGGGGCAGCATCTCACCTATGGCGAGCTTGACCGCCGGACCAATCGCGTCGCCAACGGCCTCATCGCCGAGGGCGTGCGGCCGCAGACACGCATCGCTATTCTGTCGAAGAACGTGCCGGCCTTTTTCGAGCTGTGGTTCGGCGCCGCCAAGGCGGACGTGGTGCTGGTGCCGGTCAATTTCCGTCTGGCGCCGCCCGAGGCGGCTTATGTGATCGAGGACGCCGGCGCTCAGCTGCTGTTCGTCGGCGCCGACTTCTATCCGCTCGTCGAGAAGATCGCCGACGAACTGAAATCGGTTCGCCGGATCATCGCGCTCGACGGTCCGCATCGCTCCTGGGTCAATTACGCCGATTGGCTCGCGGCGCAGCCGGAACGCAACCCGGGCATCGCGATCGCGCCGGACCACTGCGCCATCCAGATGTATACCAGCGGCACGACCGGCCATCCGAAGGGCGCGCAGCTCAGCCACGCGAATCTCTTGACGCTGCTGCCGGGCGCGTTCGAGCAGTTCGGCGACTGGCACGACGGCGACGTCAATCTCGTCTGCATGCCGCTATTCCATATCGGCGGCAGCGGCTGGGCGCTGATCGGGTTCTATTGCGGCGTCGAGACCGTGCTGATGCGCGATCCCGATCCGGCAGCGATTCTGCGGCTCATCCCGGAATACCGCATCACCAAGGCGTTCTTCGTGCCGGCGCTCATCCTCTTCCTGCTGCAGGTGCCGCAATGCGCGGAGACCGACTTCTCCTCGCTCGAGCTGATCGTTTACGGCGCCTCGCCGGCGCCGATCGATCTCGTGCGCAAGGCGGTCAAGGTGTTCGGCTGCGGCCTGGCGCAGGTCTATGGGCTGACCGAGACCACCGGCGCCATCACCTATCTCGGCCCCGAGATACACAATGCCGGCGACCCGGAGCGGCTCAAGTCCTGCGGCCAGGCAATGACCGGGGTCGAACTGCGCGTCGTCGACGGCGCCGGCAAGGAAGTCGCCACCGGCGACGTCGGCGAGGTCGTTTGCCGGTCGCCGCAGGTCATGCTCGGCTACTGGAATCAGAGCGAGGCGACGAACCGCGCCATCCGCGACGGCTGGTTCCACACCGGCGACGCCGGATATCTCGACAAGGACGGCTATCTCTACATCTACGACCGGGTCAAGGACATGATCATCTCGGGCGGCGAGAACATCTATCCGGCCGAGGTCGAGAACGCGCTGTTCGGCCATCCCGCGGTCGCGGACGTGGCGGTGATCGGTGTCCCGGACGAGAAATGGGGCGAGGCCGTGAAGGCGTTCGTGGTCAAGAAGCCGGGCACCGAAGCGAGCGCGGAAGATTTGATTATTTTCGCCCGCGAGCGGATCGCCGGTTACAAGGTGCCGCGCTCGATCGATTTCGTCGACACGCTGCCGCGCAATCCGACCGGCAAAATCCTCAAGCGCGAGCTGCGCAAGCCCTACTGGGCCGGCCGGGAGCGGCAGGTTCACTAGGCCGCCGCCCCAAGCCGCATAGAGATTACGCGGCTTCCGCCGGGCTTGCGACCGCACGGCCGGCTTCGCGCGCGTAGCGGGCGAGCATTTCCACCAGCGTTCCGTTCGAGCCGACCTTGCCGCCGTCGGGCAGATAGAACGTGTCTTCGAGACCGGTGCGCAGATGACCGCCAAGTTCGGCGGCGCGCCGGTGCAGCGGCCAGATCTCCGCGCGGCCGATCGGCGGTGACCTGCCACGGCGCGCCGGCGATGGTGAGCTTCTTGAGGATCGGCAGCAGGTCGGGATCGGCCGGCATGCCGGATTCGACGCCCATGACGAAATTGTATTTCGGCCGGCCCTTGAACATGCCGTTCTGCGCGTACATGCCGACGCAGCGCACGATGCCGACGTCGAAGCATTCGAATTCCGGCTGGGTGCGGGTCTCCGCCATGACGTCGAGATAGGCTTTGACCTTGTCCGACCGGATTGTCGAACAGGTGCGGCGGCCACGCCCACGAGCCGTCGGCGCGCACTTTCAGATAATTCAGCGAACCGGCATTGCAGGCCGCAATCTCCGGCTTGACCGCGCGCAGGCAGGCGATCGGGCCGGAAATGTCCGGTCCGATCGTGCCGGTCGATTCGTTGAGGATCACGCCCGGGCAGGCGTCGCGGATCGCCTGCATGATGGTGGCGGCAAGCTCCGGCTCCCACGACGGCAGGTGACCTTTGCCGGGCGCCTTGCTGGCGGAAATGCACGTGCATGACCGCGGCGCCGGCATCGAACGCGGCTCTCGCCTCGCGCGCCATCTCCGCCGGCGTGACCGGCACCGGATGCTGCTTCGGATCGGTGAGCACGCCGGTGAGCGCGCAGGTGATCACGACCTTGTCGTTCATGGCGTCTCCTCCGTCGTCGTCTGCGGCGCGGCGACCGTCTGCGCTTCGAGCTCGATCAAGAAGCTGCCGGGTCGCCACCTGGTCGCCCGGCTTGACCAAAACCTTGTCGATCGACGCCGTCGCGCTCGCGCGCTGATCTCGTGCTGCATCTTCATCGCTTCGAGCACGACGACGCGCTGGCCGCGGCTGACGCGGTCGCCCGGCTTGGCGTAGACCGCGATGATCGCGCCGTTCATCGGCGCGAGTAGCCGCGAGGAGCCGTCGCGGCGCGCCGCGCTGCTCATCTCCAGCGTGGTCTCGCGCGCCGCGATGGTGACGCCGTTGAGATCGAGATGCAGCACGCCATCCTGCGAGGGCAAAGCGCGCGGTCTGCTGTACGCCCATGGCGGTGAAGCGGACCGCGCCGCTCGCCGCGCTCCTCGATCGAAACCTCGACCACGTCCTTGCCGAGGGCGACCGAATAACGATTCGGCTCCGACGGCCGTGATGCTGGCCGAATGATGGACGTCGCCCAGCGCCAAGCGCAGCGGCCAGACGGCGACTGCCGGTCGAGGACCAGTTCGGCGGAGCGCCTGCGCGTTCGTCGGTCTCGTTCTCGCGCGTCGTCGAACAAGAAGCACCGCCGCCAGGGCGAGCATGCGCAGGTCCGGCTGCGGGCGCCGCATGGCGTCGCTGCCTGCCGGAAATGTTGCGTCGATGAAAGCCGGTCGTGGCCTCGCCGGCGACGAATGCCGGGTGCCGGAGCACCGCGACGAGGAAGCTGCGATTGGTGGTCAGTCCGAGCGCAACCGTGTCTTCAAGCGCCACGATCAGCCGGCGGCGCGCCTCTTCGCGTGTCGCGCCGTGCGCGATCACCTTCGCCAGCAGGCGGATCGTAGAACGGCGTGACGCGCTTGGCCGGACGCGAGACCATGATCGACGCGCACGCCCGCTCCCGAGGCCGGGCGCCAGTCGATCAGCGTGCCGCTTTGCGGCAGGAAATCCTCGTAAGGGTCTTCGGCGTAAAGCCGCGCCTCGATCGCGTGGCCGCCGAACCGAACCTGCATGTTGCGACAGCGGCAGCTGCTCGCCGGCCGCGACGCGCAACTGCCACGCGACCAGATCGAGGCCGGTCACGGCCTCGGTCACCGGATGCTCGACCTGCAGCCGCGTGTTCATTTCGAGAAAGTAGAATTGCCCGACGCGATCGAGCAGAAACTCGACGGTGCCGGCGCCGACATAGGCGATGGCGCGGGCGGCGGTGATCGCGGCCTCGCCCATGCGCTGCGCGCAGTTCGGCGGCGACCGCCGGCGACGGCGCTTCCTCGATCACCTTCTGATGGCGGCGCTGGATCGAGCAATCGCGCTCGCCGAGATGGATGACGTTGCCGTGCTGGTCGGCAAAGACCTGGATTTCGATGTGGCGGGCGTCGGCGATCGCCCGCTCCAGGATCAGCTCGTCCGAACCGAAGGCGCTCGCCGCCTCGGAGCGCGCCCGCGCCAGCGCGTCGGCGAGATCGCTCGGCGCGAGGCAACGAGCCGCATGCCGCGGCCGCCGCCGCCCGCGGCGGCCTTGACCATCAGCGGAAAGCCGATGCGCCGGCCTTCCGCCGTCAGCGTCGTCGTCGGACTGATCGGCCCCTGATATCCCGGCACGCAGGGAATGCCGGCAGACTTCCATCAAAGCTTTGGCGCGCGCCTTGTTGCCCATGGCTTCGATCGCCGCCGGCGGCGGGCCGATGAAGATGAGACCGGCATCGGCGCAGGCGTGCGCAAACGCGGCGTTCTCCGAGAGGAAGCCGTAGCCGGGATGAACTGCGTCGGCGCCCGCGAGCTTTCGCGGCGGCGAGAAGCGCATCGATGTTGAGGTAGCTTTCGGCCGCGGCGGCGGCCCGATGCGCACCGCTTCGTCCGCCTGCCGCACATGCAGCGCATCGGCGTCCGCGTCGCTGAACACCGCGACCGTGCGATAGCCGAGAGCCTTCGCCGTGCGGATGATGCGGCAGGCGATCTCGCCGCGATTGGCGATCAGGATTTTGCTGAACGCGATCATGGCGTGCGGTCGCTACTGGCGAGCCGGCGACTAGGCCTTGCAGGACCGCATCGGTCACTCCACCTGCGCGACCCAGGACGGCTTTCGCTTCTCGACGAACGCCTCGGTGCCTTCGCGGCCCTCGGCGCTGCGAACCGCAGCGGCGAAATGCTCGGCCGCGTCGTCGAGCAATTCCGCCATCGGCGTCGGACCGGCGGCGCGCAGCATCAGCCGTTTGGTCGCGGCGACCGCGCCGGGCGCGCATTTGAGCACCTGATTGCAGGCGTCGCGCACGGCGGCGTCGAGCGCGGCGGCGTCCGCGACCGCGAGATGGGCAACGCCGATCGCCAGGCCTCGCGCCCGTTCAGCGCGCGCGCCGGTTACGCCGAGGCGCCGCGCCGCGGTCAGCCCGATGCGCTTGACCACGAACGGCGAGATCGCGGCCGCGACCACGCCGATCGTCGACCTCGCTCATGGCGAAGCGTGCGTCCGCGGTCGCAATCGTGATGTCGGCGACGCAGGCCAAGCCGAAGCCGCCGCCCATGGCGAAGCCTTCGACGGCGGCGATCACCACCTGCGGCGCGGCGTTCACCGTCTCCAGCATGGCGCCGAAGCGCCGGTTGTTTTCCTTGAGTTCGTCGGTCGCGCCCGGCGGCGGCGCCGCGTGCGCGGCCGACATGCTCTTGATGTCGCCGCCGGCGCAGAACGTGCCGCCGGCGCCGCGCAGAACCACGACGCGCACCGCCCGATCGTCCGCGATCGCCGCGAATGTCGCGCGCGATCTCGCGCGACCATCTGCTGGCTCAGCGCGTTGCGCACGCTCCGGCCGATTGAGCCACAGATGCAGCACCGGGCCGCGCAGATCGAGCCTGATATGCGAGGTCTGCGGCAGATCAGGCATGACCCGCCTTCTGCTCCGGCGCGTTGGACGTGCCGGGAAGCGTTCCCATCAGCTTGCAGATGATGGTCAGCATGATCTCGTCGGCGCCGCCGCCGATCGAGCCCAGGCGGCCGTCGCGGTAGGCGCGGCTCACCGGCGTCTCGTTCATGAAGCCCATGCCGCCCCAATATTGCAGGCAGGAATCGCTGACCTCGCGGCGCAATCGTCCGGCCTTGAGCTTGGTCATGGAGGCGAGCCGCGTCACGTCGGTGCCGGCGAGATAAAGTTCGCAGGCGCGGTAGACCAGCGCGCGCAAGAGCTCGATCTCGGTCGCCAGCTCGGCCAGCCGGAAATGCACCACCTGATTGTCGAGGATCGACTTGCCGAAGGCTTTGCGGTTGCGGGTGTACTCGATCGTCTGCTGCGATCAGCCGCTCCATGGATTTCAGATTGGCGGCGGCGGCCCACAGCCGCTCTTCCTGGAATTGCAGCATCTGATAAGTGAAGCCCTTGCCTTCCTCGCCGATCAGATAGCGCTGCGGCACCCGCACATCGTCGAAGAAGATCTGCGCGGTGTCGGAGGAGCGCATGCCGAGCTTGTCGAGCTTGCGGGCGATCTCGACGCCCTTGGTCTTCATCGGCAGGCAGATCAGCGATTTGTTCTTGTGCGCCGCGCCGTCGGAGGTGTTGGCGAGAAGGCACATCCAGTCGGCCTGCGTGCCGTTGGTGGTCCACATCTTGCCGCCGTTGATGACGTAATCGCCGCCGTCCTTGCGCGCGGTGGTCTTGATCGAGGCGACGTCGGAGCCGGCGCCGACTTCGGAGACGCCGAGGCAGGCGACGTAATCGCCGGCGATCGAAGGCGCCAGGAACTCGCGCTTGCATCTCGTCCGAGCCGAACCGGGCGAGCGCCGGCGTCGCCATGTCGGTCTGCACGCCGATCGCCATCGGCACGCTGCCGCAGGCGATGTTGCCGAGCTCTTCGGCCATCACCATGGCGTAGGAATAGTCGAGGCCCTGCCCGCCATAGTCGACCGGCTTGTTGAGGCCGAGAAAGCCAAGATCGCCCATCTTCTTGAACAGTTCGTGGGCGGGAAAGATGCCGGCCTCCTCCCATTCATCGACGTGCGGGTTGATCTCGGCGGCGATGAATTTCTGCAGGCTGCGGCGCAGCTCCTCGTGCTCGGGCGTGAACAGCATGACGTTTCCTTCCTCGTTACATGCGCGCCGACGCCGAACGTGTTGGGCTTGAGCGGGCGAAGCTCCGCTTCGCGGCAGATCGAGAGGCAGAAGCCTAGCACTTTGCGGGTGTCGCGCGGGATCGATCAGCCCGTCATCCCACAGCCGGGCGGTGGCGTAGAGCGCGGTCGATTCGCCTTCCATGCGCTTGACGATGGCATTGCTCCATCGCGTCGAGCTTGGCCTTGTCGACCGGCTTGCCCTCGCGCTTGAGCTTCTCCTCGGTGACGATCGCCATGACCTTCGCGGCCTGCTCGCCGCCCATGACGGCGATGCGGTTGCTCGGCCAGGCGAAAATGAAGCGCGGATCGTAGGCGCGGCCGCACATGCCGTAATTGCCGGCGCCGAACGAGGCGCCGACGTGAATGGTCAGTTGCGGCACGGTCGCGTTGGCGACGGCCTGGATCATCTTCGAGCCGTGCTTGATGATGCCGGCCTGCTCGGCCTCGCGCCCGACCATGTAGCCGGTCGTGTTCTGCAGATAGACGATCGGCATGTTCGCCTGGCAGCAGAGCTGAATGAACTGCGCCGCCTTGCTGGCGCCGTCGGCGTCGATCGGTCCGTTATTGCCGATGAGCCCGACGGCATGGCCTTCGATTTCGGCGTGGCCGCAGACCGTGTGCGGCACCGTAAGGCGGCTTGAAATCGAGGAAATCGGAATCGTCGACGATCGCGGGCGATGATTTCGCGCACATCGTACGGCTTGCGGTAGTCGATCGGCACGACACCGGCGAGCTCTTCGGCGGCGATAGCGCGGCTCCTTGAAGGATTTGTGCTGGCCGCACCGGCAGTTGCGCGTTCCACGGCAGCTTGGCCATGATCTCGCGCGCGATGCGGATGCCGTCGGCATCGTCTTCGGCCAGATATTCGCCCAGCCCGGAGACCGTCGCGTGCATCTCGGCGCCGCCGAGCTCCTCGTCGGTCGCGATCTCGCCGGTCGCGGCGCGCAGCAACGGCGGACCGGCAAGAAAGACCTTGGCCCGGCCGCGCACCAGGATCGACGTAGTCCGAGAGGCCGGGCAGATAGGCGCCGCCGGCGGTCGAGGAGCCGTGCACGACGGTGACCTGCGGAATGCCGGCCGCCGACATGCCGCGCCTGATTGGCAAAGCCGCGCCCGCCCTCGACGAACATCTCCGCCTGATAGAGGAGATTGGCGCCGCCGGATTCGACGAGGCGCACCATCGGCAGCTTGTTCTCCAGCGCGATCTGCTGGATGCGCAGAGTGCTTCTTCACCCCCATCGGCGTCGACGTGCCGCCCTTGATGGCGCTGTCGTTGGCGGAAACGATGCAGCGGATGCCGGACACGTAGCCGATGCCGGCAGATGCCGCCGCCGCCCTGGATGCCTTCGGCGCCGTCGTCGTCGTGCATGCGAAAGCCGGCGAGCGTCGAGAGTTCGAGCCACGGCGCGCCGCGGATCGATGAGCAGCGCGACGCGCTCGCGCGGCAGAAGCTGCTTGCGGGCGCGGAAGCGCTCGCGCCTGGAATTGGAGAAGTCCCGCACCTTCTGCTCGAGCGCGCGGAATTCGCCGATCAGCGCCAGCATTTGCTCGCGGTTGGCGCGAAAGGTCTCGGAGCTCTGATCGACGCGGCTCTCGATGATCGGCATGGCAATTCAGTCGCCCAGAACCTCGGACGGCCGCGGCATGCGGCCGAAACTTCGGAAAGCGAGGGTGCCGCCGAATTGGTGAATGACTTTGGCTCCCCGGGCCGGATTCGAACCAGCGACCAACCGGTTAACAGCCGGTTGCTCTACCGCTGAGCTACCGGGGAACAAAGGCAGCGGGTCGCGCAAGCGCGCCCGCGTATAACAAAGCCGCGTGCGGTTTGAAAGCGGGTCCGGCAAGTTCGCATGGATGCGCGTCCGTTGCGGCGGCTTTGGGGGTTATTTCGAATTATTCGGCGTCGCGGCGCGCACGTTGTGCCACGGATCGTAGGCCTGCTTGGGCTTCGTGGGTATGGCCTCGAGCGCGGACTTGTAAGCCTTGTCGTCGGCTTTCACGGAGGGGTTAGATTCCTCCTGCTTGGGTTTGTCCCCCTTCATGCCCGGAAGGGCCCCCCAGGGAGTCTGCCCCGCGGCTGTTGCGAGTAAGCCGGAATGGTCAACAAGGAGAGTGCTACGCCCGCTATCGCGATGATTCGCACCGGAGCCTCCCTTGCGGTGGTGATGTCGCTAAGCCCAAGCGGCGGAACATATCCACCGCAAAAGCAAGAGCGCGGGTCCTTTCGGACCCGCGCCCTGCTGTTTAGCAACTCAGCTTGGTCGTGCCAAGATGGGTCGATCTTAGCCGATCAGAAGCCGACGCCGATGCCGGCGAAGCCGACGATGATGTCCTTGGTCGCCCAGTTGGCGGTCGTGCCGATGCTGACGACGTTGGACGCGATCAGACGCGTTGTTGATGACGTCATAGTACTGGAAGCCGGCCTTGGCGTACCAGCTGCCGAGGTTCGACGGGATCCAGGTCAACCCCGCCACAAAGGTGAGGCCGGTCGTGAACACGCCCAGGCCACCGGAGCTGGCGACGCCGCAACAGGTCGGGTTCGTCCAGAAGCTCGACGGACCGACGGTCACGTAGGTCGGCGCCTTCACCGTCAACCACGGCAGACCCCACATCTTCAGGTTCATGGTCGGGGTCATACCGATGGTGAAGTCCCCGTTGTCGTTTGCGCAGGAGAAGCAGGCCGGCATCTGATTGATGTTGTTGCCTTTGAACTCGTAGTACCAGGTCACGTAGGGATTGAACGTGATCGGCCAGCCGGTGAACGAGTTGTTCAGAGCGATTTTCAACTCGTTGAAGTTCAGGAAGCCGAAGCCGATCGTGCCCGCGGGCCCGGCGAATATTGCCGACGTCGCAGGTTGTCCCAGGGCCGCTGCCGTGCAGCAAGCCACGTCGCCGGAGTAGACGTTGTAGAACGTGTCGCTCAAGGTCCAGTACTGACCGAAGGTGACCGACGCGTCGATGAACAAGACCGTGTCGAACAGGTCGCCGTTCGCGCTCGGCTCGAAGGTGCCCCAGTAGCCCGGGAAGTTGTTGGACAGGTCGGCCGCGAGGCCGCCGCCGGTCGAGATCTTGTTAATGAAGCCGGCCTTGTTCTTGTAGAGTACCCAGTCCAAGCCGGCGACGACCGTGCCGGTACTGTGGTTGATCAACGCCTGACCTTGCGGGTTGATCAGGAAGCTTTCCCAGTCCCACTCCACGAAGCCGTGGATATCCAACGGAGGCGGCGCGGGCGGAGGCGGTGCCTTAAGCGGCATGCTCATGTCGGCGGCGAGTGCCGCTCCCCCGAGCCCGAGCGCCCATACGCAACCAACAACAAGAGCAATCGAAGATCGTATTTTAGTCATCTTGGTCCCCCTGGCTCTCAACCCGGCCCAAGTCCTAAGGCGCGGGGCGCTTCCAACCAGACCCGCTGGAGTGCGAGCCGTCGGAGTCGAACGGACGTTAGCATTCGATCCGTGCCCAACAAAGCGCCGGATGCTGTCTCCGTCGTGTATTAGCCCTGAATTTTCCAACTGGTTGCAAATTTGTCACAGTAACTGGTCACCCCGAACTGCTGGCGTCCGAACAGTATTGGTATGTCATGCCGCTTCAATTTGCTTATCGGCCGGCAATCGCCCGTCTAATCTTGATGAATTGAGCATAAGGCGCCGAGAGATCGACTGGAGTTCGCGGATCAATTTGCGCAAATCGGCCCGCCAGACGATTTAGTGCCGGTAGTACTCGCCGTCCGTTTCAACGGCACAAAGCGTGCGCTCAGTTTGCCGAACTCTTGGGCGGCTGCTGCACCGGCTGTGGCCAAGCGGCTGCCGGCGCAGCGGGGGCGGCAGGCTTGGGTTTCGGCTTGAGCTTCGTCTTGTGCGGCGGAGGTGGAGGCGGCGGCGGGGGAGGAGGCGGTGCCGCAGCTTCGGCCTCGCGCCGTGCTTTCTCGGCGGCTTGCGCGGCCAGCTCTTGCTGTTTGGCGACCGCTTCGTTCTGCATCACCACCATGTAGCCTTTCGCCTCCATGCAATCCTGCACGGCGTCGCTTCCCCCAGCGACATCGTTGTTGCGGTGCGGATCGCCGGTGCCCGTGGACACGTGCATTTCGGCCTGACACACCGCGCGATCCCTGTTGAACTGCTGGGAAACCGCCGGATCGCCGATGTCCTGACCGTCAGCGCGCACATAAGCAAAGCGCCCTCCCAGCGAACAGGCTGCGAGCGCCAGCGCGGCGAGGATCAAAACTACTGAACGCAACACGTCCCCTCCGAAGCGCGAAGATTGCCGCCGACTATCTAGCACGCGCAGTTTGTTGGAGGCCACGCCCGGAATTGAACCGGGGTAAACGGTTTTGCAGACCGCTGCGTAACCACTCCGCCACGTGGCCTTGCTCGACATCGCCGGATGGCCCTCCGGCCGCTGATGTCCAAGTCCGCGATCTATAAAGGAAGTTTGCGGGTCCGACAACGGCGGCGCCAAGCCGTAAAAGGCTCGTCGTCAGCCCGGCCTCCGCGATAATCGCCAAGCCGTGCCGCAATCGCGGTCCGCCCGTGGGCGCCATGCTTGCGTTTTGCCCGACCGTGCCGCAGAACACTGCCTCGCCAACGCAGAGGGAACCGCGCGGCATGTTCGACGCCGCCACGGCACGCCGGTTGATGGTGGACGGGCAGGTGCGCACCGCCGACGTCACCGATCCCGGATTGCAGGCGGCCATGCTGACCTTGCCGCGCGAGCGTTTCGTGCCGCAAGCGCTCGCCGAGCTCGCCTATCTCGACAAGGATCTTCCGATCGCCAAGGATCGTGCGCTGCTCAAGCCGATGGTGCTCGCCAAGCTTATTCAGGCTGCGCGCGTGCGTCGCCTCGATCATGTTCTCGATGTCGCTTGCGGGACCGGCTACTCCTCGGCGGTGCTGGGACGGATTGCCGAATCGGTCATCGCGTTGGAAGAGGACGCCGAGCTCGCGCGCCAGGCGCAGGACGCGCTCGCGGCAACCGGAGCCGCCAATGTCGAGGTCGTCGTCGGGCCGTTGACCGCCGGTTGGCCGGCGCGCGCGCCCTACGATGTGATCATGCTCGAGGGCGCAACCGAAATTGCGCCGGAAGAACTGGGACGCCAGTTGAAGCCGGACGGACGGCTTGTCTGCGTCCATGGCCGCTCGCCGGCCGCAAAGGCGATGATCTATCACCGGATCGAAGGTCAGATGGTCGGTCGGCCGATCTTTGACGCTGCCGCGCGAGTGCTTCCGGGCTTTGTCGCTCCTCCCGCATTCGTTTTCTGAAGCCTTCCGCAAAAATCGGCGGATTCACGTCGCCGGGGCATACCTGTGGCGCATATGTGCCAATACCCAGAAATTTGCATCGGAAAGCGATCCTAGGGGTTTCACCGCGCCCGCTGGCCGAATAATGTGCTGTGTTCCGCTTCGCGGGCCGTCGGGCCTGCGAGACTCGCGGGGGCGAGCCGGCGCGGGACAGGGGAGCAGCGTAAATCGCATGCTGGGGGTGCGGGCGCATAGGCGGACGGTTGCGAGTCTCCTACTGGCCGCAGCTGCCATCGGCGCGGCCTGTTCAGGGGCCGCGGCCGATACGCTCGAATGGGCCTTGGTGCAGGCCTATCAGAACAATCCGTCGCTCAACGCGCAGCGCGCATCGCTGCGCGCGACCGACGAGAACGTGCCGCAGGCGTTGTCGGGCTATCGTCCGAAGCTCAGCGTCACCGCCAATGCCGGATACAATTACACCAACGCCACTTCGGTAGTTCCGCTCGGCGGTATCCTGACGACGTCCCAGTTCGCCCAGACATTCGTCTCGCGCGGCGTCAGCGCCCAGGCGACGCAGACGCTGTTCAACGGATTCCAGAACGCGAATCGCACCCGTCAGGCGGAGAGCCAGGTGATGGGCGCGCGCGAGACGTTGCGCGTCACCGAGCAGCAAGTGCTGCTCGACGCCGCGACCGCGTACATGAATTTGTTGCGCGACCAGGCGATCCTCGATCTCAATCGCCGCAACGTCGAAGTGCTCACCGAGCAGCTCAAACAGACGCGCGACCGCTTCAATGTCGGCGAGGTGACGCGCACCGACGTGGCGCAGGCCGAATCGCGGCTCGCCGCCGGCCGCTCCGCGCTTCTTGGCGCGCAGTCGAATTTCGTCACCTCGCAGGCAAATTATCGGCGGGTCATCGGAGTCGATCCGGGCCGCCTTGCGCCAGGCACTCCGGTCGACCGGCTTTCGCCGCCCACGCTCGCCGGAGCGATCAAGCAAGGCCAGGGGCAAAGCCCGTCGGTGTTGGCGGCAATGTACGGCGTCGACGTCGCCGAGCTGGCGGTCAAGATCAGCGAAGGCGCGCTTTATCCCAACCTCTCGCTCACCGCGAGCGCAACGACGGCGACGAATCCGGCGTTTGAAGTGCTCAAGGAAACCGCGGCCTCGGTGGTCGGCCAGCTGACGATTCCGATCTATCAGGGCGGCGCCGAATACGCCGCGATCCGGCAATCCAAGGAATCGCTCGGACAGCAGCGGCTCAATCTCGACATCAATCGCGATCAGGCGCGGGCAACGGTGGTGCAGAGCTGGGGCCAGCTCGACGCCGCCAAGGCGCAGATCGAGGCGACGACCGCCCAGGTCAACGCCGCCGAGATCGCGCTCAACGGCGTGCGCGAAGAGGCCCGCGTCGGCCAGCGCACCACGCTCGACGTGCTCAATGCGCAGCAGGAACTGGTCAACGCGCGGTCCGCGCTGGTGACCGCGCAGCACGATCGCGTCGTCGCCTCTTACACCTTGCTGGCGGCCGTCGGCAGCCTGTCGATGCCGCGGCTCGGCCTCGACGTTCTGATCTACGATCCGCAGGTTCACTACCAGCAAGTGCGCGACGCCTGGGTCGGCGTGCGCACTCCCGACGGCAGATAGGAAACGCGGCGGCGGCCGGTTCCCGCGACGACGCTCGTCGGCGTCGGCGATGCACAGTCGGTGATTGCCTTCGACTTTCGGCATGACATACTCGCCGCTGACTTGCATAGTTGCGATAGTTGCGCTTGCGTGATTCGCGGCGGTGCGCCCGCCGGGACGCAGGCTTTGGCAGGGCGGAGGCTTGAGGCGAGGGCAAGCGCATGACGCAGCCAGCAAAATCGCAGGAACCGTCGATGGAGGAGATCCTTGCCTCCATTCGCCGCATCATTGCCGACGACGATGCGAGCAAGACCGTGCCGCGGGAGGTGGAAGCGCCGCCGCCGGCCGCCAGGTCCGACGCTTCGCCGGAGCCGCCAGCGGCTGCGCCCGCGCCAAGTGTCGCCGACATCCTCGCCGATGTCCCGGCGCCGCCGCCTGCCGACGCCGAGCCCGAAGCCGATCAAATCCCGGATATTCTCGACCTCACCGAATCGATGGCGGCTCCGATGCCCAGTCAACCTGCGCCGAGCTGCGCCCGATCCCGCGCCGCAGTTTCGCAAGATCGAAGCGAATTCCGATATAAGTTTCGACGATCCGATCGAAGAGCCCGCGGAGCAAAGCGCCGCGGCGGAGATCCGCAGCCACTACTCGCAGGAGGCCGCCGATCGCGGCGAGGATGAGCGCGGGCGGCTGCTTTCGCGCGCCACCAGCGCCGCCGTCGATTCGGCGTTCAACACGCTCGCCCAGACCGTGCTGGTGCAGAATGCGCGCACGCTCGAGGACCTGGTGCGCGAAATGCTGCGGCCGATGCTCAAAGGCTGGCTCGACGACAATTTGCCCGCCATGGTCGAGCGCCTGGTGCGGGCCGAGATCGAGCGCGTCTCCCGCGGCCGGATGGGTTGAAGGCGCATTCCGGGCCCCGCGCACCGCGCCCGTCCCGGGATGACGAATTAAGCGCCCTTCAACGCGGCGGCGAGCTTCAAGGCTTGGTCGGAGAGGACCGCCGGGTCCTCCTTGACGCTCGCCGGAGGCTTCAGCGCCACGCCGTTCTTGCGCGGAATGACATGCACGTGCAGGTGAAACACCACCTGGCCGCCCGCCGGCTCGTTGAACTGGTGAATGGTGAGACCGTCGGCGGCAAAGACCTTCATCGCCGCCCGCGCGATCGTTTGCGTCGTCTTGATCAGGCGCGAGAGATCGTCCGGTTCGATATCGACGATCGTGCGCGCCGGCGCCTTCGGGATCACCAGCGTGTGGCCAGGCGCGCGCGGCATGATGTCGAGAAAGGCAAATGTCTTGTCGTCTTCATAGACCTTGTGCGCCGGCAATTCGCCGCGCAGGATTTTGGCAAAAATGTTGTTCGTGTCGTAACTCGGCATCGTCATCTCCGGCTTTCATGACCTGATGGTAGTCAATCAGGCTCGAGAGTGAAATCCTTGCGATACGGACCCATGGCGGCAAGCTCGGCGCCGGCCGCGGCCACATAGGCGCGTTCGCGCACCAGATAGTCGGCGATCGCGCGCCGCAGCGCCGGATCGGCGATGTAGTGGGCGGAGAAGGTGGTCGTCGGCATGTAGCCGCGGGCGATCTTGTGCTCGCCCTGCGCGCCGGCTTCGACGCGCTGCAGCTTGTGCGCGATCGCGTAGTCGATGGCCTGATAGTAGCACAGCTCGAAATGCAGGAACGGGTGGTGCTCGATCGCGCCCCAGTGCCGGCCGAAAAGCGTGTGCGAGCCGATGAAATTGATGGCGCCGGCGATCCAGCGCCCGGCGCGCTTGGCCATCACCAGCAGGATGCGCTCGCGCATCGCCTCGCCGACCAGCGAGAAGAACGGCCGCGTGAGATAGGGCCGGCCCCATTTGCGCGAGCCGGTCTCCATGTAGAACGCGAAGAAGTCGTCCCACACCGCTTCGGTGAGGTCGCTGCCGGTGAGCCAGTGCACGGTCACGCCGTTGGCCAGCGCGTCGTGGCGCTCGCGGCGGATGGTCTTGCGCTTGCGCGCGGCGAGCGCGGCGAGGAAATCGTCGAAGCTCGCGATAGCCGTGATTCTCCCAGTGGAATTGCTGGTCGGTGCGCTGCAGGAATCCGAGTTCGCCGAGGAAACGAAATTCCGGCTCGGTCGCGAAGGTCACGTGAACGCCCGAGGCGCGTTCGACGCGGCATAGCTCGATCAGGCCGGCCGCGAGCGCATTGCGGACTTCACCGGCATGCGGTCCCGGCCGCACCAGCAACCGGCGCCCGCTCGCCGGCGTGAACGGCACCGCGACTTGCAGCTTCGGGTAATAGCTGCCGCCGGCTCGCTCGTAGGCTTCGGCCCAGCCGCCGTCGAAGACGTATTCGCCGCGCGAGTGGCTCTTGAGGTAGCAGGGCGCGGCGCCAAGCAGCGAGCCGTCCGCGTCTTTGACCAGCAGGTGCTGAACATGCCAGCCGGAACGGCCGCCCACCGATTTCGAGGCCTCCAGTGCCGAAAGAAAACCGTGCGACAAAAATGGATTGAAGGGATATTCCGGATCCACCGCCTGCGGTTCGTTCCGCGGGTTGGCGCAAGCGTCCCAGGCTTCGGCGCTGACGTCGCCGATCGCGTTCACGACCGTGACGCGCAGTTCCTTCGCGGGCGCACTGCGCGCGTTCGTGGACGGGCGGGGACTTGTTGCCGCGCGGCTCGCTCATGGCCGAAAGCCCTCGAAAATCATCTGGTCGGCCCAGCGCGCGGCGCGTTGCCGCTCGCTCTCGGTGCGCACCGCCCAGGTCAGCAGCGGCAGGCCGGCGAGATGCCGCGCCAGCCAGGGTGCCGAGCGCCGGCAGATCGTCGACGCCATAAGCGACGAATTGCGGCCGCGCCGTCAAGGCCGGGAGCAGTGTTCCCATGCCGTAACGCTTCCACGGCGGCATCCGATCCCAATCGGGATGCGGCCGGTATTTGGCCGCGATAATGCCGCGCGGCAGGCGAGGGGCTTTCTGTCGCAGTTGCTTGAGCTGCAGCGGATCGAATGACATCGGCGCGACCGGACCGCGATAGCCGGCGAGCACCGCGGCCACGCGCGCCGGCAGGCGGTCGTCGCCGTCGAATCGGCTTTTCAGCTCGAGCAGCATGGTGACGCGCCCGCCGACGAGGTCGCAGAGCTCGCCCAAGGTCATCATCCGCTCGCTGCTGCCGCGGAACGGAATGCGCTTGAGCTCGGCCGCGGTCAGGCGATCGAGCCGCCCTTCGCCCTCGGTGAGGCGGCCAAGCACATCGTCGTGATGCACCATGGCCTCGCCGTCGGCGCTGATCTGCAGATCGATCTCGATGCCGTAGCCGGCGGCGATCGCGGCGCGACGGCGCCCGCCGTGTTCTCGATGACGCCGTGCGCGGCGTCATGCAGCCCGCGATGGGCGATCGGTCGCGCAGTGAGCCAGTCGAGCGCCGTCGCCACTGTTCAGGACACTTCGAACAGGCCCTCGACTTCGACCGCCGCATCGCGCGGCAGGGCCGAGACGCCGACCGTCGTGCGCGCGTGCTTGCCCTTCTCGCCGAAGACCGCGACCATCAGGTCGGAGGCGCCGTTCATCACCTTCGGCCCGTCGAGGAAACCCGGCGCCGAATTGACGAAGCCGCCAAGCCGCACCACGCGCACGACCTTGTCGAGATCGCCGAGCGCGGCCTTGACCTGGGCGAGAAGATTGACCGCGCAGGCGCGCGCCGCCTTCTGCCCGTCCTCGATCGACACGCCGCCGCCGAGCTGTCCCTTGGCGACGAGCTTGCCTTCGCCGTCGAGGCAAATCTGGCCGGATACCATGAGCAGGTTGCCGGTGCGCACGAATGGAACGTAGTTGGCGATCGGCGCCGCCGGCTCGGCAAGCGTGATGCCGAGTTCGCTCAGCTTCTTCTCCACCGTCCCGGCCATTCGCCTCCTCCAGCCTGGTTCTTCGCGCAAGCGCAAGCCGGCGCTTCTTCGCCGATCGCAGCATAGCATGCAAGCCGGACGCCATACGGATCGCAGTTGCGGCCGGCTTTCCAGGGACCTATCTTCGCCACAATTCGGCAGAATAAACGCCGTGACATTCATGGGGTGGGCGAGAGGGGGCCGACACTTCCGGAGCGAGCAAGCGAGAGAGGCCCATGGCTGTAGCTCACACCTTCGCGTCGCGCGGCGCCGTTTTTTCCCTGACCTTGATTTTCGCCGCGCCGGTCGTGCGCGTCGGCGCGCAAGAGACACCGATCGCGCTCGTGCCGCACCGGGCGATCTACGACCTTTCGCTCGGCGAGACGCGCGGCAACTCGCAGATTGCCGGCGTGCGCGGGCGCATCCTCTACGATTTCGACGGCAGCGCCTGCCAAGGCTATTCGCTCGAATTCCGCCAGGTCTCCGAGCTCGATACCGGCGAAGGCAAAGTATCGCACCAGCGATCTGCGCTCGACGACGTGGGAAGGCGGCGACGCCAAGAGCTTCAAATTCACCTCGGAAAATTTCGTCGACGAGAATCTGGTCGACTCGGTCGACGGCCATGCCGAGCATGGCAGCGCGCAACCGCGGTCGATCTCGCCAAGCCGGAGCACAAGGTGCTCGATCTCGACGCCGGCGTGGTGTTTCCGACCGAGCATATGGTGCGGGTGATCGCGGCAGCGCGCGCCGGCAAGACCATTCTCGATTTTCCGGTCTATGACGGCTCGGAGACCGGCGACAAGGTCTTCGACACGCTCACCGTGATCGGCCAAAAGCTCGCGCCCAACGAGCGCAAGCACGCCGACGCCGCGGCGGACGAACCGAAGCTCGCCGATGTCCCGCGCTGGCCGGTCACGATCAGCTATTTCGACAAGACCGAGAAGGCGAAAATCGGCGAGCAAACACCGGCTTATGCGATCGGCTTCGAGCTTTACGAGAACGGCATTTCGCGCGCTCTGTCGCTCGACTACAACGATTTCGTCGTCACCGGCAAGCTCACCTCGCTCGAAATCAAGGACGCGAAGCCGTGTCCCTGAGGCGGCCGAAACTGACGAGGCCTAGCGCTCCTCCGGCCCCTCGAACGCGAGCCCTCTGACCACGGCGTCGTCGCCGAAGCGGGCGCGCACGCGGTCGACGGCGTGTTCGGCCTCGCGCCGCGCGGCCGTCGACGAGATCGGCCGGATCGGCTTCGTCCGCCGTGGCGAGGGCGCTGACGCCGACGCCGAGCAGGCGGAATTGCGTGCCGTCGGTCTCGCGCTCGAGCAGGCTGCGGGCGGCGGCGAAAATGCGCTGCGCAAGCTGCGTCGGCGATTCCGAGCGAGCGCGCCCGGGTGCGGATCTTGAAATCGGCGGTCTTGAGCTTCAGCGTCACGGTCGCGCCGGCCAAAGTTCCTTGGCCTTGAGCCGCGCCGAGACTTCCTCCGCCAGGCTCCACAGAATCCGTTCCAGCGCGCGGAAATCGGCGATGTCGCGCTCGAACGTCGTCTCCGAGGAAACGCTCTTGGTTTCGCGATCGGCGCTGACCGTGCGCGCGTCGATGCCGCGCGCGAGCCGCGCGAGGCGGCGGCCTTCCTCGCCGTAGCGGCGCATCAATCGTCGATTTCGCTCGGCGCGCTGCAGGTCGGCGATGCGGTGAAAGCCGTCGCGCGCGTAGCCGCGCCGCGCTCGCCTTGCCGACGCCGAAGATGAAGCTGACCGGCTTCGGCGCCAGAAACGCCGGCGCCTCGCTGGCGCCCGAGCACCGCAAAGCCGCGCGGCTTGTCGAGGTCGGAGGCGACCTTGGCGAGGAATTTGTTGCAGGAAAGGCCGATCGACACGGTGATGCCGAAGCTTCTTCTCCACCTCGGCCGCAAAGCGCGCCAGCGCCTTGGCCGGCGACATGCCGTGCAGCCGCTCGGTGCCGGCGAGATCGAGGAAGGCTTCGTCGATCGACAACGGCTCGACCAGCGGCGTCAAGCCGAGCATCATCTGGCGCACCTCGCGGCCGGCGCTGGACATATTTCTCCATATTGGGCCGGATCACTTTGGCGTGCGGGCACAGCCGCAGCGCCTCGAACATCGGCATCGCCGATCTCACCCCGAAGGTGCGGGCGACGTAGCAGGCCGTCGGCGACGACGCCGCGCTTGCCGCCGCCGACGATGACCGGCTCGGCGGCGAGCGACGGATCGTCGCGCTTCTCGATCGTGGCGTAGAAGGCGTCGCAATCGACATGGGCGATGGCAAGCGTCGCGAGCTCGTCATGGCGCAGCAGGCGCGGCGAGCCGCAAGGCGGCAGCGCGCCGGCTGCGCCGGGGCATCGGCAAGGCAGTCGCGGCAGAAGCGCGGCGCTCACGGCAACCTTCAGGCAATCGCGCTCCGCGCCGCCGAGCGCGCTGCGGGCCCGCGCGATCTCGGCCGGATCGATTCCGGCGCTCTCGGCGAACGCGATCAGCAGGGACTTCGTCGCCCAGCATATGCTCGAGCACGCCGGCGAGAAAGCCAGGCTCGCGCGCGGCGGCGCGGATGTCGTCGCGCGTCAATTCCGCGTCACGCCGAGGAAGCGGCCCAGCCGTTCCGGTTCCTCGGCAATGAAGGCAAGCGCCTGAATTGCCAGCATTTCCGCCGTCTTCGCGCGAGACTGTGCGAGCGCCTCTTCATCGGTTCCATTTGCCTTTCCGTAACAAATCGGGACTAGGTTGCCAGCCTCGGCATGCCATCGACGGCGAGCCGCGCGGCCGCCGCCGGCGTCGGGCTTCGGGACACAGGCGAAGGGACTGGGGGATGGCCAAGACCGTCCTGATCGTGGAGGACAACGAGCTCAATATGAAGCTCTTCCACGATCTGTTGGAAGCCCACGGCTATGACACGGTCGGCGACGCGCAACGGCATCGAGGCGCTCGATCTCGCGCGCAAGCATCGGCCCGATCTGATCCTGATGGACATCCAGCTGCCCGAAGTCTCCGGCCTCGAAGTCACCAAATGGCTCAAGGACGATCCAGGAGCTCAAGCGCATTCCGGTCGTCGCCGTCACCGCCTTCGCCATGAAGGGCGACGAGGAGCGCATCCGCGAGGGCGGCTGCGAGGCCTATCTGTCGAAGCCGATCTCGGTGGGCAAGTTCATCGAGACCATCCGCCATTTCCTCGGCAACCCGTAGGCACCAGCGAATGACCGCCCGCGTTCTCGTCGTCGACGACGTCGCCGCCAACGTCAAGCTGCTCGAGGCGCGGCTGTCGGCGGAATATTTCGACGTCATCACCGCGATGAGCGGCGCGGAGGCGCTGGCGATCTGCGAGCGCGCCGAATGCGACCTCGTGCTGCTCGACGTGATGATGCCGGACATGGACGGCTTCGAGGTGTGCCGCCGGCTCAAGAGCAACCCGGCCACGCACCACATTCCGGTCGTGATGGTGACCGCGCTCGACCAGCCGTCCGACCGCGTGCGCGGGCTCGAAGCCGGCGCCGACGATTTCCTGACCAAGCCGATCCCCGAACTGGCGCTGATCGCGCGCGTGCGCTCGCTGGCGCGGCTCAAGATGGTCACCGACGAGCTGCGCATGCGCGCGGTGACCTCGCGCGAGATCGGCATCGAATCCCCGGAGCGCGAGGCGGTCGCCGATACCGGCCGCGGCGGCCGCATGCTCATCGTCGACGATCGTCCGGCCTCGTATGAACGCATCGCCGCGATTCTCGCCGCCGAGCACACCGTCGAGGTCGAGCCCAATCCGAGCGAAGCGCTGTTCCACGCCGCCGACGGCAATTACGATCTGCTCATCGTCTCGCTGGCGCTGGAGAATTTCGACGCGCTGCGGCTGTGCAGCCAGATCCGCTCGCTCGACCGCACCCGCAACATGCCGATTCTCGCGATCACCGAGCCCGACAACAATGCGCGCATGATGCGCGGCCTCGAGATCGGCGTGAACGATTATCTGATGCGGCCGATCGACAAGAACGAGCTGCTGGCGCGGGCGCGCACCCAGGTACGCAAGCGCCGCTACACCGAGCGGCTGCGCGACAACGTGCAGATCTCGATCGAGATGGCGATCACCGACGCGCTGACCGGCCTGTTCAATCGCCGCTACATGGAAAGCCACCTGGCGACGCTGGTCGAGCAGGCGGCGACGCGCGGCAAGCCGCTGGCGGTCCTGGTGCTCGACATCGACTATTTCAAGTCGATCAACGACACCCACGGCCACGACGCCGGCGACGACGTGTTGCGCGACTTCGCCCTGCGCATCAAACGCTCGATCCGCGGCATCGACCTCGCCTGCCGCTACGGCGGCGAGGAATTCGTCATCGTCATGCCGGAGACCGACATGGCGGTCGCCGCCATGGTGGCGGAGCGGCTGCGCCGGCGCATTGCCGCCGAGCCGTTCGCCATCGAGCAGGGCGCCCGCTCGATACCGGTGACGATCTCGATCGGCATCGCCGCGCTTGCGCGGGCGCGAGGACACGGCCGCGAGCATCCTCAAGCGCGCCGACCAGGCGCTCTACCGCGCCAAGCGCGACGGCCGCAACCGGGTGGTGCCGGACGCGGCCTGATCGGCCCCGGCCGTCTCCACTTTTGGGCTCAGCCAGATTTGGGCGAAATTTTGGCGGTTGATTTCTTCAACCGTTGGGCTAGCTTAGTTGCGCGACGGTCATCAGCAATGACGGAAAGATGCCTTTTAGCGAGCCGCCAGCGGCTTGGAAGGCGCGACGCGTTTGATAACCCTGCGGAGTGCTCAGGTCCGCCGCATCTTCCTGGGTCCGTGGGGTTCGGCCGGCACGGGGGCGGTGCGAGTGGCCTCCTCATGACACCGCTTCCGGCCGGCCACCTTGCCCGCACGGTCGCGGTCGGCTTTGATCCAGCCTATCCACAGCTCTGGGTCCCGTTTCGCGACGGAGAGGTCGACATTTGCCGATGACATTGCAGGGCCGTACCGCCGTCATCACCGGGTCCGCGGGCGGGATTGGCCGGGCCATTGCGACTTCTCTGGCGCGCCGCGGCTGTCACCTCGCGCTTGCCGATATTGACGACGCTGCCCTGGCGAGTGCGGCCGCCGAGCTCGCCGCGCACAAGGTACGCATCAGCCGGCATCACCTCGACGTATCCGACCGCGCCGCGATCGCCGCCTTTCCGCAGCAGGTGACGGCCGAACATCCCGGAGTCGATATTCTCGTCAACAATGCCGGCGTCGCGCTCGGCGGCACCTTCGAGCAGGTCACTGAGGCTGATTTCGACTGGCTGCTCAGCATCAATTTCTGGGGCGTCGTGCGCATGACGCGGGCCTTCCTGCCGCTCCTGCACAAGAGCGAGGAAGCGCGCATCGTCAACATTTCGAGCATTTTCGGGATCATCGCGCCGCCCGGCCAAACCGCCTATGCCGCCAGCAAATTCGCGGTGCGCGGCTTTTCCGAATCCTTGCGCCACGAGCTTTCGGGAACCCGCATCGGCGTCACTGTCGTACACCCCGGCGGCGTCGCCACTTCGATCGCGAAGAATGCGCGGGTGGCAAATAGCATCTCCGAGCAAGAGGCCGCGGAGCGGCAGGAACGCTCCAAGGCCTTCCTTCGACTGCCGCCGGAGGTCGCCGGCGAAACGATCGTGCGCGGCGTTGAAAATCGCCAAGCGCGCGTGCTGGTCGGGTCCGATGCCAAGCGGATCGCCTTTATCGAGCGGCTCATGCCGGTCGGCTACTGGGACCTGCTCGGGCGCAGACTAACGAGATAAACCGTATCAAACCCAGCGTCCGCCGTTGCGGACGAACCGGTGAGGGACGCCCATGACGATCATCGCCTGGATTATTTGCGTGGTCCTTCTGCTTCTCGCCGCGATCGTCGCCGGTCTCATGCTTTACGCGGCATGGACGGCGCGACGCGTCGAGAAGGCATTGCCGCCGCTCGGGCGTTTCGTCGAGGTCGACGGCGGCCGCATCCACTATCTCGAAGCAAGGCTCCGGGCCGACGCTCCTTCTCATCCACGGGCTCGGCGGGCAGATGCGCAACTTTACCCATTCCCTGCTGGAACGTCTCAAGGGCGATTACCGGGTGATCATCGTCGATCGGCCGGGCAGCGGCTATTCCACCCGGCCGCGGGGAGCCTCGGCCACGATCCGCGCTCAGGCGGACACCGTCGCCGGTTTCATGGACGCACTCCGGCTCGAGCGGCCGCTCGTCGTCGGCCATTCGCTGGGCGGGGCGATCGCGCTTTCGCTTGCGCTGAACCACCCCGAGAAGGTCGGCGGTCTGGCGCTGCTGGCGCCGTTGACGCACGCGCAGTCCGAGGTGCCGGCCGCTTTTCAGGGGCTCGTCGTCACCTCGCCGCTGTTGCGATGGCTCATCGGCTGGACGTTGGCGATCCCGATGTCGATGAGGAATCGCGAGCTCGTGCTCGGCGCGGTCTTTGGTCCGAATGAGGTGCCGGCCGATTTCGCGACGCGGGGCGGCGGCCTGCTCGGCCTGCGGCCGGGCAATTTCATCTCTGCATCGCGCGACCTGATGGCGACGACCGAAGACCTGGAGACGATGCCGGCGCGCTATCGGAGCCTCAAGCTTCCGGTCGGCATCCTGTTCGGAACCGACGACCGTATCCTCGACGCCACGGCGCACGGCAAAGCATTCGCGGAAAAACTGCCCAGCGCCGATTTCGAGCTGATCGAAGGCGACGGGCACATGGTGCTGATGACGTCGGCCGATCGCTCCGCGAAATTCATCGCGCGCATCGCGCGACGCGTCGCCGAGAGGGCGAAGCTTGCGCCGGTCGCGTAGACGAGCAGCCAAGTCACGATGGGCGGGGCGCCGTCCGCGCCCGCGGCGCTACTTGATCTTGGATTCGCGAAATTCGACGTGCTTCTTCGCCACCGGATCGTATTTCTTCTTCACGATCTTGTCGGTCATGGTCCGCGAATTCTTGCGCGTGACGTAATAGAAGCCGGTATCGGCGCTGGACACCAGCTTGACCTTGATCGTCGTGGCTTTGGCCATGGGTCGGACCTCAAAAATCGGTTCGCTTTATTGGCGATGAACCTAGTCGCCGGACTTGAATGTCAAGAAACCCCTCCGATCAAAGGAGTTCGCGCACGGAACGCCGGTGCAGCATGCGGTAGAACGGCACCGGATGGTCGTGGCTCATGCCGGCGCTGATGCGGTCGCGCAGGTCTTCGAGCACGATCGTGGTGATGCGCGGCATGTCGAGGCGGCTTGCCTCGGTGATCGGCAGCCAGACCAGTTCCACGAGTTCCGCGTCGGGCCCGACAAAGCCGTCGGCCCGGTGGGCAATGGCGGAAACATCGGCGGCGAAGAAGCGGCTGTCGAAGCGTCGCGGCCGGTTCGTCGGCGTGATGGCGCGGGCGACGAAATGGATGGCGCCGAGGTCGGGCAGGATGTGTGCCTGCGCGAAGGCCTGCCAGGGGCCGGCCGGCGCGGCGATCGGCTCCGCCGCGCGCGTCCCCAGCATCAGGCCGGTCTCTTCGTAGGTCTCGCGGATGGCCGCGAGCGCGTAGGCGGCGGCCTTGGCGGCGCTCGGCCGCTTGAGCTTGTACAGGAGACGAGCGGTGTGGCGCTCATGCAAGGGAGCGGCGAACGGCATCTGCCGGTCGCTGATTTCGACGCGACCGCCGGGAAACACGAATTTGCCGGGCACGAATTTGTGCCGGGAGTGCCGGCGTCCCAGCAGCACCTTTGGCACCGGCTCGGAGCGATCGATGAGAATGAGCGTGGCCGAGTCCTTCGGCCGGAGATAAGGCAATGCGGTCTCGTCGCTCACGCCCCGGTCTCCCTCGTTCGGGTCGATCAGCCTGCCGCCCGGCACCGTAGTCTCGACATCGTCACTCTACTCATGAAGTCCTGCCTCGCCGTCCACGCCGCTTTGAAGAACGCGACGCTGTCTGCCGCCCGCGCGGCTCGCGGGTCGTCCGCCGCGGCGACGCGGCATGATCGTCCCGCACCAGCCTGAAGCGCAAGGCGCCGGCGACCGGCGCCGCCTCCACCAATTCGACAGTGACCGGGTCGCCGAGCCGATAGGTCGCCGCGCTGCCGACGAAGGCGTGGCCGGTTTCCTGATAGCGAAAATACTCGTCGCCGATGTGGCGCGCCGGAACAAAGCCGTCGGCGCCGGTCTCGTCCAGTTCGACGAACAGGCCGGCGCGGGTGACGCCGGAGATATGGCCGTCGAACTTCGCGCCGACGCGGTCGGCGAGAAAATGCGCGACCAGGCGGTCGGCGGTCTCGCGCTCGGCTTTCATTGCCCGGCGCTCCGTCGCCGAAATGTTGGCGGCGATCTCGGACAAGGCGCGCGCATCGGTATGTTCCGCCAAGCCGTCCGGACCGAGCTTGAGCGCCCGGATCAGGGCGCGATGCACGATCAGGTCGGCGTAGCGGCGAATCGGCGAGGTGTAGTGCGCATAGCGGCGCAGATTGAGGCCGAAATGACCGAAATTGTCCGGCGAATATTCCGCCTGCGCCTGGCTGCGCAGCACCACCTGGTTGACCAGCCGCTCGACGTCGCGGCCCTTGACCCGCGCCAGGATGCGGTTGAAGGCGTCCGGCCGCAACGTCCCGCCCTTGGGCAGCGAGATGTCGAGAGTAGCGAGAAATTCGCGCAGCGCGTTGAGCTTTTCCGGCGTCGGCTCATCGTGCACGCGATAGATCAGCGGGACGCGCAGGCGCTCGCAGGTCTCGGCCGCGGCGACATTGGCGAGGATCATCAGCTCCTCGATCAGCCTATGGGCCTCGAGGCGCTGAGGGGTGATCACGCGATCGACAGTGCCGTCCGATTTGAGCACGATCTTGCGTTCGGGAATTTCGAGGTCGAGCGGGCCGCGCTCGTCGCGGGCGCGGCGCACCGCTCGATACGCGGCATAAAGCGGTTCGAGGATTTTCTTGACGATCGGCTCGGTGACTTCGTCGGGCCGGCCGGAAACGGCGAGCTGGGCCTGCTCGTAATGCAGCCGGGCGGCGGAGCGGATCATCACGCGATGGAAATTGTGCGAACGTTTGCGGCCGTCGGCGCCGATCACCATGCGCACGGCGAGCGCTGCGCGGTCTTCCTGCGGCCGCAGCGAGCATAGATCGTTGGAGATGCGCTCCGGCAGCATCGGCACGACGCGGTCGGGAAAATAGACCGAATTGCCGCGCTCGACAGCGGCGCGGTCGAGCGCCGAGCCGGGCCGCACATAGTGCGCCACGTCGGCGATGGCGACGCTCACCAAGAAGCCCCCGCCATTGCGCGGGTCCGGATCGGGCACGGCGTGCACGGCGTCGTCGTGATCCTTGGCGTCGGGCGGATCGATGGTGACGAAGGGCAGCTCGCGCCAGTCTTCGCGGCCGGCGAGGGTGGCCGGCTGCGCGGCGTCGGCTTCGGCGAGCACGGCGCGCTGGAAAAACGTGCGGGATGTCGTGAGCGTGGATGGCGATCAGGCTCACGGCCCGCTCGCTCTTGATCGAGCCGAGCCGCTCGACGACGGAGCCGGTCGGCAGGCCGGACCTGGCTTGGCGCGAGACTTCGACCGCGATGAGATCGCCGTCTACGGCGCCCGCGGTCGCGCCGGCGGGGATGGCGAGCTCGCGGCCAAGCTGCTTCTTGTCGATCGGGACCAGGCGGCCGCCGCCGCCGGCAACGCCGCGGAAGACGCCGAGCACCCGGTGCTTGGCGCGGTCGATGAGCTTGATGACGCGCGCGCTCGTCTCCTCCTCGCTCGTCTTGTCGACGCGCACGAGGGCGCGGTCGCCGACGCCGGCAACTTCGCCGGGCCGGGGGCGGCGCGGGGTCACGATGTGGATGATCGGCGGCGCGCCGTGCGCCTCCTCGTCCCATTCGGTCGGCCTGGCTAGAAGCTCGCCGTCGGCGTCGCGGCCGGTGATGTCGGCGAGCACCACGGGCGGCAGCGTGCCGCCGTGATGCAGCCGCTTGCGGTGCCGGTCGATGCGCCCCTCATCGGCAAGTTCGCGCAGCATGCGCTTGAGCTGCGCCCGGTCGGCGTTTTTTGCGCCGAAGGCGCGCGCGATCTCGCGCGTGCCCACCTCGCCGGTGTGCTCGCGGATGAACGCGACAAGCTCCTCGCGGGAGGGAAGGGTGGTACGTTTCATGGGCCGCTTCATTGGCCGTGTCCTTGGCCAGCGGCCCGTCGCGTGCGGTCTATTCGGCAGCTTGCGTCGTCTTGCGGGTTGGCTTGGTTGGCGGGGGCGCTTGGCCTGCCCGGACGCCGCCGCTTTGGTCGGCCGTTTGGCTTGCCTCGCGCCGCCGGGACCCGCGGCGCGCTTACCCTTGCGCGGCCGCGCGTGCGGGGCGGGACCGCGCTCGGCCCGGGCGTCGATCAGCGCCGCCGCTTCCTCAAGCGTGACGGTCTCGGGCGTCTTGTCGCGCGGCAGCGTCGCGTTGATGCCGTCATGGCTCACATAAGGACCGTAACGGCCGTTCTTGGCCACGATCGGCCCGCCCTTCGCCGGATGCTCGCCGAGCGGCCGGCCGGGATCGGAGCCGAAGCGGCGGAAGCGCGGACCCTTGGCACGCTTCTCGGCGATGAGCGTCACCGCCCGATTGAGCCCGATATTGAACACGTCGTCGCCGGCATCGAGATTGGCGTAGGTCTTGCCGTGCTGCACGTAAGGTCCGAACCGGCCGATGCCGGCGCGGATCGGCTCGCCGTCCTCGGGACTGCGGCCGATCTCGCGCGGCAGCGAGAGAAGCGCGAGCGCACGGTCGAGAACGACGTCCTCCGGCGCCATGCCCTTCTGCAGGCTGGCGCGCTTGGGCTTTTCACCGTTGACGGATTCGCCGAGCTGAACATAGGGGCCGAAGCGGCCGCTGCGCAGCGTCACTTCGAGACCGGTCTCCGGATCTTCACCGAGCTTCTTGGTCCCGATCTCGGCGCTGCCGTCGCCCGGCAAGGACAGCGAGCGGGTGTAGCGGCACTCGGGATAGGTCGAGCAGCCGATGAAGGCGCCGTATTTGGACAGCTTGAGCGTGAGCCGGCCGTTGGCGCAGTTCGGGCATTGCCGCGGATCGCTGCCGTCCTCGCGCGGCGGAAAGAGATGCGGAGCCAGCAGCTCGTCGAGCGCGTCGATCACCTGGGAGATTTTCAGGTCCTTGATCTCGTCGACCGCGCCGATGAAGCCGCGCCAGAAATCGCGCAACACGTCACGCCAGGCGATCTCGTTGTTGGAGATGAGATCGAGCTGCTCCTCGAGGCCGGCGGTGAAATCGTATTCGACGTATTTGGCGAAGAAGCTTTCGAGAAAGGCGACGACGATGCGCCCGCGGTCCTCGGGATAGAGCCGGCGCTTGTCGAGCCGCACATATTTGCGGTCCCTGAGCACCTGCAGGATCGAGGCGTAGGTCGAGGGCCGCCCGATGCCGAGCTCTTCCAGACGCTTGACCAGCGAGGCCTCGGAATAGCGCGGCGGCGGCTCGGTAAAATGCTGGGTCGCGGCGATCGAGCGTTTGGCGAGGCGTTCGCCGACGCTCATCTCGGGGAGCCGGCGAGACTCCTCGTCATCCGGATCCTCGTCGCGGCCTTCCTGATAGAGCGCGAGGAAGCCGTCGAACTTCACCACGGTCCCGGTCGCGCGCAACTCGAGGAGCCGGCTCGCGACCTTGGCGTTGATATCGACGGTCGTCCGCTCGAGCTCGGCCGACTCCATCTGGCTCGCGACCGTGCGCAGCCAGATCAGCTCGTAGAGCTTGGCCTGATCCGCATCGAGGAAGCTCTTGGTCTCCTGCGGGCGGCAGGCGAGGTCGGTCGGGCGGATGGCTTCGTGCGCCTCCTGGGCGTTCTTCGCCTTGGTCTCGTAGCGCCGCGGCGCTTGCGGCACATAGCGCGCGCCGTAGTCGCTCTCGATCACGCGGCGCACGGCGCGGACCGCCTCATCGACGATCTGCACGCCGTCGGTGCGCATATAGGTGATGAGGCCGATGGTCTCGCCGCCGAGGTCGATGCCCTCGTAGAGCCGCTGCGCGACGCGCATGGTGTGGGCGGGAGCAAAGCCGAGCTTGCGGCTTGCTTCCTGCTGCAGCGTCGAGGTGGTGAAGGGCGGCTGCGGGTGACGCTTGACCGGCTTCGCCTCGACGCCGGTCACGGCGAAGGCGGCGGTTTCGAGCGCTTGTTTGAACGCTTCGGCTTCGGCGCCCGAGCCGATATCGAGGCGCTGCAGCTTTTTTCCGTCGGCGCCGACGAGGCGCGCTTCGAACGCGTCCCCCCGCGGCGTCGCCAGTGTCGCGACCAGCGACCAATATTCCTTGCGGACGAATTTCTCGATCTCGAGCTCGCGGTCGCACACGAGCCGCAGTGCGACCGACTGCACCCGGCCGGCCGAGCGCGCGCCCGGGAGCTTGCGCCACAGCACCGGTGAGAGCGTGAAGCCGACCAGGTAGTCGAGCGCCCGCCGCGCCAGATAGGCATCGACCAGCGCCTGATCGATATGCCGCGGCTTGGTCATCGCCTCGGTCACCGCCTGCTTGGTGATGGCGTTGAACACGACCCGTTCGATCTGCTGGCCGTCGAGCACCTTCTTCTGTTTCAGGAATTCGAGCACGTGCCAGGAGATCGCCTCGCCCTCGCGATCGGGGTCGGTCGCCAGAATGAGCTTCTCGGCGTCTTTGACGGCGCGGGCGATGTCGTTCAGGCGCTTTTGCGCCTTCGGGTCGACCTCCCAAATCATGCGGAAATTCGCGTCGGGGTCGACCGATCCGTTCTTGGCAGGGAGGTCCCGCACATGGCCGAAGGAGGCCAAGACCTCATAGCCTCGGCCCAGATACTTATTGATCGTCTTCGCCTTGGCGGGCGATTCCACCAGTACAAGCTTCATGATAACTCTTTGATTTATCGGCCTTTTCGTCGGTTGAGGCGGATCCTGCTGCCTCCCTGGCCGCCGCGAACATGGGTAATGCGACCCCGCCTGTCAAATCATTCCCAGTATAAGGTGAAGGAGTTCAACCGATCCCTGAGGGCAATTGCGGGCTGCAAGGGCCGGTGACTACGACATAATCCGTCCTCGGCGCCGGCCGCCGCCGGATGCTCTCTCTGATTGATCTATGCAAGCGACTATCGTAAAGCGGGTGCGGCATGCAGGCAGCGGTTGATGACCGACGGCAATGGCGGCAGCGAGGATGGAGCGGTGAGCGCTGCCATTTACATCGCTACGCTCGCGGACGAACTGGCGCGGCTGGCGAAGAGCCACGATCTCGATGTGCTTGCCTATATTCTCAACATGGCGCGGTTCGAAGCCGATCAGGTGGCAAAGTACCCGCCCGAGCTCGCCGATAATGGGCAGCCCGGCGCGGACTGACCGCACGGCACGGGTCAGCGCGGTTCTCGCTCACGGCGCCGCAATCCGCTCCAGAAAAGCGCGGCTTGGATGACCGTCGGCAATCATTCCGAAGCGCTTTTGTTGCTGCACGCACCGCATCGCGCAGCTCGAAATCGAAATGGCCGGCAAAATCCTGAATTTTGTAGCCGAGATCGGCGAGCCGGCGCTGCAGCGCGACGCGCTCCTCGCGTGAGGGCTGGAAATCATTGGCCGGCCACGCTGCGCTGATCGGGGCTCGTCCGCGCAACCGGTCCGAAAGCTCGCCGACCGCAAGCGCGTAGGCATCGGAATTGTTGAATCGCTTGAGCACGATGAAATTGTCGGTCACGAGAAAAGCCGGACCGGCGGCGCCGCTCGGGAAGAACAGGATCGCCTCTCCGCTTTCGGGAAACGGGCTGCCGTCGGCGCGCGCGAGCCCGCGCTTCGCCCAGGCGCGCGAACGTGCCGCGGCCCGTGGTCGGAAAATCGAAACCGCGCGGCAGCAAGACCTCGAAGCCCCACGGCACGCCTGCCTGCCAGCCGGATTTCCGCAGATAATTTGCGATCGAGGCGAGCACATCGGGGACGCTGCGCCAGATATCCGGCCGGCCGTCGCCATCGAAATCGACGGCGTAGGTGAGGAAGCTGGACGGTAGGAATTGCGGCTGACCCATGGCGCCGGCCCAGGAGCCGACGAATTGCCGGCGCGGGATGTGATCCTCCTGCAAGATCTTCAGCGCGCTCAGCAACTCGTCGCGAAACAGCGGATGCTGAAAGCGAGCTTGCGCCAATGTCGCCAGCGAGCGGAACACGTCCCAATGTTCCTGTGCTTCGCCGAAAGAGGACTCGATGCCCCAGATGCTGACCAGGATCGGCGCCTCGACGCCGAACTTTTTGCTCGACCGCGCGCAGCGTGTCGTTCCACTGCGTCAGTTTGCGCTGGCCGATGGCGATGCGCGACGGCGAGACCATGCCGGCGAGATAGGCGGCATACGCTTTGCCGTATTCCGGCTGCCGCCGCACCGATGCCATGACGCCGGCGTCGGGGGTGAGACCGGCGAAGGCCGCATCGAAGGTCGCGCGGGTAATGCCTTGCGCCGCGGCGTCCGGCCATAGTGCGGTGAGAAACGCAGCAAAGGGATTGGCGGTCTCGCCGCTGGCCGGCGCGCTCGCCAACGCGAGCGCCAGAATGAGCAGAGCGTGCCGCAGCACCCCTGCGCGCTGACGGCGACTGCCTCTTTCGCGGCGGCGGAGTGGAGAGCGTAGTCGAACATCACCCTTGCTCGTCGCAGACAACCGAGGTTGAAGTTGGGCCAATCCATCAATGCCCGCCCAGGAGGTCGCCATGCGCAGCGTCGTCGTTACTGGAACGTCCACCGGCATCGGCTGGGGCGCGAGCAAGGTCCTCATCGGCCATGGCTTCCGCGTTTTCGGCAGCGTGCGCAAGAAGGCCGACGCGGATCGCCTCGCGGCGGAATTCGGCGCCCGGTTCGTGCCGCTCCTCTTCGATGTGACCGACGAGGCCGCGGTCAAGGCCGCCGCAGGCGAAGTGCGCGCGGCACTCGCCGGCGAGACGCTGGCCGGCCTCGTCAACAACGCGGGGGTAGCGATTGCCGGGCCGTTTTTGCATCTGCCGATCGCGGACTTTCGCCGCCAGATGGAAATCAACGTGATCGGCGTCGTGATCGTCACCCAGGCCTTCGCGCCGCTCCTCGGCGCCGACCGCGCGCTCAAGGGTGAGCGCGGGCGCATCGTCAACATCAGCTCGGTCGGCGGGCAAGTCGCCAGTCCGTTCGTTTCGCCCTACAACGCCTCGAAATTCGCGGTCGAGGGTTTGTCCGAAGGCCTGCGGCGCGAATTGCTGCCATTCGGGATCGACGTCATCGTCATCGCGCCGGGCGCGGTCGCCACGCCGATCTGGAGCAAGGCGGAAGAGGTCGATATCACGCCCTATCTGAACACGCCTTACGCAGAGCCGCTCAAGCGCCTGCGCGCTACATGCTGGCCCTCGGCGAGAACGGCTTGCCGCCGGAGCGGATCGGCGAGGTGGTGTTGCAGGCGCTGACCGCGGCGCGGCCGAAAGTCCGCTATCGGGTTACGCCGAATCCACTGCGGGATTGGATGACACGCAAGCTGCCCAAGCGTTTCATCGATCGCGCGGTGGGCCGACGGCTCGGTTTGTTGCCGGCTCGTTAGCCGGCACTCACGGCGGATGGAGGCGATCGGCATTCTGGCAAGCTAGGCCGTCGAGACGAGGCCGCCGCCATGCCGCTCCAGCCGGCCGGCGATTTCGAGCTCGAGCAGCACCATCCGCACCGCCGCGGGCGAGCTTTTCGCGAGCCGCACCAGGTCATCGATCGACACCGGACCCGGGCCGAGCAGCGCGACGATGCGCGTGCGCTCGTCCGCTGCCGGTTCGGTGTCCGCGAGCGGGCCCTCGGCCGGCCGCTCCGGCTCGCGCACCGGGATTCTCTCCTGCATGATCGGCTGCAGCACGGAGACGATGTCCGCGGTCTCGGTCACCGGCGTCGCGCCTTGCTTGATGAGGCCGTTCGTTCCTTCGGCGCGCGGATCGAGCGGCGAGCCGGGAACGGCAAACACTTCGCGGCCTTGCTCGAGCGCGAGGCGCGCGGTGATCAGCGAGCCGGAGCGCTTGGCGGCTTCGACGATGACGACGCCAAGCGACAGCCCGGAAATCAAGCGGTTGCGGCGGGGAAAATCGCGCGCACGCGGCTCCCAGCCGAGCGGCATTTCAGAGAGCGCGGCGCCGGCAGGCAGGATCGCATCGAGCAGGCCGGCATGCTCGGGCGGATAGATGCGATCGTGACCGCCGGCGAGCACCGCAATCGTTCCGGTCGCGAGGCAGGCGCCGTGGGCGGCGGCGTCGATGCCGCGCGCCAGCCCGGAGACGATAGCGAAGCCGGCTTCGCCAAGCTCGCGTGCGATCCGTTGGGTGAATTTCATCCCGGCGCCCGACGCATTGCGCGAGCCGACGATCGCCACCATCGGCGATGCCAGCGCCGGCGCATGGCCGCGGATCGCGAGCACGGGCGGCGCGTCATCGATCATCTGCAGGCGCAGCGGATAATCGGGCTCGCCCAGCGCGACGAGCGCAACGCCGAGCTTTTTCGCGGCGGCGAACTCGCGCTCGGCGTCCGCCCGCGAGCAAATCTGCGCGGCGCCGTTGGCGCCGCCGCGGCGGGCGAGGGTGGGCAACGCTTCGATCGCGGCGCGGGCGCCGCCGAAATGATTGATCAGCGCGCGGAACGTGCGCGGACCCGGCATTCGCCAGCAAGACATGCAAGCTTGCTGGCGAATGCCGCGCGGACCGACGTTCTGGCTGCGGATGAGGCGCAGCCAATCGAGCCGTTGCTCAGCGCTGAGACCAACGCTATGCCGCTTTTCGTCCACTTGCCGCCCAACCCGGACCGCGACTTAACCGGTTCCGCGACCATAGCGCACAATTGCGGCGGGGCGGCAAGCTTGTTAAGGCGAAGCCGGCGCGCTTCAGCCCCGGGCCGCGAACGGCGTGCGATCTGTCCTTCCGTCCCGGCGAGAAGCCGCGCGATGTTGGTGCGGTGCATGACCCACAGCAGCACCGACAAGGCCAGGAATATTTGCGCTTCCGGAAAATCGCCGCGCCACCAGAGGAAGGCCGGCGTCGCTGCGCTGGCGATCAAAGCCGGCGAGCGACGAATAGCGGGTGAGGGCGGCGACCGCGAGCCAGACCGCGCAGAACACGATCGCCGCCGGCCAGACCAGGCCGAGAAGGATGCCGATATAGGTCGCCACACCCTTGCCGCCGCGAAAGCGCAGCCACACCGGAAACAGGTGACCGAAGAACGCGCCGACCGCCGCGACGATCGCAGGTTCGTGGCCGAAGACATGATAGGTCAGCAAAACCGCGACCGTGCCCTTGAGCATGTCGCCAAGGAGCGTCGCGGCGGCAAGCCCCTTGCGGCCTGTGCGCAAGACGTTCGTGGCGCCGATATTGCCCGAGCCGATGCCGCGAAGGTCCGGAGTGCCGGCGAGCCGCGTCAGCAAAATGCCGAACGGAATCGATCCGCAGAGATAGCCGAACAGCAACGCCGCGACGCATTTTGACACCAGCGACCAGTCGATCGATGTCAATCATGGCGACCTTGGCGCGATCTCCAGGCGCGAGCGTTCTCTAACCCACGCGGATTTTCTTGCGGCCTTGTCGCGGCTGGAAGCCCGCCGCCTCGGCATCGGCTTCGCTCTTGTGGACGACAAGGTGCTTGAGCTTGTCGGCAGGCGTCTTCGCCAGCGCGCTCAGCCCCGGCGAAAACGTCTTGCGCGTCATGTCGCCGACGACGAAACGCGCGGCCGCCTCCTCCTCGACGTCGGTCTCGCAATACAGGCAGCGCAGCTTGCAGCCCGGCGCCGCGCCCGGCTCCACGATATAAAATTTGTTGGCGGCGTATTGCCGTTCGGCGGGATCGCTGACGATGCAATTAGGATTAGCGCAATGGATGCCGATTCCGATCGGCTGCACGTATACCGGATGTTCGGGCTCGTCGAAGCCGCCGGCGAATTTGCGCAGCGATTTGTTCTTGTGCAGATCGAGGAGGAGCGAAATGAGCGCCATGCGGACGGGAACGCCGTAGGCGGCCTGGCGGAAGTAGAGCGCGCGTCGGTCGCCATCGAGCGCGGCGTCGAGTTCGTTGACGCGCGGCAGCGGATGCATGACGCTTGCCGTCGCGTATTTCGGCTCGCGGAGGAATTTGGCGTCGATCTTCGGATAGGAGCGCTCCTTCTCGGTCCAGCGCTCCTTCTGGAAACGGGTGACATAGAGGGCGTCGATCTTCTTCTGCACCACAAGCCCGTAGTCGATCTCCGGCTCGGCATAGAGCGAGAGCTGATGCGGCTGATCGGCGGTGACGTAGAGCGCGTCGATGGCGCCGCCATCGGGCTGGTCCGGCGTCTTGGAAACCATGCGGCTGCGGAATTCCTCGCGCAGGCGGCGGTCGACATGCGCCGGCAGCTCCATGCCTGGAGCCGGGAGGGGGTCGATGGTGGCGCCGAAGCGCGCCAGCGCGTAGACGAAGGAATGGATGGTGCGGCTGCCCTTGAGGTCGCCGGCAATCGCGACCTTCATGTTCTTGAGGCTCTTGTTCTTCGAGCGCAGCGTGAACAGATCGCACAGCGTTTGCGTCGGATGCTCGTGGCTGCCGTCGCCGCCATTGATCACCGGGATCGGCGAGTATTCGGCCGCAAGCCGGGCGGCGCCGTCGCGCGGATGGCGGATGACGATAATGTCGGCGTAGTTGGCGATCACCCGGATCGTGTCGGCGAGGCTTTCGCCTTTGGCGGCGGAGCTCACCGTCGGGTCGGCGCTGGTGATGTTGGCGCCGCCGAGCCGCAGCATGGCGCTTTCGAACGACAGGCGGGTGCGCGTCGAGGGCTCGTAGAACAGGCTCGCCAGGATGTATTTCGACGCGATATTGATGCCGCGTCCGATCCGGTAGGAAACCTCGGGATCGGCCAGATCCTTCAGCAAGCCCTGCGCGACGCCGAAGACGGTCTCGATCTCCTTGTTGCTGAGATCGTTGATCGAAACGATATGGCGCGTGAGCGGCTGGTGTTTGGTCATCAAAGCGCTGCTATAGGCCCAATTCGAGCGGTCCGGCAAGCCCGCTCTGGGCCCTCGCCGCGGCGATGCACCGGAAACCGTCGTCGCCGTCCGGATCGTGCTACGATCCCTCGCCCAAAGGGGTGATTTGCCATGACCATCGCCTCGCGCTCCGACACCGACGAGGTTCTCAATCAGTCACCGCCCTACGAAAACATCGATCTGTTTTCGAGCGATACGCCGCTCATCGAAGCCGTCGAGGCCAATGGTGCGGGCGCCGAAGCAGCGGGTTTCTCAGCGTTCGGCCGCCAATGGGGCACGGCAGACATGTTCGCCCTGGCGCGCCGCGCCAACGAGAATCCGCCGAAGCTCTACATTTTCGACCCGAAAGGCTTTCGCCGCGACGTCGTCGAGTTCCATCCGGCCTATCACGATTTGATGCGGGCGAGCGTCGCTGCCGGACTGCACGCTTCGACCTGGACGCGATCCGGCACGCGCGCCGCGCCTCCGGCGGAAGTGGCGCGGGCGGCACGCTACTACATGACGGCGCAGATCGAGAGCGGACATCTCTGCCCGATCACCATGACGCGCGCGGCGCTCGCGGCGCTCGCCGCCGAACCGGCGCTTGTCGCGCAAGTGGCGCCGAAGGTGGCGACGACGAGCTACGACGCCGCGTTCCGGCCGTGGTGGGACAAAGCGGGCATGACGCTCGGCATGGGCATGACCGAGAAACAGGGCGGCACCGACGTGCGCGCCAACAGCACGACCGCCACACCGGCCGGCGATCACTATACCGTCACCGGCCACAAATGGTTCCTCTCCGCGCCGATGTGCGATGCGTTCCTGGTGCTGGCGCAGGCGCCCGGCGGGCTCACTTGTTTTTTCATGCCGCGCTTTCGGCCCGACGGTTCGGTCAATGGGCTCAACTTCCAGCGTCTCAAGGATAAGCTCGGCAACCGGTCCAATGCGTCGAGCGAAGTCGAGTTCGCCGAGGCCTTCGCGCTGCGTGTCGGCGAGGAGGGCGCCGGCGTGCGCACCATCATCCAGATGGTGCAGCTGACGCGGCTCGATTGCGCCCTTGCCTCGTCCGGGTTCATGCGGATGGCGCTGGCGCAGGCCGTGCATCACAGCCGCCATCGCTCCGTCTTCCAGAAGCATCTCTATGACCAGCCGATGATGCACGCGGTATTGGCCGATCTCGCGCTCGAGGTTGAAGGCGCGGTCGCGCTGGTGATGCGGCTTGCCCGCGCCTTTGACCGCGCCGCCTCGGACCCACGCGAAGCGGCCTATGCCCGCGCTGGTCACGCCGGCGGCAAAATACTGGATCTGCAAGACCGCGCCCGGGTTCATCTACGAAGCGATGGAATGCCTCGGCGGCAATGGATACGTCGAGGAGAGCGTGTTGCCGCGGCTTTATCGCGAGGCTCCGGTCAACGCCATCTGGGAGGGCTCGGGCAATGTCATGTGCCTCGACGTGCTCCGCGCGCTGCGGCGCGACGAAGAGGCAGCCGATCTCCTTCGCGCGCTGGCCCGCGACGTGGCGCCGCGTTCCGGCGGCGAAATCGCAGCGTTGAGCCCAAGAGCGACCCCGAAAGCGAAGCCACCGCCCGCGTCACCGTCGGCAGGCTGGCGGCTTTGGCGGCGGCGGCGGCGCTTAACGCGACCGCGCCGTCCAAAGTGGCCGATGCGTTTCGTCGAGACGCGGCTCGTCGCGCCGCGCGGCGCCCTCTACGGCACCAGCGGCATCGACGCGCCGGCGGCCGAACTGATATTGCAGCGGGCGCTGCGCCGAGCCTTGACCTTCACGCCGGCCGAATGGGCTTCGACAGCCGGTCGAGGGCGCCCTGCAGGATGTAGGCCGCAGCATGCTGGTCGATCACGGCCTTGCGTTTGGCGCGGCTCGCATCGGCGGCGATCAGCGCGCGTTCGACTGCCGCGGTCGACAGTCGCTCGTCCCATAGCGCGATCGGCAGCGCCGTGAGCTTTGCGAGATTGCGGGCGAAGGCGCGCGTTGCCTGTGCGCGTGGGCCTTCCGTCCCGTCCATATTGACCGGCAGCCCGAGCACGAAGCCAACGGCGCGGCGCTCGGCGGCAAGCCCAAAGAGGCGCTCGGCATCCTGGGCGAAACGCCTACGCGCAATGGTTTCGACGGGCATCGCCAAACGACGATCGGGGTCGCTTGCGGCGACCCCGATTGTCTTGCTGCCCAGATCGAGACCGATCAACGCGCCGCGTGGCGGCAGCAGCGCAGCGGTATCTGCAAGGGGTAGAACCGGCATGCGCTCCGTTATCACGCGCCCGCAAAGGCGGCCAACACCAGGTAGCCGCTGATCGGGGCTCGACTTGTCCGTTGGGCGTGGCCTTGCCGAGGCGCGCTCAGGCGGGAAGCTTCGTCGCGAAGCAGGCGGCTTCCGTTGCCGCATGCTGCAGGCCCGGGCTCCTCACGTAAGGAGCCGCAGTGCTCCGGCGCGGCGGCATCGACAGGATCGCCATTTCGGCGATCGAGTGCTCTCGGGCGAGTCGCGGAATGTCGCAACGGCTGATACCGATATCGGCAAGTTCGCGATCGGTGAGATATGAAAGCTCCTGCATGGCCTTGTCGTAGCTCTTCCATGCGCGGAAATAGCGGGCAATGGTCGTAAACATGGTCAAGTCCTTCCCAAAAGTCCTCTCGTAACGGAGTGGATATGGGGTTCCCTTCGCGCCGCACCACGATGTTTGCTGCAGTGCAGCTAAGACCTGATTGCATGCGTTAAATGGTAAATCTTTACAGGGCTTGGTTGTCGTGCCTGCAAGCCGATTCGCGCCTTGATTGGCGTGCGCGACGCCCGGTTTCGGCCATCCGATGATCGCTTCCCTGCCGCACTTGCCGGCTCATATTTGCGGCTTGTTGCGTCAGTCGGGATGGTGTCATGGGCACGATTGTGGATCATCGAAAGTGCGCGGAAGAGTGCGTCGCGATGGCGCGAGCCTCAGGCGATGACAAGGACAAGGCCTTGTGGCTGACCTTGGCGCAGTCTTGGGTGCGCCTGGCCGAGCACGTAGCGCGCGACGAAATGGACGCGGAAAGCCAAGGCGGCGAGGAGGAAATGCTCGCCGCCCGGCCGTCGCAGAATGCGTGAGCGCCGCTCAGGGCGAGACTAGCGCGAGGCACGCCGCCGGCTATTGCCCGTGATTGGCCAGCACGGTGCGGCACGCTGGGCTGATCTTCGGCCGGTTGGTCTGCAAACAGCCGAGTATCGCCAGCACATCGTTCGCGTTCACGTCGAGTTCGTGCTTGCAGTATTTGACCACGTCGGGCGCGCAGGCGGCGCGTTCTTTTTCGTCGCCGCTTCCCAAGGGATTTGTCACCGGCGGAGGCTGCGGCGGCAGCGATGAATCCGCGAGTGCCGCCAACCCGGCGGTCAGCACAAGAGCAACGGCAAAAACCGACCTGCAAAACATGATCTCTCCCTGGGGCGTCCGGCCGCTATAACGGGAAAGTATCTCACATTTTGCCGTCGGCCGTCACTTGCGGAATTGTGGCCGAGATATCGCGGCAAGATCCTGCGGCCAAGATCTTCTCAGCCAGGACCTTGTCGCCCAAAACCTTGTCGCCAAGACCTTGTCGCTCCAAGACAGGCACTTGCGTGCAACCGCCCCGCAGCGATAAATCTCGCGGCTAGGGCGGTTAGCTCAGCTGGTAGAGCGTCTGCTTTACACGCAGGATGTCGGCGGTTCGAGTCCGTCACCGCCCACCACATCAGAGGACAGACGACGGAAGACGGACGACAGAAGATCGAATCCGTCCTCAGTCGTCCGTTGTCTGTCGTTGGTCGTCCGACGTCAGATTGCTTCTTTGAGTTCTTTCGACGCGCGGAAGGCGACTTTCTTGCTCGCCTTGATCTGGATGGCTTCGCCGGTGGCCGGGTTGCGGCCCATGCGCGCGGCGCGCTTCCGGACTTGCAGGATGCCGAGGCCGCCGATGCGGATGCGCTCTCCCTTTTTCAGATGCTTGACGATCTGGCCGACCAGACCGGCGAGGATGGCTTCTGATTGCTTTTTCGAAAGTTCGTTGTCTTCTGCAAGGCTCGCCGCGAGATGCTTCAATGTTACGGTTGTGGCTGGTTTGGTTGCCATTAGACCCTCCTCGATGAAGCGGTGACCGGCGAAAAGTGCCCGTCACACCGATGCAGTTAGACGATTCGGCTTCGGCTGACCACGCTTGTTTTGCCGATTCCACCGATGTTTTCGCGTTATCCCGCGCTATCTTGACGGGCTCTGTGGCGCGTACAAGGCAGGCCGATAAGGCCCATTCCAGGCCGGAATCCTTGACTTGCGGAAGCGCGCGCCTTAACTGCGCACGCGCCCGCGGGGGCGTAGCTCAGTTGGTTAGAGCGTCGGCCTGTCACGCCGAAGGTCGCGGGTTCGAGTCCCGTCGCTCCCGCCAACGATATCAAGCGCTTAGTCGCTGCCTTGCGATCCGTTTTCGACCTCCGAGTCGGGCGCGTACGCAAGCCTGTTTCGCCCCGCGCAGATGTGCCGCGGCAGCTACGCACAGGCCCGCCTTGCGCCTCTTTGTGCACTGCGCTAAGGGTCGCAACGTTCGATTTTCCAGCGCGAATCCGTAGAGATTTGGGGCAAAATCGGCGCGGTCCCGGCATGCGCGGAACCGCGCTTCGGGGGGCACGCCTGGGGCAAGGAAGGAGGCGTCGCTCCCGATGACTCAATCGCTCAACCAGTTGCTGCTCGGCTACCTGCCGCTTGTCGTCTTCATCGCGGTGGCGGCCGTGCTCGGTCTGGCGCTGCTTCTTTCCTCGTTCGTCTTCGCCTACAAGCAGCCCGATCCGGAAAAGCTCTCCGCCTACGAGTGCGGCTTCAACGCGTTCGACGACGCGCGCATGAAATTCGATGTGCGCTTTTATCTCGTCGCCATCCTGTTCATCATCTTCGACCTCGAAGTCAGCTTTCTCTTTCCCTGGGCAGTCGCGTTCGGCAAGCTCGGCCTGTTCGGCTTCTGGTCGATGATGCTCTTCCTTGCGGTGCTCACCGTCGGATTTATCTATGAGTGGAAGAAGGGAGCGCTCGAATGGAACTGAGCGAACCCGCGATCCTCGCACCGCGCCCGGAATTGGTTCCCGCCCGCGCCGCAAAGCTGACCGGCGCGGATGACCCGTTCTTTACCGGGCTCAATAGCGAGCTGGCGGACAAGGGCTTTCTCGTCGCCGCCGCCGACGACCTCATCGCCTGGGCGCGCACCGGCTCGCTGATGTGGATGACGTTCGGCCTCGCCTGCTGCGCGGTCGAGATGATGCAGATGTCGATGCCGCGCTACGACTGCGAGCGGTTCGGCTTCGCGCCGCGCGCCTCGCCGCGGCAGTCGGACGTCATGATCGTCGCCGGCACGCTCACCAACAAGATGGCGCCGGCGTTGCGCAAGGTCTACGACCAGATGCCGGAGCCGCGCTACGTCATCTCCATGGGATCGTGCGCGAACGGGGGCGGCTACTATCACTACTCCTACTCGGTGGTGCGCGGCTGCGACCGCATCGTGCCGGTCGACATCTACGTGCCCGGCTGTCCGCCTACCGCCGAGGCGCTGCTTTACGGCGTGCTGTTGCTGCAGAAGAAGATCCGCCGCACCGCCACCATCGAACGCTGACATGGATGAGACACTCGATAGTCTCGGCCGAACCATCGTCGACGCGCTTTCGCCCGCGGTCACGGCCTATTCGATCGCGCATCATGAGCTCACGGTCAGCGCGCAGGCGCGCGATATCGTTTCGGTCATGCGCTTCCTGCGCGACGATCCGCGGTGTCTGTTCTGGAACATCATCGACGTGACCGCGGTCGATTGGCCGAGCCGCGAGCGGCGCTTCGACGTGGTCTATCATTTGCTGTCGCCCAAACATAATTTCCGCATTCGCGTCAAGGCGGAAACCGACGAAACGACGCCGGTTCCTTCGATCATCGAGGTGTTCCCCGGCGCCGACTGGTTCGAGCGCGAGATCTATGATCTCTACGGCATCGCCTTCACCGGTCACCCGGACATGCGGCGGCTCCTCACCGATTACGGTTTCGACGGCCATCCGCTGCGCAAGGATTTTCCGCTCACCGGCTTCGTCGAGGTGCGTTACGACGACGAAGTCAAGCGCGTCGTCTATGCGCCGGTGCGGCTCGCGCAGGAGTTCCGCAACTTCGATTTCCTCTCGCCGTGGGAAGGCACCGACTACGTGCTGCCTGGCGACGAAAAGGCGGGAAAGATCGGCGGAAGCGGGCAGGGGTCGTGACCATGAAAGCGACGCTCAAGCCCGGGCTGACCCATCGCCTCACCTACGCGGTGCCGGAGAACAAGACCGTTCCCTACACCTATCCCGAGTCGGCGGTGATCGCGTCCATGCCGAAGGTATTCGCCACCGGCTTCATGGTCGTGCTGATGGAATGGGTGTGCACCGAGCTCCTCGCGCCGCATCTCGATCCGGGCGAAGGCAGCGTCGGCGTGCATGTCGACGTGAGCCATCTCGCGGCGACGCCGCCCGGCATGACCGTGACCGTCGAAGCCGAATGCGTCGAAGTCGTCGGGCAGCGTATCGGCTTCAAGGTCAAGGCGCATGACGGCATCGATCTGATCGGCGAAGGCCGGCATGAGCGCTTCGTGGTCATGTGGGACAAGTTCAATGCGCGGGTCGCGGCCAAGGCGGCGAAAATGGCGCAGGTCGCATGATGGCGCAAACCGGCGAGCGCAATTTCACGATCAATTTCGGCCCGCAGCATCCGGCGGCGCATGGCGTATTGCGTCTCGTCCTCGAACTCGACGGCGAAGTCGTCGAGCGGGTCGACCCGCATATCGGCCTGCTTCACCGCGGCACCGAGAAGCTGATCGAGCACAAGACCTATCTGCAGGCGATCCCGTATTTCGATCGGCTCGACTACGTGGCGCCGATCAACCAGGAGCATGCGTTCTGCCTGGCGGCGGAAAAGCTGCTTGAGCTCGCAATACCCAAGCGCGCCCAGGTGATCCGCGTGCTCTACTGCGAGATCGGCCGGCTCCTCTCGCATCTCCTCAACGTCACCACGCAGGCGCTGGACGTCGGCGCGCTCACCCCGCCGCTCTGGGGTTTCGAGGAGCGCGAGAAGCTGATGGGATTCTACGAGCGCGCGTCGGGCTCGCGCCTGCATGCCGCCTATTTCCGCGTCGGCGGCGTGCATCAGGATTTGCCGCCGAAGCTGATCGACGACATCGGAGCGTTCTGCGATCCGTTCCTCAAAGTGTGCGACGATCTCGAGGAGCTGCTCACCGAGAACCGCATCTTCAAGCAGCGCAATGTCGATATCGGCGTGGTCAGCCTGAAGGACGCCTGGGCGTGGGGCTTTTCCGGCGTGATGGTGCGTGGCTCGGGCGCGGTGTGGGATCTGCGCAAGGCGCAGCCCTACGAATGCTATTCCGAGCTCGATTTCGACATTCCGGTCGGCAAGAACGGCGACTGCTACGACCGCTATTGCGTGCGCATGGAAGAGATGCGTCAGTCGGTGCGCATCATGAAGCAATGCGTCGAAAGATTGCGCTCGGCCGACGCCCAGGGGCCGGTCGTCGTCGACGACAACAAGATCGTGCCGCCGCGCCGCGCGCAGATGAAGCGCTCGATGGAATCGCTCATCCATCATTTCAAGCTCTACACCGAAGGCTTTCACGTGCCCGCCGGCGAAGTCTACGCCGCGGTCGAGGCGCCGAAGGGCGAGTTCGGCGTCTATCTGATCGCCGACGGCAGCAATCGCCCCTATAAGTGCAAGATCCGCGCGCCGAGCTTCGCCCACCTGCAGGCGATGGATTTTCTTTCCCGCGGCCACATGCTCGCCGACGTGTCCGCCATCCTCGGCTCGCTCGATATCGTGTTCGGGGAGATCGACCGATGAGCGTCCGTCGCCTCGCCGACAAGCAGCCGCCGAGCTTCGCCTTCACCCCGGCGAACCTCGAATGGGCGAAGGCGCAGATCGCCAAATATCCGGCCGGCCGGCAGCAATCGGCGGTGATCCCGATCCTGTGGCGGGCGCAGGAGCAGGCCGGCGGCTGGCTGCCGCAAAAGGCGATCGAGGCGGTGGCGGAGATGCTCGGCATGGCCAAGATCCGCGTGCTCGAAGTCGCGACCTTCTACACGATGTTCAATCTCGCGCCGGTCGGGCGTTTCCACGTGCAGTTTTGCGGCACGACGCCTTGCATGCTGCGCGGCGCCGATCGGCTGAAGAAGGTCTTGCACCGCATGATCGGCGAGGAAGACCACGTCTCCGCCGACGGCACGTTCTCGTGGACCGAGGTCGAGTGCCTGGGCGCGTGCGTGAATGCGCCGATGGTTCAGATCAATGCCGACTATTACGAGGACCTCACGCCGGAAACGCTGACCCGCATCCTCAATGATTTGTCCGCCGGGAAAAAGCCGAAGCCGGGACCGCAGATCGATCGTCAGTTCTCCGCGCCGGTCGGCGGCGAGAACACGCTGACCGATCCTGCGCTCTACAAGACAAACGCCGACGCAACCGATCCGAGACGCCCAATAATGCTCGCCGACCAGGACCGCATTTTTCGCAATCTCTACGGCCGGCACGATTGGGGCCTCGACGGCGCGCGCGCACGCGGCGCCTGGGACGGCACCAAGGCGATTCTGGAAAAAGGCCGCGACGCCATCGTCAACGAAGTGAAGGCGTCCGGCCAGCGCGGCCGCGGCGGCGCCGGATTCCCGACCGGCCTCAAATGGTCGTTCATGCCCAAGCAGTCCGACGGCCGGCCGAGCTACCTCGTCGTCAACGCCGACGAGTCGGAGCCGGGCACCTGCAAGGACCGCGAGATCATGCGGCACGACCCGCATCTTCTCGTCGAGGGCTGCCTGATCGCCGGCTGCGCCATGGGCGCGCCCACCTGTTACATCTACATTCGCGGCGAATTCATTCGCGAGCGCGAGCGGCTCGAGGCCGCCGTCGCGCAAGCCTATGAAGCCAAACTCATCGGCAAGAACAACATCCACGGCTTCGATTTCGACATCGTCGTGCATCACGGCGCCGGCGCCTACATCTGCGGCGAGGAGACGGCGCTGCTCGAGAGCCTCGAAGGCAAGAAGGGAATGCCGCGATTGAAGCCGCCATTCCCCGCCAATATGGGCCTCTATGGCTGTCCGACGACGGTCAATAATGTCGAGACCCTGGCGCAGGTGCCCGACATCATGCGTCGCGGCGCCGCCTGGTTCGCCGGTATCGGCCGGCCGAACAATACCGGCACCAAGCTCTTCTGCATTTCCGGCCATGTCGAACGGCCCTGCAATGTGGAAGAGCAAATGGGCATCCCGTTGCGCGAGCTGATCGAGAAACATGCCGGCGGCGTGCGCGGCGGCTGGGGCAATCTCCTCGCCGTCATCCCCGGCGGCTCGTCGATGCCGCTGGTTCCCGCCGGCCCCGACCAGGCCGACACGCTGCTCATGGATTTCGACGGCTGCCGGGAGAAGAAGACGTCGCTCGGCACTGCGGCCGTCATCGTCATGGACAAGACCGCCGATATCGTGCGCGCCATGGCGCGCATCTCCTATTTCTACAAGCACGAGAGCTGCGGCCAGTGCACGCCGTGCCGCGAGGGCATGGGCTGGATGTGGCGCGTGCTCTCCCGCATGGCCGAAGGCCGCGCGCAAAAGCGCGAGATCGACATGCTGTGGGAGGTCACCACGCAAATCGAAGGCCACACCATCTGCGCCTTCGGCGACGGCGCCGCCTGGCCGGTGCAGGGCCTGCTGCGGCACTTCCGGCCGGAGATCGAACGGCGCATCGACGAATACACCGCCAATCCCGACACCGCCGGCGTGCTCGATCCGCCGGTGCCGGCGGCGGCGGAGTAGAGGAGCACGCAGAAAGTGGCGACGACCATTTCCCGACGGTTCTGGCGCACGATCACGCTGTTGGTGCGCCTGGACATCGCCGCCGGTATCGCCACGACCGCGGGATTGCTGTTGTGGCTGACGTGGCATTGACATGACCAAGCTCATCGTCGACGGCAAAGAGATCGACGTCCCGCCGGAGTACACGCTGCTCCAGGCGTGCGAGGCCGCCGGCGCGGAAATCCCGCGCTTCTGCTTCCAGGAGCGGCTATCGATCGCCGGCAATTGCCGCATGTGCCTGATCGAGGTCGTCGGCATACCGAAGCCGCAGGCGTCCTGCGCCATGGGCGTGAAGGACTTGCCGCCGAACAAAGATAACTCGCCGAAAGTCATCAGCACGCGATCGCCGATGGTGCGCAAGGCACGCGAGGGCGTGATGGAATTTCTGCTCATCAATCATCCGCTCGACTGCCCGATCTGCGACCAGGGCGGCGAATGCGACCTGCAGGACCAGGCGATGGCCTACGGCGTCGACCAGAGCCGCTTCCGCGAGAACAAGCGCGCGGTCGAGGACAAATATCTCGGCGCTCTGGTCAAGACCTCGATGAACCGCTGCATCCAGTGTACCCGCTGCGTGCGCTTTGCCACCGAAGTCGCCGGCGTACCGGAGCTCGGCGCCATCGGCCGCGGCGAGGACATGGAGATCACGACCTATCTCGAAGAGGCGATGGTATCCGAGCTGCAGGGCAACGTCGTCGATCTGTGCCCGGTCGGAGCGCTCACGTCCAAGCCTTACGCCTTCGCGGCGCGGCCGTGGGAGCTCAACAAGACCGAGTCGATCGACGTGATGGACGCGCTCGGCTCGGCAATCCGCATCGACACGCGCGGGCGCGAGGTGATGCGCATCCTGCCGCGCACCAATGACGACGTGAACGAGGAATGGATCTCCGACAAGACCCGCCATGTGGTCGACGGACTGCGCACGCAACGGCTCGACCAGCCTTACATTCGCGAGAACGGGCGCTTGCGCGCGGCGACGTGGCACGAAGCCTTCACCGCGATCGCCGGCAAGCTTATGCGCGCCAAGCCGCAGCGGATTGGAGCCCTGGTCGGCGATCTCGCGGCGGTCGAGGAGATTTTCGCGCTCAAGGACCTGATGACGCGGCTTGGCGCGACCAACCTCGATTCGCGGAAATACGGCTCGGCGCTCGATCCGAAATGGGGTCGTGCCACCTACCTGTTCAATGCGACCATCGCCGGGATCGATGCGGCCGACGCGCTTCTCATTGTCGGCGCCAATCCGCGCAAGGAAGCGGCCGTACTCAATGCGCGCATTCGCAAGCGCTGGCGCAACGCCAAAAGCTTCCCGATCGGCCTGGTCGGGCCGAAGGCGCCCCTGACCTACAATTACGACTTTCTCGGCGCCGGTTCGGAGACGCTTGCCACCGTCGCCCGGCACAGTTTCGCCGACGCCATGCGCAAGGCGGAACGTCCGCTCGTCATCCTCGGCGCGGAAGCCTTTGCGCGCGCCGACGGGGCGGCCATCGCCTCGCTGGCCGCGAAGGCGGCGATCGAGCTCGGCGCGGTCAAGGAGGGCTGGAACGGCTATAGCGTCCTGCACAACGCGGCCGCGCGCGTCGGCGCGCTCGATCTCGGCTTCGTGCCGGGGGAGGGCGGCTTGAATACCCGGCAGATGACGGCGTCCGGCGCGCTCGACGTTTTGTTCCTGCTCGGCGTCGACGAGATCGATGTCGCCGCGGGCGCCTTCGTCGTCTATGTCGGCACCCATGGCGATCGCGGGGCGACGCGTGCCGACGTGGTGCTGCCCGGCGCCGCCTATCCGGAGAAATCGGCAACTTACGTGAATACCGAGGGCCGGGTGCAGATGGCGACGCGCGCCTCGTTTCCGCCCGGCGATGCGCGCGAAGATTGGGCGATCCTGCGCGCGCTCTCGGCGGTGGTGGAAAAACAGCTCCCGTATGACTCGCTCGCCGGATTGCGCCGGACCATGTACCAGGCGCACCCGCATCTCGCGCGCATCGGGCAGATCGCGCCGGGCGATGCCGCCGATATTCACCGGCTCGCCGCCTTGGGCGGCAGCGTGGACAAGACCCCGTTCCGCTTGAGCGTCGAGGACTTCTACTTCACCAATCCGATCGCGCGCTGCTCCGCCGTGATGGCCGAATGTTCGGCAATCGCGCAAGGGCGCACGGCCATGACGGCGGCGGAATAGAGGTCGGCCCGATGGAAGCGTTCTGGTCGAGCTACATCTGGCCGCTGCTGGTGATGGTGGCCGAGAGCCTGCTGTTGCTGATTATCTTGCTCATCGCCACCGCCTACGTGCTCCTCGCCGACCGCAAGATCTGGGCGGCGGTGCAGATCCGGCGCGGTCCGAACGTGGTCGGACCGTGGGGCTTGCTGCAGTCCTTCGCCGATCTCCTCAAATTCGTGTTCAAGGAGCCGGTCATTCCCGCCGGCGCCAACAAGGGCGTGTTCATCCTCGCCCCGCTCGTTACCTGCACGCTGGCGCTCGCCGCTTGGGCGGTGATCCCGGTCAGCGCCGGCTGGGTGATCTCCAACATCAATGTCGGCGTGCTCTACATCTTCGCCATCTCTTCGCTCGGCGTCTACGGCGTGATCATGGCCGGTTGGGCGTCGAATTCAAAATATCCATTCCTCGCCGCGCTGCGCTCCGCGGCGCAGATGGTGTCCTACGAGGTCTCGATCGGTTTCGTCATCATCACCGTTCTTTTGTGCGTCGGCTCGCTCAATCTCTCGGCGATCGTCGAGGCGCAGAACAGCGCCTGGGGCTTCCTCGGCTGGTATTGGCTGCCGCTTCTGCCGATGTTCGTGATCTTCTTCGTCTCGGCGCTGGCCGAAACCAATCGGGCGCCCTTCGATCTGGTCGAGGCGGAATCGGAACTGGTCGCCGGCTTCATGGTCGAATACGGCGCGACGCCGTACATGATGTTCATGCTTGGCGAGTACATCGCCGTCGCCACGATGTGCGCCATGGCGACGATCCTGTTTCTCGGCGGCTGGCTGCCGCCGTTCCCGGTCGTGCCGTTCACCTGGATCCCGGGCATCGTCTGGTTCGTGCTCAAGGCGAGCGCGGTGTTCTTCATGTTCGCGATGGTGAAGGCGTTCGTGCCGCGCTATCGCTACGACCAGCTGATGCGGCTCGGCTGGAAGGTGTTCTTGCCGATCTCGCTCGCCATGGTCGCGATCGTGGCCGGCGTCCTTGAGATCATCCGAGGTTGACATGAGACTTGATCAGGCCGCCCGTTCGATTTTCCTCAAGGAGTTCTTGCAGGCCTTCGTGCTGTCGATGCGCTATTTCTTCAAGCCGAAGGCGACGCTGAACTATCCGTTTGAGAAGGGCATGCTGTCGCCGCGCTTCCGCGGGGAGCACGCGCTGCGGCGTTATCCGAATGGCGAGGAGCGCTGCATCGCCTGCAAGCTGTGCGAGGCGATCTGCCCGGCGCAGGCGATCACCATCGAAGCCGGACCGCGCCGCAACGACGGCACGCGCCGCACCACGCGCTACGACATCGACATGGTCAAGTGCATCTATTGCGGGCTATGCCAGGAGGCCTGCCCCGTCGACGCCATCGTCGAAGGGCCGAATTTCGAATTCGCCACCGAGACCCGCGAGGAGCTCTACTACGACAAGGAACGCCTGCTGGCGAACGGCGACCGCTGGGAGCGCGAGATCGCCACGGCCATCGCCCTCGATGCGCCTTATCGCTGAGCCGCGCCGCCAATGATCGTCAGCGCCATCTTCTTCTATCTCTTTGCCGGCGTGTGCATCGCCTCGGCGATCATGGTCATCGCCGCGAGGAACCCGGTGCATTCGGTGCTCTTCCTCATCCTCGCCTTCGTCAACGCGGCCGGTCTGTTCGTGCTGATGGGGGCGGAATTCCTCGCCATGATCCTCATCGTCGTCTATGTCGGCGCCGTGGCGGTGCTGTTCCTATTCGTGGTGATGATGCTCGACGTCGATTTCGCCGAGCTGCGCCACGGCTTGCTCAATTACCTGCCGATCGGTTTTGTCGTCGGCGCCGTTCTCCTTGCCGAATTGCTGTTCGTGGTCGCCACCTGGGTGATCGAGCCGGGCCTGCCCAAGACCATCGCCGCGCCGATTGCGGCGGTGGGCGACGTCACCAATACGCAGGCGCTCGGCCTCGTCCTGTACACCCGCTACGTCTATTTCTTCGAGGCCGCCGGCATGATCCTCCTGGTCGCCATGATCGGCGCCATCGTCATGACGCTGCAGCACAAGCCGAACGTGAAGCGGCAGATCATCGCCGATCAGCTCGCGCGCCACCGCTCGAACGCGATCGAGATCGTCAAGGTCAAATCGGGGCAGGGGCTGCCATGACGATCGGCCTCGGTCACTATCTTGCGGTCGCCGCGATCCTGTTCACGCTCGGGATCTTCGGCATTTTTCTCAACCGCAAGAACATCATCATCATCCTGATGTCGATCGAGCTCATCCTGCTCGCCGTCAACATCAACCTGGTCGCGTTCTCCGTCTTCCTCGGCGATATCGTCGGCCAGGTCTACGCGCTGATCGTGCTCACGGTCGCGGCGGCGGAGGCGGCGATCGGGCTCGCCATTCTCGTCGCTTACTTCCGCAATCGCGGCTCGATCGCGGTAGAAGACGTCAATCTGATGAAGGGCTGAGCGGCATGTACGAAGCCATCGTCTTCCTGCCGCTTCTCGGCGCCGTCATTGCCGGCGCGATCGCACTCGTCGGCGCCAGTCACCGGCACCCGGGCGCGAGCCCGCCGCCGCCCGACGACGGTCACGCCGCACCGCTCGTGCCGCAGGCGCATGCGCATGGTGCGCAAAGGTCACATTCCGCGCCGCCCGAAGTCGGTCATCCGAGCCCGGGGGAAGAGGAGATCGCCGAGTCGCGCGTTGGCTCGCAGGCCGCCGAGCTGATCACCACGACGCTTCTTGCGATCTCGTGGGTGTTGTCCTGTTTCGCCTTCGTCGATGTCGGCCTCGACGGTCACGATGCGCGCATCACGCTGTTCAACTTCATCACCTCCGGCGACCTCAAAGTCGATTGGGCGCTGCGTATCGACTCGCTCACCGCCGTGATGCTGGTGGTGGTGACGACCATTTCGACGCTCGTGCATCTTTATTCGATCGGCTACATGGCGGACGATCCCTATCGGCCGCGCTTTTTCTCGTATCTCTCGTTCTTCACCTTCGCCATGCTGGCGCTGGTCACCGCCGACAGTCTCGCGCAGCTGTTCTTCGGCTGGGAGGGCGTCGGGCTCGCAAGCTATCTCCTTATCGGCTTCTGGTTCCATAAGCCGGAGGCAAACGCCGCCGCGATCAAGGCCTTCATCGTCAACCGCGTCGGCGATTTCGGATTTGCGCTCGGCATCTTTGCGCTCTTTCTTTTCACCGGATCGATCAATCTCGACACCATTTTCGCCCAAGCGCCGGACCTCGTCGGCAAGAACTTCCACTTTCTCGGTTTTAACGCCGACGCGCTGACCGTGATCTGTCTCCTCCTGTTCATGGGCGCGATGGGCAAGTCGGCGCAATTCCTGCTGCACACCTGGCTGCCCGACGCCATGGAGGGACCGACGCCGGTCTCGGCGCTCATTCATGCCGCCACCATGGTCACCGCCGGTGTGTTCATGGTGGCGCGGCTGTCGCCGCTGTTTGAGCTCGCTCCGTACGCACAATCCTTCGTCATTTTCATCGGCGCCACGACGGCGATCTTTGCCGCGACGATCGGCCTGGTGCAGAACGACATCAAGCGCATCATCGCCTACTCGACCTGCTCGCAGCTCGGCTACATGTTCGTCGCCATGGGGGTAGGGGCCTATTCGGTGGGTATGTTCCACCTGTTCACCCACGCCTTCTTCAAGGCGCTGCTCTTCCTCGGCTCCGGCTCGGTGATCCTCGCCATGCATCATGAGCAGGACATCCGCCACATGGGCGGCCTGTGGCGGAAAATTCCGTTCACCTACGGCGTGATGCTGGTCGGCACCTTGGCGCTGACCGGATTTCCATTCACCGCCGGCTATTTCTCCAAGGACGCAATCATCGAGGCCGCGGCGGTCGGCAAAAATCCCTTTGCCGTCTACGGCTTCGTCATGACGGTCGCCGCCGCGGCTCTGACCTCGTTTTATTCCTGGCGGCTCATCTTCAAGACCTTCCACGGCGAACCGCATGACCGGCATCATTACGAAGGCGCGCACGAAAGCCCCTTGGTGATGCTCGTCCCGCTCGCGCTCCTGGCGATCGGTTCGATCGCGGCGGGCTGGCCGTTCCTCCAGTTGTTCACCGGTCACGGCGTCGGCGAGTTCTTCCGCGAGTCGCTCAAATTCGGGTCGGGAAATACCGTGCTCGAGGATATGGAGCACCTGCCCCTCGCCACCTCGCTTGCGCCGACCGTGATGATGATCGGCGGGTTCCTGGTGGCCTGGCAGTTCTACATCCGCCGGCCGGACATGCCCGAGGCGCTCGCGCGACAGCAGGACTTGCTCTACCGCTTCCTGCTCAACAACTGGTACTTCGACAGCATCTACGATTTCCTCTTCGTTCGTCCGACGATATGGCTCGGCCGCCTGTTCTGGAAAGGCGGCGACGGCTTCATCATCGACGGCTTCGGCCCTGACGGCGTGTCGGCGCGCGTGCTCGACGTGACCCGCAACGTCGTGCGGCTGCAGACCGGCTATCTCTATCACTACGCCTTCGCCATGCTGATCGGCGTCGCCGCCTTCGTCACCTGGTTCATGTTCGCGGGGGTGCACGGATGACGAGCTGGCCGATCCTCTCCGTCGTCACCTTCCTGCCGCTTGCCGGCGCGCTGTTCATCGCGCTCCTGCGCGACGACGAGGCGGGCGCGCGCAATGCGCGCTGGGTGGCGCTGTGGACGACGCTGATCACCTTCGCGGTCTCGCTGATTCTGATCTGGCGTTTCGATCCGGGTTCGGCCGATTTCCAGTTCCTGGAAAAGCGGCCGTGGCTCGGCGGCAGCATCATCTACTCGATGGGTGTCGACGGCATATCGCTGCCGTTCGTGATCCTGACCACCGCGCTGATGCCGATCTCGATCCTCGCGAGCTGGGAAGCGATCCAGCGCCGGGTGCGCGAATATATGATCGCCTTCCTCGTGCTCGAAACGCTGATGGTCGGCACCTTCTGCGCGCTCGACCTGGTGCTGTTCTATCTGTTCTTCGAAGGCGGCCTGATCCCGATGTTCCTGATCATCGGCGTGTGGGGCGGCCCGCGCCGGGTCTATGCGAGCTTCAAGTTCTTTCTCTACACGTTCCTCGGCTCGGTGCTGATGCTGCTCGCCATCATGGCGATCTATTGGGACGCCGGCACGACCGATATCCCGACGCTGCTGCACCACAGCTTCCCGCGCTCGCTGCAAACCTGGGCCTGGTTCGCCTTCCTTGCCTCGTTCGCCGTCAAGCTGCCGATGTGGCCGGTGCACACCTGGCTGCCCGACGCGCATGTCGAGGCGCCGACCGCCGGCTCGGTGATCCTTGCCGCCATTCTTCTGAAGATGGGCGGCTACGGCTTCCTGCGCTTCTCGCTGCCGATGTTCCCGGCGGCCTCGCTCGAGTTCGCGCCGCTCATCTTCGCGCTCTCGGTCGTCGCCATCATCTACACCTCGCTGGTGGCGCTGGTGCAGGAGGACATGAAGAAGCTCATCGCCTATTCCTCGGTGGCGCATATGGGCTTCGTCACCATGGGCATCTTTGCGATGACGACGCAGGGCGTCGCCGGCGGGATTTTCCAGATGATCTCGCACGGCATCGTCTCGGCCGCGCTCTTCCTCTGCGTCGGCGTCGTCTACGACCGCATGCACACCCGCGAGATCGCCGCCTATGGCGGCCTCGTCAACCGCATGCCGGTCTACGCCTTCGCCTTCATGGTGTTCACGCTCGCCAATGTCGGGCTGCCCGGCACCTCGGGATTCATCGGCGAGTTCCTGACCCTGATCGGCACCTTCCGGGTCAACAATTGGGTGGCGACGCTGGCGACGCTCGGGACCATCCTGTCGGCCGCCTATGCGCTGTGGCTCTACCGCAAGGTGATCTTCGGCAAGCTGGAGAAGGCCGCGCTGTTCCACATCACCGATATCGGCTGGCGCGAGATCGTGATGCTGGCGCCGCTCGTCATCCTGACCATCGTGTTCGGCATCTATCCGAAGCCGGTGCTCGACCTCTCGGCGGCTTCGGTCGCGCAGCTCCTCGATAACTTCCACCACGCGGTCGGAAGCGTGCAGTCGGCGGCATTGGCGAGGTGAGACGATGAATGCCGCTCTGACCGTTCCGGCCCTGCTGCCGCTATTGCCGGAGATCGTGCTCGGCGCTCGGCGCCATGGCGCTGTTGATGGTCGGCGCCTATCGCGGCGAGAGCGGCGTACGCACCGGTCGATGCCGCTGCGATCGCGCTTCTCGTGGTCGCGGGCGATCATCGTCCTCATGCTGCCGGCCGGCAAGGCTCGTCACCTTCGGCGGCAGTTTCGTGGTCGACGGCTTCGCCCGGTTTCTGAAGATCCTGGCGATCCTCGGCTCGGCCGCCGCCATCGCGATGTCGATCGACTACGATCGGCGCGAGGGCCAGCAGCGGTTCGAATACTCCGTCCTGATCCTGCTCTCGACCCTCGGCATGCTGATGCTGATCTCGGCCGCCGATCTGATCGCGCTCTATCTCGGCCTCGAATTGATGAGCCTGCCGCTTTACGTGGTCGCCGCGAGCCACCGCGACCTCGCTGCGCTCGACCGAGGCCGGCCTCAAATATTTCGTGCTCGGCGCGCTGTCGTCGGGCATGCTGCTCTACGGCGCCTCGCTGATCTACGGCTTCACCGGCACGGTGAGCTTTGCCGGCATCGCCAAGTCGGCTGCGGATGCCGGGCCGGGATTGATCTTCGGCCTCGTGTTTCTGTTCGCCGGCTTCTGCTTCAAGGTGTCGGCCGTGCCGTTCCACATGTGGACGCCGGACGTCTACGAGGGCGCGCCGACGCCGGTCACCGCCTTCTTCGCCGCCGCGCCCAAGGTGGCGGGGATCGCCATGTTCGTGCGCGCGACGGTCGTCGCCTTTCCCGGCATCACCGCGCAGTGGCAGCAGATCGTCGTCTTCGTCGCCATCGCCTCGATGCTGCTCGGCTCCTTCGCCGCGATCGGCCAGCGCAACATCAAGCGGCTGATGGCCTATTCCTCGATCGGCCACATGGGCTTCGCGCTGATCGGCCTCGCCGCCGGCACGCCCGAGGGCGTGCAGGGCGTGCTCGTCTATATGTCGATCTATCTCACCATGACGCTCGGCGTCTTCGCCGTGATCCTGTCGATGCGGCGAGCGGGCGGCATGGTCGAGATCGATCGACCATCTCGCCGGTCTCGCGCGCACGCATCCGACCATGGCGTTTTTTCTGGCGATGCTGCTTGTTCTCGATGGCCGGCGTGCCGCCGCTCGCCGGCTTCTTCGCCAAGTTTTACGTCTTCCTCGCCGCGATCAAGGCCGGCCTCTATGTGCTGGCCGTCATCGGCGTGCTCACCAGCGTGGTCGGCGCCTACTACTATCTGGCGATCGTCAAGATCATGTATTTCGACGAGCCGGCCGAAGGGTTTGTTCCCATGCCGGACGAGATCAAGATCGTGCTCGCGGTTTGCGGCCTGTTCAACATTCTGTTCTTCCTCTATCCGGGGCCGCTCATCGGCGTCGCCAGCGCGGCCGCCCATTCGCTGTTCTGATGCAGCTCCATTCCGCGGCGGCGGCGGCCGGTCATCGCCTGTTGGCGCATGAGACCTTGGCCTCGACCAACGCGGAAGCCTTGGCGCTGGCGCGCCGCGGCGAGCGCGGCCCGCTCTGGGTCACGGCGCAGCGGCAGACCGCCGGCCGCGGCCGGCGCGGCAGCGCATGGAGCTCTCCGCCGGGCAATCTCTACGCCACGCTTCTGCTCGACGATCCGACGCCCGGCGGAACACGCGCCGCAATTGTCGTTCGTCGCCGCGCTTGCGCTCCATGACGCCATCCTCGATCGCGCGCCGGCCTTGCGCACGCGGCTGGCGCTCAAATGGCCGAATGACCTTCTTTGCGGCGGCGCCAAGCTCGCCGGTATTCTGATCGAGAGCGAGAACGTCGCGGGACGGTTGGCCGTCGCCATCGGCATCGGCGTGAATTGCCTGCACCACCCCGCGCAGACGGCCTATCCGGCGACCGATCTGCTGCCGAAGGCGCCGCATGTGTCCGCCGAAGCGCTGTTTGCGGCGTTATCCGCCACGATGCTGCGGCGGCTCGCGCAATGGGACCGAGGCGCCGGCTTCCGCGCCATTCGCGCCGACTGGCTCGCCCGCGCCGCCGGGATCGGCGGCGACATGCGCGTGCGGCTTCCGGATCGGGAGCTCTTCGGGCGCTTCGAAGCGCTCGATGAGCACGGGCGGCTGCTCCTGCGTCTTGCCGACGGCGCCTTGCAGACAATCACCGCCGGCGACGTCTTTCCGGTCGCCGGCGCGCCGCCCGATCACCGGCCGGCGCGGGGCGCGTCAACTGATGGCCGGACGGGAGCTTGTCTTCGCGCCGCTCGGCGGCATCGGCGAGATCGGGATGAATCTCTCGATCTACGGCTTCGGCGACGGCGGCGGCGTCAGTGGCTGATCGTCGATTGCGGCGTCTCCTTTGCGTCGGAAGAGCACCTGCCCGGCATCGATCTGATCCTGCCCGACATCCGCTATCTGATCGAGGAGCGGCGCAACATCGTCGGCCTCGTGCTCACGCACGGCCATGAAGACCATATGGGCGCGCTGATCGATCTGTGGCCGCGTCTCAACGTGCCGCTTTACGCCACGCCGTTTACCGCGGCGCTGTTCGAGGCGCGGCGCCTGTCCGAGCCCGGCGCGCCGCAAATCCCGGTCAATGTCGTGCCGCTCGGCGGGCGCCTGACGCTCGGTCCGTTCGACGTCGAATTCATCAACGTCGCCCACTCGATCCCGGAATCGAACGCGCTCGCCATCCGCACGCCGCGCGGGCACCGTGCTGCACACCGGCGACTGGAAGATCGATCCCACCCCGCTGCTTGGCGCGCCGACCGATCAGGCGAAGCTTACTGCGCTGGGCGAGGAGGGTGTGCTGGCGCTGATCGGCGATTCCACCAACGCCGTGCGCGACGGTCGCTCGCCCTCCGAATCCGATGTGGCGCGCACGCTGGCCGAGCTCATCCGCACCGCGCCGGCGCGCGTTGCGGTGACGACGTTTGCCTCCCATGTCGGCCGCATCCGCGCCGTTGCCGACGCCGCGCGCGCCGCCGGGCGCGAGGTGATCCTGGTCGGGCGGGCGATGGAGCGGGTGGCGCAGGTCGCCCGCGAGACCGGCTATCTCGACGGCGTGACGGATTTTCGCGGTGTGGAGACCTATGGCTACCTGCCGCCCGACAAGGTTCTTGCGCTGTGCACGGGCAGCCAGGGCGAGCCGCGCGCCGCGCTCGCGCGCATCGCCGAGGACGAGCACCCGGAAGTGACGCTCGCCCGCGGCGACCGCGTCATCTTCTCCTCCCGCGCCATTCCCGGAAACGAGAAGGCGGTGGCGCGCGTGATCAACGGCTTGGTGACGCAAGGGGTGGAGGTCATCACCGATCGCGACCATCTCGTGCACGTCTCCGGCCATCCACGGCGCGCCGAGCTTCTCGACATGATCGGCTGGGTGAGGCCGAAGATTCTGATACCGGCGCATGGCGAGGCGCTGCATCTCGCGGACCACGCCAGGCTCGCGCATCAGGCCGGCGTTCCGCATGTTCTCGTCTGCCGCAACGGCGATCTCGTCCGCCTCGCGCAAGATGGCGCCGAGATCATCGACGAGGTCCCGTCGGGGCGCGTCTACAAGGACGGCGCGCTCCTGGTGAGCGCGGAGGCGCGAACCGTGGCGGCCCGCCGGCGATTGAGCTTCTCCGGCGTGGTCTCGGTGGCGCTGGCGGTCACCGAGAGGGGCGCGCTCGCCGCCGACCCGGAAATCGAGTTGATCGGAATTCCCGAAACGGATGCTGCCGGCCGGCTGATGGCCGACATCGCCCGCGACGCGGTGGAGGAAACCTTCGAAACACTGCCCAAACCCCGCCGCGGCGATCCGGACGGCGTGGCGGAAGCGGTGCGCCGCGCGGTGCGCTCCGCCATTGCCGCGCGCTGGAACAAGAAGCCGATCTGCCACGTGCACGTGCTCGTGGTGTAGGATGGCTCGAGGCAGCAAACGAGGCGGAGATGCAAACGAGGCGGAGATGATTGGCAGGCTCAATCACGTGGCAATCGCCGTGCGCGACATCGGCAAGGCGGCGGCCGTCTACCGGGATACTCTCGGCGCGGACGTTTCGGCCGCCGTGCCGCAGCCCGACCACGGCGTGACCACGGTCTTCATCACCTTGCCGAACACCAAGATCGAACTTCTCGAGCCGCTCGGCGATGGCTCGCCGATCGCCAAGTTCCTGGAACGCAACCCCGATGGCGGCATGCATCATGTCTGCTACGAGGTCGACGACATCCGCGCCGCCCGCGACGCCCTCAAGGCCGCGGGCGCGCGCGTGCTTGGCGATGGCGAACCGCGCACCGGCGCGCACGGCAAGCCGGTGCTGTTCCTGCACCCGAAGGATTTCTCCGGCACCCTGGTGGAACTGGAAGAGCGCTGACATGCCGGTCACGACGGCGCTCGCCATCTTCTTCCTGATCTGGTGGGTGGTGCTGTTCGCCGTGCTGCCCTGGGGCGTGCGCAGCCAGGGCGAGGGCGGCGAGGTCGCCCCCGGCACCGATCCCGGGCGCGCCCGCGGTCCCGCATCTCGGCCGCAAGCTTGTTTGGACGACGCTCGTCTCGCTCGTGATCTTTGCCGCGTGTTACGTCGTCTATACGGACCGGCTGGTCACCCTCGAGGGCCTGATGCGGCCGTTCGGCGCGCGGTGAAAATCATGTTGAATCATGCGGTTGGCAGGGGCAGCCGCGCCCTGCCGTATTTTTGGTCTGCAAACAAACAAAGCGCAAAAAAATAGCAGGGCCGAAGCCCTGCCAAAAAACTCTCACACTGGTCCTACTCCGCGCCCGTGTTACCGACTCTTACTTGCGGCGTGGCGGCAGCGTTGCTTCGCGCCTTTGGACCATCCTCCCACGACTTGGACCGCTTCCTGGACCCAGATACGCACGCGGCTCCAGGATCGCGCTGGACCGTTACCTACTCGATCTTCGATCCAATGTCATCCTCTTACCTCCAGTCCGTGACAAAAAAATTTAACCCGCCGGCGGCGGCCATCGGCTAGGGCATCACGAGCGGTCGCCGCCGCCCCCTTGTGTTCTCCGGCGCTTGCGGATTCACTGCGCCGGACACGTGGTTTCCGCCCGCCCAGCTGACGAGATTTCATGCGCCTTTCCCGATACTTCCTGCCCATTCTGCGCGAAACACCGAAGGAAGCGGAGATCGTCTCGCATCGCCTGATGCTGCGCGCCGGCATGATGCGCCAGGAGGCGGCCGGGATTTACGCGTTCCTGCCGCTTGGGCTGCGCGTGCTCGACAAGATTTGCCGGATCGTGCGCGAGGAGCAGAACCGCTCCGGCGCCATCGAGCTCCTGATGCCGACCATCCAGTCGGCCGATCTCTGGCGCGAAAGCGGACGCTACGAGGCCTACGGCAAGGAAATGCTGCGCATCAAGGACCGCCACGAGCGCGAGATGCTCTACGGGCCGACCAATGAGGAAATGATCACCGAGATCTTTCGCTCCTATGTGCGCTCGTACAAGGATCTGCCGCTCAATCTCTATCACATCCAATGGAAATTCCGCGACGAGGTGCGGCCGCGCTTCGGGCTGATGCGCGGTCGCGAGTTCCTGATGAAGGACGCTTATTCGTTCGACGTCGGATTTTGCCGGCGCGAAGCACGCCTATAACCGGATGTTCGTCGCCTATCTGCGCACCTTCGCGCGAATGGGATTGCGATCGATCCCGATGGTGGCGGAAAGCGGGCCGATCGGCGGCAATCTTTCCCACGAGTTCATCATCCTCGCCGACACCGGCGAGAGCGAAGTGTTTTGCCACCGCGACTATCTCGATTTCGAGGTTCCCGGCCCGGACGTGGATTTCACCACGTCGCGGGCTTGCAAGCCATCGTCGACAAATGGACGCGGCTCTACGCGGCCACCTCGGAAAAGCACGATGCGGCCGCTTTCGCCAAGCTCGCGGCGGAGAAACGCGTCTCCGCGCGCGGCATCGAAGTCGGCCATATCTTCTATTTCGGCACCAAATATTCCGAGCCGATGAAGGCGGTCGTGACCGGACCCGACGGCGTCGAGCGGCCGGTGCATATGGGATCCTACGGCATCGGCCCGAGCCGCCTGGTCGCCGCCATCATCGAGGCCTCTCACGACGACGCCGGGATCAAATGGCCGGAAGCGGTCGCGCCGTTCGACGTCGCCATCCTCAATCTCAAACAGGGGGGAAGCGACACCGATGCGGCGTGCGAGCAGCTCTATGCCGCGCTCACCGGGAACGGCATCGATGCGCTCTACCACGATCTCGACGAGCGGCCCGGCTCGAAATTCGCCACCGCCGATCTGATCGGCGTTCCTTGGCAGATCCTGGTCGGGCCGCGAAGCCTCGCCGAGGGCAAAGTGGAGGTCAAGCGGCGCCTCGATGGTTCGCGGGAACTCCTCACTCCGGCCGATGCCCTGGTGCGGCTTGGCGCCTGAAGGCTGGCGCGCCCAGGCTTGCGAAGAAGGTTTGGCGCGTGGAAAAGGCTTGGCGCATGAAGCTGTGCGCTCCGGCGCCCCTGCGGCAAGTTTGGTGGCTTGAATCCGCCAGAATCGTGTGAAACTCGTGCCCTCGCGGGGACCAGAGCATCGATGGCAGAGACGACCGGCACCCATCCTTTCGCGCCGTTCGAGTGGATGCTGTCGCTGCGCTACCTGCGTGCGCGGCGCAAAGAGGGATTCATTTCGGTCATCGCCGGCTTCTCCTTTCTCGGCATCATGCTCGGCGTGGCCACGCTCATCATCGTCATGGCGGTGATGAACGGGTTCCGCCAGGAGCTGCTGTCGAAGATTCTCGGCCTTAACGGTCATCTGCTGATCCAGCCGCTGGAATCGCCGCTCACCGACTGGGAGGCGGTCGCCGACCGCGTCGCCAAGGTCGACGGCATCCGGCTTGCCGCGCCGATTGTCGAAGGCCAGGCGCTCGCGTCTTCGCCGTTCAATGCCTCCGGCGTGCTGGTGCGCGGCATCCGCGCCGAGCGACCTGGCGAAGCTTCCCTCGATCGCCAACAACATCAAGCAGGGCACGCTCGAAGGCTTCGACGAAGGGCAGGGGCTGGCGATCGGCAGCCGGCTCGCCGAGCAGCTTTCGCTGCGGGCCGGAGACAATCTCACGCTGGTGGCGCCGCGCGGCGCGGTGACGCCGATGGGCACCACGCCGCGCATCAAGTCCTACAAGATCGCCGCCGTGTTCGAGATCGGCATGTCGGAATACGACGCCGCTTTCGTGTTCATGCCGCTCACTGAAGCGCAGGCCTATTTCAACCGCGCCGGCGACGTGACCGCGATCGAGGTCTATACCGACGATCCGGATCGCGTCGACCGCTACCGGCCGCTGGTCACCGAGGCCGCGGCGCGGCCGATCTACATGATCGATTGGCGCCAGCGCAACGCGACCTTCTTCAACGCGCTGCAGGTCGAGCGCAACGTGATGTTCCTGATTCTGACATTGATCGTGCTGGTGGCGGCGCTCAACATCGTCTCCGGGCTGATCATGCTGGTGAAGGACAAAGGGAGCGACGTCGCCATCCTGCGCACCATGGGCGCGACGCAGGGCGCGATCATGCGCGTCTTTCTCATCACCGGCGCCTCGATCGGCGTCGTCGGCACGCTGGTCGGCTTTCTGCTCGGCACCATCATCTGCCTCAACATCGAATCGATCCGGCATTTCCTGTCGTGGCTCACCAATACCGAGCTGTTCTCGCCGGAGCTTTATTTCCTGTCGCGGCTTCCGGCCGACATGAACGTCGGCGAAACGACCGCCGTCGTGGTCATGGCGCTCGGCTTGTCGCTGCTGGCCACGCTCTATCCGTCCTGGCGGGCGGCGCGGCTCGATCCGGTCGAAGCCCTGCGCTACGAGTGATCACGCGCGATGGACGAGACAACCACGATAAGGGACCCCGCAACGTCGACCGCCGCCGATGACGATCATCCGATCGTGTTCCTGCACGGCGTCAGCCGGCAGTTTCGCCAGGGCGACAGCACGCTCGATATTCTCAAAGGCGCCGAGCTGGCGGTGTGGCCGGGCCAGTCGGTGGCGCTGGTCGCGCCCTCGGGCGCCGGGAAATCGACGCTCCTGCACATTGCCGGCCTGCTCGAGCACGCCGGACGCCGGCGAAGTCTATATCGACGCGGTCGCCACCTCGCATATGAGCGACGTGCAGCGCACGCGCATCCGCCGCGCCGATATCGGCTTCGTCTATCAGTTCCATCATTTGCTGTCCGGAATTCTCGGCGCTGGAGAACGTGATGCTGCCGCAGATGATCCGCGGCCTTCCCAGCCGGGAGGCGAAGGCGCGTGCCGCCGAGCTCCTGAGCTATCTCGGCCTCAAGGAGCGCCTGACCCACCGGCCGGCGGAGCTTTCCGGCGGCGAGCAGCAGCGCGTCGCCATCGCGCGCGCGGTCGCCAATGCCCCGCGCATCCTCCTCGCCGACGAGCCGACCGGCAATCTCGACGTGCGCACGTCCGAGCGTGTGTTCGCGACGCTGAGCCAGTTGGTGCGCGCCTCCGGCCTTGCCGCCGTCGTCGCGACCCACAATCTCGACATCGCCGGCCAGATGGACCGCCGCGTGACCATTCGCGACGGCGCGGTGGTCGAGATCACCTGAGAGGGTCGCGAAAAGACGAGGCCGCCCGCAGGCGGCCTCGAAGACGTTCAGCACCGGCGTTTTTCACCCTTACCAGCAGGCAGCGCACCAGCACCGATAGGGTCCGCAAACCCGGTGTCTTCCGGGCGGGCACCAGGTGCTAGCAGAGAGCGCACCAGCAACGCGCCGGGCCGCAAACCCAGTGCGATCCGGGCGGGCAATGGCGGCCGAATCCGCGGCACGCCGCTTGGTGGATCGGCGTCGCCTTCTGCGCCTGCGCATGCAGGCTCGCCGCACCGGGCTGCTGGTTTTGCGCGCTGACCGAGAGCGCCATCGCGCCCAGGGCGAGCGCTGCGGCAGCCAAGGTGATCGTGAGTTTTCGCATCAGACCGTCCTCCTCGTTTGGGGTCGAATCGTAAGGGTAGGAGAAGAACACTACGACACAGCGACAGAGCGTTGCAGTATGACCTGCCAGCCCCCTGAACTCGCGACGATTTTCTTTCCCACCCGTGCGTTTCTACGCTCCGGCGGCCTGATCGGTTCACCGCTGTTGGGCGGCGCGCTTAGGCTTCGCTGGTTTCATTTTGACGTCCTCCTCCCGTGGGAGAGTCCGGTAGGGAGGTTCGGCCCCGCGATTTATGTATTCAATAAGCGGAAGTGGAATGCTACTGCCGCCACGGTCCACTACTTGAACATCCGTGATCTTACCTGTCGGTTTATCGCCGATGAGATGTACGCCCCGATAGTTGCTAGCCATTTGCAGACTCCCATCTTCGTATCGGCGTTTAGCCCATACGTTCTAAATCGTCGGATAGAGGACGCCGACGATGAACATGATTCCGAGAAAGATCGCGATCCGCCAATACCAAGCGTAGGGTGCGTTCCAGGCGACAACCACCGCAGCACCCATCACAATCGCGCGGATTACCGCCTCGCCGCGACTTCGAAATTTCCCATCGGCACTACGGATTTTCCGGGATGACTATTTGCCTTTCGGCTTAGGTTTTAATCACCTAGCATGACCATTCGATCGTTGCAATGAAGTGACCGCTGCCGACTTGACTTTGGAACATAATGAGAACTATCGTTCTCTTTCTGTTCCATGACGCAGGGGAGAATCTCATGGTTCGCGCGGTCGCCGAGGAAGCTCTGGCGCTTGCATCGATGGCCTTATTCTTGGGGATGGTCGCGGTCTGGGTGCAGGTGCTGGGAGTGGTCTGATCGAGGCGTTGCGGCCGGATACGAGCCCGATTGCAGGGTGATAGCGCCGGCTCATGAGAGCCCTTCGACGCGCGCCCACATGTCAGGGGAACAATCGCGGCAAACTTCGCGCAAACTTTCTGTGTGTGGCGATGAGCCGGCGCGTCGCCGCGGTGGACAGCGCAGCACGCGATCCCGCATCTTCGGCTGTTTCGGAATCGCCATCTGCGAGTATCGATCGACATGCCAGCCGCGCCCGCGCCAGGTTTCGTGCACCTGCATGTGCACTCGTCCTATTCGCTGCTCGAAGGCGCGCTGACCATTGCGCGGCTGGCGGAGCTCGCCAAGAAGGACCGCCAGCCGGCGCTGGCGCTGACCGATACCGACAACATGTTCGGCGCGCTCGAATTCTCCGAGAAGATGGCGAGCGCCGGCATCCAGCCGATCATCGGCTGCGCGCTCGGCGTCGACTTCGGCGACCAGGACAATCGCGGCACGGCGATCGGCGAGGATCGGCCGCGGCTCGTGCTCCTTGCCGCGCGCGAGGACGGCTATCGCAGCCTGATGCGGCTATCGTCGCGCGCCTACCTCGATACCGAACCAACCGAACGGCCGCACATCAAGCTCGCCTGGCTGGCCGAGGAGGCCAAGGGCTTGCTCGTGCTCAGCGGCGGGCCGGGCGGGCCGCTCGATGCCGCGATCGGCGCCGGGCAGAGCGCGCTCGCGCAGGCACGCTGCGAAGCTTTGCAGCGCCTGTTCGGCGACCGGCTCTATATCGAGTTGCAGCGTCACGGCATGCCGGCGGAACGGCTGGCGGAGCCGGCCTTGATCGAGCTTGCCTATGCGCGCGGCATCCCGCTGGTCGCGACGAATGAGCCGTTCTTCGCCACGCGCGAGGATTACGAGGCGCACGACGCGCTCCTGTGCATCGCCGAGGGCAGGCTCATCGCCGACGGCGACCGCCGCCAGTTCACGCCCGAGCACCGCTTCAAGACCCGCGCCGAAATGGCGGCCTTGTTTGCCGACCTGCCGGAGGCGCTCGCGGCGACGGTGGAGATCGCCGAGCGCTGCGCGTTCCGCCCGCGCACGCTCGCGCCGATCCTGCCGCGTTTCTCCACCACGCGCGGGGCAGGCGAGACCGCGGCGGCGCAAGGAGCGCAGGAGGCGCAGGAACTGCGCCTCGCCGCGCAAGCGGGTCTCGAGCGCCGGCTGGCGCGGTATCCGGTCGCGCCGGGACACACCGTCGAAGCGTATCACGAACGTCTCGCCTTCGAGCTCGGCGTCATCGAGGGCATGAAATATGCCGGCTACTTTCTGATCGTCGCCGACTTCATCCAATGGGCGAAGGCGCAGGGCATTCCGGTCGGACCGGGCCGCGGCTCCGGCGCCGGTTCGCTCGTCGCCTACGCGCTCACCATCACCGACCTCGACCCGATCCGCTTCGGGCTCCTGTTCGAGCGCTTCCTCAATCCCGAACGCATCTCGATGCCGGATTTCGACGTCGATTTCTGCCAGGAGCGGCGGGACGAGGTGGTTCGCTATGTGCAGGAGAGGTATGGGCGCGATCGGGTCGCGCAAATCATCACCTTCGGCACCTTGCAGGCGCGCGGCGTGTTGCGCGACGTCGGCCGCGTGCTGCAGATGCCCTACGGGCAGGTCGACAAGCTCTGCAAGCTCGTGCCGCAGAATCCGGCGAATCCAATCTCGCTCAAACGTGCGATCGACGATGAACCCCGGCTGCAGGCTGAAAGCGATCGTGATCCGGTGACTGCGGCGCGTCTTCGATATCGCGCAGAAGCTCGAAGGCCTGCACCGCCACGCCTCCACCCACGCCGCCGGACTGGTCATCGGCGACCGGCCGCTGACCGAACTCGTCCCGCTCTACCGCGATCCGAAATCGTTCATGCCGGTCACCCAGTTCAACATGAAATGGGTCGAGCCGGCCGGGCTGGTGAAGTTCGATTTCCTCGGGCTCACCACGCTCACCGTCCTTGATCGTGCCGTGAAGCTGCTACGTCAACGCGCAATCGATCTCGATCTGTCGGGCATTCCGCTCGACGACGCCAAGACCTACGAAATGCTGGCGCGCGGCGAGACCGTCGGCGTGTTCCAGGTGGAAAGTGCGGGCATGCGCCGGGCGCTCGTCGACATGCGCCCCGACCGCTTCGAGGATTTGATCGTGCTGGTGGCGCTCTACCGCCCGGGACCGATGGCAAACATCCCGACCTACTGTTCGCGAAAACTCGGCCACGAGCAAACCGATTATCTGCATCCCAAGCTGCAGCCGATCCTGCAGGCGACCTATGGCATCATCACCTATCAGGAGCAGGTGCAGCAAATCGCACGCGATCTGGCCGGCTACAGTCTCGCCAGAGCCGACATCTTGCGCCGGGCCATGGGCAAGAAAGACAAGAAGGAGATGGCTTCTCAGCGCGACGCCTTCATTTCCGGCGCGGTCGAGCGTGGAATTGCGCGCGGCGATGCGGAAGCGATCTTCGAGGCGTGTGCGAAATTCGCCGAATATGGCTTCAACAAATCGCACTCGGCGCCCTACGCGCTGCTGACGTATCAGACCGCCTATATGAAGGCCAATTATCCGGTCGAGTTTCTCGCCGCGTCGATGACGCTCGCCATGGGCAACACCGACAAGCTCGCCGAATTCCGCGCCGAAGCCGAGCGGCTTGCGATCAAGGTCGAACCGCCGTCGATCAACCAGTCGGACGTCGAGTTCGAGGTCGCCGGCGATACGATCCGCTATGCGCTCGCGGCGCTCCGCGGCGTCGGCCGGCAGGCGGTCGAGGCCATCCTGGCCGCGCGTGCCGAACGGCCCTTCGCCGACCTTGCCGACTTCGCCCGCCGGGTCAACCCCCGTGCCGTCAATAAACGCGTGCTGGAAAGCCTCGTTGCCGCCGGTGCCTTCGACGCCATGGAAGCAAACCGGGCACGGATCTTTGCCGTCGTCGACACCATTCTCGCCACCGCGCAGCGCGCGCACGACAACGCCGCGCTCGGCCAGTCCGAGCTGTTCGGCGGCGCGGCCGCGGCCGAGCCGATCATCTTGCCGGCGGTCGAGCCATGGCTGCCGGCCGAGCGTCTGCAGCGCGAGTATGAGGCGGTCGGCTTTTTCCTCAGCGGCCATCCGCTCGACGACTATGCCGCCGCACTCAAGCGGCTGCGCGTGCAGCCCTGGTCCGATTTCTCCCGCGCGGTAAAGGCCGGCGCCGGCGCCGGCCGTGTCGCCGGGACGGTGGTGTCGCGTACCGAACGGCGCACCAAGAACGGCACCAAGATGGGCATTATCGGCCTGTCCGACCCGAGCGGCCACTACGAGGCGGTGCTGTTCACGGAAGGCTTGGCGCAATATCGCGACCTGCTGGAACCAGGAAGCGCCGTGCTCCTGTTCCTCACCGCCGAGGTCCAGGGCGACGAGGTGCGCGCCCGCATCCAATCGGTCGAGCCGCTCGATCAGGCGGCGGCGAAAATGCAGAAGGGACTGCGCGTGTTCCTGCGCGACGGCGCGCCGATCGAGGGCGTGGCACGGCGCCTCGAGCCGATCGACCTGCGCTCGGGCCGGAACGGCGGCGATCGCGGCGACGGCGAGGTCTCGATGGTGCTGATGCTCGGAGACGGCAATGAAGTGGAGGTGAAGCTTCCCGGCCGCTTCAAGGTTTCCCCACAGATCGCCGGCGCCATCAAGGCGGTGGCCGGCGTGGTGACGGTAGAAGCTCTATAAGGTGGCCGATCCGCCGGCAGGCGATTTGCCCGCATCTCCCCACCAAGATTCCGCTTACAGCGAGAATTTCCCGAGCGTGGCGTCGTCCGTCACCTCGCGTTTTGAATTCGACATCGCATCTCGCTATCTGAGGCGCGGCGCGGTAAGGAACCGCCTCTTTGCCGTACGACCATTCAATCACTCGCCAACGCCCGCGATATGCTTCGGATCGAGAATCTTGTCTTTGATGCTTGGGGTCGACGATTTTTCGATTCCGCAAGCGTTTCGATTCCGGCCGGCGCCAAGGTCGGCTTGGTCGGGCGCAACGGGGTTGGAAAATCGACGCTGTTCAAGCTGATCCTCGGCGATCTCATTCCGCAAAGCGGCGAGATCCTGCTGCCGAAGGCCGCCCGCATCGGATCGGTCGATCAAGAGCATCCCGCCACGCCGATAAGCCTGCTCGACACGATTTTGGCCGCCGATCACCGGCGCGAAGCATTGAATGCCGAATTGGCCGACGCCAAACCCGAACAGCTTGCGGAGATCTATCAGCGGCTGAATGAGATCGATGCCGATAGCGCCCCGGCGCGCGCGGCGGAAATCCTCAGCGGGCTCGGCTTCGCTCATGCCGATCTCGATCGCCCGATGGCGGAATTTTCGGGCGGATGGCGCATGCGCGTGGCGCTCGCGGCGGCGCTCTTCGCGCAACCCGACCTGCTTCTGCTCGACGAGCCGACCAACTACCTCGACCTTGAAGGCGCGCTTTGGCTGGAAGCGCGGCTTGCGAAGTACCCGCACGCCGCATTGACCATCAGCCACGACCGTGAGCTCCTCAACAACTCGGTCGACTCCATCCTGCATTTGAGCGGCGGCAAGCTCGAGCTCTACAGCGGCGGGTACAATGATTTCGAAACCCGTCGAGCGGAGAAGGCGCGGCTGCAAACCGCAACGCGGGCCAAGCAGGAGGCCGAGCGCGCGCATCTGCAGCGTTTCATAGACCGCTTCCGGGCGAAAGCGAGCAAGGCGACGCAAGCGCAGTCGCGCATCAAGCGGCTGGCCAAGCTGGAGCCGATACGCCGAGGTGGTCGAAGAGCGCGTGGCGCCTTTCACGCTGCCCTCGCCGACGCGGCCGCTGGCGCCGCCTTTGATCCAGCTTGAAGGAGCGGCGGTGGGCTACGACGGCACTCCGGTGTCTGCGCAATCTCAACCTGCGGCTCGATGTCGACGATCGGATCGGGCTTCTCGGCGTGAATGGCGCGGGCAAGACCACATTCGCCAAGATGGTGGCCGGCGCGCTCCCGCTTCAATCGGGCCGAATGAACCGGGAGCAGCGCATCCGGGTGGGCTGGTTTCACCAGCACCAGATCGAAGCGCTCGATCCCGACGATACGCCCTTGGACATCCTTCGGCGCGAGCGGCCGGAGGACAGCGAGTCTTCACGCCGCTCCAGGCTGGCGCAATTCGGGCTCGCGTTCGACAAGCAGGACACCACGGTCGCCAACCTTTCCGGCGGCGAGCGCGCGCGGCTGTTGCTGAATCTTGTCGCGATGGCGGCGCCGCACCTCCTGATCCTCGATGAACCGACGAACCATCTCGATATCGAGAGCCGCCGCGCGCTGCTCGATGCGCTCAACGATTACGAGGGAGCCGTCATCCTCATCACCCACGATCGTTCCTTGATCGAACTCGTGGCCGACCGGCTATGGCTGACGGCCGACGGCCACATCAAGCCATTTGCCGGCGATATGGACGATTATGCCCGCTTCATCCTTGACCGCGTGAAGGTGCGGATGGGGCCTTCGCCGCGAATTGCGCGCGAACAAACGACGGATTTGGTCGAAACCGGCGTTGCGACGAGAGAGCAGGAGGCCGCCGCTGCCGCGCGCCTTGCGGCGAAGAAGGCTGCAAAAAAGCGACGGCGCAGGGGGTATTGAGCGAATCGATTCAGTGGATCGCCCGCGCTCGCGCCCCCAAAATGTTCAAGTTGCGTCGCAGACCCGTATGCCTATATAAGGCGCCCAACTTCACACGCGGACCTTGGCCCAAAAGGCCGTCCGGTGTCTGGCCGCAAGGTCAGGCTCACGGTCCGCGGCGGATCAACCGGAGAATGACATGCCGCTGCCCGATTTCAGCATGCGCCAGCTCTTGGAAGCTGGCGTTCACTTTGGCCACCAGTCCCATCGTTGGAACCCGAAGATGTCGGAGTACATCTTCGGCACCCGCAACAACATCCACATCATCGACCTGACCCAGTCGGTGCCGCTGCTGCATCGCGCGCTGCAGGCGATCAGCGACACGGTCGCGCAGGGCGGACGCATCCTGTTCGTCGGCACCAAGCGGCAGGCGCAGGACGCCATTGCCGAGGCGGCCAAGCGGTCGGCGCAATACTACGTCAATTCGCGCTGGCTCGGCGGCACGCTGACCAACTGGAAGACCGTCTCCAACTCGATCAAGCGCCTGCGCACGCTCGAGGAGATGCTCAGCTCCAACGAGGCGCAGGGCTACACCAAGAAGGAACGGCTGACGCTGCAGCGCGAGCGCGACAAGCTCGACCGCGCGCTCGGCGGCATCAAGGACATGGGCGGGCTTCCCGACCTGGTTTTCGTGATCGACACCAACAAGGAAGACATCGCCATCAAGGAGGCGCGCCGGCTCAATGTTCCGGTGGCGGCGGTCGTCGACACCAATTGCGATCCCGACGGCATCACTTTCGTGGTGCCGGGCAATGACGATGCGAGCCGCGCCATCACGCTTTATTGCGACCTCGTTGCCAAAGCTGCGCTCGACGGCATTTCGCGTGCGCAGGGCGAGCGTATCGACCTCGGCGCGCAGGCGGAGCCGCCAGTGGTCGAGGAATTGCCGCCGGAAACCGACAAGCTCGGCTTCCAGGCGCTGTCCGGGCCGCGCGGTGTGGCCGACGACCTCAAGAAATTCCCCGGTGTGTCGCCGCCGATCGAAAAGCAGCTCAACGACCTCGGCATTTTCCACTTCTGGCAGATTGCCGAGCTGTCCCCGACTGCGGCGCACAAGATCGGCGAGGAGGTCGGGCTTCCCGGCCGGGTCGAAGGCTGGATCGCCCGGGCGAAGGAGCAGGTGGCGGCCACGGAGTGATTGTCATTGCGGGACGCGGCCAAGCCCGCCGGCCCAATCCATGACCACGAACCGTGCGGTCTCAAGTTCGAGTTATTATTTCGTAGCGTTGTGACCATGGTTCAGGGTTCGCGCCGCGGCGCACGCCGGAACGACGGACTGCGATAGGACTGACAACAATGACAAACATCACCGCGACCATGGTGAAGGAGCTCCGCGATAAGACCGGAGCCGGCATGATGGATTGCAAGGCGGCGCTCAGCGAGAGCGCCGGAGATCTGGAGACCGCGGTCGATTGGCTGCGCAAGAAGGGGCTCGCCAAAGCCGCCAAAAAGGCGGGCCGGGTAGCGGCCGACGGCCTCATCGGCGTCGCGTTGAAGGCGAACAAGGGCGTCGTCGTCGAGGTGAATTCCGAAACCGACTTCGTGGCCAGGAACGATCTGTTCCAGGGCCTGGTGAAGATGATCGCGGATGTCGCGCTCGACGTCGGCGCGGATGTCGACAAGATCCTCGCCGCCCGCATCGGCGACCGCACCGCCGCGGACGCCATTGCCGAGACGATCGCCAAGGTCGGCGAAAACATGACGCTGCGCCGCGCGGCCGGGCTCTCGGTCGGCAAGGGCGCGATCGCCAGCTACGTGCACAATTCGGTGGTCGACGGTTTGGGCAAGATCGGCGTGATCGTCGCGCTCGAATCGTCGGGCAAGACCGACGAGCTCAAGGCGTTCGGCCGCATGGTGGCGATGCACGTCGCCTCGGCCAACCCGCAAGCGGTCGATGCGTCGGGGCTTGACGCCGCCGACGATCGAGCGCGAGCGCAACGTCCTCGCCGAGAAATTCAAGGCCCAGGGCAAGCCGGCCAACGTCATCGAGAAGATCGTGGAATCCGGCCTGAAGACTTTCTACAAAGAGGTCTGCCTGCTCGATCAAGCCTTCATCTTCGACGACAAAAAGAGCGTGGCGCAGGCGATGAAGGAGAGCGAGGCGAAGGCGGCCGCGCCGATCAGGATCGCCGGCTTCGTGCGCTACGCGCTCGGCGAAGGTATCGACCGCCCGAGCGGTGATTTCGGCGGCGAGGTCGCGGCGCTGGCGCGTGCGTAGCTGTGTGGGTGGGGCTGGGCATCGCGCAGCCCGCCGGAAGATGCCGAGGGCGACGGGCTTCGCGGCTCTGAACCCATCCAAGAGGGGCTGACGATCCCGATGGCGAAACCGAACTATCAGCGGGTGATCGTCAAGCTCTCCGGCGAAGCGCTCAGCGGTCCGGAAAAATTCGGCATTCATCAACCGACGATCGAACGTTTCGCGGCCGATCTCGTCGCCGCCCACGCTCTCGGCATCGCGCTCGGCATCGTCGTCGGCGGCGGAAACATCCTGCGCGGCGCGCAGATTTCCCAGGACGGGTTGTCGCGGCCGACGGCCGACTCGATGGGCATGCTGGCGACGGTCATGAACGCGCTGGTGCTCGAGGCGGCGATCGAGCGCGCGGGCGTCAGTGCCCGCACCATGTCGGCGCTCTCAATGCCGCAGGTGTGCGAGACCTACGAGCGCCAGCGCGCGCTCCGTCACCTGGAAGACGACATGATCATCGTGTTTGCCGGCGGCACCGGCAACCCGTTCTTCACCACCGACACCACGGCGGTCATGCGCGCCGCCGAAATGGGGTGCGACGCCGTCCTCAAGGCAACCGATGTCGATGGGGTCTATACTGCCGATCCGAAGCGAGATCCCAAGGCGCGGCGCTACGACCGCCTCGATCCTCAGGAGGCTCTCAACCAAAACCTGAAAATCATGGATGCGACGGCGTTCGCGCTTGCCCGGGAAATCCGTATGCCTATCATCGTCTTCTCGATCCGGGAGCAGAGCGCGATCGAGACGGTCTTGCGCGGGAAAGGGCACTACACCACCGTCGGCTGACGAATTGCGACGAATTGCGCATACCGGTCGAAGGTGAGAGCCGCCCCGGACCGGCAATCGCGGAGGGCGCCATGACAACGACGACATTCGACATGAATGACCTCAAGCGCCGCATGCAGGGCGCAATCGCCTCGCTCAGGCAGGAGCTTGGCGGCTTGCGCACGGGACGCGCTTCGACCGCGCTGCTCGACCATGTCCAGGTCGAGGCCTATGGCAGCCACATGCCGCTCAATCAGCTGGCGACGATCAGCGTTCCCGAGCCGCGCCTCCTCAACGTCCAGGTCTGGGACCGGTCGATGGTGCATGCGGTGGAGAAGGCGATTTCTGCCGCCAATCTCGGATTGACGCCGTCGACCGAAGGGCAGGTCCTCAAGCTGCGCATCCCCGAGCTCAACGAGGATCGGCGACGGGAGCTGGCGAAGGTCGCGCACAAATACGCCGAAGCGGCGCGCGTGGCCGTTCGCCACGTCCGCCGCGACGGGCTCGACCTCCTCAAAAAGCTCGAGAAGGACCACAAGATCAGCGAGGACGAGCAAAATCGCCAAGCCGGCGACGTCCAGAAGGCAACCGATGCGACGATCGCCGAGGTCGACAAGCTGCTCGCCGGCAAGGAAAAGGAGATCATGACCGTTTGAGCGACGCCGCAAGATCGAGAAACGAGGCGACGCCGCCGCTCCCGGCGCGAGGCGACGGGTTCGACGTGCCGCGGCACGTCGCCATCATCATGGACGGCAATGGGCGCTGGGCGGCCGAGCGCGGCCTGCCTCGCCTTGAGGGTCACCGCCGCGGCGTCGAGGCGCTGCGCCGTACGGTGCGCGCCGCCGGCGATCTCGGCATCTCGGTGTTGACGATCTTCTCCTTCAGCTCGGAGAATTGGTCGCGACCGCCGGCGGAAATCAGCGACCTGATGGGCTTATTGCGCCGCTTCATCCGCAACGACCTTGCCGAGCTGCACCAGTCCAATGTGCGGGTGCGCATTATCGGCGAGCGTGACGATCTCGACGGCGATATTTGCCGGCTCTTGGTCGAGGCGGAAGATTTGACCCGTCACAATAGCGGCCTGACGCTGGTCGTGGCGTTCAACTATGGCGCCCGCCAGGAGATCGCGCGTGCCGCCCGCCGCATCGCAGTCGAAGTCGCGCAAGGGCGGCTCGCCGCCGAAGACATTTCGCCGGAGCTTCTCGGCCGCCATTTGCACGCGCCCGACATTCCCGATCCCGACCTGATCATTCGCACCAGCGGCGAGCAGCGGCTCTCCAACTTCCTGCTTTGGCAGGCCGCCTACAGCGAGCTCATTTTCGTGCCGATCAATTGGCCCGATTTCGACCGCGCGGCGCTCGAAGGCGCAATCGCCGAGTATCGCCGCCGCGAACGCCGCTTTGGCGGGCTGATGGCAGCCGAAACCGGATCGTGACCACGCCCAACCATCGCAGCCGCGGCGGCGCAGATGTCACATCGGGCGGAAGCGGTGCGAGCAACCTCACGTTACGCATCGCCTCGGCGGCCGTGCTCGCCCCGATCGTGCTGGCGATCACCTATGTCGGCGGTTGGCCCTTTCTCGTCCTCTGCGCTCTTGGCGCTGTCGGCATCTTTTGGGAGTGGGCGCGTCTCACCGGCACGGCTCGCGCCGGCGATCTCGCTCCCGGGCTGGCGGCGTTGCTCGCGGCTTTGGCGTTCACCGGCCTCGATCATCCCGGGGCGGGAACGGTCGGTCTCGCGATCGGGGCTGGTCTCGCCGCGGTGACCGCGGGCAGGGCGACGCCGGGCGCGAGGCTTTGGGCCGCGGTCGGGGTGGTCTATGCCGGCATCGCCTTTATGAGCCCGGCGATCCTCCGCCAGGACCCGCTATGGGGTCTGACCGCACTGTGGTTCTTGTTCGCAACTGTCTGGACGACCGACATTTTTGCCTTTCTTGGCGGCCGGGCGATTGGCGGGCCGCTGTTATGGCCACAGGTCAGCCCGAAGAAGACCTGGGTTGGGGCGATCGCCGGGCTGGCCGGGGGGGTTGCCGCCGGCGTCGTGGTCGCCTATGCGAGCGGTATCGGCAGGCTGGGGATGGCTGGGGTCATGGCGTTGCTGCTGTCAGTCCTGGCCCAGGCCGGCGACTTGTTCGAGTCCGCGGTGAAGCGGCGTTTCGGCGCGAAAGACGCGAGCCGGCTCATCCCCGGCCATGGGGGATTGATGGATCGGCTCGACGGCTTCCTGGTTGCGGCGTTCGCCGCCCTCCTCATCGGCATCGTGCGGCAGGGAACCGCCGCTCCGGGCGCGGGCTTGCTGCTATGGTAAAGCCGATGAAACAGGCGAAGCCGCGGACGAGAGTTCAGCTTGCACCCGTGCCGCGTACGGTGACGCTCCTTGGCGCCACGGGCTCGATCGGGTCGAGCACGGTCGATCTGCTGCGCCAGGATCCGGGCCGGTATCGCGTCGAGGCGCTGACCGCGCACCGCAACGCCGCGGCGCTGGCACGTCTCGCGCGCGACCTCGGGGCGCGCTTTGCCGCGGTGGCCGATCCGGCCGCTTACGCCGAACTCAAGTCGGCGCTTTCCGGCAGCGGCATCGAGGCCGGCGCCGGCCCCACGGCAATCGTCGAGGCCGCGCAACGGCCGGCAGATTGGGTCATGGCGGCGATTACCGGCGCAACGAGCCTCAAGCCGACGCTCGCCGCTGCCGAGCGCGGCGCTACGGTGGCCCTTGCCAACAAGGAATGTCTCGTCTGTGCCGGCGCGCTGTTCATGCGGCGGGCGGCCGCTGCCGGCGCGACGGTCCTGCCGGTCGATTCCGAGCACAATGCGATCTTTCAGGCTTTGGGCGCCGGCCGGCGCGAGGACGTGCGGCGTATCGTGCTGACCGCGTCGGGCGGACCGTTCCGCACCTTCACGCTCGAAGCCATCCGGCGCGTCACCGTGGCGCAGGCGCTCAAGCATCCGACCTGGTCGATGGGACCGAAGGTCACGATCGATTCGGCGACGCTGATGAACAAGGGCCTCGAACTGATCGAGGCCCATCACCTATTTGCGCTCGGACCCGATGCACTCGACGTGGTCGTTCATCCGCAATCCGTCGTCCATGGCCTGGTGGAGTTCCGCGACGGCTCGGTCGTCGCTCAGCTCGGGTCGCCGGATATGCGGATTCCGATTTCCCACTGTCTGGCGTGGCCGGTACGCATGGGAACGCCGGCGCCGCGGCTCGATCTTGCCCGTGTCGCCACGCTCACCTTCGAGGAACCCGATCCGGTACGCTTCCCGGCGCTCGCGCTTGCGCGGCGGGCGCTCGCGGCGGGCGGAGCCGCACCGACCGTGCTCAATGCGGCGAACGAGATTGCGGTGCGCGAATTCGTCGGTGGCCGTCTCGGATTCACCGGCATTCCGGCCCTGGTCGAAGCGACGCTGGACGCCGCCGAGCGGCAAGGCGCGATGGCTGAGCCACAATCCGTCGAGGAAGCGATCGCCATTGACCATAACGCAAGAAGCTTGGCGACCGACCTCTTGCCCGAAATTGCCGCAATGGCATCCTAGGGTCGGGATCGGGTCGGGATTCAAGGGGTTAGGGCGAGCATCATGGGGTCCAGTTTGATGACGCATTTGCACGCGCTTGGCGGCGGCATTGCGGGATATGTCATTCCCTTTCTGTTCGTCCTCAGCATCGTCGTTTTTTTCCACGAGTTGGGGCACTTCCTCGTCGCGCGCTGGTGCGGCGTGCGCGTCCTCGTCTTCTCCATCGGATTCGGGCCGGAAATCATCGGTTTCAATGATCGCCATGGCACGCGCTGGAAAATCTCCGCCATCCCGCTTGGCGGTTTCGTAAAATTCTTCGGCGATGACAACGTAGCCAGTGCTTCGAACGGTGCGCAGCTGGCCGATATGGACGCGAACGAACGCCCGCGGAGCTTCGTCTTTCAGCCGGTGCGCAAGCGCGCGGCCATTGTCGTCGCCGGTCCGTTGGCGAACTTCATTCTCGCCATCGTCATCTTTGCCGCGATCTTCATGCTTTACGGCAAGCAGACGATGAGTGCGCGGGTCGATACCGTGCAGCCGGACAGCGCCGCTGCGGCGGCTGGATTCCAGCCCGGCGACCTCGTCACCGCGATCAACGGCGCGACGATCGAGAGCTTTGCCGACATGCAGCGCGTCGTCAGCGAAAGCGCCGGAGAAACGCTTTCAATCACCGTAGAACGCAACGGGGTCCAACGCGTGCTCAAGGCCGCGCCCGCGCTCAAGGACGTCAAGGACACTTTCGGCAATGTCCGCCATATCGGAATACTCGGCATCAGCCGGTCGATGGCAGCGGCGGATCTTAAATTTGAGCCGGTTCCTCCGCCGCGGGCGGTCTGGATGGGCGTGCAGGAGACCTGGTTCGTCGTCGACCGCACCTTGAGCTATCTCGCCGGCGTCATCGTCGGCCGCGAAGCGGCGGATCAGCTGGGAGGCCCGATCCGGATCGCGCAGATGTCGGGGCAGGTGGCGACGATCGGATTTGTCGCCCTCATCCATCTCGCCGCCGTACTGTCCGTGTCCATCGGGCTCCTCAATCTGTTTCCCATTCCGCTGCTCGATGGCGGCCACCTTTTGTTCTATTCTATAGAGGCTTTGCGCGGCCGCCCGCTCTCCGAAAGGGCGCAGGAGGTCGGTTTCCGCATCGGTCTCGCGATCGTCCTGATGTTGATGATATTTGCAACTTTCAATGACATCGTTCACTTGACTACGTCCTAGCGCGGGCATGCGCCGGGCTGAGGGGGCGCTTTCGGTTGGGGGAAGAGAAATCGTCCGGTTTGGGGGAAGAGAAATCGTCGCGGGATCAAGACGCTGGGCTGGGAAGGCTGAGGGAGAGCCCGAGCACCCGCCACCATCGGGGGCAGCTACGAAGGGGGATAAGGCGCTTTGCGCATGGAAATGTGTCTGCGCGTAAGACGAGGGCTTGTCGTAGCCGGCCTGCTCCTCGCCGGCATTTGTATTGGCTTTGCTCCCGGTGCGGCGTTCAGCGCACCGGCGCAGTCCGGCGTGGCGGCTGAGTCCATCGTCGTCGAAGGCAATCGCCGCGTCGAAGCAGACACCATCCGTTCCTATTTCAGGGTGGCGCCCGGCGAGCGGCTCGATGCCGCCAAGATCGATGCCGCGCTGAAGGCGCTCTACGCCTCGGGCCTGTTCCAGGACGTTCATATCGCCCAATCCGGCAACCGGCTGATCGTGACCGTGGTGGAGGCGCCGGTGATCGATCGGCTCGCCTTCGAGGGCAACACGAAGATCAAAGACGAGCAGCTCGAGCAGGAAATCCAATCAAAGGCACGCAGCACCCTCTCGCGCGCCAAGGTGCAGGCCGACGTTCAGCGCGTCATCGAGGTCTATCATCGCAGCGGTCGTTTCGACATCCAGGTGGTGCCGAAGATCATCCAGCGGCCGAACAATCGCGTCGACCTGGTGTTCGAGATCAGGGAAGGGGAGAAGACCGGCGTCAAAACCATCAACTTCGTCGGCAACAAGGCCTACTCGTCCTATCGGCTGAAGGACGTGATCAAGACCTCGGTGTCGAACTGGTTCAGTTTCCTGCAGACCACCGACGTGTACGACCCGGATCGCATCGAGGCCGACCGCGATCTCATCCGCCGCTTCTATCTCAATCACGGCTACGCCGACGTGCAGGTCGTTGCCGCGACCGGTGAATACGATCCCGGCCTGAAGGGCTTCATCATCACCTTCACGATCGAGGAGGGCCCGCAATACCGTTTCGGCGCGCTCGAGGTCCAGTCGAATATCCGCGCCGTGGATTCGGCGACGCTGCGTCGCATCCTGCGGATGCACACCGGCGAGGTCTATAATGGCGAGGCGGTCGAGAAGACGGTCGAGGACATGACCGTCGAGATTGCCAAGCACGGTTACCCCTTCGCCACCGTGCGGCCGCGCGGCGACCGCAATCCCGAGCAGCGCACCGTCGGTGTCGTCTATGTCGTGGACGAAGGCGTGCGCGCCTACATCGAGCGCATCAATATTCGCGGCAATACTCGCACCCGCGAATACGTCATCCGGCGCGAGTTCGACATTGCCGAAGGCGATCCCTACAACCGCGCCCTGGTCGATCGCGCCGAACGGCGCATCAAGAATCTAAACTTCTTCAAGAACGTGAAGATCACCAACGAGCCGGGGTCGGCGCCCGACCGGGTGGTGATCAATGTCGACGTCGAAGAGCAATCGACCGGCGATTTCTCGGTCATGGGCGGTTACTCGACCGCAGACGGATTTTTGGGCCAAGTCTCGGTATCGGAGCGTAACCTGTTCGGCACCGGGCGGTTCGGCAAGGTGTCCGTCACCTACGGCCAGTACACCCGTGGCGCCGAGCTTAATTTCGTCGAGCCTTATTTCCTCGATCAGCGGATGTCGGCGGGCATCGATCTTTTCGCGCGTCAGACGCTGCAAAGCCCTTATCTCTCGTATGGCACGGAAGCCTACGGCACCACCCTGAACTTCGGCATTCCGTTGCGGGAAGATCTCGCGCTGCAACTGCGGTACTCGGCGTATTGGCAGGCGTTCACGCTGCCTTCGACCCTCGACGACTGCAACAACATCAATCCCGATTTCGTGAACACCTTTCCGACCCCGACCGCCCTGGCCGCGCCCGGCAATCCGTATCCTGCCGGCTCGGCGAGTTGTTTCACCGACAGCCAGGCCTCGTTGGCGGTCCGCTCCGAGCTCGCGCAAGGAGGCTATCTCGACCTCGCTGGTCGGATATGGATTGACCTACAACACCCTCGACAACAACAAGCGTCCGACCAGCGGCTTGATTGTCTCGTTCGGACAGGATTTCGCCGGCGTGGGCGGCGATTCATTCTTTATACGTTCGGTCGTGGACTTCCGCACCTACTACGAAATCGTGTCTGACCTCGTTGGCGTGCTGCATCTGCAGGCCGGGGACATGTTGGGCCTGCAAAAGTGCCCGATCGCAAATACCTGTACCTCGAATGACGGCTACGTGCGCATGCTCGACGATTTCAAGATGGGCCCGAATCTGGTGCGCGGATTTGAGCCGGCCGGCTTCGGCCCGCGCGACATCACGCCCGGAGCGACAGGGGACGCGCTCGGCGGCACGATGTACTGGGGCGCGAGCTATGAGGCGCAATATCCGTTGTTCTTCTTGCCGAAGGACGTCGGAATGCGCGGAGCCGTGTTTGTCGATTCGGGCGCAGTCTGGGGTTACCGAGGCGAGACGCAAAATCCGTTGACTGGAGAGGTCAACGGGCCGGTGACCTCTGCCGGCACCACCTTCCCGTGCCAATGCGGCATGCAGTTCGCGGACACGCCGGCTCCGCGTGTGTCGGTCGGCGCCAGTATCATCTGGGACTCGCCGTTCGGTCCGTTGCGGTTCGATTTGGCTTATCCGATTTTGAAACAGAGCTATGACCGCGTTCAGTGGTTCCAGTTCGGCGGCGGAACGAAGTTCTGATCGCGACCCACGGACCTCGCCGAGGCCGGGTACAGCATGCCGGACTTCTTCCCCAAAAGCAGCGAATTGACGATCAAGGAGATCGCCGCCCTGACCCGCGCCGAGCCGCGTGCCGGCGTTCCGCTCGGACCGGCGCATCGACAACATTGCGCCGCTTGATACCGCCGGCCCGGCGGACATCACTTTCCTCGACAACCAAAAATATCTCGACGACCTGGCCGCGACCCGCGCCGGAGCGTGCCTGCTGGCGCCCGCGCTTTCAGGCCGCGGCGCCGGACACGCTGGCGGTGCTGGTGACAGCCGAACCGTACCGCGCCTTCGTTGCGGTCGCGCGGGCGCTGTTTCCCGCCGCCTTGCGCCCCTCATCGCTCTTTGGCGAAAGCGGGCGGACGGCGAGCGCGCAGGTGCATCCCTCGGCGCGGCTCGAGGCCGGCGTAAACGTCGATCCGCTCGCAGTTATCGGACCGGGCGCCGAGATCGGCGCGGGCACCTTGATCGCCGCCGGCGCGGTGATCGGCCCGCAGGTCCGCATCGGACGCGATTGCGTGATCGGCGCCGGCGCCACGGTACTGCATGCGCTGATCGGCGACCGGGTGATCATCCATTCCGGCGCCCGGATCGGTCAGGACGGGTTCGGCTATCTGCCAGGGCCGCGGGGCCACCAGAAGATCCCGCAAACCCGCCGCGTCGTCATCCAGGACGACGTGGAAATTGGCGCCAACACCACGATCGACCGCGGTTCGACGCGGGACACCGTGATCGGCGAGGGCACCAAGATCGACAACCTCGTGCAAATCGCGCACAACGTCATGATCGGCCGCCACTGCATGATCGCCGGACAGACCGGCATATCGGGCAGCGCCAAGGTGGGAGATTTCGTGATGATGGGTGGCAAAGTCGGCATCGCCGATCATGTCACCGTCGGCGCCGGCGCCATGCTCGGCGCGCAGGCCGGCCTCATGTCGGACGTGCCCGCCGGCGCGCGGTTTGTCGGCTCCCCTGCCCAGCCGGTGCGTGATTTCATGAAGGGCGTCGCCGCGCTGCGCCGCCTGGTGCGCAACGGCGGCAAATCCGAAGGAGAGGGGACATGACCGGCGAAACCCTCGACGGCGTCGGCATCCGCGAGATTCTCAAGCTGCTGCCGCATCGCTATCCCTTCATCATGGTCGACCGCATCATCGAGATGCAAGGCGACGAGCAGGGAATCGGTATCAAGAACGTCACGATGAACGAGCCGCAATTCATGGGTCACTTCCCGGAAAATCCGGTGATGCCCGGCGTATTGATGCTCGAAGGGATGGCACAAACGGCGGCGATCCTGGCTCTGCGGCTGGTGCAGACAGCCGAGGAGCCGCGCGCGATGTTCCTCTTGACCATCGACAAGGCGAAATTTCGCAAGCCGGCCGGGCCGGGCGACACCATCGAATACCACGTGGTCAAGACGGCGCGCCGCAGCATGATGTGGTGGTATCGGGCCGAGGCCAAAGTCGGCGGCACGCTGATCGCCGAGGCGGTCGTCGGCGCCTTGCTGCGGGGCTAGATCGTGATTGATCCGACCGCGCGCGTAGCGGACGGCGCGCGCATTGGCGAAGGCGTCGAGATCGGTCCCTATTGCCTCGTCGGGCCGCAGGTCGAGCTCAAAGGCGGCGTGCGCCTGATCGCTCATGTCAACGTCACCGGCGTCACCGTGATCGGCGAAAGCACCGTCGTTTATCCGTTCGCCTCGCTCGGAACGCCGCCGCAGTCGGTGCACTATCGCGGCGGCGCGACGCGGCTCGTGATCGGGCCGCGCTGCGAGCTGCGCGAGAGCGTCACCATGAACGTCGGGACCGAGGATGGCGGCGGCGTGACCGCGGTGGGCGAGCGCTGTTTCTTCATGGCGGGAAGCCATGTCGGGCACGATTGCCGTGTCGGCGACGGCGTCACCTTCGCCAACAACGTCGTTCTCGGCGGTCATGTCAGCGTCGGCGACAACACATTCTTCGGCGGTCAAGTCGCGGTGCACCAATATGTGCGCGTGGGCGAGGGCGTCATGGTGGCTGGGCTCTCCGGTGTCTCCACCGACATCATCCCCTTCGGCTATGCTCTCGGGCAGATCGCCGACCTGGTCGGATTGAACGCCGTGGGCCTGGAGCGGCGCGGCACGACACGCGCCGAAATGCATCGGCTGCGCCGGGCGTATCGCGCGCTGTTCCTCGGCGAAGGCATCTTCGCCGATCGCCTCGATCTGGTCGGCCGCGAATTCGCGGATGATCCCTCGGTCGCCAAGATCATCGCCTTCATACGCGCGGGCGGAAAGCGGCCTTTGATGCAACCACCGCAACGTGGCAAATGAAGCGCGGTGGCGACCCACTACGGCAAGCCAACAATGGCTGAGGCGACGGCTCGACAAGACTCGGTTGCCATCATCTGCGGTGGCGGCAGTTTTCCCGGCGCCGTCGCCGAAGCGGTGGCGCGCCGCGGCCGACGTCCGGTGATGCTGGCGTTCCGCGGCTGGGCCGATCCCAAAATCGTCGAGCGCTACGCGCATCACTGGATCGCGATCGGACAGCTGGGCCGGATACTTCGTCTTGCGCACGCGGAACAATGCCGGGACGTGGTGTTCATCGGCACGCTGCTGCGTCCGCCGCTGCGCGAGATCCGCCTTGATTGGCAGACGATCCGGTTGATGCCGCGGATCGTTCGCTCGTTTCGCGGCGGCGATAATCAGCTGCTTACCGGGATGGCGGGCGTGGCCGCCGACGCCGGCCTGCGTGTCGTCGGCGTCGACGAGATCGCGCCGGAAATCATGGTTCCTGAGGGCGTGCTTGGCCACTATCAGCCCTCGGAGCGCGACCGGGCCGATATCGCGCGCGCGCTCGCTTTGATCGCCGCGCTCGGACCGTTCGACGTCGGGCAGGCCGCGGTCGTCGCCGACAACAACGTGCTCGCCGTCGAGGCAGCGGAAGGCACCGACAATCTGCTGCTGCGCATCGCCGAATTGCGCCGGCAGCGGCGCGTGACCACGCCAGCCGGCGTCGGCGTTCTGGTCAAAGCGCCGAAGCCCGATCAGGATCGCCGTTTCGATCTGCCCTCGATCGGTCCAAGGACGATCGAGAACGCCGCGCGCGCCGGGCTTGCCGGCATTGCGGTGACTGCCGGCAGCACGATCGTCGCCGACGCCGCGCAGGCGACCGCCGCGGCCGACCGCGAGCATCTGTTTTTTGTCGGCGTGCGCGAGGGCGGCACGCGATGAGCTCCGCGCCGCCGGCTCGACCGCTCTCGGTTTACATCGTTGCCGCGGAGGAATCGGGCGATGCGCTCGGCGCGGCGCTGGCGCGCTCGCTGATCGCGCATGGCGGCGCGGGGCTCAAACTTTCCGGCGTCGGCGGGCGCGCGATGGCGGCTGCCGGGATAGCAAGCCCGTTCTCGATCGGTGAACTTTCGCTCTTCGGCTTGCTCTCGATCCCACGGCGGTTGCCGGCGATCGTGCGCCGGATGCGCGAGACCGTCGAGGCCATTGTCGCCGCGCGCCCGGACGCGCTGGTCATCATCGACAGCCCCGAGTTCACACACCGGATCGCGCGGCGGGTGCGCGCCCGTGCGCCCGCGATCCCGATCCTCGACTATGTTTCACCCTCGGTCTGGGCCTGGCGGCCGGGACGTGCGCGCGCCATGCGCGCTTATGTCGATTGCGTGCTCGCGATCCTGCCGTTCGAGCCCGCCGCGCATCTGCGGCTTGGCGGACCGCCCTGTCTCTATGTCGGCCATCCGCTCGTCGAGCGCACCGCCGAACTGCGGCCCAACGCCGAGGAGGCGGCGCGCCGGCGCGCGGATCCGCCCCTTGTCCTCGTGCTTCCCGGCAGCCGGGCGAGCGAAATCCGACACCTCCTCGCCATCTTCGGCGCGGCGGTCGAACGGGTCGGCAGCAGCGCCGGATCGCTCGAGCTGGTGCTGCCGACCGTGCCGCATTTGGAGGCCCAGATCCGCGCAGGCACCGCCGGCTGGGCCGCGACGCCGCGCATCATCGTCGATCCGGCCGAGAAATGGGCCGCGTTTCGCCGGGCGCGCGTCGCGCTTGCAGCATCCGGAACCGTGACACTCGAACTCGCGCTTGCCGGCGTGCCGACGGTCGCTGCCTACCGGCTGCCGCTCATCGAAGAGGCCGTATTGCGGCTCGCCCGCGCGCAAACGGGGCTGCACAGCGTGATCCTCGCCAATCTCGTCATCGGCGAGAACGTCGTTCCGGAGTTCTTGCAGCGCGATTGCACCCCGGACCGGCTGGCACAGGCCCTGCTGCCGCTCTTGTCCGACACCGCCGAGCGCCGACGCCAGACCGAGGCGTTCCAGCGCCTCGACGAGATCATGGCGCTTGGCACGGCGCCGAGCGTAAAGGCCGCCGCAATCGTGCTCGACGTCGCCCGGCGCGGCCGCCGCGATCTCGGAGCGCTCGATGCGGCCGCGCGCGAGCAGCTATAATAGGGGCTCGCGGGAACTCCCTCTCACGCAGCCTGCCGGAAGATCGCCATGCAAGACACGACGGCATCCCTCGCGCCTCAGCAAAAGCCGCCGGCGAGCAACAGTGCCAGCCCGCGCTTCGCGGAGCTCCTGCGCCGCTACCCGACCATCGACTACCTGCGCGCGCGCGCGCGCACCCGCGTTCCGCATTTTGCCTTCGAATATGGCGATGGCGGTTCCGGCAAGGACGATGTTGGCATCAGGCGCAATTGGGCGGCGCTCGACGCCATCGAGCTGGTGCCGCGCTACGGCGTGATGCCGACACTGCCGCCCTGCGAGATCGAGCTGTTCGGCCGCCGCTATGCGGCGCCGATCGGCGTTGCGCCAATGGGCGGCCCGGCGATCGTGTGGCCCGGCGCGGACCTGCATCTTGCCCGCGCCGCCCAGCGCGCGGGCATTCCCTACATTCTCGGCACCGTCGGCGGCGCCACAATCGAGCGCATCGCCGAGATCGCGCCCGACGTGTTCTGGTTCCAGCTTTATCGGCTGGCCAGGAACAACCACGCCTTGGGCCTCGACATCGTGCGCCGCGCGGAGGCCGCCGGCTGCCGCACATTGGTGCTGACCCTCGACGTGCCGGTGCGCACCACACGGCCGCGCGAGGCGGTGACCGGGCTCGCCGGTTCTTTCCGCGTCGACCGCAACATCCTGCTGCAGATCGCGCGATCGCCGGCCTGGGCGATGGCGCTGTGGAAGTACGGCATTCCCGGGTTCGACAATCTGCGCGCCTATGCCGACACGAACGCGTCGCTGCACGAGGTGATCGCGTTCACGCGCCGCGAGATGGGCGGCGCCTTCACCTGGGAGGAGGTCGCCAAGTACCGCGACCGCTGGAAGGGCACGCTGGTGCTCAAGGGCATCATGCATCCGCAGGACGCGGAAAAGGCGGTGTCGCTCGGGGCCGACGGCATCATCGTCTCCAACCATGGCGGCCGGCAGATCGAGGCGTTGCCGGCATCGATCGATGTGCTCCCGGCCATCGTCCGGCAGGTCGGCAAGCGCGCGACGGTGATGATGGATTCAGGCGTGCGTAGCGGCAGCGACGTGGTGCGCGCTTATGCCCTCGGCGCGGCGGCCGTATTCGCCGGCAAGGCCTTCTTGTGGGGCCTCGGCGCGCTCGGCGCGGAGGGACCCGGACATGTCATCGACCTCCTGATCCAGGAGACGCAGGCCGCGCTCGGGCAACTCGGCGCCCGCACCGTCGATGAGGTGCGCTCGGTCGTGATCCGGCACGACCGTGCGCTGCATTTCTGATCCGCGCGCTTACCCTTAAATTGGATGAAGCCGTCCTAAGTCGCGATCGCGGTCTCAACCCGCGTCGGAAGCCTGCCGCGGCCGCCAGATCGCCGTATGAGTGAGTTCAGCAACGCATCTTGCGCCGCCGGCAACCACGATGGCGTCGAACTCAACGATCGCGTGACCCTTGGAGGACACGGCGTTCGCTATGATCTTCGATCGCAGCGTCAGTTCTTCTCCGAGGCGCGCCGCAGTGTGGTTGCGCACTTTGCTGCCGACGTGGATCCACGGGCCGAGCACGACGTTCTGCACCAGCGCCTGATTGGCGAGCCGCAGGATTTGGCCGGGATGCACCAACCCTTCGGTACGGTAGATCGGATCGGTTTCGCGAATGTCGTCGAGATAGTTTTCAAGCATCGCGCGGCCGATCGTAAAGGGGGCGATGCCAAGCGCACGGCCCGGCGCAAGCGAGGCCTCGCTCGCCGGCGGCCGCTCGGCAGGGGGCACGCCGAACGGCAACGCATCGATCGCCGGCGCCGGCCGCCGATCCGACGGCATGAAGGCGCGTCCGGTGGCGCAGCGCTCCCCGGCACTTTCGACGCTGAGCGCGAGCCCGTCGCCTTCCTCTGCCGCCGACACGCGGGCAAGGGTTCCGTCATAGACGGGTTTGAGAAACCGGCAGTCCGCCTCGCCGCCTTCGAGCCAGGCGCGGCCCCAGCGCGCCACCGGCATGTGCGCCATGTAGGCGTAAACCTCGACGCCAGGCACCAGACCGCCGCGGAATCCGAACCGCCGCGCGATGGAATCATCGTGTATCTTATTTTCGGAGGCCGCCGCGGTATTGAATGCGCTGACTTCGTGGGCGGCGAGTGGTTTGTTCATCATCACGCTCACGCCCGCTTGAATGCCGGCATTACGTCTCTGGCGAACCAGCGCAGTTGCTCCTTGAACTCCTTTGGCCCGAGGCCTTCGGCCCAATGGACCATGAAATTCTCGAGGCCCGGATATTTCGCCTCGACCGACTTGATGCCGTCGATCACCTCGGCCGGAGTGCCGCAAAGCCAAGCCTTCTGCGCGACGCCGTCCTTGAGCGACGGCGTGCGGGCAGGCGCGCCGGGTGAGCCCCAGGTGCGGCCCTGTTCGTCGGCATAGCGCACGAAGCCGAACGGGGCGAACCATTTGAACCGCTCGTCATGCGCGGGCTCGAGCCGGCGCATCGCCTCTGCGCGGCTGTCGGCGAGATAGACGCCGGCGCCCCAGATCATGTCCTCGCCGAGCTGCTTGCTGCTGCCGTGCTTTTGACACGCGGCATGGTAGGCACGCACGACATCGTCGAGGATCTTCTCGCCATTGAGCGTCACCATCGCCTTGAGGCCGTGTTGCGCCATGAGCTCAATGGTCTTGCCGCTGGCGATCGGCATCCAGATCTCCACCGGCAGATGTTTCGGCCGGGGCACCAGCGTGATGTCCTTGAGCCGGTAGCCGCGGTAATCGACCGGCGGCGGACACTCATAAAACTTGCCCTTGAAGTGGAACGACTGCTCGTTGAAGCAGGCCAAAAGCAAGCGCAACTGTTCCTCGAACAGCTCGCGGTTCTTTTCCGTATCGAGCAAAGGCGCGCCGAACGTCTCGACCTCGCGGGTGTGATAGCCGCGGCCTACGCCCAGGACGATGCGGCCGTCGGTGACGATGTCGGCCATGGCGTAATCTTCCGCCATCCGGATCGGGTGCCACATCGGCAGCACGTTGAAGGCACAACCGAATTTCAGGCGCTTGGTCTGGGTGGCGAGCCAGAGCCCGAGCTGAATGAGGTTGGGGAAGACCTCGTAGCCCTCGCGCTGGAAATGATGCTCGGCCGTCCACAATACGTCGAAACCCAGTTCATCCATGAGCTGGGCGACGTCGCGCGCGGTGAAGAAGGCTTCGCGCAGCCGCTCATCGGAATAGCGCCGGTCGTTTGCCGGGGTGCCGTCAAGCCCGATATTGTCGAGCTCGATCTGGCCTACATAGAGGACATGGAATTTCTTGATCATGCGTTCTAACCTGGCCCTGTCGCGAAGCTCCCGAGCCGCCGAGTTCTACGATATCTCGGGCGCTCGATGTAACGGCCGGAGCGCCGCTTGCATCGCCCTGCCATCTTTACTAGTGAATTTCCCGATTTCCTCCATCCCATCGGATATGGAGAAGGCAATGGACGATCGGCCGGCGAACGCCGCAACCCTGAGCGATGAACCGTCGCTGCGCGAGCTCTACCCGCAACCGAAAGGGCTTGCCATCCTCAAGCAGCTCGACCGGCTTGATGGCCACTGCCGCAATTTCATTGCCCACTCGCCCCTGGTCGTCATCGGCTCGACCCGAGCGGGGCGCGGAACCGATGTGAGCCCGCGCGGCGACGCGCCGGGTTTTGCCCGGGTCTTGGACGATCACACGATTGCCATCCCCGACCGCCCCGGCAACAACAGGCTCGACACGATGTCCAACATCGTGACCGATGCCGAGGTCGGACTGCTGTTCTTCATTCCCGGCATCGACGAGACCTTGCGCGTCAACGGCACCGCGCGGCTTACGCGCGAGCCGGAGCTTCTTGCCGCGGCGGCGGTCAACGGACGCGAGCCTCGCCTCGTCATCCTGGTTGCGGTGCGGGAGGCCTTCCTCCACTGCGGCAAGGCCTTGAAGCGGGCTCGCTTGTGGCATGACGACTACCGCGTCGAGCGAAAGTCCTTCCCCTCGCTCGGGCGCATGATCGTCGAGCAGACCAAGCCGGGCGACGTCACCGTCGAGCAGGCGGAAGCCTATATCGAGAATAACTACGTGACCGGGCTCTATTAGCGGTCACCCACCGTTGCGTGGCGCTGCCGTTTTTGGCAATGTCCGCCGCGATTTGCGACAAGCGCGCCCGAGAATTGCGCGCAACGCACCTTCCATCCGGGCCGGCTCTTAAGCTCTGGCCCCCATCAACCGGGGTCCTCCCATGACGACTTTGTGGCTCATTGTTCTCTGCGGCGTTCTCGCGCTCGTATACGCCATCTGGGCCACCTACTCGGTGATGCAGGCGGACCCCGGCAGCGACAAGATGCAGGAGATCGCCGCCGCGGTGCGTGAGGGCGCGCAGGCCTATCTACGGCGGCAATACACCACGATCGCGCTCGTCGGCGTCGTGATCTTCGTGATTGTCGGCTATTTCCTCGGCTGGCTTGTCGGCATTGGGTTCGCCGTCGGCGCGATCCTCTCCGGCGCCGCCGGCTTCATCGGCATGAATGTGTCGGTGCGCGCCAATGTGCGCACCGCGCAGGCCGCCATCGGCTCGCTCGCCGGCGGGCTGGAGATCGCCTTCCGCGCCGGCGCGATCACCGGTCTTCTGGTCGCCGGCCTCGCGCTCCTCGGCGTGACGCTCTATTTCATGTTCCTCACCGGCGGACTTAATCTCCCGCCGAACGACCGCACCGTGGTCGATTCCCTGGTGGCGCTCGGCTTCGGCGCTTCGCTCATCTCGATCTTCGCCCGGCTCGGCGGCGGAATTTTCACCAAAGGCGCCGACGTCGGCGGCGATCTGGTCGGCAAGGTCGAAGCCGGCATTCCGGAGGACGATCCGCGCAACCCCGCCACCATTGCCGATAATGTCGGCGACAATGTCGGCGACTGTGCCGGTATGGCGGCGGATTTGTTCGAAACTTATGCCGTCACCACGGTCGCGACGATGATTCTGGCCGCAATCTTCTTCGGCCCGGTCAGTACCGAGATGGTGACGCGGATGATGACTTTCCCGCTCGCCATCGGCGGGATCTGCATCATCGCCTCGATCCTCGGCACGTTTTTCGTGCGGCTCGGCGCCAGCCAATCGATCATGGGCGCGCTTTACAAAGGAATGATCGCGACCGCGGTGTTCTCGCTTATCGGCATCGCCGGCGTGACCCACTACCTCATCGGCTTCGGCCCGCTCGACGGCGTCAGCTACTCCGGCGCACTATTGTTCTACTGCGGCATCACCGGCCTTGTCGTCACCGCGCTGATCATCGTGATCACCGAGTATTACACCGGCACCAATTATCGCCCGGTGCACTCGATCGCGCACGCCTCGGTCACCGGCCACGGCACCAATGTGATCCAGGGGCTCGCCGTGTCGCTCGAGGCAACCGCGGGTCCGGCGCTCGTCATCATCGCCGGCATCCTGGTCAGCTTCAATCTCGCCGGATTGTTCGGCATCGCCATCGCGGTCACGACGATGCTCGCGCTCGCCGGCATCGTCGTCGCGCTCGACGCGTTCGGGCCGGTCACCGACAATGCCGGGGGCATTGCCGAAATGGCCGGACTGCCGAAGGAGGTGCGCAAATCGACCGATGCGCTCGATGCCGTCGGCAACACGACCAAGGCGGTGACCAAAGGCTACGCCATCGGCTCGGCCGGTCTCGGCGCCTTGGTCCTGTTCGCGGCCTACAACCAGGACCTGATCTATTTCATCAACAATTCCAGCACGCATCCTTACTTCCAGGGCGTGTCTCTGAATTTCTCGCTGAACAACCCCTATGTCGTGGCCGGCCTCCTGTTCGGCGGCCTCTTGCCATATCTGTTCGGCGCGATGGGCATGACGGCGGTTGGTCGCGCGGCTTCTTCGATCGTCGAGGAGGTGCGGCGCCAGTTCCGCGAGCGGCCCGGCATCATGCAGGGCAGGGACAAGCCCGATTACGGCCGCGCCGTCGATATCCTTACGCGCGCTGCGATCAAGGAGATGATCGTACCGTCGCTCTTGCCGGTGCTGTCGCCGATCGTCGGCTATTTCATCATCTACTTCGTCGCCGGCGGCGGCGCGGCGGGCAAGTCGGCGGCTTTTTCGGCGCTCGGCGCGATGCTGCTCGGCGTGATCGTCACCGGCCTGTTCGTGGCGATATCGATGACCTCGGGCGGCGGCGCCTGGGACAACGCCAAGAAGTACATCGAGGACGGGCACTATGGCGGCAAGGGTTCGGACGCCCACAAGGCGGCGGTGACCGGCGACACCGTCGGCGATCCCTACAAGGATACGGCCGGACCCGCGGTCAATCCGATGATCAAGATCACCAATATCGTGGCGCTCTTGCTGCTCGCCGTACTGGCGCACTAGGCCGACGCCAATGCTGACGCGATCCGAGCGCTGCCGCCGCGCTCGGATTGCGACGCGCCACTGCCTTAGAACGGAAGGCCGATGTGGGCGCCTTGCAGGCTCTGCAGCATGGATTTGAGAAGATTGATATCGGAACCAGCCGTTGGCGTCGTGCGGCCGACGAAGTCAAAGACCTCGCCATCCTTGATGCCGTAGGATGCGACCCGTGCCACGCGCCGGTTCTTGTCGAAATAGACAGCGACCACGCGCTGGTCGGTGATCTGCGTCGGCATGAATGCGATCGGACGCTCGGCGCGTTGCGAGATGTAGTAGAAGGCCTCGCCGCTTACGGTGGCGACGGTCGAGGGCGTGCCGAGCACGATCAGCACCTGTTCCTGGGACGCCCCTAGCGGAATTTGCTCGAGCGCGCCCTCGGGAAGCACGTACCCGCGCTGGAATGTCTCGCCCAAACAGCCGCCGAGCGGCAGAGCAAGCGCAAGGCTCACGGCCAAGGCCGCGGCAGCGCATCCACCCCTCATTGGCACCCGATAGCCCCGCATTCCCCGTCGACCTTGTGTCCGAACGCCGCCTGCCGTACCCCCGCAGCCGCCGCTTGGCAATCTGCCGCCTGGCCGGTTATCGTGCTGCCTCGTGGAGTTGAGCTATCCCTATGATTTTAGCAGCTTTTCGGCAACGCTCCCACAAGGGCAGCATCCACGCATTCTATGGCGCGATCGTGGCGCAGGCGCGTTCGCCGGCTTTCTATACGAGCTACGGCGTGCCGGACACCGTGGAGGGCCGATTCGAACTGATCGTGCTGCATCTGGTGCTGGTATTGCACCGGCTCGCGCGGGAAGAGGAGGCCGGCGACGGCGGCGGACGCGGCCCGGCCGGCGCGGTGGGGCAGCGCCTTTTCGACGCCTTCTGTCGCGATCTCGACGACAATCTGCGGGAGATGGGCGTCGGCGATCTCGCGGTGCCGAAGAAAATGCGACGCTTCGGCGAGGCGTTCTACGGCCGGCTCGCTGCCTATCGCGCGGCGCTCGCCGCCGCGGACGAGCGGGAACTTGAGACGGCGCTCGGACGCAATATCTTCGAGATTGCCGTCGCCGACGCGCGGGCAGCGCAGCTTGCCCGCTACGCGCGCGCAACGGCGAGGCAACTGGACGCTGAGGAAGCGGCCGCTTTGTTGGCCGGCAGCTTGGCGTTCCCCAGCCCGGAGAGTTTCGTGCATGCGTGAGCATGGATCCGAGAAGCGCGTGAGCCCGTGGCACGTGCCGGTGGCGGTCGAGGACGTGGCGGAGACCGGCCAACACTTCGACCTCGTTGCCGACGCGGACACGCGCGCGGCGGTCGCCGAAGTCGCGGGCCTGCGCGACGTGCCGCGGCTGCAAGCAGATTTCGAGGTGACCAGGCAGGGAGCCGGGTTGCGCGTTGCCGGCAACGTCTCGGCGACCGTCAGCCAGACATGCGTTGTCACCCTCGAGCCGATCGCCAATGAAGTAGAGGAGCGCGTCGATCTTCTTTTTCTGCCGCGGCCCGTTGCGGAAAAGCAACGTGCCGAAACCGGCGCCAAGGACGAGCCGCGGGAGGTGAAGTGGAATGATCCGGAGCCGTTGATCGGCGGAGTGGTCGACCTCGGCGCGCTGGCAACCGAGTTCCTCATCCTCGGGCTCGATCCCTATCCGCGCAAGGCCGGGGCCGTTTTTCAGCCTCCTGCGCAAGCACAGCCGGATGAGAGTCCGTTTGCCGCTTTGGCAAAATTGAAAAAGGGCCAAGATGCCCGTTGATCGCAGTTGTTTCCGGCCGCCGAACCGCTATTCTTCCGCGCGGTCGCGCCCGCCAATATCTCGGACCTAGGACCGCAAGGTCGTTGAATGCCGGAGAAGGTCCGCATTGCTCTCGACGCCATGGGCGGAGACCATGGCCCCTCCGTGGTGGTCGCCGGCGCGGAGCTGGCGCTGGCGCGGCATCCGCAGAACGAATTCCTGTTCTTCGGCAACACCTCGCTCTTGGCGCCGCTTTTGGCCGCGCGTCCCGCGCTGCAGGCGGCCTCGCGGCTCGTCCACACCGACATCGCGGTGCGGATGGAAGACAAACCAAGCAAGGCGCTGCGCCAGGGCCGGTGGAAGTCGTCGATGTGGCTGGCCATCGAAGCGGTGAAGAAGCGGCAGGCCGACGTGGTGGTATCGGCCGGCAATACCGGCGCCCTGATGGCGATGTCGAAGTTCGAACTCAAGACGCTCGCCGGGATCGAGCGACCGGCGATCGCCGCGCTCTGGCCGACGCTGCGCGGGGAATCCGTGGTCCTCGATGTCGGCGCCTCGATCGGCGCGGACGCCGAACATCTCGTCGATCTTGCCGTGATGGGCGCGGCCATGGCGCGGATTCTTCTCGGCCTCGCCCGCCCGACCGTGGGCCTTCTCAATATCGGCGTCGAGGAGGTGAAGGGTCTCGAACAGGTGCGGGATGCCGGCCGCATCCTGCGCGAAGAACAGCTGCCCGATCTCGACTATGTCGGGTTCGTCGAGGGCGACGATATCGGTCGCGGGAAGGTCGACGTAGTGGTCACCGAAGGCTTTGCCGGCAATATCGCCATCAAGACCGCCGAGGGAACCGCCCGCCAGCTTGCCGAATATCTGCGCAGCGCCATGAACCGCTCGCTCGGCGCGCGGATCGGTTATCTGTTCGCGCGTTCGGCGTTCGCGCAATTGCGCGACCGTATGGATCCGCGGCGATCGAATGGCGGCGTTTTTCTCGGCCTCAATGGCATCGTCATCAAGAGCCATGGCGGAACTGACGCTGAGGGATATGCCGCCGCCATTGAGGTGGGCGATGGGGTCGTGCGCGAGCAACTCCTCGCCAAGATCACGGCCGCACTCGGACGGCCGGGCAAACAGCGCCATGCGTTGGGCGGAGCGGCCTTGTGACCGTTCGCCGCTCGGTCATGCTCGGCTGCGGGAGTTATCTGCCCAGCCGAATTCTCACCAACGCCGATCTCGCGCGTCAGGTCGACACCTCCGACGAGTGGATCGTGCAGCGCACCGGCATCCACGAGCGCCACATCGCCGCCTCCGGCGAAACCACCTCGCAGATGGCAGTCCAGGCCGCGCGCGCCGCGCTCAGCCATGCCCATGTCGACGCCCAGTCGATCGACCTGATCGTGCTGGCGACATCGACGCCCGACAATACCTTTCCGGCCAGTGCCGTCTCCGTGCAGGCCGATCTCGGCATCACCCATGGCGCGGCCTTCGATCTCCAGGCCGTGTGCTCCGGCTTCGTCTTTGCGTTGGCGACCGCCGATGGGCTCCTGCGCTCGGGCGCGTTCTCCCGGGCCCTGGTGATCGGCGCGGAGACTTTTTCGCGCATCCTCGATTGGACCGATCGTGGCACGTGCGTGCTCTTCGGCGACGGAGCCGGCGCAGTCGTGCTGGATGCGCAGGAGCTGCCGGGCACGCGCGAGGATCGCGGCATTCTCACCGTGCGCCTGCGTTCCGACGGCCGGTACAAGTCGAAGCTCTATGTGGACGGCGGGCCGTCGTCCACCGGCACCGTCGGCCACCTGCGCATGGAAGGACGCGAGGTGTTCCGGCACGCCGTGGCCATGATCACCGACGTCGTCGAGGAAGCCTTCAAGGAAACCGGCACCAATGTCGCGGATGTGGACTGGTTTATTCCGCATCAAGCCAACAAGCGCATCATCGACGGCTCGGCGCACAAGCTCGGCATCGCGCCGGCCAAGATCGTCACCACCGTCGACCGGCACGGCAACACCTCGGCGGCCTCGATTCCGCTGGCGCTCGCCGATGCCGTCGCCGACCGCCGCATCAAGCGCGGCGATCTATTGCTGTTCGAGGCTATGGGCGGCGGTTTCACCTGGGGCGCGGCGCTCGTGCGCTGGTGAGGGTAGGGCTGCCAAACCCGTTGACCGGTGGGCAACAAGCTAATATCGTTGATAATTCAGCACGATACGTTTGGCCAACGATTGTATTGATCGCTGAAGGTGGTGGGGCAATGTCGGGCAAAACGGTCACGCGCGCCGATCTGTGCGAGGCGGTTTATCAGAAGGTTGGCCTATCGCGCACCGAATCCGCCACTCTCGTTGAGCTTGTGCTGAAAGAGATTACCGACTGCCTCGAACGCGGCGAAACGGTGAAGCTCTCGTCGTTCGGCTCTTTCGTGGTCCGCAAGAAGGGCCAGCGCATCGGCCGCAACCCGAAGACCGGCAAGGAAGTGCCGATCTCGCCGCGCCGGGTGATGGTGTTCAAACCTTCCGCTATCCTCAAACAGCGAATCAACGCCGGACCGAATGGCGGCGGCGAGGACGGCGAATAGCGGGGCGGGGAGAACACAGAATTGGAAAAGGCGCCGGACGCATTCCGCACCATCAGCGAGGTCGCCGAGGAGATCAATGTTCCGCAGCACGTGCTGCGATTCTGGGAGAGCCGTTTCGCGCAAATCCGGCCGATGAAGCGCGGAGGCGGGCGGCGTTATTATCGCCCCGACGACGTTGATTTGCTGCGCGGCGTGCGCCACCTGCTCTACGGCGCCGGTTACACCATCCGCGGCGTTCAGCGCATTCTACGCGAAGAGGGGATCGCGTTCGTGCAGAACGTGTGGCGCGCCGGCAGCGAAGCGCCGCCGCCTGAGACTGACGAGGACGAGGCGGACGACGATACCGCCCAAGAGGGCGCCGACGAGACGGCCAAGCAATCGCAAGCGCGCCTGCTCCGCGCGCTGTCGCCCTCGCGCCTGGGCGATTCGGCAAAAGCGACGAATGCCGGACGCCGCGAACCGACCATGACATCGGACGAGCCGTCGCTACGGGTCACCGGCGAAGAGCGGCGCAAGCTGCAGACGGTGCTCGAGGAGCTGATCGATTGCCGCCGGCTCATCGATGCGGCGCTGTCGGAAAACTACGCAGAGGATGGGACCGGCCGCAGCGGCGAAATTTGAACGCCCGGTCCGAGCCCGCGAAGCCTTTTTGGCCGGACCGGGGTTCTTCCGCAAAGCGCAAATTGGCACAAAGGGGGAGGACGGCGCATGTATCCGGGCAAGCACGCCGTTACGCGCGCAACGCAGCCGGCTCTCATCATGGCGCAGACCGGCGAGACGATAACCTACGCCGAGCTCACCGCGCGCACCAATCGGCTGGCTCACCTTTTCCGCGCCCGCGGTCTGCGGCGGCTCGATCACTATGCCATCTTCATGGAGAACAATGCGCGCTACGTCGAAAGCTGCTGCGCCGGCGAATGTTCGGGTCTCTATTACACTTGCGTCAATTCGTATTTGACGCCCGATGAGGTCGCCTACATCCTCAACAATAGCGAATCCCGGATCCTGATCACCTCCGAAGCCAAGCGCGAGGTGGCGGCGGCGGCGCTGAAGAACTGTCCCAATATCGAGCTTTGCCTCGTCGTGGACGGTAACGGCGACGGCGAACGCGTGCAAAACCTCGACGCGGCGACGGCCGCCTATCCGGCAACGCCGATTGCCGATGAGTGGCTCGGTACGTCGATGTTGTATTCGTCCGGAACGACCGGACGCCCGAAAGGTATTTTGCGCCCGCTGGCCGAGCAGCACCCGTCGCAGCAGCTGCCGCTGTTCTTGTTTCTCGAGCGGCTTTGGCAGTACCGCCCGGGAATGATCTATCTGTCGCCGGCGCCGCTTTATCACTCGGCGCCGCAGGCGGCCGTCGGCCTGACGATCCGCGTTGGCGGCACCGCGGTCATCATGGAGCGGTTCGATCCGGAGCGGTTTCTGCAGCACGTCGAAACCTACAAGGTGACGCACAGCCAACTCGTGCCGAGCATGTTCTCGCGCATGCTCAAGCTGCCGGACGCCGTGCGGCAGGGCTGTGATCTTTCCTCGCTCGAGATCGCCATCCATGCCGCCGCCCCCTGTCCGGTGCCGGTGAAGGAGCAGATGATCGCGTGGTGGGGCCCGATCGTTCAGGAATACTACGGCGCCACTGAGGGATTGGGATTCACCGCATGCGACAGCGCCGAATGGCTGGCGCACCGGGGGACGGTCGGCCGGGTGCTGCTCGGCGAATTGCACGTCCTCGACGAGCAGATGCAGCCTTGCCCGACCGGAACGCCGGGGACGCTTTGGTTCAAGACCGCGACGCCCTTCCAGTATTTCAACGATCCGGTGAAGACCGCGCAGGCGCGCTCGAGCGACGGATCGATGAGTACGGTCGGCGATATCGGCTACGTCGACGGTGACGGCTATCTCTATCTGACCGACCGCGCGAGCTTCATGATCATCGTCGGCGGCGTCAACGTCTACCCGCAGGAATGCGAAAATCTGCTGATCACGCATCCGAAGGTTGCCGACGCCGCCGTGTTCGGCGTGCCCAACGAAGACCTCGGCGAAGAAGTGAAAGCCGCGGTCCAGCTGATGCCCGGCATCGCCGCAGGACCCAATACTGCCGAAGAACTGATCGCGTTCTGCGCCCAACATCTGTCGCGGCAAAAATGCCCGCGCAGCATCGACTTCGAAGCCGAGCTGCCGCGCCTCCCCACGGGCAAGTTGTACAAACGCCTCTTGCGCGACCGCTATTGGCAGGGGCACAAGACTTCGCATCGTGTGAAGTCGGTTGCGGACGCTCGATCTTCGCCAGATGCCGGCGTCGCGGCAGGTGCCGCTCGCGGCTGTGACCAAGGGGAAAAATGTCCTCCACTCGGTCCGGAGCAAAGCCCGTCCAGATTGCCGCAGCGGTGATCGGCAACGCGCTCGAATGGTATGATTTCATCGTCTTCGGCTTTTTCACCGCAATCATCTCGCGCTTGTTTTTCCCGACCCAGAGTCCGTACGCCTCGCTGTTGCTGGCCACTGCGACCTTCGGCGTCGGCTTCTTCATGCGCCCGGTCGGCGGAATTCTTCTCGGCATTTTTGCCGATCGCAAAGGACGCAAGGCCGCGTTGCTGTTGATCATTGCGTTGATGACGGCGGCGATCGCGCTGATCGGCTTCGCGCCAACCTATGCCGCCATCGGTTTGGCGGCGCCACTCATTATCGTCTTTGCCCGCTTGTTGCAGGGCTTTGCCACCGGAGGCGAATTCGCGAGCGCCACGGCGTTTCTCATCGAGAGCGCGCCAGCCGGTCGCCGGGGTTTTTATGGATCCTGGCAAATGGTCGGACAATGTCTGGCTGCGCTGATCGGTGCGGTCATCGGCGCTTTGCTCACCCGGTCGCTCGCGCCCGAAGCGCTAGACAGCTGGGGATGGCGGGTGCCGTTCCTGGCCGGTCTGGCAATCGGTCCGGTCGGGCTTTTCATCCGTAGCCATGTGGAGGAAACCAAGCCTTTTCTCGAATCCCGCCGCGCCGAGCGCGAGCGGCCGCGGCTCGGCGCCTCGCTCGTCTCACATTATCGGGAAACTTTGGTATCAACGGGCCTGGTCGTGGCCGCCACCATCCAGTTTTACGTGGTTCTCCTCTATATGCCGACATTCGCCAGCACCGAGCTGCACCTGCCGCTCGGCCAGGCTTTCCTCGCTCAGGCCATCGGTCTCGTGTGCATGACCGTTCTCACGCCGTGTTTTGGCGCGCTCTCCGATCATGTTGGGCGCAAGCCCGTTCTGCTTGCGGCGCTCGTGCTCTATCTCGCGTTGACCTATCCGCTCTTTCTTTGGGTGCACGAAGATCCCTCTTTTCGCAATTTTCTGATCATGCAAATCACGCTTTGCAGCGTGCTCGGTATAGCCAGCGGACCATTCTCGACCGCAGTGGCGGAGCAGTTTCCGGCCCACGTCCGCTCGACCGGCGTCGCGATTGCCTACAATGCCGCCGTCATGTGCTTTGGCGGCTTCGCGCAGTTTTTCGTAACTTGGCTGATCGAGGTCACGGGCTCCCCGATTGCTCCCGCCTTTTACGTGATGTTCGGCACCGTGTGCGGATTGGCGGCGGCGCTGTTCTTGAAGGATGGCGCCGAGCGAAATCGAGGCTACCCGTCGCGGCCGGCCTTAACGCCGCGTCCAATTAGCCTTGGGCCGGCAATCCCGATCACTTCAGGACCATGAGCCCTTTGATCGAGTCGCTGTGATGCGAGGCCGTGGTGAGCAGCGCATCGACGACCTTGTCGAGTTCGGTCGTGTTCTTCGACAGGCCATGGGAGAAATCGAGCACCGACTGGGCGGCCTGCTGCGTTCTGCCGATGGTCTCGGCTACGGTCTTGAGCGCCGCTGCGACCGCTTTCGCATTGTTGGCCGCGTGTAGCGCGCTGCCGGCAATCGTATCCGTCGCGCTTGCCTGCTCGTTGACCGCGGTCGCGACCGAGTTGGCGGTGGCCGCGATCTCGGAGATGGTTCGGCCGGTGCTGGCGATCTCTTCCACCGACTTGCGGGTCGCCTCCTGGATGTAGGTGATCTGCCGATCGATGTCCTCGGTCGCCTTCGACGTCTGCGTGGCCAGCGACTTGACCTCGGCGGCGACCACCGCAAAGCCCTTGCCGGCTGCCCCGGCGCGCGCCGCTTCGATGGTGGCGTTGAGCGCCAACAGGTTGGTTTGCTCGGCAATGCCGGAAATCAGGCCGGCCACCGAGCCGATATTGGCAACCGCGTCGGACAGCGAACTGATGCTCGTATTGGCGCGCTCGGCCTGCGCGATGGCGCCATGGGCCATGCCGGTGCTCTGCGTCGCGTGCAGATGAATTTGCGCGATCGATGACGCCAGCTGCTCGGTGACGATGGCCATGCTGTCGATGTCTCTTGCCGTCTCGTCGGCGGCCTTGGAGGCCTTGTCGGATTCCCCGCTCGAAGTGGAGGCAAGGATTTTGAGCTGATCCGACGTTTCCCCGAGAGCGCCGACCGCGTCGGTGAGCGCCGAGCGAACGCCGGTCACCGTCTGGGCGAAATCGTTGATCGCCTCGCCGAGATTGTTGAGCCGGCTCTTGGCCTGTGCGACTTCCGCATTGCTGAGGCAGGCGACCGAATTGGCGGCATCCAGCATCAGCACCCGGCGCGCCACGTCGCACAGATGGGCGGCCTTTTGACCGGAGAAGCGGTGGTAACGGCCGATGATCGGCGTCCAGCGCTGCAGGATATTGTGGGAGACGACCGGCCGGAAGCGAATGTCGACATTCCTTTCGGTGTCGAATTTGGCCCGCGCCTCTGCGTCGGCGACCCATTGTTCGTCGAACGGATTGAGAAACAGCCTGGCGGTATAGGTGGTGATCACGTCGAAGAACGCGTCGCGATTGCGCTTCATATGCTCGGCGATCGCGGGCGCCGTGTTGTGGCTCACCTTCAGGAAATCGTTGACGACCGCCGGGAATGTCGGCGCAACGATCGTCCACACCTCGCGTCGGGCGGCGATCACGTCCGTGGTAATGCCGTACGCCAGGAGCCGGACTTCAAACGCAGGCGGGATCGGCATTTTCTCGTTCCGGTGAGACTGCTTTTGCAAATCTAGGAAGCGAGTCTTTAGGAACAATTAACCAACCGCCCGCGGCAGCAAGCGGTGGAAAGTGACGGTGTCATCCGGCGAAAAGCTCTGGTCGGAGCGGCGAGATACGAACTCGCGACCCCCAGTCCCCAAGCCTTGCGCACTGGAAGGCGATTCGCCGTTGCGCGCCTCTCAGCGCTCGGCGGTCATCCGAGTTCCAGCTAGACTTTGTGGAACAAGCAAGAGCGGAAAGATTTTTACTAGGCCGGCCGGCAACGATGGCGTCCGAGCCGGACGCAAGGGCGACTTGACCGCAAGGTTTGGTCGCCCTTGCTATGGCAGTTGCTACTTCCACGGCAGTGCACGGGGGTGTTCAATCTTGGACAGATTGAAAAAAAATGTGGAGTACCTTCGGGACGGTTCGCCCGGCCGAGGAGGATTCGTTGGCAGGTCGACAAATCAGCACATTGGACGAATACCGGTCTTATGCCGAAGCAGGGCGGAGGGCTGTGGCGATCTATCAGATGATACAAAGGGCCTCGTATGGCCCTGAGGAAATCGAACGACTGACGACCGCTTACCAGGGGGCGCTGCTCCTCCTAAAACTCGCCAATCGAATCGATCCAATCAATGAGATCGTCGCCAAGCGGATTATTGATGCAGCCAAAACTGGCATCCGCGACCCGGAAGAACTTTGCGCCTGGGCGATTAGAGACCTCATGATCCCCTGAAAACTGGTCGAAGCGGCCCGGTAGTGTCTCAGTTTGAAATTGTAGACAGGTGGGCCCATTGGCCAACATGCAGTCCGATGCCCACCATCACCGGCTGCGGTTTCGCCGGGCGTCGCTGCCGCGCACATGCCCGGCCAGGATGGCTCTTATGGGGCCCGCCTGCCGGTCATCACGATCGACATAGTGCGGATGACAGCGAGAACAATGCGCGACGGACTTCCGGGGGAAACTCCGGGGGTTTATGTCACCAAACAGCCCCGGACTGCGGCTTTGTTCGCCTTTTTGCGGGTTCAGGTTCGCAAGCAAAAAGTGCAAGAAAGCCTTTATTTGGAGCGGCTTTTTCTGGTCGGAGCGGCGAGATTCGAACTCGCGACCCCCAGTCCCCCAGACTGGTGCGCTAACCGGGCTGCGCTACGCTCCGAAGTCAGAGAAATGCTTGGTAATTCCTTATCTTAGGCGAGCACCCGCGGTTTGGCAAATCGGCGGAACGCGGCAGGCGCGGCAACTCGCATAGTGGCAGGCGGCGGCACTTATTGCCTAGTGGAAGCTCGCCATGTGATGTACGGTGTGCCGCGGCGGCCGCCAGGATCGCACGCGTATATCCGCAGGCCAGGGAGGAACACATGGGCGTTTTGGACGGCAAGGCTGCTATCGTCACCGGCGGGACGAGCGGCATCGGCGAAAGGATCGTTGAGCACTTTGTCGAACAAGGCGCCAAAGTCCTGGTCGCGGCCCGCCGGCGGGAAGAGGGCCAGGCGCTGGAAAAACGCCTCGGCGTTCAATTCATCCGCACCGATGTGTCGAGCGAGGCCGACATCAAGGCGATGGTCGATCATGCCGTCCGCGCGTTCGGTCGCGTGGATTGTCTGGTCAACAATGCCGCGCTGCCGGCTCCCATGGTCAGCATCACCGAGGTCGATGTTGCCACGATCGATCAGCTCCTGGCGGTCAATGTCCGTGGCGTCATGCTCGGCATAAAACACGTGGCGCCGGCGATGCTGGCGCAGAAAAGCGGCAGCATCATCAATATCAGCAGCATCGCCGGCCTCCGCGGCGGCGTGTCCGGCCACATCTACAGCGCAACGAAGGGCGCGGTGCACGCGCTGACGCGGTCGGCCGGAGCCGAGCTCGGCGAAAAGGGAATTCGGGTCAACAGCATTTCGCCCGGCGGCATCGTCACCGGCCTGTTCGCCAAGATCGCAGGGGTGGAAGGCTCAAAAGCCGATCGGTTGACGGACGTGATCAAAGCCGGATTCGCCTCGGCGCAGCCGATCCCGCGCGCCGGCGTGACCGAAGACATTGCTCACGCGGCGGTCTTCCTCGCCAGCGACGGCGCGAGTTTCGTCAACGGCCATGACTTCGTGGTTGATGGCGGCAACGTCTGCGTGACCAGGGGCTGGACGACGGTTGCGACGGCGCGCAATGAAATGACCAAGCGCATCAAAGCCGCGGCCGCGGCGCTGTAGCCGCGCTGCTCGCACCTGTCACATTCCGTGGTCTCAGGGCGACGCGCACGCCGCGGGCGCCGAAGTACCAATTATAAACATTTTGCGATACCACTTGCCGGAGGTGAATTTTCCCAAGGCGCGGCCGCACCGTGAAGCGAATTTATAGCGCGACGATCAACTCGCTCCACGGACTGGTCTACGGCTTCAAAACCGAGGCGGCCCTGCGCGAGGAGATCGTGGTCCTCGCCGCGGCGATCCCGATCGCGTTGTTCATCGCCGCAAGCCCGGCCTGGTACGTCGCTATGATCGGCACGCTCCTCGTCGTGCTCGCCGTGGAATTCCTCAACACGGCAATCGAGAAGCTCGCCGATCACGTCACGCCCGAGCAGCACGTCGACATCGGCCGGATCAAAGATTTCGGCTCCGCCGCGGTGTTCTGCGGGCTCTGCCTCGCCGGGATCACTTGGCTCGCCGCGCTGGCGGCACGCTTCGGCCTGTTCTGATTCAAGCCGCGCTCACGAGCGCTGGGTCTCGCCGCGCGTCGCGTCCGGCGTCAAGCCTCCAGGCTCGGCGGCGGTCGTTGATGGTGGCCACGGTCAGCCCCCAGACCAGGCCAAGCAGCAGAAAGAAGTGGCGCCAGTGATCGGTATCGACGATGAAGCCCTCGACGGCCTCACCGACGAGGCCGGCATAGGCGGCAATCAAATAAGTTTGCCACGGCGCCGGCACCAGCGCGGCACGCAGCCCGGTCGCCAGGGTGACCAGGACGATGGTCAGATAAGCGGCACCTCCGAGCCAGCCATAGACCAGGAAACCCTGCATATAGACGTCGTGCTGCTGGGTTCCGAACACCCGGCCGAACTCGAAGGGGCCCATGCCGTTCGGATGATCGAGAATCTCGCCGAGCGCCAGCCTCTGTTCCCAGAACCGGCCGCCGGGACCGACATCGTAGGGCTGAATCGCCTTGGCGCGCTCGACGAACATGTCGTGCACCGAATCGATCGACATCATGGCGATCACAAGGAGCGCCGTCGCGACCACCGCAAGGAGGCCGACCACCACCATGCGCGAGCGCATGCGCTGGTCGGAGGCGGTCGCCAGCAGAAGGGCGATGGCGACCGCGGCTGAAAGCCCGAAGTGCAGCCACGCACCGCGGGAGAAGCTCAGGAACAATCCACCCAACAGCACCAGCGTCGCCAGCATGCCGAAGAGCCTGATGCCTCGTGTCAGCGTCCCGACGAGGAGCAATAGCAGCGGCAGGATGAGGAACGGTCCGTAGACATTCGGGTCCTTGAAGGTCGCGCTGACCCGGTCATTGTCCAGGAAGACCTGGTACCCCGGAACGAGGTGGAAAAATCCCGCATAGCCGGCGGCGGTCGCGATCAACGCAGCGAGAATGTAAGCGCGGCGCAGGACGAGGAGCCGCACCAGATCGCCGTCGCTGAACAGGCAGGCGAAGGTGACGCTGGCGAGCGCCAGATAGATCGACGTGCCGACATATTGGATCGCCTTGGCCTGGTCGCCGAGCTGGATGAGCGACAAGCAAGCGCCGAGGAGCCAGAGGGTGAGCAGCACAACGAGCGGGACGAGCTTGCGGTCGAAGGGGACGCGGGCGCCCACGCACATGGCGAAAAGCGCGAACATCAAAAGGTCGTGCGGGGAGGGCTCGATGAACGCAATCGCGCTGGTCAGGATCGTGACGAACAGGACGATATTCAGGAGCTGCTGCGCGAGAACCCCGGCACGCGGCTGATCGTCGCCAGCGGCTGCCGGCGCCGCGGCCGGATCACCGGCGGCGCTCAATAGGCGTTCTCCGTGCGGATGAGCGCGAACGGCGTTTGCGCCACGATGTAGAGGTCGAGCAGGATCGACCAGTTCTCGATGTAGTAGAGGTCGTGCTCGACGCGGTGCTGGATCTTCTCATGGCTGTCGGTCTCGCCGCGCCAGCCGTGGATTTGCGCCCAGCCGGTGATGCCGGGCTTGACGCGGTGGCGGGCGAAATAGCCGTCCACCGCCTCGTCGTACAGGCGATTCTCCGCCTTGGCGTGTACGGCGTGCGGACGCGGGCCGACCAGCGACAGGTTGCCGAAGAACACCACGTTGAAGAGCTGCGGCAGCTCGTCGAGGCTCGTTTTGCGGATGAAGCGGCCGACGCGGGTGACGCGTGGATCGCCTTTGCTCACCAGCCGGCTCGCGGTCGCGTCGGTCTGGTCGGCATACATCGAGCGGAACTTGAAGATCTCGATGCGCTCATTGTTGAAGCCGTAGCGCATCTGCTTGAAGAACACCGGGCCCTTGCTGTCGAGCTTGATGGCGATGGCGACCAGCAGCATGATCGGCGCCGCACAGATCAGCGCCAGCGAGCCGACGATCTTGTCGAACAGCCATTTCATCACCACGTCCCAATCGGCGATCGGCTTGTCGAAAATATCGAGCACCGGAACATTGCCGATGTAGGAATAGGAGCGGGGACGGAAACGCAGTTTGTTGGTGTGCGCCGAGAGGCGGATATCGACCGGAAGCACCCACAGCTTCTTCAGCATCTGCAGGATGCGGCCTTCCGCCGAGATCGGCAGCGAGAAGATCACCAGATCGACGCGGGTATTGCGGGCGAACTCGACCAGCTCGTCGACGGTGCCGAGCTTGGGAACGCCTTCGCAGCTCGCGCGGCTGCGTTCATCGCCGCGATCGTCGAACACGCCGATGACGTGGACGTCGGAATCGCGTTGCGCCGCCAGCGACTGGATCAGCGTTTCGCCATTGGCGTCGGCGCCGACAAGGACGGTGCGGCGGTCGAGCCGGCCCTCGCGCGTCCACCGCCGCACCAGGAGAAACAGCGCGCGCCGGAATGCGATCAGCATGAACAGGCCGAGCACGTAGAAGCCGCCGAGCCAGGCGCGGGAGAATTGATCGCCCGCCTTGGCGAAAAACGACACGCCGATGGCGATCAGGAACACCACCGACCACGCCGAGGCGAGCCGCATATATTGCTTTTCGTGCCCGCGGAAGGCCTGGACCTGATAGATGTCGGCCACCTGGAACGCCAGCATCGCGAGCAGCGCGATGCCGAAGACGGCGCCGACGTAATGCCAGGCAAAACCGTTGGCCGGCATCACGTAGCTGACATAGACGGCGAAACCGATCAGCACGACCAGGGAGACCTCGATCACGCGGACGAGGCCGGCAAGCACGATCGGCGAATAGGCGCGTTCGTACGGTTCGCCGGCAACTCTTGAGGGCCGCGGAAGAAAGCGTAGCTGCCTTGGCAGCGGGTCGCTCGCCGGCGCGCCGCATCGTCGTCACGGCTGAATAGGCCGCGGCGGCCGTCTCGAAGATCGCGCCGTGCTCGGGCTTGGACATGATCGTCCCGCATTGTCCGCCCGCACGCCGGGCGGTACGCCCCCGTCGGTAGACTGGGGCCCAAAATAGTGAAAAATCCGCAAAAATCGGTTACGCGAATTGCGCCAGTTTTTGCATGGCGATGGTTTCGCGGTAGGCGGCAAGGCCGCTTTCGACCATCGCGGTCGAGGAGAACTCGCTGCGCACCCGGGTTCGCACCGCGTGCGTGACGCGCTGGACCTCGTGCGGGTCGCCGAGCGCCGCGGCGATCGCGCAACGAGCGCGGCGCTGTCGTCGGGCGTGATCAGGTGGTCGGCTTGCGCTCCGAAGATTTCCGGGTTGCCGCCGACCTTGGTGGCGATGATCGGCATTCCAGCGGCTGCGGCCTCGAGCACGATATAGGGCAAGGACTCGGCCCGCGAGGGGATGACCAGCATGCGCCCCATGGCGAAGGCTTCGCGCGCCGGGCGATAGCCGACGAAGCGGACCAGGTCGGCAATGCCGAGCCGTTCCGCCTGCGCCTTGAGGTCGGCGCCCTGCGGCCCTTCGCCGGCGATGGTCGCGGTGACCGGCCGGCCGGACCGTTTGAGGACCGCCAGCGCCTCGACGAGGACATCGATCGCCTTGACCGGCCGTAATTCGCCGACCGAGACGATGTCGGTCGCATCGGGTCGCGCCGTTATCGGCGCAAATTCGGCGTCGCCGACACCGTTGCGCACCACCCGAACCATCGCCCGCGGCCGGCCGATCTTGGCGCGGAACAGGTCTGCCGCGTAACTGCTTTCAAACAGGAAAAGGTCGGTGCGCCCGATCAGCAGCCATTCGAGCTTGCGGTAGAACCCGCCGCGCAGCGTGCCGGGACTATAGACCAGCGAGCCGCCATGCGGCGTGTAGACGCGGATCGCCTGCGGCGCGCTCGGCGTCAGGCGAGCGAGCGCCGCCCCCTTGGCGCCGTGACCGTGGAGCACGTCGGGCGTCAGCCGCTTGATGCGGCGCGGCAATCGTGCGCAACGCCGGCACGTCGGAGGGGCCAAGCTCGCGGGCGATCGGCACGCGTTCCAGTCCGAGCGCGAGGTGCGGGGTAAGCTCGGCGAGCACCGCCTCGGCACGCTCGCCGCCGGTCATGCTGTCGACGATGAGCCCGACGCGATGGCCGCGTTCGGCCTGACCGCGGGCGATATCGAAGACATGACGGAACAGGCCGCCGAGCGGCGCGCGCAGAATGTGCACGATCTTGAGACTCGCCGTGCCGGCGGCGGCATGCGGCTTGTCTTCAGCGGCACCGCGCAGCAGGGGAGCGGCCGCGGCCGCAGCGGCGAGCATTGACGCGCCGGAGCGCAAATCGCCCATGGAGCGAATCCCTAAAAGTCGCGACAGAAAGTTAAGTCCGATAGAGCCGTGCCGCGGTTAAAAAAGCCTTCTCACGTCCCAGACGGCGCCGGGCGGCAGAGGGCGTCCTTAACGGGATGGCAACCTTAATAGTTTCTGATCGGGCGGCATTTTTCCGTTCGTGGAGTGGCGAAATGAGCGTGGCGTCGCAATCGGCTCGGCCCGTGAGCAGAGGGCCTTTCGTCGATGCGCAGTTCGACCTGCCGGGGCTCGGCGCGGCGCTGTGGCGCAAGAAATGGAAGATCCTGCGCCCGACGATCCTCGCCGCGCTGGTGACGTTCGGCATCGTCCAGCTGATCACGCCCAAATATCTCTCCGAATCGCGCGTGCTCATCGAAGCCCGCGACAACATCTTCCTGCGTCCGGACGTGGACAAGGACATCATCGATCGCGGCACCGTCGACCAGGAAGCGGTGGCGAGCCAGGCGCAGCTCATCCTTTCGCGCGACCTCGCCAGCGAAGTGATCGCCAAGCTCAAGCTCAACGAGAATCCCGAATTCGATCCGGTGCTCAACGGGATTTCCCCGGTCAAGGCCGTGCTCGGCACGATCGGCATCATCAAGAATCCGGCGCGGATGACGCCGCAGGAGCGGGTGCTCGAATCCTACTACGACCGGCTCACCGTTTATCCGGTGGAGAAATCGCGGGTCATCGTCATCGACTTCCTGTCGGAGGATCCGGAGCTTGCCGCACGCGTCGCCAACGCCATCGCCGACGCCTATCTCCAGCGCCAGCAGGCGGCGAAGCAGGACCAGGCGCGCAACGCCAGCGAATGGCTCGCCGGCGAGATCGATGGGATGCGCAAGAAGGTCGCGGATGCCGAAGCCAAGGTGGAGGCGTTCCGCGCCAAATCCAATCTCCTCGTCGGTCCCAACAACACCACGCTTTCGGCCCAGCAGCTCGGCGACGTCAACGCGCAGCTCGCCGGTGCGCGGGCGCAAAAGGCCGACGCCGAGGCCAAGGCCAAGCTCATTCGCGAGATGTTGCGCTCGGGCGGACCTATCGAGTCCTCCGACATCCTCAATTCCGAGCTGATCCGGCGGCTTTCCGAGCAACGCGTGACCTTGCGCGCGCAGCTCGCCGAGCAATCCTCCTCGCTCCTCGACCGCCACCCGCGCATCATGGAATTGAAGGCGCAGATCGCCGACCTCGACAAACAGATCAGGGGCGAGGCGGAAACGCTTGCCCGCTCATTCGAAAACGACGCCAAGCTCTCCAGCGCGCGCATGGATTCGCTGATTTCCAGCCTCGATCAGCTCAAGAGCCTGGCCGCCGGCACCAACGAACAGGACGTAAAACTGCGCGCGCTCGAGCGCGATGCCAAATCGCAGCGCGACCTCCTCGAATCCTATCTCGGCAAATACCGCGAGGCGACAGCGCGCGACACCATCAACTCGGCGCCGGCCGATGCGCGGGTGATTTCGCGCGCGACGGTGTCGAACGTGCCGGCCTACCCGAAGAAGCTGCCGACGGTCTTGATCGCGACCTTGGCGATACTGGTGCTCTGCTCCGGCTGGGTGCTGACGCAAGAGCTTTTGGCTGCTCCCGGCGCGGCCGCGCCCGACTACGCCGAGGCGCCGGCAGCGCAGGCGCTGCGCCGCGCCATGGTCGGAGATGCCATGGCGAAGGAGGAGACGCCGCCGCCCGAACCCTTCGGCAAAAAGAAGGCAGCGCCCGCGGATGCCGCCTCCGCCGAGGAAGACGAGGAGAAGGAAGAGGCGGCGCCGGCACTGGCGCCGCAGGCGGCAGCCGCCGGGCTTCCGGTCAGCGCGGTCGAGGATGTCGCCTACTGCCTGCGCCACGCTGCCGGCGGCGGACAACCGGATCGCCGTCCTTGCCGCCTCGCACGGCGTCGATACGGGCGCGATCGCGATCAAGCTCGCCCGCTCGCTCGCCGAGGATGCCCGCGTGGCGCTCGTCGGGCTCGGCGCCGCCGACGCGGCGATCAAGCGGATTTCCACCGATCCGTCCGCCCCCGGCCTCGATGAACTTGCCGGCGGGACGGCCTCGTTCGGCGACATCATCACCAAGGACAAGCTCTCGGAGCTCCATCTTATCGCCTCCGGGCGCGCGGCCACCGATCGCATCGCGATCCTCTCCGCGCCCGGTATGACGACGACCTTCGAGGCGCTGGCCCGCAGCTACGACCACGTCGTCATCAGTGCCGGCGCGGCCTGGGGCCCCGAGATGGAAGCGCTGAGCGAGCTTGCCCCGCAGGCGATCCTCCTTGCCGAGACGGTCAACGCCGTGACCGAATCCGCCCGCGAGCGTCTTCTTGTTCGCCGGCTTCGATGACGTCGTCATCCTGGTCGGCGCCCGCTCCGCCGCAGCCGGGGCGAGGGCCGCCGCGGCGGCATAGCGCGGCGAGCCGCGGCGCTGCCTCGGCCGCGCCAATTTTCTTCGGCAAAGAGAGAGGCAAGCGCACCGTCGCGTCGGCAAAAGGCCGGCAAAAGATTGTCAACGAAACGCTGGGATAGTGGGTCTCGAGTAACAGGGAAAAATCGGTGCCCGGCCTCAAACAGACGATCATCCGCGGCGGCCTGGAATCGCTTTATTTCAGCGGCGCCATACCTCGCGCTCGCAGCCTTTCGTCGGCGGCGTCGGCGCCATCCTGACGCTGCATCACGTGCGCCCGCCGCGGCCCGGACCGCTTCCAGCCCAATCGGCTGCTGGAGATCACGCCGCGCTTTCTCGAGCCGGGTGGTCGAGTATCTGCGCCGTGCCGATCTGATCTGGTCAGCCTCGACGAGGTGCATCGCCGCCTGAGCGAAGGCGATTTCGCCCGCCGCTTCGTTTGCCTCACCTTCGACGACGGCTATCGCGACACCCTGCAGCACGCCTATCCGATCCTCAAGGCGGCCGGCGTGCCGTTCGCCATCTACGTGGCGACGAGCTTTCCCGACCGGCTCGGCGAATTGTGGTGGCTCGCGCTCGAAGCGGTGATTGCGCGCAACGACCGCATCGTCCTCGATGATCGACGGGAGCCATCGGCTCCTTCGATTGCGCGCACGCTCGAGGAGAAGCGCACGCTCTACGAGGAGCTTTACTGGTGGCTGCGCAGCCGGCCGACGCGAGACCGAGCTGCGGCGCGATCATGCGCGATCTTGCCGCCTGCTATCACGTCGACATCGCGGCGTTCTGCAAGGATTTGTGCATGGGCTGGGAGGAGCTTGCGCGAGCTCGCCGCCGATCCGCTGGTGACCATCGGTGCCCATACGGTCAATCCCATCCGATGCTGGCGAAGCTCCCGGACGAAGGCCGCGCGCTCGGAAATGGAGATGAGCCGCTCGGTGATCGAAGCCGCGCTTGGCGTGCGGCCGGCAGCATCTGGCTATCCGGTCGGCGATCCGACCTCGGCCGGGCCGCGCGAGTTCCAGATCGCGGCCGAGCTTGGCTTCAAGACCGCGGTGACGACGCGGCCGGGCGTGCTGTTCGCCGGGCACCGCGAGCACCTGACCGCGCTGCCGCGCATCTCGCTCAACGGCGAATACCAGCGGCTGCGCTACGTGCGCGTGCTGCTCTCCGGCGCGGCGACCGGCGATGTGGAACGGCTTCCGCCGGGTCGGAAGCGGCGTCAGGAGTCGCGTATCAGGATCGCACGCTGCCTGATCCGTCCCGACTGCCGACTCCTGATCGCTCGATCCTGGCCTGCTCATCCAGCGGACCAGCGGCATCGCCGGCAGCACCCAGCCGATGCCCGGCGATCACGTAGTAGAGCGACCGAGGACGGCCGCGTTCTCGCGAATGGCCGGAAACTGCGCCAGCGCCATGGCGAGGAGCGCCCACACGATCACCAGCGACGAACAGCGCGATGGCGCCGATGAATTTGCGAAGGCGAAGCGGCATGGCTGGGCTGTCGAGGCGCGATGCGACCGCACGCAGGTCCGATTGCGATGGTCCGCACGGCGCGGCAAGCACGTGATCCAGCTGGTCCGCGCATTCGCGGACAAGCGAACGATCATGAGCGCCGCCAACGACACGCAGCATGCGCGCGCGATCCGGCTGTGGCTTTATGCCGTCGCTGCGCTGGTCTTCGCCATGGTGCTGGTCGGCGGCGCGACGCGGCTCACCGAATCCGGGCTCTCGATCACCGAATGGCGGCCGGTCATGGGCACGTTGCCGCCGCTCGGCGAGGCCGAGTGGCAGGCCGAATTCGAGAAATACCAGGCCATTCCGCAATACCGCGAGCTCAATCGCGGCATGAGCCTCGATGCAGTTCAAGACGATCTACTGGTGGGAGTGGACGCACCGGCTGCTCGGCCGGCTGATCGGCGTCGCGTTCCTGCTGCCGTTTCTCTGGTTCCTCTGGCGCGGCTGGGTGGCGCCGCGCTTGCGGCCGCGGCTCTGGTTCATTTTCGGGCTCGGCGCGCTGCAGGGCGCCGTCGGCTGGTGGATGGTCGCCTCCGGCCTCGCCGATCGCGTCGAGGTTTCGCAATATCGGCTGGCGACGCATCTCGTCCTCGCCTGCGTGATCTATGTCGCGCTGATCTGGACGGCGCGGCGGCTGGAGGACCGGCCGGCGCTCGCCTTCCCGGCCGGCGTGCGCGCAACCGCCGCCGGTCTCCTCGTTCTCGTGCTGCTGCAGATCTATCTCGGCGCATTGGTCGCAGGACTGCGCGCCGGCTACGTCTACAACACCTGGCCGCTGATCGATGGCGCCTTCGTGCCCGATGCCGCGCGGCTTTTCCTCGACGCGCCGCTATGGCGGAATTTTTTCGAAAATACGCTCACGGTGCAATTCGATCACCGCATGCTCGCCTACGGGATTTTCGTCTGCGCGCTCCTGCACGTCGTTTGATGTCGCGAGCGCATCGAAGCAGGGGCCGGCGCTCACCGGCGCCATCGTGCTGCTCGCGGCCGTCACCCTTCAGGCGGGACTCGGCGTGTGGACGCTGCTCTGGCGTGTGCCGCTGGCGCTCGCGCTCATCCATCAGGCCATGGCGATGCTGGTCTTGACCGCGGCCACGGCGCATGCGGCGAGCCGTCGCGGCCCGTGTTCCGCGCGTCAGTTGCCGCAGCGGCGCGCGCGTGAGCTATTCGGCCAACGCCTGCTCGAGATCGGCGATGATGTCTTCCTTGTCCTCGATGCCGATCGAGAGCCGCACCACGTCCGGGCCGGCGCCGGCCTGGACCTTCTGCGCGTCGGTGAGCTGCCGGTGCGTGGTCGAGGCCGGATGGATGATCAGCGAGCGGGTGTCGCCGATATTGGCGAGATGCGAGAACAGCTTCACGTTGGAGACGAGCTTGACGCCGGCGTCGTAGCCGCCCTTGAGACCGAAGGTGAAGACCGCGCCGGCGCCCTCCGGGCAGTATTTCTTGGCGAGGTTGTGATAGCGGTCGCCCGGCAGTCCCGGATAGCTCACCCAGGCGACCTGCGGCTGCGCCGCGAGCCATTCGGCGACCGCGAGCGCGTTGTCGCAGTGCTTGCGCATGCGCAGCGGCAGCGTCTCGATGCCGGTGAGAATGAGGAAGGCGTTGAACGGCGAGAGCGCCGAGCCGATGTCGCGCAGCGCCAGCACCCGGCAGGCGATGGCGAAGGCGAAATTGCCGAACGTCTCGTGCAGCACGATGCCGTGATATTCCGGCCGCGGCTCGCTGAGCATCGGATAGCGACCCTCGCGCGACCAGTTGAAGGTGCCGGCGTCGACGATCATGCCGCCGATCGAGTTGCCGTGGCCGCCGAGGAATTTGGTCAGCGAATGCACCACGATGTCGGCGCCGTGATCGATCGGCTTGCACAGATAGGGCGTCGCCAGCGTATTGTCGACGATGTAGGGCACGCCGGCGCGGCGCGCGATCTGCGCCACCGCCTCCATGTCGGTGATGACGCCGCCGGGATTGGCGATCGACTCGATGAAGATCGCCTTGGTCTTGGGGCCGACGGCGCGCTCGAACGAGGAGATGTCGTCCGGATCGGCCCACACCACGTTCCAGCCGAAATTCTTGAAGGCGTGGTTGAACTGGTTGATCGAGCCGCCATAGAGCTTCTTCGACGCGACGAATTCGTCGCCCGGCTGCAGCAGGCAATGAAAGACGAGCACTTGCGCCGCATGTCCGGACGCGACCGCGAGCCCGGCGGTGCCGCCCTCGAGCGCCGCGACGCGCTCCTCCAGCACCGCGTTGGTCGGATTGCCGATGCGCGTATAGATGTTGCCGAAGGTCTGCAGGCCGAACAGCGAGGCCGCGTGATCGACGCTTTCGAACACGTACGAGGTGGTCTGGTAGATCGGCGTCGCGCGCGCGCCGGTCGTCGGATCGGGCTGCGCGCCGGCGTGGACGGCGAGCGTGGCGAAACCCGGAATGCGTTCGGTCATGTTGCAATCCTTTTGGGCCGATCCTCAATCGGGGCGGGCTTTCGGTTTATAGGAGCGGCCGAAGGCGTCAAGGCGCAGCGCCGTCCTGCGTTAACGGGGAAGATTCAAGCCGGCTTAGCGCGGCGCCGCGATGCCGCGCTCGCTGCGCGAGCGCGCTCAGCGCGTTCCGTCCCCGCGCTCGGCCCGCTCGGCGGCCGCGGTCGCGCCGCCGCGCGCCGACGTGCGGTTGAGCGACAGGCGCTGGATGCCGCCGCTTGTCGCCTTTCGCGACGTGATCGTGCGGGTGTTGACGCCCATCCAGGCGATCTCCGACGACAGCCGGCCATATTCGATCTTCGGACAGCGGTTCATCACCACCTTGAGGCCGTTGGCTTCGGCGAGCGCCGCCGCTTCGTCGTTGCGGATGCCGAGCTGCATCCAGATCACTTGCGGCCGCGGCTTGAGCGCAAGCGCTTCCTGAACGATCGGCAGCGCGTAACGCGAGGCGCGGAAGATATCGACCATGTCGATCGGCTCGGGAATATCGGCAAGCCGCGCATAGATGCGGCGGCCGAGCATGTCTGCGCCGGCATGACCCGGATTGACCGGGATCATGGCGTAGCCGCGCTCCAGCAGATATTTGAAGGCGAAATAGCTCGGCCGGTTTTCCTTCTCCGAGGCGCCGACCATGGCGATCGACTTCACGGTGTTGAGAATGCCGCGGATGTAGTTGTCGGAGTAGGAATCGTGATTCATCGGGACGCCAGCGGACGCAAAGCGCGCTCGATCAGCGGTCCTCCCATTTCGGCTTGCGTTTCTCGATGAAGGCCTCGATGCCTTCCTCGGCGTCGCGCGCGAGCATGTTCTCCACCATCACCTCGGAGGCGTATTGGTAAGCCTCGGCGAGCGGCATTTCGAGCTGGCGGTAGAATGCCTCCTTGCCGATCTTGACGGTCAAGGCCGATTTCGCGGCGATTTCTCTCGCCAGCTCGATGGCCTCTTCGCGCTCTCGTCCCGGCGCGACCACGCGATTGACCAGGCCGATGCGCTCGGCTCGCTCGGCCGAGATCAACGTCGCCGGTGAGCAGCATCTCCATCGCGTGCTTGCGCGCGACATTGCGCGAGAGCGCGACCATCGGCGTCGAGCAGAACAGGCCGATATTGACGCCGGGCGTCGCGAACTTCGCGGTGCGCGAGGCAATCGCGAGATCGCAGCTCGCCACCAGCTGGCAGCCCGCCGCCGTCGCGGTCGCCTGCACCGCGGCGATGACCGGCTGCGGCAGCGTGACGATCTGCTGCATCATGGCGCTGCAGGTGCTCATGATGTGCTTGAAATAGGCGCGCCCGCGATCGGCGTCGGCGCGATGCGCGGATGAGCTCCTTGAGATCGTGGCCGGCGGAGAAGGCCGGACCGTTGGCGGCCAACACGACCGCGCGCACCGCGTCGTCGTGCGCGATCGCGGTGAACGCGTCGCCGAGCGCCTCCAGCATCGCCTCGGACAGGCTGTTGCGCGTCTGCGGCTGGTTGAGCGTGAGCACGGCGACGCCGCCGACATCCTCGCGCAAAAGGATCAGCGACGAAGCGGAGGAAGCGACCGCGGCGGCGTGTCGGGCATTCATGGGCGTCGTTCCCGGATCGGTTCTGCGTTCGCCGATCTGGCAAGCCGAGCAATCCCATTGTATCCGATGCGCGGATGCGGGGAGGAGCGGCATGAAGGAGATGGCGGCGGCGAAACTCACGGTCAAGGAGCTTGAGCGTCTGCTCAGCGCCGACTTGCCGAAATTGTTCAACCCGCAAAGCGGCTTGGCCATCGAGGCGGTGTGGCACGGCGGCTGCCGGGTGCGCCAGCATTTCGATCCGCGCTCGCTGCGCTCGGGCGGTACGATCTCCGGGCCGACGATGATGGCGCTGGCCGATTTCGCGATTTACGTCGCGATCCTCGGCTCGATCGGCTGGGTGCCGCGCAGCCGTGACCACCAATCTCAACATCAATTTCCTCAAAAAGCCGGCGCCGCGCGATCTCATCGCCGAAGCGCGGCTGATCAAGCTCGGCAAGCGCCTCGCCGTCGGCGAGGTCGCCATCCGCTCGGACGGGGAAGACGAGCTGGTCGCGCATGCGACCTGCACATACTCCATCCCAGCCCAGAGGTTAAATAATACCTCCAAGCCAAATGCTTGAGATTGAGACAAAATCCTCGAGCGATGCATTGACCGGCAAACCGGCCGCGGGTAGATAGCCGGCGCGCGGCGTCAGCGTCGCGCGGCTTTTCCAACGGATGCGGATATGAAAACCTATTCGGCCAAGCCCGCCGAGGTCGAGAAGAAGTGGGTGATGATCGACGCCGAGGGCCTGGTCGTCGGCCGGCTCGCCTCGATCGTGGCGCTGCGGCTGCGCGGCAAGCACAAGCCCACCTTCACGCCGCACGTCGATTGCGGCGACAATGTCATCGTCATCAACGCCGCCAAGGTCGTGTTGACCGGCCGCAAGGTCGAGCAAAAGGTCTATTACAAGCACACCGGCTATATCGGCGGCATCAAGGAGCGCACCGCGAAGTCGATCCTGACCGGCCGCTTCCCGGAGCGGATCGTGGAGAAGGCGGTGGAGCGCATGCTGCCGCACGGGCCGCTCGGCCGCCGCCAGTTCGGCAATCTCCGGGTCTATCCGCACGCCGAGCATCCGCACGCGGCGCAGCAACCCGAGCAGATCGACATCGCCGCCATGAACCGCAAGAACAAGAGGAGCGCGTGATGGCCGAGACGATCCAGACGCTCGAGGAACTCTCCACGCTGAAGCCGGCGGCAGCGCCGCAGCCGCCGAAATACGTCCAGAAGCTCGACAAGCAGGGCCGCGCCTATGCCACCGGCAAGCGCAAGGATGCGGTCGCGCGGGTGTGGATCAAGATGGGCGGCGGCAAGATCATGATCAATGATCGGCCGGTGGAGACTTATTTTGCGCGGCCGGTGCTGCGCATGCTGATCCAGCAGCCGCTCGTCGCCGCCAATCGCCAGGGTCAGTACGACGTGGTGTGCACGGTTTCCGGCGGCGGCCTGTCGGGCCAGGCGGGCGCGGTGCGCCACGGCTTGTCCAAGGCGCTGATGCGCCACGAGCCTGACCTGCGCACCGTGCTCAAGCACGGCGGGTTCCTCACCCGCGACTCGCGCGTGGTCGAGCGCAAGAAGTACGGCAAGGCCAAAGCGCGCCGCAGCTTCCAGTTCTCCAAGCGCTAGCCGACCTGCCACGCGAATTGGACCTCGAAGTCGCGCACTTCGGCAACGCTCGGCCGTTGTATTATCTTGTTAAATCCGGCCGGATTGCCGCAATTTTCGGTTTCCGATTTCGGAAGAACCCTATTCATATTTTCAGTTCTATTGGGCGAAAACCCGCCGAACGAGACACACCGTTTGGCAAAGTTTGAAAGTTAAACTTTCGCCAGTCGCCGAAGATGCTGACACGCGTCTTCGGGATCGGATTTCGAACGGGAGCGCCGCAAATGGCGATTACACTGGCTCAGGACCTCGGTATCGCTCGACGTCGGCACGCTGTTCGTCATCGCCATCTGCGTGACGCTTTTGCTCGGGGTCGTCCTGCTGATCGCCTGGCTGCAGGAACGCATCCCGGCGCTGGGCTGGTGGGGCGCGGCCTATCTGATCGGCGGCTTTTCCGGTGCGCTGTGGCAATGGAGCGTCCGCTTTGCCTCGCCCGTGCTCGTCGACCTCGCCAATGTTCTCTTGTTCCTCGCCGTCGGGATGATCTGGGGCGCCGCGCGCCTGTTCCACGGCCGGCGGGTGCAGTGGAGCCCGCAGCTTCTCGGCGCCGCCGTATGGCTGGTCGCGTGTTTTTCGCCCGCATTCACGCATTCGGCGGCTTCACGCATTGTGCTGAGCTCGCTGATCGTCGCGACCTATACGTTCCTGATTGCCGCCGAGCTATGGCACGAGCGGCGCAAGTCGCTGATCCGGCGCTGGCCCGCCAGCTTCGTGCCCATGCTGCACGGGGCCATCTTCCTCTTTCCGGTGGCGCTGGCGACGCTTTCGCCCGCCGGCGAGACCATCCGCGGTCTGGCCGGCTGGGTCGCCGTGTTTGCCATCGAGATTCTGCTCTACGTGATCGGCGCGGCCTTCCTGGTGCTGATCCTGGCCAAGGACCGGACCGTACGTTTTTACAAATTGGCGGCGACCACCGATCCCTTGACCGGCGTCCTCAACCGTCGTGGCTTCTTCGAGGCTGCCGGCGAGCTCATGGAGAGCAACCGCATCGGCATGGCACCGGTCAGCCTGCTTGCCTTTGACCTCGACAGGTTCAAGTCGATCAACGATCGGTTCGGACACGATGGCGGCGACGCAGTCCTGGAAGTGTTCGCCGAGGTCGTGCGCAAGACCATGCGCGCCACGCGACGTCATCGGCCGGCTCGGCGGCGAGGAGTTTGTCGCCATGGTGTCCGGCACGCTCGCCGAGGCAGCAATCGCTGCCGAGCGCGTGCGGTCGGCCTTTGCGGCAGCCGAGATCGCGCTTGAGGGTCAGCGCATCGCGGCGACGGTCAGCATCGGCATCGCTTGCGGCAGCCCATTGGCTGCAGTCGAGACGCTGATCACGCGCGCCGACGCCGCGCTCTATCGCGCCAAAGCCAATGGACGCAACCGCATCGAGATGGACGAGGAGGCCGTCGGCGCCGCTCCGGATCGGCCGGCCAAACAAGGCCTCGCCGCCACGGTGCGGCAGGCGCCGGCGGCTTGGATGCCCGGCATCGGGCGAAGAGCATAACCGCAAAAGAAAAGGGCGCCGCTGACGGCGCCCTTTAGGTTCGCATCGCGTCCGATGCAGGAGGAACGCCTACGCCGAGTAATACATTTCGAACTCGACCGGGTGCGGCGTGTGCTCGAAACGGATCACCTCGCTCATCTTCAGGTCCACGTAGGCGTCGATGAAGTCGTCATCGAACACGCCGCCGACCTTGAGGAAGGCGCGATCCTTGTTGAGCTCTTCCAGCGCCTGCCGCAGCGAGCCGCAGACGGTCGGGATCTTCTTCAGCTCCTTCGGCGGCAGATCGTAGAGATCCTTGTCGACCGCCTCGCCCGGATCGAGCTTGTTCTTGATGCCGTCGAGACCGGCCATCAACATCGCCGCGAACCCCAGATACGGATTGGCGAGCGGATCGGGGAAACGCACTTCGACGCGCTTCGCCTTGGGATTGGTCGTGTAGGGAATGCGGCAGGAGGCCGAGCGGTTGCGCGCCGAATAGGCGAGCAGCACCGGCGCCTCGAAGCCCGGCACCAGCCGCTTATACGAGTTGGTCGTCGGGTTGGTGAAGGCGTTGATCGCCTTGGCGTGCTTGATGATGCCGGCGATGTATTGCAGGCAGGTCTCCGACAGGTCGGCGTATTTGTTGCCGGCGAAGACCGGCTTGCCGCCCTTCCAGATCGACTGGTGGCAATGCATGCCCGAGCCGTTGTCGCCGTAGATCGGTTTCGGCATGAAGCATGCGGTCTTGCCGTAGACCTGCGCGACCTGCTGGATGCAGTATTTGTAGATCTGCAGCTGATCCGCCATCACCGTCAGCGGCGAGAATTTCATGCCGAGCTCGTGCTGCGCGGAGGCGACCTCGTGGTGGTGCTTCTCGACCTTGACGTCCATGCGCGCCATCGCCGCTAGCATCTCCGAGCGCATGTCCTGCACGGAATCCTGCGGCGGCACCGGGAAGTAGCCCTTCTTGGTCCACACGCGGTGGCCGAGATTGCCGCCCTCATAGGCGGTATCGGCATTCGTGGGGAATTCAATCGAATCGAGCTTGAAGCCGGTGTTGTAGGGCTCGGCCTTGTAGCGCACGTCGTCGAACACGAAGAACTCGGCCTCCGGGCCGAAATAGACCGTGTCGCCGACGCCCATCGACTTGACCATGCCCTCGGCGCGCTTGGCGATGCCGCGCGGATCGCGCGAATAGGGCTCGCCGGTCGTCGGCTCGAGCACGTCGCACACCAGCACCAGCGTCGTTTCGGCGAAGAACGGATCGATGCAGGCGGAGGCGGGATCCGGCATGAGGCACATGTCGGACTCGTGGATCGCCTTCCAGCCGGCGATCGAGGAGCCGTCGAACATCATGCCTTCGGCGAACGTGTCTTCCTCGATCTGGGAAATATCAAAGGTGACGTGCTGCCACTTGCCGCGCGGGTCGGTAAAGCGGAAGTCGACGTATTTCACGTCGCTGTCCTTGATCATTTTCATGACATTCTTCGGCGTCGTCATGGCAGGCGTACCCCTTCGTGTGCTGGTGAATGCCTCATCGCTCTGGTCGAAATCTGCTAACGCGAAGCAGTCGGGCCAGCGGCTCAGATGGCGTCATGCCCGGATTCCCCCGTCCGGATCCGGATGGCTTCCTCGATATTGGAGACGAAGATTTTGCCGTCGCCGATCCGCCCGGTCTGGGCCGCGCGCCGGATCGCCTCGATGGCTTTTTCGACCATGTCGTCACCGAGCACAATCTCGATCTTCACCTTGGGAAGAAAATCGACCACGTATTCGGCCCCGCGATAGAGTTCGGTGTGCCCCTTCTGGCGACCAAACCCCTTGGCTTCGGTGACCGTTATTCCTTGCAAGCCTACCTCCTGCAGCGCCTCCTTCACTTCGTCGAGTTTGAACGGCTTGATGATCGCCTCGATCTTCTTCATCGCGTTTCGTCTCCCGGCTCCGTGGGCGGCAGAAGCCCCGATGGAACCGAGGCTTGGTTAGCAGGTCCCGTGCCAAGGCCGCGCAGCCGCTGAAAGCTTAACCGGATCAGCGCGCTATGGAACGACCATGATCCAGTTGCGAAGGGCAAGGAAATGGCTTCGCCGTCAAACTAGGCATATTGCCTATTATGTCGTCAACGGCGCGGCGCGCATTATCCGCGTTGCGCCGCTTTCGCTATTGTCGGACCAGCATGATTGAGCTTTTGAGCAACGCCGAGATGGCGCAAGCCGACCGGCTGGCCATCGCCGGCGGGGTCGCAGGCATCGATCTCATGGAGCAGGCGGGCGCCGCGGTCGCCGATGCGGTTGCCGCGCGCCATCCGTTGGGCGCCAGGGTCGCCGTCGTCGCCGGGCCCGGCAACAATGGCGGCGACGGATTTGTCGCGGCGCGATTGCTCGCCGCACGCGGCTATCGCGTGCGGGTGTTGTTCACCGGCGATGCGCCCGCGCTCAAGGGCGACGCGGCGCTGGCGGCGAGGCAAATGGACCGGTCCGATCGACGCGGCGCGACCAGAAGACCTCGGCGGCGTAAGGCGGCGAGCGATCGTCGTCATCGACGCCTTGTTCGGCGCCGGCCTCGACCGGCCGGTTGACGGGCTGCCGCGCGCCATGATCGAAAGCATGAATGCGCAAGCGGCGCCGATCATTGCGGTCGATCTGCCGAGCGGCATCAACGGCACGACCGGCGCGGTGATGGGAGAAGCCGTCAACGCCGCGCAGACCGTGACCTTCTTCCGCAAGAAACCCGGCCACCTCCTCTTGCCCGGCCGGCTCCATTGCGGCGCGATTTCCGTCGCCGACATCGGCATTCCCGATTCAGTATTGCGGCGGATCGCGCCGCAGACATTCGAGAACGGCCCCGCGCTCTGGCGCAAAGATTTTCCGGTGCCGCGCGAGGAGGGACACAAATACGAACGCGGCCATGCCGTCGTCGTGTCGGGTCCTTCCTGGTCGACGGGAGCCGCGCGTCTTGCGGCCCGCGGAGCCCTGCGCGCCGGAGCGGGCCTGGTCACGATCGCCAGTCCGCGCGACGCGCTCGCCGTCAATGCTGCGACGAGCCTCGCGGTGATGGTGCGGCCGGTCGATGGCGCCGCTCGAGCTGACCGAGTTCCTCGCGGACCGCCGGCTCAATGCGCTGGCGATCGGTCCAGGCTTGGGTGTCGGGGAGGCGACCTGCGCGCTCGTCCTGGCGGCGCTTTCCGGCGAGCGCGCCGTGGTGCTCGACGCCGACGCGATCACGAGTTTCGCAGCCGATCCGCGGCGGCTCGCCGCGGCGCTGCGCGACCGCGGCGGAGCCGGGCACGGTCCTCACGCCGCATGAGGGTGAATTCAGTCGGTATTTCGGCGCTTTGGATGAGCGAATGAAGGTCGGGTCAAAACTCGAAAGGGCGCGGCTCGCCGCGCAGGCCGCCGCGGCCGTCATCGTCCTCAAGGGCGCCGATACCGTCGTCGCCTCACCGGACGGCCGGGCCGCAATTGCCGCCAACGCGCCGGCCTATCTGGCCACCGCCGGCGCCGGCGATGTGCTGACCGGGATGGTGACCGGCCTCCTGGCGCAAGGCATGCCGGCCTTCGAGGCCGCCGCTGCCGCGGTCTGGCTGCATGGCGAGGCCGCCCGGGCGGCCGGTCCAGGCCTGATTTCCGAGGATTTGCCGGAGGCGCTTCCCGGCGTGTACCGGGCGCTTCTGGGTTGATCCGGCGCCTCAGGCCGCGCGGAAACGGCGTTGCAGCCGGCGATTCAGCGGCTATTTTGATAGTATGCGGCCGCTTCCGCGTGATATAAGCCGCGCCGCCGAAGCAGCCGCCGTCGCGGGCGTGGCGGAATTGGTAGACGCGCGGGATTTAGGTTCCCGTGACGAAAGTCGTGGGGGTTCGAGCCCCTCCGCCCGCACCAGTTGGGCGGTTTCCAAAAGTTGGCCCGAAACCAGGCCCGAAAACCTGGCCCGAAACTTGGCCCGAAACTTAGCGCGAATGTGCGCGATGACCGGCCGTGAAGAGTATTGACGATGCAAGTGACCGAAACTGCCGCCGCAGGCCTCAAACGCGAATATCGCGTGATCGTCCCCGCGACGGACCTCGAAGCGAAGGTCAATGAGCGCCTCGATGACCTCAAGGACCGCGTGCAGCTGCGCGGTTTCCGGCCCGGCAAGGTGCCGGTCGAGCATCTCAAGCGGCTCTACGGCAAAGCGACGATGGCGGAGGTCATCGACGCAGCGGTGCGCGAGGCCAACAGCAAGATCGTCACCGATCACGGTTTCAGGCTCGCCACCGAGCCGAACGTCGTGCTGCCGTCCGACGAGGCCGCGGTCGAGGCGGTCATCGCCGGCAAGGCCGACCTTGCCTATACGGTCGAGATCGAGATCGTGCCGCCGATCACGCTCGCCGATTTCAAGACCATCAAGCTCACGCGGCTTGTCGCGCCGGTGACCGACGCGGAAATCGATCAAGCCCTGCAGGCGATCGCCGAGCAAAACCGGCCGTTCACGGCAAAATCCGAGGCGGCGGAAAAGGGCGACCGGGTCACGATCTCGTTCCAGGGGACCATGCAGGGCGAGCCGTTCGAGGGCGGCTCCGGCGAGAACGTTCCCATGCAGCTCGGCTCGGGACAGTTCATTCCCGGCTTCGAGGACCATCTGATCGGGGTCAAGGCCGGCGAAAACCGGACCTTCGATGTGAAGTTCCCGGAAGACTATCCGGCGAAGACGGTTGCCGGCAAGGACGCGACCTTTGCGGTCACCGCCACAGTCGGTCGAAGCGCCCGGCGCCGTCACGATCGATGACGATTTCGCCAAGACGCTCGGCATGGAATCGCTGGCCAAGCTCAAGGACGCGGTCAAGGACCGCATTCGAGCGCGAGCATGCGGCGGTGTCGCGGCAGAAGCTCAAGCGCGCGCTGCTCGACCAGCTCGACGAGCGCCACAAATTCGAACCGCCGCCCAGCCTGGTCGAGCAGGAGTTCAACAGCGTCTGGGCCTCGGTCGAGAACGACCTCAAGCAGCAGGGCCGCAGCTTTGCCGACGAAGACACAACCGAGGAGAAGGCGCGAGCCGAATACCGCGCCATTGCCGAGCGGCGGGTGCGGCTCGGCCTTGTCATTGCGGAAATCGGCGAGAAGAACAATATCAAGGTGACCGACGAACAACTGACCGCGGCCGTCGTGGAACAGGCCCGGCAGTTCCCCGGCCGGGAGCAGCAGATTTGGGACTATTACCGCAAGAATCCCGAGGCGCTCGCCGCATTGCGCGCGCCGATCTTCGAGGACAAGGTCGTAGACTTCCTGGTCGAGCTCGCCGAGGTCACGGACCAGCAGGTTTCGCGGGAAGAGCTGTTCAAGGAAGACGAGGAATAAAGCCGCGCTCGAGGAAGGGCGGCGCGATCCGTGGTGGCGACAGACCGAGCCCGACTCAGTCAGAGTAGGCGAACCCGTTGAAGAAGGGACACGGTGGCCGATGCGCGATCCGAACGATACCTACATGAACTACCTCGTTCCCATGGTGGTGGAGCAGACCAACCGCGGCGAGCGGGCCTACGACATCTACTCCCGGCTGTTGAAGGAGCGGATCATCTTCATTACCGGGCCGATCGAGGACGGCGTGGCTTCGCTTGTCGTCGCCCAGCTTTTGTTCCTCGAGGCGGAAAATCCGAAGAAAGAAGTCTCGATGTACATCAATTCGCCGGGCGGCATCGTGACCTCGGGCCTGGCGATCTACGACACCATGCAATTCATCCGCCCGGCGGTTTCGACGCTGTGCACCGGCCAGGCCGCGTCCATGGGCTCGCTGCTGCTTGCCGCCGGGGCCAAGGATCTGCGCTTTGCGCTGCCCAATGCCCGCATCATGGTCCACCAGCCTTCGGGCGGGTTCCAGGGCCAGGCGACCGACATCATGCTGCATGCCCAGGAAATCCTGAATCTGAAACGCCGGCTGAACGAGATTTACGTCAAGCACACCGGCCAGCCGTTGAAGAAGATCGAGGATGCGCTCGAGCGCGACATGTTCCTGACCGCCGAGATGGCCAAGGATTTCGGTCTCATCGACAAGGTCATCGAGAAGCGTCCGGAGGAACCCTCGCTCAAGTCCGAGCCGGTCCTCGCCAAGACGTGAGGAGCAAAACGTGAGGGAGCCCGAAAACGGCGCCCCGGGCGCCATGCAAATGGGCTGATTCGGGCAACCCAAAATGACCGCCACATCGCCGTCAAGTGCGGATTGCGGCGGTGTGCTACGGAAGCCACATCACTGCAAACTCGCGTTATCGTTAATGGATTCTTGATTGGCACGCCGTTAGCATGCAGGCTTGTGCCAGGTGACCGGGTCTTGTCACTGTGCCGGGACGGCCGCACGGAGAGGGCGGTTATTGCTACGGATTGTTAGCGCGGCGGCCGGTAAGCTATCGAGGCTCTCGGCTGCGCGTCGGTGAAGGCGGAGACTGGAATGAGCAAGGTTGGCGGCGGCGACTCCAAGAACACGCTCTACTGCTCGTTCTGCGGCAAGAGCCAGCACGAGGTGCGCAAGCTCATCGCCGGGCCGACCGTCTTCATCTGCGACGAGTGCGTCGAACTGTGCATGGACATCATCCGCGAGGAGAACAAATCCTCGCTGGTGAAGTCGCGCGACGGCATCCCGACGCCGCGCGAGATCCGCAAGGTTCTCGACGACTACGTCATCGGCCAGGATCACGCCAAGAAGGTGCTCTCGGTCGCCGTCCACAATCACTACAAGCGGCTCAATCACCAGAGCAAGCACAACGACGTCGAGCTGGCGAAGTCGAACATCCTGCTGATCGGGCCGACCGGCTCCGGCAAGACGCTGCTGGCGCAGACGCTGGCGCGCATCCTCGACGTGCCGTTCACGATGGCGGACGCGACCACGCTGACCGAAGCCGGCTATGTCGGCGAGGACGTCGAGAACATCATTTTGAAGCTGCTGCAGTCGGCCGACTACAATGTCGAGCGCGCCCAGCGCGGCATCGTCTATATCGACGAAATCGACAAGATCTCGCGCAAGTCGGACAACCCCTCGATCACCCGCGACGTTTCGGGCGAGGGCGTGCAGCAGGCGCTGCTGAAGATCATGGAAGGCACGATCGCGAGCGTGCCGCCGCAGGGCGGCCGCAAGCATCCGCAGCAGGAATTCCTGCAGGTCGACACCACCAACATCCTGTTCGTCTGCGGCGGCGCCTTCGCCGGCCTGGAGAAGATCATCTCCGCGCGCGGCCGTTCGACCTCGATCGGCTTCGGCGCCAAGGTGATGGCGCCGGAGGACCGCAAGCAGGGCGAGATCTTCCGCGACGTCGAGCCCGAGGATTTGCTGAAGTACGGGCTCATTCCGGAATTCGTCGGCCGGCTTCCGGTGGTGGCGACGCTCGAGGATCTCGACGAGCCCTCGCTCAAGCGCATCCTCACCGAGCCGAAGAACGCGCTGGTGAAGCAGTACCAGCGCATGTTCGAGATGGAGACCGTCGACCTGACGCTGGCCGACGAGGCGCTTGCCGCGATCGCCCGCAAGGCGATCGACCGCAAGACCGGCGCGCGCGGTCTGCGCTCGATCATGGAGAGCATCCTGCTCGACACCATGTTCGATCTGCCGAGCCTCGAAGGCGTCGAGGAAGTCGTGATCTCGCGCGAGGTCGTCGAGGGCGCCGCGCGGCCGCTCTACATCTATGCCGACCGCTCCGATCGGCCGCCGGCGAGGCCGGCGGAGCGAGCGCCTGAGAGCGGTGCCGGACCCCGGCACCGTCGATTCGGCTCGCGGCACGCCCTCGCCGCCCTGCAGCAGCGTCTTTTGCCGCAAAAACCGGCCTTTCTTGACACACTCGTGCTGCAACGCCACCTATAGTGAGCGCGGGAAGAAGGCGTACTGCGTATCGCGCACCCGGCAGCCATCGTGACAGCGCATCCTGCGGGTCGCGATGGACGTGCACAACAATAAGGAAGTGGGGCCATGACAAACGTCGCCAAGCCGAAGCCGCCCCTGATGACCGGCGAAACCCGCGCCTATCCGGTGCTGCCTCTGCGGGACATCGTTGTCTTCCCGCACATGATCGTTCCGCTGTTCGTCGGCCGCGAGAAGTCGATCAAGGCGCTCGAAGAGGTGATGCGCTCGGACACGTTCATCCTGCTCGCGACGCAGAAGAATGCCTCCGACGACGATCCGGCGACCGACGCCATCTTCAGCGTCGGCACGCTGGCGAGCGTGCTGCAACTGCTCAAGCTGCCCGACGGCACCGTGAAGGTGCTGGTCGAGGGCGCCGCGCGCGCCACGGTCAAGCAATACACCGATCGCGCGGACTACTACGAGGCCGACGCGGTCGTGATCGCCGAGTTGGCGGGCGATCAGGTCGAGGCCGAAGCGCTGGCGCGCTCGGTCGTCAACGAGTTCGAGGGCTATGTGAAGCTCAACAAGAAGGTGTCGCCCGAGGTGGTCGGCGTGGTCCAGCAGATCGAGGACTACGCCAAGCTCGCCGACACCGTCGCCCCGCATCTCGCGGTCAAGATTCCCGACAAGCAGATGATCCTGGAGACGCCCGTCGTCACCGAGCGGCTGGAGAAGGTGCTCGGCCTGATGGAGAGCGAAATCTCGGTGCTGCAGGTCGAGAAGCGCATCCGCACGCGCGTCAAGCGGCAGATGGAGAAGACCCAGCGCGAGTATTACCTCAACGAGCAGATGAAGGCGATCCAGAAGGAGCTCGGCGACGAGGACGGCAAGGACGAGCTCGCCGAGATCGAGGAGAAGATCAAGCGCACCAAGCTGTCGAAGGAGGCGCGCGAGAAGGCGCAGCACGAGCTCAAGAAGCTGCGGCAGATGTCGCCGATGTCGGCGGAAGCCACCGTCGTGCGCAACTATCTCGACTGGCTGCTGTCGATCCCGTGGAACAAGAAGTCCAAGGTCAAGAAGGATCTCACGCTCGCCGAGCAGATCCTCGACGCCGATCACTACGGGCTCGAGAAGGTCAAGGAGCGCATCGTCGAATATCTGGCGGTGCAGCAGCGCGCCAACAAGCTGACCGGACCCGATCCTCTGCCTGGTCGGCCCGCCCGGCGTCGGCAAGACCTCGCTCGGGCAAGTCGATCGCCCGGGCGACCGGACGCGAGTTCGTGCGCGTCTCGCTTGGCGGCGTGCGCGACGAGGCCGAGATCCGCGGCCATCGGCGCACCTATATCGGCTCGATGCCGGGCAAGGTCATCCAGTCGATGCGCAAGGCGAAGACCTCCAATCCGCTGTTCCTGCTCGACGAGGTCGACAAGATGGGCGCCGATTTCCGCGGCGATCCGTCATCGGCGCTGCTCGAGGTGCTCGATCCGGAGCAGAACCACGCCTTCAACGATCACTATCTCGAGGTCGACTACGATCTGTCCAACGTGATGTTCATCACCACGGCGAACACGCTCAACATCCCGCCGCCGCTGATGGACCGCATGGAGATCATCCGCATCGCCGGCTACACCGAGGACGAGAAGGTCGAGATCGCGCGCAAGCACCTGATCCCGCACGCGATCGTCAAGCACGGCCTCGAGCCCGGCGAGTGGTCGATCGACGATGACGCGTTGCTGACGATCATTCGCCGCTACACGCGCGAAGCCGGCGTGCGCAACCTCGAGCGCGAGCTTTCGACCCTGATCCGCAAGGCGGTGAAGGAGCTGACGATCTCGAAGAAGGGATCGGTGCAGGTCACCGATCAGGTGCTGGCCGACTATCTCGGCGTGCCGAAGTTCCGCTACGGCGAGGTCGAGGACGAGGACCAGGTCGGCGTCGTCACCGGGCTTGCCTGGACCGACGTCGGCGGCGAGCTGCTGACCATCGAGGCGGCCATGATGCCCGGCAAGGGCAAGATGACCGTCACCGGCAATCTGCGCGACGTGATGAAGGAATCGATCTCGGCGGCGGCCTCCTATGTGCGCATGCGCGCGGTCGCCTTCGGCATCGAGCCGCCGTCGTTCGACAAGCGCGACATCCACGTGCACGTGCCGGAGGGCGCGACGCCGAAGGACGGCCCGTCCGCGGGCGTCGCCATGGTCACCGCCATCGTCTCGGTGATGACCGGCATTCCGGTGCGCCGCGACGTCGCCATGACCGGCGAGATCACGCTGCGCGGCCGCGTGCTGCCGATCGGCGGCTTGAAGGAGAAGCTCCTTGCCGCGCACCGCGGCGGCATCAAGACCGTGCTGATTCCGGAGGAGAACGCCAAGGATCTTGTCGAGATCAACGACAGCATCAAGAGCGGGCTCGACATCATCCCGGTCTCGCGCATGGACGAGGTGCTCGCGCGTGCGCTGGTGCGCATGCCCGAGGCGATCGTGTGGGACGAGGCGACGGCGAAACCCGTCGAAGTTCCCGAAGCCATCGTGGAGGAGGATTCCTCCGGCCTTACCGCCCACTAACCGGCGGCACGGACGCAAGGCGGCGCCCCTTGGGGCGCCGCTTCGCATTTCGCCGGGGATAGATTCGATTGGCGAACTGCATAATCTTGGCTAGATTTCCCCGGTCGGTTAGGCTGCGGTGCTGCGTCTGGGGGCGGCATCAAGGCGAAAGGTCTGGGGCTCGTGGCGAAGACCATCCATCCGCTCGCCGGATGCATTGCGATTGCCACTTTCATCGGCTGCAGCGCCGCGCCGGCGGCGGACGAATTCGTGCTCAGCGGCAGCTACACGCAGAACGTCCCGTGCAAGGGCGATGGCAGCGACCCGAGCGAGCTCAAGGTCAAAATCTCCCCCGAGGAGATCGATTCGCATGTCGGCGTCTGCATGTTCCTCGGCACCAAGCGCGACGGCAGCAACATCGATGCCCATGTCGAGTGCAAGTTTCCGACCGGGCCGCTGATGGGCGACGTGACCTTCACCATGCGACCCGACAATACCGTCCAGTTCATGGACCGCGACAAGACCTATAGCGCGGTCCTCTATCGCTGCCCCAATTGACGCAGCGCCAGGCGGCTGTGGCGCTCGGAGGGTCCTGCCATGCTTCGATACGCCATCGTCGCGCTCCTGACCGTGATCATGCCGGCTTCGCCGTCCTTTGCCGTCACCGGCAAGGACAAGATGGCGACGTGCAAGTTCGGCGCCGATGACCAGAAGCTGCAAGGCGCCGCCCGCTCGGCGTTCATGAAGAAATGCCTGTCCAATAAGGACGATCCACGCGGCTCTGCGGCGCCAGACGCGCCGAAAAATTAAACTGGGCAGGCGGCGTTTCGGTCGCCCCGCGCGCCTCGCCAAGACCCGCGCTGTTGTGCTAACCGGTCGTCCGCTTTCATTCACCAAGCGACAGGGGACGACAGCCCATGAGAATGCTCGCCTATCTTCTGGCCATCATTTGCGTCATCGCGGCCGTGGTCTATTTCGTGATGCCGGCCGGTTCTTTGCCGCCATTCATGCCGGGCTATGAGGCGGGTTCCGCCCACATGCACATGAAGCATGCCGTGCTCGCGCTCGTCGCCGCGATCATTCTGTTCGTGGTCGGCTGGTTTGTCGGCCGCGCGCGCGCCTAGACGCCCGATCGCCAAGCGGCCGCGCTTGCCAGCGATAACTTAGCGCGCTCCAATACGCGGATGAATTTGCCGCCGCTGCGCACGCTGTTCTTCGAGGACCTCTCGGTCGGGATGACCGAGCGGCTGGAAAAGGCCGTTTCCTCGTCCGACGTGGTCGGCTTCGCGCAACTCACCGGCGACCGCAATCCGATCCACCTCTCCGAGCATTTCGCCGCCAAGACCTCGTTCCGCACCCGGATCGCGCACGGCCTCTACACCGCGAGCCTCATCTCCGCGGTACTGGGGACGCGATTGCCGGGTCCCGGCGCGGTCTACATTTCGCAGACATTGAACTTCCGCGCGCCGGTCAAGATCGGCGATACGGTGGTGGTGACGGTCACCGTCGCCGAGCTCATTCCGGAAAAATCCCGCGCTCGGCTGTCCTGTCTCTGCGAGGTCGACGGCGAGGCGGTGCTGGATGGCGAAGCGTTGGTGAAGGTGCCGAGCGAGAAGGCGAAAGGAAAGCGGCCGCTGCCGAAGCTATGATCGGAGCGGCCAACAACCGGCCGGGAGGCCGCCATGTTTGAACGCGATGAAGTGTTTCAAGCCCTGCACAGTCGCCTGGTGTCGGCCGGAATAAATCCGCTCGACCCCAAGGTGCAAACGATCTGCGAGGTGGTGAATGCGTTCTATGCGGAGAAGACGCGCGAAGTTCTAGAGAAGATGCAAGAGGTGCTCGGCAAGATCAAAACCTGAGCGCCGCGCCGAGCATGCGCCGCGCCCTTGCGACCCCGCTAGGTGATCGACATCACGATACCGCCATCGACCCGTACCGGCGACCCGGTGATCGCGCTCGCCTCGCGCGAACATAGGAAAGCGACGGTCGCGGCGACCTCTTCCGGCTTGGCCAGCCGCTTGATGATCGAACTGGGCCGCGCCCGGTCGATGAAGCCACGCTCCACCTTCGGATCGTCGAGCGATTGGCCTCTCGCTTTGAACATGGCCTCGACGCCATCGGTGCGGGTCGGGCCGGGCAGCACCGCATTGACGGTGACGCCGCTGGCGGCCAGCGCCTGCGCGAAGCCGCGCGTCAGCGCGAGATCGGCGGATTTGGAGAAACCGTAATGGATCATCTCGGTCGGAATCTGCACGCCGGATTCGGAGGAGATGAAGACGATCCGGCCAAATCCCTTGTCGCGCATGCGCGGCCCATAGTGCCGCGTGAAGCGCACGCCCGACATGACGTTCACCGCGAACAGCCGCTGCCAGTCCTCGTCGGGAATCTCGAAGGCGTCTTTGACCTCGTAAATCCCGGCATTGTTGACCAGGATATCGACTTCACCCGCGGCCTTGATGATTGCGGCGACGCCTTCGGCTGTGGCGACGTCCCCGGGCGCCGGCACGAGCCGCGCCTGGGGTTGCGTCGCGCGGATCGCCGCGATCGCATCGGCGACATCGGCTGTCTTGCGCCCATTGACCGCGACCTCGGCGCCGTTCTGCGCGAGCGTCGCGGCGATGGCGCGGCCGATGCCTTTGGTGGAGCCGGTGACCAGCGCCCGGAGGCCGGAAAGATCGACACGCATGAAGCCTTCCCCCTAAATGTCTTGCCCGCCAAAAAATGTCTTATCCGCTAAGCGACGAGATCCTGAAATTCCGGGTGCTTGGCCAGATAGGCGCGCACGAAACAGCAGCGGGCGACAACTTTCAGCCCTAGAGCGCGCACCATCTCGAGCGCGCTCTGGATGAGCCGCGAGGCGACGCCGGCCCCGCGCGCCGGGAGCGGCACTTCCGTATGCGTGAACGTGATGACGCCGTCGGCGACGGTATAGTTCGCGACCGCGGTGCCGCCATCGACGTCAAGCTCGAAGCGGGAGAGGGCGGTATTGTTGCGGACGCTTGCGGACATGATCACTATGTGGGGTGGGTCGAGCGAAATGAAACCCGCCGACCGCACGTGGCGCACCTTGATAGGTTCGCCGCGCTCAACCCATCATGCCGACGGCGCGCCGCGCGATGAAGATCGCCACCTTCAACATCAATAATATCAATAAGCGCCTGGCGAATCTCCTGGCCTGGTTGCGGGCGGCCAGGCCCGACATCGTCTGCTTGCAGGAGCTCAAAGCCGCGGACCGTGAATTTCCCCAGGCGGCGATCGAGAAGGCGGGCTATGGCGCGGTCTGGCGCGGGCAGAAATCGTGGAACGGCGTCGCCATTCTGGCGCGCGGTGGCGAGCCGATCGTCACCCGCACCGATCTCCCTGGCGACGCCGAGGACGCGCAAGCGCGCTACATCGAGGCCGCCGTCAATGGCGTGCTGATCGCCTCGCTTTACGCACCGAACGGCAACCCGCAGCCGGGGCCGAAATTCGCCTACAAGCTGGCGTGGACCGACCGGCTCCTCGCCCATGCCGCGGACCTGTTCGCCGCCGGCGTGCCCGTCGTGCTCGCCGGCGATTATAACGTGGTGCCGTCCGATCGGCGACATCTACCCGACCAAATCCTACGACAAGGATGCGCTGCTCCAGCCGGAAACCCGCGCGCGTTTCGCGCAGCTTCTCGAGCAGGGCTGGCGCGACGCTATCCGCTCGCTACATCGCGACGCGCCGATCTACACCTATTGGAGCTACCTGCGGAATCGCTGGCCGCGCGATGCCGGCCTGCGCATCGATCATCTGCTCTTGAGCAAACAGGCGGCGAAGCGGCTTCTCGCCGCCGGCGTCGATCGCGAGGTCCGCGGCAAGGAAAACGCCAGCGATCACGCGCCGGTTTGGATCGAGCTGCGCGACGGCACGACCGCCGAAAAGCCGGCAGGGCGGGCAAGGGCAGCGCCGCGCCCAAGCGGTCGCCGCAGCGAAATCCGCGTGGGCTTCGCTCCGCTCAGCCCACCCTACACGCGAAACAGTCCAAGCCCGCGGCCAAGCCACCCGATCCGGCCGTTGCTGGTGATCGACGGCGACTCCTTTGCGCACCGCGCCTATCACGCGCTGCCGAAGAACATCCGCAGGAACGGCGACCGCCCCGCCGGCGCGATCCTCGGCTTCGCCAATTTGCTGCTGCGTCTTCACCGCGAGGAAGAGCCGCGCGCCGTGCTGGTCGGTTGGGACACTTACGAAGCGCCGACCTATCGCCACGAGCAGTTTGCCGCGTATCAGAGCGGCCGCGAATTCGATGACGATCTGATCGAGCAGCTCGCCATCATTCCGGACCTCGTCGCCGCCTGCGGCTTTGCCAACGCGAAGGGCGCGGGCTATGAGGCCGACGATTTCCTCGCGGCCGCGGCCACAGCCGAAGAGCGGCGCGGCGGCCGCGCGCTCGTCGCCAGCGGCGACCGCGACACCTTCCAGCTTGCCTCGGAGCACATCACGATCCTTTATCCGGTCCGCGGGCAGGGAATGGCGCGCATCGGTCCGGCGGAGGTCCGCGCCCGTTACGGTGTCGATCCGGCGCAGGTGCCGGATTTCATCGCCTTGCGCGGCGATCCTTCCGACAAGCTGCCGGGCGCGCCGGGTGTCGGCGCGACCGGCGCGGCAACGCTCCTGCGCAAATACGGGAGCCTCGCCGCCATCCTCAAGGCCGGCCGCTTTGCCAAACAGGCCGAGGATTTACGGCTCTTTCGCTCGATCGCCACGATGAACCGCAAGGCGCCGTTGCCGAGGCTTGCCGATCAGAGGCCGGACTGGGGGAGGGCGGCTGCTCTCGCGCGGGAGTGGCAGCTCAAGCAACTGGCCGACCGGCTCGACGAGCTGGCGCGCAGCCGCCCTAGCTCGTCACCTCCAGCGCCATCGCACCACGGCACCTGCCGTCTATGCGGATTCGACGACAAATTGATAGGCGTACTCGACCGGCGTCGCGAAATTGTTGTGCGAGGTGGTCTGCTGGATCCAGATTTCGATGTGGGTGCCGGAGAGATAGCCCTGGCCGTTGGTGATGTCGCTCAGCGTGATCAGCCGCGGGCCGTCGAACACCGTGCGCTGATAGAGCACGTTGGTGCGGTTGGCAAAGGTGACGTGGACCTCGGTGAAAACCTCGTCGCCGCCTGGCGCCATGCTCGACAGGTCGATCCAGCCGGCGACGTCGAAGGCCGGCGTCTTGATGACGATCTTGTGCACCTCCGCCGCATTGTGCAGCACGAAGGTGCCTTCGGCATAAACGTAGATTTTCTTCAGCCGCGGGTCGCGCAGCGCCAGCCGCTCCGGCTTGCGCTGGCGGACGGCTGCGGTCGAACGTTTCGGCTTTCGCATTGTCGCCCCCTGGATCGGATTGCGTTTCAGTGCTGCGGCGCGCGGACCGAGGTCTGCACGAAGGGCGGACTGCCGAATCCGAACAGCGTCGCGTTGCCCGCTTGCGGCGCGGTCGTCGCCGCCAGGCCGAAGAAATAGCTGGTCTGCCCGGCGCACAGATATTTGCTGAAGCTGAAGACAATGACGGTGCCGTCCTGCTCGGCGGACTTGATGCCGACGCTGCCGAGGCCGCCCTGCGTCGTGACGAAGACGTCGCCCGGCTGGTTCGTCGGATAGGTCAGTTTTTTGACCGGCCCGAAATCGACCACCAGCCCGGCCAGGCATTCGGTGAAGCCGGTCGCTTGCGTGAGATCGACGCGATACTCGTAAGCGGTGGTGCCGGCGCCGGGCGTGCCGGGCTGGCCTGGATAGCTGCGCGACTGCAGGAATGCGCCGTTGCCGAGCGGCGTGTATTGCAGCGTGCCGACGCTGTCATTGACCACGACGGTGCAGCTTGAATTGAACACGCAATTGACCGCGGGGGCGCCGACCTCGACCACCGTCAATGCGGCGGCGTGCGCGGTTGCCGGCGCGCAGAGCGCGGCGGCGGCAACGAGAATGACCGAACCGGATTTCATGTCGCCCTCCCTGCGGACCCGCGCCCGCGTAGCGCCAGCTCTGCGCCCGCGAAGGTTGCAAGGCAAGGTTCGACAGGCGGCAGGAATTGCCGCGCTCGGCGCGTTGCCTTCTTTCTTTCTTTTGTGTTGATCGCGATGCTGCTTTTTTCGCGTACCTCGCCTTGTTCATGCCCCGCTGTTGCCCCGAACAAGCCGCGTCGGCGCAAGTATTCGCTTACTCGTGTGACCCATTCTCCGCCATCGCTTGATTGATTCTCTGTCGGGGGCTGACGGATGGAATACAAGCAATTCCTCATCACGACTTTCGAGCGGCAGCCCGGCAAGTGGCGCTCCACCGTGCGGCGGGCGAGCGGCAAGCCGCTGATGGCCACGGGCCGCACCAAGCTCGAGCAATTCATCACCGGCCTCGACTCGGCCACGGCCGACGCGGCGATGATGATGGCGATGGAAGCAATCGACGCCGGCTCGTTCTCGCGTCCGACGACGCGGAGCACGGAAAAATTCTGGCGCCGCGGCGGCGATATTCGCGATCCCTGCGCGGAGGAAACGGGCTGAGTTTCGCTTGCTCTCCCGGTTGAACCTCAGCCGCGCGTGACGTGCGCCGAGACGGCAAGCCATTTGCCGCCGCGCTTCGCCCAGACGTCGGTATAGCGACCCTGCGCAACGCGGCCCTCGGCCGTGGTGTAGGTGGTGCGGCCGTGGATGATGGCGACGTCGCCGAACATGCGGATCATCACCTGGTCCGCCTTGAGGCCCTTGATCGTCACCGGCTTTGCCGTCTGCGCCAGGAAGCCGGCGCGGTCCACCAGCGAGCCGTCCGGATTGCTGGCGTAGAACTCCCCGGCGAGGATTTCATCGAAGCGCTTCACGTCGCCGTTCTGCACGGAATTGATGTAGTCGGTGTTGAGCGCGGAGAGCGCTTCATGATCGGTCATCGCTAAACCTCTTTGCGGAAAGATGTAGCCCGGATGGAGCGAAAGCGAAATCCGGGGCGATACGGCGCATGGAGAATCAGTGGGCGACGCCCACGCCGATAGCTTGCGCAATTCGCGATTGTTTATAACATTGGCCCCAGGGGAGGGGTTGTCTTGCAGGTTTTTATTTCCTTCGCCTCCGAGCAAAAGGAAAGCGCGGAGCTGATTGCCGTGGCGCTGCGCGAGCGCGGCTATAAGGTCTTTTTCTCCAAGGACACCTTGCCGGCCGCGCAAAGCTACGATTTGCGCATCGAAAAGGCCGTCAAATCCTCCGATCTGTTCGTCTTCCTGGTCAGCCCGGAATCGGTGACCAAGGGCAAGTACACCTTGACCGAGCTTTCCTTCGCCCGCGACCAATGGAGCAACCCGAGCGGCCACATCCTGCCGGTCATGATCGCGCCGACGGAAATCGGCAAGATCCCGGTTTACCTGCGTGCGGTCAGCATTTTCGAACCCGAGGGCAATGTCGCCGCAGATACGGCAGCGCAAGTCGACAAGATTTTGAAGCAAACGCGTCGACGCGACGTGGCCCTGATCGCCGCGGGCGGTGCAGCCACCGGAGTGCTCTCTTATCTGGTGGTTCTGTATTGGCCGAACGCGTTGCGGATTCCGTTCGTCATCATGATCGGCAAATACAACGATACCGGCGTTACCGCGGTGCCCGGCTTGCTCTTTGGAGCGCTGGTCGCGTTCGCCAACTGGAAATCCGGAATTCGGGACAAGCTGCATTTATGCGTGATCGTTGCCTTCACGCTGGCCGCGTGGGTCCTGGCGGTCAATGTGACGCAATTCACCTTCGATCAACTGTCCGACTATACCAAGCCGGCCCCGACCGCCTCGAACCAGGACGACGCGGCGACCGCAAAGGCGGCGGCGCCGCCCCCGATGCGCCGGCCGCAAATACCGCCGGCAATGGCGCTCCCGACGCTTCCGCATCGCCCTCCCGCCGTCGACGAAAACTCTGCCATTCGCGCCGGGCCTCGTCGGCATGATCGGCGGACTGATCGGCGGGGTGGGAACGCTGCTTGGGTTCTCATTGTCAATGTTTCGATGCGGCGGATCGAGGCGCTCCTTCCCGCTGCGACCGTGGCGGTGTTGCTCGGAGCGATCCTGCAGGTCGCGTTCATTCCAGGCCATTCGGACAAGCCGGTTACTGCCTTTTGTTCGTGTGCTGGCAATCGATGGTCGCCGCGGCGATCGCCCGTGCGCTGTCGAGCGCCACGGCGGAAGCGCAAATGACGCGGGCGCGTAGTTCTTGTCGGCAAGGGCACGACCGGCTCGGAAGTCGCCTGTAAGCGTCCCAAAACGCGCACTCGCGAAGTGCCTCATAGCTCGCGAGCGCGGCCCTTGCGGAGATCGTCGAGGGCCTGATCGGCCAGCCGGTCGAGCTTGCCGGACTTGGCGTCGCGCTCGATCTTTCGTCGAAGCGCGCGGCGTCGAACGCCTCGAACCAGGCGCGGAATTCCGCGAGCTGGTCCGCGCAGCTTAGAGACGGCCTTTTCGATGTCCTCGATGGTCATAAATCAATGATATCACAAAATAAGAATGTAACGCAGATGTAAGGCGGGTTAGGCGAAGCCGCGGGTGGTCGCTCTTACGTAAACCGCAGCCGGATGCCGTCGAGCGGGATGCCGTGGAGCGCGGTGCTCCAGGTCTCGCCGGGCTTGACCGGCATGGCGCGCGTCAGCGTTCCCGTGGTCACGATCTCGCCGGCAGCGAGCGGCGGATTGATCTTGTCGTTGGCGAGAAGCCCGACAAGATGGCGGAGCGCGGCGAGGGGGCCGTCGAGGACATTTGCGGCATTGCCGCGGTCGATATGCCGGCCGTCGCAGAGAAGGTCGATGTCGAAGCGCGCGAGCTTCGCCTGCCATTCGCCGGCGCGCGCGGCGACCGGGTGGCGCGGCCCGATCAGCAGCGCGGCGTGCACGCCGTTGGCGGCGATGGTATCGGCGGCGGCGAACTTCCACTGCGGATAGATCGACTGCACGATCTCGAATCCGTGCGCCACCCATTCGAGGCAGGAGAACAGCGCCGCCTCGTCCATGCCGGCTGACGGCGCGGCGGCAAGCCCGAACACGATCTCCGGCTCGATGCGCGGCTCGGCAAGGCCGGCAAGCGGCAGCGCCGCGGTCGTGCCGAGCTCGTGCACCGTGGAGTCGTAGACAAAACCCCAGATCGGCGCGTAGACGCCGTATTCGGGCCAGATGGTGCGGTTGGTGAAGCCGATCTTGCGCCCGAGCGGCTTCTCGCCGCGCGCCTGGCGCATGGCGTTGAGCGCGGCGCTGACGCGATAGGCGTCTTCGACGGTGAGCCCCGCCGGCCGCGCCGTGAACGGCGCAATCTGCCGGCCGGTGCCGAGCGTGGCGAAGATTTCCGCGGCGATGGCGGAGATGTCGGCGGGCGCCGTGGCTGCGGTTGGCGCCGCTGAGGCGGGCGAAGCGGTCATGGACGTTTTCCTCGGCGGTTTGTCGGCGTTTCTTACGACAGCGGCGCCGGGCGAGAAAGGCCCGAAGGGGTCCCCGAGCCCGGATCGAGCCGAGCGAAATCCGGGATCGGAGCAGCGTGAGGCTGCGACGGCGCCGTATCCCGAGTTTCGCTGCGCTCAACTCGGGTTACGCTTGTTAGGGTGGTCACGAATAATTAAGAGCGATCACCTCTATAGGGCGAGGAGAAAGCATGTCTAGCTTCAAAGATACGCCAGAAAAACTGATCGACTATCACGAAATCCCATCATATGAGCGTCGCGTTGTCATTTTTTACGATGTGTTGGGTTGGCGGAGCCAGATAACACGTGCCGGGAAAAACCCTGAGTTGATTGGTGATCTACGGCGATTGATACTTCAGCACGTCCGCACGATGCGCTTGCGAACAAACTGGAATATCTCAGTCAGTACGTTTTCCGACAATGTTGTTACTTAGTCAGCCGATTTCCGAAACTTCAAAACTCATTGCGTCATATGGCGATCGTGCAAATTGCGTCTTCCATGAATGGTTTCTTATTGCGTGGCGGCATTACGGTCGGCGATATTGCGCATGACGATGAAGCGTGTTTGGTCCTGGGTTAAATCGTGCTTACGAACTTGAAAGCGAGATTGCTCGCTATCCACGTTTTGTAGTTGATATTGACGCGCTTCCGCTTCTGGGAAATCTTGGCGACCTGCCTATCGAAGAGGACGGCGTCGTGTTTTTGGATCCATTTCGTTTGGAGTTCATCCAATACATAAAGGAAGGCAAACCGGCAGTTCCAAGAAACGAATTGCTCGAAGCGGGATTGCCCCTTCCGGAGACATCAAAACCGCTTCTTGATATAGCTAGTAACTATCAGGTCTTGACGATCATTTTGGATGCACTTAAGCCCCAAATACGGGCGCCGATTGAAGACGATGTGTACTACCTCCAAGAGAGGATCAAAATTAGTCGTCAAGACCGAGCGGCCAAATTGATCAGGATAACCTGCCAATAGCGCGCCGAGCGCGGTTAAACCAGGTGTGAGTACGCAACCTTCGGAGTCGCTATCGAAACGTTGACATGCTTCGTCGGAGGTGGCCGCCGGGGTGAAAACGGTTGAGCCGTTCAGACAGAATCAAAGGCTTTCGTGCTTTCCAAACAGCACGCTTAATGACCTCATTGGCAGCTTGCTGGCCTCGACGTCCAAGAAGGAAGGTGAAGGCTGCCTGATAGCGATTGTCCTGTTCAGCCAACAATCTATCAAATTCAGAAACCTGATCTGTCCCGGCGAACTCTTCGCGTATTATCGCGATGACTCCTTCCACGCCAGGAACCCCGGGCACGGAGTCCCCGACCGGTGCGGTCAATGCAGATCCGACCAAAAATACCGCCCGCTGATTCGCGCGCTTAATTCCGGCTGTTAGCCTTTCTAACAGCGCGGTGAGATCGTAATAATCTTCTGCTGGGCTCATGCTCCAGCTCGCAAATTGCCACGTGTAGTCAAGGTCGCCTACCACCTTAAGATTATTGACCAGCTGCCTTGATGTCCACGGCGATCGCTTTATTTTCTTGATTGCCGCGATCTCTAGGACTTGATGCCAGGCGCACTATTTTTGTTCCCGCCGGCTCTGTATGGGATGGTCTACTCCGCCGCCTCGATGCGCTTCTTGCGCTTGCCGCCGGCGTCGCCGCGCGCCAGCACCGGCTTGAGGAACTGCCCCGGTGTAGCTGCGCTTCTCGCGCACGATGTCCTCGGGCGTGCCCGCGGCGACGATCTCGCCGCCGCCGTCGCCGCCTTCGGGGCCGAGGTCGATGATCCAGTCGGCGGTCTTGATCACTTCGAGGTTGTGCTCGATCACCACCACGGTGTTGCCGGTCTCGACCAGCTCGTGCAGCACCTCGAGGAGCTTGGCCACGTCGTGGAAATGCAGCCCGGTGGTCGGCTCGTCGAGGATGTAGAGCGTGCGGCCGGTGGCGCGCTTGCACAGCTCCTTGGCGAGCTTGACGCGCTGCGCCTCGCCGCCGGAGAGCGTCGTCGCCTGCTGGCCGACATGGATGTAGTCGAGGCCGACGCGGCGCAGAAGCGTGAGCACGTCGCGCACCCGCGGCACCACCTTGAAGAAGTCGAGCGCCTCCTCGACCGTCATGTCGAGCACGTCGGCGATCGATTTGCCCTTGAACAGCACCTCCAGCGTCTCGCGGTTGTAGCGCTTGCCCTTGCAGACGTCGCAGGTGACGTAGACGTCGGGCAGAAAGTGCATCTCGATCTTGATGACGCCGTCGCCCTGGCAGGCCTCGCAGCGCCCGCCCTTGACGTTGAACGAGAAGCGGCCGGGCTCGTAGCCGCGCGCCTTCGCTCTCCGGCAGGCCGGCGAACCATTCGCGGATCGGCGTGAACGCGCCGGTGTAGGTCGCCGGGTTCGAGCGCGGCGTGCGGCCGATCGGCGACTGGTCGATGTCGATCACCTTGTCGAGATGCTCGAGGCCTTCGATGCCGGTCGAACGGGGCAGGGGCCTCGCTCGCGCCGTTGAGCCGTCGCGCCAGCGCCTTGTAGAGCGTGTCGACGAGCAGCGTCGACTTGCCGCCGCCGGAGACGCCGGTGACGCAGGTGAAGAGGCCGAGCGGGATCTCGACGGTGACGTTCTTCAGATTGTTGCCGCGCGCGCCGACGAGCCGCAGCACGCGGCTCGCGTTGCGCGGCCGCCGCTCGGGCACGGCGATCTCGCGCGCGCCGGTGAGATACTGGCCGGTGAGCGAGTTCGGGTTGGCCATGACGTCGGCGGGCGTGCCCTGGGCGACGATCTCGCCGCCGTGCACGCCGGCGCCGGGGCCGACGTCGACCACGTAGTCGGCGGTGCGGATCGCGTCCTCGTCGTGCTCGACCACGATCACGGTGTTGCCGAGGTCGCGCAGCCGCTTGCAGCGTCTCCAGCAGCCGGGCGTTGTCGCGCTGGTGCAGGCCGATCGAGGGCTCGTCGAGCACGTAGAGGACGCCGGTGAGGCCGGAGCCGATCTGCGAGGCGAGCCGGATGCGCTGGCTCTCGCCGCCGGAGAGCGTGCCGGAGGCGCGCGCGAGCGTGAGATATTCGAGCCCGACATCGACCAGGAATTTGAGCCGCTCGCGGATCTCCTTGAGGATGCGCCCGGCGATCTCGTTCTGCTTGGCGGTGAGACGCGGCGGCAGCTCGGCGAACCAGCGCGCCGCGGCCTTGACCGACATCTCCGAGACCTCGCCGATATGCGCGCCGCCGATCTTCACGCACAGCGCCTCGGGCTTGAGCCGGTAGCCGTTGCAGGCCGCGCACGGCATGTCGGTGAAATAGCGGGCGATCTCCTCGCGCGCCCAGTCGCTGTCGGTCTCGCGGAAGCGCCGCTCGAGATTGGTGATCACGCCTTCGAACGGCTGCTTGGTCTCGTAGGCGCGCATGCCGTCGTCGTAGGAGAAGCGGATGTCGGTCTCGCCCGAGCCGTAGAGGATCGCGTCCTGCATCTTCTTCGGCAGGTCCTTCCACTTGGTGTCGAGGGTGAAGTTGTAGTGCTTGCCGAGCGCGAGCAGCGTCTGCACGTAGTAGGGCGAGCTCGACTTCGCCCACGGCGCGATCGCGCCCTTGCGCAAGCGTGCGCTCCTTGTCGGGAATGACCAGGTCGGCGTCGATGTGCTGCTCGACGCCGAGCCCGCCGCAGGTCGGGCAGGCGCCGAACGGGTTGTTGAACGAGAACAGCCGCGGCTCGATCTCCGGGAATGGTGAAGCCGGAGACCGGGCAGGCGAATTTCTCCGAGAACATCAGCCGGTTGGCGTCGGACGCCGCCGCGGTCGCGAGCTTGGTCGTCCTCTTTTCACCCTCCCCTGGAGGGGGAGGGTCGGATCGCCTTTGGCGATCCGGGGTGGGGTGCCGGTCGCCGTCGTCTGCACCCCCACCCGACACGCTTCGCTCGCCGACCTCCCCCCTGCAGGGGGAGGTGAAGGAGCTGCGTCGGCGAATTCCGCCACCGCCAGGCCGTCGGCGAGCTTGAGCGCCTGCTCGAGCGAATCCGCCAGCCGCGTGGCGATGTCCGGCCGCACCACGATGCGGTCGACCACCACGTCGATGTCGTGCTTGAACTTCTTGTCGAGCGCCGGCGCCTCGGCGATCTCGTAGAACTCGCCGTCGATCTTGACCCGCTGGAAGCCCTTGCTTGCAAAAAGTCGGCGAGCTCCTTGCGGTACTCGCCCTTGCGGCCGCGCACCACCGGCGCGAGCAGATAGAGCCGCGTGCCCTCGGGCAAAGCGAGGATGCGGTCGACCATCTGCGAGACGGTCTGGCTCTCGATCGGCAGGCCGGTCGCCGGCGAATAGGGCACGCCGACGCGCGCCCACAGCAGCCGCATGTAGTCGTGGATCTCGGTGACGGTGCCGACGGTCGAGCGCGGATTGCGCGAGGTGGTCTTCTGCTCGATGGAGATGGCGGGCGAGAGGCCGTCGATCTGGTCGACGTCCGGCTTCTGCATCATCTCCAGGAACTGGCGCGCATAGGCCGAGAGGCTCTCGACGTAGCGGCGCTGGCCCTCGGCATAGATGGTGTCGAAGGCGAGCGAGGATTTGCCCGAGCCGGACAGCCCGGTGAACACCACCAGCCGGTCGCGCGGAATGTCGAGATCGACGTTCTTGAGGTTGTGCTCGCGCGCGCCGCGGATCGCGATCACGCGATGATCGCGGCGGCCAGGGGTCTTCTCCGAGCTGTCGAACAGGTCATTCATGCGTTCATCCGCTCGTCCCCGCGCAAGCGGGGACCCAGAAACCTGGATGCACCTCTCCCGAAGCAATCTGGATTCCCGCTTTGGCGGGAATGAGCGGAAAGGAACCGCCAACTGCCCTCAGGATGCATCGAACATAGTGAGAACGCCGCCCCTTTGCCAGTCCGCGTGCGGCGTAATCCCGGTAAAGATGGGGAAAGCATGCGAACCGGCAAACGGACCGCGCTGCCGGCATTTTCACCCGGTCCGATTCGCGGTGCTATAAGGGCCGCCCTTTCATTGCGGCGGACGCTCGCTGGCGGGACCATGCGGTTTCTCTGTGTTGTCGGAACGCGGCCCGAGGCGATCAAAATGGCTCCGGTCATCCTCGAACTGGCGCGGCATTCGCAGGTGACGACGCTGTGCTCGGGCCAGCACACTAAGCTCGCGCTCGAACCGCTCGCCTGGTTCGGCATCGCGCCCGACGACCGCATCGCGCTCCCGTCGAAATCGCGGAGCCTGGCGATGCTCACCGGCGCGATGATGGCGCCGATGGAGCGCATGATCGCCAAGCACACGCCCGACGTGGTCGTCGCCCAGGGCGATACCACGACCGTGCTGGTCGCGGCGCTGGCCGCGTTCTACGCCGGCATTCCGTTCGCGCATGTCGAGGCCGGGCTGCGCAGCGGCAATCTGCGCGCGCCGTTTCCCGAGGAGTTCAATCGCGTCGCCGCCGACCGGCTGGCGCGCTGGCACTTCTGCCCGACGCGGCGCGCACTCGATAATCTGCGCGGGGAGGGGATCGAGCCGTCACGGCTTTACGTCACCGGCAATACCGGCATCGATGCGCTGCGGCTCACCGTCGAGCGGGTGGCGCCGGCAGGCGGCGGCACGGGCGGCCCGCTGCGGCGCATCTTGCTCACGGCGCACCGGCGGGAGAACCAGGGCCCGCGCATGGAGTCGATCTGCCAAGCGGTCGTTTCGCTGGTGAAGGAGTTCGCCGACATTGAGTTCATCGTTCCGGTGCACCCGAGCCCGGCGGTGCGCGAGACCTTCGAGCGGCTGCGCGGCTTGCATGGCCGGGTGCGGCTGCTGCCGCCGCTGAGCTACCAGGACCTCGTCGCCGAGATGGCGCAGGCGCATCTCATCCTCACGGATTCCGGCGGCATCCAGGAAGAGGCTCCGTTCCTCAAGAAGCCGGTGCTGGTTCTGCGCCACCTGACCGAGCGCCCGGAGGCGGCCGAGCTCGGCCTGGCGCGGCTCATCGGCACCGACACCGCCGCAATCGTCGGCGCGGCGCGCGAGCTGCTCACCGATCAGGCGCTGTACGCCAAAATGGCCGCCGGCGGCTCGCCCTATGGGGACGGCTATGCGGCCGAGCGCATTGCCGCGGCGTTTGGGCTGCGCCAACAGCCGGCGAGCGCCGTCGGATGAAGCGGCGCGGCTCCGTCCTGTTGTTCTCGCTGGTAAAGGCGGCGATCACCATCACGCTGATCGTCATCATTGCCGCCAAGATCGACTTTGCCGTTCTGGCGCGGCACCTCGGCGGCGCCGGCACCGTCTACCTCGTCCTCGGCGCGCTCCTTCTCGCCGCCAATATTCCGCTGGTCGCGCTGCGCTGGTGGCTCCTCCTGCGCCGCCTCGATGTCGAGAGCATCTCGCTCGGCTACGCCGTCGCCATCACCTTCGCCTCGGTCTTCGTCGGCCAGGCGACGCCCGGGCCGATCGGCGCCGACGCCGTGCGCGGCTGGCTCTGCTACCGGCGCGGCATCGCATTGCGGGTGGCGATCATGTCGCTGGTGACCGACCGCCTGCTCGCGCTGCTTGGCCTCGTCGCGGTCGCCGGCACCGTATGGTGCTGGCAATTCGATGCGGTCGATCAGAATCTCGGGCGCCAGATCGCCATCCTCGGCGCCATCGTCGTCGCCGCCACGGCGATCGCGCTTTGGCTTCTGCCGGCGCTGACCGGCTTTCTCGCCCGGCGCTGGCAGCGCTGGCGCGCCTTGCAGGAAGTGCCGGCGATCTTCCGTTTCACCGCGCTGTCGGGCGCCGGCGCGGTGGGGATGGCGCTGAGCTGTCTCGTCATCACCCTCACCATCAATGCCGTGATCCTGTTCGCCCACGGCTTCGGCGTGACGCTCGCGCCCGCGGCGGCGTATCTGGTCGTGCCGGTCGCCGTCCTCTCCTCGTCCTTGCCGATCTCGATCGGCGGCTGGGGCGTGCGCGAGGCGAGCCTCTCCTATGGCCTGATGCTGTTCGGCGTCGCCTCCGATGACGCCGCATTGCTCGGGCTTGCGCTCGGCATCGGGCTTTTGCTCGCCTCGCTGCCGGGCGGCATCGTCATGCTGCTCCTCGGTCCGCAGGTGCGTCCGCCGCTCAGGCGTCGCCGAGAGCGGACTGATCGACGGCGCGCACGCCAACCGAAGCTGACGCCGCGCCGATGGCAGCAACCCGCCGGGTCCTGATCGGTCTTCCCGCCTACAATGAGGAGATCGCGCTGCCGCGGCTCCTTGCGCGCATCGCGCCGCTCGCCAAATCCTCCGCCGCGCCGATCACCGTCGTTCTCTACAATGACGGCAGCAGCGACGCGACGGTGCCCATCGCCCGCGAATGGCAATCGCGGCTGCCGCTGGTGATCCTCGACGGCGTGGTCAACAAGGGGCTCGGCGCCGGGCTGCGCGCGCTGGTCGAGTATGCGGTCGCGCAAGGCGGACGATGACGACGTTCTCGTCGTCATGGATTGCGACGACACCCACGATCCGGCGCAGATCGGCGACATGCTGGGCAAGCTCGCGGCAGGCGCCGACGTGGCGATCGGATCGCGCTATGTGCGCGGCGCCACGGTGCGCGGCGTGCCGGCGTTCCGCCGCCTGACCGCGCTCGGCGCGGCGGGCTTGTTCAAGTCGGTCCATCCCGTGCGCGGGGTGTGGGACTATACCTGCGGCTATCGCGCCTATCGGGTTGCGCGTGTTGAAGCAGGCGGCGGCGAAATACGGCGACGCATTGATCGCGGAGCGGGGCTTTGCCTGCATGGTCGAGCTGCTGTTGAAGCTCAACGCACTCGGCGTGCGGTTTCGCCGAAATTCCGCTGCAGCTGCGCTACGATCTCAAACCGACCGCCACCAAGATGGGCGTCGGCAGCAATATGCGGCGGCTTCTGCTGCTGCTGGTGCGCTGGCGATGGCGCGGCTTCGACGGAGCTTGATCTGCCCGGATGACCCTATGTCTTCGACGCTACTGGCCGTGGCTCGTCCTTCTCGTCGCTTTGCCTGCTGGGCAGCAGGCCACCTCGCCATCGGGATGAGATTGTCGCCGGCAAGCAAAAGCCCCGGGCAAAGGCCCGGGGCTTTGTGTCCGTTCGTCGATCGTCTGGATGGTCGTTACCAGCCGAATTTGTAGTTTATGCCAGCGCGGACGATGTTCTCGTTGAAGAGACGACGTGTAGCCGGCACCGATAGCGCTGCCGCAACTTGCCGCCGGACAGGAAACATTGCCAAGGTTGACGTATAGGTATTCGACCTTCGCGGTCCAGTTCGGCAGAAAGGCCCATTCGACGCCGGCGCCGGCCGTCCAGCCGGTTTGGGTTGCGCTGGCGAACGGAAAACCTCCGAACGCGCCTTGAACGTCGCCGAAAGCGGCACCGCCCGTTCCGTAGAACAACACGCGATCCCAGGCATAGCCCGCGCGGCCGCGAACGGTCGCTAGCCAGGTACTCTGGGTCTTACAGCCAGGACCGCATCCGGCGGCCGCACTGAACGAGGTGCCGTTGGCGTTGTTCCAGTCGCCGTCGCCCTCAAGCCGATGACGAACGCACCCATCTGATAGTTGGCGCCGAGCGTGCCACCGACCAGGAAGCCCGAGGTGTTGAAGTTACCAGTCGGCGCAAGCGTCGGATTGGTCCAGCTGCTCTGGCCGAACCCGTAGCCACCGTTGATGCCGAGATAGAATCCCGTCCAGCTGAACACCGGCGGGGGAGGAATGTAGGCGGCCGGCGCCCGCGGCGGCGGCGCGGCGGCAGGTGGAAGATCGGCGGCCAAAACCTGGCCCCCGGCGGCTGCGAGCGCTACTGCCCCAGCAATCAAGATCCGCTTCATGCAACTCTCCCCAAATGGCCCATGCGCAACCTCGACGTCGCGCGACGTATTCGCCCCCAACTCGCCTCCCACACAACTAACCAATGAGGCCTAATAAAGGTGTATCCAAAACGCCACAACGGCCGATAAATCGAATGTCGCAAGTGCCCAGAAAAGGTCGCAATGACGCGCGGATCGAAGGAACTCGCGCGGAATTCTCGCTCAGATTCAGAGCCACGGTCGGTTGGCGGCGGCGCGCCTCTTTCGCCGCACGGCAGTGGACAGTTTGCCGCAGAGTTAATGGGCTATTGCATTTTCGGTGAGAACAAACTAAGAACATAGGTTGATCGACCTGCGGCTCGGCGCGGCTCAAGTACGCGTGTGGATAACGCCGATCGCGGGTCGATCGCCCTTGCGGGGGGCAGGTGCGGCACTAGGTTGGAGGCGACGGACGGCACGGGAACGAACGGAGCGAGTTATGGCGGGAAGCGTGAACAAGGTGATTCTGATCGGCAATCTCGGCGCCGATCCCGAAATCCGTCGCACCCAGGATGGGCGGCCGGTGGCGAATCTGCGCCTGGCGACGTCGGACTCGTGGCGCGACAAGGCGACCGGCGAGCGCAAGGAAAAAACCGAATGGCACCGCGTCGTCATCTTCAATGAAAATCTCTGCCGGATCGCCGAGCAATATCTGAAAAAGGGCTCGAAGGTTTACCTCGAGGGCGCGCTGCAGACGCGCAAATGGCAGGACCAGTCGGGCCAGGACCGCTACTCGACCGAAGTGGTGCTGCAGGGCTTTCGCGGCGAGCTCACGCTTCTCGACCGCGCCGGCAGCGCGGGCGGTGCCGGCGGCGGCGATTTCGGCGAGGAAGCGGGCGGCGAATTCGGCTCGCCCGGGCCGACGCGCAAGGTCGCGGCCTCCGCCGGAGCCGGCGCAGGCGCGGCGGGCGCAACGGCAGCCCGCGCGGCGACATGGACGACGAGATTCCGTTCTGAAGCGCGTCGGTCCCGGAGGGCAGGGCGCTTCAGCATGACCCTCGCTCCGTTATTGCACGCGACCCCGGCGATCCAGCTCCACGCATTCGCGGCGATGACGGCGTTCGTGCTCGGCATCGTGCAGTTCAGTGCGCCCAAGGGCACGATCCCGCATCGCACCATCGGCTGGATCTGGGTGGTGCTGATGCTCACGGTCAGCATCAGCGCGTTCTGGATTCATCAGCTCCGGCTCTGGGGCCCGTGGAGCCCGATCCACCTGCTGGCGATTTTCACGTTGATCATGCTGCCGATCGCGGTGCTCAACGCCCACCGCCACCGGGTGCCGCAGCATCGGATGGCGATGATCTTCATCTTCCTCGGTGCGCTCGTCGTCGCCGGCCTGTTCACGCTCGTTCCCGGCCGCATCATGCACGCGGTCGTATTCGGCTCGTGACGCCGCGCGGGTCTTAAGCGCATTTTTCGCTTGGTCGCGTTTTTACAGAGAATGCAGCGACAATTTGAGTCACCGGATTAGGCTGGCGTGCAATTGCCGCCGCTACGCTCCCGACTGAAAGCGCCTGCCGGCAATCGCGGAAGCCAAGCCGCCACCTGGAGTGCTGCATCATGAGTTCGCTCGATCTTGAGGAAAGACGCGGCAGCCCGCGCCAGGGCCCGGGGCGGCTCGCCACCATGAAACTCGGGGTCGGCATTGCGCCGCGTTATGTCCTGATCACCAATACTTCGATCGAGGGCGTTCGGCTGCAGCTCAACGGCATCGACGTGATCGATGAATTCGTGCTGCTCTTCCACGGCGGCGGCGGGCCGGCGCGGGACGGCACCTACAAGGTCGTCTGGCGGCAAGGTCGCGACGTCGGCGCCAAATTTGTAAGCGCCGTCACCGAGAATACGTGACGTTCCGCAAAATTCAGTGAGGCCGATTTTCATCAACGATGCTCAGCCGGCAAGCGCCAGCGTCTCGCGGTCCTGCTCGGCAAGCGCCGAGAGCGCCGGCCCGGCCAGCACGTAAGTGAGGCATTGCGGCACCGGCTGGAAGCCGTTGCGCAGATAAAAGCCTTGCGCCGGGTTGTCGGCGCGCACCGTCAGCTCGACGATCGGGCTGCCGAGATCGCGCGCGAGCGCGGCGACGCGCGCGGTCAGCGCGCGGGCAATGCCGTGCTGGCGGTAGGCCGGCTCGACGATGAGGTCCTGCAGAAAGATCACCGGCCCGTTCCAGCCGGTGATGGTGCGTTGGCTGCAGGTGGCCATGCCGAGGATGCGGTCGCTGTCGTCGGCTTCGGCGACGAACGCAATGAAGCCCGCGCCCGGACCGAAACCGTCGCGCAGCCAATCGGCCTCGTTGGCGCGCAGCGCGTGCAGCGAATCCTCGCCCTCGGCCAACATCCGCTTGAGCCGCATCAGCGCCGGGATGTCCACCGGCTGCGCCGCGCGCACCCGAAACGAAACCGGTGCCGTTTCCGTCTCAGCCATTCTCGGTGCGCTTACGCGGTCACGTCGAGCTTGCTGCCGACCTTGCCGGTCGAGCTCGGCGCGCGTCGCAACGCTCGATCCCTGGACGTCGATGTCGGTCAGCGAGGAGGAATGGTGGCCGCCGCGCTTGTGGTGGCCGAGCGCATGCGCCGCTTGATGGCTCGTTGGCGGTGGGGCCGCCGTGGAAACTCCGGAAATGGCCATGAAAGCCGTGCTCCAGCCGTGACGGTCAAAAGGAAATCACCCACAACATCATGGGCTTTTATGGTTAATGAAACTTTAGCGTCGAATGAGCGGACGCCTGTGCCGCTTCATCCGGCGAGAATGGCGCGAATGCCGTCGACCACGAATTGCACGGCGAGCGCGGCGAGCAGCACGCCAAGCAGGCGCGAGAGGACGATGTTGCCGGTGATACCGAGCAGCCGCTCGATCCGCGTCGCGCGAGGAAAAGGCCGCAAAGCACGCGATCGCGACCGACACTACGACCGCAATGAGCAAGCCGGCGAGCAGCAGATTCCCGTCGGCGCGTCCGGCGAGGAGTACGGTCGCGGTGATGGCGCCGGGGCCGGCCATCAGCGGAATCGCCAGCGGGAAGGCGGCGACGTTGTGCGCGCGCTCTTCGACCGCTTCCTCCGCGGCCTCGCTTTCGCGGCGCAACGCGCACGCCGAACACCATCTCGGAGGCAATCGAGAACAGCAGCAGGCCCCCGGCGATGCGGAACGCCGAGAGCGAGATCCCGAGCGTGCGGAACAGCCAGTCGCCGAGCAGCGCCGCCCCGATGAGGATCGCACCGCCGATCATGCTGGCGCGCAACGCGACGCTGCGGCGCGCGGCCGCCGGCAGTCCCTCGGTGACCACCAGAAAGGCCGGCACCAGGCCGACCGGATCGACCACGACGAACAGCGTCAGCAGCGCGGAAATGGCAAAGTCGAGCGGCATGGCCGGGATTGTGCCAGCATCGCGCGTCGCCGTCTTGTGCGGGCACGAAAAAGGTTCGAAAACGTAGCGCAGCCGCCCGGCAAAACAGGACGGCACCGGGGAGGGGACTGGGATGCAAGCCGATGGGGCTGTCACCGTCGCGGCGCGGCTCGACCGCCTGCCGCCGTCACGCCACACGCGCAAACTGATCACCCTCCTTTCGTTCGGCGGCTGGTTCGAGTTCTACGATCTGTTCTTCACCGCCTACGTCGCGCTCGGCATGTTCAAAGCCGGGCTGTTCAAGCCGACCACGCAGGGCCTGTTCGACCTGCAAGGCTTCGCCAGCTTCGTCGCCTCGCTGTTCGCCGGGATGTTCATCGGCACGCTGGCTTTCAGCTGGCTTTCCGACCGCTTCGGCCGCCGCTCGATCTTCACCTTCGCGCTGCTCTGGTATTCCGCCGGCGCGCTGATCATGGCGTTCCAGACCACGCCGCAGACCATCGATCTGTGGCGGTTCATCGCCAGCATCGGGCTCGGCGTCGAGCTGGTGAACATCGACGCGTATCTGTCGGAGCTGGTGCCCAAGGAGCAGCGCGGCCCCGCCTTCGCCTACAACCAGTGCATCATGTACACGGTCGTTCCCTTCGTGGCGTTCCTCGCCTGGCAATTGGTGCCGCGAACGATCCTCGGCCTCGACGGCTGGCGCTGGGTGGTGATCATCGGCTCGAGTCGGGGCGCTGGTGGTCTGGTGGATCCGAAGGAGCCTGCCGGAATCGCCGCGCTGGCTCGCGCAGCATGGCCGTATCGCGGAAGCCGAACGCATCGTCGACGACTTCGAGCGCCATGTCCGTGCCGAGACCGGCGCGGATTTGCCGCCGCCGCAACTCGTCGCCGGCGAAGCCGAGCACAAGCCCGGCGCCTGGATGGAAATGTGGAGCCCGGTCTACCGCGGCCGCACCATCATGCTGGTGATCTTCAACCTGTTCCAGACGATCGGCTATTACGGCTTTTCCAGCTGGGTGGCCGCACTTCTGGTCTCGCAGGGCATCGAGGTCACGAAGTCGCTCGGCTACACCTTCATCATCGCGGTTGCGGCGCCGATCGGGCCGCTGGTCGGCGTCTATTTCGCCGACCGATTCGAGCGCAAATGGCAGATCGCCTGGGCGGCGATCGGCATCGCCGGCTTTGGGCTCCTCTTCGCACAGCAGACCACCGCGCCGGGCGTGATCGTGTGCGGGCTGTTGATCACGCTCAGCGCCAATTGGCTTTCGTTCTCGTTCCACGCCTACCAGGCCGAGCTCTATCCGACCCGCATTCGCGCCCAGGCCGTCGGCTTCGTTTATTCGTGGAGCCGGTTTTCCGCGATCTTCTCCGGCTTCCTCATCGCCTTCTTCCTCGGCCGCTACGGCACCATCGGCGTGTTCGCCTTCATCGCCGGCGCGATGGTGGTGGTGTTCGTCGTCATCGGCTTCTTCGGCCCGCCGGTCACCAAGCGGCGCCTGGAAGCCATCGCGGCCTGACGCTTAGCGGCGCAAAACGGCGCGAAGCAGCGACACGCGCCGAAGGCGATTGCCTGCGCGTTGCGGTGGCCAAACCGAGCTCGAAATTGGTCCGCACCGCCGAAGAAACGGCGCTCGTTTTCGACCGATTATCGCCGCCCGGAACGCGCCCGCTTTGGGTTCCCAATTCCGGCCTCAAAGTCATTGAAAATCCAAGCAAAATTCATACATGGCGGGTAGCCCGCACGGGTGGCTTTGCGCCTCCCGATCGGCTATGAAAATCGCACAGATTCGCGCCAGGATTCTTTGCCCTTGTCAGACCAGGACGACCTCCCGCCGACCGATAGCGGCCCTTCCGATATTCGCCCCGTCTCGATCACGGAGGAAATGAAGAAGAGCTACCTCGATTACGCCATGAGCGTGATCGTGGCGCGCGCGCTGCCCGACGCGCGCGACGGGCTCAAGCCGGTGCATCGGCGCATCCTCTTCTCGATGCACGAGAACGGCTACGAGTCGGAACAAGCCGTACCGCAAGTCGGCGCGCGTCGTCGGCGACGTCATCGGCAAATATCATCCGCACGGCGACCAGGCGGTCTATGACGCGCTGGTGCGCATGGCGCAGGATTTCTCCATGCGCCTGCCGCTGATCGACGGCCAGGGCAATTTCGGCTCGGTCGACGGCGATCCGCCGGCGGCCGATGCGCTACACCGAGGTGCGGCTCGCACGCGTGGCCGGTCGCGCTGCTCGAGGACCTCGACAAGGACACGGTCGATTTCCAGGCCAACTACGACGACTCCGAGCGCGAGCCGGTGGTGCTGCCGGCGCGCTTTCCCAATCTCCTGGTCAACGGCGCCGGCGGCATCGCCGTCGGCATGGCGACCAACATCCCGCCGCACAATCTCGGCGAGGTGATCGACGCCTGCGTGGCGCTGATCGACGATCCCGGCGCTCTCGATCGACGATCTGATCGGCATCGTGCCCGGGCCCGATTTCCCGACCGGCGGCATTATCCTGGGCCGCCAGGGCATCCGCGCCGCCTATCACCTCGGCCGCGGCTCGATCGTGATGCGCGGCAAGGTCGAATTCGAGACGCTGCGCGGGGAGCGCGAAGCGATCGTCGTCACCGAGATCCCCTACCAGGTGAACAAGGCGCACATGGTCGAGCGGATCGGCGAACTGGTGCGCGAGAAGAAGATCGAGGGCATCTCGGCGCTGCGCGACGAATCCGACCGCGACGGCTACCGCGTCGTGGTCGAGCTGCGGCGCGACGCGGTGCCGGACGTGGTGCTCAACCAGCTCTACCGCTTCACCGCGCTGCAATCCTCGTTCGGCGCCAACATGGTGGCGCTCGACGGCGGCCGGCCGCTGGTGATGAACCTCAAGGATCTGATCAGCTCCTTCATCGCCTTCCGCGAGGAGGTGGTGTACCGGCGCACCAAGTACCTGCTCGGCAAGGCGCGCGACCGCGCCCACGTGCTGGTCGGCCTCGCCATCGCCGTCGCCAATATCGACGAGGTGATCAAGCTGATCCGCGGCTCGAAGGACGCCAACGAGGCGCGCGAGGAATTGATGGAGCGCGACTGGCCGGCGCGCGACGTCGCCGCCATGGTCACGCTGATCGACGATCCGCGCCATCGCGTCTCCGAGGCGGGCACCACCAAGCTCTCGGCCGAGCAGGCCAAGGCGATCCTCGATCTGCGGCTGCAGCGGCTCACCGCGCTCGGCCGCGACGAGATCAAGGCCGAGCTCGACAAGCTCGCCGGCGAGATCGCCGATTATCTCGACATCCTGCGCTCGCGCGCGCGCATCCAGACGATCGTCAAGGACGAGCTCGCCGCCATCAAGCGCGACTTCGCCACGCCGCGCCGCACCCTGATCGTCGATCAGGAAGGCGAGATGGAAGACGAGGACCTGATCCAGCGCGAGGACATGGTCGTGACCGTCTCGCATGCCGGCTACGTCAAGCGCGTGCCGCTCTCGACCTACCGGGCGCAACGGCGCGGCGGCAAGGGCCGCGCCGGCATGCAGACGCGCGAGGAGGATTTCGTCACCCGCCTCTTCGTCGCCTCGACGCACACGCCGGTCCTGTTCTTCTCCTCGCGCGGGCAGGTCTACAAGGAGAAGGTCTGGCGGCTGCCGCTGGCGGCGCCGCAGGCGCGCGGCAAGGCCTTGATCAATATCCTGCCGCTCGAGCAGGGCGAGAACATCACCACCATCATGCCGCTGCCTGAGGACGAGTCGAGCTGGGACAAGCTCGACGTGATGTTCGCGACGACGCGCGGCACGGTGCGGCGCAACAAGCTCTCGGATTTCGCCGACGTGCGGCGCTCGGGCATCATCGCCATGAAGCTCGACGAGGGCGACGCCATTGTCGACGTGCAGATCTGCACCGAGAACGACGACGTGCTGCTCACCAGCGCCACCGGCCAGTGCATCCGCTTCGCCGTCAACGACGTGCGCGTGTTCCAGGGCCGCACCTCGATGGGCGTGCGCGGCATCAATCTCGCCGATGGCGACAGGCTCATCTCGCTCTCGATCCTGCGCCATGTCGAGGCGACGGCGGACGAGCGCGCCGCCTATCTCAAGCGCGCCAATGCGGTGCGGCGCGGGAACAACGGCGAGGCGGAGGAGAACGGCGGCAATGGCGCCGACGGCGAGGAGGCGACCGGCGCGATCGAGCTCGGGCAGACCCGCTACGTCGAATTGTCGGCGGCCGAGCAGTTCGTGCTGACGATCTCCGAAAAAGGCTTCGGCAAGCGCACCTCGTCCTACGAGTACCGCACCACCGGGCGCGGCGGCAAAGGCATCGTCGCCATGGCGATCACCGAGAAGAACGGGCGCATCGTCGCGTCCTTCCCGGTCGAGGACGCCGACCAGATCATGCTGGTCACCGATGGCGGCCAGTTGATCCGCTGCCCGGTCGACGGCATCCGCATCGCCGGCCGCTCGACGCAGGGCGTCATCGTGTTCACGACCGCCGAGGGCGAGCGCGTCGCCTCGGTCGAGCGGCTGACCGAGGAGGGCGAGGAGAACGGCGCAGAGTGATGACCGCGCGTTCAGCCGTGCGGGAGCAACAGAGAAAGAAGGAGCAGCGCCGCCGCGACAATGACGCCCTGCAGCAGGGTGCCAAGGCTGACCGCGGCAATCCCGCGCAGCGGCCGAAAGGCGCTGCTTTCCGTGACCAACCAAAAATATTCGTCATTGACGTGCGAGACCGTCATGGCGCCGGCGCCGATTGCGAGAGCGGCAAGCGCGGTTCCGTTGGCGTCCGCCAATCCGATCGCCGACAGGAGCGGCTGCACCATACCCGCGGCGGTGATGGCGGCGACCGAGGACGACCCTTGCAGGGTCTTTATCACCGCCGCGGCCAGAAACGGGATCAGGACGCCGAACGCGCCGAGGTGCCACGCGAGCGTGCGCTCGCCGAGCATCTCCGCCATGCCGGTCAACTGGCAGAGCCGCTGCAGGCCGCCGGCGGCGCACACGATAAGGAGCACGCTCGCAACGCTACCGAACACACGCCGCGTCCAGCCGGGATCGGCGAGGAGGCCGAGGACTTGTCGCGGACTTCCGAGGATCATGATGGCGACACCGACAAGAAGGAGCAGAAGCGGACGACCGATCCCCAGCACCAGCTCGCGCGCCGTACCGCCGCCGAGCGGCTCGCTCGGAATGTCGCCGAGGGATTGCTCGATCAGCATCAACAGCGGGATGCCGGCGGCAAGCAGGAGGGCCACGGACGATCCGCCGTTTCGCTGCTCGGCGCTGGACTGCGGCTCCTGCGGCAGCAGCTCTTTTGCGGTTTCGAAGCGTGACGCCCATCCGGCGAATATGGCGCCGAATGCGGCCGATAAGAGCGCCAACGGCAGACCGAACAAGGCGACACGGCCCCATTCGGCGCCCAAGATCGCCGCAGCCGCGACCGGCACCGGCGCGAACAATGACAAACCGTGGCTCGCCGATATCGCCAGCGCCGACGCGATGCTGGCGGCCTGACGGTTTTGCAGGCCAACGCCACCGATCGGTCGCAGCAGCGGCCTGAGAAGCGCAAAGGCGGCGGCGGGCGAAGCGCCAAGACCGGCGACGAGCCCAAAAAATCCGGCGATCCAGTTCGACCCCAGCCATCGCCAGCGATCGAATTTGGCCATCAGCCGATCGGACGCGCCCGTGCTTTCGGCGAGCCCGCTGACAAGGGCGGCGGCGACGATGACCAATCCGGGCGAATAGATCTTCTCCGAGAAGCCGCTGCCGAAGACGCTTCCGAGCTGGGCCGTCGTGTAACCGGCGATGGCGCCAAAAGCCGGCGCTATGACCACAAGCACGAGAAACGGATGAAAATACCGCCACTGCGTTGCCAGGATGAGAATGAAGACCGAAGCGGAGAAGACAAGCGCCTGGGACAAATGCATGCCATACATCGACGACCTGACCTCCTCACTGTTTGGCGGCAGGACGCGGCTCTGCACGTCTTGCCTTTGGCAATATGTCCGCTTCTGCTATGGTTTCTGCCGCTTTCAGCCCGAAGAAAGCGGTTGCAAAAACTAGAACAGACACCCGGCGCGCGGCGGCACTATCGATGCCACGTTTTCAGTTTCGAGGCGACCCCGAAAGGGCAGGGCCGATGAACGCCGCGGGTGCAAGATATCGCCGGCGGCCACATCGGCTCGGCATCTTGGCGTTCGCCGTCATCTTGATCTTCGGCCATGCGCCCCTGCACGCCGCGGCGCCGGACTTCATCCACGCCGAGGGCAAGCGCCTGGTCGATGGCAACGGCGACACTTTTGCCATCAAGGGAATCAACCTCGGCCACTGGCTGGTCCCCGAAGGCTACATGTTCAAGTTCAAGCAGGCCCGCAGCCCGAGCGAGATTTCCGATTTCTTCGACGCCCTGATCGGTCGCGAGGAGGCGGCGCGCTTTTGGAAGGATTTTCGCGACGTCTATATCACCGAGGAGGATATCCGCTTCATCAAGGCGGCAGGTTTCAACACCGTTCGCGTCCCGCTGAATTGGCGGCTTTTCCTTGATCCGGGCGACGCCGCCGCTGGCTCATCCGAAGCGCCGGGCTGGCCTCTGCTCGACCGGCTCATCCAGTGGTGCCGGCAAGCCGGCCTGCGCGTGATCGTCGACCTGCACGCCGCGCCGGGCGGGCAGACCGGAGTCAATCACGATGACGGCCCGGGCTTCGCGCTTACCTTCTACGTGCCGCGCAATCGGCAGCTCACCATCGCGCTGTGGCAAAAGCTCGCCGCGCGTTACCGCGATGAAACCGCGATCCTCGGCTACGATCTCTTGAACGAGCCGATCTCTCCCTACACCGACGTCGATTATCTCAATCCGCAGCTCGAGCCATTCTACCGCGACATCGTCGCCGCTATTCGCAGCGTCGATCCGAACCACGTGGTGCTGCTCGAGGGCGCGCAATGGGGCACGAACTTCGCCGTGTTCGGCCGGCCATTCGACAAGAACGCCATCTACACCTACCACAAATTCTGGATCAACCCGACGCGCGACGGGCTGCAGAGCTATCTCGATTTCAGCAACCGCTGGAACGTGCCGGTGTTCATCGGTGAGACCGGCGAATTCAACAATGGCTGGAACGACAAATTCCACCGGTTGCAGGAGCGGTTCGGCCTCGGCTGGTGCTTCTGGCCGTACAAGAACCTCGACTCGGATCTCTCCGTGGTCTCGATCCAAAAACCGCCGGGTTGGGACCTGATCGCCGGTGCCGGCAGCTCCGGCAGCGCCCCTTTGCCGGCGCCCGAGCAGGCGCGAGCAATCTTGCATGCCTACCTCGAAGCCGCCAAATTCCCGAACGTGCACGTCAACGCCGACTACATCGCCTCGCTCGGCCTCGTCGTGCCATAGGAGGAAACGGTCATGTATCTTTCCAACCAGAGCCTTCTCGTCATCCTTGTCGTCGGAATTATTGCCGGCTGGTTGGCCGGCCGAGTCATGGAGGGCGGCGGATTTGGGCTCATCGGCGATCTGATCGTCGGCCTGATCGGCGCCTTCATCGGCGACTGGCTGTTGCCGCGACTGGGCATTCATCTCGGCGTGGGCATCGTCGCCCTGATCATCAACGCCTTCATCGGCGCGGTCGTGCTCTTGCTGATCCTGCGGCTGGTCGGCGGGGGCTATCGAGGACGCTGGCGCAGGCGCTGGTAATCCCGTTGACGCTTAAGGCGAGCAGCACACCGACCGGGAGTATGGGTATCAGGGTCATGGCCGACCGTCACGATCGCTCCGTTCATTCCCACGATGACGCCGACCGCTGGAAGCACGATGGCGTGCGCGTCATTCCGGGCAACCAGCTCGATCCCAACGTTCCTTCCACGCCCGGAATGGACCGTAAGGCGGCGATCAACTTCGCCCGTGCCGGCGCACAGAAGCTGTGGGCCGGCACGGTGACGATCAAGCCGGATGCGAAGACCGGCGCTCACCATCACGGGCATCTGGAAAGCATCATCTACGTGGTGCGCGGCAAGGCGCGCATGCGCTGGGGCGAGCGCCTGCAGTTCACCGCCGAAGCCAATCCCGGCGACTTCATCTTCATCCCGCCCTACGTGCCGCATCAGGAGATCAACGCCAGCCCGGACCAGATCCTGGAATGCGTGCTGGTGCGCAGCGACGGCGAGGCGATCGCCATCAATCTCGACATCGAGCCGGTGGAGAAGCCGCAGACCGTATTGTGGGTGGACCCGATCCACCGCGACCCGGCGGCGAAAGAGTAGCACCGCCGCAAATTTCATCGATCCGAGCCTGTCCGCCTCGCCGGAGCGGGCGCGGCCTGAGAGCGCTTTTTGGCGGATTGGTGGCGGTCTTCCGCCCCACAATCTCCAGCTATGTGGCCGGAATGACACACAAATTACGCGCGTGACTTGGTAATGTCGCGAATCTTGCGAAGAGTAGGGGCGCATCATGAAGAAGCTCGTCGCCGCGGCTGTCGCGCTGTTCGCATTTGCCGGGGCAAATAGCGCCGGTGCAGCCGATTTGCCGGCTCCGGCGCCGGCGCCGCCGCGGGTCTACGCGCCCCCGCCGCCACCCGCCTTTAGCTGGAGCGGCTGCTTCGTCGGCGCCGGCGGCGGCTATGGCCTCTGGTACCAAAACGTTTCCGGGCAGGTGGGAGGCGCTACCGTTTTCCCAACCACCACGTTGGGCGGCAGCGGCTGGTTCGGGACCGGGCAGGTCGGCTGCGATTATCAGTTCGACAGGTTTGTCATCGGCGTGTTCGGCGATGGCGACTTCGGCAGCCTGAGCGGGCATTTGTTCCAGGGCACTGCCAGCGATATCAACGAAAGCTGGTCGTGGGCCGCGGGTGGCCGGGTCGGCTGGCTGGCATTTCCAAAACTACTGACCTACCTGTCCGGCGGCTTCACGCAGGCCCACTACGATCAGGTCAATGTCACCGGCGGTGCAGCGCTGTTCAACGCGAACACCTACAACGGCTTCTTCATCGGCAGCGGCTATGAATACGGATTCGAGTTCATTCCGGGTCTGTTCTGGAAAACCGAGTACCGCTTCGCCGACTATCAGGCGGCTAATCTCCCCGTACTCCCAGGGTTCTGACCCCTGGCCAGCGCCGCCACGCTCCACGTGCAGCCCTACATCCAGACCGTTCGCACCGAGCTCGTTTATCGCTTCAACTGGGGCTGGTAGGCGACCGCCGGGCCGCCAAGGTTCGGCTCGCAGCTAGAAGCAGAAGTCGGTCAGCACCTCGCCGCGTTTGTCCTTGGCCACCCAAGGACATCTCAGGCGGTGCAGGGCGGCTTTGGCGTCTTCATTGCCGAGCGCCGCGGCCTTCTCGTAGTAGGCCTTGGCAGCGTTGGCATCCTGCGGCCCGCCGCGCCCGCTTTCGGCAAAAGAGCCCGCCCAGTCGAGCGCATCGGGATGATTTGCGCCGCCGCTTTTTCAAACAAGGCGCGCGCGGCGACATCGTCCTTCGGCCCGCCGACGCCATTCGCCAGCATCAATCCGAGCTGAAACTGCGCTTCCGGTGAATTCGTCTGCGCCGATCGCGACAGCAACTCCCGCGCCTCGATCGGGTTCGACGGCCGTGCCGCCATTCGTTGCGATCGCGGCAAGATTGGTAACGCCGCGCGGATTGCCGCCCTTGGCGGCGCGCTCGAAGAGCTCGCGCGCCTGCGCTTCGTCCTTCGGCGCGCCGGATCCGGTGGCAAGGAGGAGGCCGAGCTCGACCATGGCCCCCGTGCTGCCCTTGTCGGCCGCCTTGCGATAGGCGCCGATCGCTTCCGCGAGTTGGCGGTTGGCGGCGTAGGCGCGGCCGAGCTGATAAAGCGCGCGCCGCGCCGCCGGCGCCGCGATCTTGCAAAATTTGATCGCGGTGGCGACGTCGGACGGGGCGATCTCGGCGACACCCTTGACGTCCGCCGGCTTGTCCGGATCGGCCGGATCGGCCGCGATCCGGTCGCAAAGCACGAGAGCGGCCGATTGATCGCCGGCGAGAGAATCCATGGAGGCGCTCGCGAGCACGGAGAGGCCGGCGCCGAATCCGCAAATGATCGAAATCGCGGCAGATCGTCTTGGCATGAAACAACATTAAAACCGCGAAGTTGTGCCGGCAAGCGGATCGGCTGCCGCGCTAACCGGCAAACCCGCCACCGTGCAGAAACTCCTGTTCCGCCGGCGTCGTGGCGCGGCTCGAGCAAGCGGTTCCGATGCGGAAACCGCCCGAATTTCGCAATGATACCGCGGTGCTCGGCCGCAAATCGCAACAGCTCCGCGTCGCCCAACGCCGCATAGAGCGCGCACGCAGCGGTCCTGATCGGCCATCTGCTCCGAATGCATGAACGGCAGATAGAAAAACTGCCGCATCGTTTCGTCGGTCGCCTGGTCGAAGCCGCGCGCGAGCGCCCGGTCCGCCACGGTACGCGCCAGCGGATCGGTGGCGAACGCACGGGCGCTGTCGCGAAACATATTGCGCGGAAACTGGTCGAGCAGGACGACGAGCGCGAGCGCTCCTTCCGCGCTTTCTTCGAACGCCGCGAGCTCAGCCCGCGCCGCCGCCTCGTGCGTTGCCAGAAATCTCGACCTGATCGTTCGGTCGAAATCGTCGTCCTTCTCGAACCATCGTCGCGGCCCTGCCGCGCGCCAGAACGATACGATTTCGGTTGCTGCAATTTGGTTCATTTGCGTTGCAGCGCGGCGGATGCGTCAATGCGGTACCGAGCGTTCTACTGCCCGCTTCGCGCCGCACTGGCGAAGCGTTTCGCTTCCTCGGCGGCGCGGAACAGCGCCTTCGCCTTGTCGATGCATTCCTGCTGCTCGAAGCCGGGATCGGAGTCGGCGACGATGCCGGCGCCGGCCTGCACATACATGGTGCCATCCTTGATCAGCGCGGTGCGCAGCACGATGCAGGTGTCCATCTCCGCGCCGGCGGAGAAATAGCCGACGCAGCCGGCATAGAGCGCGCGCTTCTCCTTCTCCAATTCGTCGATGATCTGCATGGCCCGCACCTTGGGCGCGCCGGACACGGTGCCGGCGGGAAAACCGGCGGCGAGCGCGTCCAGCGGACCGCAGTCCTTGCGCAGCTTGCCTTCGACATTGGAGACGATGTGCATCACCTGGCTGTAGCGCTCGATGAAAAACTGGTCGGTGACGGTGACGGTGCCGATCTCGGCGACGCGGCCGACATCGTTGCGGCCGAGATCGAGCAGCATCAGATGCTCGGCGCGTTCCTTCGGATCGGCGAGGAGCTCGGCCTCGAGCGCCTTGTCCTCGTGCGGGGTGGCGCCGCGCCGGCGCGTGCCGGCGATCGGGCGAACGACGACGGTGCCGCGGCTCGCCTTGACCAGGATCTCCGGGACTTGAGCCCGCGACCGCGAATGCGCCGAAATCGAGGAAGAACAGATAGGGCGAGGGGTTGACCCGCCGCAACGCGCGATAAAGCGCAAACGGCGGCAGCGCGAACGGCGCCTCGAAGCGCTGCGAGAGCACGACCTGAAAAATATCGCCGGCGGCGATGTACTCCTTGGCGCGCAGCACCATGCGCTTGAACTCGTCCGGCGTCGTGTTCGAGCGCGGCGCCACGTGGAGCGGCCCGGCGTCCAGCTGCGCGGCCGCCTTGTCGAGCGGCCGGTCGAGCGCATCGACCACCGCCGACAGCCGCTCGACCGCGCGGGCGAGCGCGGCGTTGGCGTTCACTCCGGCCTGCGGCCGCACCGGCGTGACGATGGTGATCGTGTCCTCGACCGCATCGAAGGCGATCACCAGGGTGGGGCGGACGAGGACCGCATCGGGAATCCCGATCGGGTCGGGACCCGGCGCCGGCAATGAATCCTCCATCAGCCGCACCACGTCGTAGCCGAGATAGCCGAAAATGCCGGCGGCCATCGGCGGCAAGGCCTCCGGCAGCGCGATGCGGCTCTCGGCGATGAACCCGCGCAGCGCGGCGAGCGGCGCCTCGCGCGTCGGCACGAAGGCGGCGGGATCGTTGCGCGGCGTGCGGTTGATCTCCGCGCGCGGTCCGTCGACGCGAAAGATCACATCCGGTTCGAGACCGATGATCGAATAGCGGCCACGCACCTCGCCGCCCTCGACGGATTCGAGCAAAAAGCTCATCGTCGTCGAATGGCCGGGCCTGGCGCCGGTGATCTTGAGAAAGGCGGAGACCGGCGTTTCCAGGTCGGCGACCAGCGTCGTCCACACGACCTGCGCTTCGCCGGCCGCGTAGCGCGCGGCAAACGCCTCGGCCGCCGGCTCGACCTGCATCAATTCGTGTCCGGCGCCGCGTTGCCCAGCGCTTGCGCCAGCGCAGCGCGATTGACGGTGGTGCCGAGTTCATCCTCGAGCCATGCCGCGTACTGACCGAAGATGTCGTCGCCCAATTGCCGCTGCACCACCTGGGTGATGCGCTTGGCTTCGTCCGAGTTGGCGTCCAGCTTCGGATCGGTCACCTCGGTGACGCGAAACACGATCCAGGTGCTGGGATTGTCGCCCGGGGCGCTGTCGAACGAATCCTTGGCGGTGTGGAAGATCGAACGGATCGCCGCGGCCGAGATCGCTCCCGCGGCCTTGTCGCGTTTGAGCTTGTCCGCCGTCTCGACCTTGAGGTCGTTCGCCGTAGCAAGACTTTCGAGCGAATTGCCGCTCTTGAGCTTGTCGAGGAGCTCGGCCGCCTTGGCCTTCAGCCGCGACGCGATCTCGTCCTCGCGCCAGCGCGCCTCGACCTGCGGCTTGACCTCATCGAGCGTTCGATCCCGCGCCGGGGTGATGCCGGCCACTTCGTACCAGACGTAGCCGCCATCGGCCTCGATCGGATCGTTGTCGACGCCGACATCGGAACCGAAGGCGGCGTTGATCACTTCGGCGGCGTGCGGGAGATCGCGCACCGGCTCGCCTTTCGGATCGCGGCCGGAGCGATCGACCGCGTCATAGGTGACGACCGGCAGCTTCACCTTCTCCGCCGCCTCTTGCAGCGTGCTGCCGCCGGCGCGCGCGTCTTCGATCTTGTCGTGCACGCTCGCCACGTCGGCCTTGCCGCGCTCGCTCGCGATGTCCTTGCGGATTTGCGGCGCCAATTCGGCGAGCGGTTTGGCTTCCTCCGGCTCGATCTTGGTGACGGTCACCAGCACGGCGCCGAAGCGCCCCTGCACCGGCGCGCTCACCTCGCCCTCCTTGAGCGCGAAGGCCGCTTCGGCGACCGCCGGGTCGATGAGCTCCGATTTCGTCACCGTGCCGAGATCGAGATCCTGATCCTTGAGATTGCGCTCGGCGGCAAGCGCGGCAAAGCTCAAGCCGCCCTTGACGCGCGCGTCGGCGGCCTCCGCTTCGGCCATGGTCGGAAATACGATCTGCTCGACGTGCCGGCGCTCCGGCGCGAGGTAGCGGCTGCGGTGCTCGTCGAGGGCGCGTTTGACGTCGGCGTCGGAGATTTCCATCCACTTGCCGAGCCCCGCCGGGCGTCGCCTGGACGGTCACGATCTTGCGGTATTCCGGCGCCCGGAACACGATCTTGCGGGCCTCGAAATACTTGTTGAGCTCGTCGGCAGTCGGCTGCGGAATGTCGCCGGCTTGCGCCGGGCCGAGCGCCACATATTCGATGCTGCGCTCTTCGTTCTGGAACCGGTTGATGGCGTCGAGCCACGCTTTCGGCACTTGCAGCGCGCCGGTGAGCGAGTCGATGATCTGCCGGCGCAGCGTCACCCGGCGCTGTTCGGCGACGAAGCGCTGCTCGGAGTAGCCGGCGTTGCGCAGAAGATACTCGAACCGCGTCCGGTCGAAAGTGCCGCCGGGAGTCCGGAACATCGGATCGGCGGTGATGCGCCGCACGATCTCGTCGTCGGAAATGCCGAGCCGCATCTGCCGCGCGCGCTGATCGAGCCCGGCATCCATGAGCATTTCGCTGAGCACCTGCCGGTCGAGGCCGATCTGAGCCGCCTGTTCCGGCGACAGCGGATGGCCGACCTGATGGCCGAAGCGCTGCAGGCGCTCGTTATAGATGCGCCGGAACTGGTCGATCGCGATTTCGGTGCCGCCGATCTTGGCGAGCGTCGAGCGGCCGAAGCCGCGAAAGATGTCGTTGATGCCCCAGACCGCGAAGCTCGCGGCAAGCAAGCCCATGACCACGCCCATCACGGCGCGGCCGAGCCAATTAGCGGAGGCTTTGCGGATACCTCGAAGCATTTTGGTCCAGGTGCTGGAGTAAGAGCGGGTCAGGCGGCCCAGCGCGGGCCGCGCATCATAAGGAGCGGGGCCTTGGCCGGCAACTGACGGGATTTCTTGGTAAATCGGCTCTTTTCCGCGCGCAAGCCGTCTGCTAACGCCTCTTTGTCGCAGCTCGATGCCAAGCTGCGACGAAGAGATCGAGACGAAAATGACTGCACGCCGCCCGCTGGTCGCCGGCAATTGGAAAATGAACGGGCTCCGCGCGGCTCGGGCGAGCTGGACAAGATGATTGCCGGTGCGGCCGCGCTGCCGGCGAATGTCGATGTTCTGGTCTGCCCGCCGGCGACCGCTGATTGCACGGCTTTGCCGCGCGCGCGCCGCGGATCGCGCGTCGCCATCGGCGGCCAGGATTGCCATGCCGAGCCTTCCGGCGCCCATACCGGCGACATTTCGGCGGAGATGCTCGCCGACGCCGGCGCGGTCGCCGTCATTGTCGGCCATTCCGAGCGGCGGAAAGATCATGCCGAGACCGACGCGATGGTGCGCGCCAAGGCGCTGGCGGCGCGCCGCGCCGGCCTCCTCGCCATCATTTGCGTCGGCGAGACGCGCGCCGAACGCGACGCCGGGCAGGCGCTCGCCGTCGTGGGCGCCCAGCTCGACGGCTCATTGCCTGACACCGCGGCGAGCTTTGTCATCGCCTACGAGCCGGTCTGGGCGATCGGCACCGGGCTCACGCCGACGCCGGGCGATGTCGCCGAATGCACGGCTTCATTCGCGAGCGGCTCGCGCTCGCGCTTCGGCGAGGGCCGGGCAGGCAATCCGCATCCTCTATGGCGGATCGGTGAAGCCCGGAAACGCCAAGGAACTGCCTCGGTGTCGAAAACGTCGACGGCGCCCTTGTCGGTGGTGCGAGCCTCAAAGCCGACGAGTTCCTGGCGATTGCCGGCGTTTACCGGTAGGTCGGGCCGAATGGCCGCCGGCTCAAGCTGCCATAGAAAATCCTCACGCGGATCATGTAGAGACGCGCGCGACTTCCCATATCAGGGGCGTAGCGGCGGGCGGACCGGCCGCGGCCGCAAGCGGACACCAGCGATGATCGTCATCATTGTCATCCACCTCATGCTCGTCCTCGGCCATGATCGGGGTGGTGCTGCTGCAGAAATCGGAGGGCGGCGGGCTCGTCAGCTCGACCAGCGGCTTCATGACCGGCCGCGGCACGGCCAACGTGCTGACCCGCACGACGGCGTTCCTCGCCGTGGGTTTCTTCGTCACCAGCCTCGCGCTGTCATGGCTTGCCGGCCTCAACCGCAAGCCGGCTTCGATCATCAACACCGGCGGTGCGCCGGCGACCCAGCAGACGCCCGGGACCGGCGCCGCTGAGTTCCGGCGGCCATGGCGTGCTCGAGCAGCTGCGCGGCAATGCGCCCGCGCCAGCGCCGAGCCCTCGCCCCAAGCGGTCCGCAGGTGCCGCAATCGCAATAGCGATCGCGAGCGCCGGCCCGCCGTGCGTTTCGCCGGCCGCAGGTGGACCTGAGGATTCGAGCGAACTATTTACGATTGCATCACTTTCCCGGCTTGTCGCGGTCGCGCGCGGCAGCCATTCCGGAATATCGCTCGTCGAATCGTGCGATCAGGGTTAGAGGTCAGGTCCCATGGCGCGGTACATCTTTATCACCGGCGGCGTGGTCTCCTCACTTGGCAAGGGTCTGGCGTCCGCGGCGCTCGGCGCGCTCCTGCAAGCGCGCGGCTACAAAGTCCGCCTGCGCAAGCTCGACCCCTACCTCAACGTCGATCCGGGCACGATGTCGCCCTACCAGCACGGCGAGGTCTTCGTCACCGACGACGGCGCCGAGACCGACCTCGATCTCGGCCATTACGAGCGCTTCACCGGCCGCCCGGCGACGCGGATGGACAACATCACCACCGGCCGCATCTACCAGGAGATCCTCACCAAGGAGCGGCGCGGCGACTATCTCGGCGCCACCATCCAGGTCATCCCGCACGTCACCAACGCGATCAAGGATTTCATCCGCGACGGCAGCGAAGGTTTCGACTTCGTGCTCTGCGAGATCGGCGGCACGGTCGGCGACATCGAGGGCCTGCCGTATTTCGAGGCGATCCGTCAGTTCGGCAACGACCTGCCGCGCCACCACGCCGTCTATATCCATTTGACGCTGCTGCCGTTCATCCCCGGCGCCGGCGAGCTCAAGACCAAGCCGACCCAGCACTCGGTGCGCGAATTGCGCGCCATCGGCATTCAGCCCGACATCCTGCTTTGCCGCAGCGACCGCCCGATCCCCGAGAGCGAGCGCAGGAAGCTCGCGTTGTTCTGCAATGTGCGCGAAAGCGCGGTGATCGAGGCGCGCGACGTCGACAACATCTATGCGGTGCCCGAGGCCTATCACGCCGGCGGTCTCGACGGCGAGGTGCTCGCCGCGTTCGGCATCGAGAACCCGCCGCCGCCAGATCTCGCCACCTGGCACCTCATCAACGAGCGCGTGCGCAATCCGGAAGGCGACGTGACCATCGCCATTGTCGGCAAGTACACCGGCATGAAGGACGCCTATAAATCGCTGATCGAGGCGCTCTCGCACGGCGGCATCTCCAACAAGGTCAAAGTCAATCTCGACTGGATCGAGAGCGAAGTATTCGAGAACGAGGACCCGGCGCCGTTCCTCGAGCATGTCGACGGCATCCTGGTGCCCGGCGGCTTCGGCCAGCGCGGCGCCGAGGGAAAGATCCGCGCCGCGCAATTCGCGCGCGAGCGTCACGTGCCGTATTTCGGCATCTGCTTCGGCATGCAGATGGCGGTGATCGAGGCGGCGCGCAATCTCTGCGGCATCGAGGAAGCAAACTCGACCGAATTCGGCGCGACGCGCGAACCGGTCGTCGGCCTGATGACCGAGTGGATGAAGGGAAACGAACTGCAGAAGCGCGGCATCGCCAGCGATCTCGGCGGCACCATGCGGCTCGGCGCCTATCCGGCCATCCTCCAGCGCGGCAGCCGCGTCGCCGACATTTATCAGGCCGGGGAGATTTCCGAGCGCCACCGCCATCGCTACGAGGTCAACACCGGCTACAAGGACCGGCTCGCGCAGCATGGCATGCGCTTTAGCGGCATGTCGCCCGACGGGCTCCTCCCGGAAATCATCGAATATGACGACCATCCCTGGTTCATCGGCGTGCAATTCCATCCCGAGCTGAAATCACGCCCGTTCGCGCCGCATCCGCTGTTCTCTTCCTTCATTGAGGCAGCGGTGGAACAGAGCCGGCTGGTATAGGGTAGGGTTGCTCGAACCACCAAAATGAATCGGGAGGAACCTCGTGATCTATGAACTGCGCATCTATTCCTGCATCCCCGGCCGGTTGCCGGCGTTGCTCAAGCGATTCCAGGACCACACCCTGAAAATCTGGGCCAAGCACGGCATCAGGCAAGCCGGCTTCTGGACCGTGATGGTCGGCGACGGCAACAACGATCTGCACTATCTGCTCGCCTGGGAATCCCTGGCCGAGCGCGAAAAAGTCTGGGAGACTTTCCTTGCCGACCCGGCCTGGATCAAGGCGCGCGACGACAGCGAGCGCGACGGCCCGATCATCGCCAATATCAAGAGCGCGTTCTTGCGGCCGACGGCGTTTTCGTCCGTGAAATAGACGCGCCGCCGGCCGCCCGCTGGCTCGGTTCAGGCTGCCGCCTCGGTGCCGTCGAGGCTTTGGTAGACGCCGCGTTCGAGCGCGGCGAACAGTGCGAGAGCCTCTTTGTCGGCAAATGGCAAGAGCTGCATCAGGATCACGCCGCCGATCTTGCGCGCCGGGTCGAGCCAGAAATAAGTGTTGGCGAGCCCGGCCCAGGCCAGGCTTCCGGGACTGCGGCCTTCAGCGGTGCGCTTGGTGTTGATGAGGAAGCTCAGCCCCCATTTCTTGTCCTGCTCGGGGTAGAGCTCGACGTCGTTCGAGAACGGCGGCATCGCCGTCGGCAATTTCGTGACGTTGAGATCGCCGATGTGGTTCTGCCCCATCATGGCGACGGTTTCGGCCTTGAGCACGCGGTTGCCGTCGAGGCTCCCACCGTTGAGCAGCATGCGGATGAAGCGGATGTAGTCCGGAGCGGTCCCATAGAGGCCGCCGCCGCCCATGTGGAATTCGGGCTCCTGCACCAGCTCGAACGGGAACACCGCCAGCGCGCCGTCTTCGCCGCGTGCATGCATGCTGACGAGACGCGCACGTTGGGCGGCGCCGAGCTTGAAGCCGGTATCCGCCATGCCCAGCGGATTGAAGACGTGATCCTTGAGATAGGCGTCGAGCCGTTTTCCGCTCGCGGCTTCAACTGCCTTGCCGACGAAGTCGATATTGATGCCGTATTCCCAGCGCGAGCCCGGATCGTTTGCGAGCGGCGTGGTCAACGCCTTGTTCTCGCAGGAGACGATGCCGGGGATGCCGGCTTGCTGCATGTGTTGAGCCATTCTGGCATTCCAGATGTCGTAGCAGAAACCGGCGGTATGGGTGAGGAGCCGGCGCAGCGTAATCGGGCCGCCCTTGGCGGGGCGCAGCTTCGGCGCGCCCGCGGCGTCGAAGCCCTCGAGGACCTGCGGCGCGGCCAGGTCGGGAAGCAGCTTGCCGATCGGGTCGTCGAGCTTGAGCTTGCCCTGCTCGACGAGTTGCATTGCCGCCGTCGCCGTTATCGCCTTGGTCATCGAGGCGATCCAGAACACGCTGTCGACGGTCATGGCCTCGGCCTTGCCGAGCTCGCGCTTGCCGAAAGCGCCCTGGTAGATGATTTCCTTGTCGGTCGCGGCCATCGCGACAACGCCGGCGACCTTCCGTGCGTCGGTAGCTTGCCGTAATGCCCGATCAACTTCGGTCAATTGCCTCATGGCGAACCTCCCTTGGATATTTTCGCGGCGCGGCCGTCGAGGACCGCGTCTCACGCAACGTGGAGGAAATCGCGGAATTGGGGCAGGGGCTGGGCGGGCCAGCCGATATAGGCCGGCCGGTTGACCACGTCTGCCGCGGGCTTCATGGTCGCCGGCGAGGACGCTCATGGGCGAAAAACCAAACTCCGTCGTCGCCGTCGGCAAAGTGCGTTTCGGCAACAAGCTGCCGCTTGCCCTGATCGCCGGACCGTGCGCGCTGGAAAGCCGCGCGCATGCTTTCGACATGGCGGCGGCGCTCAAGGACATCACCGCGCGGCTCGGCATCGGGTTCGTCTACAAAACGTCGTTCGACAAGGCGAACCGCACCAGCGCCAAGAGCGCGCGCGGCCTCGGCCTCGACAAGGCGCTCGCGATTTTCGCGGAGCTGCGCGAAAAACTCGGCGTACCGGTGCTGACCGACGTGCATGAGCCGGATCAGTGCGAACGTGTCGGCGAAGTTGCCGATATTTTGCAAATTCCGGCGTTCCTCTGCCGGCAAACCGACTTGCTGATCGCCGCCGCCAAGACTGGCCGCGCCGTCAACGTGAAGAAAGGCCAGTTCCTGGCGCCCTGGGACATGGCCAATGTGGTGGAGAAGATCACCGGCGCCGGCAACGGCAACGTGCTCGTCACCGAGCGCGGCGTTTCCTTCGGCTACAACACGCTCGTCTCCGACATGCGCGCATTGCCGGTACTCGCCAAGATCGGCGCGCCGGTGATCTTCGACGCGACGCATTCGGTGCAGCAGCCGGGCGGGCAGGGGACCTCCTCGGGCGGCGAGCGCGACTACGTGCCGGTGCTGGCGCGGGCGGCGGTCGCCGTCGGCGTCGCCGGGCTTTTCATCGAGACGCACCAGAACCCCGCCAAGGCGCCCTCGGACGGACCGAACATGATCCCGCTCAAAGAGATGGAGCCGCTGCTTGCGCGGCTCATCGAATTCGACGCTCTGGCGAAGGCGGAGGCGAGAACACCGAGCAAAAAGCGGGGTTGAATGCCCGCGCTCAGGCCCTTGTCCCGACGGGGAAAAACCACCATCATCTGGGCTATTGGCCAGGGGTGCCGCGCAAAGAAACGCGGCTGAGATCACACCCGTCGAACCTGTCTGGGTCATACCAGCGAAGGGAGCCGCGTTGAGCGACGCAATTCACACGGTAACGCCGATCGGCAGGCAGCCGCGCGTCGCCATCATCGGCGCGGGCGTCATGGGCCTGGGCATCGCCTGGCGCCTTGCGCCGCGCGCAGCCGTCACCGTGTTCGATCGCGGCAAGGCCGGCGCGGGCGCGAGCCATGCCGCGGCCGGCATGCTCGCCGCCTGCTGCGAAGCCGAGCCCGGCGAAGAAGCGCTGGTCGCGCTCGGCCGCGAGAGCCAGGCGCGCTGGCCTGCCTTCGCCGAGGAGCTCAAGCGCGCGAGCGGCATCGATGTCGAGTTGCGGCAGGAGGGCACGCTGGTGCTGGCGCTCACTGCCGACGATCAGGCCGAGATCGCCCACCGCCTGGAGTTTCAGCGCGGCCTCGATCTGCCGCTCGAATGGCTCTCGGCCGCGGCGACGCGCGCGCGCGAGCCGCACCTCGCCGGCAAGATCGCCGGCGCGCTGTTTAGCCCGCAAGACCACCAGGTCGACAACCGCAAGCTCGTCGCGGCGCTGCGCGTCGCCGCCGAGGCCGCCGGTGCGGCAGTTCATGAGCACCGCCCGGTGCGGGAAATCCTGGTGCAGGGCGGGCAGGCGAAGGGCGTCGTGCTCGAAGACGGGACGACCGCTGCGGCCGACATCGTCGTGCTCGCCGCCGGCGCCTGGTCGCGCGGGATCGGCGGATTGCCGCCGGACCGGCGGCCGCCGGTGCGTCCGGTCAAAGGCCAGATGCTGGCGCTGAAGATGGATAGCGCGGCGCCGCTCCTCAATCACGTGCTCTGGGCGCCCGGCGCTTATCTGGTGCCGCGCCGCGACGGGCGGCTGGTGATCGGCGGCACGGTCGAGGAGCGCGGCTTCGACGCGACCATCACCGCCGGCGGCATGCTCACTCTGCTCGAGGCCGCCTGGCGGGCGATCCCCGCAATCGAGGAATTGCCGATCGACGAAATCTGGGTCGGTCATCGGCCAGGCAGCCGCGACGATGCGCCGATCCTCGGGCGCGGTCCGCTCGAAGGCCTGTTCTACGCCACCGGTCACCACCGCAACGGCATCCTGCTGACGCCGGTGACGGCGGACGCCATGGCGCGCCTGATCCTCGACGACGTGGTCGAGCCGGCCATCAAGCCGTTCGGCCTCGAGCGCTTCCTGCCGGCGCGCGCGGCCGAGTAGTTTGGAGAAGCCGATGGCAGATGCGATCATCAACGTGAACGGCAAAGCCGAGCCCCTCGCCGCCGCCTCGCTCGCGGCGCTGCTCGCGGAAAAAGCCGTCGATACCAGCCAGCGCGGCATCGCGGTCGCGCTCAACGGCGCCGTCGTTCCGCGCGGCGCATGGCCGGCAACGCCGTTGCGCGCCGGCGACTGCGTCGAAATCGTGCGCGCGCGCCAAGGAGGTAGAGCATGATCCGGAAAGTGACGCGGTTTCCGAAAGATCATGCTCAAAATGAGCGACGATATATGTCCGATCCGCTCATCATTGCCGGCCAGGAATTCCGCTCGCGTCTCTTTCTCGGCACCGCCGGCTATCCCAACCGCAAGCTCATGCTCGATGCCCTCGCTGCGAGCGGCACCGAGATGGTCACCGCCTCGATCCGCCGCATCAGCCTGGCCGGCGATGACGAGAGCCTGGTCGACCTCTTGGCGGGCCGCGTGCGCTTCCTGCCCAACACCGCCGGCTGCCAGACCGCGAAGGACGCGGTGCTCACCGCCGAGCTCGCCCGCGAGGCGCTCGACACCAACTGGATCAAGCTCGAAGTGATCGGCGACCGCGAGCTCCTCTATCCCGACGTCGAGGAGCTGGTGCGGGCGACGGAAACGCTGGTGGCGAAGGGCTTTGTCGTGCTGCCCTATTGCACCGAGGATCCGGTGACCTGCCGCAAGCTCGCCGATGCCGGCGCCGCCGCGGTGATGCCGCTCGGCTCGCCGATCGGTTCCGGCCTCGGCATTTCCAATCCGCATCTGATCGAACTGATCTGCGCACGCTCGCCCGTCCCGGTGGTGCTCGATGCCGGCATCGGCACCGCCTCCGACGCGACGCTTGCCATGGAGCTCGGCTGCGCCGCCGTCCTCATCAACACCGCGGTGTCGAAGGCGCGCGACCCGGTGATGATGGCAAAAAGCATGCGCGCTGCCGTCGAGGCGGGCCGGTTGTCACGTCTCGCCGGGCGTATCGCCAAGCGCACGAACGCCGAGCCGTCGAGCCCGCAATTGGGCTGGTGGGGACGTGATTTGGCGGCTCGCAATCACCGCCACGTATTGCTAGCTGACCGTGTCGGATCGCACCCGAAGCTGCGGAGCCAATTTCACCTTGGCGGTGATGGAATTGGAAATGAAGCAGTTTTCCTCAACGTGATCCATGATCGTCCGGGCGGTCTCGAGGTCAGCCTGGGATTTCACGACCAGGCTTGGCTGGACACTGACTTCGGTGATGCGATATTTGCCGTCGACGTTTTCCAATAGACCTTCAGCGGCGCTCTCATAAGCCTCAAACTGTAACCCTTTGGCTTGCGCCATCGCCACGAACGTCAGCATCAAGCAACCGTTCAGCGCGCCGACCAAGAGCTCTTCGGGGCTCCAGAGGCCCGGCTCACCCTTGAATTCAGGAGGGCTGCCAATATCCATCTCGGGTTTACCGGGTGCGGACGCCCGGCCGCGGCGGCCGCTGTTCCAGACCAAATTATTCGTGAACCGAAAGGACTTGTACTTTTTTGCTTCCACGCGAGCCTCCATGCATCGCCGACCAAGTCACCCGAGCATCTCCCGCACCAGCGGCATCACTTTGCTTCCATAAAGCTCGATGCTGCGCATCAGCTTCTCGTGCGCCAGCGTGCCGGCGCTGTATTTCATGTCGAAGCGCACAATGCCGAGCGCCTTGGCGGTCGCGGCGATCTTGCGCGCAACCGTCTCCGGCGCACCCACATAGAGCGAGCCGTGCTCGACTTCCTGGATAAAGGAGGCGCGCTCGATCGGCGGCCAGCCGCGCTCGCCGCCGATGCGGTCGTGCATGCCCTTGTAGCCGGGCCAATACTCCTCGCGCGCCGCTTCGTCGGTCTCCGCGACGTGCCCCGGCGAATGGACTGCGATCTCGCGCGCGGGCTTGCCGAGCTGCGCGTAGGCGCGGTGATAGAGATCGACAAAAGGCCGAAACCGCTGCGGATCGCCGCCGATGATGGCAAGCGCCAGCGGCAGGTCGTAGCGCGCGGCGCGCACGACCAATTCCGGGCTGCCGCCGACGCCGATCCAGGTCTTGAGCGGCCCGTTTTCGATCGGCGGAAACACGCGCTGGTTGGCGAGGGGAGGGCGCAGATTGCCGCGCCAGGTCACCGCCTCCTGTCGCAGCAGCGCGGCGAAGAGATCGAGCTTCTCCTCGAACAGCTCCTCGTATTGGGCGAGATCGTAGCCGAACAGCGGATAGGATTCGGTGAACGAGCCGCGCCCGAGCGTGACTTCGGCGCGTCCGTTCGACGCGGCGTTGAGCGTCGAGAACCGCTCGAACACACGGATCGGATCGTCGGTGCTGAGCACGGTGACCGCCGAGCCCAGGTGAATGCGCTTGGTACGCCCGGCGATGGCCGCGAGCACGATTTCGGGCGCCGACACGGCGAAGTCGGAGCGATGGTGCTCGCCGACACCGAAGGCATCGACGCCCAGCTCGTCGGCCAGCACCGCCTCCTCGATCACGTCGCGGATCACTTGCGCTTGCGGCAGGAGCTTGCCGTCGGATGCGCTGGTGACGTCGCCGAACGTGTCGAGCCCAAATTCGAATTGCTGTGCCATGTTTTCTGTTCTGTCGCCCCTTCACGCCGCCCGGCGGCGCCATGGAGGTGGGGTGCGCGGGGCAGCGGCGCAACGTCGCAATGCGCATGCCGGGCTGCCATCCGTCTGATCGCGCCTGGAAAGCGGGAGGAAAGGGCCGATCGCCGGCTGCGGCACGATTTACCAATTCGCAGGTTCAGCTTGATTAGCGGGCGCGAGCACGGTCAAATCCATGTTTGGAGGAGACCGCGTGCCTGACCGGCACAAACGCCTCGGTTCGGAGGCGTGCGGCAAAAAGGGAGGAACTAAACAAAATGGCCAGGATTACAGTTGTCGCCGCAGCGGCGCTTGCGTTGGCGGCCGGGCCGGCGACGGCCCAGCAGAAGACGGTCAAGATCGGCTTCATCAGCACCTTCAGCGGACCGCCGGCCGCGATCGGCAACGACATGAAAAACTCCTTCGAGCTCGGCCTCGATCATCACGGCCGCAAGCTCGGCGGGCTGCCGGTCGAGGTGATTTACGAGGATGACCAGCTCAAGCCGGAAGTCGGCGTGCAGAAGACGCAGAAGCTGATCGAATCCGACAAGGTCGATTTCGTCGTCGGCTATATCTGGTCGAACGTCATGCTGGCCTCGCTCAAGCCGCTGGTCGATTCCAAGACCATGACCGTCGTCACCAACGCCGGCGCTTCCAAGCTCGCCGGCGAACTGTGCTCGCCCTACGTGTTCTCGACCTCATGGAATAACGACCAGACCCCGGCCGCCGTCGGCCTCTATATGAACCAGAAGGGCGTCAAGACCGCGTTCCTGATCGCGCCGAACTACGCCGCCGGCCGGGACATGGTCGCGGGCGTGCAGACCACCTTCAAGGGCCAGGTCGTCGGCCAGGAGCTCACGCGCTGGCCCGATCAGCTCGATTTCTCCGCCGAGCTGTCGAAGGCGCGCGCCGCCAACCCCGACGCGGTCTTCGCGTTCTACCCGGGCGGCGCCGGCGTTCAGTTCGTCACCCAATATGCCCAATCCGGCCTCAAGGGCCAGATTCCGCTCTATACCGCGTTCACCATCGACGATCTGTCGCTGCCGCGCCTGAAGGACCTCGCGGTCGGCGTGCCCGGCGCCCAGGAATGGGTGAACGATCTGCCCAACGAAACGAACAAGAAATTCGTCGCCGACTACAGGGAGAAGTACAAGGCCTCGCCGTCGTTCTACGGCGCGCAGACCTACGATGCGGTGGGGCTGATCGACAGCGCCATCACCGCCGTCAAGGGCGACCTCGCCGACAAGGAAGGGCTGCGCAAGGCGATGGAGAAGGCCGACTTCAAGTCGGTGCGCGGCAACTTCAAGTTCGGCAACAATCACATCCCGATTCAGAATTTCTATCTGCAGGACGCGGAGAAGGCGGCCGACGGCGGCTACGCGCTCCATACCGTGGCGCTGATCGTCAAGGACGATCAGGACAAATTCCACGATCAGTGCCCGATGAAGTAGGCAGGTCACAAGCTTTCGGGGCATCGGCGCCCTTTTATGCCGACGTCATGGCCGGGCTCGTCCCGGCCATCCACGTTTTTGATCGCTGAAAAGCTGCTAAGACGTGGAAGCCGCGACCAGCGCGGGCATGACGGATAAGCCAGAGACGCGACCAACCTCATGCTCTACTTCATCGAACAATGCTTCAACGGCATCCAGCTCGGCATGCTGCTGTTCCTGCTGGCGGCCGGATTGACGCTGGTTTTCGGCATCATGGACCTCGTCAACCTGGCGCACGGCTCGCTGTACATGCTCGGCGCCTATTTCGCCGCCACCTTTGCCGCGGTGACCGGAAGCTTCGTCGTCGCCGTCATTCTGGCGGTCGCTTGTTCGCTCGTCGCCGGCATGGTGCTCGAGATCGTCGCCATCAGGCGACTTTACGGGCGCGATCATCTCGACCACGTGCTCGGCACTTTCGGGCTGGTCTTGTTCTTCAACGAGCTGGTGCGACTGATCTGGGGGCCGGCCGGCATGACGCTGTCGCTGCCGCCGCAGATGCTCAGCGCCGTGCAGATCCTGCCCGGCGTCTATTATCCGATCTATCGCCTTGTCATCGTCCTCGCGGCGCTGACGGTCGCGCTGGGGCTTTACGTCGTGGTGATGCGCACACGGCTCGGCATGCTCATCCGCGCCGGCGCCTCCAATCGCGAGATGGTCGGAGCGCTCGGCGTCAACATCAAGCTCCTCTACACGCTGGTATTCGGCCTCGGCGCCGCGCTCGCCGGTTTCGCCGGCGTGATGCAGGCGCCGATCCTCACGGTGCAGATCGGCATGGGCGAAAACATCCTCATCCTCGCCTTGGTGGTGATCATCATCGGCGGCATCGGCTCGATCCGCGGCGCCTTCGTCGCCGCGGTCCTGGTCGGCCTCATCGACACCATCGGCCGCGCGTTCCTGCCCGATATGCTGCGCCTTCTCCTCAGCCGCAACGCCGCGGAAACGCTCGGCCCGGCCCTGTCGTCGATGTCGATCTACATGCTGACGGCCGCAATCCTGGTGTTCCGGCCGGAGGGACTGTTCCCGGCGGCAAGCAAATGACTGCCGGGCTCGATGCTTCGCTCGACGCGGCCCCGCCGTTTCGGCTGACCGCGCTCGCGGCCTTTATCATCGTTCTCGTCGCGATCCTCGCGCTCATTCCGCTCTATGCGCGGCTGACCGGCGACAGCTTCGTGCTCACCCTGTTTACCCGCGTGCTCATCCTGGCGATCGGCGCGGTGAGCCTCAATCTCATCATCGGCTACGGCGGCATGGTGAGCTTCGGCCATGCCGCCTACCTCGGCATCGGCGGCTATGCGGTCGGCATCCTCGCCAAGGAGGGTATCGCGTCGGGGCTGGTGCAATGGCCGGTCGCGATCGCGGCTTCGGCGCTGTTCGCGCTCGTGGTCGGCGCGCTCAGCCTGCGCACCCGCGGCGTCTATTTCATCATGATCACGCTCGCCTTTGCGCAGATGATCTATTTCGTCGCCATCGGGCTCGACCGCTATGGCGGCGATGACGGCCTGACCATCTACAAGCGCAGCCAATTCGGCGGCGTTTTCGATCTCAACAACAAGACGCTGTTCTACTATCTGTGCTTCGCGCTCGCTCCTCGCCAGCATCTATCTCGTCTCGCGCCTGATCAATTCGCGCTTCGGTCTGGCGATCCGCGGCGCGCGCTCCAATGACCGGCGCATGCGCGCGATCGGCTTCCCCACTTTCCGCTACAGGCTTGTCTGTTTCGTCATCGCCGGCGCGCTCTGCGGACTAGCCGGCGCGCTCCTCGCCAATCACACCAACTTCATCAGCCCGGCGATGATGCACTGGACGCGCTCCGGCGATCTCATCGTCATGGTCGTCCTTGGCGGCCTCGGCTCGCTGTTCGGACCGCTGATCGGGGCGGTGACTTTTCTGCTGCTGGAGGAGGCGCTGTCGCGCGTCACCCAATATCCCGACCTGATCCTCGGGCCGCTCTTGCTCTTGGTCGCGATCTACGTGCATGGCGGGATCGCGGGATGCTTGGGGGCCGTCTCCGTGGCTGAGCCGCTGTTGCAGATCGACGGCCTCAGCAAACGCTTCGGCGGCGTGGTCGCGGCCGATGCGATCACGCTCGCCGTCCCGCCCGGCGAGCTGCATGCCGTGATCGGCCCGAACGGCGCCGGCAAGACCACGCTCATCGGCCTTCTGGCCGGCGAGATCGCACCGCAAGGAGGGGCCGTCCGCTTCGACGGCGGCGACATCACTCGGCTCGCCGTCTACCGCCGTAACCGGCTCGGGCTCGCGCGCTCGTTCCAGATCACCTCGCTGTTTCCCGACTTCACCGCGCTCGATAATGTCGCGCTCGCCGTACAGGCGCATCGCGGCCACTCGTTCCGGTTCTGGCGCGACGCACGACGCGAGGCGGAATTGCGCCAGCCGGCGCACGCGGCGCTCGCCCGCGTCGGTCTGGCCGCCCGCGCCGCTGCGCGCGTCGACCGGTTGAGCCACGGCGAGCACCGGCAGCTCGAGATCGCCATGGCGCTGGCGACGCAGCCGCGGCTCCTGCTGCTCGACGAGCCGATGGCCGGCATGGGACCGGAGGAATCCGCCCGCATGGTCGCGCTGCTGCACGAGCTCAAGGGCAGCATGACCATCATGCTCATCGAGCACGACATGGAAGCGGTGTTCGCGCTCGCCGACCGCATCACCGTCCTGGTCTATGGCCGCGTCATCGCCTCCGGCGATCCGGCGGCGATCCGGGCCGATCCGGCCGTACGCCAAGCCTATCTCGGCGAAAACGCGGGCGCGCGTCATGGCTGAGACGCCGCTCCTCGAATTGGCCGGCGTCGAAACGAGCTACGGCTTGAGCCGGGTGCTGTTCGGCGTTTCGCTGACCGTCGCGCCGGGCGAGGTGATTTCGCTCATGGGCCGCAACGGCATGGGCAAGACCACGACGGTGCGTTCGATCATGGGATTGACGCCGCCCGCGGCCGGCTCGATCCGCTTTGCCGGGATCGAGATCGGCGGGCTGCCGGCCTATCGCATCGCCAAGCTCGGCCTTGGGCTGGTACCGGAAGGCCGGCAGGTCTTTCCCAATCTCACCACGCGCGAGAATCTGGTCGCCACCGCCGCCGATCGCCGCGGCGCCGGCGACCCGTGGACGCTCGAGAAGATCTATGCGCTGTTTCCGCGCCTTGCCGCGCGCTCCGACAGCATGGCGAATCTGCTTTCCGGCGGCGAGCAGCAAATGCTCGCCATCGGCCGTGCGCTGATGACCAACCCGCGCCTCCTCATCCTCGACGAAGCGACCGAAGGCCTGGCGCCGCTCGTGCGCGAAGAGATTTGGCGCTGCTTGACGCTCCTGCGCGGCGCCGGGCAGTCGATCCTGGTCATCGACAAGAACGTCGAAGCGCTGACCCGCATCGCCGACCGCCACTACATCATCGAGCGCGGCCGCGTGGTCTGGGCTGGAAGCTCGCCGGCGCTCGCGGGAGCACACGACATCCAGCATCGCTATCTCGGCGTTTGACTACGGAATTTCCGAGAACTCGCTTCGGAGAAGGGCTGGGATTGGAAACCCAGCCCTCGCCCCCCGTTATCGGGCGACATCTACGCTCGAGAGAACGAGACCGCGCCCGATCCAACCCAGCGTGAAAGTCGAGCGTCTACGTGCTGATGTTCAAAGGCGGGGAATCTGCATTGTTGAGCGCGTAAGTGCGCTCGACGAAGTAGTTCACGGCCCTTTCGAAGGTCTGCAGTGCGTAGAATCGCTCACTCGGCGTAGCGTCCTTAAGTTTCGTAAGCAGGGATTTCAGCTGCCCATCAATACGATAGAGCTCCGTCTGATAGAGAGACGCCATTAAACACCCCCGTTATTTTCTCCCACAGTCTCATGGCGGTTTCCATTAGCGTGCTGAGCAACAGTCCATAGCAAACCCCGGCATTGTGCCGGCAATATGGTTGAATCGTGCACGCACGAAAAAACGTCGTCGCAATTATTTGGGAAAATAGCTTCCGCGCGCTTAGCCGGGAATTCGTACCGGCAGCGCCTCGTAGCCATGGACGAAATTCGAGTAGGTCCGCTTCGGCTCATCGACGACCTCGATCGTCTCGAAGCGTTGCAGGATTTCCTCCCACACGATCCGCAGCTGCAATTCGGCGAGGCGCAGACCGAGGCAGCGGTGAATCCCGAAGCCGAAGGCGATGTGGTTGCGCGCGTTGTGCCGCTCGATGACGAGATCATCGGCGTTCTCGAACATGTCTTCGTCGCGGTTGCCCGAGAGGTACCACATCACGACTTTCTCGCCCTGCTTGATCGCTTTACCGGCGATCTCGGTGTCGGTCAGCGCCGTGCGGCGCATATGCGCGAGCGGCGTCTGCCAGCGGATCACCTCAGGCACGAGCTTTTGGATGAGCGCGTGGCTCTCGCGAAGCTTCTTGTATTGCTCGGGAAAGAGATTGAGCGCGTAGACGCTGCCGGAGAGCGAGTTGCGCGTCGTGTCATTGCCGCCGACGATCAGCAGAATGAGATTGCCGAGGAAGTTGTTCGGATCCATGCTTCGCGTGGCTTCGCTGTGCGCCATCATCGAAATGAGATCGGCTTTCGGCGGCTGTTTGATCCGCTCCTTCCATAGTTCGGCGAAATAGGCGCCGCATTCCTGCAGCTCGGCGTCGCGCGCCGCTTCCGAAGCGATGATCTCGCGATTGCCGGGCGCGGCGGTCGCTACATTGGACCAGCGGGTCAGCTTGCGGCGCTCCTCCCACGGGAAGTCGAACAGCGTCGCCAGCATCTGCGTCGTCAGCTCGATCGAGACGCGGTCCACCCAGTCGAAGGTCTCGTTGCGCGGCAAATGGTCGAGGATCTCGCAGGCCCTTACCCGGATCGTGTTCGCCAGCTGATCGAGATTTTGCGGCAGGAACATCGGCGCCACGGTCTTGCGCTGCTGACTGTGCCGCGGCTCGTCCATGGCGATGAAACTCTCGCGACGGTAGTCCGGCTTGGTGTTCTGGATGCCGATGCCGCCGAGATTGACGTCCGATGAAAAGGCCGCGTGATTGGTCTCGACATGCATGATGTCCTTGTACTTGGTCACCGACCAGTACGGACCGACGCGGCTCTGCGGACAAAAATGGACGGGCGCTTCCTTCCGCAGCCGTTCGAAATAGGACCCAATCGCATTCGAACGAAACAGCTCGGGCCGGCTGACGTCGATATCCTCGAGCCGCAGCGAATAGGCCTCGAGTCTCGCGCCGTCATCTGGTTTGTGGGTGCCGTGCATGGAGCTACCGCTCTCGGTCCTCGGAGGAAATCAGGCCGCCAATAGGGACGTGGCCTCGGACAGCGAGACCGGATGGTCGTCAAGAAGCTTGGCGGTGACGGCGTCCTCCCAATGGTCGTCGGGCAAGGCGAAAGGATCGGCGTTGCCGAGCCTGTGGTCAAGCACCAGGCGGGCGAGCAGCAGGCGGCGCGCATCGCCGCCGCGCTGGCCCAATTCAGCGCCCTCGGCGGCCAGGAGCGCAGCGCTGGCGGCATGGTAGAGCGCGCTCGCCGCGCGGCGGCAAGAGGCTTCCGCATCCGGGCGTTGCGCCACCTTCTCGACGAAGCCGACGGCGCGATCGATGAGCGCCGCGAGGCGGCCGCGGAACTGACCGGGGATCGGCGCTTGATCGAGGCGCCGGTGCAGCGTATCGGCGAGCGTCGTGTGCGCGCGCGCGCGACCGACCGCGCGGCGAACGATATCGAGAGCGTTGACGCTTGAGGTGCCTTCCCAGAGCAAGCCGAGATGGGCGTCGCGCACCAGCTTGGCGTTCGCCCAGTCCTCGATGTAGCCGTTGCCGCCGCGCATCTCCATGGCGCCGGTCGCGACCGGTATGTTGTCGCGGCAGGCGCGGTACTTCACGAGCGCGGTCAGGATGCGCAGTTGCGCTTCGTCGCCCGCGGTCATCGCCACGGCGGCGGCGACCGCGACCGACAGCGCCTGTTCCGTCGGCAACATCAGCTTGAGAAGCTGCCGCCGCGCCATCGGCTGATCGATCAGCGTGCGGCCGAAAGCGTGGCGGTGGCGCGCCACCTGCAGCGCCTCGTTCAGGCAGCGCCGCATCATGCCCGCGGCGCGGAAGCCGTGCGACAGGCGCGAAAGGTTCACCTGATCCATCATCTGCTGCAAGCCGCGGCCGGGCTCGCCGAGCAGATAGGCGACCGCGCCCTCCATGATCGTCTCGCCCGAAGCCATGGAGCGGGAGCCGAGCTTGTCCTTGAGGCGCACGATGCGGTAGCGGTTGCGGCTGCCGTCCTCGAGCCGCCGCGGCATCACGAACAGCGACAGCCCGGCGTTACCGGCGCTGCGCGCCCTGGCAGCGGGCGAGCAGCAGCACGACGTCGTGGTCGGGGCAGGAGCAGAACCATTTGTCGCCCCACAGCTCCCAATGATCGCCGACACGGTTCGCGGTCACGGCAATGCCGGAAAGATCGGAGCCGCCGGACTTCTCGGTCATGTACTGCGCGCCCTTGAGCAGCGTGTCCATGTCCTGGCTCAGCATGCCCGGCAGATAGCGTTGCTTCACCCGCTCGTCGCCGTATTTCTGGAGCAGCATGATCGAGGTGTCGCTGACCGAGAGCGGGCAGAGCAACCCGAACTCAGCCTGGGCAAACAGATATTGCATGGCGTATTTGGCGAGCGGCGGCGCCGCGTCTCGCCAGCCGAGGACGCCGGCTCGCCGCGACATCGCGTGTAGGCCGAACTCGCCGAAGCCGATACGCTCCATTTCGCGATAGGCCGGGTGGTATTCGACCCAGTCGGCATCGCGACCGAACCGGTCGCGATGATGCAGGATCGGCGTGCGCTTATCCGCCTGCAGCGCCAGCTCGTCGAGCCGGCCGCCGGCAAGCTCGCCCAATCGCTCAAAGTGCGGCGTGAAATGCCGCAGCGCTTGCGCGTCGAGATAGAGCGCCAGCAGATCGCGCAGCGACCGGTCCACGGTCCAGAAGTTGAGCCCACGGCAATCGGGCGCGATCAGGTCGGAGCCGGCCGGAGCGACCGCCGGAGCAACGGTAGTGGCGAAGTCCCGTAGAGCGCTCATGGCGCAGTTTCCTTCGGTCGCCCCCGATGTAACGATCACTCACCCTGCCGGGCAGTCTCCTCATCGCGCGGGTGCAGCCAATTGTCCAGGATGATCGCCGCGAGCAGCACGACGCCGCGGATAATGTTCTGCACTTCGCTGTTCACGTCCATGATGGTGAAGGCGTTGAGCAGCGTGCCGATCAGCGCGCAACCGACCACCACGCTGAACACCCCGCCGCGCCCGCCGATCAGGCTGATGCCGCCGAGCACGACCACGAGGATCACGTCGAAAATCTGCGTGCCCACGATCACGATGTTGGTCTGCATGCTGCCGGTCTGGCCAATCCACACGAGCCCGGCGAGCCAGGCAAGGACCGCGACCAGCACATGCTCGAGCACGGTCAGCGGCCGCAAGGCGATGCCGGAGAGCCGCGCCGCCTCGGGGTTGTCGCCCTGCGCATAGATGAAGCGGCCGATCGAGGTGCGCGAGAGGAAGGCGTGCATCACCAGCGCCGCCGCGGCGAAGACGAAGATCGGCATCGGTATGCCGAACACCGTGGCGCGCCCGGCGAACAGAAGCCCAGCCGACTCCTGCGGGACGTAGACCACATAGACCGGCGCGACCCAGTAAGCCGCGCCGTAGACCACGAAGGTGGTGGCCAGCGTGACGAACAAGGCCGGCGCCTCGACGAAGGCGACCATCAGTCCGTTGGCGAGACCAATCGTGACGGCAAGCACGAGGGCCAGAACGGCGGTCCAGAACCCGGGAAGCCCGTGCTGATTGGCGATGATGGCGACCGCCCAAGGACAGGCCATGAGCGCGATCTCGCTCAAATCGATGCTGCGGCTGATGACGATCAGCCCCATGCCGAGGCCGAGAATGCCGAGGATCGAAATGCTGCGGATCAGTCCGAGAATGTTGGCGGTTGTCGCAAAACCGGGAAGACCCAACGCAAAGACGATCAGGAGAAAGACGGTGACGGCCGCGACCACCTGCTCCTGGCTGAGCCGGCTGAGGTTTCGCCACCAAGGCGCCGTTTTGCCCGGCGCGGCGGTTGTCACGGTTGCCATGTCGCTATCCTCCCTGGGCCGAGCCGGCGCGCATCAATGGATCGCGGCGTACAGGATCTTGTCTTCGGTCGCCGTCGCGGCGTCGAACTCGGCGACGATGCGGCCGAGGCGCGCCACCAGGATGCGATCGGAAACGGCGAGAATCTCCGGCAAATAGGAGGAGATCACCACCACCGCCTTGCCTTCCTCGGCGAGGCGGCGGATTTGCGCGTGGATTTCGGGAATGGTGCCGACGTCGACGCCGCGGGTCGGCTCGTCAAAGATGATGATCGAGGGGTCCTGCGCCAGCGATTTGGCGATCACCACCTTCTGCTGATTGCCGCCGGAGAGCTCGACGATGCGCGCCTTGCGCTGCAGCGCGGCGATCTTCAGCCGTTCGACCCAGTAGTTCGCGAGCTTGCTGCGCTTGAGCCGCGACACCAGGAAGCTCCAGCCCAGCCGGGTGGCGAGCTTGCTCACATAGACGTTGTCGTCGATGCGCATCGTCTCGAAATAGCCGTTGAGCTTGCGGTCCTCGGTGATGTAGCAGATGCCGTCATTGATCGCCTGCTTCGGCACGCGATAGCGGATCGGCTTGCCGCGCAGATAGATCATGCCGCCGTTGATGAGATTGCGCTTGAACGCGCCGTAGATGATCTTGGCGATCTCGGTACGCCCGGAACCGATGAGGCCGGCAATGCCCACGACCTCGCCGGCATAGACCGAGAACGACATGTTCTTGACCACCAGGCCCATGGTCACGTTCTCGACGGCCAGCACCTTCTCGGTCCCGTGATGCCGCCTGTTGCCGTCGCGAGCCTTGGCATAGTGGGTCTGCGCAATGTCGCGGCCGACCATGTGGCGCACGAGCTTCTCGCGCGTCATCTCCGACGGTCTTGGCAGTGATGACCAGCTTGCCGTCGCGCAGCACCGTGATCCGGTCGGAGATTTGCAGCGATTCCTCGAGCGCGTGCGAGATGTAGATGATGGCGACGCCGCGGGCGCGCAGGTCGCGCACCAGATTGAAGAAGTGCACGATTTCCTCGGGCGTGAGGCTCGCGGTCGGCTCGTCGAAAATGATGATGCGCGCCTTGTTGTAGATGGCGCGGGCGATCTCGACCATCTGCCGCTTGGCGGTGCCGAGGATGGCGACCGGCGTCGTCGGGTCGATGTGGAAGTTGAGCGACTGTAGGAGCTGCTGCGCCTGGATGTTGAGAGTGCGGAAGCGAGTGAGCAGCTTTTCGTTGCCGAGCTCGATGTTCTGCGCCGCCGTCATGTTCGGCACCAGGCTGGTTTCCTGGTAGACCATGCAAATGCCGGCGGCGAGCGCGTCGCGCGGCGACTGGAAATCGACCGGCTTGCCGTCGACGCAGTAGGTGCCGGAGGTGAGCCGGATCGCGCCGGCGATCGCCTTGCAGAGCGTCGACTTGCCGGCACCGTTCTCGCCGACCAGCGCGTGCACCTCGCCGGCGTAGAGGTCGAAATCGACCCCCTCGATGGCGTGCACGCCGCCGTAGATCTTGCTGCCGTTGGTGACGCTGAGCACCGGCTGGCGCGACGTCTCCGCCTGCGGGACCTCGGTCGGCTGATTGAGAACAGCGATCTTGTTCATGTGTGCGCTTCCGTTTGCTGCAGCAGCACGCGGCCGCTGCCTTTCGACACGATGACCAGGCCCTGCGCCGTTTCAATCGCCGCAGTGATGCCGTGATGGCGGCCGCCGACCCGACTGTGCAGGGTCTCGACCACTTCGCCGTCGGCGTCGAGCCGGGCGAGAAGCCCGTAGGAGCGCGGCGGCGCCCAAGGCTTCTGGATGCCGAGCGCCTTGATGCCGCCGGTCTGCATCGGCTCCAGGCAATCGCCGGTGGTGGCCAGAGCGGGCGCGATCCAGAACTCGGGCGGGATGGTCCGCATCATCTCGTCGCGAAAATCGTCCTCGCGCAGCACGAACTCGACCAGATGCGTGCGCACGGCGAAGAGACTGAGCCAGAAACCGCCGTCGCGGCTCAAGCCGAGACGCGACGGGTAGCCGGGCATATTGCGGATCACGATCTGCGGCTCGGCGACTGCGCCAGGGCCGGAAACGGCCGCGCGGCTGACACGATGGGCGAAGCTTTCAGTGAACCAGAGATCGCCATTGCCGGCGATCGCGACGCCGCCCGGATAGTTGAGACCGCGCCACAGGACGCGGGCGCTCTGCAGCGCCGGCCCGCACGTGATAATGCGACCGAGGCTGTTCCGCTCCATCAGATCGACGCACCACGCATCCACGCCGTGGCGGGAACTGCCGTCGCTGGCGAAGATGGTGCCGTCGGGCGCCGCGGCAACGGCGGTCAGGCAGCGCAACGGCTCGCCTTCCGCCTCGCCGAGATAGCTGGTGCGGCCTCCGGGCTCGACGGCGGCGAGGCCGCGCGCGGTGCAGGCAAGCAGGCGCCCATCGGGATGAAAGGCGAGGCCGCCGACATCGCTGTCGAATTCAGCGAACACGGCGCGGTTCTCATACCCGGGACCGCTCAGCCGCCACACCTTGTGGCCGGCGGAGACGCAGATGGCGCCGTCGGCCGCCTCGGCCACGGCGTCGGCGCCGGGGAGGGGATCGCCGATCGGGGTCGCCTTGTCGAGACGCTCGTTCGGGCTGAACGCACCGTCCATAGACGGAATGGCGTGCGGGTCGCGATTAGCGAACAGGATCTGCTCGAGGTCACGCCGCAGAAATGTGAGAAAGCCCATCGATCACGCCCGCCGCTTGTCACCCCAATACGCCGCGAAGCCAGTCCAGGTCGGATCGGCGTTTTCGAGCTTGATGCGTCCGATCCGGTTGTTCTCGAGCCCGCCCAAATAGAGATAGCCCTTGTGCTCGCGCATCGACGTGACGGTCGAATGCGCGACGCCGGTCGGATCCCAATACGATTCCAGCACGTTGCCGGCTTCGTCGAACTTCAGCACGCAGCCATGGTTGAGGCCGGGCGCCAGCCATTCGTCGGCCGGCACCTGCTTGACCATGCGCCGCCGGAATGCCGGCTTGCGGCAGGCGAGATCGTAGGCCGGCGAGCGGATGCCGACCAGCGCCAGCCAGTAATTGCCGTCGGAAGCGCGATTGATGTTGTCGGGGTTGCCGGGCAACTCGTCGATCATGATCTCGGTCGTCCCGGCCTTCGGACCGGCGAGCCAGTGGCGGAAGATACGGCAAGCCGACGTCGAGGCGATCAGCACCGAGCGGCCGTCGTGGGAAACGCAGATGCCGTTCGGAAAGTAGAAGTGATTGATGACCGTGTGCGTCTTCTTGGTGGCCGGATCATAGACGACCACGCGTCCGTTCGGCCGGCCCTCGAGGATGTCGAGCGTGTTGGTGGTCATCTCGTAGCGGGTGGTGCAGTCGCTGAAAAAGATCTTGCCGTCCGGCGCGATGTCGAGGTCGTCGGCCATGCGCAGCCGGGAATCGTCGTTGAGCTTGCTCCAGGTGCGATTGGTCTCGTCGGTGACCTTGAACACTTCGCCGCTGGGCTTGACGCCATAGACGCCCATGCCGGCGACGCAGACGATCAGGTTCTCGTCCTTGTCGAACTGCATGCCGAGCGGCCGCCCGCCGATATGGGCAAATACTTCGCGATGCTGCAGCCGATCGCCGGAAAAGCGGATGATGTTGCCGTCACGGGTGCTGCCATAGAGCCGGTCCTGGCGATCGAGGATCACGTCTTCCGGACCTTCGACCTGATTGACCCCGATCGCTTCCGCGCCGATCAGCCGGTCGTTACGGGCGAAAGGCGAGCCGCTGCCGGGCTGCAGCGAGGGCGAAGCCGCAAGCGGGACGCGCGCCGGGTTGACGTAGATCTTCTGGATCACCTTGCCGCGGTTCTTCGCCCATTTCACGTCGATGCCGATGGCGACAAGCAGGATGATGCCGATGACCGATGAGGTGATGTAGCCGGCGATGCCGATGCGAACGAGCCCGTTGGTCATCATGAAGATGATGATGGCGCCGAGCATCGCCCGCCACACCGTGCCACGGCCGCCGGCGACTGAAGCGCCGCCGATGATGACCGCGGTCAGCGCCTGGAATTCCCAGCCGACGCCGGTGGTCGAATCCGTGCTGCCCTGCCGTGCCGCGTAGAAGACGCCGCCGGCGGCGCAGAGCGCGCCGGAGAGCATGTAGGTCACCAGCAGCATGCGCTGGACGCGGATGCCGGCATGGCGCGCCGCCTTGCGGCTGGCGCCGATCGCGGTGAGGTGCCAGCCATAGCGCGAGCGGCTCAGAAGGACGTGGCCGATGAGCAGCACGACGATCAGCGTCGCCGCGTTGACCGGCACGCCCAGGATGCTGCCTTCGCCGAGAAAGTCCCAGGCGTCGCTGTCGACCGAATTGGTGGCGAACACCGTGGCGTAGCGCTCGTCGAGGAGATTGACGCTGGCGCGCAGGATGATCAGCGTCACCAACGTGGTGAGGAACGGCCGGGTCTTGAGGTAGCCGATGAGAAAGCCGTTGCCGGCGCCGATGACGGCGCCGGTGACCAGCGTGGCGAGAAACACCAGCCAGGCCGGGAAACCGAGCACGAACAGACAGAACAGCGCGGTGAAATTGCAGACGGCGAAGATCGCGCCGACGCTAAGATCGATGCCGCCGGAGATCAGGCTCAACATCATGCCGAGCGCGACGAAGCCGAATTCGGCGAACAGCCGCGCCAGGGACAGCGCGTTGGCTAGGCTGCCATAGTCCTTGATCGTCAGCGAAAAATAGGCCGCGAGCAAAATCATCACCGTGAACGGTATGATCGGCTCGAACCATTGCTTCAGCAGCAGCTCTGACAAGAACAGCCGCGGCGACCAGGTGTAAGGAAGGTTTTGGGGCCGACTGCGGGGCCCCTCCAAAGCGGTTGTCGACATGAGCCTACTCCGCGCCGCAAATCCGCTCCCGCCGCGACGGCGGGAGCGGTAGCTTCATTCGGCGATGAACTTAACGTCGTTGCCTAGTTCGCGGCCGTTGACGTCGGCGGCTTGGGCACCGCGTAACAGTTCGCACCGGAGGCGTTGCTCTTATCGAGCCACACCGGCCGCGTGTAGTATTCTTGATGCTTGGAGCCGGGCTTGTTGCCGCCTTCAAGCAACGTCTCGGCTGCGACGAACGCGTCGTGACCCTGTTCGGTCGCGGTGTAGCTCAGGAATTTGTAGAAATTCCCTTGCGACACCTGATCGCAATCGAGCTGCGAGCCTTCGCCCGAGGCGTAGACCTTCACCTTGTCGATCTTGCCCGCGTTGCGGATGGCCTGGGCGGCGCCCAATTCCATGATGCCCCAGAAACCGATGCTGGCGCACAGGTTGGGGTGCTGCTGGATGACGGTGGCGGTGATGTTGAGCGCGTTGTTGGCGTCCCACAGCGCCGCCTGGTTGGACACGACCTTGATCGCCTTGTCCTTGTTGAGGACGTCCATGATGCCGCCGATCTGATCGACGCTGGCGGCGGCGGTGAGCTCGCCCTGGACGATCTGCACTTCGCCCGAGGTTCCGCTGCCCGTGCCGCAGACCTTCACCACGTCCTCGGCGAGCATCTTGCCGACCTCGTACCAGTCGGCGCCGACAAAGGCGTCCGACTTGTAGTTGGACGACATGTTCATCTGCACGACATGGATGCCCTGCGCCTCGGCGCGCTTGAGCTCCTTCATCAGGAGCGTCACGCTCGGGTTCTGCACGACAATCACGTCCGGCTTCTCGTCGACGAGCGCGGTCAGCGCCTGCTGCATGGCCGCCGGATTGGCGGCGGGATCGCGCACGATGAACTTCATGCCGCGCCATTCCGCCTCGGTCTTGATCACGCGCCCCCACTCGTCCATGAGCGGCACGCCGGTCGCGATCGGCAGGAAGGCGATGGTCTTGCCTTTGAGGTCCTTGTCGTAGTCGGCGCGCAGTTCATGCGCCGTCTTGGTGCCGGTCTCTTCCTGCGCGACCGCCTGGGCCGGCAGGCCAAAGATTCCGAGCGCAGTCAGCGAGACCGCGATTCCTGCCCACGAATAACGCTTGCTCATTTCTTCATTCCTCCCTCTGTGCTTTGAGATTTCCCGGCTTCGCCGTGGTTTATGCGACTTAGAGACGTTTATGCGACTAAAGACTTGGTAGCCCTCTGAGTAGCCCGCTGAATGGGCAAAGTCGAGCGATGATCACAACTAGGAGCATCCTCCCGAGGACTCCGCGTCGGCGCATCCGTCTGACATGGAGTATTTTCATGTTGAATATCGAGTATCGCTGTGTCAAGGCCTTTGCGTGAGTTCGAAACCCCTAGCAGCCAGAAGATACCGTGGATCCAGCGGTGAGGATCGACGGTTGCAGCGGCGCGAACGCCTGTTGGACGCCGCTTTGCGGGTCTACGGAACGCGCGGCTATCACAGCACGACGGTGAAGGCGGTTTGCGACGCGGCCGGGCTTACCGAACGCTACTTCTACGAGAGCTTCCCGAACGGCGAAGCGTTGTTCCTCGCGCTCTACAGGGACGTCAGCGTCAAGGCGCTCGAACGCATCCGGATCGCCGGCGAATCCGCCGGCAAAGATCCAGCCGCGCAAGCTCGAGCCATGCTCGCTGCCTACTACACCAACTTGCCCGATAGCCCCGGCTGTTCTCGGGTTTATGTCGTTGAAGCTTTCACCGTGAGCCCTGCCGCGCGAGAAATCTGGAAATTCTGGCGAGCTTCGCTTGGCGATCTGTTCGCGCGGGCGTGGGGTCGCGGCGGCACGCAGGCCTCTCCCGAGCTTCGAACGGCGGTCGCCGGTGCGATCACCCAGATCGCCATCGATTGGATCGAGGACGGCTTCTCCCGGCCGGTTCAGTCCGTCATCGATACGGCAATGCAGATTTCCTCCGTCCTCCAGACTCGCGAAGCCGGCGCTTGTTGAGTTCTCCCGCCGGCCGAAGACCGCCTAGCGGCATCTTCGGCCAAACACGCGTCTGAGGTGCGGCGCGGAAAAACTCGCGCCGGAGCCGGTTTCGCGGTGAATATGACATGGTATGTTGTCAGATCGACGCCCGCGGCCGGAGCAGTATTTCCAAAACATCCCACGCACAATAGAGGCCACGTCCGCCGCCGCCCATCAAAGAGCTTTCCGATCATCCCTTTTCGGCAAAGGGCGGCGGGATCTAATCAAAGGCTAGGCCTGCAACGGAGATGCGGCATGTCGGTCGCGAAACTTTTCGAACCACTCTCACTCGCCCATGGGCCAGGCTATGAAGAACCGCTTCATGCTGGCGCCGCTGACGAACGAGCAGAGCCATCCCGATGGTCGTCTGTCCGAGGACGAGTTTCGCTGGCTCACGATGCGCGCGGAGGGCGGCTTTGCGCTCACTATGACGTGCGCCATGCATGTTCAGGCGGTGGGGCAAGGCTTCGGCGGCCAGCTCGGCATCTTCGGCGACCAGCACCTGGAAGGGCTCACCCGTTTGGCGAGCGCCATCAAGGCGCGTGGCTCGATCGCCGCGGCGCAGCTCTATCATGCCGGCAAACGCGCGCCCAAGCATCTGGTCGGCACTTCGGTGTGCCCGTCCGACGATGAGAAGACCGGTGCCCGCGCCTTGAGCCTGGCCGAGGTGGAAAAGCTGCGCGACGACTTCGTCGCCGCGGCCAAGCGGGCCGAGCGGGCGGGCTTCGACGGCGTCGAACTGCACGGCGCGCACGGCTATATCCTCGCCCAGTTTCTCTCTCCGGCAACCAACCGGCGCGAGGACCGCTATGGCGGCAGCCTCGAGAACAGGGCACGGATCATATTCGAGATCATCGACGGCATCCGGGCGCGATGCCGAGCGGATTTCCAGGTCGGCCTGCGGCTGTCGCCGGAGCGCTTCGGCCTGAAGCTCGCGGAGATCCGCGACGTGGCGGCCGAGATTCTGCGCCAAGCGAAGATCGACTATCTGGACATGTCGCTTTGGGAGGTGACTAAGGAGCCCGAAGACCCGGCCTTCGCGGGGCGCTCGCTGATGAGCTGCTTCACCGAGTTGCCGCGCGGCGCCGTTCGCCTCGGCGCCGCCGGCAAGGTGACGAGCGCCGAGACGGCGGCGTGGGCGCTCGAAGCCGGCTGCGATTTCGTCCTGGTCGGCCGCGCGGCGATCCTGCGCCACGACTTTCCCGAGCGGGTGCTTCGCGACCCGGCCTACCAATCGCCGGCGCTGCCGGTGACGGCGCAGCATCTGCGCGAAGAAGGCGTCAGTGCGCGATTTATCAACTACATCGCCACGTTGTGGCCCGACTTTGTCGCGACGGAGGAGACAGCCGCGTAGTCAGAAGCAATCCGAATAGGCCGCGCTGGACATCTGCGTGTTACAGTGACCGCAAGAGGAGGGCGGGCGATGTTCAAGGACGGGCTGTTTCGCGGCAAACGTATCCTGGTGACCGGCGGCGGCACCGGCCTCGGCAAAGGCATGGCCGAGAAGTTTCTCGCGCTCGGCGCCGACATTTTCATCTGCGGCCGCCGCAAATCGGTCTGCGAGGCTACCGCCGCCGAACTCACCGCCAAACACGGCGGCAACGTCAAGGCCTATGGGGTCGACATCCGCGATGCTGCGGCCGTCGACGCCATGGTGGAAGACATCTTCCGCTCCGGCCCGCTCACGGACCTCGTCAACAATGCCGCCGGAAACTTCATTTCGCGCACCGAAGATTTGAGCTCGCGCGGATTCGACGCTGTCGCCAATATCGTGTTCCACGGCACCTTCTATGTCACGCACGCGGTCGGCCGCCGCTGGATCGCCGGCAAGCACCGCGGCAGTGTCGTCTCCATCGTGGTCACGTGGATCTACAACGGCAGTCCCTATGTCGTGCCCTCGGTCATGAGCAAAGCCGGCGTTCACGCCATGACCATGTCGCTCGCCACCGAATGGGCCGGTTACGGCATTAGGCTCAACGCCATCGCGCCGGGCGTGATCCCGACCGAGGGCGCGAGCAAACGGCTGAGCCCAGGGCAGGGGCCGACCGAACGCACCGAGCGCACCAATCCGATGGGCCGGGTCGGTCACATGGAGGAGCTGCAAAATCTGGCGACGTTCCTCCTCGCCGACGGCTGCGAGTGGCTGACCGGGCAGACCATCACGCTTGACGGCAGCCAAAGCCACGCCACTGGCTCGAATTTTTACGAGCTGCGCCACTGGACCGACGCGCAATGGCTGGCCGCCCGCGAGGCGATCAAGGCGCAGAACGAAAAGGACCGCGCGCAGCGCGCAGTATGAAGCGGCCGACCATCACATGATCGAGTTCTTCTTCGACTGCTCGAGCCCGTGGACCTATCTCGCGTTCCACAACATCCAGCCGATGGCGGCGCAGCTCGGCTTCACGATCGCCTGGCGGCCGATCCTGGTCGGCGGCGTCTTCAATACCGTCAATCCGAGCGTCTACGCCTCCCGCGACAATCCGGTGCCGGCCAAAGCCGCTTACATGCGCAAGGACCTCGACGATTGGGCCCGCGCCGCCGGGCTGAAAATCGTGTTTCCGCCGCGCGTGTTTCCGGTCAACAGCGTCAAGGCGATGCGCGGCTGTATTCTGCTCGAAGCCGAGCACAAGCTCGTGCCCTTCGCTCGTGCAGCGTTCGAAGCCTATTGGGGCGATGACCAGGACATCTCGCAGGACGACGTGCTGGCGCGCGTGTGCGCACGCGCCGGCGTCGATCCGGCTTACTTTTTCGCCGGCATCGGCGCGCCGGCGATCAAGGACCGGCTGCGCGCCAACACCGAGGAGTTGATCCGTCGCGGCGGCTTTGGCTCGCCGACAATGTTCATCGACGGCACCGACATGTATTTCGGCAATGACCGCTTGAGCCTCGTTCGCGCCGCCCTGGAGCGGGCGCGTGCGAAGCCGGCGGCGGAATAGCCGGTGGCGCGGAGGCATTGATGACCGAGATTATTCTCCACCAATACGACCGCTCGCCCTTCTCCGAGAAGGTGCGGCTTGTCTTCGGATTAAAGGGCGTCAGCTGGCGGGCAGTCGACATTCCGGCCTGGGCGCCCAAGCCGGATCTCACGCCGCTCACCGGCGGCTACCGCAAGACGCCGGTGATGCAGATCGGCGCCGATATCTATTGCGACACCAGGATCATCCTGCGCGAGATCGATCGCCGTTTCCCGCAGCCGGGCCTTTACGGAGCAGGCGGCGGCGAGCTCATCGCCGCCTGGGCGGACAGCGCGCTCTTCATCAATGCGGTCGCCGTCGCCTTCGGCAGCGTCGCCGACAGCTTCCCGAAGGAGCTCAGGGAGGATCGGGAAAAATTCACCGGCGGCCGTTTCAGCGCCGATCGTTTCAAGGCCGCACAGCCTACGCTTCGCGCGCAATTTCGCGCGCAGCTGAGTTCGCTCGAAGAGGCGTTCGCGGACGGGCGCAGCTATCTCCTGGGTGCGTCGCCGTCGATTGCCGATCTTGCGGTCTATCATCCGCTGTGGTTCGTCCGCCGCAACGTGCGCGACCCGGATTTTCTTGCCGATTATCCCGCGGCTGAAGGCGTGGCGGGAACGCATGGACAAGCTCGGCCAAGGCACGCGCGCGCCGCTCGACGCCAAAGACGCGCTTGCGATCGCCAAGAGCGCAAAGCCGGCAGGCGTCGAGGTCAAGCCATACGATGACCCAAGCGGCTGCCGGATCGGCCAACGGGTGACCGTCGCCGCCAATGACTATGGCCGCGATGCCGTCGCCGGCGAGCTCCTGGCGATCGATGACAACGAGATCGTCGTCCGCCGCCATGATCCGCAGGCCGGCGACCTCAATGTTCATTTCCCGCGCGTCGGCTTCGATGTCGCCGCGGCGTAGGTCGGGTTAGCCGAGGCGTAACGCGATCGTCCAAAGAAACATGACGTTCTGAAACGACGGGTTACGCTCACCGGCCTGCTTGGTTATCGTTTTCCGGTCTTGAGCTCGCGGAACGGCACGTCCTTGTCGACGCGGATGTCGCCGGGCAGTCCCAGCACCCGCTCGGCGATGATGTTGCGCAGGATCTCGTCGGTGCCGCCGGCGATGCGCATGCCCGGCGCGTAGAGCAGCGCCTCCTGGAACCAGGCTCCATGGGCGCGACCTCGGCATCGCATGATGCCGCCGGCCATGCCCATGCAGATCGATGCCGTAGGAGGCGATGTCCTGCAGCTTGCTGGCGCTGACGAGCTTGCCGATGGATGCTTCCGGGCCCGGTGTCTGGCCGCGCGACAGCGCCGTCATGGTGCGGAAGTTGGTGTATTTGAGACCCACGGTCTGCACGTACCAGTCGGCGAGCTTCTCGCGCACGGCCGGATTGCGGATCGCCGGCCCGTCGTCGAGCTCGAGCGTGCGCGCCAGCGCGAAGATATCGTCGAAGTCGGGACCGGGCGCATCGCCGACGGCAAGCCGCTCGTTCATCAGCGTGGTCAGCGACACCTTCCAGCCGTCGCCGACCTCGCCCAGCCGCTGGCTGTCCGGCACGCGCACATCGGTGAAGAACACCTCGTTGAAGTTCGAGGTGCCGGACATCTGCTTGATGCGGCGCACCTCGATGCCCGGCGATTTCATGTCGAGAAAGAACAAGGTCAGGCCCTGTGCTTGGGCACGTCGGGATCGGTGCGGGTGACGATGATGCCGAAATCGGCGAAATGCGCGCCGGAGGTCCAGATCTTCTGGCCGTTGATGACCCAGTCGTCGCCGTCGCGCACCGCGCGCGTGCGCAGCGCCGCGAGATCGGAGCCGCCTGACGGCTCGGAGAACAGCTGGCACCAGATCTCCTCGCCGCGCAGCGCCGGGCGCACGTAACGCTCGAGCTGGCTCGGCGCGCCGTAGGTCATCATCGTCGGGATGCACATGCCGAGCCCGATCTCGAACACGCCGCGCGGCACCGCGTAGTTCGCTTCCTCCTGATTGTAGATCACCTGCTCGATCGGCGATGCCGCCGCGCCCGCCCCATTGCTTCGGCCAGGTGATGGCGGCGAAACCGGCGTCGGCCTTCTTGCGCCTGCCAGGCCTTGGCCCGCGCCAGGCTCTCGGCCATGTTGGCGTCGGGGATATAGCGGCCGCGATGCGTGGTCTCGGTCGCGCTCTTGCGCCGGGCATTGGCGTCGAGGCAAGCGCCTGCACTTCGGCGCGGAACGCGGCCTCTTCCGGCGTGTCGTTGAAATCCATGACGTTCCTCCGGGCCTGCGCGCTACGGCGCGTTGCGCCGCTCGAGCGCGGCGATCAGCCGATCCTTCCAGTAGGGCGCGCTGCCGATCGTCGCCGCCAGCAGCTTGGACCTGCGATAGTAGAAATGGCAATCGACCTCCCAGGTGAAGCCGATGCCGCCATGGGTCTGGATGTTCTCCTTGGACGCCAAGTGGAACGCCTCGATCGCGGCGACGCGCGCCGCGGCGCCGGCAACCGGCAGCTCGGCGGCGCCGGTCGCGATCGCCCAGGCGCCGTAATAGGCGTTGGAGCGCGCAAGCTCGACGGCGACGTAGACGTCGGCGAGCTTGTGCTTGATCGCCTGGAAGGAGGCGATCGGCCGCCCGAATGCGTAGCGCTCCATCGCGTAGGCTTTCGCCATGTCGAGGCAGGCCTGCGCGCCGCCGACCTGCTCGAAGGCCATAAGGATCGCGGCGCGATCGATCAGCGCCTCGATCACGGCGTAGCCGCGCGCCTCCTCCAGGCGCATGGCGCGGACATTGTCGAAGACGATCTTCGCCTGATTGCGGGCCGGATCGATGCTCTTGAGGCGGGAGCGGCTCACGCCCTCATCGCCGAGCTCGACCACGTAAAGGCCGACTTCGCCGGCTTCGTCCAGCGCCGCGACCACGGCGAGATGCGCGATCTCGCCGTCCGGCACCGGCAGCTTGGTGCCGCTCAGCCTACCGGAGACGACCTTCGCGCTGATGCGAGCAGGGCTCGGATTGCCCAGTCCTTCGGCCAGCGCGAACGTACCGATGCGGCTGCCGTCGATCATCGGCGGCAGCAATTTCTGTTTCTGTATTTCGCTGCCGGCGATCAGGATCGCTTCGGCGGCGAGATAGATCGAGGAGGAGAAGGGCACCGGCGCCAGCACGTAGCCGAGTTCCTCGGCGAGCACGCAGAGCCCGTCATAGCCGACCGCCGCGCCGCCATACTCCTCGGGAACGGCGGTGCCGAGCCAGCCCATGCGGGCGATCTCCGCCCACAGCGCGGCGTCATATCCGGCGCCGCCTTCGAAGACTTTGCGCACCACCTGGCGCGACGAGCGTCCGGCGAGGAACTTCCGCGCCTGCTCGCGCAGCATCTTAAGATCGTCGGAGAAGTCGAAGTTCATTTCGGCACCGGCCAGAACTTATAAGCTTCTGGCGATCATCAGCTTCATGATCTCGTTCGTTCCAGCGTAGATACGTAGAACGCGGGCGTCGCGATAAATCCGCGAGATCGGATATTCGTCCATGTAGCCGTAGCCGCCGAACAATTGCAGGCAGCGGTCGGTGATCTTGCCGAGGAGATCGGTGAGCCAGTATTTCGCCATCGAGGCGGTGACGGTATCGAGCTCGCCCTTCACGTGCCGTTCGATGCAATGATCGACGAAGACCTTGGCAATAGTCGCCTCGCTCTTGCATTCGGCCAGCACGAATTGCGTGTTCTGGAATTCGACGATCTTCTTGCCGAACGCCTGGCGCTGCTTGACGTAGTCGATGGTCAGGCGCAGCGCGCGTTCCATCATGGCGACCGCCTGGGTCGAGACGATCAGCCGCTCCTGCGGCAATTCCTTCATCAGCTGATAGAAGCCCTGTCCCTCCTCGATGCCGAGCAGGCTTTCCGCCGGCAGCGCCACGTCCTCGAAGAACAATTCCGAGGTGTCGGCCGAATCCATGCCGAGCTTCTTGAGCTTGCGGCCGCGGCGAAAGCCGGCCGCATCGTCGGTCTCGACCACCATCAGCGAGATGCCCTTGGCGCCTTCCTTGGGGTCGGTCTTGGCGACGACGACGATGAGATTGGAGTGCTGCCCATTGGTGATGAAGGTCTTGGAGCCGTTGAGCACGTAGCCGTTGCCGGATTTCCGCGCCGTCGTGCGCACGCCCTGCAGGTCGGAGCCGGTGCCGGGCTCGCTCATGGCGATGGCGCCGATCATCTCGCCGGTCGCGAGCTTCGGCAGCCAGCGCCGCTTTTGCTCCTCGGTGCCGTAATTGAGGATGTAGGGCGCGACGATCCCGGAATGCAGCGGCCCGCCGAAAGTATCGAAGCCGGCGAGCGACAGTTCGCGGTCGATCACCGCCTCATGCGCGAAAGTCCCGCCGGCGCCGCCATATTCCTCCGGCATCGACGCGCACAGAAGGCCGGCCGCGCCGGTCTTCGTCCACACCTCGCGCGGATACATGTGCTCCTCGTGCCATTCGTCGAGATGCGGCACGAACTCGGCGGCCATGAAACGCCGCGCCTGATCTTCGAGGAGGGCGAGATCCTCCGTCATCCAAGCCGGACGCGGCAGATTGAGGACTTCACTCATCGTTGTACCCGGTGCGCGGTGATGCTGACAGTGTTTGGGATAGACTACAGGTCCCGGCGGCCATGTTATCATGGACAACTCGTCCACGCACAAGCGGTCCGATCCGATGCAGGAATTCTACGACGCTCTGGAAACCCGCGCGCCGGAGGTGCGCGAGCGCGAGCAATTCGCCGAGCTGCCGCACCTGGTCGCGCAGGCCTTGAGTGCGCCGGGCTGGGCGGAGCACCTTGCCGGCGTCGACCCGCGAACCCTCAACTCGCGCGCGGCGCTCGCTGCACTGCCGGTGCTGCGCAAGTCGGACCTGAAAGAGCGGCAGCAGGCGCGGCCGCCGCTTGGCGGCTACGCGCCGACCGCGCCGGGAAAGCTCAAGCGGCTGTTGATGTCGCCCGGGCCGATCTTCGAACCGGAGGGTCACGGCGCCGACTGGTGGCACGCGGCGCGTGCGCTGTTCGCCGCCGGCTTTCGTCCCGGCGACATCGTGCACAACTCCTTTGCCTATCACCTCACGCCCGGCGGCTTCATCCTCGAGTCGGGCGCGCATGCGCTCGGCTGTGCGGTCATTCCCGGCGGCATCGGCAACACCGAGCAGCAGATCGACGCGATCGCGCATCTCAAGCCGAGCGGCTACACCGGCACGCCGGATTTTCTCAAAATCCTGCTCGATACCGCGGAAAAGACGGGCAAGGACGTGTCCTCGATCAAGCGCGGCCTCGTTTCCGGCGCGGCGCTGCCGGGCTCGCTGCGCACCGAGCTTGCGAGCCGCGGCGTCGCCGTGATGCAGGCCTACGCCACCGCCGAGCTCGGCGTCATCGCCTACGAAACGCCGGCGCTGCAAGGGATGGTCGTCAACGAGACGGCGATCGTCGAGATCGTGCGGCCGGGGACGGGCGATCCGGTCGCCGAAGGCGACGTCGGCGAAGTGGTGGTCACGTCGTTCAACCCCGATTATCCGATGATCCGCCTCGCGACCGGCGATCTCTCCGCGATTCTCGCCGGCCGTTCGCCGTGCGGACGCACCAACATGCGGATCAAGGGATGGATGGGCCGCGCCGACCAGACGACCAAGGTCAAGGGGATGTTCGTGCATCCGGGTCAGGTGGCCGAGATCGCCAAACGTCATCCCGAACTCGGCCGCGTGCGGCTTTCGGTGACGCGCGAAGCCGAGCAGGACGTGATGACGCTCGCCGCCGAATGCGCGGGTGAGGCGAGGGGACTAGCCGACGCCGTGGCGGCAAGCGTGCAGGCCGTGACCAAGCTCAAAGGCCGCGTCAAGCTGGTCACGCCCGGCAGCCTGCCGAACGACGGCAAGATCATCGCCGATGAACGCAGCGTCGGGTGAGCTGCGCGGCACGCGAGAGTGTCGCGACGTAGCGGCCGATCACGGCGAGGCGCAAGGTCGCTTCGGGGTTTCCGAAACCTGGCATCGCCAATGCCGGATTGCGGACACCGGATGCGCCGTTAGCATTCCGGCATGAACGAATTTCTGCTCATCGCCGGTGCCGGTTTGATCGCCGGCGCGATGAACGCCTTGGCCGGAGGCGGATCGTTCGTCAGCCTCCCGGCGTTGATCGCAGCCGGCGTGCCATCGGTTGCGGCGAATGCGTCGAGCACGGTGGCCTTGTTCCCCGGCGGCGCCGCCAGCGCGTGGGCTTATCGCGACGGGCTCGGAGCCGTCGGAGCCGCATCGCTCAAATCGCTCCTGCTCACGACGCTCGCCGGCGGCGCGATCGGTGCGATGTTGCTGCTGTGCACGCCGGTAACCACCTTCGATGTCGTCCTGCCCTGGCTTCTCCTGCTTGCGACCTTGGCGCTCGGCGTGGGACAGAAGCTCGGCGAGCGGCTGCGCCGGCGCTGGCACATCAGACCGGCGGCGGTTCTTACCATCCAATTCGCCTTGGCGATCTACGGCGGCTATTTCGGCGGCGCCGTCGGCATCATGATGATGGCGGTGTGGGGGCTGCTCGACAGCCGTGAGCTGAAAAGTCTCAATGCCCCGCGAACCCTGCTGGTGAGCGCGGCCAACGCCGTGGCGGTGCTCACCTTCATCCTCGCCCAGGCGGTCCACTGGCACGAGACCATCATCATGCTGGTTGCGGCGACGCTCGGCGGCTATGGCGGCGCGCAGCTCGGACGCCGGGCGCCGGCCAAAGCCGTTCGCGCCGGGACGGTGTTGCTGACGAGCCTCATTACGCTCGCGTTCTTTGCCCGCGCCTACCTGAAAATGCCGACATAGGGACAGCCGCGGTGTCGGCGTGCCGTCCGTCAGGACGCAAGCACCGATTGGATGAAGCGGTGCACCTCAGCGACGATGCGGTCCTTGTCGTAGTCGATGGTCGCGACATGGAAAGAATTTTCCAGCCAGACGAGCTCGACGCGGGCCGCGCCGACATGGCTGGCAATCGTCTTGCCATTGCCGGGTGGCACCACGTGGTCGTCACGCGACTGAAGGATCAAGGTGGGGCAGGTGATCCGCGGCAGCAATTCGCGGGTCACTGCGATCAGCGCGAACAGCTCCTTGATCGCCGGGACCGGCACCTCGGGATAGGCGAGCTCCTTGATCGCCGGGTCCTTGATGTCGGAGCCGACCCCCGGGATCGCCGGCGGCGCGTTGCGGTCGAAAGCGAGCCCGGCGAGGTCGGGCGAGTCCACGTGCACCACCGCATTGATCGGGAAGGCGCCGGCGAATACGCCGGCGTGCTTGCCGGCCATGTAGAGCGTCAGCGCGCCGCCCATGGACAGGCCGCCGATGAAGACCCGCTTGCACTGAGGACGCAGTTCGGCAAGCGCATCCTCGAGCGACGCAACCCACTCGCCGGCCGTGCTCTTCGCCATCGCCGCCGGCGATATCCCGTGACCCTTGAGGCGCGGTGCGCTGACGGTATAGCCGAGGCGGTGCAGCGCCTCGCCCAGATAGCGCATGCTCTGTGTCGTGCCGGTGAAGCCGTGCGACAACAATATGCCGGTGTCGCCGCCGCGCAGAAAGAACGGCTCGGCCCCGCTCATGACCGGTCCTTCGCTCATTTCGTCCTCCTTCGGGTGATTGTCGGCTGTCGGTTGTCGTGACCCGAATGTGTAAAGGCGAAACAGAAAATGGCGGCAAAACCTTCGCCGCGCGTCGCGCATTTTCCAGATGGCGGCTCGTGAACAGGAAAGAATGGCGGAGGTGGTGTCCGCCTAAAATGGTAACTTCTCACGATATGTCAATATCATAGTATTGATATTTCATCGTACCCACAAATCGCCCCACGAAGATATTTGGGTTTTCTGCGATCCAGGCAAATGACAGAGAATGCCACGAATTTTTGGCGTCGCAGCCAAATGAAATTTGGTTCAGCAGTAAAGCAGACAATCAGTCAGAATCCGAACGAGCAGACGCTAAATGGTGGGCGCCGTTCGTTTTCGTCCGATAGCCGGCCAAGCGGTACTGAGCGCCGAAAGTCTGCGAATTGCCGCGCTCGCTCATGTCTCTTATTGATGCTGTGGACGGCTCCTCCACCGGCACGTGAGTGCCATAGATGTGGGCGCTGTTAAGGCTCCCACGATTCGGAGGAGCTACCATGCAAACGGTCACGACAATCGGTCTCGACATTGCGAAGTCAGTTTTTCAAGTCCACGGCATCGATGCCGAGGGCAAAGTCATCCTGCGTCGTCAGCTCAAGCGCCGCTATGTAATAGCATTCTTCCAGAAGCTGCCACCGTGCCTGGTCGGTATCGAAGCCTGCGCTTCGTCGCATCATTGGTCGCGCGAACTCCAAGCGTGCGGCCACACCGTACGCCTGATGCCGCCGGCCTATGTGAAGCCTTATGTGAAGCGACACAAGAACGATGCCACCGACTCCGAGGCGATCTGCGAAGCGGTCACCAGGCCAAACATGCGGTTCGTCGCAACCAAGTCGCCAGAGCAACAGAGTTGCCTGACGCTGCACCGAACTCGGCACCTGTTCATCCGCCAGCAGACGTCGGTGATCAATGCTATCCGCGCTCATCTTACGGAGTTTGGGATCGTCGCGCCGGTCGGCCGCCATGGTGTCGAGCAACTGCTCGGCGTTGTTTCGGATGCAAGTGACAAACGGTTGCCCGACATGGCCCGTACTTGTGTTGCCGCGCTAGGCGCCCAACTGCAGAGATTGAAGGTTCAGATACTAGAGTTCGATCGTATGATCAGGGCTTGGCACCGATCTAATGAGCAGAGCCAGCGGCTCGACGACATACCGGGTGTCGGTCCGGCATTGGCGACCGCTCTGGTTGCCAGTGTCGCGGATCCGAAGGTGTTTCGGTCAGGGCGCGACTTCTCGGCCTGGATTGGCCTGGTCCCCAAGCAGAACTCGAGCGGGGGCAAGGATAGGCTCGGCAATATCAGCAAACGCGGTGATCGCTATCTGCGCAGCCTGTTCACGACCGGCGCGCTCGCCGTCATCCGCTATGCCAAAATCCACGGTACCAGGCAGCGGCCTTGGCTCACGGCGTTGCTGGCGCGGCGCCCCACGAAGGTCGCGGCTATCGCACTCGCCAACAAAATCGCAAGGATGGCATGGGCAATGATGGCCAAGGGCGAACGCTACAAAGAACCAGCCGCACTCGCGGCTTGAACGAGATCACACCGGCGATCCGGCGTGATGTGAAGGTTGGAAGGGCGAACAGCACGTAATGCAGAGCCGGTCGATCCGGCGATCAGGACAACCCACAAGGGCCACCGCATTGTCGAATGCGTCCTATTGACCGGGACCTGATCCGCGGAGGGCATTATGGCCAGCGGTCACGTGAACCGCGCTGAAAGGCCGAACACATGGCCGCACCGACCAATGCTGCACTCGTGAAGAAAACCCTTGCCAACTCGGAGCCGTCCACACATGGCCCTTAGCGACGTTTCGCAGCGATGCAAAGCCACGTCCGATCTTGGCGCAACAGCCGACATCGGGCGGCGCTTTGGGCTCGATGGGTCGGTAGCTTTTGACCCATCGCGTCATTGGGGATTTAAGCCGGGTCAGTCAACAAGCGTGACCCCAAAAGACGATCTCGATCACTGCAACCGCGCAGGGCAATCCCCGACGTCACGTTGGTCTGCTTCCCTGAGGGACTGCGCAATTTTAACCGCATTTTTGACCAGGTTGGCACTTCGGCTTGTTTGAGGGCGGCGGCTGCCGAGGAGGCGGCGGCGGAGCCTTGGGCCGAGGTGGCGGCGGGGGAGCGGCGTGCGTTATCGGCTGCGTCGGCGGGCGGGTAACAGTCGGCTGGAATTTTTGCGACTGCGACGTAGAGCTGGGGCCAGTACTCGTGCCGCCAGCAGGACCTTTGCGCTCACGAATTTCTCGGCCGGTGTCGGTGCCGGGTTTATTCGTGGTGCCACCTCCCCCCGCCGGACCTTTGTGCTCACGTGCGCCCGTCCCAGCATTTGTGCCGGGAGTAGTTGTGGTGGTGCCGGCTCCTCCCGGACTCTTTTGCTCCGGGATTTCCTTACGATGACCTTTCGGAGAAACCGCTGCGATCGGCTGACCCGGCTGGGCGGCAACGATGCCCGGGCCTTTGAACTGCGCAGCACGCGTCGTCGCGGCTACTGTTGGGTGACCGTGATTGCTGGCAAGCGAAAGCGCCGGATCTTTCGCGGCCTCTTGCGCGTGGCGTGTCTGATTCGCCGTAGCAGCTACGTGATGCTCTTGCGCGATGGCCAGCTGCGCAGGTGTAGGCTTCGTGGTCGTGCCGCCGGTGCCGCCATTGAAACTCACATTGGTCCTATTATTGATGATGATTGTTTTGCTGTACACGTTGGTGATGGCGACGCTCGAGATGTTGTTGACGGTTCGGTTGTAGAAGAAAGCGCCATTGCGCCAATAGCCGCCTTCGTAGCCGACGCCATCTAGCCGGTAAGCCGTAGACGACGCCGCCATAAAAGCCGATGTGCGGTCCCCAATACCCTTCGTGAAAGACGTAGTAACCGTCGTCCCAGCCCCAATATCCGGGCGTCCACAAAAGCTCGGGTTCCGGCGGCAACACCCAAGTGCCCGGCACCCAATAGTAACCAACGTCGTCGTCCCAAGCCCAGTAGCCCGGCACCCACAAATAACCCGGCGCCGGGATCAACGGCTGATCATAAACCGGCAATGGCGGCGGCGTGACATCGACAGTAATCACCACATCTGATTGCGCAAAGGCCGGCGAGAATGCCCACGGTGAGCAAATGCTGAGAGAAAAGGCCAAAGCAAGTGCGCCAAACGCACGCATACCGAATACTCCCTGAAAATGTCCAGTCGCCTGTCGAAATACCCTGGAACATTTTACCTGAACCCATCCTGATTGGCAAAGTTTCAGACGCGGCGCATGTTCACCCGCCGGCCGCATTGGAACGGGATTTTGCCGCGCGCTATCGACGCGATTGGCCACTCCCGAGAGTAGTACCGCGAATTCCGGCGACTGCTCTGTTGGCCCCGCCTACAAATAGAGGGGGACAATCCGCTGACCGCTGGCGTCGTATTCGGCGCCGTCATCCTGAAAAGCTGGCCGCAGCGTCGCGGGAGACCTCCGTAACGCGCTTAGGCGACGTCTACTTTCGGGGGGTGAAGCAGACGTGAGGCTGACGTGACGCGGATGTCCGTTAGTGACCCAGACCCGACATTTTGCCCGTAAGGCTGCTGTTTTCAGCCGAAAGCAGCGATGCTATTGTTCACGCCGAAAGCTCTGAAATCCTCGCTGGGAAATTACATTTGTGGCTCGCGGAAGCGGGTTCGCCGTCGACCGACGGCTTTCTTTTTGGCGATCTCCCGTCATGGATCAGACGGATTCGTTCGCATCGAATAGATAGCAACAGCAGGGGAAGAGGATGTCGGCCGTCCAGCCCGCACTAAAGCCTTTCCAGGTCGCCGCAGCGGTGATCGGCAATGCGCTTGAATGGTATGACTTCCTCGTTTTCGGCTTCTTCACGGTGATCATTGCGCGATTATTCTTTCCCAGTGAAAGCCAATACGCCTCGCTCTTGCTCACCACCGCGACCTTCGGCGTGGGCTTTTTTATGCGCCCGGTCGGCGGGATTTTACTCGGCATATATGCCGATCGCCGAGGCCGCAAGGCAGCCCTGCTCATGGTCATCGCCTTGATGACGGTCGCGATCGCGATGATCGCGTTCGCGCCGACCTATGCGGCGATTGGATTCGGCGCGCCGCTCATTATCGTTTTTGCTCGGCTATTGCAGGGTTTTTCAGCCGGCGGCGAGTTCGCCAGCGCCACCGCCTTTCTCATCGAAAGCGCGCCGGCGCAGCGACGCGGCTTTTACGGCTCCTGGCAAATGGTCGGCCAGGGCGTGGCCGTGCTCATCGGAGCGATTTTGGGGACGGTGCTTACGCGCTCTATCACGCCCGAGGCGCTCGACCGGCTGGGGCTGGCGCATCCCGTTTCTGTTCGGTCTCATCATCGGTCCGTTGGGGCTTTACATCCGCCGCAGTCTCGACGAGACCTCGGCATTCCTCCAATCGACGCCGAAGTTCGGCCGGCCAGCAAGGTTCCGGCAGCGTGCTCGCGTCCCATGTCAAGGAAATGATAGTTTGCTTGGGAATGGTCGTGTCGGGCACCATCTCCTTCTATGTCGATTCTCCATCTACATCCTGACGTTTGCCCGCACCCAGTTGCACTTGCCGCTCGACCAGGCGTTCCTCGCGCAATCGATCAGTCTGGCATGCGAGGTCGTGCTGATACCGATATGCGGAGTGCTCTCCGACCACGTCGGACGCAAGCCGGTCATGATCGCCGCTCTCGTGCTCGATCTCCTGGTGACCTACCCGCTATTCTCCTGGGTAAGCGCTAATCCATCGTTTGGCGCGCTGTTGACCATGCAGATCATCCTCTGCAGCCTTTTTGGCGTTTTCAACGGCCCGATCTCGACGGCATTGGCCGAGCAGTTTCCGACACGCGTGCGTTCGACCGCGCTTGCCATCTCCTACAACATTGCGGTCATGCTGTTTGGTGGCTTTGCGCAGTTCTTCGTGACTTGGCTGATCGAGGCGACCGGTACGCCGATCGCACCGGCATACTACCTGATGTTCGGTGCGGCGGTTGGACTGCTGGCGGCCGTTTTCCTCAAGGAGCGCGCCGGCGACCCGCAGCTTTTGGTCACGGACATCGTCGAACAAGCCGCCTAGCGCCTCTTGGCCCTTAACGACCGAACAGATTTTGAAAGTCGACGGTCGCTCTC
>CAVOHL010000035.1:0-109926 GCA_963695665.1 uncultured Alphaproteobacteria bacterium
GGTCGCCAAGTTTTCGGTTGGACGTAGATAGTTGGGCCGGCGGTGAAATGCCGCCGGCCCTCTTCCCTACCTCACCAACAGCTCGATGATGGACATCGATTTCCTCCCCTTGCATCTGATCATCCTGGGCGGAAATTATGTTGGCCTTGAATTCGCACAGATCTATTGCCGCTTTGGAAGCGAGGTGACCGTGATCGAATTCGCACCACGCCTCATCCCTCGCGAGGACGAGGATGTTTCGAAAGCAGTTCTCGATATTCTCAAGGATGAGGGCGTCAATGTGCGGGTCGACAGCAAGGTGGTCGGTCTGCAGAGGGAGGGAAATGCGATCGTCGTGAAGGTCGAGTTGGCAAGAAAAATGTCACCGACCGCTGGCTCGCCGCAGCATGGTGATGAGTTTCCGTCACAAATCGTTGGAACGCATTTGCTGGTGGCGATCGATCGGCGGCCGAACACGAATGACCTGGGCCGGGATAAGGCCGGCATCGCTACCGATGCGCGGGGGTATATCCAGGTGGACGACCAATTCCGCCGCTCGGTCGTTTTGGCATGATAGAAATGAAGGTCCGACAGACCGGTAAGCAGGCGTTGGTCTCAACCATGGCAATGGAAAATATCAGCCGTGCATATGAGAAGGGCGAGACGAAGGGTTTTATGAAAATCCTGGCGGATCAAGACAGCAGGCAGATATAGGCGCCTCCTTTCTCTGGCTTGCCGGTGACGAGGTTATCCATTGCGTCCTCGATGCTATGTATGCCAAGGCGCCCTACACATTGATGAAACGCACGATGCACATTCATCTGCCGTGTCGGAGTTTATTCCGACTTTGATGGGTGAACTCAAGCCGTTGCAATGATCGAGCGAAGCGCCCTCGATCTGCTCTTGGTTTCAACATTCATAAATACGCAGGGTCGCGCCATGTTCGCAGGTGCCGGGCCCGACGCCGATGATCATGGGTCGTCCTATGGGCCTTCCCGACAGGAATATAGGTAGAGCCGAGCCCAGCACGCTGCATATCGACGGGTTCGAATCAAAAATCCGTAAGATTGACAAACTCACGGCAAGGGGCGCGCAGCGTTCCTTTGAAACCTTTGTTACTGTTTATTTCGTAACAATGGAAAAAGCCATGTCGAGCCAAAGCCCAGCCTCTCTTTCCGACGAACTCGCTTACCTTCCCGCCGCTGACTTGGCAGCTCGCATCCGACGTCGCGATCTGTCGCCGGTCGAGGTCGTGGAGGCATTCATTGCGCGCATTGAGGCGCGCAATCCGAGCCTGAATGCTTTCGTCTTCACTCGATTTCGACGGCGCGCGCAAAAGGGCCAAAGAGGCCGAGAGCGCCGTCATGACCGGAGAGCAATTGGGACAGTTGCACGGCGTACCGTCGGCGCTCAAGGACTTGTTTGACTTCAAGCCGGGGTGGCCCGCAAGCCTGGGCGGCATTCGCACACTCAAGAACCACGTGGTCAATGCTTACTGTGTTTTCTGCGAACGTATGGAGGCTCGCGGTGGGGCGATACTCTTGGGCAAGACCAACAGCGCCCTCATGGGATTCCGCGCCACCTGTGACAACTACCTGTTCGGGCCTACGCGCAACCCATTCAATCTTGCCAAGAATAGCGGCGGCTCCTCAGGCGGGAGTGCGGCGGCGGTGGCCGACGGACTGCTGCCGATCGCAGAGGGCACCGACGCGGGCGCCTCTATCCGGGTTCCTGCTGCGTGGTGTGGCGTCTACGGGTTCAAAGCTTCATTCGGCAGGGTACCGTTCGTGGTACATGCGCCAATTCTTTCGGCGCCGCCGACTCGCCGTTCCTTTTTGAAGGACCGATCACCCGAACCGTGGAGGATGCGGCGATAGCGCTCAATGTGCTCTCCGGTCCCGATCCGCGCGATCCTTTCAGCCTGACCGAGACGCCAACCGACTTCACCGCGGCGACCCGGCGTTCCATCCGCGGCCTCAAGATCGCTTATAGCCCGAACTTGGATATCTTCCCGGTCGATAAGGCAGTGGCGGAAACGGTCAACCGGGCGGTGCGCGTATTCGAGGAAGCCGGCGCGCATGTCGAAGAGGTCAAGCTCGGCATTACGCGTTCGCACAAGGAGCTGACCGACGCCTGGTCCGGGCTGTATATGCTGCTCAACCTGCACGCATTCGAGAACATGAAGAAACAGGACGGCATTGATCTTCTCGGCAAACACCGCGAAGACTTCCCGCCTCAGTATCTTGGAATGGGTCGAGAAAGCCAAGCGTCTTTCGGGCGTCGACTTCCATCGGAACCAGGCTGTCCGATCGGAGGTCTTCAATGCCTTACAGGGCGTACTGGGTAATTTTGATCTGCTTGTCACGCCGACTTCGGCTTGCCCGCCGGTCGATAATGCAGACGATGGCAACACCGTGGGACCGAGCTCGATCAACGGTGTGGAGATTGATCCTCTTGTCGGCTGGGCCATGACCTACTTTGTCAACTTCAGCGGCCACCCTGCGGCGTCGGTACCGGCCGGGCTTTCAAACGGCCTGCCGGTCGGGATGCAAATCATCGGCCGCCGCAACGCCGATGTTGACGTACTGGCGGCGAGTGCGGCGTTCGAGCGGCTTCGGCCGTGGCACGAAAATTACCGGATCTGCCGGGAACGATCGCTGCGGGTGTGACGGAACAGGGAATTTGTAACGGGCAGTCTCGCTTGGTCGGGCCGCTTGCTGGTCATCATCCTCGCGCTGACCCTGACTTAGAAAGAATGTGGACATATACGCTGATTGCCGGATTCGGAATACTTGGATGCTGGGCCCGTTATGGCATAACGAATCTGGTGCAGGCCATCTACGGGAGAGACTTTCCGTACGCGACCTTAAGCATCAATGTCGGTGGCAGTTTCCTGATGGGCTTCGTGTTCATTGAAACCCTCGAACGCCTGACCGCGTCGCCGATGCCCGAATTTTTCCTCACAATGAACACTCCGGCGGCAGGCGCACCGCTCGTGATGACGAGACGCCGCAACATCGCGCGCCGGTGAGGGGAGGCTTTGTGCACATCATGTTCGAGGAACTGAACGCTGTGGGCGAACCTCGAATGCTACCTGTTCATGTTTTCGTGAGAAACGACGTTCGCATTTGATCGCGACTCACGATGGCCAAAGTCGTGCACCAGTCAATTGTAATTCCCCGGGAAAAACACGTCCGCGTTTCTCACAGTGGCGATGGAAAATCTCGCAAAGAGCGCGGTGACAATAGTCGGTGCCACGTAAGGGTGTGTCGATAGAGCTTTCGCCTATACAGCAAGACAAGATAACTCAAAGCAAGCTTTGCGAGGCACATGCAGACGCGCTCTGCTATCTCCAAGCTACGACAATAAGCTACCTGCGGGCGGCGCGTATCGCGCAGTCGAGCAGCGACACCGGAGATGTAAGATGCGCCTGAGAAAACTGACCACAGCCGCGGCAATAGCGAGCAGCGTCATCGTGATTGCCGTGTTTGCACAATCTCTGACAAACGTCCGCGCGCAGACGCAGTCCAGGCCGCGTTATCCTGCCGGAATACACTGCCTCCGGAGACCTGTCCTCCCCAAGGGTTTTGAACTGTGGTGATTGCCAAACCGGCGAACGAAACCAAATTACCGTTTGGGCCATTGCTTCAGCGCAATTTCGGCGACTTTAAGCAATTCTTTCCGGCTGGCGCCGCCAGCTGATTGAACGGCCATGCCATAAATTAGAACCGAGAGAAATCGCGCGAGGTCGGCCGGATCAGACTTGGGAGGCAGGTCGCCCTCCATTTTGGCGCGTTGCAGCCGCCGTCGAATAGCGGCCTCACCCGCCCGCCGGCGATCACCCGAGCTCCATCGTCGCCCCGGAACGCGGAAATCACTAAAGTGGAATCGGCGACGGCGCTGCCGGCGACCTCACCATCGTGCGGCCAGCAGCCGCTGCACCACCCAGGCGGCCCGAGCAGGTCGGTCGACATCGCGCCGCCCAGCCCTCGTGCGCGTGCGTGATCACAGAGAAGATGGTCAACGCTGATCGTCGTCGAACATCCACCTGGTCGGCAATGGATCAGTGAACCTGCGGCGTATTCACCCAGATGATGCGGGTGGTTCCAGGACCGAGATTGCTCGAAAGCCGCGTTGACCGCTGGGGGTAATCTTCTCTCATTCAGCGAAAGTGGATTGTCGACCTCACGCGGGGCGACTTTTCCACCGCGATTGACGATCTCGCGTGTGCGGCCGACGGCATTCCTCGGTGTTAAATGGCGGAAACAGGGACATTTTTCCAAAAAAACAGGGAGGCCATTGCGCAAAAACTGGCAATTACCATGAGTGATTAGGGACTTAAGTAATTTCTCAAAACAAATAACAGGGAGAGAACAGGGAGGCGAATTTTTGGAAACAATGGCCCTCGCTGTCTGAGGCAACACCTCCGAGTCCACGTTCGACCGCGATTGTCTGCGATTGTCCGTGGTTGTCCGTAATTGTCCCTCACCGGCCGCGCGTTGTTCTTCGCGTCATTGTTGGCGTAGCGTGAAGCTGTTTGGCGAGATCGCGGCGCGCCGCTGCGGATGGTTGGCTGCAACAATGCTGTAGAGGGCGACCCGCCTCGCCCAGTCAGCGAGCGGGCCAAGCTGATCGAGGTCCGCAGCTCCCATGATAAGGACCCGCGCCGCCGGCCAGGTAGGCCCGGCGCGGCAGCCTGGCGGCCGGACATCAATTCCTTTTTCGCGGGCGTTTGGCAAGCCGTCATCGGTATTTTTGCCAACTGGCCCCGTGTAAGGGCTATCTCAAGAGCCTCACCGAATTGTTGAAACCGGATGGCTGTGCGCGCCACCCCGTAGCTCGCATCGCGCCGCCGGCGCCCGCCATCATCAGCGCCGCGCCCTTCGCGCGCACGGGAAATGCGTGCGAGTATGGTCAACGCCGTCGCTTCGGCTTCGATCCGGCGCAGTCGGTGCTCGACATTAACTGCAAGGCTCACGGGATCGACAATCTATATGTTACTGATGCAAGCTTCTTTCCATCGATCGACCACGTTGCAGCGCGGTTCAAATGACGCGGATCAGTTTCCAGAGCAATAAATATTAATCGGTAAAGGGGGTTTCGGGTGGCGTTCAAGGTTCAGGTCGGGCCAGCGCAGATCGCCATCCATCAGGGCCAAACGGTGTTGGTGACTAGGCCCGACGGGCAGGTGAATTGGCCAAGCACACGCGGCCTGTATTTCCGCGACACCAGGGTAATCAGCGCTTGGGCGATCTATGCTAATGGCGAATTATGGGACCTGCTGAACGGCGGCGCCATCGCTTATCACGCCGCGCGCATCTTCCAGACTAACCGCGCCTTCGTTACTGAGGATGGCCCAATTGCGGCGCGTACTCTGGGCCTCGTGATCGGCCGCCACATCAATGGCGGTCTGCACGAGGACATCGACATCACAAACAACAGTCAGAAGACCGGTACGCTTCAATCTCGAGATCGCGATCCGCGCGGATTTCGCCGACATATTTGAGGTGAAGAGGACACCATATCGTACGGCGGGGTCGTATCACCACATCGTGGTCGCCCAAGCCGGCAGGCACTGCGATTCACCTACCGCAACAAGGATTTCTGCCGCGAAGTCATCGTCCGCGCCGGCGATGGTGACGGCGAGCCGACGGTAAACGCCAACGGGCGGCTGAGCTTCGACATCGCGCTTAAGCCCGGTCAGGCCTGGCATCGGTGCCTGATCTACGACTTGGTTGATGGCGCAAGCACCATCCGGGCGCCGCGGAATGCACCAGGTTCCAGCGCTACATCGACCACGTCGGCAAGATGGACGAGTGGCAGCGGACGGTGCTCAAGATCGCAAACCAGCAATGAGGAGTTTTATCGTTGCTACAGTCAGGGCGTGCAGGATATGGCCGCCTTGCGCTTGCCGCTGAAGGGTACGGACCACATGGTTTTTGTGCCGGCCGCGGGGCTTCCGTGGTTTGTGGCGCTGTTCGGCCGGGATACGCTGATCGCTTCGTTACAGACGATGATCGTCTATCCGGAATTTGCCGCCGGGGCGCTGGACGTGCTGGGACAGTATCAGGCGAAGAAGCGCGACGACTACCGCGACGCCGAGCCGGGCAAGATACTGCACGAATTGCGCTACGGCGAGCTGGCGTATTTCAAGATGATTCCGCACACGCCGTATTACGGTACGGCGGACGCGACGCCGCTGTACTTGGTGGCGCTCCACGCTGCGTGGAAGGCCACCGGCGACCGCGCTCTGATCGAGCGGCATTTGCCGAATGCCGAAGCTTGCCTGACCTGGATCGACAAATACGGCGATCGCGACGGCGACGGATTCCAGGAATACCAGACGCGCTCGACAGCCGGCTACGAGAACATGGCGTGGAAGGATTCCGGGGATTCCGTGATGTATCCCGACGGCACGCTGGTGCGCGGGCCGAAAGCGCTGTGCGAATTGCAGGGCTATGTCTACGACGCCTGGCTGCGTATGGCCGAGATCTACGACGAACTGGACAACAAGCGGCGCGCAAACGCGCTGCGCAAGAAGGCGGCGGTTCTATTCAAGAAATTCAACGAAGCATTCTGGGACGAGAAATCCGGCTTCTATGCATTCGCATTGGACGGAGAGAAGAAAAAGGTGCTGTCGGTGGCATCCAATGTCGGCCAGTGCCTTTGGTCTGGCATCATCGCTCCGGAACGTGCTCGGACCGTGGTAAAGCGGCTGATGCGCAAGGACATGTGGAGCGGTTGGGGCATCCGCACACTGTCGGCTGATCATCCCTCGTTCAATCCGTACAACTACCAGTACCGGGGCGGTGTGGCCGCATGACAACTCATTGATCGCTATGGGTATGCGCCGCTATGGGTTTGCTGCTGAGGCTGCGGCAGTAGCCCGCGACATCAGCGGAGCGGCGAGCCATTTCCTCCTGAACCAATTGCCCGAGTTGTATGGAGGGTTGCAGCGCGATCCAACGAATTTTCCGATGCAGTATCTCGGCGCCAACGTACCGCAGGCCTGGGCTGCCGGGACGCCATTTATGCTGCTGCAGGCAATGTTGGGACTGCAGCAGGATGCGCCGCGCGGCAAGCTGTACGTCGATCCAGCGCTGCCGGACTGGCTACCTGACGTTACGCTTATCGACCTGCGTCTCGGACGACGGCGATTCGACATTCGCTTTTGGCGGGACGGCGACAAGACGCAGTGGCAGGTGCTCAAGGGAAATCACGACGCGGTTGCCAGACGTAACTATGCCAGTGGTAGTCAATTGCGGACGAAACAATGACACTGGTTTCGGTTCGCCATGAAGACTCTAGGCATTAGGGATGCCGTGAAGGCCGTTCAGAGGAAGCAGCGACGGCCAAATTTCCGCCGGCGGAAACTTGCGGTGAAACAGGCATTTGTGCTTGGGAGTGCGCCGTGCGGAAACTGAGCTACGCTGCCGCAGCTTTCTTGCTCGTCAGCGCCTCTATGTGCCCCGACCAAAGCTCGAAAGCCTCGCGGACTTCCTTTGCGTATCGGTGACGTTGATAGATTCCAGCCACTCCGCTGAAGGTACCACTGCGATGATTGGTTGATGTTGGCCGCCGTGCCCGGTCGTACGGTGCTGACGTGTTTCACTCGATACAAGGCTATGTGCGCGGCCAGAGTGTCATCTGCAGGCGTTCCTGCCTGCTTGGCAGCAGCAGGGTCCTCGCCATCTGCGCTCGGTTACCGTTCCGTCGGGCGCGCGGCGTCGGTCATTGAAGGGAGCCGCGACGCTTCTCAACGATGTTGAACTTGCTCGCCATCTGGCGCGTCGCGCTATCGCGATAGGCACAGTAACTTGTTCCAAACCGACCGGTCGGCCGGCCGTCCGGCAATCAGCCGGGCAGGCACGTCCCACCGCGCCACGCGCACGAAGCAATTCGGCGAGCACGCGGTCAGCGTAGAGCACCTCCATGGATGCGCCGCTCCGCGGATCACGATCATAAAGCGGCTCTGCGGCTTCTGCGGGTTCGGCAAGCGTCAAGCCGCGAAGATGGTCGGCGGCCTTCGAAGCCCTATTGCACGCCGTAAAGAATGCCCGTTTGTCAGCCTTCAGGAGTTCAATCCAAGTGGCGATGTAGCGGCGTTGCGCACGTCGCCGTCAAAGGAGAATTCGGCGGCGAGAAAAGCGGCGCCTAGTTCGGCGACGAGTTCTTCGGCCGCGTACGCAAGCTCGCCGAAGCGACGCTTTAGATCGCGGTCAAGGCGGGACTTGTGCCCCGCCCAATGCGTCTTATGCCGATATCGGCATAAGACGCATAATGCCGGGGTTCCAGATTATGCCGATATCTGTTTCTGCCGAGCCGGACGCGGTGGCCTCCAGCTGGTCGGCGGCATAATCAAGGGGATTCGAGGAAAATTACAGATCGACCCGTTGCCGCGTCATTCGGGATTTCACTACGGCGCACGTGAGCCCTTAGCGACCCATTAGCATTGTCGGTAGTTCGCATGCGCCTAGCGGAATTCAGCCGGGGGGCATTCGCTCGAATTTCTGCAACGAGGAATGTTCCAATCGTGTCCCACGCATGGCCGCGGATGCTGTATGTGACCACCTGCGGGTTGAATTGGCCAGGGTCGTCAAGGCTGGTTCGCGTTTGACCGCAATCAGTTCCGGCATTGCGACGAATGTCAGATAGACCGGCGTTCCACAGGTCGGGCAGAAGGCGTGGACCTTTTCGTTCCCGCTGTCGCCCGCTACCCGCCAGGTGTTTGCTTCGCCCGTGATTGTCACATCGGCTCGCTGGGGGAAGGTCAGATAGGATCCATGCCCGGTGCCACTTCGTTTCTGGCAATCGCGGCATTGGCAGTGGTTCTCGAAGATGGGTTCGCTGCTCGTTTCATAGCGGATCGCACCGCACGCGCATCCGCCGGTATAGGTCTTGGTCATTGTCATATCTCCCGCTGGCAGACTTGTTGACTGGCACCGCAAGGGATCAGGCCGATTTTGGCTTGGCGAAAAGGTCAATGCCGCGGCCGGTTTCCAGGAAGGATTTCAGGCTGGAGAGGACGGCCGGCCACTGTTTGATGCCTTTCGCCATCCCCTCCGCCGGCTTCGAGTTCGTCATGGGTGACGGTCAGCCGGACCATGTTGTCGTATTCCTCGATCGCGAACGTCACCCGGCTGTAGCTTGCCGGATCGGAGGCCTGCGAAGCATTCGCCCAGGTGATGACGAGACGGGTCGGCGGCGAGACCTCAATGACCTTGCCGACGAGTTCGACAGTCCGCTCATCGTTGGCACGGATATGTTCCCATTTCGATCCGGAATCCAGTCGGAGACGTTCTCGTGGCCCCAGTAGCGCCTTGCGACGTCCGGTTTCGTTATGGCCTCGAACACCTTTTCCGGGGTCGAAGAATATAGGTCGACGTAAACGAAGCTGGTCGTCTCTTTGGTCATTGTTACTCTCCTTCGAGTTCTTTCTTCAGATCGTGCAGCAGGCTCAGCCGCTGACGTTCGAATTTCCGCACCCACCGTTCGTAGACCTCGTGGAGCGGCACGGGGTTGATGAAATGCAGCTTTTCCCGACCACGCCTAACCGTGCTCACCAGATTGGCCGCCTCCAATATCCCGAGGTGCTGCGTGGCGGATTGCCGGGCCATGTCCAGGTTTTCGCAAAGCTGGCCGAGCGTCTGCCCGTTCTTTTCACAAAGAAGGTCAAGCAGCTTTCTGCGTGTCGGGTCGCCCAGCGCTTTGAAAACCTTGTCTAGCGCGCATCGGTCTCACTCATATGTGAGAACACAATATGCAGGTAAATACCTGCATGTCAAGTGGCAGCTAAGCCTGTCCCTACCGGAAATCAAATCCCGGAGGTATTGATGGTGCAATCCTCCCAGGAGCGGCTTGGCGACGACGCTGCCAACTGCCTGAACCGCCCGCGAAACCGGTGCATCCTTGCCCAGCGGCGCGATGGCGGTTGCAGGCTGAACGGAGACAAAGGTTAGTTCCGGCGTAACGCGCCTTCCGACCTCGGATGCAGCGGTGCTATCATTCGCCCGCCCGAAGAGAAGTAAATGACATGCGTGGTCTCATCGCCTTCGTGTCTCAATTCCCCGGTGGTCTGTTGAAGCAGAGCGTCCTCGCGACCGGGCTTGGCTTCTGTATGGTATGCGGTGTGTTGGCGGACGACATCGCTGTTTCCGAGCAGACTTTCAGCTGCATCCTCGACTGGCCGAAAGTCAGAGGCACCTACATCAAGAACGCCGATCCGGAGAAGCTGCAGGAGGCGATGCGCATCTTCCGGGACAACGTGCCGGACACCGAGTATCCAGTCGGCACGATCTTGCAGGTCATTCCCTTTGAAGCGATGGTCAAACATCAACACGGTACGTTTGCCAAAACACACGATTGGGAGTTCTTCGCCCTGGATGCTTCCGCGGCCGGGACCAAGATCACCGATCGAGGCGAAAACGTCCTCGAGATATTCGACATGGATGCCGCCGCGGCTGGGGTCGCAATGACCGATCACCCGCGGGGGGTGACCTGCCTAAGCTGTCATCAAGGCGGCGCGAAGTACGACCTGGTGTGCGAAAAGGGGCACGGGTGTGCTCCGATCCCGTTGAATGACCAACAGATCGCCAAGCTTCAGGCATCGGACCCCCGTTGCGCCAAGAAATAGGGCGCCCGGCATCGATTCGCCCCAGATTAGGCAACGATGCAATCGATCGAAAGGCCGCTAATGTCGCTTTTTCGCACGTCGCGGACATGACCGCGCCGATCCTGGAACCAGTTGATACGGCTTCTCTCACTGTATGCCGAGGACGACCCCTAAGTTGATTTTAGCTGCTACTCGCCTCGCAACAGCGAGGCAAATTGTTGCTGAACAATACGCTGATCGCAAGACTACAGGCTACGGGACAGTCCACGCTTGATGCTGAACGAGCACTTCAAATGTATGTTAGCTCGCTCAAGCACCTCGAGAATTATGAGCGCAAGGTCGAGAGAGGAACGGATGGCCAAAAAGGCTCAAACCAGGAAGAAAAATTCAAACTCAGACACTACCCGTAGCGCGGTTCACGGACTAATCTCCGGCACATGCCAGACGACGATCCCCTCAGGCTAGCCGAGAACCATGTCGCACAGGCGGAGCGGCTGGTCGCAGAACAGAAGGCGAGAATTGAGCGCCTCCAGGCTAAGGGGGAGGATGCGCTAGAGGCCGAACAAACGTTGGCGCTCTTTGAAGTGAACCTGAACATGTTTCGGGAGCACCCAATATTATTGCGCCTGAAGCGGCCCGGCTTGCTACTTTGACCACCAATGTCGCTTGGCCGAGTCGCGATGTCGGTAGTTCTCTTTGAATTTTCCCAGCGGTGCGTTTTGAGATATTATCGGTCGGCAGTCCCGAGCCTTTGGGAGGACAATATGGACAGTACAACTCTTCTGATCATTATCATCGTGGTGTTACTTATCGGTGGTGGGGGCTGGTACGGCCGGGGACGCTGGTTCTAGCTCCCGGCGGGATAGCAGCTCCGGCAGTTTGGCGAAGTTGACGCAATGCGCCGCGCCTTGTGTCATTGGTCAGTCGCCCGTTGACGGACCGGCGCTACGGCTCGTTATCGGAATAGAAATAACCCAGCGCCTGGCCGGTCGCGTCCCACTCCTCGTGCTCCTCGACCTTCCAAGGCGGTGTGAAGCGACGGGGTGCGGGCATGGTCCGATGCTCTTCTCGATTGCCGAAATCGGGCGTACATTATTATGGCTTTGTTCCCCATGAAGAGAGGCACAGCCCATGAAAACGACCATGCTGTTTGCCGCCTTGGTGTTTGGTGCCGTAACAACTCAACAAGCCGTCGCATGCGATTGGGGGCTCCACGCCGACGCCTCAGACCGGACGATCGTGGCCTGCGACAACGCCGGCTGCCACGCCATCGGCCCGTCGACCGCGCAACAAGAGCCGGCCGCTCCGAATTCCGCCACGCCGCAGGTCGCTGAGGAGCCGGCCAGCCCAGCATCGACCATCGTGGCCTGCCAGGGCAGTAACTGCTGAGCGGGCAAGCTCACGGCCTGTCAGCATCAAAAGCGGGCAACCGCTCCCTAGCGAGGATTGCTCCTCGCAGCACGTTATCCCGCCCCCCGTTCCATGATGGCATCGCCACCGACGTTGGCATTTTTTTGCCGTCGTTCATCCTCGTCCTTGGTCGCTGCACCGCTGCTCGCGCGACAGGGCGCCAATCCGAATGTCCGGGCTTTGTGCGCGGCGCCCATGCGGCGGCAATGAGGGCGCATTGCGTTCGGCGGTCTTACCTCGTGGCACTTACATACCGAGCCAAAGAGAGCGCCATCTCAATTCACGGTTCCGTCACACATTAACGTCCGCGCGAACCAATTTCCGCGCTCCGTTAGTCGTGCTGAGCCATTTCGATGATTTGTGGTCACTGTCAGCATTCCATCGCGCGCGAGGTCGGCGGTCGTAGTGCCGGATCTCGGCGTGCACTGGTGCTCCATGCCGGAGCTCCGTCTTTCCGTGGAGCCCATCCGCGTTGAAGCAGGTCATCAATGCGTTTCTTTTGCTGGGAGTAGCTCGGCGATCGGAGCGGCCGCTCTCCGGGCGCGAAGGAAGAGGGAAATCATCTCGACTCCGCAGGGGCAGGCTCCACGTTATTATCTTGAAGCGTCTCATGTCTGCCCCGTTGAGTACGGCCAAAAGCATGGTCTGGCAGTAATACAGCTGGCGCATTGGGCAGTGAGTTGCAAAAATGCCGTGTCAACAGAAAATGAACATTATACACGTCCTATCAACAGCCTATCAGCCACTCTATAGCAGCCCGCGACCGACCTTCGAACGTGGCGTCGCTCCAGCCAAAAATGGCAGCCTGATGTGGCCTCCTTCTCGTGGGGCGATCGCAGATGTCCGCTTCCTACCCCTTTCAGGATTTCACGTCGGGCCGGAGAAGCCGTATCGTCATCTGGCCCTTTGACAGGCTACATAATTTTCGACCAGGTTTGCTTCGCATAGCCCCACCTGTCCAGCCTCGGGTGGGGGTAAACCTGAAACCGTAAACCTCGCATCACGCTGCAAAACTCAGAAGCGTTGCCGCACTCTTCGGCAATTAATTGATTTTGCTCGGCTATGGCACACCTCTCGGGGTCGCCAAAAGCCGCGGCGGCGCGTTCCATTTTGAACTCAGCATCGATCCCGTTGCTGCGCTATGGCGACATTGGCTATATCGGCGCATGGGCAGCAATCGCAGTAGATTCTCGACACCCGATCTCTTTCCGCCTGCACCGGTGCGAGAGCCTTCTTCGCCGCCGCCTGGAAGTCCGCCCTTCTCTCCTGCGATCACTCTCGCGGCTACAACGCCTAAGCCGACACGGCATATTCTGCCGGCGGACCTGCCCGGGGCGATGGACGAGGATCAAGAGCTGGATCGATTGCTTGTAGCGGCGCTCGCTGAACAGAGGCGACGTGGCAGAAAGCTTCCGAATCCGATGAAAGCTCCTGCAAGCGGCGGGTCGAAGCGGCCCCCGTCCGTTTAACGCAGGGGAAGCTGAACGCCGTTCGCGCCGCCTTCAAGGCAGGCGTCACGCCATCACGCATTGCTCGTCAGTTCGGAATTTCACAGTCGGATGTACGGAAGGCGTTGGCGTCGGATGATGCGAAGCGATGAGTTTTACAAGACATGGCTTGGGGTCAGAGCCTGTGAGTGAACGGCAACACGCTCGCAGGCTCGCTTGCGCATCCTATCACACCGCGACGGAGAAAACAAACAACAAACAAACCATCACACGCTGCGGTGGCGCGCCCAGCCACTGTTGCTAAAAGACCCATCCAGTGCACCACCACCCCCAAAACCGCTCGCGCCCGCTCGCTCACCAGAGCTGCGCAAATTTTGTGAGAAATTTTACGATCGGACGCACGGCATCGCCCAGCTGCCGGAGTTGCTCCGAAAGCACAGAGGCGCCGATTTGCGAAGACGTTCCAGTTATCCACAGGTCGGCTATTGCGTCCTACAAACCCCGCGTCTCAAATATAGCAAAGGTGTCAGTCGAATGGGGTGTGACATGGGTAGTCAGCCGAATGCATCGGACGCGTACAAGTAGAACTCCGTGATTGCGTTTGTACCGGCCGCGAAAAGCGCGGTTTCAAAAGATGCCGATCAACTTGATGCTGCCGGGCAGACCATTCTGAGCTTGCTTCACAAGGCCGCCGGCATGGCCGAAGAAAATCGTGACAGCCCTCGATCTAGCTCAGAAGCTTTCTCATCAGCTTCGAGCGGCCGAAACTCGAGTCGCGGGGCTAGAGGCTGAGGTCCGGTATTATCAAGATAAAACCGAACGCTCTGAACAGTGGCTCCATAAAATCTATTCGGAGATTGAGGAGCGATCTTTCAGGCCGGATAAGCGCGGCGGCGTGGATAGCCTGGAGCAGCCGATGGGCGCAGGGCGTAGGCTATCGCGGATGAGATCGCGCCGTGCTACCGGCCGCGGTAGCCCACGATGAAGCTATCCCACGATCGAACGCGAATAGCCTCAATGAGCTTTCAAGGGAAGAACTGCGGGCGCGCATCATTTCGGAGGCAACCGCGCTTGGTCTCATCCGCCGATGCCGCCGGCGGCTGGCGAGAACGACCCGCCAACGCAGTGGGACTGCCGCTAATAACTATCGCTAATGCAGCTATTTTCCACATAACTGATTGATTTTATTCGTTGTCGATCCCTTCACACGGGAGAGGCGTCAGGTTCAATTCCTAAGCGCCAACCAAAAAGCCACTGAAAATTGAGCACTTCTGAAGAAGTTATCTGCCGCTATTGACTGCCGCTACAGGCCACTGCTCGCGAATTAGCCGATCTTGCGCGCGGGTGCCAGCAACGAATGGACTACCTTGCGAGCGGCAGGCGCGACACATACCCCACACTAACGCCACGCGGCGGTTATCTGGAAAGCAATGGACTTCATCAATCGCAAGATCTGCTGCAATGGTCCACGCTTTTCGTTATTCGCGACTGTCGCCAATTGCTGCCGCCAATGTCGCCAATGATCCAGATAAGCCATTGATTTTATTATGTGGTGGGCCCGGGAGGACTCGAACCTCCAACCAAGCGGTTATGAGCCGCTGGCTCTGACCATTGAGCTACGGGCCCGCGCCTTCGTTTGCACGAACGAAGGTAAGGCGTCCGATATTATACGATCTGTCGCGAAAAGATCATTGCGAGCGACGCGAAGCAATGACCGGTTACCCCCGCCGGCTGAGCAAAAACACCGCCTGCTCGCCGAACAGGTTCCAGAACCACCACGGCATTTTCAGCCGCATGCGCCGGCCCCAGGCATTGAGCGCCACCGCTTCCTCCATCTTGGCGCCGGCAACGTCGCACAGCAGGCGGAAATCCTTGATGCTGCAGAAGTGGATGTTCGGCGTCTCGTACCAGGCATAGGGCAGATTGTCGGTGAACGGCATGTGGCCGCCGAAGAAGAGCTGCAGGCGGATGTTCCAGTGGCCGAAATTCGGGAACGAGACGATGGCATGGCGGCCGATGCGCAGCATGTGCTCGAGCACGACGCGCGGCTGGCGCGTCGCCTGCAGCGTCTGCGACAGGATGACGAAATCGAAGGCGTCGTCGGGATAGTCGTCGAGGTCGGTGTCGGCGTCGCCCTGGACCACGGCGAGGCCCTTGGCGACGCATTCGTTGACGCCCTCGCGCGAGAGCTCGATGCCGCGGCCGTCGACGCCGCGCGTCTCCAGCAGGCGCAGCAATTCGCCGTCGCCGCAGCCGACGTCGAGCACCCGCGCGCCGCGCTCGACCATGTCGGCGACGACCAGCAAGTCGACGCGCGCGCCGCCCGGGCTGCGCGCGGCCTCCGCCATGGTGAGATCATGTTTGAGCCGGCTCAGCATCGTCTATCTCCTTGCCGGCGCGAGACCGCGCGCCCTCGCCGGCGCCGTCCAGGAAGCCGCGGACGATGGCGAACAGCTCCGGCTCTTCCAGCAGGAAGGCGTCGTGGCCCTTGTCGGTGATGATCTCGGCGAAGGAGACGCGGGCGCCGGCGGCGTTGAGCGCGTGCACGATGTCGCGCGATTCCGGCGTCGGGAACAGCCAGTCGCTGGTGAACGAGATGACGCAGAACCGCGTCGGCGCGCCGCGGAAGGCATTGGCGAGGACGCCGTCATAGTCGCCGGCGAGATCGAAATAATCCATGGCGCGGGTGAGATAGAGATAGGAATTGGCGTCGAAGCGCTCGACGAAGGTGATGCCCTGGTGGCGCAGATAGGACTCGACCTGGAAATCGGCATCGAAGGAGAATGTCGGATTGGCGCGGTCCTGGAAGCGCCGGCCGAACTTTCGGTGCAGCGCCGCGTCGGACAGATAGGTGATGTGCGCGCCCATGCGCGCGACCGCGAGCCCGCGCCGCGGATTGGTGCCCTCGGCGAAATAGCGCCCGCCGCGCCATTCCGGATCGGCCATCACCGCCTGGCGGCCGACCTCGTGGAAGGCGATGTTCTGCGCCGAATGGCGGGTCGCGGCCGCGATCGGCAGCGCCGCGAAGACGCGGTGCGGATAGCTCGCCGCCCATTGCAGCACCTGCATGCCGCCCATCGAGCCGCCGGTGACCGCAAACAGCGTCTCGATGCCGAGATGATCGAGCAGCATCGCCTGGGCGCGCACCATGTCGCGCACGGTGATGACCGGGAAATCGAGGCCCCAGGGCATGCCGGTCGCCGGATTGGTCGAGGCCGGGCCGGTCGAGCCCATGCAGCCGCCGACGACATTGGGGCAGATGACGAAATAACGCTCGGTGTCGATCGGCCGGCCGGGACCGACCATGGTCTCCCACCAGCCCGGCTTGCCGGTGACCGGGTGGGTGTTGACCACGTGCTGGTCGCCGGTGAGCGCGTGGCAGACCAGCACGGCATTGCTGCGCTCGGCGTTGAGCGTGCCGTAGGTCTGATAGGCGATCTGCAGCGGGCTGAAATCGATGCCGGCGTCGAGCCGCAGCGGCTTGTTCGCCGGAAAGCGCACGACCGGCGAATGCGGATCGTCCGCTTCGCGCGTGCGGTCGGCGAGATCGAGCGTGGCGCTGGCCTCGGCCATAAGTGCTTCCCGGACTGACGCTTCCCGGCGTCGTGGCGTTCGCCGCTGCAGCGGCAAATGGCCGTAAATAGGCCGCTGTCCGTCGGAGTCAATGTTTTCTTTGATTTCGGGCCTTGCGGCACCTATCAATCGGGTCGTATTTGCGGGCCAAATCCCAAGCAAAGCCATGCCCAAACCGCCGCCCACCAAGCCAAGCTCGCTCGCCGACCTGCGCCTCGAGATCGACCGCATCGACGAGGCGATGCACGCGCTCCTGATCGAGCGCGGCGAGATCATCGACCGGCTGATCGCGGTCAAGAAAACCGCAGGAATCCGGCTCCGCATTCCGCCCGGCGCGCGAGGCCGACATGATGCGCCGGCTGGTCGAGCGCCATCACGGCATCCTGCCGCTCGACACCGCCGAAAGCATCTGGCGGGTGATCATCTCGACCTTCACCTATGTGCAGGCGCCGTTTTCCGTGCATGCCGACCTGTCCGCCGGCGACGCGCTGATGCGCGATTCCGCGCGCTTCCATTTCGGCTTCACGGTGCCGTTCGTGCCGCATATGGGCGCGGCGAGCGTCGTCGCGGCGGTCACCGCGTCGAAGGGCGATCTCGGCCTCGTCCCCGCCTTCGCCGATCGCCGGCGCCGGCCCTTGGTGGACCGCGCTCGAATTCGACGACGCCCCGAAGATCATCGCGCGGCTGCCGTTCGTCGAACGCGCCGATCATCCGGCGGCCATGCCGGTGTTCGTGGTCTCGCGCGTCGCCGCGGACGCCATGGTGACCGAGACCGAGGTGTGGAGCATGCGCGTCTCCGGCTGGAGCGCGGCCGCGGTCGACCGGCTCGCCGGGCTTGCCGATGCGATTGCCGTGCCCGACCGCGCGTTCGACGGCGCCGCCTTGCTCATTTCGGTCGAGCGCGGCGGCATCGGCGCGGTCGCCGACGCGCTCCTCGGCACCGGCGTCTCGATCCGCTCGCGAGCCCTCGTCGGCAGCCACGCGACCCGCTATACGGTCCCGCCGAATTTTCCTCCCCGGCAGGCGGGAAAGGGACGAAAGAGTAAGTCATGAGTGCGATGCATCCGCAGCCCCGCCCCGGGGTGCTCGAGATCGAGGCCTATGTGCCCGGCAAGAGCAGCGCGCCCGGCGCGGCCAAAATATTCAAGCTGTCGTCGAACGAGACGCCGCTCGGCCCGAGCCCGCGCGCGATCGCGGCCTATCAATCGGTCGCGGCGCATTTGCAGGATTATCCCGACGGCTCGGCGAGCGAGTTGCGCGAGGCGATCGGCCGCGCCTTCGGGCTCGATCCCGATCGCATCGTCTGCGGCGCCGGCTCCGACGATTTGTTGAACTTGCTGGCGCGCGCCTATCTCGCCGACGGCGACGAGGCGATCCACACCACGCACGGCTTTCTCGTCTATCCGATCGCCACGCGCGGCACCGGCGCCCGCCCCGTCGTCGCGGCGGAGACGGACTACACCGCCAGTGTCGATGCCATTCTCGCCGCGGTGACGAAGAAGACCAAAATCGTCTTCCTCGCCAATCCGAACAACCCGACCGGCACCTACATCTCCGTTCGATGAGGTCAAGCGGCTGCACCGCAGCCTGCCGCCGCAGATGCTGCTCGTGCTCGATGCCGCCTATGCCGAATATGTCAGGCGCAACGACTACGAATCCGGAATCGAGCTCGTCGCCACGAGCGAGAACGTCGTCATGACCCGCACCTTCTCCAAGATCCACGGCCTTGCGGCGCTGCGGCTCGGCTGGATGTTCGGTCCCGCCCATGTCGTCGCCGCCGTCAACCGCATCCGCGGCCCGTTCAACGTCAACGCGCCGGCGATCGCGGCCGGCATCGCCGCGATCGAGGATGTGGAGCACCAGGAGCGCGCACGCGAGCACAATAGCCGCTGGCTCGCCTGGCTGGCGCAGGAGATCGGCAAGCTCGGGCTCAAGGTCACGCCGAGCGTCGCCAATTTTTTGCTGATCCACTTTCCGCGGGAGAAAGGACGCACCGCCGGGGAGGCCGACGCTTTCCTCACCGCGCGCGGACTCATCCTGCGTCAGGTCGGCGCCTACAAGCTGCCGAACGCGCTGCGCATGAGCGTCGGCACCGAGGAGGCCAACAGGCTCGTCGTCGCGGCGCTCAAAGAATTCCTGGCAAAGGCGGCGTGACGCTGTGACCAAGCCCGCACCGCTGTTCAATCGGCTGGCGTTGATCGGCGTCGGCCTCATCGGCTCGTCGATCGCACGGGCGGCGCGGGCGCTCGGCATCGTCGAAACGATTGTCGCGACCTCGCGATCCGAAGCGACGCGGCGACGCGTCGGCGAGCTCGGCCTCGCCGATGAGGTCGTCGAGACGAACGCGGCCGCGGCGGCGAGGCGCCGATCTCGTGATCGTCTCCGTCCCGGTCGGTGTCTGCGGCGTCGTGGCGCGGGAGATCGGCCCGCATCTGCAAGCCGGGCGCGATCGTCTCCGACGTCGGGCTCGGTCAAAGCGGCGGTGGTGCGCGAAATGGCGCCGCACATTCCCGCCGGTGTCCATTTCATTCCCGGGCACCCGGTCACCGGCACCGAACATTCCGGTCCCGACGCCGGCTTCGCCGAATTGTTCGTCAACCGCTGGTGCATTCTCACGCCGGCGAAGGATGCCGACCAATCCGCCGTCGCAGCGGCTGTCCAGTTCTGGCAGCGCTCGGCGCCAGCGTCGAGATCATGTCGGCCGAGCATCACGATCTCGTGCTTGCCGTGACCAGCCACGTCCCGCATCTGATCGCCTACAATATCGTCGGCACGGCGTTCGACCTCCGGCACGTGACCGAATCGGAAATCCTCAAATATTCCGCCGGCGGCTTTCGCGACTTCACCCGGATCGCCGCGTCCGATCCGACCATGTGGCGCGACATCTTCCTGCACAACAAGGACGCCGTGCTCGAGGTGCTCGGCCGCTTCAACGAGGATCTCGCGACGCTGACGCGCGCCATCAGGCGCGGCGACGGCGATACGTTGTTCAACCTCTTTGCCGAACGCCGCGCGATCCGGCGCGGCATGAGCGCTCTCAATCTGGACGCCCCGACGCCGGATTTCCAGCGTCCGGATTCCGAGCCACGCTCTGAGCCGCTGCCGCGTCCCTATGCCGGGTCGGACGAGGGCTGAACCAGTCGCCGCGTCAGGCTCTCGCCTTGACCGTCAGCGCCTCATTCACCGTTTGGCGCAGCGACGCGACCGAGAACGGCTTGGCGATCACGTCATGGATGATCGCGTCGAGCCCGTGCGCGCGCTCGCGCTGCTCGGCATAACCGGTCATCAACAGGATGGTGAGTTCGGGAAAATCCCGCGCGGCGGCGAGCGCAAGCGCGATCCCGTCCATGATCGGCATGCGGATGTCGGTGAGCAGAAGGTCGAAGCGCCCCGTCTCGCGCACCAGCAGGTCGAGCGCGTCGCTGCCGTCGCATGCGGTCGCGACCTCGTGGCCGTCGCTCGTGAGCGCGCGCGCACAGAGCGCGCAGAGCGCCTCCTCGTCTTCGGCTATGAGAATGCGCGCCATGGCGTCGGCCTCAGCGTACCGCGCCTATGATGTCGCGCCGGGTAACGAAGCGCACGAGCACGTCGCGCGCGTCCGCCGGCGGCGACGCAAGCCGGGTGCGGAAGGATACGGCCTCGCCCGGCGGCAGCGCCGTACGCGAGGGAACCGCGGTCCAAGAATAGATTTCCTGCCGCGCCGCATTGCGAACGATGAATTTGAGCCGCGGCACTTCGACGGTCTTGTGCGCGTCGTTGACGACGTTGCCTTCGACCAAAAGGATCGGCACCCCCTCGTGCTGCTCCGCGGCCGTGGTGACGCCGTCGAAGCTGAGCCCGCGCAGGTTCACCGGCAGGCCCATCGCCGCATAAAAGGAAGCGGTCTGCGGCAGGGCGCGCACGAAATCGCTGCGCCAGCCGACGAGCAAAGTGTCGACAAAGAAGAGCGCCAGGATGGCGGTCTGCAGGTGCGAGAGCGGCCAGCGCGTGCTTCGTCGCCTCGCGCTTCGCGCCTGTCGCCGGGCGGCAATCGCCTCGATGTCCCGGCGTGGCTCGGCCTGCCGCTTCGCCGCCTGATCGGCGTCGATTTCGATCGGCGGCCGACCCTCGTCGAGATCGACCGGCGCGATCGGCGGGGCCTGTACATCGGCCACCGCCTCGGACTGCGCGGCGGCAGGCTGATCCTGGCCGGGAGCAGATCCTGAAATCGTCCATATCGGCCGGCACGGTGTCGGGACGGCCGTCCGTCAAATGCTCTTCGCCGGGCGGCTGGTCGGCAGGAGCATCGAATTCCTCCGCCGTTGCGGCCGAGCCGGGCGGCGGATCCGACGCCATGACAAACTGCACCGGCGCCTCGGTGGCGACCTCGTGCTCCGGACCGATCGCTTCGGCGGCGGCGAGAAGCTTGTCGGCGCGGCTCAGCTCGGCCTGCCAGACCGCGCGGCAGCGAACGCAGCGGACCTGGCGACCGTCCGGCCGCAAGCTCTCCAACTCGACATTGTAGGCTGTAGCGCAGGACGGGCAGACGATGAGCATGGGCGAATCAGCAACAGGTCATGGGCTCGCCACCCTACCGCCTGACCGTTAACGAATTGGAAACCATGCCGGCAGCAAGCCCTCCCCCGGCACCGGGTGTTAAGTTTGCGGGAAGGGCGAATCAGTCGGCCGGGCCGCGGAAACCTGCGCTGGAGGCTCGTCGGAGGACGCCGTGATCCGGTTTGAGAATGTCGGCTTGCGCTATGGGCTCGGCCCGGAGGTGCTGCGCGACCTCACCTTCGATATCGACAGCCATTCCTTCCAATTCCTCACCGGCCCGTCCGGCGCCGGCAAGACCTCGCTGCTGCGGATGATGTTCCTGTCGCTCAAGCCGACGCGCGGCCTCATCAATATGTTCGACGAGGACATTGCGACCCTGACCAAGGACGGCCGCGCCACCTTGCGGCGGCGGATCGGCATCGTGTTCCAGGATTTCCGGCTGCTCGACCACATGACGACATATGAAAACGTCGCGCTGCCGCTGCGCGTCGTCGGCAAGGAAGAGTCGCAATACCGGGCGGAAGTCGTCGAGTTGCTGCAATGGGTCGGCCTCGGCGAATGCATGGGGTCGCTGCCGCCGATCCTGTCCGGCGGCGAAAAACAGCGCGCCGCCATCGCCCGCGCCGTCATCGCGCGGCCGCAGCTCCTGCTCGCTGACGAACCGACCGGCAATGTCGATCCCAATCTCGGTCAGCGCTTGCTGCGCCTGTTTGTCGAGCTCAACAAGACCGGGACCGCCGTCGTCATCGCCACGCACGACATTGCGCTGATGGACGAGTATGACGCCCGCAGACTGGTGCTGCATGAGGGTCGCCTGCATGTCTATGACTAAGACTAAGCCGATCGGAACCATGGCGGAGCCATGGGATCAGCTCGACGCGGCGCCGATGCGCGGCCGCGCGCCGCCGGCATCGGCGCCGATCGTGCCCAAGGGCTCAATCGCCGGCCGTTCGCTGGCCGCCGTCGTCGCCATCATGACCTTCCTCGCCGCGTTGACGACCGGCGCCGTCATGCTGGTGGTGAGCGCGGCGAGCGACTGGCAGTCGGACGTGAGCCGCGAGGTCACCATCCAGGTGCGGCCCGTATCCGGGCGCGACCTCGAGGCCGACGTGCGCAAGGCCGTCGAGATCACGCGCGCAACGAGCGGCATTGGCGACGTGCAAGCCTATTCGAAGGAAGAATCCGCCCGCCTCGTCGAGCCATGGCTCGGCGCCGGCCTTGCTCTCGATGACTTGCCGATCCCGCGCCTGATCGTGGTCAAGCTCGTGCCCGGCGCACGGCCGGATCTCGCCGCTTTGCGCAAGGCGCTCGCGGCCCAGGTGGCGCCGGCCAGCCTCGATGATCATCGCCATTGGATCGATCGCATGCGCACCATGGCCGGGACGGCGATCGTCGCCGGCCTCGCCGTGCTCGCCCTCGTTTTGGTGGTGACCGTGCTTTCGGTGACATTCGCCACCCGCGGCGCCATGGCCACCAATCGCCCGATCGTTGAGGTGCTGCACTATGTGGGCGCCACCGACAGCTTCATCAGCAGTCAGTTCCAGCATCACTTCCTCATCCTCGGCTTCAGGGGCGGGGCCATCGGCGGCGGAGCGGCGATCCTGTTGTTCGGCACCATGGAGGCGGCAAACGCCTGGCTTGCCGGAACGCCGGGAGGCGATGAGGTCGCGGCCCTGTTCGGCACTTTCACCATTGGCGTTTTCGGCTATCTGGCCATCCTCGGGCAGATCGTGCTGATGGCCGTGGTCACGGCGTTCGCATCGCGCCGCACCGTCAACCATACCCTGGAGTCGATCGATTGAGCCGGGGCGGCGCAATCGCCTTGCCGGCGGAATTTCGGCTATGATTTAAGGCGGTTGGATGCCGATGCCGGTCATCGGAAAGAAACTTGGCGCGAGGGACGCGCGCGGCGATGGTCAGCCTTAGGAGCGCCGTCAGGACGCGGCGGATCAGGTCTTTTGCGGTGAGACTTGCCGTCTTTGGCGGCATCGCGCTCGTGCTCGGCTTCATCGTTTTTGTTTGGTTGCTGCCGAGCGACGAGGTCGCGCTCGACCGCAATGCCGACGGCGTCGTCGTGTTGACCGGCGGCACCTCGCGCGTTGCCGACGCGCTCGAACTCCTCGCCACCGGCCACGGCAAGCGCCTGCTCATCACCGGCGTCAATCCCGGCACCACGACCGCCGACATTGCCCACCAGGCCGCCGGCTTCAGCCGCGTCCTGGCCTGCTGTGTCGACCTCGACTATTCCGCGATCAACACGCTCGGCAATGCCGTGGAGACCCGCCGCTGGGCCATCGACCGCGGTTTCCGTTCGCTGATCATCGTCACCTCCGCCTACCATATGCCGCGGGCGCTCGCCGAGATCGCGCATCAGCTTCCCGACGTCGCTCTCATCCCCTTCCCGGTGGTCTCCGACCGGTTGCGCGTCGAGCCGTGGTGGTCGAATGGCGACACCACGCGCCTGGTGCTGTCGGAATATTTGAAATACCTCTTCGCCAAAGTGCGCATGCGCTTCGACTCGGTGGCTGCCGAAGCCGGCAACAACAACCGTGTTTCGCACGCGCGAGCCCTGCCGCGCACCGATCTCGGAGGCGGCGTTCTCGCCCGGCACCACGAAATGACGGCGTCCTAAGTGAAGCGTTTCATTCTCGTCCGCTCGATCCTTTTCAACGCGCTGTTCTATGTGAACATCACCGTTCGCATGCTCGTGGCGCTGCCGACGATTGTGCTTCCTTATGCCATTCCTGCACGGTGTGTTGCGCCGCTACGCGCGTTCGAGCCTTTGGCTGTTGCGGGTGATCTGCGGCACTACCGTCGAATGGCGCGGCCGCGAGAAAATTCCCCACGGATCCTGCATCGTCGCCTGCAAGCACCAATCGGCGTGGGAGACCTTTGCGCTGTTCGAGATTCTCGACGACCCGACTTACGTCCTCAAGCGCGAACTGATGTGGGTGCCGTTGTTCGGCTGGCTCGCGCGCAGAGCCGGGATGATCCCGATCGACCGCGGCGCCCGCATCTCGGCGCTCGGGCGCATGGCGGCGCGGGCGCGCACGGAGATCGCGCGCGGGCGACAGATCGTGATCTTTCCCGAAGGCACGCGCCGCGCGCCGGGCGCCGAGCCGCGCTATCTCTCCGGCGTCGCCTATCTCTACGCCGAGACCGGGCTTGCCTGCGTGCCGGTGGCGCTCAATTCCGGGCTGTTCTGGCCGCGCCGGTCGTGGCGCCGCCTCCCCGGGACCGTGCTGGTCGAGGTCCTCGACCCGATTCCCCCGGCCTCGACCGGCGGGCGTTCCTCGCTCGCCTGCAAAGCGTGACCGAGGCGGCAACCGCGCGCCTGGTGCAGGAATCGGTCATGAACAATCAGGGATCAGCGACGTTGGATGCCTGACGGTGCTTAGCGGCGGATACCTGGGACCCTGATCCCTGATGGCTGAGTTGCTCGGCGAGCAGATGCAGCTCGGTCTCGCGATAGCCCAGCGCCTCCAGCGACTGGACCGCGTCGAGCACGTAGTCGCGATTAGGCCCGGAGCGGCCATGGCCCTGCCGGACATGATGCAGGCACTCGGCGAGCGTCAGCCGCCCGGCATATTGCACGTGGCTGCGGTCGACGATGAAGCACAGCGCCCTCACCTGCCGCCGCGCCTTCTCTTCGAGCTCGATCCGCCGCATGGTTTCCAGATAGACGGTGGTCACCTGCTCGCGCGCGCGCAGATAGGCGACGGTCTTCTCGCGTGCTGCTGCAGCGACACGAAAGGCGATGCCCCGGCACATGCCGCCACGGTCGAGGCCGAGCACGAGACCCGGCTGCTCCGGCGTGCCGCGATGGACGAAAGAGTAGACGCAGAGTGCCCGGTGCAGCCCGATGAGCCGCGCCGGCACGCGTTCGACAAAGTCGAAGCCCGGACGCCACATCAGCGAGCCGTAGCCGAACACCCAGAAGTCGTCGCTGTCGTGCTTTTCGGTCGGTTCCGACACTCGCGCTGGCTCCCTGGCAGGACTTCCGCTCGCCTAACAGGCTGATAGGAATGGCGCAATGGCGGCGCTTCGTCTTTGAAACGCCGCACTCGGCATGCGAAGAGGACCAATGGCAGGCGAGTCTCCTCTCAGGATGATGCGGTCGGCAGCCTCCCGGCCGCGGCAGCTTCCCGCCGGGCCCGGCTGGCGGCGGCGGCCATGGCTGATCGTCGCGCCGGTCGCGATCATCGTCGTGTTCGCTCTCGCCTGGGTCTGGCTTTGGTACTACGCCGCCTCGGTCGCCGATGCGTCACTGGCCGGCTGGGTGGAACGGGAAGCCGCCGCCGGCCGCGTCTATGGCTGCGCTTCGCAAACGATCGGCGGATTTCCGTTCCGCATCGAAGCGCGCTGCGCCAGTCCCGTTGCCGAGATCAAAAAAAGCCAGCCGCAATTCACCGTCCGGGCCGACAACGTCACCTTCTCGGCGGAGGTCTATCATCCGACGCTGCTGACCGGCGACGTCACCAGCCCGCTGACGCTCGCGGAATCTGGCAAGCCGCCCAGCCTGGTCGCCAACTGGTCGCGCGGCCGCGTGCGCGTGCATGGACGACCGCCCGACCCCGAAGGCGTCGCCTTCATCCTCGACGCCCCGCGCCTCGAGCGCGCCGGCGAGGGCGGCGGGATTTTGTTCGAAGCGAAACATGCCGATCTGCAAAGCCGCGTCGTCTCCGGCTCGCCGCGCGACAATCCGGTGATCGAAACGACAGTGCACCTTGCCGCCGCGAGCGCGCCCACGCTGCATCCGCTGGTCGCCGAGCCGATCGAGGCGGAAGTCGATACCGTGCTTCGCGGCTTCAAGGATCTCTCGCCCAAACCTTGGGCCGATCGTTTCCGCGAGATGCAGGCGGCGGGCGGCGGCCTCGACATCAAGCTCATGCGCGTCGCACGTTCGGACGCCATCATCGTTGGCGAAGGCACGCTCACCGTCAACGCCCATGGCAAGCTCGATGGATTGATCCGCGTCGCCATTGTCGGCATCGAGCGCATCGTTCCGCTCCTCGGCGTCGACCGGATGATCGGGCGCGGCATCGACCGGCTCGCGGGCTCGGACAACGCCTCGCAAGGGCTCGGCGCGCTCGACCGCCTGGTGCCCGGGCTAGGCGGCGCGCTTCGCGACACCGCGAATGCGAGCCTCATCGACAATCTCAAGAAGATGGGCCAGCCGACCGAGGTCGACAACAAGCCGGCGATCGTGCTGCCGCTGCGCTTCTCCGACGGCTCGATTTACCTCGGCATGCTGCGGGTCGGCGAAGTGCCGCCGCTGTTTTGATGCTCAGCGCTTGAGCCCGGCGTGCCAGCCGACGGCGGCGTCGGGCACCGAGTCGGTCGAGGCGAAATAGGGCTTGAGATCGAGGAGCGGCGTATCGTCCACGCAATCGAGCCCGACGACGGTGAGCGTGCAGCCTTCGATGCGGACGATCCGCGCCACGGATACGGCGATCGGATTGGGGCGCACCGGCGAGCGCAGCGCGAAGGTGCCACGGCGCTCGGAGTAATGGTGCGGCGCCTGCAGCACGAGATCGCGCCGCGCCCGGTCCATCCAGTAGAGCACGACGACGTGGCTGACGGTCTCGAGCCCCTGGAGCGCCTTGGCCCAGCGTGGATCGACTGCGATGATGCACGTCGCGTCCGACTCGCGGGGATTTTTCGGGCAATCCTCGCGCCGCTTCCAGGGCGTGCGGATGTGCCCGATGTAATAGAGCGACGCGTCGAAGTGCGGCGGCAGCTCGACGGCGATTTCGCCTTCGCGCAGGCCGCCTGGGTCATCCTGCGTTTCCGTTTTGGTCATCGTCGGCAGGTTCGCACGCACATTCCGCAGCCGCCAGTGCTCCGCACCGGGCCACGGAAAACCCCGAAGGTTGGGACCAATCCCACGCCCCCTTGCCAAATTAACCGCATAAAGATATCTTTATGTCCAATTGAGGCACTGGGTCCCATGGATGGCGCGCAACTCAGCTTTCCCGCGCTGACAGCGACGCTCAAGGCGGCGGGCGAAGCCACACGGCTGCGGCTTCTCGTGCTCATTGCCGAAGCCGAACTGACGGTCACCGACCTCACCGCGATCCTGCGCCAGTCGCAGCCGCGCCTGTCGCGGCATCTGCGCCTCCTTGCCGAAGCCGGCCTGGTCGAGCGCTATCGCGAAGGTTCGTGGGCGTTCTTTCGGCTCGCCGAGCGCGGCAGCGCCGGCGACATTGCCCGCGCCTTGATCGCGCGGCTCGATCCCAACGACGCGATCATCGCCCGCGATCGCGAGCGGCTTGCCGCCGTGCGCGCCGCGCGCGCCGCCGCGGCGCAGAATTATTTCCGCCGCCACGCCGCCGAGTGGGATCGCATCCGCAAGCTGCATGTCGCCGACGCCGCGGTCGAAGCGGCGATCGGCGCCGCGCTCGGCAACCAGCCGATCCGATCGCTGCTCGATCTCGGCACCGGCACCGGCCGGATGCTCGAGCTCTTCGCCAAGGATATCGAGCGCGGGCTCGGCCTCGATCTTTCGTTGGACATGCTGGCGCTCGCCCGCGCCCGCCTCGACCGCGCCGGCCTCAAGCATTGCAGCGTGCGCCACGGCGACATCTACGATCTGGCTTTGCCGCATGATTCCTTCGATGTCGTCATCATCCACCAGGTTCTGCACTTTCTCGACGACAGCGCGCGCGCGTTGCGCGAGGCGGCACGCGCGCTGCGGCCGGGCGGACGTCTGCTCGTCGTCGACTTCGCGCCGCATGACTTGGAATTCCTGCGCGACGAGCATGCGCATCGCCGGCTCGGCTTCGCCGCCGAGACCGTGACGCAATGGCTCGAAGCGGCCGGGCTCGACCTCGTGCGCCAGCAGACGCTGCCGCCGGGACCGGGAGACAAGATCGCGGTCTCGCTCTGGCTGGCGCGCGACCCGCGCATTCTGCTCGCCGCGCCGAAAACCCGCGAGGTGGCGTGATGGAGCCGGCCCGCGCGAGCCGTTTCGTCGGCCAGGCTGCCGCGCGCGGCACGCGCGTCTCGTTCGAGTTCTTTCCGCCGAAGACCGCGGAGATGGAACAGTCCCTGTGGGAGGCGATCGGGCGGCTCGCGCCGTTGCAGCCGAATTTCGTTTCCGTCACCTACGGCGCCGGCGGCTCGACCCGGGAGCGCACCCACGCCACGGTCAAGCGCATTCTCGCCGAGACGATGCTCACGCCGGCGGCGCACCTCACCTGCGTCGCCGCCACCAGCGCCGAAGTGGATGCGGTGATCGCCGCTTATGCGCAAGCGGGTGTCCGCCACATCGTCGCGCTGCGCGGCGATCCGCTCGGCGGCGTCGGCGAGCGCTTCTCGCCGCACCCCGGCGGCTACCGCAACGCCGCCGACCTCGTCGCCGGCATCAAACGCAATGCCGAGATCGAGGTGTCGGTCTCCGCCTATCCGGAAAAGCATCCGGACAGCCCCTCGGTCGCGGCCGACATCGATATGCTCAAGGCCAAGGTCGATGCCGGCGCGACGCGCGCGATCACCCAGTTCTTCTTCGAGAACGATCTCTATTTCCGCTATCTCGAACGCGTGCGTGCCAGCGGCATCGATATCCCGATCGTACCCGGCATCCTGCCGGTGCAGAACTTCAAGCAGACCAAGAGTTTCGCCGCGCGCACCGGCGCCAGCATACCCAATTGGCTCGCCGAGCGCTTCGACGGCCTCGAAGACGATGCCGCAACACGCAAGCTCATCGCCGCCGCGGTTGCCGCCGAGCAGGTGCTCGACCTCGTCGATCACGGCGTGACGGACTTTCACTTCTACACGATGAATCGCGCCGACCTCGTCTACGCGATCTGTCACCTGTTGGGGCTGCGGCCTGCCCGGGAGCACACGGGCGCGCATCCCCGCGCGGAGAAGGAGCGCGCGTAGTCCGATGCAAACGTCAGCGGTCGAGCCGGCAAGAGGAACGACGCTGCGGCAGCTCGCAGCCGAGCGCATTCTCGTCCTCGACGGCGCCATGGGGACGATGATCCAGGCGCTCGGGCTCGACGAGGAGGGTTATCGCGGCGCCCGCTTCGATGCCTGGAACCGCGAGGTGCGCGGCAACAACGATCTCCTCAATCTCACGCGGCCCGACGCGGTGCGCGCGATCCATCTCGCCTATTACCGCGCCGGCGCCGACATCGTTTCGACCAACACTTTCTCCTCGACCCGCATCGCCCAAGCCGACTACGGCATGGCGGAGATCGCCTATGAACTGAACCTCGAAGGCGCCCGGCTCGCGCGCGAAGCCGCGCGCGTGGCGCAGGACGAGGACGGCCGCCCGCGTTTCGTCGCCGGCGCCATCGGTCCGACCAATCGCACCGCCTCGATCTCGCCCGACGTCTTGAACCCGAGCTTTCGCTCCGTCACCTTCGACGAGCTGCGCACCGCCTATGCCGAACAGGTGCGCGGCCTGCATCGATGGCGGCGCCGACGTGCTGCTCATCGAGACGATTTTCGACACGCTCAACGCCAAGGCCGCGATCTTCGCCGTTGCCGAGGCGCTGGAGGAGCGCGGCATCGACGTGCCGGTGATGATTTCCGGCACCATCACCGACCGCTCCGGCCGGCTTCTTTCCGGGCAAACGCCGGAGGCATTCTGGAATTCGGTCGCCCATTCTGCTCCGCTCTCCGTCGGGCTCAATTGCGCGCTCGGCGCGCGGCAGATGCGCGCGCACATCGTCGAACTGGCGCGCGTCGCCGACACGCTGATCTGCGTCTATCCCAACGCCGGCCTGCCCAACGAATTCGGCCACTATGACGAGAGCCCGCAGACCATGGCGGGCCTGATCGGCGAGTTCGCCGACGCCGGCCTCGTCAACATCGTCGGCGGCTGCTGCGGCACCACGCCCGACCACGTCCGCGCCATCGCCGCGGCGGTCGCCGGCAAGACGCCGCGCCAGGTGCCGGACATCGCGCCGCGGCTGCGGCTCTCCGGGCTCGAAGCGTTCACGCTGACGCCGGAGATCCCGTTCGTGAATGTCGGCGAGCGCACCAACGTCACCGGCTCGGCGCGTTTCCGCAAGCTCATCACCGCCGGCGATTATCCGGCCACGCTCGCCGTCGCCCGCGACCAGGTCGAGAACGGCGCCCAGATCATCGACGTGAACATGGACGAGGGCCTGCTCGATTCCGAGCAGGCGATGACCACCTTCCTCAACCTGATCGCTTCGGAGCCCGACATCGCCCGCGTGCCGTTGATGATCGACTCCTCGAAATTCTCCGTGATCGAGGCCGGTCTCAAATGCGTGCAGGGCAAGGCGGTGGTGAACTCGATCTCGCTCAAGGAGGGCGAGGACGCCTTCATCCATCATGCCCGGCTCGTGCGCCGCTACGGCGCGGCGGTCGTGGTCATGGCCTTCGACGAGGCCGGCCAGGCCGACACCTTTGAACGCAAGACGGCGATCGCCGCACGCGCCTACGACATCCTCGTCAACCGCGTCGGCTTCCCGCCGCAGGACATCATCTTCGACCCGAACATCTTCGCCATCGCCACCGGCATGGAGGAGCATAACGGCTACGGCGTCGCCTTCATCGAAGCGGCACGCTCGATCCGGCAGAGCCTGCCGCATGCCCACGTCTCAGGCGGCGTATCGAACCTGTCGTTCTCGTTCCGCGGCAATGAGCGCCTGCGCGAGGCGATGCACTCGGTGTTTCTCTATCACGCCATCGCCGCCGGAATGGACCTGGGCATCGTCAATGCCGGGCAGATCGCCGTCTATGACGACGTCGATCCCGAGCTGCGCGAGGCCTGCGAAGACGTGGTGCTCAACCGCCGCGCGGACGCCGCCGACCGCCTGCTTGCGCTCGCCGAGCGGCATCGCGGCCACGGCAAGGAGACGCAAGGAAGCCGATCTCGCCTGGCGCGAATGGCCGGTGGAAAAACGCCTGTCGCACGCGCTCGTCCTCGGCATCACCGATTACATCGAAACCGACGTAGAGGAGGCGCGACTCAAGGCGCCGCGTCCGCTTGCCGTGATCGAAGGCCCGCTGATGGACGGCATGAACGTCGTCGGCGACCTGTTCGGCTCCGGCCGCATGTTCTTGCCGCAGGTGGTGAAATCGGCGCGGGTGATGAAACAGGCCGTCGCCCATCTCCTCCCCTACATGGAACAGGCGAAGGACGGGCGCACCCACGCTTCGTCGAACGGCAAGATCGTGCTCGCCACCGTCAAGGGCGACGTGCACGACATCGGCAAGAACATCGTCGGCGTCGTCCTGGCCTGCAACAACTACGACGTCGTCGACCTCGGCGTGATGGTGCCGGCGGAGAAGATCCTGCAGGCGGCGATCGCCGAACAGGCGGACATCGTCGGGCTCTCCGGCCTGATCACGCCGTCGCTCGACGAGATGTGCCACGTCGCCGCCGAGATGGAACGGCAAGGCTTCGACGTGCCGCTGTTGATCGGCGGAGCGACCACGAGCCGGGTGCACACCGCGGTGAAGATCCATCCCAATTACCGGCGCGGGCAGACGGTCTACGTCAACGATGCGAGCCGCGCCGTCGGCGTCGTGTCGTCGCTGCTTTCGCGCGAGACGCGCGAACGCACGGTCAACGAGGTGCGCGCCGAATATGCCCGCATCGCCGCGGCGCATGCGCGCGGCGAGGAAACAAAGAATCGCCTGCCGCTCGCCGAGGCGCGCACCAATGCGCTCAAGCTCGACTGGTCGGGCGACTACATCCCGCCGGCGCCGCGTCTTCTCGGCACGCACCGGTTCGCCGATATCCCGATCGGCGAGCTGGTCGACATCATCGACTGGACGCCGTTCTTCGCCACCTGGGAGCTCAACGGCAAGTTCCCCGCCATCCTCGACGACGCGACGCTCGGCGAATCCGCCCGCAGCCTGTTCGCCGACGCGCAGGAGATGCTGCGGCGGATCGCCGCCGAGCGCTGGTTCCGCGCCAACGCCGTGATCGGATTGTGGCCGGCAAACAGCGAGGGGGACGACATCCTCGTGTTCGCCGACGAGGCGCGCAGCGCGCCGATCGCCGTGCTGCATACGCTGCGCCAGCAGCTCGCGCGACGCGAGGGCCGCGCCAATGTCGCGCTCGCCGATTTCGTGGCGCCGCGCGCCAGCGGTCTTGCCGATTATATCGGCGCTTTCGCGGTAACCGCCGGGATCGGCGAGGAAACCGTGGTCGAGCGCTTCAAGCGCGCCAACGACGACTATTCCGCGATCATGGCCAAGGCGCTTGCCGACCGCCTCGCCGAAGCGCTCGCCGAGCGCCTGCACCAGCGCGTGCGCAAGGAGTTCTGGGCCTATGCGCCCGAGGAGACGCTCGCCAACAGCGAGCTGATCGCGGAAAAATATCGCGGCATCCGTCCGGCGCCGGGCTATCCGGCGCAACCCGAGCACAGCGAGAAGGCGACGCTGTTCAAGCTCCTCGACGGCGAACGCGAGATCGGCGTCAAGCTCACCGAGAGCTTCGCCATGTGGCCGGGCGCCTCGGTGTGCGGCCTCTATTTCAGCCACCCGCAAAGCTATTATTTCGGCGTCGGCCGGATCGAACGCGACCAGGTCGAGGATTACGCACAAGCGCAAGGGCTGGACGCTTGCCGAGGCGGAAAAGTGGCTCGCCCCGATCCTCAACTACGACCCGCTCGCCGCCGTGCGCCGCGCCGCGGAGTAGTGGCGCATAGCGGCGAGCCGTGATGCCGGTGGTCGCCTTTCAAATCACCGCGGCGCGATTGCGCGTTCGAGAAATAGCGCCGCCTCGAGCGCGGCATGATCACGACCGAAGCGGCCGACGATCTGCAGACCGAGCGGGAGTTCGCTCGTCGCTCAAGACCGGCACATTGACGCACGGCGTTCCCATCTGCGTCCACAGCCGATTGAACACCGGATCGCCGGTCGAGCCGAGCCCGGACGGCGCCGCGCCCGGCGCCGACGGCGTGAGGATCGCGTCGTACCCGCTCATCAGATCGACGAGCGCCAGACGCGCGCGCTTGGCGATGCTGCGCGCCGCGTCATAGTCCGCGCTCGAGATCGTCGCAGCGTGGTCGAGCTGTTCGCGCAAGGCTCGCGGCGATCGTGTCGCGATGGCGGTCGTATTCGTAGGCGAGCGCGCGGAACGCTTCGTAGTCTTGGATCGTCCGGTGCAGCCGGTGCGCCTCTTCCAGGATCGGCGGCAGAGAGAGCTCGGTCACGGTGGCGCCGGCCGTTGCCGCGGCGCGAGCGGCGGCTTCGATCGTCGCTTGCATTGCGGCGCTCGCCTCCCCCCACAGATGCGTGCGCACGAGCGCCGAGCCGCGGCGCCGCCGGGGTCCTGTGATCGACGCGCAGACTGCGATCGGTGATCGCCGCCGCCGCAAACGCCGACATCGGCAACGCCGGCGGCGAACAGGCCGACCGTATCGAGATGCCAGGAGAAGGCTTTCATGCCGACGGTCGGAATGAGCTGATATGACGGCTTGAAACCGACGATGCCGCAAAACGCCGCCGGCCGGATCACCGAGCCGCCGGTCTGGCTGCCGAGCGCGATCGGCAGCATCGCCGCGGCGACGGCGGCCGCGGATCCCGAAGACGAGCCGCCGGGCGTGTGCGCGAGATTCCGCGGATTGCGGGTGCCGGCCGGCACCAGCGAAGCGAATTCGGTCGTCACCGTCTTGCCGAGCACGAGCCCGCCGGCGCGCCGCACCATGGCGACCACGGCGGCGTCGGCGCGCGGCCGGTGCCCCGCATAGATGCGCGAGCCATACTGCGTCGGCAGGTCGGCCGTATCGAAAATGTCTTTCACGCCGACGGGAAGGCCGCGCAGCGGCGTCGCAGCGAGGCGAGAATCCTCGGCGGCGCGCCGCGCCGCGTCGAGGTCGAGCGCGACGAAGGCGCCGATCTGCGGCTCATAGGCCGCAATCGCCTCGGCGCAGATTTCGACGACGGCACGCGGGGTGAGTTCGCCGGCTTCGATGCGGCGGGCGAGGTCGAGCGCGGAAAGCATCATCGGCCCTCGATCAGGCGACGATGACGCACTGACGACGAAGAGCGATAAGACGATGATGGCCGCGGCGAAGATCGGAAGGCGATAACCAGCGCCTCACGATAGTCCCTCCCGCAGCTTGTCGCGATTTGGCCTAAGGCGCCAGCGCGCAGAAGTCAGATATCAGGGATCAAGACGCAACGAAACCTCGATGCTGGCCGACTTCCCTGATCCCCAATCCCTGAAACCCGCGATCCCGCGACCGTCATGGTTAACGCATGCCTTCGCGCGTCGGGCGCGACAAGATCATTGAGCAGTCCTTAACGGAAACTCTCGCATTCTGCGCGCATGTCGCGTGGCGTGCAGTGGTCGATCTTCGGCTCCGTCATCCTTGCCGCGCTGATCGCGCTCGCCGGCTGTAGCCATTACTGGATCGGCGAACGCGAGGCTTGGCGGCGCGATGCCGAAGTTTCCTGTCTGAATTCCGGCGTCGTGAAGGAGACGCCGGAGCGCGTGCGCATTTCCGCGATCAATGGTCCGGGCATGTGCGGCATGGATTTTCCGCTACGCGTGTCCGCGCTCGGCGCCGGCGCGCCGCTCGGCTACGACGAGGAGCCGCTGCGTCCGCCGAACACTATTCCCAACGCGGCGATGCCGCCGCGCTGGCCGCTGGCGCAGCCCAGCACGCGATGCCGTCGTCGCCGGTGCAGCGCGGCGCCTTTGCCGCCGCTGAGTGCGGCGCCGTTGCGGCCGCCGAGCACGTTGCCTTCGCCGCCGGAGCGGCGAGCCGCTGTCGCTCACGCCCGCAGGGCTTCCCGTGCCGGAACAGGACGACGAGGATTTCATGCCCGGCCCGCCGCGACCGTATGACGGCGGCGGCGCGCTTCCTCCCTCGCGCCAATACGCCGGCGCCAACCTATCCGCCGCGTGTCGCGAACCGCCGCCGCTTACTGGCGCGGAGCAGGTGCCGCTCGGCCCGCCGCGCTCGCCGCATGGTGACCGGAGCCATCGGGCCGGTCGGAGTGAAGCCGCCGGCGACGCTCGCCTGCCCCATCGTCTCCGCGCTCGACCAGTGGATCAACTGCCTCGGTCCAGCCCGCCGCCATGCGCTGGTTCGGCGAGCCGGTCGTCGAGATCAAACAAATCTCCGCCTATTCCTGCCGCGGCATGAACGGCAATCCGAACGCGCAGATTTCCGAGCACGCCTTCGGCAATGCGCTCGACATCGCCGAGTTCTTGCTCGCCGACGGCCGCAAGGTCAGCGTGCAATATGGCTGGCAGGGAATGCCGGAGGAGCAGGGATTTCTGCACGACGTGCAGGCGGCCGCCTGCGCCCAGTTCTCGACCGTGCTCGCGCCCGGCGCCAACGTCTATCACTACAATCACATCCACGTCGACCTGATGCGGCACGCGAGCGGCCGTCACATCTGCGAGCCTGCGCGCCATACCCGGCGATGTCGTCGCCGAGCGCGCGCGGGCGCGCTACGCCGCGCAACATTACGGCGACCCCGGCGTCACCGGCACTATCCCGTCGAAGCCGCAGCGGCGCTCGCTCGGTTACTCCGGCGAGGACGGCGACCGGCTGCCGTCCGCCATTCCCGGCGAGGACTAGCGGCCGCTCGCCTCCATGTGCGCGAGCACCGCCGCGGTCGGCCAGCAATCGACCTTGAGCCCGTTGCGCTTCTGATATGCGCCGAGCGCGGCGCGCGTCTTCATCCCGGCCTTGCCGTCGATCGCGTCGTGGTAGTAGCCGCGCTCGGTGAGGATATGCTGCATGCGGTCGAGGTCGCGCGTGGGGAGCTGCGCGACCTTCGCCCACGGCGTTTCGAACGGCCGCGGATCGAGGATGCGGTCGCTGAGATGGCCGACGAACAGCACATAAAGGTCGGAGAAATTGTATTCCTTGATGGCGAAATAATTGGTGGTCGCGAGGAAAGCGGGACCATAGAGGCCGGCCGGCTGCAGCAGCGACGCGTCATGGCTGCGTTCCGCGCCGGTGAGCTTGCGGCCATAGGCCGGCACAAATCCGCGCTTGATCCATTCCCCGATCCCGAGCTTGTTTTCGGGAACGCCCAGCGTGCAGTCGACATCGGCCGGCGCGTGCACCTCGTAAGCCCAGGGCACGCCGCGTTGCCAGCCTTTGGCGACGAGTTGCCTCGCGGCCGCGGTGAGGGCGTCCGGCACCGAATTCCAGATGTCGGGATGAGGGTTGCTCTCGGCATCGACGGCGTAGTCGAAATAATCGGTCGGCATGAGCTGGGTGAGCCCCATGGCGCCGGCCCAGGAGCTGCGCATATCGGCAAGCTTGACGTCGCCCTCTTCCAGCATTTTGAGCGCGACCAGAAATTCCGTGAAGAATTTGTCCTTGCGTTTGCCGAGATAGGCCTGCGTCGCCAGCACGCGGATCGCGTTGTGCGTTTCCGGAGAACGGCCGTAGTCGGTCTCGCGGCCGAAAATCGCCAAAAGCACGGCCGGGGGGACGCCGAACTTGGCGTCGATGCGCTCGAGCGGCTCACGATACTGATCGAGCAGCTTGCGGCCTTGCGCGGCCAGGCGCTCGAACGTCGTCTCCTTGAGATAGTCCGCCGGCGTCTGCACGAATTCCGGCTGGCCCGGCGGCGGTTTTTCCGGCCGGCCGGGCAGGACCAGATCGGGCAACGACAGGTCCGGTTCAAGTCCGCGCGTGGCGAGGTCGAAGGTCGCGCGCGAGATACCGAACTCCTGCGCGCGCGGCCATACCGATTCCAGCCAGGCATGGAACCCCGCATCGGTGGCGGCTTCGCCGTCCACGAAGGCCGCAACGATCAGCAGGCCGGCCAGGATGCAGCGGCAAACGATCTTCATCGCACCGCCACGATAAACAGGCGCGGGATGCGCAACAGCACCTTGCCGTCGAAGCGCGGCTTGTATGCGCGGGCGATCTCTTCGGCGTAGGCGGCAAGAAATTTTTCTCGCGCGGCGGCGTCGAGCACCGACAGGAACGGCTGCAGCGAGGAGCCCTTGAACCATTCGACGATCGCCTGCGGCGTCGCCATGACGTGATTGTAGACGCTGTGCCAAATGTCGATCTGCGAGCAGACCGGTTTGAGCACATCGTAGTAAGTCTCGGGCGACGGCAGCTCGTCGCGCGCGGCGGCTTTGATCCGCGGGTCGGCCGCCCACGGTCCGCTCGCCGCCACCTTGCGCTGAGCGACGAGCGCGGGCTCGGCGGTGTTGTCGGGCAACTGCACCGCGAGGACGCCTCCCTTCGGCAGAGACTCAAGCAGCGCCCGCATCACCCGCTGATGATCGGGCACCCACTGCAAGGCGGCATTGGCGAACAGGAGATCGGTGCCTGGATCCGGCGTCCAGGCGGCGATATCGGCTTCGATGAACCTGCACTGTGGAAGGCGCTCGCGCGCCTTGCGCAGCATGTCGGGCGAGGAGTCGAGCCCGACGATCTGCCGATCGCGGAAAGCGCTCGACCAGGAGCTCGGTCGAGTTGCCCGGCCCGCAGCCGAGATCGACGGCAAGGCGCGGGCTTTGCAACGGCACCTGCGCCAACAGATCGCGCGGCGGCCGCGTGCGTTCGTCCTCGAATTTGAGGTATTGCCCGGCGCTCCAGTCGTTCATCGCGCCTCGCTCCAAGCGCTTCGCCGCGCCTTGCAGAAAGCCTATTCGGCCGCCGCGACCGCGTGCGGCTCGGGCGCATTGCCTTCGACGCCGACGGCGGAAGTGGAATGGTGATCGGCGGCCAGCAGCAGATAGACCGCCGGCACCACGAACAGCGTGAACAGGGTGCCGATCGAGAGGCCGGTGGCGATGACCAGGCCCATGTCGAAGCGCGACACCGCGCCGGCGCCGGTCGCGGTGATCAGCGGGACCACGCCCAGCACCATGGCGGCCGTGGTCATCAGGATCGGGCGCAGCCGGATGCCGGCGGCCTGCTCGATCGCCTCGCGCTTCGAGCGGCCCTCGTGCTGCAAGCTCGTTGGCGAACTCGACGATCAGGATGCCGTGCTTGCTGATCAGGCCCATCAGGGTGACCAGGCCGACCTCGGTGTAGATGTTGAGCGACGGCGCCGCCGATGCCGAGGCTGATGAAGATCAGCGCGCCGGCGATCGACATCGGCACCGAGACCAGGATGATGAGCGGATCGCGGAAGCTCTCGAACAGGGCCGCCAGCGACAGGAAAATGATGATCAGCGCGAAGCCGAAGGTGGTGACGAAGCCGCTCGTCTCCTGCACGTATTGCCGGCTCAGGCCGCCGTAGTCGATCGAGTAGCCCTGCGGCAGCGTGCGCGCCGACAGATCCTTGAGGAACGCGAGCGCGTCGCCCTGCGCGACGCCCGGCATGGCGACGCCCTGGATGGTCGCGCTGTTGAGCTGCTGGAAGTGATTGAGCGATTCCGGCACGGTCTTGGTCGTGATGCGTCGCGATCGTCGACAGCGGCACCAGCGATGCCGTCGGCGGTGCGGATGTAGTAGTCGAGCAATTGCTGCGGGTTCAGGCGATAGCGCTGCTGCACCTGCGGAATCACCTTGTAGGAGCGGCCGCTCAGGCTGAAATAGTTGACGTAGCCGCCGCCGAGCATGCGAGGCGAGCGCGCCGCCGACGTCGCTCATCTTCAGGCCGAGCTGCGCGGTCTTGTCGCGATCGATGTTGACGTTCGATTGCGGATTGTCGATCTTGAGATCGCAATCGAGGAAGATGAACATGCCGCTCTTGCAGCGCCTCCTGCAGGAACTGCTGCGCGACGTCGTTGAGGCGCTCGAACGGGTCGGTGGTGACGATGACGAACTGCACCGGCAAGCCGATGCTGCCGGGCAGCGGCGGCGGCTGGAAGGCGACGACGCGCACGCCGGCGATCTTGCCCAGCTCCTGCTGCACGACCGGCTGCAGCTCGTTGGTGGTCTTGGCGCGCTCGTCCCACGGCTTGAGCACCATGCCGGCGATCGACTGGCCCGGCACGTCGAGCTGGAACACGTGCTCGGTCTCCGGATGCGCGGCGAAGATCTGGTAGACCTCGCGCGAATAGAGCTGGCGCTGCTGCAGCGTCGCGTTCGGCGCGGCGATCGACTGCGTGATGATGACGCCCTGGTCCTCCTGCGGCGCCAGCTCGCTCTTGGCGCTGATGAAGAGGAAATAGATGCTGCCCAGCACGATCAGCGGCGAACACGACGGTGACCGGCAGATAGTTCAGGCTGCCGATGCAGCCGCCGCTCGTAGGCGCGCGCGCAGGCGATCGAAGCCGCGGTCGATGAAGTCGGTGAGCCGGGCCTCCCAGCCGCGCTGCTCCGGTCGGCAGCGGCTTGAGCAGGCGCGAGCACATCATCGGCGACAGCGTCAGCGCCACGACGCCCGAGACGGTGACGGCGCCGACCAGCGTGAAGGCGAATTCGGCGAACAGCGCGCCGGTCAGGCCGCCCTGGAAGCCGATCGGCACGTAGACCGCGACCAGCACGACGGTCATGGCGATGATCGGGCCGCCAAGCTCGCGCGCCGCCGCGATCGCCGCCGGCATCGGCGCCATGCCCTCCTCGAGATGGCGGTTGACGTTCTCGACCACGATGATGGCGTCGTCGACCACGAGGCCGATGGCCAGCACCAGCGCCAGCAAGGTCAGGAGGTTGATCGAATAGCCGAGCGCCAGCATGATGGTGAAGGTGCCGACCAGCGACAGCGGAATGGCGACGGTCGGGATGACGAGCCGAGCGCAGCGAGCCGAGGAACAGGAACACGACCAGCGGTCACGATCACCAGCGCCTCGACCAGGCTGCGGATGACCTCGTTGATCGCGCTGTTCACGAACTCGGTGGAGTCGTAGATGATCTCGCCGTTGAGCCCGTGCGGCAGCTGCGCCTGGATGTCGGGAAAGACCTTGCGCACGCCCTCGATCACGTCGAGCAGGTTGGCGGCGGGCGCGACCTGGATGCCGATATAGACCGCCTGCTTGCCGTCGAAGCCGACCTCCGATTCGTAGTCCTCGGCGCCGAGCGTGACCTTGGCGACGTCCTTGAGCCGCACGACCGCGCCGTTGATCTGCTTGATCACCAGGTTGCGGAACTCCTCGGCCGAGTGCAGGCTGGTCGATGCGGTCAGGTTGACCTGCACCATCTGGCCCTTGGTGTTGCCGAGGCCGGAGATGTAGTCGTTGGCGGCGAGCGCCTGGCTCACGTCGGTCGCGGTCAGCCCGAAGGCCGCGAGCTTCTGCGGATCGAGCCAGGCGCGCAGCGCGAACACCTTCTGCGCCGAGCAGCTCCGCGGTCTGCACGCCCGGTCACCGCCTGCAGCTTCGGCTGCACCACGCGGATCAGGTAGTCGGTGATCTGGTTCGGCGCCAGCACGTCGCTGTTGAAGCCGATATACATGGCGTCGATGGTCTGGCCGACCTTGACGGTCAGGATCGGCTGCTGCGTGCCGGTCGGCAGCTGATTGAGGACCGAGCTGATCTTGGTGTTGATCTCGGTCAGCGCCTTGTCGGCATCGTAGTTGAGCCGCAGATAGACCGTGATCGTGCTCACGCCGGTCTGGCTGATCGAGCTCATGTAGTCGATGCCGTTGGCCTGCGCGATGGCGTTTTCGAGCGGCGTGGTGATGAAGCCGGCGACCACGTCGGGATCGGCGCCGTAATAGATCGTGGTGACGGTGACGACCGCGTTCTGGGTGCGCGGGATATTGCAGGATCGGCAGCACCTGGTAGGCGCGCAGGCCGAGCACCAGGATCATCAGGCTGACGACGGTCGCGAGCACCGGCCGGCGAATGAAGATGTCGGTGAAATTCATGCGCCGCGCCGCCTAGCGATCGATCGGGACCGGCGCCGCGTCCGCCGTCGGCGTGATCGAATTGTTGATCAAGATCGTCGAGCCGTTGTGCAGCTTGATCTGGCCGGCGGTGACGACCGTGTCGCCCTCGCTCGACGCCCTTGAGCACGGCGACCTGGTCGCCGCGCGTCGCGCCGGTGGTGACGAAGGTCTGCCGCGCGACCAGCTGCGGCTTGCCGTTGGCGTCGGTGCCCTTGTTGTCGACCACGTAGACCGTGTCGCCGTACGGATTGTAGGTGATCGCCGTCTGCGGCAGGGTGATGTAGTTCTGCGGCGCGCCGATGGCGATGTCGACGGTCGCATACATGCCGGGCAGCAGCTTGTGATCCGGGTTCTGCAGCGTCGGCGCGGACCTGAACGTTGCGGCTGCCGGTGTCGACCTTCGGATTGATCGCCGAAATCTCGCCGGTAAAGGTCTTATCCCGGAAGGCGTCGACCTTTACGGTGACGGTCTGGCCAAGGCGAACCTGATCGACCGACTGCTGCGGCACGAAGAAATCGACAAAGATCGGATCGAGCGCCTGCAGCGTCACGATGACGCTCCCGGCGCTGAGATATTGGCCGAGATCGACGACGCGAATGCCGAGATGGCCGTCGAACGGCGCGCGCAGAATCTTCTTGTCGAGGATGGCTTGTTGCTGGACCACTTGCGCTTTGGCGTTCTTCAGATTGGCGGCGTCGGTGTCCAAGCGTCGCCTGGCTGACCGCCTGCATCTTGAACTGCTTCTGATCGCGCTCGTAGGTGATTTCGCTCAGCTCCGCCATCGCCTGCAGCGATTCGAGCTTGGCGGCGTCGTCGTCCGGCGCGCAGCTTCAGCAGCTGCTTGCCCTGCGCGACGTCGTCGCCGGAATTGAAGGTGATCGGTATCGACGACGCCGGCCACCTCGAGCGACAGATCGGCGCCCTGGACCGCGCGCAGCAGCCGATCGCTTCGACTTTGCGATTGCCATTCGCTGTAGCCGGCCTTGACCGTCGACACCGTCTGCGGCGGCGAGCCCATCGGCGCTGATGAATTTCTTGATCATCGCGGCCTTGAACACCTGGAATCCGAAGATCCCGCCGAACACGACGGCGACCGCCGCCAGCATGATCACCATGCGTTTGGTCATTGCTTGGGCTCGCCTGTGCGGGACGGGGACTCTGATCGCTCGCCGCTTGCACGAGTTGCGGCTCGGGGCTGTGCGGATTGGGCGCGACGTCGATGCGGTTCCACCAGCCGCCGCCCAACGCCTGGAACAACGCGGCGGTGTCGGCATAGCGCGCCGCCTGCGCCTGCACCAGGCCAAGCCGCGCCTGCAGGTAGCCGCGTTGCGCATTGAGCAGGATCAGATAGGTGACCGCGCCCAGCCGATACTGGCTGCGCGTGAGATCGAACGTGTCGGATGCCGCGCGCACCGCGCCCTGCTGGGCTTTGAGCGTCGCGGCGTCCAGTTGCAGGGCGCGCAGCACATCGGCGACGTTCTGGAACGCGATGAGCACGGTGTTCTTGTATTGCGCCTGCGTCATCTCGAATGCCGCCTCGGCGGCGCGCTGCTGATGCAGCAGGGTGAAACCATGGAAGATCGGTTGCGTGCCGTTCGCCGCGATGCTCCAGATGGCGGCGCCCGGGCGTGAACAGCGCCGCGGTGGTCAAGGCGATGCTGCCAGTACTCGGCGCTGAGCGTGAATTGCGGCAGCCTCGCGGCGATGGCGACGCCGATCTGGGCGCTGGCCTGATGCAGCTGCGCCTGCGCGGCGCGCACGTCCGGGCGTTGCTCGACGAGTTGCGAAGGCAGGCTCACCGGCAGACCGGTGGGCAGGTGGAACGAAGCGAGCGTCAAGCGATCATTGCGCGCATCGTTGGGAAAGCGGCCGATCAGCGCCAGCAGCACATGAGTTTGCTGCTCCAATTGTCTCTGCAGCGGCGGCAACGTCGCCTGCTCCGTCGCCACCTCCGATTCCTGCGTCAGCACGTCGGCGCGGGCGGCGCCGCCGACTTCGAATTGATTGCGCACGACCTGAAGCTGCTCGGTTTCCGCCTTGATGATTTCCCGCGTCGCTTCGATTTGGCCGCGCAGCGACGCTTCCTGAACCGCCGCCGTCACGACGTTGGCGGTGAGCGTCAGGTAAGTCGCCTCGAGCTCGAAGCGCTGATATTCCGCCAGCGCCTCGCTGGCCTCGATCAGCCGCCGGGTGCCGCCGAAAACGTCCGGCGAATAGGAGACGTTCACGGTCGCCTGGTACAGATTGAAAATCGCAGGCGCGCCAGCGATGCCGAACGTCGCCGGCGAGAATTGCTGACGGGCGGCCGAGCCATTGGCGTCGGCCGTCGGCAACAGCTTGCCGGCGGTGGCGTAGAGGTTTTCCTTGGCCTGCCACAGCGCCGCTTGCGCCGCCTGCAAGCTCGGATTGGCGCGCAAGGCCTCGGCAATCAGCCCGTCGAGCTCCTTCGAACCGAACACCTTCCACCACTCGCCGGGAATGTCGCGGCCCATGAGGAATTTTTGCGCGGCCCCGCCGGCAACATCGACCGACGCCGTGGTCGCGAGGTGAGCCTCCGGGGTGTAGCCGCTCACGGGCGGAGCCGGCGGCGGCGCAAAATCCGGGCCGACCGCGCAGGCCGACAACGCCGACAACGCCAAGTCGACAGCACCACGCCGGCCGCGTCCGGCCCGAAAAAGCCGAAAGCGGCCAAACGTTCCGCGCCACGCGCGATCATCCGACCGCCGCGCCACTGCAACTGCCTCGACCACATCCGCACTTGTCTTACCCTCAACCGGTCGAGAGTAGTTATTTACTATCCAGTTAGTCAATAACTTGACTTTTTCCGTGTTCGGAGCCTAGCTCGTCACATGACCGACGTGTTGGAAACGCGCCCGGAAACGCGGCGCCGGCGCAAGGCCGAGCGTCCGCACGAAATTCTCGAAGCCGCGTTCCTCGAATTCTCGCGCAATAGCTACGCGATGACCACGCTCGATCAGATCGCCGAGCGCGCCGGCGTGACCAAGGGCACGATCTACGTCTACTTCGAGAACAAAGAGCATTTGTTCATCTCGATGGTGCGCGAGCTGATGAAAGCGACGCTCGACACCGTGCACGACATGTTCGAACGTCACGAAGGTTCGACCGCCGAGCTTCTGCGCGCCCAGTTCAGTTTCATCTATCAGCACGTCGTCGAGGACAAGCGCCGCCGCGAAGTGGTGCGCATGCTGATCGCCGAGGCCTCGCGCTTCCCGGCGCTGGCCGACCGCTACCACGAGGAGATTCATCGCCCCTGCCTCGAATTGCTCAACCAGGCGATCCAGCGCGGCATCGACCGGGGCGAAATCCGCCGCTCCGCGGCGGCGGAATGTCCGCTGGTGATCATGGCGCCGATTGCGCTGGTCGACCTCTGGATGATGATGTTCGACGATCGCCATCCGCTCGACCTGAAGACTTACTTCAACGCCCACCTCGATCTCGTGCTCAATGGCTTGCTGACGAAGCGGTCGTGAGCGCACGCTCAGATCGGTTCGCGGGCGCTATCGCAGCCGCGGCGGCGGCCCGGGCGGCGGCATCGTATTCTGAAAACTCGGTCGTGCGGCGAGGCGTTGATAGTAGTCGGAAAGCGGCTTCGCCGCCGCCATGGCCGCGGCGCCCTCAGGGAGCTGGCGCACCAAGAACAGAATCGGCATCAGATTGAGGTCGGCATAGGTCAAGCCGTCGCCGACGAGAAAGCCCGCTTTGGCGACGGCGCGATCAAGGAGGCCGATCTCTTGCTCGACGGTGGGCACCAGGGCATCGATCGCCTTGCGATCGGGCTTACCGTCCGCGGTCTTGGGAAAAATGTAGGCGAACAAATAAGTGCGGATCATGGTCGTATCGATCCGGGTGTTGACCAGCGAGACCCACTGCTCGGTAAGCGCCGCCTCGCGCGGCTCGGTCGGTATCAGCTTCGGGCCGGGAAAGCTGAGATCGAGATAGGTCGCGATCGCCTTCGACTCGTACAATTCGAAATCGCCGTGGCGCAGCACCGGAATTTTGCCGAACGGGTGGATGGCGAACGCGTCCGGCGACCGCGGCGCCGCCTCCCTGAGCTCGTAGGCAATCGACTTTTCCTCGCACACCATGCGCGCGACCCGCGTGTAGGTCGACCGCGCCGCGCCGATGATTTCCACGTTGGACATGTTCGCGCTCCGACTGCACGGCGCGCGCATGCTCGACTGCCGCCGGACGATACTAAACCATACGGTTAACTATAGGCCGGGCGCTGGTGCGCTGTCAAGGGAGGCACCGCCTAGCGCGAGAACTTCTTGTATTTGATCCGCTGCGGGATGACCGTGTCGGTCCCCAGCCGCCGCATTTTGTCTTTCTCGTAGTCCTGGAAATTGCCCTCGAACCATTCGACATTGCTGTCGCCTTCGAAGGCGAGGATGTGGGTGGCGATGCGGTCGAGGAACCAGCGGTCGTGGCTGATGATGACGGCGCAGCCGGCGAAATCCTCCAACGCCTCTTCGAGCGCGCGCAGCGTATCGACGTCGAGATCGTTGGTCGGCTCGTCGAGCAGCAGCACATTGGCGCCGGATTTGAGCATCTTGGCGAGATGCACGCGGTTTCGCTCGCCGCCCGAGAGCGCGCCGACCTTCTTCTGCTGGTCGGCGCCCTTGAAGTTGAAAGCCGAGCAATAGGCGCGCGAATTGACCTCGCGCTTGCCGAGCTGGAGCTGATCGAGGCCGCCGGAAATCTCCTCCCAAACGGACTTCTTGCCGTCGAGGGTGTCGCGCGACTGATCGACATAGCCGAGATGCACCGACTCGCCGATCTTGATCGTGCCGTCGTCCGGCTTTTCCTGCTTGGTGATCATGCGGAACAGCGTGGTCTTGCCGGCGCCGTTCGGGCCGATGATGCCGACAATGCCGCCCGGCGGCAAGTCGGAAGGTGAGATCGTCGATCAACAGATTGTTGCCGAAACCCTTTCGCAGGTGCTCGAAGTCGATGACGTTCTGCCCGAGCCGCTCGGTAACCGGAATGACGATCTGCGCGGTCTGCGTCTGCTTCTCGCCGGCCTTCTTTAAAAGATCCTCGTAGCGCTCGTAGCGCGCTTTGGATTTTGCCTGCCGCGCGCGCGGCGAGGCGGCGATCCACTCCTGCTCGCGCGCAAGCGTGCGCTGGCGCGCCTCCTCTTCGCGACCCTCCTGCGCCAGCCGCTTCTGCTTCTGCACCAGCCACGACGAGTAATTGCCTTCGTAGGGAATGCCGCGGCCGCGGTCGAGCTCGAGGATCCAGCTGGTGACGTTGTCGAGAAAATAGCGGTCGTGGGTGACGATGAGGATGGCGCCCGGATAGTTGCGCAGATGCCCCTCGAGCCACATGACCGACTCGGCGTCGAGATGATTGGTCGGCTCGTCGAGCAGCAAGAGCTCCGGCTGTTCGAGAAGGAGCTTGCACAGCGCCACGCGCCGCCGCTCGCCGCCGGAAAGCTTGGCGACGTCGGCGTCGTCCGCCGGACAGCGCAAGGCGTCCATCGCCAGATCGACCTTGGAATCGAGGTCCCACAGCCCCTTGGCTTCGATCTCGTCCTGCAGCTTGGTCATCTCGTCGGCGGTTTCGTCGGAGTAGTTGGCGGCGAGCTCGTTGTAGCGGTCGAGGACCGCCTTCTGCGACGCGACGCCCTCCATCACGTTCTCGCGCACGGATTTCGCCGCATCGAGCTGCGGCTCCTGCGGCAGGTAGCCGACGCGGGCGCCTTCGGCGACCCAGGCCTCGCCGGAGAACTCCGTCTCGATGCCGGCCATGATGCGCAGGAGCGTCGACTTGCCGGCGCCGTTGACGCCGAGGACGCCGATCTTGGCGTCGGGATAGAACGACAGGTGGATGTCCTCCAGGACCTTACGGTTGCCGGGATAGACCTTGGACAAGCCCTCCATATGGTAGATGAATTGCCGCGCCATCTTTTGGGTTCAGGTTGAGCGTCCTGCCCTCTTGCTCGGCGCCGTCCGGCCTCTGCCTTCTGGGCACAGGCGCGACCGCAAGGCGCACATTTCGGGAAAAACTGGCGCTGATGTAACGACGCCGGCCGGCGACGGCAAGCGCCGCCTGCGACGCGTGGAACCGACCGCCCGGCCGAAACGACAGCCGGCGCTCAGGCCCGACTTTCCGTGATCGCGGTAAAGCTTCGTAAAGTCTGATCGCATTTGCCACGCTTGAGCGACGAAGTCGCAACAATTTTTAATGATTTTTGCCCGAAAACTTCTTCAACCGCGCGATGAACCTGGCGCTTCGCCGGCACGACCAATAGACGGCGCGAACGGGAGAAATCCAAGCGGCGCGCCGGAAAAGGCCAAGGGAAGCGTGTCATGTGGCGCAATCTGGCAAACGCCATTCGCGAGTTGCAGCGGACCTTCGAGGACGCCTTCGACCCTTACCGGCCGGAACTCCACTACATGCGCGGACCCGGCCCGAAATGGCAGGCCAAGCGCACGGGAACGGCGAGCCCAAGCCCGCAGGAACACCCGATCGCGGCCGAGGCTCGGGCCTAGCGGTCCATCATTCCTCTAGGCTGGCCCAGAGCGGCGCTTCGCATCGCCCGGTGAAATTGACCTCCTTGTCTTCGGCGACCCGTTGTGAGACGGCTTGCGCACCCAGGGGAACGGGGTGGGGTCATGCCGCTTCGCTGCGCCATTCTCGACGATTACCAGAACGTCGCGCTGGCGATGGCCGACTGGTCGCAGGTCAAGGGCGACGTCGAGATCAAGGTATTCGATCAACATTTCGGCTCGCCCGACAAGCTCGTCGCCGCGCTGCAGGGCTTCGCCATCGTCTGCGCCATGCGCGAGCGCACGGCCTTCCCGCGCGCGGTGATCGAAGCGCTACCCGAGCTCAAGCTCCTGATCACCACCGGCATGCGCAATGCCTCGATCGATCTCGAGGCCGCGAGAGCCCGCGGCGTCACCGTCTGCGGCACGCCGGCCTTCGGCAACGCCACCGCCGCCATCGCCACCGGCCTGATGCTCGATCTCGCGCGCCGCATCAGCTACGAGAACGCGCGCCTCAAAGCCGGCGCCGCCTGGCAGACCACGATCGGGCTCGACCTCGAAGGCATGACGCTCGCTCTGCTCGGGCTCGGCAAGCTCGGGAGCCACATGGCGCAGATCGGCCAGGCGCTGCGGATGCGCGTGATCGCGTGGAGCCAGAACCTCACGCCGGAGCGATGCAAGGAGTTCGGCGTCGAGTATGTCCGCCGCGACGATCTGTTCCGCCGCGCGGATTTTCTCTCCATCCATCTGCAGCTGTCGCAGCGCACCCGCGGCCTGATCGGCGCGCAGGATCTCGGCCTGATGAAGCCGAGCGCCTATCTGATCAACACCTCGCGCGGCCCGATCGTCGAGGAGGCGGCGCTCCTCGCCGCGCTTCGGGAAAAGCGCATCGCCGGCGCCGGGCTCGACGTCTTCGACATCGAGCCGCTGCCGATCGAGCATCCGCTGCGCAAGCTCGACAACGTCGTGCTCACGCCGCATCTCGGCTACGTGGTCGAGCAGAACTACCGCGCCTTTTTCGCCGGCATGGTCGACGACATCCGCGCCTTCCTCGACGGCAAGCCGGTGCGCGTGCTGACCTAAAGGTCCGCTCCGCCTCCTCCCAATTCGTCGTCTTGAGCGAACAGCTCCGGATCAGCCGTGGCGGATCTTGAGCGCCAGGATGATCGACGTCATCGCCAAGGTGACGACGCTCGAGCCGATCAGCGGCCCATCGACGAGGGCGAGGCCATAGACGAGCCAGAGCAGGACGCCGAGCACGCACAGCGTCGTGCCGGGGAGCGAGATCGCCCGCGTGTCGCGCTCGCGAATGATTTTGATCGCCTGCGGCACCCAGCAGACCGTAGTCAGAACGGCGCCGGCGGCACCGATCGCTTCGACCATGGCCGGCGCCATCATCGCCATCCTCTTGCTCGAGCCGCACTCGCCCGGGCGCGGGGCGTCCCGGGTGCCGAATCGGCCGGCTCATTATTGGTGCGTCGGTGTGATTGTTATGACACGCTTGGTTCCGCTCCTGTCATCGGTCCGTCACGCACGAATCGTAGGATGATAAGGCATTGGATTCGCGGCGTTTGCCGGCGGTAGGGGTTGCGGTAGCGGCCGGTGCAGCCCGGGTTATGAGTCGATGGGCCTCTCTTCGTCGTTTGCTAGCGACACGGCCGCGAAGACCGAGCGATCGACAAACTCGGATCTGGAATCATTGACGTGCCCGCCGACGATGCGGGCTGCGACCCAATCGTCAACGACGGCACCATGATCGTTTCCGAACACACCACGCGAGTCTTCGACACCGATCTTATCAAGCTCACGCAACTCGTCGCGCAGATGGGCGGCTTCGCGCAGAAGCAGGTCACCGACGCGATCGAGGCGCTGTCGCGCCGCGACGTCGTCATGGCGCGTGTGGTCATCGCCGCCGACGCCACGGTCGACGATCTGCAGCGGCAGATCGAGGAAAAGGCGGTGGCGACCATCGCGCTACGCCAGCCGATGGCCGTCGATTTGCGCGCGCTGGTGGCGATGCTGCGCATCGCCAACGACCTCGAGCGGATCGGCGACCTGGCGAAGAACATCGGCAAACGCGTCATCGCCGTGAGCGGCGAGAGTTCGCAGCGCACGCTGATGCGCGGGCTGCGGCACATGGCGACGCTCGTCGTCTCTCAGCTTGCGGCCGTGCTCGACAGCTTCGTCGACCGCAACCAGGCGAAGGCGTTGCAAGTCTGGCAGGGCGACAAGGAGGTCGACGCGCTCTACGTGTCGCTGTTCCGGGAATTGCTCACCTACACGATGGAAGACCCCGGAACCATCTCGATGTGCATCCACCATCTGTTCTGCGCCAAGAACATCGAGCGGATCGGCGACCACGCCACCAACATCGCCGAAGCGGTGCATTACATGGTCGAGGGCCATGCCATCGCCGGCGAACGGCCGAAGGGCGATACCTCAAGCTATGTCATCGAGACGCGCGCCCCGGCCGCGAAGGTGCCGGCCTAGCCTCGCCCGTCGCTGCCGTCGGCATCCACGCCCAGAGCCGTTAACTCGGCATTAGGGTTAACAGTCTATTGCTGATCGATGCTCGCGGCATCGGCGCGCTTGGCGCCATGGCGCGCCCTTCTAGTCAGCGATCGAGATGGTTTCGACCCGACCCCGTTCCGCCCACCTGCTCGCTTCGGCCGCGCTGATCATCGCCGCCTCCGCGGCGCTGGCGGGATGCGGGACGACGCAATTGGGGCAAACGACCGGCGCGTTGCCGCTCACGCCCGCCGCGAACTCCGAGGCGGACTGGCGGCGCGACGTCGTGGTCTATGCGCAGCAATATCGGGCCGACCCGAAGAACCTCGGCGTGGCGATGCATTATGCCCAGGCGTTGCGCGCGACCGGCCAGCGCGCCCAGGCCGTCGCCATCCTCCAGCGGACGTCGATGGAAAATCCACACGACAAGACGGTGCTCGGCGCCTACGGGCGCGCGCTCGCCGAGGCCGGCGATTATAATCAGGCGCTGCAGGTGCTCGAACGCGCGCATTCGCCGGACCAGCCCGACTGGCATATTCTCTCCGCGCAGGGCGCCGTGCTCGACCAAATGGGCCGGCACGCGGATGCGCAACGCTATTACCTCACGGCGCTCAAGATGGTTCCGGACGAGCCGTCCGTGCTCTCGAACCTCGGGCTTTCCTATGCGCTGTCGAAGGATTTGCCGAACGCGGAGGCGACGCTGCGCCGCGCATCCGCGCATCCTCCGGTCGATCAGCGCGTGCGGCAGAACCTGGCGCTGGTCGTCGGCCTGCAAGGCCGCTTCGCCGAGGCGGAAACGATCGCCCGCGCCGATCTGCCGGCGGAGGAAGCCGCCGCCAATGTTGCCTATCTGCGGCAGATGCTGGCGCGGCGCGGCGACGTACCAAAGCCGAACCGGGCCGAGCGCATGACCAACGGCTCAAGCTGAGCTTTCCGTCACTGCAGCGCCATCACCCGGATGGCGGCCGGACCGAGAATGACCACGAACAGGACCGGCAGGAAAAACAGAATCATCGGCACGGTGAGCTTCGGCGGCAGCGCCGCGGCCTTTTTCTCGGCCTCGGCCATGCGCATGTCGCGATTTTCCTGCGCCATCACTCGCATCGCCGTGCCGAGCGGCGTCCCGTAGCGTTCGGCCTGTTGCAGCGCGAGGCAGACGGATTTGACGCCCTCGAGCCCGGTGCGGCGCGAGAGGTTGTCGTAAGCCTGCCGGCGATCCTGCAAGTAGGACAGCTCCGCCGTCGTCAGGGTGAGCTCCTCGGCGAGCGCCACCGATTGCGATCCGATCTCTTCGCTGACCTTGCGGAACGCCGCCTCGATCGACATTCCGGATTCGATGCAGATCAGCAGCAGATCGAGCGCATCCGGGAATGCGCGCTTGATCGAAAGCTGACGCCGCTGGATCTTGTTCCTGAGAAAGAGGTTGGGGCTGATCATGCCGAAATAGGCGGCGCCGATCGAAATGCCGATCTTGATCAGCGCCGGCTCGTCGAGGTTGAGCACGACGTAGATGTAGAAGACGGTAAAGGCCAGGGCGACCACCGGCATCACCATGCGGAAGAACAGGTAGGTGACGTAGGGCGCCTGCCCGCGATGGCCGGCCTGCAGGAGCATGGTGCGTGCGTCCTCCTGGCCGACCCATCTGCTCAGGTTGAAGTTTTCGACGATCGTCTTCATGTACGCTTTCGGCGACTGCCGCAGCGTGACTTTGCCGCCGCTGCTGGCCAACCGCTCGCGCTCGCGCTGGCGGATTTTCTCGCGCTCGAAGGCCACCGCCTTCATGCGCTTCGGCAGCGTATCGTTGACGACGTAGGGCATCGCCAGGGTCAGAACGGTCGCGCCGGCGGCAATCGCCGCGAAGACCACGGTGAGCAATTTCGGATCGAGCAGTTGATCGACCATGTAGTGCACGACGCGCGCCTCAGAAATTGAAATTGATCATCTTGCGCATCACCATCACGCCGATGAACATCCAGCATGCGCAGCAGGCCATCATCACGCGGCCGAGCGGTTCCGTCCACAACAGCTCGATGTATTTCGGGCTGGTGATGTAGACGAGCGTCATCACCGCAAGCGGCAGCGAGCCGATGATCGTCGCCGAAGCCTTCGCCTCCATCGACATGGCCTGGATTTTCGCCTTCATCCGCTTGCGGTCGCGCAGAACGCGCGAAAGATTGCCGAGCGCCTCGGAAAGATTGCCGCCGGAGCGCTGCTGGATGAATATGACGATGCCGAAAAAGTTCGTTTCCGGCACCGGCATGCGGTCGTGCAGCTTGAGGCAGGCTTCGCCGAGCGGCATGCCGATCGCCTGGGTCTCGATGATGGCGCGGAATTCGCTGCGGATCGGCTCGTTGGCGTCGGCGGCGATCACCTTCAGATTGTCGAGCAGCGGCAGGCCGGCCTTGATGCCGCGGACGATGACGTCGACGGCGTCGGGAAACCCGTCGAGGAAGCGTGCTTCCCGCCGCTTCTTGAGTAGCGACAGCATCCACAGGGGCAGGCCGCAGCCGGCGGCAAAGCCGATGCCGACTGCCGGCAGCAGACCCGGCTCCGGTCGGCAGCGCCAGCACAAAAGCGGCGACGCCGAGCGCCGCCGCGGTCAAAATGAAACGGCGTTTCGACCATGACAGCCCTGCCTGCCCGATGCGCGCGGCAAGCGGCGGCCGCTTGGCCTTCTTTTGCCGATCGTCGATATCCTTGAGCGTGCCTTCGACCTGCTCGCGGCGCGATTTCTGTGCTCCACGCGTCTGCCGCGCGGCCACCGGCTCCGGCCGCGCGACGCTCGCCTTGCGCCGCTCCACGGCCCGCTCGCCGGACAGGAACGGATAGACGAATACCCAGGCGACCCCGCCGATCGCAACGGCCACCAGAGCGAAAAGGACATAGGCGTGCATGGGCGCTTCCGCGTTCAGCCTCTGCCTGCTTCGCGTACGATCTCCGCCGCGTCGAGTGCGGTGGCGAGACGCTTGTCCTCGCCGTAATAGCGCGCGCGATCCCAGAATTTCGGGTGACCGATGCCGGTCGATTTGTGCTGGCCGATGAGGTTGCCGTTCGCGTCTTCGCCGATGATGTCGTAGACGAACAGATCCTGGGTGGTGATGACGTCGCCTTCCATGCCGACGATTTCGGTGATGTGGGTGATGCGGCGGGAGCCGTCGCGCAGGCGCGATCCATGGACGATGACGTCGATGGAAGAGCAGATCATTTCGCGGATCGTGCGCGAAGGCAGCGCATAGCCGCCCATCATGATCATCGATTCGAGGCGCGAGAGCGCCTCGCGCGGGCTGTTGGCGTGCACCGTGCCCATGGAGCCGTCGTGACCGGTGTTCATCGCCTGCAGCAGGTCGAAGGCCTCCGGTCCGCGCACCTCGCCGACGATGATCCGTTCCGGCCGCATGCGCAGGCAGTTGCGCACCAGATCGCGCATCGTGATCTGGCCTTCGCCCTCGAGGTTGGGCGGCCGGGTCTCCAGGCGCACGACGTGCGGCTGCTGCAGTTGCAGTTCGGCGGCGTCTTCGCAGGTGACGATGCGCTCGTCGGAATCGATATAGCGGGTCAGGCAGTTGAGCAGCGTCGTCTTGCCGGAGCCGGTCGAGCCGGAGACCAGCGTGTTGATGCGGCAGCGGCCGATCACCCTGAGGATTTCCGCGCCTTCGGGCGAGATCGATCCGTATTTGACCAGCTGTTCGAGGGTGAGCTTGTCCTTCCTGAATTTGCGGATGGTGAGCGCCGGACCGTCGATCGCCAGCGGCGGCACGATGGCGTTGACGCGCGAGCCATCCGGCAGGCGGGCGTCGCAGATCGGCGAGGATTCATCGACGCGGCGGCCGATCTGGCTGACGATGCGCTGGCAGATATTCAGGAGCTGCTGATTGTCGCGGAAGCGGATCGCGGTTTTCTGAATCTTGCCGGCGACTTCGATGTAGACCGTGCCCGAGCCGTTCACCATGATGTCGGCGATGTCGTCGCGGGCGAGCAACGGCTCGAGCGGCCCGTAGCCGAGGACGTCGTTGCAGATGTCGTCGAGCAGGTCTTCCTGCTCGGAGATCGACATCACGATGTTCTTGATCGCGACGATCTCGTTGACGATGTCGCGAATTTCCTCGCGCGCCGAGTCGGTGTCGAGCTTGGCCAGTTGGCCGAGATCGATCGCCTCGATCAGCGCGCCGAAGATCGTGCCCTTGACCTCGTAGTAGGACTCCGAGCGGCGCGAATCGACGGCGGAGGGGACCTGCTGCGGCGGCGAAGTCGGTCCGGCCGCCTGCGACTTCGTCGGCGCCCCGATGATCGGCGCGCCGAGGCCGGCGGAGGGAAACGGCGTGCGGCCGGCTTCGGCGGTTGCCTCGCTGCCTTCAGCCGCCGGCGGCGCCGCCGACGGGCGCGGGCTCGGCGACTGCCGTTCCACGACGGCGGTATCGGAACTACCCGGAAGCGGACGCTTGCCAAACACCTAACGCAACTCCGACAAAGGTTATGCTTGCCGCCGCAGCAGCTTCTCGATCATCGGCGGAATGAAACGTGAGCGCGGTTTCTTCGGTTCAGAGCGCCCGGACAATTGCTGCGCCAGCTGCAGGAACATCTCGGCGGTACGGTGGTCCGCGGAAATCTCGGCGATCATCTGCCCGTTGTTCGCCGCCGCGCCGAATACCTGCGGCTCGAAAGGGATGACGGCGACGGGCTGATCGTCCAGGGCCTTGGCGAAATCGGCGGCCTTGATCTCGGGGCGTTTGGGAACGCCGACCTGGTTGAGACAGTAGAGCGGCCGCTGGTCGTTCGGCCGCGCCGATTTGAGAAAATCGTAGATGTTCTTGGTGTTGCGCAGATTGGCGAGATCGGGCGCGGCGACGATCAAGATGTCGTCGGCGCTGACCAGCGTCTGCTTGGTCCAGCCGGTCCATTGATGCGGCACGTCGAGGACCACGCACGGCACCGTGGCGCGCAGCGAATCGAAGATCGAGTCGAACGCGTCGGCGCCGAAATCGTAAACGCGCTCGAGCGTCGCCGGCGCCGCCAGGAGGCTCAAGTGATCGGTGCACTTCGCCAGCAGCCGATCGATGAAGGCATTGTCGATACGGTCGGGCGAGAACACCGCCTCGGCAATTCCCTGCGGCGGATCCTGGTTGAAATCGAGCCCGGCGGTGCCGAAGGCGAGATCGAGATCGGTCACCACCGCGTCGAGCTTGAGGTCTCTGGCGATGGCGAACGCGATGTTGTGGGCGACGGTCGAGGCACCGACGCCGCCCTTGGCGCCGGTGACGGCGATGATGCGCCCGACCGGCTTGGCGTCCGGCGCCGAGAACAGGCCGCACACGGCCCGCACGATCTGCAGCGTGTCGACCGGCATGATCAGGTAGTCGCTGACGCCGCGGCGGACCAGTTCGCGATAGAGCGTCACGTCGTTCATGCGGCCGATGATGATCACGCGCGTGGCGGCGTCGCAAACATGCGCGAGCTCGTCGAGACCGGCGAGGATATCCTCGCCGCGGCTCTCCGACTCGAGGATGATGACGTTCGGCGTCGGCGAGCTCCGATAGGCTTCGATGGCGGCGGTCAGGCCGCCCATCTGGATGCGCAGATGCGCCTTCGCCATGCGCCGATCCTCGCCGGCGCCCTGGATCGCGGCGGCGGATTCCACGGTGTCGCAGAAGGCCTGCACCGAGACGCGCGGCGCCGGCGCGATGTGCTCATCGCGGGTCACCGCGTCGGCGGCAATGCCCTCTTCCTGCAACGGCTTGGCTAACTTGTTTCATCATTGGCTGAAATCACTGGGCAAAGTCGCTGATCTTGGCGGCGTTGTTGTTCGGGTATTGCGTCACCGTCGCGGCACCCTCGCGGTATTTCTCCATGACCGTCGTACGACGCATCGTGTAGGCGGGCGTCTCGGCGCGCGGCTGCACCAGGTCGGCCGGGTTATCCACCATCGCGGCGAGATTGCGTTGGCTGGAGCAGCCGAGATTCCAGTACTGCTGGTTTTCGAAATAGCCGCGGTTGAGGCTCGGTCCGATGTCGTCGGGCCACAGGCCGCACGGGCCGGCCTGGGCGGCGAGCCGCGGATAAGTGATGCGGATGGTGGCAAGCTTTCGCTCGGGCGGATGATAGCCGCGCACCACGACGCCGTCCGAGGGGACCCCGCTCGCGTTCAGGATCGAACGAATTTCGCGCATCGCCTCGCCCGCCGCGCGCTCGTTGCTGGTGCCGACCGGCACATCGACGATCACGCCGCCGGTCGATTCGCGCCGCCAGCTCTGGGCGAACGCGAGCACCTCGGCGCGCTGCGACGGATTGAGTTCTCCGCGATTGGAGCCGATGAAAACCTCGAAGGTCCGGTCGGCCTCGGAGATCGTGATCGGATGGCGCATCCGGTAGTCGGGCGGCGTCTCCGGAACGCCGGCGACCCGCTGATCGGTGTTGCACCCGCAGACCAGAAGCGCAAAGCCGGCGACGACGGCGGCCCGAATTGCCGGACCGGCGCCGGGGCGGCGTTCGGCGATCATTGTGCGGAGGCTCTGCATCGTCGTCTCCTTGCGCGGCAAATCAATCGAGGATGAACCCGTATTTGCCGCGATAATTGTCCGGCGGATCGACGGTCCCGCCGACACCGTAGAGGCGGTTGAGCCGCCCGAGCAGCACCATCGCCGGATCGCTGGGATTGGCGAAACCGTCGTCCGGCTTCGACAGATCCTTCTGCGCGACCGCGCGCACGATGTACGGCTTCACCAAAACCATCAGCTCGGTCTGCTGATTGATGTAGTCGTTGCTCTTGAACAACGGCCCCAGCACCGGGAGCTCCATCAGGCCGGGAAGCCCGTTGATCTGATGCTTGGTCGAGTCCTGGATCATCCCGGCCATCGCCAGCGCACCGCCGGAGGGAATTTCTACCGTGGTGTCGGCACGACGGGTGCGGATCGACGGCACGGTCACCGACTGGGTGGTGCCCGGGACCGAGATCTGCAGCGAATTGTTGCTCGACAGGTCGGACACCTCGGTCATCACCTTGAGGCTGATGCGGCCCTCGCTGAGCACGACCGGCGTGAAGTTGAGGCCGACGCCGAATTTCTTGAACTCGATCGACGGCTGACAGGTCGAAGGCGCGCCGGGCGTGCTCGAGTTGCGTGCAGCAGGAGAAGCCGCTCAGGACGGGAAATTCGCCGCCGGCCACGAACGTCGCGGTTTCACCGGAAATGGCGGTGAGGCTCGGCTCGGCCAGCGTGTGAATGACGCCGGCCTGTTCCATGGCCTGCAAGGTGGCGGTGACCGAGTTGCTTCCGAGCGCGATGCTGGAGCCGCTGAGCGACTGGCCGGTCGCCGAGAACGGATTGGTGTTGTTGAAATTGACCACGGCCGTGCCGAAGCCGAGACTGCCGGACAGGTTGATGCCGAGCTGCTTGATGACGTCGCGCTCGACCTCGGCGACGGTCACCTTGAGCATGATCTGGTCGCGGGCGCGGACCACGATGGCGTTGACGATCTTGTTGCCCGTTGCGACGGTGTCGAGAGATCCGGAATTGAGCAGCCGCACGGCGATGTCGTAGGCTTGCTGCGCCTCGGCTTGGCTCTGCACGCTGCCGCTCAGAATGACGCCCTCGCCGATGCCTTCGACCCGGATGTCCGCATCCGGCAGCACCTGGCGGATCGCCGAACGAATGCCGTTGAGATCGCGCGTGACCGCGATGTCGAAGCCGGCCATCTGCCGGCCGTCGCCGTCGAAGAAGAACACGTTGGTCTGGCCGACCTTGATGCCGATGATGTAGGCGCGCCGCGACGACCGCACGACGGCATTGGCGATATTGGGATCGGCGACGAGCACGTCCTTGATGTCGCGCGGAAGATCGATGACCACCGATTTGCCGGCGCCGAGCGCGACCGGGCGCGAGGCAAAATCGCTGCGCGGCAACGGTAATCGTCTGCGTCGGCGCGTCGCCGGCCGCCGCCGCGCCGGCGCCCGCGGCGTCTTGCGCGAGGGTCGATGAACCGACGACGAGGACAGCGAGAGCTGCAGCTCGGATCGATGTCCCTGTTGCCATGGCGAAGTCCCTCCGTGCCGGTCAGTGCGGCATTATCTGCGTGGTCACGCCATAGCGTACGGTGTTGACGGCGTGGCCGTCCTCCTCTTCTCTTCGCCGCCCTCCGGGCTGGTCGACGGCGAATCGACGAGGCTGCGCAACGCCAGCGAAATGCTGCCGAGCTGGTGCGACAATGCGAGCGTCTCGGTCTGCCGCGGATTGAGCTCGATGGTCGCGGTCTTGCCGATCACCACCTTCTGGCCGTCCTTCTCGCCGAGAACCTGGTCGATCGCCAGCACGCGGACGTTCTTCAGAATCGTCTCGGTGACGTATTTCTCGATCCCGCTGGTTTTTTCCGCGACCTTGTCCCGCCGCGTGAGCAGGACATCGACGTGGTCGTTCGGCAGGATGAAGCCGCCGGCGCCGGTATCCGGCGACACATCCATGGAGACCGCCCGCATCCCGTGCGGCAGGATGGCGGCCATGAAGCCGTTGCTCTTGGCCATGACGACCTTGGTGTCGCGTATCGGCTCGCCGCTGGCGAGCGGCGTGCGCACGACCGCGCCGACGAATTGCGCGATCGCGTCCGGCCGGTCGGTCTTTTTGATGAAGCCGCCGGAAGTGGCGGCGGGCCATGTCTGCCAGCCGACATCGGAGGGGCCGATCACCTGGCCGGTGACGAGATCGGATTTGGCGATCAGGACATCGACGGTCGCCAGCGGCGGCGCGGCCGCCTCCTTGGGCGCCTCCGGCGCCCGAGTTCCGCTCGCCAGCCAGGCAGCAACGCCGCCGGCGGCAAGAGCAACACCGAGTACGATGAGACGCGCGGCTTTCATTACGCTTCACTTCCCGAATGCCAACGGCGGCGGGGGGCGGTCGTCGTCCAGCGGATTTCATCAGCTAAACGTCAAGGCATGGTTAATGAGGCGTATCCAAATCGAGTTAATCGCGCGTTGCGATACCGCCTGCGATCCCTGTCCGGGCGCCTTATCCGGCCTGCCTCAGCGACCGACGGCCGTCATCCACTCGGTGTGCGGGTAGACCAGAAGCGCCGCCACCGCGAGCGCGATGCCGTAGGGAACGCCGGCGTCTCCGCGGTGGAGCCGTTCGGCCCATTCCCGCCCGACGAGCAGCCGCGGCAGCGGCACGGTGCGAAACTGGATGATCAGCACCGTGAGCGCGCCGCCGAGGAGCGACGCATAAACGAGGTAGTCGGCAAGGTGGGCTAAACCCAGCCAGAGCACCGTCGCCGCCGCGAGCTTGGCATCGCCCCCGCCGATCCACCCGCAGGCGAAGAACACGAAAACGACCGCAAGGACCCCGGCGGCCGCCCCGGCATGCGACAGCATGTCGGCGCCGCTCATGCCGGTCATCAAGGCAAGAGCGGCGAAGCCGGCGACAAGGATCAGCGAAACGCGATTGGCGATCGTCATGGTGAAAAGATCGCTGGAGGCGGCAAACGCCATCATCGCCGGAAACAGCGTCAATCTGATCACTTCAGTCAGCATGACCATGGCCGGGCGGGACGCTCACTTCGTCCCTCCCTCGTTTCTACCCCGCTGCGAGTTGAGGGCGGGTTAGCGCGCAACCGCGGCGGCGCCGCCGCGAAAACGAAAAGGCTCCGGCAATGACCGGAGCCCTCTCGTACCCGAGCACAAGAGGCAGATTACTTGAGCTGGCTGGAAATGCTGCTGAAGGTCGAATTCAGCTTGGTGCCGAGGCCGTTGACCACGGCGATGATCGCAACGGAAATGCCGGCGGCGATCAGACCATATTCAATGGCGGTCGCACCCGACTCGTCCTTCGCGAAACGCGAAAAGAGGGTTTTCATCAGTTGGCTCCTTAAGGTCCACAAGTGGCTGTCTGAGCTGACCCAATGCCCGTTTTCCGGACCATTTGGATCACGCCGGAACCTAGCGAGGAGAACTTGCGGGCGGGTTAAATCGACCGCTGAAAGGCGCGGCAAATGCGACGATCCACATTGTAGTTAACAGGGCATTGCCTCATTTGCGCGCCTGTCGTTGTTGTTGCTCCGTGCGGCGATGCGGTCGGCTGCGACGGGCCGCCGCGCGACCCGCACGCGAGGGATTCATCGCGCATTAATGAGCTTCCCCGATATCATCGGAGCCTTCCCATCGGCGCGAATGGAAACACGCGCACCCCCGAAGAGGCGCGGTCCTTCAGATGAGCCAGGACGTAGTCTTCTTCGTCGTCAATATCGGCGAAACGTTCATGAAGAACCTCCCGATCTCGCTCGCACTGGGGGCGGTCTTCACCGTGCTGACCGCGTTCTGGGCCTGCAATCCGGGCCGGCCGTGGTGGCACAAGCCGGACCTGATCACCGATATCTGCTACTGGTTCTTCATCCCGGTCATCACGCGCTATCTGCGCATCGGCCTGCTCATCGCCGGCGCCGCGGTGCTGTTCGGCATCACCACCGCCGACGGCCTGATCGCCTTCTACGAGAACGGACACGGCCCGCTCGCGCAGCTGCCGCTGGCCGCGCAAATGCTGGTGTTCGCGCTCGGCGAGGACTTGATCCTGTACTGGACGCATCGCCTGTTCCATGGCGCGCGGCTGTGGAAATACCACGCCGTGCACCACTCCTCGGAAGATCTGGAATGGATTTCGGCCGCGCGTTTCCACCCGGTCAATCTGTTCTTCGGCGCGGTGATCGCCGACGTCGTCCTGCTGATCGCCGGCATCTCGCCCAATGTCTTCGTCGTGCTCGGGCCGATCACCATCGCGCATTCGGCGTTCGTGCACGCCAATCTCGACTGGACGCTCGGCCCGCTCAAATACGTGATTTCCACTCCGGTCTTTCACCGCTGGCATCACACGGCGGCGGACCGCGGCGGCGAGAAGAATTTCGCCGCGACATTTCCGGTGCTCGACATCATCTTCGGCACCTTCTACATGCCCGCCGGCGAACTGCCGGACCATTACGGCATCGCCGACCGGGATTTCCCGGCGAGCTTCGGCGCGCAGCTGCTGCGTCCGTTCAGGCAGTAACGGCCGGCTGCGGCGATTTGCACTTCATTCACTATTTTGCCGTCAATTGGACTCCGTGAAGTAAGGTCGCGTTCGGTTGTCTGTCCGCGTAGCGTTTCGGAGAGTCTCGATGACCGCGTTGTGCGTGCGAGGTCGGGCGGCAAGCCCGCTGCTTTGGCTGTTGGGCGCGATAGTCCTTCTTGCCATCGCCTCGCCGGCACCGGCGCCGGCTGCCGAACCGATCGTCGTCGAGCTCGATCAGGCACGGATCATGAAGCTTCCGGATCGCGCCGCCACGGTCGTGATCGGCAATCCGCTGATCGCCGACATTTCTCTTCAACACAGCGGCATTGCCGTCATCACCGGCAAGGGCTATGGCGCGACCAACATCATCGCCGTGGACCGCACCGGTACCGTGCTGATGGAGAAGACCATCGAGGTGACGGGGCCGAGCGACAGCATCGTCGTCGTCTACCGTGGCATCAATCGCGAGACCTATAGCTGCACGCCGGAGTGCTCGCGCCGCATCACCTTGGGCGATTTCCCGGATTATTTCGACAAGACCCTGAGCCAGACCAGTCACGCGCGACACCCAGGCTGCTGCCGCCGCCGCGCTCTCAGCGTCGCATTGACGACGTGATATGACGCGGCGGGCCGCAAGGTTGACGACCGCTTAATCGCGGCTCCGCTGTTCGCGCCGATCGGTGCAACAAATCGCCAACTCCTGTTTGCTACTCGTGCGAACCGCGATGCCGCGCCTCGACGCGCGACATTCGATGAGGGTCTGCTACCGCGATGCCGCGCGCTCAACGTGCGACATCGGATTGAGGGTCTGCTCATGTCCGGTCGACAAAAGTCGACGCCCGCGGCACGCGCCGTGGGGTCGGTTGCCGCACCTATGCTGCGACGTTTCGTTCGCCAAAACCGAGCCACCACCAGCGTTGAATTTGCGCTCCTGGCGACGCCGTTTCTCGCGCTCACTCTCGGAATCATCCAGACGGCCATCGTCTTCTTCGCCGGCCAGACGCTGGAGACGGCGGCGGCCAGCGCCGGGCGTCTGATCATGACCGGCCAGGCGCAGACGCAAGGCTGGAGCGCCGCGCAGTTCAAGCAGCAGGTCTGCAATCAAGTGCAGGGAATGTTCAATTGCAGCAGCGGCCTCTATATCGACGTCGAGACCTATTCGTCGTTCGCGTCGGTCAATCTCGCCCTGCCGGTCAGCAACGGCACGCTCAACACCGCCAACATGGGCTACAACCCGGGCGCACCGGGCGAGGTGGTCGTCGTGCGCCTCTACTATCAGTATCCGGTCTATTTCAACGTGATCGGCCTCAACAATTTGAACGGCGGCCTGAATTTGCTGGCGGCGACCGCCGTGTTCCAGAACGAACCCTATGCGTCATCGTGATCGGGAAGAGGCCATGACCGCTCGCACCGTTCCGCTGATCCGCCGCGCCGCGCGCTTCGTCCGCGACCGCCGCGCGGTGACGTCGCTCGAATTCGCCATCCTGCTGCCGCTGCTGGTGGGACTTTATCTCGGCAGCGCCGAGGTCGCGCAGGGCATCGCCATCAAGCGCAAGGTCACGCTGACCGCGCACGCCGTGGCCGATCTGTCGAGCCAATACACCGCCATCAACAACGGGCAAATGTCGAACGTCCTCAACGCGGCGTCCGCCATCATCGCTCCCTACACTTCGAGCAATCTGCAGGCGACGGTGTCGGAAATCTCGATCAACGCTCAGGGCCAGGCAACGGTAGTGTGGAGCGATTCGCTCAACGGCACGGCGCTTCCGATCGGTCAGTCGGTGACCGTGCCGTCGGCGCTGGCGGTGCCGAACACGTTCCTGATCCTGGGCCAAGCCCAGTACAGCTACAGTCCGACCTATGGATATGTTCTGACCAATGCGCTGACGCTGAGCGATCAGATCTTTTTGATGCCGCGCCAGTCGACCTCGATCGCCCGCAACGAATCGTGATGCGGGACGCTCAGGGAATCGGCAGGGCGGTCGTCGACTTGATCTTCTCCATGGCGAAGCGCGAAGTCACGTTCGCCAGCGGCACCGTGGCGATCAGCCGCTTGTAGAAGGCGTCGTAGCCGGCAATGTCGGGCACCACGACGCGCAGCATGTAATCGACGTCGCCGGCCATGCGATAGAACTCCATCACCTCCGGCATGGCGCCGACCACCTTGGCGAAGCGCTCGAGCCAGTCGTGCGAATGGTCGCCGGTCTCGATGGAGACGAAGACGGTGACGCCGAGCCCGATACGGCTTTGCTCGACCAGCGCGACCCGCTTGAGAATGACGCCGTCCGCTTCCAGGCGCTGAATGCGTTTCCAACACGGCGTCGACGACAGACCCACCCGGCTGCCGATCTCGGCAACGGAGAGGGAAGCGTTGTCCTGCAGAACTGCGAGGATTTTCCGGTCGATGGCGTCCATGTGACGAACCTCGGCGGATGTCCCGGCCGTCGGGGCAGGCCGGGGAACAATATTTCAATCTGACCGCTGCATATGGATATACAGAGAATAATATTCCAAATCAACTCGTCTTTTGGCAGGCTCGGACTTCGCCCGAGCGCCTACAGGCTCGGCAAGGCGGCACGCAGTTGCTCGTAGGAGCGAAACAGCAGGCCGTCCATTCCGGCGGCAATCGCTCCGGCAACGTTGTCGACGTTGTCGTCAATCATGAGCGCGTCCGCGGGCTCGACGGAAAGGAGCGCCAATAATCGTTCGTAGATTTCGCGATCCGGCTTCGCCAAGCCGACCTCGCTGGAGACGATGATCGCGTCGAACAGCCCGGCCAGCGCGTATCGATCGAGGACGGCCCGGACAAACGGCGATGGCGCGTTGGTGATCAGGCCACGCTTGCATTGCGACGCAAGCGCCCGCAGGAGATCGACCATCCTCGCGATCGATGTGGACGAAAGACTGCCATTCGCGCTCGACCAGAGCCGGCGGGCACGCCGGCGAGCTCGGCGAGCGAGGAAAACAATTCGTCCTGAGACAATGTCCCGCGATCGGCCGCTTGAATGATCGTCGCCTTGACGGCCGCGGCCTGCGAAGCTGAAAGGTATTTTGCGAGCCAAAAGGGCGCCACCTCCGAGGAAATAACACCAAAGAAATCGAAGACCAGGCACTTGTACTTCATCGCGTCGCTCCGTCCTGCGACCATACCGAGGCCGGCGTCAAAATCGCGGAACAACCGCTTAGCGCAACTGTTCTGATAGCGGTGACACGCTGCATGATTATTGTGCAATCGGACCGGCGACCGTTATAAGTATAGCGCGTCTCGGCCTCGCGTTCGGGTGAAGGAATGAGAATTGGCATCGACTTGGGCGGCACGAAAATCGAAGTCATCGCCCTGGACGATAGCGGCGCAACTCTGGTGCGCCGCCGCCTGCCGACGCCGGTCGGAGAATACTCGGCGGCCTTGAACGCGATTGCCGAGCTGGTCGAATTTGCCGAGAAAGAAACCGGAAAATCCGGAACCGTCGGCATTGCATCGCCCGGCGCAGAATCGAAAAGAACCGGCCTGATCAAAAACTCGAACAGCGGGGCTCTCAACGGAATGCCGCTGAAGCGCGATATCGCGCAGCGGCTGAAGGAGAGAAGTCCGGATCGAGAATGACGCAAACTGCTTTGCGCTTTCGGAGGCCGTCGATGGCGCCGCCAGGGATGCCAATGTCGTGTTCGGGGCGATCCTCGGCACCGGCGTCGGCGGCGGAATAGTGATCAACAGGCAGGTGCTGGTCGGTTGGAATCGGATCGCCGGGGAATGGGGCCACAATCCGCTGCCTTGGGCCGATGCCGGCGAAAGGGCCGAGGATGCGCGCTGCGCCTGTGGAAAGATCGGCTGCATCGAATATTTCGTGTCGGGTCCCGGCCTGGCGCGCAGCTATCGTTCGGCGACGAACGATGCCGTTTCCGCGCAGGATGTCGTGGCCCGGGCCGCCGCCGGCGAGACGGCGGCGGTGGAATGCATGCGCCGTTACCAGGACCGCTTGGCGCGCAGCCTGGCCACGGTCATCAACCTGTTCGATCCGGACGTCATCGTTCTCGGCGGCGGGCTCTCCAACGTCACCGAGCTGTACGCGGCGTTACCGCCGCTGATCTCGCAATATACCTTCTCGGATTATATCGACACGCCGATCGTCCGCGCGGTGCACGGCGACTCAAGCGGCGTGCGCGGCGCCGCCTGGCTCTGGCCGCTCGACAAGCAAATAATTCCGCCGCCGGCATTGCCGGCGAATTAGAAGAGATTCCGGTCGCTATCGACGAAGTCGCGAACGATGTGGTGCGCGATGGCGAGCGGCGGCGGCGTGGTCAGGCCCTCCGGATGCTTGCGCGCGAGCATCAGCTTGAGCTCCGCGCGATCGAACCAGCGCGCTTCCTCGATCTCGCTGCGGTCGATGACGATCGTCTCCGACAGCGCTTCGGCATGGCATCCGATCATGAGCGACGTGGGGAACGGCCAAGGCTGCGAGCCGAAATAGCGCACGCGCGCGCAGACGAGGCCGACTTCCTCGTGCACCTCGCGCCGCACCGCTTCCTCGATCGATTCGCCCGGCTCGACGAAACCGGCGAGACACGACCACATGGTTTTCGGGAAGCGCGGCGAGCGGCCGAGCACGCAGCGCTCGCCGGCGATCGCCAGCATGATGACCACCGGATCGGTGCGCGGGAAATGCTCGGTCTTGCAGGCCGGGCAGTCGCGCCGCCAGCCGCCCTGCACCGGCCGCGTCGGCACGCCGCAATTGGGACAGAAGCGGTGATGCGCGTGCCAGCCGAGCACTGCCTTGGCTTCGGCAAGCGGCGGCAAATGCTCGGGGGCAACGATTCCCTGCATCGCGATGGTGCGCAGATCGATGAGTTTCAGATCGTTGCGCGCCGTTAGCGGCTCGAGCGCGGCCGCGTCGAGCGCGACGGCAAAGCGCGGCGCCTGCTCCAGCAGCCCGAGGAACACCGTCTCGTGCGCGGCGCCGAGCGCGCGCGCCTCGGCAAATGAAAACAGCGGATCGAGTTCCTCGCCCCGGCTTCTCATCACCACCAGATCGGAAACGATCACATAGCAACGGGCGCTTTCCAGCGCCGCGAGCGCCGCCAGTTCGGCTTCATCGCCGCGACGGGTGGCGGCGCGCTGGATAGCGCTGCCGGCATAGGCGAAACGCGGCGAGCTGAGATCGGGGTGTGAGGACACGACCACCAAAGAGCGGATTCAGGCCGCGGCGACATTGAAGGCGGGGGCAATGAAGGTCAAGCGGCTGGCCGCCGCCCCGGTCTCGTAATATTTTGCCTGGACGGGAGGCGCTCATGACGGATCGAAAACCTCGCGCCGAGGCGACGCGGCGGGCTTGGCTCGAGACCATCGAGCGCCATCGCCACGATCGCGATGCGCCCGGCTCCGCCGAGTTCTGGTCGCCGCGCCTCGACACCGCCTCGCGCGACGAGATCAGGGCGATCCAGGACGCCAAGCTCGCGGCCGTCGCGCCGTTCCTCTACGAGAACAGCGAGTTCTATCGCCGCCGTTTCGACCGGCTCGGCCTCGCGCCGTCCGATCTGCGCACCGTCGACGACCTCATCGCCAAATGGCCGGTCGTCGACAAGCTCGAGATGGCGGAGGACGCCGCTGCGCACCCGCCCTACGGCACCTATACCGCGATGACCGATGAGGTCTGGGCCGAGCGCGGCTGGATGATGTTCTCGTCTTCGGGCACGACCGGCGCGCCGCGCGTCTTTCGCTACTCGCATCTCGACCGCGAGCTGTGGGCCTGGGCCAACGCGCGGGCGCTGCAGTCGATGGATTTCCGCAACGGCGACACGGTGTTCATGATCACCGGCTACGGCCCGCATGTCTGGGCCTGGGGCGTGCAATACGCGCTCGCCAAGATGGGGCTGCCGACGCTGCCCGGCGGCGGCATGGATGCGAAGGCGCGCGCCAACATCGTGATGCGCTATAAGCCGACCATCCTGCTGTGCACGCCGTCCTATGCGCTGCATCTGGCGCGCACCGTGCAGGCGCTCGGCGTCGATCCGCGCACCACGTCGGTGCGCACGCTGTTCGTCGCCGGCGAGCCGGGCATGAGCATCGCCGCGACGCGCGAACGCATCCAGGCGCTGTGGGACGCGCGCCTCGTCGAGTTCTACGGCTGCACCGAGGCCTCGCCGCATGTCGGCGGCTTCTCCTGCCCGCATTCGCAGCCGGCGGACGGTCCCGGTCACCACGCACCTCCTCGAAGACGTGCAGGTCTGGGAGACGGTCGATCCGCAATCGCGCCGGGCGCAGCGCGACGGCGAGCGCGGGCTGACCGTGTGTACCAACCTCAACTCGGAATCCTCGCCGCAGCTTCGTTTCCTGGTCGGCGACTACGCGACCTTCGACCGCTCGCGTTGCGCGTGCGGGCGCACGCATGTGCGCGCCGTCGGCTCGTTCGCCGGCCGCGCCGACGACCTCATCAATCTGCGCGGCATCAAGATGTTTCCCGGACAGATCGAGCATGCGGTGCGCTCGATCGCCGGCATCGGCGACGAGTTCGAGATCGTGCTGGCGACCGATGATGGCGGCCTCGACGTGATGACCGTGCGGGTCGAGCACGATGCCGGCGAGATGATCGCGGCCGCCGTCGCCGAGGAGATCCGCACGCGTTGCGAGGTGCGTGCGGGCGTCGAGGTCTTGGCGCCGGGCACGCTGCCGCGCACCGAGTTCAAGGCGACCCGGGTCAAGGATCGGCGCGGGAAACGCTGAACCGCGCATATTGCTTTATCCGGCCGCGCGGCCGATATAGGAGTGGGAGGTTGGCGGTGGACGAGCCACTCGCCAACCGGGTCAGGTCCGGAAGGAAGCAGCCCTAACGAGCGCGGTTCGGGTCGCTCGTCAGCCTCCCACCCGCCGATATGCAAGTCGCCCGGATTGAGCGAAGCGAAATCCGGGAACGATCGAGAGGCTCTGCGCCGCTCCCCGGTTTTCGCTTCGGTCAACCCAGGCTACATTCTTGCGAAATGAATGACGCTACGACACCGTCCGCCTATCGCGTGCTGGCGCGCAAGTACCGGCCATCGACCTTCGCCGATTTGATCGGCCAGGAGGCGATGGTGCGCACGGTCTCGAACGCATTCGAGGCCGGCCGGATTCCGCAGGCCTGGGTGCTGACCGGCGTGCGCGGCGTCGGCAAGACCACAACGGCTCGCATTCTCGCCCGTGCGCTCAACTACGAGCTGCCCGACGGCTCGGTCACCGGACCGACGATCACCATGCCCGGCCTCGGCATCCACTGCCAGGCGATCATGGAAAGCCGGCACCTCGATGTGATCGAGATGGACGCCGCATCGCATAATGGCGTCGATGACGTGCGTCAGATCAACGACGCGATCCGCTACGCGCCGGTGAGCGCCCGCTACAAGGTGTACATCCTCGACGAAGTTCACATGCTTTCGTCCGCCGCCTTCAATGCCCTGCTCAAGACGCTGGAAGAGCCGCCGGCGCACGCCAAGTTCGTGTTCGCGACGACGGAGATCCGCAAAGTCCCGATCACCGTGCTGTCGCGCTGCCAGCGCTTCGATCTGCGCCGGGTCGATGCCGCGCTCTTGGTCCAGCACCTGCAAGGGATCGCCGCCAAGGAGGAGATCACCGCCGACGCCGGAAGCCCTGGCGCTGATCGCCCGCGCCGCCGAGGGCTCGGTGCGCGATGCGCTCTCGCTGTTCGATCAGGCGATCGCTCACGCCGCCGGGCCGGTGCGCGCCGAGGACGTGCGGCAGATGCTCGGCCTCGCCGACCGCAGCCGCATCATCGATCTTTTCGAGGCGCTGATGCGCGCCGATCTTTCCCGTGCGTTGCAGGAACTGCGCGACCAATACGACACCGGCGCCGATCCGGCGATGGTGCTCGGCGATCTCGCCGAGTTCACCCATTTCATCACCCGGGTCAAAGTCGTGCCCGCGCTCGCCGACGATGTTTCGCTCACCGAGGCGGAAAGGACGCGCGGCCGCGCCTTTGCCGCCAAGCTTTCGATGCGCGTCCTGGCGCGGACCTGGCAGATGCTGCTCAAGGGGCTCGAGGAGGTCGCGGCTTCGGGGCGCCCGCTCGCGGCAGCGGAAATGATCCTCGTGCGCATCGCCTATGCCGCCGACCTGCCGACGCCGGACGAGGCGATCCGTTCGCTCGGCGAAAGCGCGCGCGGCAACGGCGCGACGCGCACGCCGGCTGGACAGGCGTCGCCGCGTGCGGAAATGCCGGTCCGCTCCGAGGCGCAGCCGCGCGCGGACTTGGCGCCGCGCGGTTCCTCGCGCGGGCCGCTCGCGGCCGCCGCTCCGGCCGAATTGCCGGCGACCGAGACCGTCGCTCCCGGTGCCGCGATCAACGCGCCGGCCCGTGCGGTTGCGAGCTTCGAAGACCTGGTCGCGCTCGCCGCGGAGAAGCGCGACCTCGCCATCAAGAGCGCGCTCGAACGCGATGTACGGCTGGTGCGCTGCGAAGACGGCCGGCTGGAGATCGCGCTCGAAGCGAGCGCGCCGAAAACGCTCACCGGCGAGCTCTCGCGCAAGCTCGGCGATTGGACCGGCCGGCGCTGGATGGTCATCGTCTCCGCCGAGCCGGGCATGCCCAGCCTCAAGGCGCAGGCGGAGACCCGCAGAGCCGAACTCAAAGACGGCGTGCGCGGTGATCCGCTGGTACAGGCGGTGCTCACGCGGTTCCCCGGCGCGGAGATCGTCGATGTGCGCCCGCCCGCGGGCGCGCCGGCTGCGCTCGACGACGTCGCGCTCGAGCCGCCCGCCGAGACCGGCCGCACCGACGACGAACCATAAGCAGGACCTGCAATGCCTGATTTTCTCGGCCTGATGAAACAGGCCGCCGAACTCAAATCGAAAATGGAAGCGATGCAGGCCGAGCTCGACCGCGTCGAGGTCGAGGGTACCGCCGGCGGCGGTCTCGTCACCGTGAAGCTTTCCGGAAAGGGCGAGGTCAAGGCCGCGCATATCGACGAAACGCTGCTCAAGCCCGACCAGCGCGAGATCATCGAAGACCTCATCGTCGCCGCGCACGCCGACGCGCGCCGCAAGCTCGAAGCCGTGCTGCAGGACAAGATGCAGGCGCTGACCGGCGGGCTGCCGCTGCCGCCCGGCCTCAAATTGTTCTGATCGATGCCCGCTATCGCCGCCGGCCCCGAGATCGAACGCCTGATTCAGTTGCTCGCCCGCCTGCCCGGCCTCGGCCCGCGCTCGGCGCGGCGCGCGGCGCTCTTTCTCATCAAGAAGCGCGAGGCGCTGATGGCGCCGCTTGCCGCCGCGCTGCAGACCGCGATCGAGAAGATCGAGATATGCCGCGTCTGCGGCAACATCGACACGCAAAATCCCTGCACGCTATGCATCGATCCGCGGCGCGATCCGTCGGTCCTTGTCGTCGTCGCCGACGTCGCCGACCTGTGGGCGCTCGAGCGCGCCCACGCCATCAACGCGCGCTATCATGTGCTCGGCGGCACGCTCTCGCCGCTCGACGGCGTCGGACCCGACGACCTGACCATCGACGCCCTGGTCAAGCGCGCGCACGATCCGGCGGTCACCGAAGTCATCCTCGCGCTCAACGCGACGGTCGACGGCCAGAGCACGGCCCACTACATCACCGACCTCCTGCATGACGCCAACGTCAAGGTGACGCGGCTTGCCCACGGCGTGCCGGTCGGCGGCGAACTCGACTATCTCGACGAGGGAACGCTGGCGGCGGCGATCCGCAGCCGGACGCCATTTTAAGCCCGCCGGGGCATCTGCCCGCAAATTAGCCAGCGAGCGCCCGATCCGCGACCATCGGGCCGGCAGGCGCGGCCTATCCGAGGCGGACCGGCGCGGTTTTGACGCCCTTTGGACTTGGCCCGCGGTTTGCATGGAAGAGCCCGGCGATCTCGATCTCACAACGCGTGTTGAATGAGATTGCTGGAGCCCCGGCGATCCCGGCACCGGGGCTCCATCATTTTTTGGCCCTGCAAACTTGCCTGCGCTTTCCCCGTCGCCTTCGCACATGGAGGCGGAGCGAATGGAGCGCGTCATGGCCAAAGTTCCCGCGAGCTGAGCTTCAACACGATGGAGAGCATGGCCGCGCTTGTGTCGCAGTCACAATTCAGGCAAGGCGATATCCGTATTGCCCACCCCCGCGCGCGCATGAGCGAGAACATCCACTACAACAAAGTCTTTGACCTCGTGCCCGGCCGGGCGGAGGAGGTCGCGCCCGGCGTGCGCGCGATCGTCGCCAACAATCCCGGGCCGTTCACCTTCAAGGGCACGGTCAGCTATATCATCGGCCGCGGCAAGGTCGCGATCCTCGATCCGGGCCCGGACGACGCCGCGCACGTCGCTGCGATCCTCGATGCGGTGCGCGGCGAAACGGTCACGCACATTTTCGTCACCCATACGCACCGCGATCATTCGCCCGCCGTGCCCAAGATCAAAGCGGCGACCGGCGCGACGGTCTACGCCGAGGGCCCGCATCGCCCGGCGCGGCCGCTCCATATCGGCGAAGCCGGCCGGCTCGACGCCAGCGCCGATATGGATTTCCGGCCGGACGTGGCGCTCGTCGATGGCGAAATGGTCTCCGGCGACGGCTGGAGCATGGAGGCGGTGACGACGCCGGGGCACACGGCAAACCACATGGCCTTTGCGTTCAAGGAAGCCGATCTCCTGTTCTCGGGCGATCACGTGATGGCGTGGTCGACGACCATCGTGGGGCCTCCCGACGGCGCCATGAGCGACTACATGGCGTCGCTGCAAAAGCTCGCACGGAGAAGCGAGCCGGTCTATCTGCCGGGCCATGGCGGCCCGGTGCGCGATGCGGCCGAATTCGTCCGCCAGCTGATCCGGCATCGGGAAAAGCGCGAGGCGTCGATCCTGCGGCGCCTGCGCGCCAGCGCGGCGGATATCCCGACGCTGGTGCGGGCGATCTATATCGGGCTCGATCCGCGCCTCGTCGGCGCGGCCGGGCTTTCGGTACTGGCCCATCTCGAGGATCTGGTCGCACGCGGCGTTGTCGCGACCGAAGGCGCGCCCTCGATCAGCGGCACCTATCGCTTGGCGGAACTGCCCTTGCCGACGGCCTGAGCGGGCTTCGTCGCCGGCAGCTTCTTTTCCTTGTCCGTCCCCGGCACGGCGAGAACGTCGTCGATGTCCTCGATCAGCGCGCGCACGCGCGCGGCGTTGGCGCCGAGATCGTGCCGGCCGTAGCGCGAGGCCGAGCGGATGTCGATGCGGGCGCCTTCCTGCGTCGCCCGCACCCGCACCGCGACGTCGTCGCGGAAGCCCAGGATCGGCGTGAGCGCAATCGCCTCGATGCGGCCTTCGCGCGGGGTCGCGCCCTGCGGGGGACGCGCATCGACGATATGCCATTTGCGCTTGGTGATCACCTTGAGCGCGGCGTTGTAGGCCTCCTGCGGGGAGGAGTCGGTGAGATCGGGCTCGATATCCGAATAGGCGGCGCGCTGCTGCTCCGCCGTATAGAGACCGGCATAGGTGACCGGATTGGCGTCGCGCGGCCGCAGCCGCGCGATCGCCTCGAAGCGCGGCGGGTCGATCGGATCGGTGGTGACGTCGTAGATCGCCGGCAGCCGGTACGCCTTGACGCCGAGATAAAGCGGATAGGCGATGAGCGCGACGCCGATGAGGAACGCGGTCGCGGCTTGCTGCAGGCCGCCGACGCCCTCTCTCCAGATGACGATCCCGGCGGCGACCGCCAGCAGGATCGCGACCACCGCGAGGACCAGCGCGCCGGCCAGCGTCGAAAGCGCCGGCACGAGGTCGAGCGCGCCCGAGCGCACGATGACGACGGCGATCAGCGTCGCGGCAAGGGAAAACAACGCAAAGCGCCGCGCCCAGATGGCAAGCCGTGACGCCGGCTGTTCCGCGATGCGACGCCGTACCATTTTTGTCCGCTTTCGTGGTCCGCCGGCAGGGATAGTGGCTTCGCCCGCCGCAGGCAATACGCCAGGGATTCGCGGCAAATTTTACCTTTGCGCAGGCGAAACTATCGCCGGCCCGCAATGGTCGCCGCCCGCGCGCGGCGGCCGTCTCCCTTGACGAAATCCGTCAATCCGGCGGCGAGGCTCTCGAACAGAAGCCGCACGCGCCGCGTCGCCTTCAAGTCCTCGTGCATGACCAGCCAGACTTCCAAGGCGTATTCAATGGCGTCCGGCAACACGGTGACGAGTTCAGCCATGCGCCGCGCAATGTTCTCCTGGCAGCCGCCGATGCCGACGCCGGCGCGCAGCGCGGCAAGCTGCGCGAGGTCGTTGTCGCAGCGGAAGCCGAAATCCTCGCGCGTGAGCCTGCGCGCGAACTCTCCGGCGCCGCGGAACGAGCGGTTGTCGCGATCAAAGCCGATCACGCAGTGGTTGGCGAGATCGGCAATCGAGCGCGGCGCGCCGAACCGCGCGAGATAATTCCGATGGGCGTAAAGGCCGATGCGCGAGACGCCGATGCGGCGTGCGACGAGCCCGCGCTGGGTCGGCCGCACCATGCGCACGGCAATGTCGGCGTCGCGGCGCGACAGATCCTCGTTGCGGTTGGTGAGGGCAAGCTCGATGGCGATGCCCGGATGCTCGGCGCGGAATGCGGATAGGATCGGCGGCAGCACCTCGCAGCCGACGACCTCGCTCGCCGTCACCCGTACGACGCCGCGGTCGGCCGCCGCTTCCCCGGAAGCGGTGCGCGCCAAGGCCGCGGCGGCTGCCGCCATCGCTTCGACGTGCGGTGTCAGCGCCAGCGCCGCCGGCGTCGGGGTCAATCCGCGCGGCGAGCGCGTGAACAGCGTCGACGCCAGCGCCGCCTCCAGCGAATCGATGTGACGCCCTACCGTCGGCTGGCTGAGGCCGAGCCGGCGCGCCGCGCCGGAAAGGCTCCCGTCGTGCGCGACCTCGACGAAAGTGCGCAATTCATCCCAGCTCGGGGCGCGGGCTAGTCATACGAAAATGTATAGCAGACCGACGATAATATGCAATTCCGTTTATCGTGTCCGCGGGTTAGCTATTGAACATCGCCGGCCAAGGCAAGCCGCTTCGCCAAGGAGGTTCCCGTGAACGCGTCCATTTCGCCGATCGAGCTCCGCACACGTCCCGCTCCTTCGCGCAGCGAGGCGGGATCGGCCGCCGGCAGCGTACGCGGGCTTCTCCGGCTCGAAGGCTTGGCCGCGTTTGCCGCCGCAGTCGGCGTGTACGTCCATGCCGGCTTCTCCTGGCCGGCTGTTCGCGCTCCTGTTCCTTGCTCCCGACCTGTCGATGCTCGCCTATCTCGGCGGACCTCGGGCCGGCGCGATCGGCTACAATCTTGCGCACACTTATGCGTTGCCCCTTGTGCTCACGCTCGCAGCCTTTGCCGGCGGCGTTTCCGCCGCGGCGGCAGGCGGCCTGATCTGGATCGCCCATATCGGCTTCGACCGGATGCTCGGCTACGGGCTCAAATATTCGACCGGGTTCGGCGACACCCATCTCGGCCATCTCGGCCGGCGCTGAACCATCACCACTCACGGAGAGACGCCATGCGTATTCATGCCATCCAAACCGGTCGCGTCCGCATCAAGCAGGCGCAGATCGAGGGCCGCGGCCACGGGACCTGGCGCCAGCTCCAGCCGATCCTGTCGCAAGAATGGGCGGAATGGTCGCCGACCTATGCCTGGGCGATCGAACATCCCGAAGGCGTGATTGTCGTCGATACCGGAGCCGCCGCGCATCTGAAATCGCTGCCGCGCTGGCATCCGTATTTTCAATTGAGCGTTCGCTTCGACATCGAGCCCGAGCAGGAGGTCGGCCCGCAATTGCGCAGCCGCGGCATCGGCGCCCGCGACGTCAAGACGGTGGTGCTGACCCACATGCACATCGACCATGATGGCGGCCTCGCGCACTTCCCGCATAGCCGGATTGTCGTCAGCGGCGACGAGCTCGCGCGCACGTCGGGCATCCGCGGCGCAATCCTCGGCTACCTGCCGAACCGCTGGCCAAAATGGTTCGACCCGCAGCCGCTGGCGTGGCAGCCGACGCCCTGCGGACCCTTCATGCGCAGCGCGCCTCTGACCGCGGCGGGCGATGTCGTCGCCGTACCGACTCCCGGTCACACGCCGAGCCATTTGTCGGTCATCGTGCGTGACGGAGACGAGCAGATCATGTTCGCCGGCGACGCGTCATATCTGGACTCGACCATGTTGAACGGCACGGTCGATGGCGTGAGCCCGAACGAAGCGGAGGCGACCGCGACGCTTGCGGCCATCCGCACATTGTGCGCGCAGCGTCCGACCATCTATCTGCCGACGCACGATCCGGGATCGGCCGAAAGGCTCAAGACGCAACGCACCACGCCCGCGCGGATGCAAAGCGTGGCGGCTTAGCTCCCGTCGGCGAGCCGCGCTCTCACATGCCCTTCAGGTTCATCGCCACCGAGGAAAGCGGCTTCAGCTCGCGCTTGACCACCATGTCTTTGGTCGCCGCCTTATATTTCTTGAAATGCTCGGTCGCCGTGTGCGCTTCGGCGGCCGCGGCGCTGTCGTAGACCTCGAAGATAAACACGTGGTTCGGGTCCTTTTGTGAGACAGCGATGTCGAACTCACGGCAGCCCGGCTCCTTCACCGACGCCGCGCCGTTCTCCTTGAGCGCTGCAAGGAAGTTGTCGACCTGGCCCGGCACGACATCGTATTCGACCGCGTGGATATGCAGCGGCGCGGATTGCGCCAGCGCCGCATCGTGGCGCAGCGGCAGCAACACCCACGCCGCAACGGCAAGCGCGACCGCGGCGGCGGGCAGCAGGAGCGATTTCGACATGGCGACTTTCCTCCCTGTCATCGGACTTTCTGATTGGCTTGAAATGGTAGCTATTCCCGCGACCGCCCGGAAGCCCGGTTCGCGCTGACGCGAGTCGCGAGCGGATCAAAGCGAGCTGTCGAGAAAGCGCATCAGCCGCGGCACCGCGGTCGCGCTATAGCTGTGCGGCTCGCTTTCGAACGGGTCGGACGCCCAGAAATGCCCGGCCCCGGGGATGATGATCCGCCGCGCGAAGAAACCCGCCTGCGTGAGCGCGGTGAGGAAAGCGCCCGACTGGCTTTCGGGATCGACCACATCGTCATTGGTGCCGTGGATCAGCAGGAAGCGCACCTTGTTGTGATCCACGGTGGCGTAGCTGATCGGCGACGCGTCGAAATAGACGCGCCGGTTCTCCATCGGCGCCGCGCCGAGGAATTTCTCCACGTAGACGTTGCGGGGAGATGCCAGCAAATCGTGGTGCCACTGCGCCACGAGGTCGTAAGCGCCGTAGAAGCCGACCACGGCCTTCACGTTCGCCGGCGTCGCGACGTTGGCATCGTCTCGATAGGCCGAGGTGAACTGGTCGCCCGCGAGCGCAAGCATCGCCGCAAGGTAGGCTCCGGCGGAATCGCCCATCAGCCCGATGCGGTCCGGATCGATGTCGAACTCTGCGGCCTTCGCCCGCAGGAACTGGACGGCCGCTTTGGCGTCATAGATTGCGGCGGGATACATGCCGGGCTTGCCCAGCCGGTAATCGATGGAAAATACCGCATAGCCGTTGCGGGCGAGGAAGGCGCCCCAATAGGTGTAGGCCGCACGGCTGCCGAACTGAAACCCGCCGCCGTGAATCGCCACCAGGACCGGCGCCTTGGCGAGACCCTTGGGATGATAGAGGTCGGCGGCAAGCTTCGTCCCGTCATGCTCGGCATAGACGATGCCGGTCTGGGTCGTGAATTCGTACACCATCGCCGCAGACGCGGGACCGATCGAGAGCAGCATTGCCAGCGCCGCGAACAAGCCCAGTGTGAAGCGCATGTCGTGGCCTCCGCTAGGATGCATGAATGAGCCCGGCCGCACGCTAAGCGGTAGCAAGTTTCCGGATTGCTCGGAAGACCGCGTCCGGCGACCGCCGGGTTGCGCGCGGAATCCTGCGGCTCACAGCGCCCCTTCGAGAAACTGCAACAATTGCGGCGCGGCGAGCATGCCGTAGCTGCCGGGCGCGTTTTCGAACGGCTCGGAGACCCAGAAATGTGCAGCGCCGGGGATGATGCTCAGGCGCGCGGAAAATCCGGCCTTGGCGAGGGCGGCAACGAACGCGCCCGACTGGCTCTGCGGGTCCACGAGAGTGTCACGGCTGCCGTGGAAGAGCAGGAAGCGCACGCCGCGGTGATCGGCCTTCGCGTAGGTAATCGGCGAGGATTCCACGTAGAGTTGGCCGTTCTGCGCCGGCGCGACGCCGAGAAAATCCTGCGTGATGCTGTCGCCTCGAGTGACCCTCATGTCCTGTTTCCATTGCGCCAGCATGTCGTAGATGCCGTAGAAGCCGACCACGGCCTTCACATGGCGGGCGTGGCCGCGTTGGCGTCATCGCCATAGGCCGACGCAAACCGGTCGGCCGCAAGCGCCAGCATCGCCGCCAGGTAACCGCCGGCGGAATCGCCGATCAGCCCGATGCGGGTCGGATCGACGTCGAACGCGGCGGCTTTCGCCCGCACGAACTGGATCGCCGCCTTCACGTCGTAGATGGCGGCCGGGTACATGCCCGGCTTGCGCAAGCGGTATTCGATCGCAAACAGCGCATAGCCGTTGCGGGCGAGAAACGGGCCCCAGTGTTTGTAGAACGACCGGCTGCCGCCTCGCCACCCGCCGCCATGCATCGCCACCAAGACCGGCGCGTTGGCGCGACCCTTGGGCAAGTAGAGGTCGCCGACCAATTTGCTGCCGTCGTGCACGGCATAGACGAGAGCCGGCCGGGTCGTGACCTCGTATCTTGCCGCGGACGCCTCATCCATGGCCGATGCCTGACCGATGGCCAGCATCGCCGCCAGAGCCGCGAGAGCGTTCAATCCGAGCGACATCGTCACTGTCCCGAGCGGCCATCCGAAAAACACGAAGCTACCACCATGCGTGGAAATGATGCAGCGGACCACGGCCGGAGCCGACAGCGAGCCGGTCCGCCGCTTCGATCGCCGCGGTCACGTAGTCCTTGGCCAGTTTCACCGCCTCGCCGAGCGTCAGCCCTTTGGCAAGCGCGGCGGCGACCGCCGAAGCGAGCGTGCAACCGGTGCCGTGGGTGTTCCGCGTCGTCGCCCGCGGCGCCGCGAACCGCAAAGCCCCGTCGGCGGTCACCAGGAGATCGACGCTTTCCGGCCCGCTGCCGTGGCCGCCCTTGATCAGCACCGCGCCGGCGCCGAGCGCGAGCAGCTTTTCCGCCTGCGCGCGCATCTGCCCCTCGTCGCGCGCGAGCGGCGCCTCGAGGAGCGCGGCGGCCTCCGCAAGGTTGGGCGTGAGCACGCGCGCGCGCCGGATCAGCTCCCGCAGCCGGCCGATCGCGCCTTTATGCAGCAATCGCTCGCCGGAGCTGGCGATCATCACCGGATCGAGCACCACATTGGGCGGGCGGTAGCGGTCGAGCGCGGCGGCGACCACGTCGATTGCCGCCGCATGAGCCAGCATGCCGAGCTTGACCGCGCCGACATCGAGATCGGAGAACACCGCGTTGATCTGCGCTGCGATGAAGTCGCCGGGCACCTCATGAACGGCGAAGACGCCCTTGGTGTTCTGCGCCGTCAACGCGGTGACGACGCACGCGCCATAGACGCCGAGCGCGGAAAAGGTCTTGAGATCGGCCTCGATGCCGGCACCGCCGCTCGAATCCGAGCCGGCGATGGTCAAGGCGATCGGCACGCTCATCGCTCGGCTCCCCGATTGGCGAACGGTCAGTCTAGCGGAGAAGCGGCCCGCAATCTCGACCGCGTTCGCCGCTCGACCGGGCGTTCGAACGGACCGCGATGCAACGTCACGCTAACCACTTCCGCGCGCCGAACGGAAAAAAACGGCGCTGCGGAAAAAAATGCTTGCATCGCTGCGCCATCGCGCTTATGTCGCGCTCGCCCAATTTCGCACGTGCCTGTGGCCGCGTGTCGGTTGGTGGGCATCCGGACAAGAGGCCGGACAGCCGCCCGGAGTGAGGTCGAGACTCGAAGCCAAGGGACTCCAAACCCGACGGCGAGAGATTTGGCCGCCTGAGCTCCGAACCACTTAACCGGCAGCCGGAGGCGAAACCGGCGCACCCCGCGCTCAACGGGGGACGCGGCTTAAAGCAACGACGGAGCGGGCTTCTCTGGTCTCGCCGGCCCTCCAAAGGTCGGCACCTCAGAGGCTTGTCCATCCTTGCCGGCCGTGCGGAACGGGTCTTCCCGCTCCAAACCAAGGCAGCATCTCGGGTGCAGAGCCCGCCGCCTTCGCTCGTGTCTCCATCGCACGGCGAGGCGCCGACCCTCACCCGCTGACGCCGGGCGGTTCTTTCCGCCCGAATTTCAATCCGAGCCGCAAGGCTCATTGAACCTGGTGAGGAGAGCGCCCATGACCGCGCGCATCCGCGACTTCCTGCGCAATCGCCAAGACGACGGCCCCTGCCTCGTCGTCGATCTCGACATCGTCCGCGAGAACTACCTCGGCTTCGCCAAGGCGCTGCCGGACACGCGCGTGTACTACGCGGTGAAGGCCAATCCCGCGCCCGAGGTGCTGGCGCTGCTCGCCGGCCTCGGCTCCTCGTTCGACACCGCTTCGGTCCCCGAGATCGAGATGGTGCTCGCCGCCGGCGCCGCCGCGGACCGGATCTCCTACGGCAACACGATCAAGAAGGAGCGCGACATCGCGCGCGCCTATGCGCTCGGCGTGCGCCTCTACGCGGTCGACTGCCAGGCGGAGGTCGAGAAGGTCGCGCGCGCGGCGCCGGGAAGCCGGGTGTTCTGCCGCATCCTCTCCGACTGCGTCGGGGCGGAGTGGCCGCTGTCGCGCAAGTTCGGCTGCGAGCCGGCGATGGCGGTCGACGTGCTGGAGGCGGCGCACCGGCTCGGCCTCGAGCCCTATGGCATCTCGTTCCATGTCGGATCGCAGCAGCGCAATCCGCACGCCTGGGACCGCGCGCTCGCCTCCGCCGCTGCGGTGTTCCGCGAGTGCGGGGAGCGCGGCATGACGCTGTCGATGGTCAATCTCGGCGGCGGCTTCCCGACCAAGTACCTGAAGAACGTGCCGACGGTGAAGACCTACGGCGCGGCGATCTTCCGCGCGCTGCGGCGCCATTTCGGCAACCGCATCCCGGAGACCATCGTCGAGCCCGGCCGCGGCATGGTCGGCAATGCCGGCGTGATCGAGACGGAAGTCGTGCTCGTCTCGAAGAAGAGCGAGAGCGACGACGTGCGCTGGGTCTATCTCGACATCGGCAAGTTCGGCGGCCTCGCCGAGACCATGGACGAGTCGATCCGTTATCCGATCCGCACGCCGCGCGACGCCCGCGACGGCGAGGTCGGGCCCTGCGTGCTCGCCGGCCCGACCTGCGATTCGGCGGACGTGATGTATGAGCGTCAGCCCTATCTGCTGCCGGTGACGCTCGAGATCGGCGACAAGGTGCTGATCGAAGGGACCGGCGCCTACACCGCGACCTACTCGGCCGTCGCCTTCAACGGCTTCGCGCCGCTCAAGACCTTCCACATCTGATCGCGCGAAGGGAGTGGGCCATGGTGAAGATCCGCAACGAGTTCGCCCGCGACATCGACGCGCGCGAGGCGCTGCTCGACCGTGTCTCGGGGCCGGCCGCTTCGCAGAAGACCGCCGAGCGGCTGCGCGAAGGGCGCAAGCCCGCCGAAGGGCTTTCCTTCGTCGCCGAGGAGAACGGCTGCCTTGTCGGCACGGTCCGGCTCTGGCGCGTCGGCGCCGGGCCGGCCCGGCCGGCTTTGCTGCTCGGACCGCTCGCGGTCGAGGAAGCGCGCCGCGGCCTCGGGATCGGGACCGCGCTGATGCAGCGGGCGATCGCGGCGGCGCAGCGGCTCGGGCATCAGGCCGTGCTGCTGGTCGGCGACGCGCCGTATTACGGACGCTTCGGCTTCTCGGCGGAGAAGACCGGCGCGCCTGTGGCTGCCCGGCCCGTTCGCGCGGCATCGCCTGCTCGGCTGCGAACTCGTGCCGGGCGCGCTTGAGGGCGCGCGCGGGCTCATCGCCGCGACCGGGCGTCGGCACCGGCGCCGAGCCTCGACGTCCTCGTCGCGCGCCGCGTCCGCACCGGTTCGGCCGCGCGCCACGCCGCCTGACGCGATACGCGAATTGCATTAGGAGCGATTAGCATGAATGTTATGGCCCAAGTGACCCGCGCCTGGCCCCAGCACGCACGCTTCGACGGCCCGATCGTGATGATCGGGTTCGGCTCGATCGGCAAAGGAACGCTGCCGCTGCTCGAGCGGCACATCGCATTCGATCGCAAGAAATTCGTGGTGATCGCGCCGGAGGACGAGGATCGTCGGCTGCTCGACGACCGCCAGCTCCGTTTCATCCACACCGCGGTCACCAAGGAGAACTACCGCGACGTGCTGACCCCGCTCCTCACCGCCGGGCCGGGCCGCGGCATGATCGTCAACCTTTCGGTCGATACCAGTTCGGTCGAGCTGATCGAGTTCGCCAAGGATCTCGACTGCTTCTACATCGACACCGTGGTCGAGCCATGGCCCGGGCTTTACACCGACCGCAGTCTGTCGATCTCGGCGCGCTCGAACTACGCGCTGCGCGAAGGCGTGCTGGAATTGCGCCGACGCCGGCCCGGCGGCATCACCGCCGTGAGCTGCTGCGGCGCCAATCCGGGCATGGTCTCCTGGTTCGTCAAGCAGGCCCTGCTCGACGTCGCCGCCGACGTCGGGCTCAAGGCCGAGGAGCCGAAGACGCGCGAGGACTGGGCGCGGCTGATGCAGCGCGCCGGCGTCACCGGCATCCACATCGCCGAGCGCGATACGCAGCGCGCGCGCGATCCCAAGCCGCACGGCGTGTTCGTCAATACCTGGTCGGTCGAAGGCTTCTGCGCCGAGGGCATGCAGCCCTCCGAGCTCGGCTGGGGCACGCATGAGAAGACGATGCCGGCGAACGCACGCCGGCACGAATTCGGCTGCGATGCGGCGATCTATCTGACCCAGCCGGGCGCCGCGACGCGCGTGCGCTCCTGGACCCCGACCGCACAGTCGCAGCACGCCTTCATGATCACCCACAACGAGTCGATCTCGATCGCCGACTACTTCACGCTGCGCGAGGGCGGCAAGGTCGCCTATCGGCCGACCTGCCACTACGCCTATCACCCCTGCGACGACGCCGTGTTGTCGCTGCACGAGATGGCCGGGAACGCATGGCAGGCGCAGCCGGAGTGGACGATCCTGGACGAGGGCGAGATCGTCGACGGCATCGATGAGCTCGGCGTGCTGCTCTATGGCCATGCCAGGAACGCCTATTGGTACGGCTCGCAGCTCTCCATCGAGGAGACGCGGCAGCTCGCGCCCTACCAGAACGCCACCGGGCTGCAGGTGACCTCGGCCGTGCTTGCCGGCATCGTCTGGATGCTGGAGAATCCCGACCGCGGCATTGTCGAAGCCGACGACATGGATTTCCGGCGCTGCCTTGAAATCCAGCGGCCCTATCTCGGGCCGGTGATCGGCCGCTATACCGATTGGACGCCGCTCGAGCGCCGCGGCGAGCTGTTCCCGGAGGAGATCGATCGCGACGATCCCTGGCAGTTCAGCAACGTCCTGGTGAAGTGATCACGAGCCTCGCTTCGCCAGCATCGCATCGACCACCTCGCGCAAGGCCGCGCGCGGCGGCGGCGGGATCGGGCGCCAGCGAAAGCGCGGAAATGACGGCGATGCCGTCGGCGCCGGCGCCGATGACAGCGCCGGCATTGGCGGCGTCGATGCCGGCAATGCCGCAGACCGGCAAATTTGGCGCGCGGCGGCGCAGCACGGCGGCGACGCGCGCCAAGCCATCCGTGCCGATCGGCGCGCTCTTCTGCTCTTTGGAGAGCGTCGCATAGACGCCGCCAACGCCGGCATAATCGATGAGGTCGATGCGCGCCGTCTCGGCCGCATCGACGGTCTTGACCGAAAGGCCGACGATCGCGTCCGGCCCGAGCAAGGCCCTGGCATCCGCGACGGCCATATCGTCGGGGCCGAGATGCACGCCGTCGGCGCCGGCGGCAAGCGCCACGTCGACGCGATCATTGACGAGGAACGGCACGGCAAGCGGCGCGAGCGCGCGCTTGACCGCCCGCGCCGTCTCGATCATCTCCCGCGTCTCGCTGCGTTTGTCGCGCAACTGCACCAGCGTCGCTCCGTTCGCGGCGACGCTGCGCGCGAGATCGGCGAGATCGCGCCCGCCGGCGCGCTCCGGATCGACAATGGCGTAGAGGCGAAGGTCGGACGGTGCACGCATTTGGGTTGGCTTTCCGGCTCGCGCAAAGATACTACGTCCCGTCCGGCCCTTGCAGCCCGCACCGCGATCCGTAGTGTAGGATCTCATTTCCGGACGCTCGGAGACGCCCATGGTGCCCTTCTTCGTGCAGATCAAGTGTCAGCTCGGCAAGTCCTACGAAGTGGCCAACCGGCTGGCCGACGCCGAGATCGCCTCGGAAATCTATTCGACCGCCGGCGACTTCGACCTTTTGGTGAAATTCTACGTCGAGCAGGCGACCGACATCGGTCATTTCATCGCCGAGAAAGTGCAGACCGTGCCCGGCGTGCAGGACACGCGCACCATCATCACCTTCAAGGCGTTTGGCGCGTCGTAGCGGCGCGCTCACTTCTTCGGCGGCGGCTTCGGACCCTCCCGCGGCGGCAGCGAAGCGATATAGGCCGCGATTGCCGCGCGGTCGGCGGCGCTGAGCAAAGCGGTATTGCGGATGACTTCGACCATCGCGCCGCCGGCGAAGTCGCCGGCCGGATTGAAGCCGTCGTCGAGGAAGCTCGCAATATCCTTCTCCGACCAGGCGATGTCGTCCTTCGACCAATGCTGCAGCCCGGCCGGCGTGATGTTCGGCACCCAGCCTTCGACCATCCGGCGTCGGACCGCCGGTGAAACGCTTGGCTTCAATGATGCCGCCGAGGAAATTGCGCGGGCTGTGGCATTCCGCGCAATGGCCCGGGCCGTTGACCAGATAGGCGCCGCGATTCCACTGCTCCGACTTCGACGGGTCGTCCACGAACGGCCCGCCACGGAGGAACAGCAATTTCCAGCCGCCGACCAGACGGCGGACGTTGAACGGAAACGACAGGTCGTGCCGGCGCACGCGGCCTTGCACCGGCGGCAGGGTTTCGATGTAGGCGAAGAGATCGCGCACATCGTCAAGCTGCATGTGCCGATAGGAGCTGTAGGGAAAGGCCGGGAACAGATGATTCCCGCGCGGCGAGGTTCCCTTCCATAGCGCGGTGACGAAATTCGCCTCGCTCCATTTGCCGATGCCGTCCTTCGGATCCGGCGAGATGTTGGGCACGTAAAAGGTGCCGAAGGGCGACGGCAGAGCAAGCCCGCCGCCGAGCCGCGTGCGGTCGATCTTGTCGGGGTCCTTATTCGGCGTGGCGTGGCAGGACGCGCAACCGCCGATGTTGAACATCGTCTGCCCGTTCGCGAGGTTGGCCGTGTGCGGCGGGAGCGCCGAGGCGGTCACGATCGCCGGCAGCGTCACGAACCAAAACCCGGCGAGGCCGGCGATGGCGACGGCCGCCGCAACGACCGCGACCTGGCTCAGTCGATTTTTCATGCCCGCCGGCGCCGGCGGCCGCCGCCGTGCCGGGCTCTAGCTCTTCTTGACGCGATATTTTTCGTGGCAACCGCCGCAATCGTTCTTGCCGATGGCACCGAAGGCGGCCTTGAAGGAATCGAGATCCTTCACCTCGGCGTTGGCCGCCTTGGCGTCGGCGGCGAACTTGTCGAACCGCGCTTTGAAGTCGTCCATGTTTTGCCAGATTTCCGGACGGGCCGCCGTCTCGCCGCCGGTCTTCGATGTTTCCGGGAACAGCGCCGGCATCTTCTGCGCGGCGCTCTCGAACGTCTCGAATATCTTGTGCGCCTTGGCGAGATCGAACGGCGCTTCGCCCTTGATCATGGCGACCCCGGCCTTGGCCTCATCGCCGTTCGCCTTCATCAGCGCCCGGCGCGCGGCGATCGGGTCCTGGTCGGCAACCGCGATACTCGCGGCAAGCGCAATGGCCGCGACGGCGAACACGATACGGATCATGTGGCGGTCTCCCTGCAATGATGCCCCCGCACGGACGGCAAACGGCGGCATTATTACAGGCAAGGCAAAGCCGGGGCACAATAACGAACCCGTGTTGCCGCCTCCGCTAGAGCGTGTGCAGCCGCCGTGCCTCTTCGATCGCCGCCCACACGCGCTCGGGCGTCGCCGGCATGTCGAGATGGGCGGATGCGTAGCCCGCGCCAGAGCGCATCGATGATCGCATTCATCACCGCCGGGACAAGAGCCGATGGCGCCCGCCTCGCCTGCTCCTTTCACGCCGAGCGGATTGGTGCTGGCAGCGGCACGTTGCGGGTCTCGAAGGCGAACGCGGGCACCTCGTCGGCCCGCGGCAGGGCGTAGTCCATCAGGCTCGCGGTGATGAGCTGGCCGGAGTCCGGATCGTAGACCGTGTCCTCCATCAGCGCCTGGCCGATGCCCTGCACGGTGCCGCCATGGACCTGCCCGGCCAGCAGCAGCGGATTGAGCGTCGCGCCGAAATCGTCGACCACGACGTAGTTCGACGATTCGCGTCGCGCCGGTCGCCGGATCGATCTCGACCTCGGCCACGTGGGTGCCGTTGGGATAGGTCGGCCTGCGGCGGCGCGAACGCATCCGCGGCGCTAAGCCGCTCGCGCGCGTCCGGCCGCTGCGCCAGCGTCGGCAAACGAGATCGCGCGATCGGTGCCGGCGATGCGCACCGCGCTCGTCGGCGATTTCGAGATCGCCGGCGCCGGCTTCGAGCGCGTCGCCGGCGAGCGCCTTGAGATTGTCGGCAAGCTTCCTTGCCGGCGCCGTCGAGCGAAGCGCCGCCGCAGGAGATCGAGCTCGAGCCGCCGGTGCCGACGCCGGTGGCGATACAGGTCGGTGTCGCCCTGCACCACGGTGACGCGTTCGGGCGGCATATCGAGGTGCTCGGCGACGAGCTGCGCATAGGCGGTGGCGTGCCCCTGCCCGGTCGATTGCGAGCCGATCAGCACGGTGACGACGCCGTCGCGCTCGAGCCGCACGATCGCCGTCTCCGGCCCGTTGTTGCCGCAGGCCTCGATGTAGGTCGCGAGCCCGATACCGCGCAGCCGGCCGGCCTTCTTCGATTGCGCGAGCCGGGCGCGGAAGCCCGCCCAGTCGGCGATGTCCTGCGCGCGCTGCATATGCGCGGCGAAATCGCCGGAATCGTAGCTCTTGCCGGTCGCGGTCTGGTAGGGCATCGCCTTCGGCTTGATGAAGTTGCGCCGCCGCAGCGCGTCCGGCGCAATGCCGATCTCGCGCGCGGCGACATCGACCAGCCGCTCGATGACATAAGCCGCCTCCGGCCGGCCGGCGCCGCGATAGGCATCGACCGGCACGGTGTTGGTGTAGACGCCGCGCACGCGCACGTGACAGGCGGGAATGTCGTAGACGCCCGGCGACATGCCGGCGCCGAGATAGGGAATAAAGGGCGCGTAGCAGGACAGATAGGCGCCCATGTCGGCGACGAGATCGACGTCGAGCGCGAGGAAGCGATGTCGCCGTCGAGCGCGAGCCGCGCCGTGGTGAGGTTGTCGCGGCCCTGCGCGTCGCCGAGGAAATGCTCGGTGCGGTCGGCGATCCATTTCACCGGCGCGCGCAGGCGCTGCGCGGCGACCGCCGCCAGCGCATATTCGCGGTAGGGAAAGAGCTTGGTGCCGAAGCCGCCGCCGACATCGGGCGTGATGACCCGCAGCTTCTCCGCCGGCACGTCGGAGAATCGCGGCGAGCATGTCGCGGATCACGTGCGGCCCTGGCTCGACAGCGTCAGGGTGAGGCGGTCGTCCGCGGCGTCGCATTCGGCGACGACGCCGCGGGTATCGAGATAGTTGGTCACCAGACGCTGATTGACGAGCGTCAGCGAAACGATTTTCGCCGCGCCGGCGAAAGCGCGCTCGGTCGCCGCCTTGTCGCCGATCGGCGATCTCGAAGACGATGTTGTCCGTCTGCCCGGGCCAGACCAGCGGCGCACCCGGTTTGAGCGCTTCGCCGACGCCGATGACGTGCGGCAGCGGCTCCCAGTCGATCGCGATCGCCTCGGCGGCATCCTTGGCCCGCTCGAGCGTATCGGCGACCACGAACGCAACCGCGTCGCCGACGTGGCGCACCTCATCGCGCGCAAGGATCGGATAGGGCGGCACGTCGAACTTGGTGTCCGGCAACCCGACCGGGCACGGCAGCAGGCCGAGCTCCGCCGTCTCGGCGCCGGTGAGCACGAGGCGCACGCCCGGCATCGCCCGCGCCTTGGCGACATCGATGTCGAAAGCGCGCATGCGCGTGCGGCGAGCGCAGCACCACCGCATGCAGCGTCCCCTGCGGCGCGAGATCGGCGACATAACGGCCGCGCGCCGCGCAGCAGCGCATCGTCCTCCTTGCGCGTGACCGATTGTCCGACGCCGAATTTCAATGCTTGCATGGCGATCGCTCCGTATCGTGGCGCCAACTATAATGCTACTCGCGGTGCTGTTCACCGACGTAATCGCCATGCGCAGCCGCGCTACTCCGCCGGCTGCACCCGCGGATGGCGGCTCTTGCCGCGTCGCGGCCCGAGCTGGGCGATCCAGCGGGCGATGACGTAGAACACCGGCGTGAAGATGAGGCCGAACGCCGTGACGCCGATCATGCCGGAGAACACCGCGGTGCCGAGCGTCTGGCGCAGTTCGGCGCCGGCGCCGATCGCCCAGACCAGCGGCGTCACGCCGAGGATGAAGGCGAACGAGGTCATCAGGATCGGCCGCAGCCGCAGCCGCGCCGCCTCGACGGCGGCCGCCCAGCGGTCGCGGCCCTGCGTCCTCGAGCTGCCTGGCGAACTCGACGATCAGGATCGCGTTCTTGGCGGCGAGGCCGATCAGCACGACGAAGCCGACCTGGGTGAGGATGTTGTTGTCCTGGCCGCGCAGGATGACGCCGGTGATCGAGGCGACGAGGCACATCGGCACGATCAGGATCACCGCGAGCGGCAGCGTGAGGCTCTCGTACTGCGCCGCCAGCACCAGGAACACGAACACCACCGCCAGCACGAAGGCGAACACCGCGGTGTTGCCGGCCCGGATCTGCTGGAAGGCGAGCGTCGTCCACTCGTAGCCGAAGCCTTCCGGCAGGGTCTCGGCCGCGAGCTTCTCCATGATCTCGATCGCCTGGCCCTGCGAGTAGCCGGGCGCCGCGGCGCCGTCGAGCTCGGCCGCCGGATAGAGGTTGTAGCGCGGCACCCGGTAGGGCCCGGAGATGTCGCGCACGGTGGTGAAGGAGCCGAGCGGCACGGTGTCGCCATCGCTGTTGCGCACCCGGATCTTGAGCACGTCGGCGATGTCGCGCCGGTACTCGTCGCGCGCCTGCGCCATGACGCGGAAGGTGCGGCCGAACAGGTTGAAGTCGTTGACGTAGGCGGAGCCGAGATAGATCTGCAGCGCGTCGAACACGTCCGGCACGTTGACGCCGAGCAGCTGCGCCTTGGTGCGGTCGATGTCGAGATAGAGCTGCGGCGTCGAGGTCTCGAACAGGGTGAACACCTGGGCCAGGCCCGGCGTCTGGCCGGCGCGGCCCATCAGCGCCGCCGCCGCTTCGCGCAGCTCCGCCGGGCCGTGGCCGCCGCGGTCCTCGACCATCATGCGGAAGCCGCCGGCGTTGCCGATGCCGCGGACCGGCGGCGGCGCACGACGAGGATCAGGCGCCTCCTGGATCTTCGACAGCCGGCGATTGAGCTCGGCCTGGATCGCCGGCGCCGACTGGTGCGGATCGGCCGCGCGCTTCTCGAAGGAGTCGAGCATGAGGAAGATCGCGCCGGAATTGGGCGCATTGGTGAAGGTCGCGCCGGAGAAGCCGACGAAGTTGACGCCGTGCACGACGCCGGGGACGCGCAGCGCGATCTCGAGCACGCGTGTTGACCTCGTCGGTGCGCGCCAGCGAGGCGCCCGGCGGCAGCTGCATGACCACGATGAGGTAGCCGCGATCGACCTGCGGGATGAAGCCGATCGGCGTCTTGCGGAATTCGTTGAGACCGAAGCCGATCACGACGAGCATAGACGACGAGCATGATCACGGCGACGCGCACCACGCGGGCGGCAAGCCAGCCGAAGCCGCGGCCGAGCGGTCGAAGCCCAATTGAACGCGCCGAAGAAGCCGTGGATCGGCCGTTCCCACCAGCGCTCGCGCTGCTGCCGCGTCGTGCGGCTTGAGCAGCAGCGCGCACATCGCCGGCGACAGCGTCAGCGACACGATCAGCGAGATGACGGTCGCGCCGGCGATGGTGAGCGCGAACTGGCGGTAGAACTGGCCGGATATGCCGGTGATGAACACCGACGGCACGAACACGGCGCACAGCACCAGCGCGATGGCGATCAGCGCCGAGCCGACCTCGTCCATGCTCTTGATCGCCGCCTCGCGCGGACCAAGGCCGCTCTCGATGTTGCGCTCGACGTTCTCGACCACGACGATCGCGTCGTCGACCACGATGCCGATCGCCAGCACCAGGCCGAACAGCGACAGATTGTTGAGCGAGAAGCCGAACGCCGCCATGAAGAAGAACGTGCCGATCAGCGACACCGGGATGGCGACGATCGGAATGATCGCCGCGCGCCAGGTCTGCAGGAACAGGATGACCACCAGCACGACGAGGACGATCGCCTCGCCGATCGTCTCGATCACGGCGTCGACCGACTGCTGGATGAACTCGGTCGGATTGTAGACGATCGCGTATTTGATGCCGGGCGGGAAGCGCTTCGACAGCTCGGCCATCAGGTTGGAGACGCCGCGGCGGTGGCGAGCGCATTCGAGCCGGGACGCTGGAAGATGGCGAGCGCGACCGCCGGATCGTGATCGAGGTAGGAGTTCGTCGAATAGTCGAGCGCGGCCAGCTCGATCTTGGCGACGTCCTTGAGGCGCACCACCGCGCCGGGGGTTTCCTTCACCACGATCTAGCCGAACTCGCTCGGGTCGGCGAGCCGGCCGAGCGTCTGCACCGCGATCTGGAAGGCGCCGGGGCGGGCCGTCGGCGGCTGATCGAGCATGCCGGAGGCGACCTGGATGTTCTGCGCCTGCAGCGCGCTGATGACGTCGGTCGCGGTCAGTCCGAGCGATTGCAGGCGGTCGGGATCGAGCCAGACGCGCATGGAGTAGTCGCGGCTGCCGAACACGGTGATCGAGCCGACGCCGTCGACGCGGGTGACGCGCGTCGGTGACCTCGAGCGTCGCGTAGTTGGAGATGAACAGCGTGTCGCGCGACTTGTCCGGCGAATAGAGGTGCACGACCATCATCAGGTCGGGCGAGCTCTTCGCCACGGTGACGCCGATATTGCGCACGTCGGCGGGAAGCCGCGGCTGCGCGATGGCGACGCGGTTCTGCACCTGCACCTGGGCGATGTCGAGATTGGTGCCGAGCTCGAAGCTGACCGGGATCGAGAAGCGCCCGTCGGCGGTCGAGTTCGAGGACATGTAGATCATGTTCTCGACGCCGTTGATCTGCTGCTCGATCGGCGTGACCACGGTCGAGGCGACGACCTCGGCGCTGGCGCCGGGATATTGGCCGGTGACGTTGATCGTCGGCGGCGCGATCTCCGGATATTGCGCGACCGGCAGGCGCGAGAACGACACGCCGCCGAGAATCACGAAGACGATCGAGACGACGGCGGCGAAGATCGGCCGGTCGATGAAGAAGTGCGAAATGCGCATGCCGGCCTCAGTCGGCCTTCGCCTGATCGGCCGGCTTGTCGGCCGACGACGCGGCCGGGCTCTTCTTCTCCTCCGCCGTGACCTTCGCGCCCGGCCGCGCGCGCATCAGGCCGTTGACGATGACGCGGTCGGCGGCGGCGAGACCGTCCTTGATCACGCGCAGGCCGTCGTCGAGCTGCGCCGAGCGTGACGTATCGCTGCCGGGCGACGCCGCCGTCGTCGACGACCAGCACGTACTTGCGCGCCTGCTCGGTGCCGATCGCCGCGTCGGGAATGAGCAGCGCGGTATGCGGCGGCGAGCCGGCGACCCGGACGCGGCCGAACATGCCGGGCGTGAAGACGCCGCCGGGATTGGCGAACACCGCGCGGCCGCGGATGGTGCCCGACGAGCGGTCGATGACGTTGTCGACGAAGTCCATCTTGCCGGCGTGCTGGAAATCGGGCTCGTCGATGAGCTTGAGCGCGACCGGCACGCCGCCGTCGCGGCTTCCCATTTGTCCGCTCGCGCCGGCGAAGCGCTGGTAGCGCAGATAGGAGGCCTCGTCGAAGGTGAACTCGAAGCGGATCGGATCGACCGAGACGATGGTCGCCAGCAGCGTGGTGTTGCTGCCGTTGCCGCCGGTCACCAGATTGCCGACCGAGACGCGGCGGTCGCCGATGCGGCCGTCGATCGGCGCGCGCAGCTCGGAATAATCGTTGAGGTCGAGCTCGGCCGAATGGACCATCGCCTCCTGCGCGGCGACCGAAGCTTCCGCGACGCGCTTGGCCTGCGTGCGCTGGTCGAAGGTCTGCTCGGTGATGGTCTTGTTGTGCAGCAATTCCTGGCCGCGGGCGAGATCGGCCTCGGTGAAGGCGAGGTTGGCGCGCGCCTGCGCGAGATTGGCGCGCATCTGGTCGAGCACGATCTGGAACGGCCGGTGGTCGATGATGAACAGAAGGTCGCCCTTCTTCACCATCTGGCCGTCGGTGAAATGGATTTCCGAAAGATAGCCGGACACGCGCGCGCGCACCTCGACCGAATCGACGGCGACGAAGCGGCCGACATACTCGTCCTGATCGACGACGGTGCGCTGGACCGGCTTCGCCACGGTGACGGTCGGCGGCGGCGGCGCCGCGCTCTGCTGTTGACCCTCACCGCAGCCGGCAAGGGATGAAAGCGCCGCCGCGATCAGCAAGGCGGCGCCCGTGCGCGCCACATGAGCGATGACCATGAGTTCTCCTTCGCCCGGCGTCCGCACCATAAGCGGTCGCGGCGTCAACAGCGCCTTGCCGAATCGGTTGCGCCCTTTGTCGCCCCGGGGCGGGCTCCCCATATAGGGGACCGGTTCGCACGACGCGAGCCACCGGCTCACTGCCGGCAAACATGGCGAATTTCCGTGAAGATCATACCCGCGAATACCGGCTTGGGCGGGTTGCAGCCTGCCGCAGCCGACCGTGTCCCGGCCGCTTCCGAGGATCAGGCGCTGCTCGACGCCTATTCGCGCGCCGTCATCGACGTCGTCGACCGCGTCGGCCCGGCGGTCGTCGGCCTCTGCCGTGCAAGTCGGACAGGCGAATGGCCGCGCCCGCGGCGGGACCGGCTCGGGCGTCATCGTCGCGCCCGACGGCCTCATTCTCACCAACAGTCACGTCGCCGGCGCCGCGTCGCGGATCGAGGTGACGACCGCCGACGGCCAGCAGTCTCACGGCGCGCCTGGTCGGCGACGACCCGGACACCGATCTCGCCTTGCTGCGGGTCGATGAGGCGGTGACGCTGCACCGCCGCGCCGCTTGGCGACTCCAAGCGGCTGAAGCGCGGCCAGCTGGTGATCGCCATCGGCAATCCGCTCGGCTTCGAGTTCGACGGTGACCACGGGCGTCGTCTCGGCGCTCGGCCGCTCGCTGCGCGCGCGCACCGGCCGCCTGATCGACGACGTGATCCAGACCGACGCCGCGCTCAATCCGGGCAATTCGGGCGGCCCGCTCGTCTCCTCGCATGGCGAGGTCGTCGGCGTCAACACCGCGGTGATCATGGGCGCGCAGGGCATCTGCTTTGCGGTCGCCGCCAATACCGCAAGCTTCGTGCTCGGCGAACTGGTGCGGCACGGCCGGGTGCGCCGCGCCTTCATCGGCATATCCGCGCAGCAACTGGCGATTCCGCGCCGGCTGCGGCGCGCCGGACTCGACCAGGAAAGCGCGGTGATGGTCGGCGCCGTCGAGCCGGCAAGCCCGGCCGACAAGGCCGGCATCAAACCGGACGACATTCTCATCGGCCTCGACGGGACGGCGATGACCGGCGCCGATGATCTCATCCGCGCGCTCACCGGCGAGAAGATCGGCCGCGAGGTCGCGCTCGACGTGCTGCGCGGCACCGAGCGGCTGACGGTTTCGCTGGTGCCGCAGGAACGCAAGCGGACCGGTTGATTATTGCTGCGGCGGAGCGCCCGGGGTTGCCGACGGCGGCGTGCCCTTCTTCATGTCGAGGACGTTCATCTTCACGCCGTTCGGCATGATCGTGTCTCCGGGCTTCTGGTCCGCCGCGCAGGGGCCGAGCCATTTGGCCTCGATGTTTATGGTTCGCGGCCCGCCGTCGGTCTGGCTGGTGATCACCATCGTATAGCCGCTGTCGAAGTTGCCGGTGATCACCGTATGGGCGGTCTTCGGCTTGCCGACCACGGTGCACACCGAATCGATCGTGATCGTATTGCCCGACTTCTGCACGTCGCGTTTCGAGCAGTCGCGCTGCGCGTTGGCGGCGGAGGCCGCCTGCATCGCCTCGTCGGTCTTGGCGTCGACGCATTGCTGCATCGAAATGGTGCGCCCGCTGGAGACCGTCGTCTTCATCTCCCACAGTCCGGCCTTGCGCGGCGGAAGCTCGGCCGCAAACACCGGCGCCGCACCGGCAACAACCAGAAGCACAGCTCCCACAAACTTATTCATGGCCTCCTCCTGCTCACTGCTCACTGCTCACATAGTGGTCGGATCAAATACCGGCTGGCGGTATCGCGCCAGCGCAGCCGCGGTCACGCCGCCCCTACCCGCCGGATACCATCGGTGGTGTCGATCGGCTTCAACAGGCCCTGCCGCAGCATGTAATTGACGTGCGCCAACACCTCGCTGAAGGCAAACCCCATCTGGTGCGGATCGAGCAGCCGCGCGAACACGAACGGCACCAGCTCGGCCGCCGACCTTGGCGCCGCGCGGCACGCGCGCAGGATCAGGTCGCAACGGGCGTGGTGGTGGTTGATCAGCTCGCCGATACGCGTGTGCAAGCCGAAGAACGGCACGTTGTGTCCCGGCAGCACCAGGACGTCCTCGGCCACGTCCTTGCGCAGCGCGTCGAGCGAGCGCAGGTAGTGGCCGAGCGGATTGCCTTCCGGATCGACCGCGACCACGCTGACATTCGGCGAAATCTTGGCCAGCACCTGATCGGCCGAGATGAACAGCTTCTCGGCCCGGCACAGCAGCATGATCTCTTCCGGCGAATGCCCGCCGCCGGTGAGCACCTCGAACTCGCGGCCCCCGATGCGCAGCACATCGCCGGCGAGCACGCGGTGGTAGGTCGGCGGCAGCCCGGTCGTCCGTCTGAGATAGGAGTGACCGCTCGTCACCACGCGCGCGGTCGTATCCTCGTCGAGACCATGATCGAGATAAAAGCGGCGGTGGTGCTCGGCTTCGAGTGCGCCGGGATCGAGGTTGATGCTCAGGCTCTGCAGATATTCCGTCGCCGACATGTAGAGCGGCACGTCGAAGCGCCGAAGCAGGAAGCCGGCGGAGCCGACATGGTCGGGATGAAAATGCGTGGCGATGATGCGCGTGAGCGGGCGCTCGCTCAACAGCCCATCGAACATCACCTGCCAGGCTTCCTGGGTGGCCTTGTTGCCGAGACCGGTGTCGATGAGCGTCCAGCCGTTGCCGTCGTCGATGAAGTAGATGTTCACATGGTCGAGGAGGAACGGCAGCGCCAGCCGCGCCCACAGGATTCCGGGCGCGATCTCGACCGTTCGCGCAGGCGCAGGCGGCGCGCTGTGCGGGAAGTGAAGCTGTCGGCTGGGCGCGGGCTGGAGATGAGGCTTGGGTTGCATCGTGCGGGGTCATGGCCCACGCAACACCAATAGTCAACTCGCCGTTCTGCGGCGAAGAGGAAGCGCTATCGCGGTGAAATCAAGGCAGTCCTAAATTTGTTTCTGAAATCGGCGCCGAGTCAGTGATCCTCACACCTCGAGCCACGCTTGGCGCACGGCGGCGTCGGCGGCGAGCTCCGGCGGCGTGCCCTCGAACACCATGCGGCCGTGGCCCATCACATAGACCCGATGCGAGATGCGCATGGCGATGGTCAGTTTCTGCTCGACGAGCAGGATGGAGATGTGCCGCGCGGCGATGCTCTGCAGCACTTCGGCAATGCGTTCGACCATTTGCGGCGCGAGCCCCTCGGTCGGCTCATCGATCATGATGAGGTCGGGATCGCCCATCAACGTCCGGCAGATGGTCAGCATCTGCTGCTCGCCGCCGGAGATCGCGCCGGCCGGAGTTTTGGCGCGCTCTTCAAGCCTGGGGAACAGCCGATAGGTATCGGCGAAATTCCATCGCGCCGTTTTCCTCCCGGCCTTGATCCCGAGAATCAGATTCTGCTCGACGGTCAATGTCGGAAAGATGGCGCGATCCTCGGGCACATAGCCGACGCCCCGATGCGCGATCTCGTAGGGTTTGAGGCCGGCAATCGCTTCGTCCCTGAAGGTGATCGAGCCCTGCGGCGGCACGTCGCCCATGATCGCCTTCAGCGTGGTCGAGCGGCCGACGCCGTTGCGGCCGAGGATGCTGACGATCTCGCCGGCGCCGACGCGAAGCGAGACGCCCTGCAGAATGTGGCTCTTGCCGTAGTAGGCGTGCAGATCGCGGACCTCGAGCATCATGCCGCCGTACCCAGATAGGCCGTCTGCACGGCGCGGTCCTGCTTGATCAGGGCGGGAACGTCGCTGGCGATGATCTCTCCGTACACCAGCACGGAAATGCGGTCGGCGAGATCGAACACGACGTCCATGTCATGCTCGATCATGATCAACGTGCGGCCTTCGCTGACCCGGCGAATGAGCGCGACCGCGCGCGCCGCCTCGGCCGCGCTCATTCCCGCGCTCGGTTCGTCGAGCAGGATGATCTCGGCGCCGCCGGCGATGGTGATGCCGATCTCGAGCGCGCGCTGGTCGGCGTAGGCGAGGACGCCGGCCTGAACGCGGCGGCGGTCGATCAGGCCGATCGCCTTGAGGGTCGCTTCGGTCCGCTCGCGCACATCGGCGAGGCCGTCGACGCCGCGCCAGAATGCGTATTTGTATCCCAGCGACCACAGCACCGCGCAACGCACATTCTCCCACACCGACAGGCGGGGAAAGATGTTGGTGACCTGAAAGCTGCGGCAGAGGCCGCGCCGGTTGATCTCGTGCGGCGGCAGGCCGGTGATGTCGCCGCCATTGAGCCGCACCGCGCCGGCGCTTGGCGTGAGGCGGCCGCTCATCAGGTTGAACAGGGTCGATTTCCCGGCGCCGTTCGGCCCGATGATCGCGTGGCGCTGGCCGACCGGCACGGTCAGGCTGACGCCGCGAATGATCTGCGTGGCGCCGAAATTCTTGTGCACGTCGATGAGTTCGATCGCCGGCGCGGTCATTTCGCCCTCACCGAGCCGTGCGCCTGCATGAAGGCGTCGTGCCAGGCGGCGCCGACGAGCGGCCAGGTCAGGCGGAAGAGGAAGAACCCGCCGGCCACGAGAACCGCCGCGGCGACCCAGGGCGTCGCGCTCGTGGTGTTCAGCGCAACGTGCAGAAGGGAGATCGTCGGCCCTTCGGATGCCTTGACGCTGAGGTGGTAGGCCATCTCGATGACGAGGATCAGGCCGGCAATGAGCGCGAGCGCGGGGATCAGGGCGATCAGATAGGTGAGCGCGAGCCGCAGCATCGATCCGTAGGCGCGGGCCTGCCACAACGGCTCATGCATCATCACCAGCCCGGCAATGCCGCGCGGCGCGAACATCACCATGCCGATGAACAGGAGGCCGAAATAGAGTTGCCAAACATCGGTCACGTCGCTGAGCATGAGCTCGAGCCAGGTGACGAGCACCGCGCCGATGACCGGGCCGATGAAATTGCCGGTGCCGCCGATAAAGGCGGCGAGCAGCACCAGGCCCGACTGTTCGGCGCCGACCGCGGCGGAATTGACCAGCTCGAAATTGATCGCCGCCAGCGCGCCGGCGACCCCGGCGAACAACCCCGCCAGCGAGAAGGCGATGAACCGCACCGTGCCCGGATTATATCCGACGAATTGCGCGCGCTCCGGATTCTCGCGCACCGCGTTGCACATGCGGCCGAACGGCGTTCGCCTGAGCGCGTACATCAGCACCATGCAGAGGAGGCACCATGCCGCGATCAGGTAATAGACCTGGATCTGCGGGCCGAAATGCAGGCCGAAGACCGGCAGCAGCTTGGTGCGGTTGGTGCTCACCCCCTCCTCGCCGCCGAAGAAGCCGCGCAGGATGAGCGAGCTCGAGGCGACGAGCTCGCCGAGGCCGAGCGAGATCATCGCAAAGGCGGTGCCGGCGCGGCGCGTCGAGACCGATCCGAAGATGATGCCGAAGAGGAGACCGCCGAAGGCGCCGACCAGCGGAATGAGCGGCAACGGCACCGGCAGCCGATCATGGATCACGACGTTCATGGCGTGGACCGCCAGAAATCCGCCGAGCCCGTAATAGACGGCGTGACCGAACGAGAGCAGGCCGGTCTCGCCGAGCAGCATGTTGTAGGAGAGTGCGAACACGATCATGATGCCCATCAGGCTCATCATCGTGAGCGCGGTGCCGGAAGCAAAGATCGCCGGCAGGATCGCAAACAGAGCGGCGAGCGCGATCCACGGCGCGGCGAGGCGCAACAGCGCCGGAACGCCCGCCGGATAAAGTGCGCCGCGCGCCGGCAGTTTTGCGGCGTCGCTTGCTGCGTCACTCAATGTTCGCGCGTCCCCATGAGGCCGACCGGCCGGAAGATCAGGATCAGCACCAGCAGCAGGTAGGGAATGATCGGGGCGAGCTGCGCCACCGTCACGGTCCACACGTCGGACAGAACGCCGCTCGCGGGTGCGGCGACGCCGATGCCGCCCAGCACGTCGGCGACGGAAAGATTGATCGAGACGGCAAAGGTCTGCACGAGCCCGATCAGCAAGGAAGCGACAAAGGCGCCGGCGAGCGAGCCGAGCCCGCCGACCACGACGACGACGAAGAGGATCGGGCCGAGCGCCGCCGCCATGTTCGATTGGGTGACCAGCGCCGGGCCGGCGATCACGCCGGCGACCGCGGCCAATCCGGTGCCGACGCCGAACACCAGCATGAACACCCGCGGCACGTTGTGGCCGAGCATGGCCACCATGTGCGGATGGGTCAGCGCGGCCTGGATGATCAGTCCGACGCGGGTGCGCGTGAGCACGGCGAACAGCACCGCGAAAATCGCGATCGCGGTCAACAGCTCGAACATCTTGTAGGCGGGATAGTTGGTCGAGAACACGGTGAAGGCGCTGAAATCAAGCGACGCGGGAACGCGATAATCGGCCGGGCCCTTGCCCCAGATCATCTGCACGATTTCCACGATGACGAAGGCGAGCCCGAACGTGAACAGGAGTTCGGCCACCGGACCGTGCCGGTGCACGTAGCGCAGCCCGTAGCGTTCGATCAGCGCGCCGATGCCGCCGACCAGCACCGGCGCGATGACGAAGGCCGGCCAGAACCCGAGCATCTGGCCGATCTGAAAGCCGAAGAACGCGCCCAGCATGTAGAAGCTGGCGTGGGCGAAGTTGAGCACCCCCATCATGCTGAAGATCAGCGTGAGGCCGCTCGCCATCAGGAACAGCAGCATGCCGTAGAGCACGCCGTTTAACGTCGATATGGTGACGAGCTCGAGCACTCCCGGCCGGGCTTGGCGCGGTCAGCTCGGGCGGTTCATCTTGCAGCTGGTCGGAAGGATGGTGTCTTTGCGTTTCGATCTTGCCCATCATCTTCCAGCCCCAGCCGGTATTCTCCTCGTCGAACGGCTGGTCTTTGCCCAGGGGGCCGAGATTGGCGAGATACATCGGCTGGAAGAACTGGTGATCGTCGGAGCGCATGAAACCGTCGCCGCCGTCGTAGACGTTGACCTGCATGCCGTCGAGCTTGGCCGCGATCTTGACCGGCTCGAGCGAATTCGCTTCCTGCGCCGCCTTGACGAACATGCGGATCTCGTTGACCGCCCGCGGATAGAACAACGTCACGCCGGCCTTGGCGCGGAACGCCTTCTCGAACTCCTGGGCCGGGGCATAAGGCTCGTTCGCCACGCCCTCGGCGATTGCGAACACGCGATCCGGCAGGTTCGCCTGCTTGACCGCCGTCGGGCCGCCGGTGCCGCCGGCGTAGTAGGTGTACCAGTCGACCTGCAGTCCGGCGTCGGCCGCGGCCTTGAGCAGCAAGGCAAAATCCTGACCCCAGTTGCCGGTGATGACGCTGTCGGCGCCGGAGGCGTTGATCTTGGCGATGTACGGCGAAAAGTCGGTGACCTTGAGCAGCGGATGCACCTCGTCGCCGACGATCTGGATGTCAGGCCGCTTGGCGTTGAGCATCGCGCGCGCCTCTTTGCGGACCGCCTGGCCGAACGAATAGTCCTGATTGATCAAATAGACCTTCTTGATGTTGGTTCGCGTCTTCATGTAGTTGGTGAGCGCGCTCATCTTGATGTCGGAATTCGCGTCCCAGCGGAAATGCCAGTAGCTGCATTTGTCGTTGGTGAGCACCGGATCGACCGCCGCGTAATTGAAGTACAGCACTTCCTTGCCCGGATTGCGCTCGTTGTACTTCTGCACGAAATCCTCGATCGCCGCGGCGAACGCCGAGCCATTGCCCTGGGTGATGAAGCGGATGCCGGAATCGATCGCCTTCTGCACCTGAACCAGCGTCTCCTGGGCGTTGAGCTTGTTGTCGTAAGGGACGATCTCGAGCTTGTGGCCCAAGATCCCGCCATTCGCATTGGTGACCTCGGCGAGGAAGTTGAACTCCTTGAGGCCCATCTCGCCGATGCTCGCGCCGCCGCCCGACAACGGGTCGATATAGGCGAGCTTGACCGTGTCTTCGGCCGCCGCGGGCATGGCGACGACAGCCATCGCGGCTGCGGCAAAGAGCATGGTTCTGACGTGCGAAGTCATGGATGGTCCTCCCGATTTATCTGAATCCTGGCGCGACCGGGCGCTGTTGGCGCATTGTTCCCGGCCGCGTGCTGTTCGTCAAGAACTCCCGGTATTTACCGTGAAAGCCGTGAAGGCTTCCGTCCGGAATGCAGCCATAATGGCACGCAATCCGCGCGAGCCGCCGGGCGCGCGTCCGGTCAAACGACGCACCGCGCCGCGGCTCATCCCTGCTCGGTTCTGCGCCCCCGTTGCGCCGGATCATAGTAGAAACGCTCCTCGATGATCCGCTCGTCGCGCCAGAGCTGGACCGCAAGCTCGTCCAAGGTGAAGGCGCGGCCCTCATGGTCGACGAAGTCGAAGATCCAGTTGATCACCGCGCGGTCGCCTTCGACCAGGAAGGTCTGCACCGGCCGCGTTCGGATCTCGCGGTGAGCGGCCATGACGCGCCGCTCTCCCCTGATCAGGGTGTCGAGGCCGTGGCGCGGCGGATCGAGGTTCTCCTGCATCGACGCGTCCGGATGATAAAACGATTGCAAGGCCTCGATGAACTGGCCGCGTTCGACCAGGCCGATCAAAGCTTGCACGCGCTCCCGTGTAGGCATGGTTGGTCCCTTATGCTGCGGCCAATTGGCAAACCTTACGACAGAGCGAGCGCGCAGTCGCGCAGCAAGCGACCAGCAAGCCGCATGAACGCCGCGATACTCCGGCTGAGCGGATTTCGCTGGCGCGCGTCGCGGGCGGCACTTGCTACACTGGACTTGGTCGCAGGGGCCGGTCAATTCGAGACGAAAATGAACGAGATTCTGAAAACGCCGCCGGAGCGCTTCGCCAATCTGCCCGGCTTTCCCTGGCAGGCGCGTCGTCGCGATGACCTGCCGGGTTTTGCCGGCTTGGCCATGGCCTATATCGACGAAGGGCCGAGAACCGCGCCGGTGGTCCTCTGTCTGCACGGGCAGCCGACCTGGAGTTATCTCTACCGGCGGATGATCCCGCATTTTCTCGCCGCCGGAAATCGCGTCGTCGCGCCGGATTTTTTCGGTTTCGGACGTTCGGACAAGCCGGCCGATGACGCGATCTACACCTTCGACTTCCATCGCAACAGTCTCCTCGCCTTCGTCCGCGCGCTCGATCTGACCGACATCACCTTGGTGGTGCAGGACTGGGGCGGGCTTCTCGGTCTGACGCTGCCGATGGAGATGCCCGAACGATTCTGCCCGGTTGATCGTCATGAATACGGCGCTGCCGACCGGCGATCTGCCTCTCGGCAAGGGATTTTTGGATTGGCGCGCCTATTGCCAACAGCCAGCCGGACATGGCCATCGGCAAGTTGCTGGCGCGCGCCTGCCCGCAGCTGTCGGCGGCGGAAGCCGCCGCCTACGACGCGCCTTATCCGGACGCGCGCTACAAGGGCGGCGTGCGCCGTTTCCCCAATCTGGTGCCGGAATTCGTCGACAGCCCGGGCGCCGCCATCGGTCGCGCCGCCCGCGAGTTCTGGCGCAACGACTGGCAAGGGCGAAGCGTCATGGCGATCGGCATGGCCGATCCCGTGCTCGGGGCGCCGGCGATGCGCCTGCTGCATCGAAACATCCGCGGCTGTCCGCCGCCGCTCGAATTCGCCGCGGCCGGACATTTCGTGCAGGAATGGGGCGACGAGGTTGCGCCGGCCGTGATTGCGGCGCTGCAGGCGTAGCCGGCAATGAGTGCGCGTCCCGACAGCCGCCCGCCCAAGTAACGGAGAGCGCAATGCCCAAGGTCATCTACGAGAAGGACGGCAGGATCGGCCGTATCACGCTCAACCGTCCGGAGGTGATGAACGCCATCGACGACGACGTGCCGGCGGAACTCGCCGATTGCGTCGCCAGAGCGAACGCCGACGCCGGCGTCCACGTCATCGTGTTGTCGGGCGCCGGCGAGGCGTTCTGTGCCGGCTACGACTTGACGTATTACGCGCAAGAAATCCGCACCAACAACATCACCCAAGACATGCCGTGGGATCCGATGAAGGATTACGCCTTCATGATGCGGAACACGGAATTGTTCATGAGTATCTGGCGCTCCTACCGTCCGGTGATCTGCAAAGTTCATGGCTATGCGGTCGCCGGCGGCTCCGACATCGCGCTTTGCGCCGATATGATCGTGATGAGCACCGACGCCCGCATCGGCTATATGCCGACGCGGGTGTGGCACTTCAGCCGGCAAGTCGCGCTCAAGATTCCCCTTCGAACGCGTCGATCGGGGCGAGCCGGCGTCGCTTGCCCCCGTCGGCGCAGCAGCGATAGCCAGCGGCGTCCGAACAGCGCGAGAACAAGCGCTCCGTAAAACAGGCTCCCGAGCAGCGCCAGCGCGATCAATTCCGCTTCGGCGCGGAACCTGGACAACGAGGATAACAGTGCGGCGACGACCGGGGCTGCAACATAGAGCAACAGCGCGAACGCGAAGGCCGCCGCCGCGAGCTTGGCGAGCGAGGATCTGAGCGTCGCGTCGGAAGCGATGAGCCCGGCGCGCGCCGCGAAGACGAGCACGAGGACGAAGTTGACCCAGGCGCCGATCGAAGTCGCCAGCGCAAGGCCGACCTGCGCCAACGAACCCATGAGCGCGACCTTGCAAAGAATATTGACCGCGGTGCCGGCGAGCGCCGCCTTCATCGGCGTCAGCGTGTCACCGCGGGCGAGGAACGGAGCAACGACGCTGCGAATGAGGACGAAGGGAACGAGACCGACCGTGTAGGCCATGAGCGTCAACGCCGCCGCGTGCGCATCGCCGGCGGTGAAACGGCCGCGCTCGAACAGTCCGCGCATGATCACGTCCGGCACAATCAGGAAGGCGATGACGCAGGGGATGGCCAGAAGCAGCGCAAATTCGATCGCCCGGTTTTGCGCCGAGCGGGCGCCGCTTTCGTCGCCGGCCGCGATCCGCTGCGTCATCTCCGGCACCAGCACGGTGCCGACGGCTATGCCGATCACGCCGATCGGAAGCTGATCGATCCGGTCGGCATAGTAGAGCGCGGACAACGCGCCCGCCGAAAGGAAGCTCGCGATAATGGTGTCGGCGAACAGGGCAAGCTGCGTGCCGGCGGAGCCGATAGTCGCGGGCACGAGCGCCTTGAAGAAGCGCCGCACGTCGTCGTCCCAGCGCAGCGCGTGAAAGGAGGTCATGAAGCCGGCGCGCAGCGTATCGCCGCCGACCAGCACGCGCCTGCAGCACGCCGGAAATGAGCACCCCCCAGGCCGCGGCGTAAGCGGCGCCGCCGAAGAACGCCGCAAAGGCGAGCGTCGCCATCATCGAGAAATTGAGCAGGATCGGCGCCGCCGCCGCGGCCGCGAAACGATGCAGCGCGTTGAGAATGCCGCCCCATAGCGTGACCAGCGTGATGAGGAGGAGATAGGGAAACGTGATCCGCGTCAGGTTGACGGCAAGCGCGAACTGTTGCGGGTCATGGGAAAAGCCGGGCGCAAGCAGCTCGATCGCTTGCGGCGTGAAGACGAGCGCCAGCGCGAGCAACACGATTTGGGTCGCGAGCAGGAGCGTAAAGATGCGGTCGCCGAAAAGTTTAGCCGCATCGGCGCCGCCCTGGGTGCGAATGCGCGCATAGGCGGGAATGAATGCGGCATTGAACGCACCTTCGGCAAAGATGGCGCGGAAATGGTTCGGCAGCCGAAAGGCAACGAAGAACGCATCGGCCACCGGCCCGGCGCCGAGGAACGCCGCGAGCATGATGTCGCGGGTAAAGCCGGTGAGGCGGGAGAGCAGCGTAAAGCCGCCAACGGTGAGAATCCGCTCGATCATTGGCGCCTAGATACCACCGCCCGCTCGTCCCGGCGAAAGCGGGACCCGAGGAATCAGACGCAATCTTACTCTGCATTTCCCGCCGGCGCGGGACCAAGCGGGACAAGCTTTAGCCCGCGAGCGCGCGCCGAACCGCCGCGATGATCCGATCCTGGACCGGCTGCTCGAGATAGGCGTGCATCGGCAGGCTGATCACTTCTTCGGCAAGCCGCTCGCTCGCCGGCAGGCCGCCTTCGGCGACGGGAAAGTGCCGATAGGCCGCCTGGCGGTGCAGCGGCTTGGCATAGTAGATCCCGGTCGGGATGCCTTGCGCCTTGAGCGCGGCGGCGAGCGCATCGCGCCGCCCGGGCGCGAGCCGGATGGTGTATTGCGCCCAAACCGAATTCGACTCATTGCCCACCCGCGGCACCGTCGCAACATCGGCAAGACCGGCCGCATAGCGGGCGGCGACGCGGCCGCGCGCGACGATTTCATCCGGGAAGATTTTCAGCTTCTCCAGCAGAATCGCCGCCTGGATGGTGTCCAGGCGCCCGGTGAGGCCGATCGTCGGCGGCATCATATTTGTCGGCGCCCTCGCCGTGCACGCGCAGACTGCGCAGCCGCGCGGCCAGGGCATCGTCGTCGGTGAAGACGGCGCCGCCGTCGCCGTAGCAGCCGAGCGGCTTTGCCGGAAAGAAGCTGGTCGCGGTTGCCGGCGCGAGCACGCCGAGCTTGCGACCCTTATAGACCGCACCGAAGGCCTGCGCGGCGTCGTCGAGCACCAGCATGCCGTGCGCGGCGGCGACGGCGGCAATGTCGTCGTGTTCGACCGGCAAGCCGAACAGATCGACCGGAATGATGGCGCGCGGCTTGAGTCCAAGCGCCTTCGCAGTCGTTACCGCGCGCTCGCAGCTTGCCGGATCGAGATTGAACGTCTCGGTGCGCACATCGGCCATGACCGGCGTCGCGCCGCATAGCGCCACGACCTCGGCGGTCGCGCAGAAGGTAAAGGCCGGGCATATCACCGCGTCGCCCGGTCCGATGCCCCACGCCATGAGCACGAGGCGGAGCGCGTCGGTTCCGCTCGAGCAGGCGATCGCGTGGCGCGCGCCGCAGAACGCCGCAAGCTCGGCCTCGAGCGCGCGCACCTCCGGTCCCTGGATGAACTGGCAATGCGCGAGCACGCGCGATATCGCCTCGTCGATCGCACCGCCGAGACGGCGGCGCTGGGCGGCAACGTCGATGAACGGGATCGCCCGGTCTTCAAGGCGGGCGTGTTGATTCATGATCCTGCTCGATCCAGGCGCGAGGAGGCCTCAGCCGGCGACGCGCCGGGGCCCCTTGCGTTGCGCCGTCGCTTCCGCCGCAGGCGCGGCAAGGCAGCGCATGGCGATCTCGAGGCTCGCGACGCCCTCCTCGCCGGTCACTGGCGGCGTCTCGCCGCGGCGGACCGCATTGACGAAGGCGACGAGCTCGGCGCGCAACGGCTCCGCATAGCCGACCGAAAGGTGCCGCATCGAATAGCTGCCGTCGGTCTGGAAGCCGAAACATTCGGTGACCTGCAGCGTCAACAGGTCGGCGATCAGATATTTGTCGCGGGTGGCGATGTGAATGTTGCGCGCCTTGAACGGCGTGAGCCAGTTGGTGTTGATGTGGGCGAGCACGCCGGACGCGGTGCGGAACTGCAACAGCGCGATGTCCTCGCGCTCGGCGACCGCGCTCGACAATTGCGGCTGGATTTCCACGATCTCCGACTCCGTGAACCAGCGGATGAGGTCGATGTCGTGCACCGCGAGGTCGATGACCACTCCCACATTCGACATCCGCGGCGGGAACGGGCCGACGCGGGTGATGGCGATCGAGAGGATGTCCTGGTCCTTGATCCAGCGCTTGATCGACTCGACCGCCGGATTGAAGCGTTCGACATGGCCGATCATCAGCGTGACGCCGGCGCGCCGGGCGGCGGCGACGATCGCGCGCCCTTCGGCGACATTCGAGGCGATCGGTTTCTCGACCATGAGATTGACGCCGCGGCTGATGCATTCAAGCGCGAGGTCATGATGCAGATGCGTCGGCGCGGCGATGGTGACGGCATCGATGCCGCTGCGCAGCAAGGCGTCCATGTCGCTGAAGGCGGGACATCCGACGGCGCGGGTGACCAAATCCCTTTGCTTGCGGTCCGGGTCGACTATGCCGACGAGCTGCACGCCCGACATTTCCGATAGGACGCGCGCATGGTTGCTCCCCATGACGCCAACGCCCACGACCCCGACTCTCAACAGACCGTCCGTACCAACCCCGACAGCCTCACCCATGACCCATTGGGCTCCCCTTGCCGCTGCGCCCGAACCATCCTCCCCTAGCACGCTCCGGGCCGACTGGCGACCCGACCGCGCACAGAACCTGAACACGTTTTGCTTCCAAGGCTTACGGTCGCAACCCTCACCGAAATGACCATCCCGATTATTTCATAGGCAATCTGTCCTGAAACACGGGCTCCAGAGGGTTCGAACTTGGCGGAACTCAATTCGCGAAAGGCACTTCGGAAGTAGGCTCTAGGGCCGGCAGCGCCGCTCGACATAAGATGTCGGCATCCGACCCAAACTCCACGCACGGAAGATTGGACCATGCGCTTCTCTGCATTGCCCCTTGCATTGTGCTTCGGCGCCGCCGTCACGCTCGGCGCGCCCGTCCCCGACCGTCGCGGCCGATGACGAGCCCGCCTACGGCCCGCAGCTCGAGGGTTTTGAATATCCTTGGCCGCCGTCGCATTTCTCCTTCACCTCGCAGGGCGAGGCTCTCGACATGGCGTATCTGGACGTGAAGCCGGCGGCGCCGAACGGCAGCGTCGCGGTATTGTTGCACGGCAAGAATTTTTGCGCGGCAACCTGGCAGGATACCATCGCGGTTCTGAGCGAAGCCGGTTACCGGGTGATTGCTCCCGACCAAATCGGGTTTTGCAAATCGACCAAGCCCGCACATTACCAGTACAGCTTTCAGCAGCTCGCCGGAAATACGCACGCGCTGTTGGCTTCGCTCGGCATCAGCCGCGCCACGATCATCGGTCATTCGACCGGCGGCATGCTCGGCATGCGCTACGCGCTCATGTATCCGAACGACACGGAGCAGCTGGTGCTCGTCAATCCGATCGGGCTCGAGGACTGGAAGGCGAAGGGCGTGCCCTGGCAAAGCATCGATGCGTGGTACCAGCAAGACCTGAAGACGACCGCCGACAGCATTCGCAACTACGAGCGCGCGACCTATTACACCGGCACCTGGGACCCGCGGTATGAGCGCTGGGTGCAGATGTTCGCCGGACTCTATCGCGGTCCGGGCCGGGACATCGTCGCCTGGAATTCGGCGCTGCTCTACGACATGATTTACACGCAGCCGGTGTTCTACGAGTTCGAACAGATCAAGGTGCCGGTGCTGCTCATGGTCGGCGACAAGGACACGACGGCGCTCGGCAAGAATCTGGCGCCGCCCTCGGTCGGCGCCACTTTGGGCAATTACCCGGTCCTGGCCAAAGCGGCGGTGAGCCGCTTTCCCCGCGGCCGTCTGATCGAATTTCCCGATCTGGGCCACTCGCCCCAGATCCAGGCACCTGACGTTTTTCATAAGGCGCTGCTTGACGGCATGCGCGGCCTTGCCGCCGGCGGATCTGCGAAGCCTTGAGCCCCGGTGCCCGTGGGTCCTCTCGTCGAGGGAACCTGCACGCGTAATTACGCGAGATTTACGCGACGAACCGGCCGCCAACTCAGGCCGGTATATGTTCTAGTATTAGTAGTATTCTTATGTTATACAACTTAACTAGCGCTACAAACTAGTGCTATAAAAGTCGATCTGCGGAACCTTGCGGATTAGCAAGGTCGTGGTTATTTTGTGAGCAACTGGGAGAAGGACGAGGAGCGCGTCTCGGATGCGCCGCCAGCCGGATTCCCCAGGGACCTCAATCACCGCTGTTCGCGGCCGGCCCTTCGTTACGGGCAACCCCGGACGCAAGCCCGGATCCAGAAACCGCACGACCATCGTCGCGGCGGCATTGCTGGAGGGCGAGGCAGAAGCACTGACGCGCAAGGCGGTCGAACTCGCCCTGGCCGGCGACGTTGGCATGCTAAAATTTTTGCTCGGCCGCATTCTGCCGCGGGAGCGGCCGCTGCAGCTTGATCTCCCTGCCATACAATTCGCCGATGACGCAGTGGAGGCCCTCGGTGCGGTCATCCGGGCCGTGTCCGAGGGCAGACTCAGCGTGAGCGAAGGCGCGGCACTGGCCACAGTGATGAAGTCGTTCAGCGAAGCGATCGATCTAGCCGACGTCGTAAAGAGGTTGGACTCGCTCGAGGCAAAATTAAGCGGGATCGCGTAACATGCGTCAGCTTCGATTTCGACGGGTTGCTCGCTTTGAGCAACTGGCCAACGCTTATCTTCAGCGAAGACAGAAGCACGAAATCTCTATGATAGAGTACCTTCGTCCGTCTGCATGTGATATTGTAGCAAATCTTAGTTGCCTCATCCTCTATGGAGAGCCCAAGATCGATGAGCCGCTGCGCAACGCCTGGGAACGGTGCCGCAAATCCGCTGCGTGGCGAGCGTGCCGGGAGAAGCATGGAGGGTTCGATGGTAATGTAGAGGAGGACGGGACGCCATTTGATCGGCCGGGCGTGTACCGCATTGCCAAGTATTTTCGCGAATTTTTTCTTCCGGACCTTCCGGGCGCCGACGAAATTGGAAAATACAGCCTGATCTTTAAGGAAGCGCCGCCGTGGCTGTTATGGTTCACTCATGCCGATGTGGAGGCGTATATTTTGGGTATCGAGCTGCCAGATCTTTCGGAGGTTAGCTGCTTCGCACGAGGGAAACGGCTAATTGAGCAGCCTGCCGCCTGGCCCCTTCGAACTGCGTCCGTTACCTGCGCCCCCGGACGAATTCGAAGACGACGAATTTGAAGACAAAGTGAAGGACATGACCCCACGTGGACGCAAGAGAATGCGCAGGATCTACGACACTTTGCGTTAGTTTGTCGTATGACCGCCGGGATAATTTAGCGCCGAAAGGATTTCCGTCACCGGCGCGCTGACAAATTCTACGGCATCGGCCATAGTGAGCAGCGCCCACGCCAGCTCGCGCGCCTTATCAATCGTGAGCGTGGCCTCCTCATGCTCGGCCACCGAGATCGTAAATTGAGTTTTCAATCTGCAGCGTTACGAGAGCTTGTTCCGCGGACACCACGTCAGCGGTTATTGACACCTCGTCGCCATCATCCGCCTGGACAGCAATTCGCATTTGAATATTCCCTGCTGCCGGGAGATATAGCTTGCTTCCTTTCGCGGCCCGCTGAAGGAGTTTCAGCAATTTTTATTTGATTGTCCTGCGCGCGCTGCTTGCTAGTTGAGCGCGACGTGCAAGCAACTTGGCGTCAAGCGTAGTGAATGATCCGTTTACAAAAGCGTTCGGCGCGACCCCGAGTGGCAAAACATTTACCGAAAACAAATCAATCCGCAGCAAAATCCTCGTCGAGCTCTGGGACAGACACACGCCCGCCGTAACTGCTCGTCTTTGCCAGGGCTGAGGACTGCACGCATGAGCGCTCGGCAACCAAGTCCCGCCCCGGCTAGCCCAACGGCAAAGAAGGCGCGTCCGCGCTCGACCAAGCGCTCCAGGCGCTGGTATACCCTGACCATGGTGGCCCTCGCTTGCGCGGCGATCATCTATCTGGGGGCGAACTGGCAGTTCGGGTCAGCCCAATCGCAGCGGATCGCGGAGCGACCCACGCCGCCGCACGATGCTGACGAATGACGCACCGGCAAGATCGTTCTGCAACCAACCCGGATCAGTGCGCTGAGACGAAGTTTGACAATGCCAATGGTCGATTCGTCGATGGCCTCAAACCGTGCGACAATCAGATCAAGTTTGACGAACATGGCCGGCCGATACCGATGGGCACCATTCATCGGCTCGATGCCATCAGCAGGTCGTTTTTCGGGCGCTGATTGATCGGACTTATCGAGTTATAAGCGCGATCGGCTG